>QHNH01000009.1 GCA_003218375.1 Verrucomicrobiota bacterium | reverse complement strand
ACATTCGCCGGCGAGCTGGAGAAATTACGGAAAACGTTTCGCGCCATTCGCGAGATCGATTTCTTTGACGCCCCGAAAGCGCACGTCGCCGAATCGCAGCTCGATCGACTCGAGAGCGCGACCCGATCCAAAACGCCGGCAGCCCCGCGCCTTCAGGCCGCGAAGTTTCAGGGGAAAATCTGGGTGACGCGTCCCCGGCCGGAGATCGATCGCGTCGCCTGCGCCTGGCTGATCCGTTCGTTCATCGATCCGAAGGCCACCTTCAAGTTCGCCGCCCAAGCCGAGGCAATCGCCGGCGGAATCCCGTTCGATTATGCACACGGAGAATTTTCGCATCACGGCGAGGACTGCACGTTCGAGACCCTGCTGGCGCGGTTCGGGATCGCGGACAAGGCGTTGCCCAAGATCGGTGAGATGGTCCACGACGCCGATCTCGAAGACGAAAAGTTTCAGCGGCCCGAGGGCGTCGGGCTCGACCGGATTTTGAAAGGCTGGGCGAAGCGCGGGATGCCCGACGACGAAATTCTCATCCGCGGCGGGAATTGCTTCGACGGCCTTTACGCGTTTCTTCGGCGCTGATGAAAGGAAAAAAAAAGAGCACGGCACCGGGTGAATTTTCGCCTGCGGAACTCCGAGCCTTGCGCGCGCTCAAGTCGCCGGCCGGTATTCAGCATTTTCTCGACGGCATCCCTTATCATCTCGCCGGCACCGCCTGGTCGCCGAGAAAAGTGCTGCGCGAGAAAACCGCCCACTGCCTGGAAGGCGCGATCTTTGCCGCGGCGGCGCTCCGCGCTCTCGGATTCCCACCGCTCATTCTCGATTTGGAAGCCGATCAGGACACCGACCACGTCCTCGCGATTTTCAAAATGCGCGGGCATTGGGGCGCGATCGCGAAATCGAACTTCGCCGGCTGCCGCTATCGAGAGCCGGTTTATCGCACCTTGCGCGAGCTGGCGCTGAGCTATTTCAACATCTATTTCAACCTGCGCGGCGAACGGACGCTCCGGCGTTTCTCCCGGCCGGTGAATCTCGCCCGGTTCGACGATCGCCATTGGATGACCTCGGACCAAGAAATCTGGTTCGTCGCCGAATATCTTTGCGACATCCCGCACCGGCCCTTGCTCAGGCGCGGCCTGGAAAAACATCTCACCCGCGTCGATCGGCGGACGTGGAAAAGCGAAATGGTCGGCCACCGAAAAAAACGTTGAACATAGTAGTGGATCGAGCGCTCCGTCGCTCGATGACTATCTGGCGGCTTCGCCGCGACTACTTGCCATCGAGCGCGAAAAAGAAATCCTGCTCGACCTGTCCGCCGGCGTTCTCCATCCGTAACGCACTTCCACCGCCGCGAATTCCTGGTGCAGATCGATCGCGAGCTTTTCGTCCTCGATCGTTACGTTTGTCGATTTCTTCTGATCCGTCGCTGCGCCGTTCCCCGTCACCGGCACGCCCGTCTGCCACGCTCCGCCGTTCGCGAACAAACGTACGGTCGCTACCACGACGAACGAAATCATCAGAGAGACCAGCCTCACGCGCATCATCAGCTCAGGGTATCGAAAATCGCCGTTCCTAAACAAGAGAGATGTTGGTTCCTAAGGATCAATACGACGAATTTACGACTCAAGCGACATGCTGCTCCAAATAAACGGATGCTGTTCTCAAGATCACGATCGATACCGAGCCTGCAAAGAAAGCCAACCCCCTAAGAAACATGTCTTCAGCGACTGAAAGTTCGTTCACTTTCATTATCAAGGAGTCCTCATTCCAGCGAGTATCACTTATCTTTTGAGCGATGAGATTTTTCGCGAACGAGTGTGTGGAAGAATCCTTCATCAATCCAATCAGACCAGTAGTGGTTGGCATCGCATACTCTGCAACTCGGCGCGCCCTGATCGCGTAAGTCACGGCGACAAGTAGATGAATTATTGCGAGAAAATACAAAAACAGCACTATTCCGGTCCACCAAAAGGATAGGCTCCACTGCTTACCAAGAACTGCTGGAGCAAGGGCAACAATGCTCACTGCAATTCCAGCGGATTGGACAATTATTGATGCTTTGCCTTCGAGAGTGTCCTTTCGGCTCGTTTCGCTTTTCGTTAATTCGGAAGCGGCTTCCAAATTAGCCGACAATTCCTTGTATTTGGTCAGCGAACTCTGCACTTGCTTGTGGACTTCAGACCACAAAACTTGCCCGCTCTGCTGTTCTCGCCGGGCGCGGATTACACGGTTGGCGCGATTTGCTCGTATCGGGGGCCAAAAAAAGTCAGCGATTTTTTCTTTCATCGCTCGTTAGGGTTCCGGCGATCAAGAGAAACGAGAAGATCACAAAGTCGCTCAGCAATTGGGAGACCCATCGGCTTTTGCAACCAACCCCACTCCCCGTTGGGATTAATTTCAAGAAAGAAGAACGTGTCATCTCGCTCCACGAGGTCAATCGCACCGAAGAATAGTCCCGATGCTTTGACATATGAATTGCATAAAGCAGCGATTCGCGGTGGCAGTTTGCACTCCACAAATGATAAGCCGTCCTTCTGTGTTCTCCAATCAAGATCAACTGAACGTCCGCTATTGGACTCAATACGAGCCGCGATAACCACGTCTCCAATTACCGTCACACGGTAATCAGTCTTTGGAGTGATTCGTTCCTGAACAATGAACGGACATAAAGCAATGGAAGCGTCATCCTTTGCGCAAGGCATCTCCAATTTCGAAGTGAAAATGAATCTGTCCTGGTCCTCCTCTTCGATCAATGGAGTATACATTGCCTTGGCAATCACTCTGCCGTCACGCCGTGACGCGAAGGCGCGAATTGCATCCGGATCATTGGTGAACAAGGTTTCTGGAACGGCAAATCCAAGTTTTCGAGCAAGCACCAATTGGTGCACCTTGCTTTCGGCCCGCAACTCGGCATCCGGCGGATTTACCCACGCTATGTCGGCAGCGGCAGTCAGGCCATATCGCAGCATTCGCCACTGATCAGTGATGAATAACTGAACCCCCTGCGACGGTCGATCGGTCTTCGAGATTTCGTCGAAAGGGAAACCTGGTCTGCGATTCCAAACAGCGCCAACATCACGAACCAGATCGATCCGATGCCGCTCATTCTCGAACGTAATCGAAATATCCGGCGCGTTGATCAGTACCCTGTTTGATACCAGATCCTCAGTATTCAGCCGGACGTAGGAATGCTTTCGTTTCTGAAGCTCTAAGACGACAAAATCAACGGTGACATCCCACTTGTTCGAGATGATCAAAATCATTCTGCATGACTACGCCCACATCCGCCTATCTTTCATGTCCTCCCCTTTTTCGATATCGCATTTCTTTGTTTGAGGACCTTCTGCGTTCACGACAAGCACTGCCGGAGGACGTTCAGGGCTCCCACGCCATCGAACAATATCCGCCGATTCGTCATAATAGTAGTCTTTGGAGGGCTTCGCGCGACTGGGGGACGCGCAAGCTCTAGCGAAGCGAAAGAGAAATGGCGTGAATTTCATAATCTCAATCTACGCCCCTTACCAACGATCACCAGCTTTTCGTGTTCGATTGACATATTCGGAGCAAGCGTCTGATCCATCCGTGCGGCGTTTTCCGTCACCGGTATATTTTCCTCGACGAGGCTTGCCATCCGGCATCGCTGATGCTCATGATACGACCCCGATGATCCAGGCGAATTGTCGGGCGCGCTTCACGGCGGCGGATTTCGACTTTGTCGTCCGCATCCTCGCCCGGTCCCAGACCGATCACGTTTCCCTGATCGACCTCCTCAGCGACGCGGAGACGCGTGATGCCGTGCTCGATAATCCGCGTCTGGTCGACGCGATCCTTTCCAACGCAGGCCAATTACAGATCTCATCCCATTTTTATTTTTATGTCCTGGCGCGCCATGTTCTGCGCGATGTCGGGATTACCGACCGGAAGTTGTGCGATTACGTGGCGTCGCTGCTCGAGGCGTTCTCGCGCGCGAGCGGTTTGCGCGCGCCGCACATGACGGCGGAGAACGAGCGCCAATATGTTTCCGACATGCTGATCGCGCTCACCCGCGCCACGGCCGAGCAGGCGTTTCTGCTCCGGGCGCATGTCGGCAATTACTCGCTTTTTCTTAGCGGGATTTTTCACGAGAACACCCAGCGGCGCAGCCTGCGGGGCGCGCCCGACCTCGCGTTCTACGAGCAGGTCGGCCGCACGAATTATCAGCTGGTCGCTTCCCACGCCACTGCGCGCCGCTGCGATCTCAGCGATGTTTACGAAGGTCTCGCCGGCCGTTTCCACGAAGTCCGGCTCGCCCTGAACCGGCTCTCTGATTCGCTACTGAATCTCGATGATGATGGAACTGCTGCCGCGCTTCATCTCTAAATTTTTTCACACAACGGTCACAAAGGTGAACAAAGGAATCAAAATCTCTTCCGTCGTTGTGAACCTTTGTGACCTTTGTGTGAGGACTCTTCCGTCATGAACGAAACGCTCTTCAGTCAGATCCAGCGATTGTTCGAACGGACCTACGCGCAGGTCGGCATCAACCTGGAAGATTGTTTGATCGACCAGGGTCGGTGCGGGCAGTTGTCGCGGCTTGCCGGCGCGAACGCGCGCGAGCTTAGCGAACTCGCCCGCACCTTTCTGCGCCGGGCGGACGACCAGCTCTACGTCGGGATTTATTATTCGCGCTGGCTCATCGAACAACTCGAACGGCATGATCCCCGCGCCGGCTTGAGCAATCGCAACATCCGGTCGTTGATCGCGTTCGTCGAGGAGATCAACCACGCCCTCCACGCCGCGCTCCAATTCAAGAAAGGCGAGCGCGAGATCGCCTCGGAAAATTTCGCGCGGAACCTCGAGCTCCAGGCCCGGGTCGACACTTATCTCGTCCTGCTCCTGTTCGTCGCGTTCTTTCGCAAGACCCAAAAAGTTTCGCGGACCGATCGGCGCTGGCTTCGGTTCCATCTTTTCGCTGCCGAAAATCCCGGCGCGTTTCAATCGACCAATCTCCGGAGCCGCTATCTCGAGACGACCGAGCTGGCCGCGCGCTACACCGAATTTCTCGATACCCTCAACGCGATGCGCCGTCTCGAGGAGATCCGCGCCTTTCGCTCCCTCGATTACGGCGCGAAAAAAGCGCGGGTGCTGGCATTGCCCAACAGGAAGATCGCCGGGCTGCTCGAATAGCGCGGCGCTACTCTCTTCTGTAGCCGCTTCGCTGTGCGAAGCGCGTGGGCTAACGCTGCGGCCCACATCGCTCTCGCGCTGCCCACAGGGCAGCGGCTACAGAAGAGCACGCATTTTTTGCGTGCTAATTCCATTTCCAATTTGTGAAACGCGCCGGTGTCCGCTACTAATCGAGCGTGTTCACTTTGACCATGCTCGGCAGCGGCAGCGCGGGGAATAGCGCCCTGGTCGCGACCGATCATTGCCGGATCCTGGTCGATGGTGGATTGAGCGCGCGGCAGATCGTGGTCCGGCTCGAGCAATGCGGGATCACGCCGGGGCAGCTCGATGGCGTGCTCCTGACGCACGAACACGGCGATCATGTTTGCGGGCTCGAAGTGCTCTGCCGGAAATTTCATGTCCCGATCTATTGCAACCGGCTCACGGCGGAGGCGATTCGCTGTTGGTCGGGGTCGTTAGGCAAACATCGGAACTGGCGGCTGTTCCAGACCGGTGCCGATTTCTCGATTTGCGATATCCATATCCAGACCTTCTCCGTCCCGCACGACGCGGTCGATCCGGTCGGGTACGCGTTTCATTCCGGGGAAAGCGCGCTCGGGTTCATCACCGATCTCGGCTACGCGACGAAAATGGTGGTCGAACGGTTGCGAAAAGTGCACACCCTCGTGATCGAGACCAACCACGACGAAAAAATGTTGCAGGCCGATCCGCATCGGCCGTGGCCGGTGAAACAGCGGATCCAATCGCGCCACGGTCATTTGTCGAACACGGCGGCGGCCACCGTGATCGAACAACTTCTGAGCGGAAAACTGGAGCGCGTCGTGCTCGGTCATCTCAGCCGGGATTGCAATACGCCGGAGCTGGCGGCGGGCGCGATCCGCGCCATGCTCGCGGAACGCGGGCGGAGCGAGATCGAAGTCCATTGCGCGGCCCAGGGCCAGATCAGTTTGCGCTTCACCATCGGCCAGACGAAAGGCCGCGCGTTTCAACCGACGTTCGACAACATCTTTTTCCAGACCACGCCCGCGCCCGACCACGCGATCCGCGCGGCATGATCATCCGCGATGCGACGGAAGCCGACCTTCCGGCGATCATCGAGATTTACAACGCGGCCACGGCCACGCGCATTTCCACGGCGTTGTTCGAGCCGGTGACGGTGGAGGAACGCCTGCCGTGGTTCCGCCGGCATTCACCGAACACGTTCCCGCTCTGGGTCGCCGAGGTCGATCGACGGATCGCGGGCTGGCTCAGTTTTCACGAGTTCATCCGCCGGCCGGCTTACCGCGGCACGGCGGAGATCAGCATCTACGTGCATGAAAAATTCCGGCGGCGGGGAATTGCGCGGCGGTTACTGGAGAAGGCGATCGCCGACGCGCCACGGCTCAAGACTCGCGCGCTCGTCGGTTACGTTCTGGGGCACAATGAAGCGAGCTTGCGGCTGTTCGAAGGATCAGGATTCCAACGCTGGGGGCGACTTCCACGAATCGCGCGTTTCGAAAAGAGCGAGCGCGACCTGGTAATCGTCGGCCGGCATATTGCCTAACGAATGCTAAGAATGGAGACGGCCTGCCCCCAGGCCGTTGGGAAAACGCGTCACGGCTCAACGGCCTGAGGGCAGGCCGTCTCCAAAGATCACTCCTCGTCGCCGACCACGAGATGGATCACGCCGGCCGGATCGGAGATCCAGAAACCGTCAAAATCTTCCCGGAGCTGTTCGACTTCATCGCGGCGCGGGACGCCGTTGATCTTCAAGTAAGATGCGGCCGCTTCGGTGTCGTTCGTTTCCAGCTCGAGCCAGATGTCGGGATGGCTCAGGTTCGGGACCCGGTCGAGCCAGAGCCGGTTCGGGCCGAATTGGAAAATGCAGCCTTCCGGTTCCTCCTCGATCAGCGGCAGTCCAAGGGTGTCGCGGTAAAATCGCATCGTCTGCTCGTAGGTGTGGCTCGGGCATTTGATCGCGATGTTCGCGCCGCCGGAGAACTGTGGGCCGTGGACGTTGGCAACCATCCGGGCACTATAGCTTGCCGAGAATTTTTCGCGCCAACGTCTTTGCTTTTTCCGTCGCGCTTTTCTCGTCGTCGATCCCGCTGATCCCAACCATGATAAACGCGTTCGCTTTCGTGACGTAAAGGATGAGGGCGTGCCCCGGTCCTTTGTCCGGACCTTCCTTCACCAGCGCCGCTTTGTCGCCCAGTCCGGTGACCGGCTTGAATCTGTTCTTGTTCTTCTCCGCGCTCATTTCTTCGAGCTGCTTCTTCGGCTCCAGTTGTCCCGTCGAGATCAGGCGCACTCGCAAGACCAGCGATCGCCCCGGGTTTTCGCTGTAGTAATTGCACTTGGAATAATAACCGTCCGCGCTTTCTTCGCTGCGCGCCTGCGGATCTTTCACCGCTTCGCCGAGCACGGTCTGCGCGTCCTGTTTTGTGATGACCGCGGCGAGATCGATCCGGTTTTCGGCCGCGCTGGAAATGGAAGCGAGCGCGCCCGCCATTGCCAGCACGACAGCGGCCTGGGTCGTCCCACGCATGGTCCTCAACCTCCTGCGGAACCTTCGCCGCCCGGCTCAGTCATTGCCATCGGGTCGAGCGCGCGCTCGAGTTCGTCCGGCGGCAACACTTTTTTCTCGAGGCAAATCTCGCGCACGGTCTTGCCCGTCTTCGCGCTTTCCTTCGCGATCTCGGCGGCGCGATCGTATCCGATCTTTGGCGCCAGGCTCGTCACCATCGCCATCGAGAGTTCCACCAGCTCGCGGCAACGCTCTTCGTTCGCTTCGATCCCGATCACGCATTTCTCGGTGAACGCGTCGCAGGCGTTTCCGAGAAGCCGGATACTCTCGAGAAGGTTGTGCGCCATTACCGGCATCATCACGTTCAATTCGAAGTTGCCGTTCGCGCCCGACCAGGTGACGCAGGCGTCGTTCCCGATCACCTGCGCGCAAACCATCATGAGCGCTTCGCACAGGACCGGGTTCACTTTGCCGGGCATGATCGAGCTGCCGGGCTGCGTCGACGGCAGCCGGATCTCGCCGATGCCGCAACGCGGGCCGCTCCCGAGCCAGCGAATGTCGTTCGCGATCTTGAACAAACTTACCGCGATCGTTTTCAGATGACCGCTCGCTTCCACGACGCCGTCCTTCGCGCCCTGCGCTTCGAAATGGTTTTCCGCTTCGCGAAACTTGATCCCGGTCCGCTGTTCCAGGTGCCGCATCACTTTGCCGGGAAACTCCAGGTGCCGGTTTAATCCCGTGCCGACGGCCGTCCCGCCCAACGGCAATTCCGACAGGACGTCGACCGCGCGTTTCACGCGATCCCGCGCGTAAAAAACCTGGCGCGCGTATCCGCCAAATTCCTGGCCGAGCCGGACCGGCGTCGCGTCCATCAAATGGGTCCGGCCGATCTTGATGATCTCCCAGAATTCTTTCCCTTTCGCTTCCAGAGCGCCCCGCAATTTCTCCAGCGCTGGATCGATGCAATCCTGCAACTGTTCCGCCGCGCTGACGTGGATCGCGGACGGGATCACGTCGTTGCTCGATTGTCCCATGTTGACGTGATCGTTCGGGTGCACCGGATCTTTCGCGCCGATCGGTTTCCCGGCGAGCTGGCAGGAACGGTTCGCGATCACCTCGTTCGCGTTCGTGTTCGTGCTCGTGCCGGAACCGGTCTGGAAGATGTCGAGCGGGAAATGGTCATCGAGTTTTCCTTCCACCACTTCCTCGGCGGCCTGGACGATGAACGCGCTCCGATGCGAATCGAGCAGGCCGAGATCGGCGTTCGCCTGGGCCGCAGCCCATTTGATCAGGCCGAGGGCGCGAATGAACGGCCGGGGAAAACGCTGGCCGCTGATCGGGAAATTCAGGACCGCGCGCTGGGTCGAAGCGCCGTAAAGCGCGGACTCGGGGACGGCCATTTCACCCATCGAGTCCTTTTCCACTCGAGTGGATCCGGCCTTCATGCCGGATGATGATTGTTGATGGAGAGCACCGCCGCGGGGCGGAGCGGACGGCGATGGCCATTCCGCCGGTGCACCTTGTGGAAGACGGTGATAAACATCGGCGGAATATTTTGGAGAACGTACTGAGACTCGGCCCGATCGAAAAGGGTGGCGTGTTGCCGGAGCTCGTTGGTGACCTGGTAAATAATGAAAGTGCCGCCATCGGCCAGCGCTTCATAGGTTTTTTCGAGCAGGGCCCGCTTCTTTTTGATCTCGAGAATGCTGAATGGGATTCCCGAAAGGATGTAATCGCAGCGCGGAATGCCGCGGCGTTTTAGTTCTTCCGGCAACCTGGCGGCATCACCATTGATGACGTGGACCCGCGGATCGTCCGCGAACTGACGTCGCAGGTCCCGCGAAAAAGCCGCGTCCAGTTCGAACAGGAGCAATTGCGAATCCGCCGACATCCGGCGCGCGATCTCGCGCGAGTGGACACCTTCGCCCGGGCCGTACTCGGCAATAACCCGCGGCCCGCCGAAATCCATTTTGCGCGCGACTTTTTTCACGAGCGCCTTGGAGCTCGGCATGATCGAAGCGACCTGAAACGGGCGTTGGAGGAATCGCTTGAAGAAGAGCGCGCTCATCGAAAGGGGGAAATAGTCAACCGCCGCCTTCGCCTTGTCCAGTCACGATGTGGAACACGCGGCTCGCGGTGATAGCCTCTTGTTAACTAGTGATGCTGCAGGACCGCCATTACCTGCCCCTACTCCCAAATAGGAAAAAACCTGAATGAGGCATTGACATTGACTATAAAAGTTATAATCCTCTCCCAAGCGGAAAAGGCTTGCTCATTGACGCGCAAGTTGCTGTTTTTCTCCAATGCATAACCTTTTGACGGTCAAAGAAACGGCCAAATACCTCCGGATTCCGTTGCCGACCGTCTACTATCTGGTGCAGCGCGGCCAGCTGCCCGCCATCCAGATTGGCGGCCGGTGGCGCATCAAAAAGGCGTCGCTCGACAAGGATATTTTGAAGGAGGACAAGTCCGGCCAGCCCACTGTGCTCGTGGTCGATGACGACGAAAGTCTCCAGAGCTTGTTCAAGATTTTCCTCAAGAAAATTGGCTTCAGCCGCGTCGTCGTCGGCACCGTGAAGGAAGCGCTCGCCGCTCTCGAAAAACAGAAGTTCGATTTGCTTTTCCTCGATTTGAAATTGCCGGACGGCCCCGCAGACGACGTTTACGAAGCGGCGAAGGAAGCCGATCCGGACCTGCCCATCGTCGTCATTACCGGTTATCCCGACAGCGAAATGCTGGATCGGATTTTGGCGCGCGGTCCGGTCACCGTCCTGAAGAAACCGCTCCAGGTCGCGCAGCTCCAGCAGACCGTCCGCATCCTTGGCCACAAAGACGCCGCGAAACTCGCGGCCTGATCGCGTCGCTCGGAGGGACTCGCCGCGGCGAGTCCGACTTCTTTGGCGCGCTTGCATTCGCGACTTCGCCGCAGATAATTCCCATCCCATCAACCTGCGCGGTTAGCTCAGTGGTAGAGCACTACCTTGACACGGTAGGGGTCACTGGTTCGAACCCAGTATCGCGCACCATACTTCTCCTTCGGCCTAACCAGAAAAGGATTTGCCCACGATTCCCCACGCGCTCCCCTTAGTCATTCTTGTACAATTGATCCCCCAGAACGGCTCCGCCGGTTATCCCTAATCCGCCGCCGATGGCAGCACCTCGGAAAAGAACAACAACTGTGCGAGTAATCGTACTCGCTGCCGAAACCGCCTGGTCCGCGATGGCTCCGGCAGCATCGACTGCTGCTCTCCCTGCCATGCCGCCATAATTTGCCGCCCCTTGAAGAAGCGGCGCAACCTCTGGATTTGCTTCGCCCACTCCGACCGCAAGGGCCCTCGCAGCTGTAAAAGGGGCACGCACTACATAGCCAATGCCCCTTCCAATCCCGCGCGCCGCCCATGAGATCCAGCCCTCGGCAGGCGCAGCCTCTGCGGCCGGCTCGGCTGCACCCGCGACGGCGGCCTCCGCGGCAGCGCCCTCGGCCTCGGCGACGGCCGGTGCCGCTTCGGCCGCGGCAGCTCCGGCTTCGGCCGCGGCGGCGCCTGCTTCGGCCGCAGCCACTCCGGCTTCAGCAGCACCGACAAAAAAACTTCCAATCCCAGCCCCGATGATTGCTCCAGCGATCAACCCGACAATGGCGAAGATGCCGATGGAAGCGCCCATGCTCCAGTCACCGGTAGGGTCGGTCAAATCCATCGGTGCACTTCCGGCGTAGATATACGGGCTGGGATATTGCCGGGCGGGATCGCAGCTGTAGAAACGGCCTATGACCGGGTCGTACAACCGCGCCTTGTTATTGTAGAGTTTGGTCTCTGCATCCAGCTCCAGGCCGGCATAGAGATAACTGGTGATATCCAGTAAACTGCCGGTTTGCCGCGCAACACCGCCAAAGGGGAGGTAATCGTAGGTGGCGACGACGGTGCTCTGCGCGCCCAAGACCAACCGTGTCGATCCTTGGCGATCCAGCGCTGTCCAGTAAAACGTCTCGTCCATGAGGCAGAGCATGCCGCGGGCGCCGTAAATGTAGAGCTTGTTGGTGGGGCCGGCCGCGCTGTCGGTCCGCTCCATCAATGGGCGTGGATCGAACCCGTGCAGATAATAGAGGCGAGTGCCGTGCGTGACCATGCTCTTCAGGACGCGTTGCCCCCGGCCCCCGTAAAGGAACGCGATCTTGCCAGGGGCCGATCCGGCGACGCTGATCGCAGCGGTTAGCCGGGAAGCCGGCTCATAAGAAAGAGTAAGCCCCGAACCGGACACTTCGGTGACGCTGCCATCCGGATCGTAAGTGAAGCCGACCGTCGGGTCGACTCCATTTTCGGTCGAGATGTTCGCGAGGCGATTGCTGCCCGGCTCGTATTGGTACGTGGAGACAGATCCGCCGGAGGATAGCGCCAGGATATTGCCGTTGGAATCATAACTGACTGGGGTGTCGATGCCCCACGCCGGAATCGCAGAATTCACGGCCGTCGAGAGACTGCCGGACATGCTGTGCGTTAAGATATAGGTGTAGCCAGAAGGCGCGCCCGCCCACTGATATTTCTGGGAGTCCGAGGAGACGAGGCCGTCGTAGGAGCCGGGCTGGCTGTTCTCGGGAGCGTAGCGCGTGGATTGTTGCCACAGCCCAGTGCTGTCGCCAATGCTCGACAACCATTGGGGGGAGTCATACCGGAAATCCAACGACATCGGCTTCGCGCCGGTGGGATTCAGGGTTTCCTGGGCGATCGTGTTGTCGGCATAATAGGTGTAAGCGGCAAAGAATCCAGGGGCCGATGGCGTGCCGACCTGCACCAGGCGGCCAGCGTCGTCATACTTGTAACAAACGGTCAGGGGAGGGACTTCTCCTTGGGGGGCAGGGTAATCGATTTCGGTTTTTCTGCCCCGGCAATCGAGGTGATAGACGGTCACCATCCGCCCCATCGGGCTCGTGGGAATGGTCAATCCGTGCCGGGACACAAGCCCGTAGCTCTCGTATTCAAAGTCTTCGACGACATCGGCGCTCTGCCCGGTCTGACTGGTCGAAACCTGGCACAGATGCCCCGGCGCCGTCGTGCTCCCGGACAGAGCGTCGTAAACATAACGCTTGGCCCATTGAAAACTCCCCGGCAACGAGGGCCAGTCAGGATCTTCGTAGCTCTGCAAGACCGTCCCGTCGCCCCAGGCGACTTGGACGATTCCCTTCTCGAGAAGGCGGCCAAGATCGTCATATTTCCAGTAGACCACCGCGTTGAGCCCGCCTTGTGTCACCGCGCCGACGGCGTCCAGCATGAACCGTTGCCGCCCTGCGCGGTCGCAGATATAAAGCGTGGTGCCGTCATCCGGTGAGGCTGTGCTGGAGAGGCGGCCTAGAAAATCATAAGTGTTCACGATCTGCCAGTCGGCCGGGACGCCGGAAGGCGGAGTAAGGTAATTCGGCTGCTGCTCGTGGTGCAGGTAGCCCGCGGGGTCGTAAAGAAAGCCGGAGGTGGCGACAGCGGCGTCGGCAGCGGAAAAACTGACGGACCAGGTCTTTCCGAGCTGATCGGAAATGGTGGTTCGTTGCACGCCATCCGGGGTCGTCAGGAACTGCGCGTAGAGAGGCGTGCTTTGGCTTCCGTAGGCATAGCGGGTGGTGTGCCGCTTAGCATTGGTCAAGTCGATCGCATAAGGCGCTCCAGGATTTCCTTTCTCGATCGGACGGCAAAGGGGCGAATCCTCTAAAAGGGTGCGGCGATAGGGATAACCGCCATCGTCCGACGGCCCGCCACCGCCGGAGCTGTAATAGAGAGCTACGTCGCCGCTGAGAATACCGGTCTCCCAATCGAAACTTGTAATCAAGCCGGGGCGATAGCCCAACCCGGCGCCGGGATAGCTGCACGCCTTGGTTTCGACGGCGCGATTTCCGATGGGGTCGTATAACCAGGCGGAGACGTTGCATGCGATGCCATCCAGTTCCTGGCGCTGGCGTCGCTGGCCGGCGCCATCCGCATAAGTCGCGACCACTTCGGGATCACGCAGTGCCATCACCTCGGAGAATGCGACGGCATCGCCCGCGAACAAGGCCACCCCACCCTCCGCGGGCGCTGAAGTCGCATGGTTGAAGAGCTGCTTGCCTTGGAAGAAGAAGGAGACCAGGCGCCCCGCATAAATCAGGAGCCATTCACCTGGACCGATCGCCACGGAAGTCACCGCACCGCAAACCGCGCCGTCGATCTCCAACTGCCAGCCGGTTCCCGGCGACCAACTGACTGTGGCGTTGCCTGCCGTTATTCCAAACGGTTGGGTTACGTTCGCTGGCGGAGTGACGTAGGCGCGCAGTCCGCTGCTGCCGTAATCCGCCGTGGTCTTGCAAGCGATGCGGCCGGCGGCGGTCCCCGTTAACGTCAGCGCATTGGAAATCACGGCCCAAACGCCGGCGGTAGCTTGCCAGGCGTCCTGCCACTGCGTGCTCCGGAAATCGTCAAACCAACCGCCGTTGATTGCGATCTCAATCGTTGCGTTTGGATCCGTCGGAGTAAAGACATCGTCGTTGCCTTGGCGAGAGAAGTAGAAGAGCGATAACTTATCGGGTTCATTGTCTCGATCCGTGGTCCCAATGCAGCGTTGGTATCCATCATAAAGGTAGCGGGCCGTCCGCCCATCATGTCCAATTTTCGTCGAGCGTGTAAACGAGGTCGGGTCATACGTGTATGCCTCAAAGATTGCGCACAAGGGACTGAATCGGACATCGTCGAGCAGCACTGTCTGCCCGGCCGAGGTATTGAAAAAAGCAATCGTCACGGCCGGAGTGCCGCCGCCGCTGGAATCGGGAAATGAAACAGGCTGACACTGAAAATTCCAGTTCGGGCCGGCAAACTGAATTGGAATCTGGAGCGGCTGATCGGTGGCGCCGGCGAAACTAATCTCAACGTAGGCGTCTGGCACCTCCTCCCCGCTCCGCGAATAAAAGGAAAGCAAGTAGGCCTGGCCGCCGCGCGCCGGCGCAAAAGTACCTGTCAGCTTCGCCGTCGCGCTCGTCGCCGCCGTCAGGGCAAGGCAGCGCGAACCCGTGTAGCAATCTGCGGTAGTAAGATCGCTTTCGGCGTAGAGCCATCCGGCCGCAGCAGGAGCTTCGTTGGCCTCGAAACCGCAAAACGCCAGTTCTTGGCCGGCGAAACTGGCGTTGCGGGCGTACACGAGTGGCAGGCTGCTGTCCTCAGAGTAAAGATTTGTGCTCGGAATCCGGTCGACGTCGAGGCTCTCCTGCTCGAGCCCTTGGCCGGTGCGAGTCGCCACGGACTTCACCTTCAACCAAACTGATGGATCGGGCGATTCCCGCGGATTCCAGCTGTCGAATCCGGAAAAATTGCTGCCGGGCTGCTGCGCCAAATGAAAGGTCTCGAACTCAGCCCAGTCAGTATCGGGCGTTCCCCAATCATTTTTCCATGTGGTGGCCGCGGCGCTGGTGATGGTCTCGTGTCCTGCCGAGTCGATGGTCGAATCGATCCTCTGTACCATCGCGGTGAGGAGATTCCTGGACTGGCTGGGATCATAGATTGACCACCAAGGGGTGAGGCGCTGGTTGAACAACAGCGTCGCCCCGTCGGGTTGCGTGGCTTGTTTCTGCGTGCCGATTCGCACGCCGCTGGACGCATCGTACGTATATTGCACCTGGGTGATCACGCCGTCTCGCGTTTGGGTCTGCGCCGCGATGCGGCTATAGGCGCCGGCCAGCGGGATCGGGCCGTTTGGGGTTGCGCGAGTCGTGCTCACTTCCCAGGTGTTCTGCGTGCTCGCGATCTGGGTGCCGTTGCTATCGAAGCTGTTGGTCCCGATGAGTTGGCCATCCAGCCAGTTGTAATATAGATCGGCACCGCTGCTCGGAAGCGAAGGCGTATCAGTCCCTGAATCGCCGGGCTGAAGTCCGTTATAAAATATGGAAATCTGCGAGCCGAACGGGGCGGACCCAGGCGCCGCCCAACTTCCGGGCGCATTCGGATCGGCTCCGGTCACTTTCCGGACCTGATGGTACTTTGCGATGCGCCCAAATGGATCATAGAGAACCGAATCGTCATCGTAGAGGTATGCGGTACAAATGGGTGCTTCCCCAGGCATCCCCGCGTCCACCAGAACCTGGCTTACGCGGAAGACTTCCTGGGCGCCTGCGACGGAATCATGCAGCAGGTAGTAAAAATAGAGTATATGGGTGTCATCGAACGTGCCCGCGCTCATCGGGTAGGCCGCGAAACATTGGGAGCCGACCAGTTCCATGCCGGGGCTCGTGTCGCTGGTGGCAATGCTCTGCAGCGGTTCCGGCAAGGTGAGCACCTGCTGAGTTGCGCCGTTCTTGACGAAACAGGCACACGCGCTGGTCCCCTGATTGCGCTCGAAAATTAGAAACGATCCTCGATTTCTGACGCTCCCGTCGACGGTGTCCGGAGGCAAGGGAGTATTTTGCTTTTGCCATTGCCCGTTTGGTTGGCGTTGAAACACGGCCGATCCTATCGTTAAGCATGCGCCATCGATCGTCGTGGTGCCATACGGTGTCGATAAGGAGGTCGGTGTCCAGGACAGGCTGGATGGATCGAACGCGGCAAGGACGCTGCCCGAAGGGGTGGAAACGACCGCTACGTCCTCTCCGTAGGCAAAATGAATTTTAGAAGGGTCGAGCCCGCCGGGAAGCGGAACGTCGAATGGATGCCACTGGCTGCCATCGAACCGGAGCAAATGATGAGCATTCGCCACCATCCCGTGCTCTACGACAGCCGGCAGAAAGGGGAGATCAACGGAATCCTGGTGCTGCTGGACAATGGCGTTGCCTAGCAACTTATAGCTACTGTCCCAGGCATAGGCGCGCACCTCGTAACTCGCCAAGTTATCGGTGACTTCCTTCACCGAGGTAGCAACGGCGAAACCATCACCCATGCTCCAGAAGTAGTTTTGCCAATCCTGGCCGGCGGCGATCGTGAAAGCCTCGCTCCACTGGCTGCCCGACTGCCACGCGAAATCCTTTATATACCAGAGCTCAAACACGCCGGATTGACTACTCTGGTCGTAGGCGCACTGGATATAACAGGACTCCCCCGCAGCGAGCGCAATTAGCCCCGGGCCTGGAACCGGCAGACTAAGCTCCCATTCATTTTGACCGGGCGTCTTAAGGTACCGCCTGACCGCGGTCCCGTCCGTGAAACCTGGATTGGCCAGGATAAAAAAGCTTGAGCCGGTGGCCACTTGGGTCTGGCTTGCCCCGGCTTGGAGCGGAAGCTGGTAGGCTGTGCTGCTCCAGTACCCTGCGCGGTTAGGATCCGCGTCGTAGACATAGGCGTTTTGAACCTGGCTGTCCGAAGCGCCATTTGCGAACGCCAGCACAAAAAATTTTTCCTCGGGATAGACCGATAGCTCCGCCAAATCCAATTGCATACCGGTCAGCACGCTGCTCGATCCCGTATACTTCCAGGTGCCCATCCAGCTATAGATATCGACCTCCAAGTGCTGCTGCGCCGCCGAGTACCAAGTGACGACCGCGTAATCCGGCCCGAACCAGACTCGCGGTATCCCTACTTTGCTTTGCGCGGTGGTGTTATTGGACGTCTTCGCCAAAGTCTGTTGCTCATATTTGAAACTGACAACTCCTCCCTGCGGGTGGGTGACGTTGGCGAGAGCTCCAGGGTTGATCGCGGGGGCTTCATTGTAATCAAAGAGGTACCCTGGCAACACTTCCCACCCCACGGGTGACTCGGTGATCGCCGTCAGATACCGCTTGCAGAAGCTGTTCTGCACCCCGGCGTTCACCAAATTCATAAACTTGTGCTCGAACCCGATTGTGGTGATCGGGTCACCGTCCGGGCCGGAAACCTGAAGGCCAGATAAATAGAGCGTCTCATATTCATCCTGGTAAACCGGGTCGGAGTGGTCCGGCTGGTATTCGAAGGGTTCTTTGTCGCGATAACTGAAGGTCACGGTTCGACCAAAAACATCGACAACGCTTTGAAGATAGGTGGCTCGCGTGTAATTAAGTCCCGAAGGGCCAATGGCGCACTCATCCGCACGGTAAGAATAGGTGATCTTGTCGCCCCAGAAGCCGCGCTGCCCGGATAGGAACCAGCTCTTTCCATATTGGTGTTGCCCGCCGCCGCTACCTGGCCCGAGCCAGTTGCCGAAACCGACGCCCCACGCCGCGGAATTGCCAGCACAGTGCTTGTTCCCATCCGTGCCCACCGTCACCCCGCCGCCGAAAACCATGACGACGCCATCCTCGCGGACGATTTCCCAACGCTCATCCGCGGGAATGTAACGGATAGGTCGAAAGGAGTAGTCGAGCAGTTCGAAGAGAAGCTCGCCGCCATCTCCGTAACCATCGAAGATGAGACTATTGCCCGTCCCGTTCGCCATGAGAGTGTAGGCGTATTCCTCTATGCGCCCGGTCCCGTTTGGGGTGGCCACGATCGCGTCGATCGGCAGTTTCCAGCCCAGACCCAGCACGCTGGTGGGGGCCGTCTGATTCCACACCAAGGCCTCGTTCCAGACATTGCTGCTGTACAACAGCGACACCTTCACTTCAAGGCCGTTGCGGCCGGGAAGGGAGACCAAGGGAAGCGCGGTACCGACTTCTCCGCGGAACATGTTGACCCAATTCGCAATTTCTCCAAAGCTGGTTTGGTCGAATTGAAAGATCCGCAGCAGAGGATCGGCCACAGCTTTTTCTGCAGCTGCCTTCTTCATAGAATTACTTTCCGGGGCTGCCGCCAGCCCTGCGGGAACGTACCGTTCTCTGGTAAACCCTTGCCGGTGCTCTGGCCTGAGATCTTTACCGACACGGTGAACGCACTCCGGCCTAGGACTGGGTCGCAGGGTTGATGCTAATGCTGCCCGCGTTGCCGGGCGACCCTGCGATCCCCGGCGAGCCTGCATTCACGCCGGTGTTGCTGCCGGGGCTGCCGTTACTTCCGTTGCTACCGCCACCGGTGCCGCCGTTTCCCGGGCCGCCGACGGTGCCGATTGAGCCGCCAACGCCTAAGGTGCCACCCAAAGCCTGTGGTGAGCTCCCGGTGATTAAGTTGGCGCTGCCTGTCGGGACATAAACGTTCACGGTCGCGCCGTTGCCGCCATTACCACCGTTGCCGCCGTTGCCGCCCGCGCCGCCGGCTCCGCCGTTGGCGCCGTTGCCGGAGTTCGCATGGCAAGCGGCGCAGTTGGCGCCGTTTCCCCCGTTTCCGCCGTTGCCGCCGTTGCCGCCGTTGCCGCCTGCGCCACCAGCTCCGCCGATGCCGCCTATGTTAATAATGGAAATCGGTGAGCTCAACGCGCCGATCAGCAGGCTCACATTATCGGCTTCGTTGCCGGCGCTTCCATTCAAGCCCAGTGTCCCGGCGCTCCCTGGCGAGCCGTTCCCGCCATCGCTTGCGTCGCCCCCTGTGCAACTCCCGCTGTTCTTGCAGTATCCATCGGAACCGCCGGGCCCGTTGGCGCCGGCGGACCCGGCGTTGCCCGGGTTGCCCGCCACTCCGTCGACGCCGACGATAATAAAATCTGCGGCACCTGCCGGTACCGACCTCGTAAAATTTGCTGGACCTGCCGGCGCCGGCCCTCGAGCCCTTGGCGAACTGCTGCTCTTTACAAGCGTATCGCATCGAAATGTGCAAGTCGTCTGGATTTCAATATACCCGCCGGGCTCAAGTGTGACCGTACCATAATCGGCGTTGACAACCGTCCCCTGAATGATGAGCGGGTTCGCCGCAGTCACGGTGATATTAGGCGCCGCATATACGGAAAGAGGCATCGCGGACCATGTCTTGTGGACCGCCTCGATCTTCTCGGGACTCAGGGTGCCCAGGCCCATGGCATGACACAACGCCGCCCTTCTCACGCGCAAGGGATGCAGCTTCGGCAGCCGACGGAGATGGCGATCGTCAAGCCCACAGTCCATCTCGTTCTTCAAAATCGGGGGATCCAATTTGGCTCTCAAATCCTGCAGCGTCTTGACTTCTATTACATAGGGAGTATGACCCGAATTCTTCGGATCGACTTTAAGGCCAAGCTTTGCCATGCGACTGGCCCAAGGGCTCTTCAAATGAGTTGATTTCGACATATAATTATTCCTCGAGGTTGGTTGATTTGGGGTGGGTGGGATTGAGGGGTAAGGGGGTCCTTCGCTTAAGGGATAGGAGGGGGTCCTTCGCTTAGAGGCAGGGGTTTCTTCGCTTAGCGTTATCTTCGTTCAAAGATTGGGTGTCAATCACAAAAACCCCGTTTTGCTTGTTTGTCGCGCAATCCCTGCCGAACGAACGGTCTAGTCTTCAAGAACCGCTGAGCATCCTTGACACAGTTGGGGTCAAAGGTTCGAACCCTGTATTGCGCACCATCTTCGCCCCCGGTTTTAACGTGCGAAATGGCGGTTTTCAGCTACCATCTTTTCCCCGTGCATGCCATAAACGATGTCGCCACCGAGCGCCTCCAGACCAACTCCCGCATTTTTGCGTTTACCCGGTGGGACATCATTCCGGTTTTGGCCGCGCTTCTCCACTGCGCTTATTTCTTCGGGATGTTCTTCCTTTTTTCGCGCGTGCCGCTCTGGGTGATGCTGATCCTCGGATTCCTTTATTCCATCAGCATTTCGTGGAACATCAATGGCATCTCCCACAACTTCATTCACAACCCCTATTTCCGTTCTCCATTCCTCAACCGCCTCTTTACTCTTCTCGAGTCGGTCACAATCGGCTTCAGCCAGACCTTCTACGATTGCGTTCACATGCAGCATCACAAAGGCAATGCGGACCGGCCTGACGAACACGGCGACACCATCGATTGGCTTTCGATCTACAAACATGGGCATGATGGCGAAGCAGAACATCCGCTGAGCTACATGTTCCTCAGCTTTTTTCGTGACGATCCCAAGGCCATTTTCCAGGCTGTAAAGCGCAAGGACCCGCGGGAAGCTTATTGGGGCGTGGTGGAGGTCGCGCTTTTCATGGCTACTTTCGTCATCCTCGGCATTCTGAACTGGCACTACATCATTTTCCTCGTCGGCTTTTGGTATTTCGGAAATTGCCTTTCCTACCTGAATGGCTACTACCGGCATTACGGCGGTAATCCCGACGAGCCGATCGCGTGGGGCGTGAGCAGCTACGACAAACTCTACAACTGGATCTGGTTCTTCAACGGTTACCACGCCGAACATCATTTCCGGCCCAAGGTGCATTGGACCCGGATGCCGGCCTTCCGCGATCAGATCGCGGAACAACAACGCGCCGCCGGCGTTCGCGTCATCAAACCGCCGCACGCCCTCGGTTTCCTCGATCCCGATTTGCCGAAGCTCGGCGCGGCGAAGTCACGTCCCGAGCGGACGACTTCCGTCAGCTAGCGCGCCCCTCGTCTGTCATCCTGAGCGAAGCGCAGCGAAGTCGAAGGACCTCTAACTTGCGCGAGCGCAGCGAGAAATATTTCGTTCTCGACACAATTTGCTCCTCCACTCGACCCTGCGTGAGTGATTAGGAAGAGGATCGCGCTCGTCGGGCTTGGCGTTTCGCTCGGGTTCTTCGTCACGTTCGCGGTCCAGCGGTGGAACCAATCCCGGGAAGATGCCCACGCCCGCGAGATGAGTGAGCGAGTGAAGACCGAGTTCCTCCACGCCTGGAACAACTACGAGCGTTACGCGTGGGGTCACGACGCGCTCAAGCCACTGAGCAAGACGCCCCACGATTGGTACGGCCAGTCACTCCTCATGACACCCGTCGATGCGCTCGACACACTCATCGTGATGAAGCTCGGTGCTGAAGCCGGCAAAGCCCGAGAGCTCATCACGACCGAGCTATCTTTCGATCGCGACATTTACGTCAAGAATTTCGAGATCACGATTCGCCTCCTCGGTGGTTTGCTTTCCGGTTACCAACTCACCGGCGACAAACGCCTGCTGACCCTGGCCGAAGACTTGGGCAACCGCTTGCTTCCCGCGTTCGAATCCCCGACTGGCTTGCCTTACGTTTACATAAATCTGCGCACCGGCCAGGTGCGCGATCCCATATCGAATCCTGCTGAAACCGGCACCCTCCTCCTTGAGTTCGGCACCCTTAGTAAGTTGACGGGTAAGCCGATCTTCTACGACAAAGCGAAGCGTGCCTTGGTCGAGACCTACAAGCGCCGCTCACCGATCGGTCTCGTCGGGTCGAGCATCAATGTCGAGACCGGTGCCTGGATCGATCCCGATAGTCACATCAGCGGCGGGATCGATTCCTACTACGAATACCTTTGGAAATGCTGGATCCTTTTCGGTGACAAAGATTGCCTCGAGATGTCGAACGCGAGCATGCCGGCCGTCCACAAATATCTGGCCGACGAAGTCCGCGGCGAACTTTGGTACGGCCACGCCAATATGAGCACCGGCCAGCGCACCGAGACCACCTACGGCGCGCTCGACGCCTTCTTTCCCGCGTTGCTCGCGTTTTCCGGCGATCTTCCGCGGGCCCGGCGCCTCCAGGCATCGTCTTTCAAGATGTGGAATCTCCATGGCATCGAGCCCGAAGTTATCGATTACAAGACCATGCGCGCGACCGCGCTCACTTATCACCTCCGTCCCGAGATCGTCGAATCCACTTACTATCTTCACCATTACACGCGCGATCCCGAGTATCGCCGGATGGGCGAGACCATCTTCAACGACTTCGTGAAACATTGCCGCGTCGATTCCGGTTACGCCGCGCTGCAAAACGTCGTCACGAAAGAGAAACGTGACGAGATGGAAAGCTTCGCCCTTGCCGAGACCTTCAAATACTTTTACCTCCTCTTCGCGTCTCCCGATGCGCTCGACTTCGACAAGATCGTCTTCAACACCGAAGCGCACCCGCTACGGCGCGAATAAATTCGAATCTCGAAATCCGAAACAAATCACAAGGACCAAACGGAGGAATGACCAAAACGAGCGGCCTTCCCGTTTCGAAAATTGCCGCATTCCGATTTCGGAAATTGTTTCGAGCTTCGAGTTTAGAAATTTGGATTTTCTGTCGCTAATGCCCGATCCGCCCACACTCCCAACCGCTCCGCGCCAGACCTATCGCGGCCCGTTCGCGATCATGACCGTCCTCTTCTTCATGTGGGGGTTCATGACCGTCTTTAACGACATCCTCATTCCGCGGTTCAAGGACGCGTTCACGTTGGATTACTTCCACGCGATGCTTGTCCAGTTCGCGTTCTTCGGGGCTTACTTCATCGGATCGCTCCTTTACTTCGCCATCTCCGCCGGGATCGGCGATCCGATCGCGCGGCTTGGTTATAAGAACGGCGTCGTCATCGGCCTGGTTATCTCCGCGGCCGGCAGCGCTCTCTTCTGGCCCGCGGCAACTTTCCTTTCCTACCCGCTTTTTCTGCTGGCGCTCTTCGTCGTTGGTCTCGGGTTCGCCATGCTCCAGATCGCCGCTAATCCTTATGTGACGATCCTCGGCCCGGAACGCACCGCTTCGAGCCGGCTGAACCTGGCCCAGGCTTTTAACTCCCTCGGCACCACCCTCGGTCCTTTGGTCGGTGGTTATCTGATCTTTCAATATTTCGTCCGCACCGGCGCGCATGGCGCCGAGTCCGTCAAAGTCCCTTACCTCGCTTTCTTCATCATCTTTGTTCTCCTCGCGATCCTTTTTTTCTTCGTTCGGCTGCCGGACATTAGCGAAGGAAAAATCGAGCCTGGCTTTGCCGCCCTGAGATTTCCGCACGTCGATCTCGGGATGCTCGCGATCTTTATGTATGTCGGCGGCGAAGTCGCGGTCGGCAGCTCCATCATCAACTTTCTCGGACAACCGGGCGTCGCGGGACTCACTAAGTTGGAAGCGAGCGGTTACGTTTCGCTTTTCTGGTTCGGCATGTTGATCGGCCGTTTCATGGGCGCGGTCGAGCTAAGCGAGTTGTCGACGGGCATGAAACAATCATTGCTCGGTCTTATTCCCGCTGCGGCTCTCACCATCCTAATTGCGATCCGCGGCTGGGCCACCGCCCAAATGTATCTGCCCTTCCTTCTTCTGTGCTGGCTCTTGTTCCAGGGCGGGAAGGCGCTGGCCGGCCGAACCCTTATGATTTTTTCCCTGACCGTCGTGGCGCTGCTCGCCATCGCCATCGGCGCCGGCGGCAAGTTCGCCATGTGGTGCATCATCGGGGTCGGCCTGTTCACTTCCATCGGCTGGTCGAACACTTTCTCGCTCGCGATCGAAGGCACCGGCATTTACAAGAGCCAGGCGTCATCGCTCCTGGTCATGGCCATTCTCGGCGGCGCGATCCTGCCGCCCCTCCAGGGCCACATCGCCGATCGCTGGAGCTTGCAGTTATCCTACATCGTCCCGCTTATCGCTTATGCCTACGTCGCGTTCTACGGCTGGAAAGGGCACAAGATGGGAAGACAGAAAGCTAGCGATCAGTGACCAGTTCGGATGAATACGCGGAAAACAATCGTGGATCCCGGTGCGCGTGAGGACACGCGCCTCTACACCATCACTTCCTATCTCCCCGCACACCGCCAAATCGCCGACCGGCCCGCGTCGACTCCGATTTTGCCGCGCCGCTTTGCACGCCGACTTTCTGGCCACCCGATTGAATGTTCTCTCCCGGCCGCGATCTCGCTCCCTGGGCTCGGGGCTTCCGCTGTGGATGCATCGTCTTACGTCCTGCCATACCCTTGATACGCATTTGCGCGGCCCGGAGCGCGCATGAAAACGGGGTCCGTGATGCACGATGCGGGATTCGGGATGCGATCTCCTCGTTCCCAAACTCTGTTTGGGAATGTAATTGTCTTCGAAGCTCCGCTTCGTCCTCGCCCCGTCTCGTCACTTGTCACTTGTCACATGCCACTCTCTTCGCTAAGCGAAAATGATGTTGCGCCCGCTGCCCGCCACGATCTCCGCCTTTGCCATCGCGTTGACCACCCTCACCGCCGCCGAATCATCGAAAAAAGAGGCGCGCGTTACCCAGGTGATTCGCGAAGTGAACCTGCTCGTGCCCGATGCTCCGGCGCGCCGCGCGGTCCTGAACGAAAACGTGGGCGAGACCACCGCGGTGAAAACCGGAGGCGAGTCGCGCGCCGAGCTTACTTTCCTAGACCTGACCATTACCCGGCTCGGCGCGAACACGCTTTACCGTTTCAAGAAATCCGGACGACAGGTGGAATTGGAGAGCGGCTCGACCTTGTTGCGCGTGCCGAAGGATTCCGGCGGCGCGACCATTCTCACCAGTTCCGTCACCGCCGGCAGCACCGGGACCACGTTCATCTTCGAATCGACTCGCAACGGCGGCGCTCGTTTGACCGTCCTCGAAGGCAGCGCGCGATTGACCCTCGTAAAACACCGCGATCAAACTCGCAGCGTGACCGCGGGCCAGGCGCTGGAAATTCCGCCGGGCGCGACTCGAATTCCCGAGCCGAAACAGATAGATCTCGATCGGCTCATGAAAACGTCGCCGTTAATCGTCGGCTTCCGGCCGCTCCCCAGTCAGAATTTGATTAACAATGCCATCCGGCAACAGCAACAACGCGGTCCGTTGAATCAGAACAACCCCAACCGCGCTCCCGGCCCACAGAACATCGCGCCCCCGCCGCCGCCGGGCCCGCGCTGATTAGCGGCGCGTTTGCGCCGAACCAGCTTGGCGGCCACGTTACCGGCGATGAGCAACGAACTAAAAAGCGATCAACCACACGACCGTTTGACGCGCCGCAGATTTGTCGGGCTGACCATCGGAGGCGGAGCGGCACTCCTCGCGGAAGGTTCGACAATTCTTCATGCGGCAACGGCAACCAGCACGGAGGTAAATACGATGTTCAAAATCGGCGGTGATTTATCAGTGAATCGGCTCGGGTTTGGCGCGATGCGGATTACGGGCGAGGGGATCTGGGGTTGGCCGAAGGACCGGGACGAGGCGCGCAAAGTTTTGAAGCGCGTAGTCGAGCTCGGTGTGAACCTGATCGATACCGCCGACGCTTACGGACCGGAAACGAGCGAGCTGTTAATCGCGGAGGCGTTGCATCCGTACCCGAAAGGAGTCGTCATCGCCACGAAGGGCGGATTGACGCGGCCCGGCCCTGGCCAATGGGTGCCGAACGGGCGGCCCGACTATCTCAAGCAATGTGTCGACAAGAGCCTGAAGCGATTGCAGCTGGAACGGATCGATCTCTACCAGTTGCATCGGATCGATTCGAAGGTGCCGATGGAGGACTCGTTAGGCGCGATCAAGGAAATGCGCGACGCCGGCAAAATCCGGCACGTCGGATTGTCCGAAGTCGGGCCGGAGGAGATCGCGCGCGCCCGGAAGATCGTGCCGATCGCGACGGTCCAGAACCGTTACAACCTCGACGACCGCAAGTGGGACAACACGCTGAAGTATTGCGAGAAAGAAGGGCTTGGATTCATGCCCTGGGCCCCGGTCGGCGGGGGCCGGTCGCAGATGGGCGCCGCGGTGGAAGCGGTCGCGAAGGAGCAGAACGCGACCGTGTATCAGGTCGCGATCGCCTGGCTGTTGCAACGTTCGCCCGTGATGCTGCCGATCCCGGGAACGTCGTCGGTCAAGCATCTCGAGGAGAACGTCGCGGCCGGGAAACTGCATTTGACCGACGCGCAGATGAAGGCGCTGGGAGCCTGAGAGCGCAATTCCTAACTCATGGAACCGAATGAAGCGCTGGGGATCGCGGCGCAGGTCGCGGTGACGCTGGCCGGGTTTGCCGGCGTCGTCGTCGTGTTCCGTCCCCAGTCGGTCCATGAATGGGCGCGGATCGACCGGTTCCGGCTCCGGTTACTTTTGCATAACTCGATTTGCCCGCTGGCCTATGCCTTGTTCGGGATGCTGCTGCTGACGATGAAACCGACGCCGGAATGGATCTGGCGCACATGCAGTTTGTTTGGGCTCCTCTTTCAATTACCTGGCGTAATCATTGTCATGAAGAGTTCGCGGAAACTGGCCGCGCACGAGTCCGCCAGCTCAAACAAGCTGTTGTTTTACGCGATCGGTGTTCTCGGCGTAGCCACGCAAATTCTTCAGTTGATCAACATCGTCCGGTTAAACCTTTTCTGGCCGTTCTTCCTCGCCATCGTCTTTCATCTCATGACCGGCATGCTGCAATTCATGCGGATGGTCCTGCTCCTGCCGGAAAAAACGTAACCGCCGGACATCCGGCATTGTAGAGTCCGCTGTCTCAGCGGAAAAATCCTCGGCTGAGGACAACCGACGCTACGACAACCAACGAAGATTCTTCTCGAAATGCGCGGCGCTCGAAGGCTAACGTCGGCCCGCTAACTTAGGAGGCGCATTACCATGACATCGAAAATCTCATTCAAACTCTTTTTGCCCGGCATCTGCGCGTTGGCGGCGCTGGCGTTGACCGGCAACACCATGTTCGCCGCCGAGATCAGCGGCGTTAAATTGCCGGACCAGGTCACGGTCGCAGGGAAAAGCCTGAAGTTGAACGGCGCCGGTTTGCGGCAGGCGACGATTCTCAAGATCAACGTCTACGCGGCCGGGCTCTATCTGGAAAAATCGTCAGGGGACGGCGAGACGATCGCGAATTCGGACCAGACCAAGAGCATCCAAATGGTGTTCATGCGGGACGTGAGCGCGAAGCAGATGGCCGACGCGTTCCAGGAAGGGTTCGACAAAAACTGCGTCGCCGGATGCGCCGAACTCAAGCCGTTCATCAGCAAGCTTCAGGCTCTGATGAAAGACCTGAAGAAGGGGGACACCATGGCTATTCATTTTTCGTCCGACGGCGTGGACGTGATGATCCGCGGCCAAAAGATGGGCTCAGTCGGCGACAAGGCGTTCGGTCATCAACTGATTCGCTGCTGGATCGGAAAGAACCCGCCGAACTCCGGGCTCAAAGAAGGTTTGCTCGGCGGAAAAAAGTAAGGCCTAACGAGAACAAGATGAGCGATCGCCGCCGAGAGCGCGCGCCGCTCAGAGTGAAGGTGCACTAGTCACTGGAAACGCAAGCGCCCGACGGGTGGACGTTCGCTCCATCGCTTGGTTAGGTGTTGGGACGCCGCGCGGCGTGTATGCGAATGAAGCCAGCGATTCCGAGCACACAATAAAAGGGAGGGATAAACTGAATCGTATCATAGCCTCCCAGAATAAAGCGCGAAAAGGGTAAAGCCCAAAAGAAAGGACCGACTGGCGATAAGACAAGAGGGTACGCAATGGAGAAATAGGTACCGATGAGCAAATAAACGGAGGCCACAAGTGTGCCGGGAGGACGGCGAAGCACAGCCCAGACTAAAGCGACTAGTACCGCGCTGACGCAAATATGGAAAGCCAGTTCCATCCAAACGCGCGGAATGTTCGGCCCATCTCCACTGAAGTCCCATTGCAGGGAGTGTATCCAAAACTCGAGAGAGGCGACAGCGGCGAGAACGATAGGTCCCGCCACCAGGGGAGCCACTGTTTGAAATCGGACCTTCATAAGCTAGACAGGGGCAGAACTTCGCCTAACGAGAAGTAGATCTGAAAATCCCGCATTTAAAGGCGGGACTCTCCCATCTATCAGGGTTGTGTTTCAGGGGAAAAGTTTTTGACCCGGGGAGCATGCTCGAAATATTGATCGGCGCACTTGCTCCCGACAAGCCGAAACTGGAGTCACAAACCGGGTTACTCGGCCGCGTGTGATCCACCTCATGCACGCGACCGAGGAGTGGGCGTTGGATCTTAATCACGGGCGGCCTGCGTTTTGGTGAAATTGTGATAGAAGGCTGAATGCGTTTTCGAATCTTACTCGTAGTGGCGTGCGCTCTCGGACTTCAGAATGCGATGGGCGCGGGGGATGGGCAGTACAAATTTCTTAGCGAAATTGCGATCGGCGGCGAAGGGGGCTGGGATTATCTGTCGGTCGATCCGGGGGCGCATCGACTCTACGTGAGCCACGCCACGAAGATCGTGGTGGTGGACCTGGAGAAGAACGCGGTGGCAGGGGAGATCGCGGACACGCCGGGCATACACGGGTTTGCGATCGCGTCCGATCTCGGGCGCGGTTTTGCGAGCAACGGCAAGGAAAACAAGGTGAGCATCGTGGACCTGAAAACGCTCGCGACCATCTCGAAGGTGGAGACCGGGGAAAATCCCGACGCGGTCCTGTATGAGCCGGGCCGCGGTGAGGTTTATGCCTTCAATGGCCGCGGGAAATCGGCCACGGTGTTTGACGCGAAAACCGGAAAGGTCACGGCCACGATTCCGCTCCCCGGCAAGCCGGAGTTCGCGGCCGCGGACCAAAAGGCGGGCCGGGTTTATTGCAACATCGAGGACAAAAGTGAAATCGTGGCGATCGACACCTCGAACCACACGGTCGTGGCGACGTGGCCGCTGGCGCCGGGAGAAGAGCCGAGCGGGATGGCGTTCGATGTGGCGCACCACCGTCTTTTCATTGGCTGTAATAACAAGCTAATGATGGTGGTGGACTCGGGCACCGGAAAGATCGTCGCGTCGGTCCCGATCGGCGCGGGCGTGGACGCGTGCGCTTTTGATGACAAGACGCAGCTCGCGTTTGCGTCCTGCGGTGAAGGAACAACCACGATCGCGAAAGAAGAAACGCCGGAGAAATTTACCGTGGTCCAGACTTTGAAGACGGAACCGCGCGCGCGCACTATGGCGCTCGATCCGGCAACGCACCGGATTTATCTGGCGTCGGCCAAGTTTCAACCGGCGCCATCGCCGTCACCCGGCGCTTCACCCAGCCGGCCGACGATTGTGCCGAATAGCATGAAGGTGCTGGTGTACGGACAGGAGTAGGTCGGAAGTCAGAGGTCAGAGGTCGGACGAAGTGCAGGCGAGAGCGGGCCTTCTTCGTGGACGAGCGGTTCGTTTTCCCGGTGGAAGATTCGGTAGAGCGCGGGCAGGACGAGCAGCGTTAGCAAAGTCGAACTGATAATGCCGCCGATGACGACGGTGGCGAGCGGTCGTTGCACTTCCGCGCCGCGCCCCTGGGCCAAGGCCATGGGAATAAATCCGAGCGAGGCGACGAGGGCGGTCATCAGGACCGGCCGCAGACGCGTGATCGATCCTTCGCGGATCGCGGCTTCCAACGGTTCGCCGTCAGCGCGCAAGCGCGAGATAAAGGAGAGCATGACTACGCCATTCAACACCGCGACTCCCGAGAGCGCGATGAATCCGACGCCGGCTGAAATGGAGAAAGGAAGGCCGCGCAACCAGAGCGCGACAATGCCGCCGGTGAGGGCGAGCGGCACGCCGGTGTAGACGAGGAACGCATCTTTCACGTTGCCGAAAGCCATGTAGAGCAGCGCGAAAATGAGGAGCAACGCCAGCGGGACCACCACCTCCAGGCGCCGGGTGGCTGATTGGAGTTGCTCGAACTCGCCGCCCCAGCCGATCCAATAGCCGGCCGGCACTTTGACTTTCGCGCGCACGGCCTGTTGCGCTTCTTTCACGAACGAACTGATATCGCGTCCGCGGATGTTGCTCGTGACGACAACGAGACGCTTGCCGCTTTCGCGATCAATCTCGTTTGGACCCGGCACGAGATTGAAATCAGCGACCTCGCCAAGCGGGATGAATCCCGGCGCCGCGGGCTTCTTCGGGTCCGCCCGGTCGCCTTTGGGCAGGGCGAGCGGAATCCGCTGCAACGCTGCGAGGTCCGTCCGCAACGCTTCCGGCAGCCTAACGACCAGTAGGAAACGCCGGTCGCCCTCGAAAACCTGGCCCGCGACCTTCCCGCCAATCGCCATCTCCACGACTTCCTGCACTTCAGCGACGCTGAGTCCGTAGCGGGCGAGCACTTCTCGTTTCAGTTGAATGGATAGCATCGGCAGACCGCCGATCTGTTGCATCTTCGGCTCGACGGCGCCCGAAACTTTCGAAACGACAGCGAGAATTTTCTCCGCGGTGGCGGCGAGAACCTTGATATCGTCGCCGAAAACTTTCACGGCGAGATGCGATTTGTAACCGGAAATCAGTTCGTTGGCTCGAAGTTGAATCGGTTGTTGAATTTCGACGTTCGTCCCGACGACACTCTTCAAGACCTCGGAAACATCTTCGATGAGCTGCGCTTTCGACTTGTGTCGATCGGGCCATTGATTTTGCGGCTTCAGGATCACGTATTCATCGCCCTGGTTCGGCGACATCGGATCGGTCGCCACTTCCGCCGTGCCGAGGCGGCCGAAAACCATTTTCACTTCGGGGACACTGAGCAACGCCTCTTCGAACGGTTTCTGCATTTTCACCGCCTGGTCCGGACCCATGCCGGTGACGCGAAGGATTTCGAGCGCGAGATCGCCTTCGTCCAGGGTCGGGATGAATTCTCCGCCGAGTCGGAGGAAGAGCAGGAGCGCCAGAATGGTCGCGAGGAGCGCGCACAGAAAAACCAAAACTCGACGGCGGAGAGCGTGATTGAGCAGCGGCAGATAAATCCGTTTGGCCGCCCGCATGAAAGGGTTCTCTTTTTCTCCCAGCTTGCCGCCGAGAAATACCGCGACCGCCGCCGGCACGAAGGTGAGCGAAAAGATGATCGCGCCGAGGAGTGCCAGCACGACGGTGATCGCCATCGGCACGAACATTTTTCCTTCCACGCCGGTGAGGGTGAGGATCGGCAGATAGACGACCATGATGATGATCGCGCCGAAGATGCTTGGAGTGATCACTTCCTTCGAAGCGGTCAGCACCATCTGAAGCCGCTCCGCGCGCTCGAGTCGTCGACCGATCTTTTCCTGCTCGTTCGTCAGACGACGAATGCAGTTTTCGACAATGATAACGGCGCCGTCGACGATCAGGCCGAAGTCGAGCGCGCCGAGGCTCATCAGGTTCGCGCTCACCCGATTCGTCACCATCCCGGTGACCGTGAAAAGCATCGCGAGCGGGATGACGAGGGTGGTGATAAAGGCCGCCCGCCAATTCCCCAGAAGTAAAAACAAAATTACCACCACGAGGAGCGCGCCTTCGAGGAGATTCTTTTTCACCGTGTCGATCGTCGCGTCGACGAGGATGGTGCGATCGTAAATCGTCCGCGCCGTCACGCCCGCCGGCAGAGTCTGATTTACTTCTTTCATCTTCTCGTCGACCCGGCGCGATACCTCGCGGGAGTTCTCGCCCATTAACATCAGGGTGGTGCCGACGATGGTTTCCTTGCCGTTCATGGTCGCGGCGCCGGTGCGCAGTTCCTTTCCCAGCGCCACGTCCGCCACGTCCGCAATCCGGATCGGCACGCCGCCTTCCCCGCCACCGACAATGATTTGTTGAATGTCTTCGATCGTCGCGACCTGACCGGGAACGCGGATGAGATATTGCTCGCCGTTTCGCTCGATGTAACCGGCGCTGACGTTGGCATTGTTCCGCATGAGCGCGTCCATCACATCGCGGAAACTCAGGCCGTAACCGACCAGCCGCTCCGGGTGGGGCGTGACGTCGTATTGTTTTTCGTAGCCGCCGATTGAGTTCACCTCGACCACGCCCGGCACATTCCGGAGCTGCGGCTTGATGATCCAATCCTGGATCGTGCGCAGGTCCGTTACGCTGTACGGCTGGCCTTTTTCGTCGCGCGCCTTCGGATCCGCCTCGACGGTCCACATGTAAATCTCGCCGAGCGCGGTGGTGATCGGTCCCTGCTCGACCGTGACCCCCGGCGGCAGCTCATCTTTGATTTGGGAAAGCCGTTCACTGATCAACTGGCGCGCGAAATAAATATCGGTGCCGTCCTTGAAAATGACGGTGACCTGGGAGAGGCCGTAGCGCGAAAGCGAACGGGTGAAATCAAGATGGGGCAAGCCGGACATGGCCGTCTCGACCGGGAACGTAATTCGTTGTTCGGTCTCGAGCGGCGAGAAACCGGGAGCGATCGCGTTGATCTGCACCTGCACGTTCGTGATGTCGGGCACGGCATCGATCGTGAGGCGGCCGTAATTCCAGACACCGAGCGCCGCGATCGCGAGCACGGCGATCAACACGGCGCCGCGCCGGCGGATGGAAAACCCGATCAGTTTCGCGATCATCGCCGGCGCTGCTCTACTCTTCGGCTCCCGAACTGTTCGCGAGCTGGGATTTCAAAGCGAAACTATTTTCCGCCGCGTATTTCTCGCCGGCCGCTACGCCGGACCGGATCTCGACGTTGTCTTCATCCCGCGCGCCAATCTCAACCTCGCGGACTTCAAAGCCTTTGGGGTCGGCCACAAACACGACTGGCTTCTCTTCGAATGTCTGGAGCGCGCTGGCTTTGACGGTGACCGGAACCGGCGTCTCCTCGACGACCACGCTGCCTTCGACAAATAATCCCGGACGCAATTCGCCTTTCGGATTGGGAACGACGGCGCGGGCCAGGGTCGTCTGCGTGCTTTCGGTCCCAGACGGCGAGACATAGGAAATCGTGCTTTCGATCTGCTCGCGGCCGGCTTCGGCCTTGATCATCACTTTCTCGCCTTCCCGCAGCTTCTCCGATTCGCGCCGGTAAACGCTGAAGTCGACCCAGACCGTGCTCAGATCGGCGACCACGAAAATGTTCCGGCCGGTATCGACGAACTCGCCGAGGGCGATCTTCTTGTCGATCACGGTGCCGTCGATTTCCGACTTCACTTCGTAGGATTGCAAACTCTCGTTGCTCTCGATGACCGCCAACGCCTCGCCCTTCTTCACGGTGTCGCCGAGCCGTTTGCCAACCGCTTTCACGATCCCGGGAAAGCGCGGGCTGACGTGCGCCGTCCGGTCTTCGTTCGTGTTAATCTTGCCGTTGAGCTTCACCGTTTGCCGCAGCACCGCGGGCCCGGCGGCGGCGAGCTCGATGCCGGATTTCTTCCGCGCTTCTTCGCTGACATCGATGTGCTTGTTAACAGGCGCAGTTTGATTCTCGGAGGCGTGCGCATTTTTCTCGGTCGAGCGCGAGCAGGAGGTGAAGACGGCGGCCGTGAGGAAAATGGCTAGCAAACGTGGCGTGGTTCTCATTTGGAAAACTCCGAACTGCTTTGAAACGGTCGCGCTGTCAGCGCCTCAATCTCGGCGACAGCCTTGTGATAATCGGTCAGCGCCTGGAGATACTGCAACCGTGCCGCCGTCAGCGTCCGCCGGGCTTCATTGACCTCGAGGTAACTGTAGCGACCCGCGAGATAGCCCTCCTGAAGCGCCTGCGCCGCGCTCTCTGCTCCCGGCAGGACCGATTCCTTAAGGATCCGAATCTCGTTCGCGGTGCGCTGCACCGTTTGATAAGCGTCGCTCAATTCGGTCGAAAGCCGTGTCACCGCGCTGAGTCGCTCGTCGGCGGCCTTGGCCAGTTGATAACGCGCGTCAAGGATCGCGCCTTGATTTCGGTTCCAGAAAGGAAGCGGGAGCGAGAATCCGATGACATTCGTGTACTCATCCCCTTCCGCGTGATAGCGCGGGCCGCCAAACAACGTGAGATTCGGGACCGCTTCCGCCAGCTGCAAACGCACCGCTGCCTCGCGCCGCTCCGTTTCCGGAGCCCAACGCTCGATCTCGGGATTATTCGTTAGGCTAAGGATGAGGCGGCCCAGGAGGGGCAAGGCTTCGACCCGATCCAGGTCGCCGACGACCCGAAGGAAATGCGCCTCCGTGCTGCCCCATTGCGCGGCCAGATGCTGGCGGGCCACGATCAAGGCGCGACGTGCCTGGTCCGCTTCGATTCGCGCCGAGGCCACCACCACATCGCTCCGTGTCCGTTCGACCGTCGAGGCCTTACCAGCTTCGATCCGCTTCTGGATATCGGGCAGCAAGCCGGCTGCGAGATTGACGTTTTCCTCCGCCAGTTCCACCCGCCGTTGGGCGGCGAGCGCATCCACAAATGCTTGCGCGGTTTTCTTCAACACGTCGAGCCGCTTCGTTTCGTAATCCAACGTCGCCAGCTCGCGCCCCAGCGTCGCCTCTCGCACCCGGGCCCGGCGCTTCCGGCCCAGCTCGATGATCTGGCTCAGTTGCAATGTCGTCTGCGAACGACTCAGACCTTTCGACTGCTTCGTGCCCCAAAAGTCTTCGGTTTGAATTCCAAGCTCGAGGTTCGGCCGCAAACGGGCCTGCAAGATTTTCGCTTCGGCGCTGCGGACATCCCACGAAAACGCAGCCAGCTCGGGATTTTGTTCCAGCGCCAGGGCGAGCGCGGTCCGCAGGGTGACAACGGTGTCGGGATTTGCGATCGGCCTGCCTGCGGCCCATGCGGCGGACGCAAAGCCCAGGACTAAGATTTGAAACGAGACAAGGATCTTTTGGAACAAGACAGGCGCTTCCTTCCAAATAGAAACTAAACCTTTCGACTAGGCTGCGATCTGTTCGGCGACGGGAACCGGAGACACCGGCGGACGCGGCGACTTGGCGCTGCGATAACGCCAGATCGCGAACCCGACAAAGAGAAGATCGCCGCCGATCCCGCCTCCTACGTAGGTCTCGCCGCCGATGCCGAACCCGTAGCTGTGCAAACCTTTTCCTAATACGAAGTTCACACCGTACCAGGCCATCAAGACAGCGAGGAAACAGACGACGCTCGCCACGACCAAGCCGAACTGGGTCCACCAGCCGGCGAGCCGCCCGTGCAAAGTGACGATGTAACAAAGAAGCGCGATCAGCGCCCAGGTTTCCTTCGGGTCCCAGCCCCAGAACCGGCCCCAGGAATAATTTGCCCAGACGCCACCGAGAATGGTGCCCGCGGCGAGCAGGATCACGCCGAGCTGAAGGACGCGATAGAGCCAGAAATGCATCGGTTGATCGGCGCGCGCCGAGACCGGATTGCGCGCGTAACGGAAAAGCAGGATATGGCCGAACCCCATGGCGAGCGCGAACGCCGCATAACTCAGGGTGATGGTGAGGACGTGAATCGTGAGCCAGAAATTATCGCGCAGGACCGGGACGAGCGGATCGATGCTCGAGGGCATGGCGATCGGCATTTGGTGGACGAGCAACAGCGCGACGAGTGAAACCGGCAAAGCCGCCAGCAGATAAACCGGCGTCCGGTACCGTGCGAAAAAGATCATCCCGAAAAAGGAGACAGCGAACGAGACCCAGATGATGGACTCATACATGTTCGTCACCGGCGGGCGCCCGGCGATCAGGCAGCGCATCACGATTCCACTGGCGTGAAAGAGCAGAGCAGCGATGGCGATGATGACACCGGCGATTTTCAGGTAACTGCGTTTGCGCGGGGCTGCGGGTTGCGCCGCGCCGCGAAAATGCGCGATGGCCAGGAGCAGCAGCGCGATCCCATAACACCACGCAGCGCGATAAAATCCGTCCCAATGATTGTAAAAGTATTCGAGGCGAAGCTGCGATTCGTCGGGATAAATTTTCGGGCTTAACTGCCGCAGGTTGTCGCGCAATTGGTTTGCGGCCCGACTAAAACCGAACGCGTCGCCTTTCACGTAGGCGTTCGCCATCGTTTGCAACTGCGTCTGCACCGGCGCGAACTGCTGCTCATTATAATACTGCGCGAAGGCAGGCGGCACGATCCACGGATCGGTCGTTTTCTCCGGCGCGGGCGCGAGGAGAAACGCGCTCCCGTCCATGACGTGGGCGAAAAGCGAGAGCCGTTCGGTCACGCTCAACACTTCACTTTGGAGGCGCGTCAGCGGTTTCTCGGCTTTCCGGGCCGCGTGCGCCTGGGACGCGAGCGTGTTCAATTCCGGCAGCGCCGTCAATTGGGTGAAGGAGAAACGCCGTTGCTGCTCGGGCAACTCGAGCCGCTGTTTCAGTTCGCCTAACGACACCAGGATCATCGGCTCGCTTTTCCAATCGTGGGTATCGAGCAGCATCGAGAGAATGAAATCGGTGGCCTGCCAGGTTTTCGCGCCGGAGGTGTAAGTCGAGCGGCCCGTGATCTTGATCAGGGTCTCGCGCGCGAAGGTATCCACCGGTTTGCGCCGGCCGCCGTCCTGGATGGCGAGCAATCCCCATTGGCTAAAATCGAGCGAGGAGGAATCGGCCGCCGGCATGTCGGCGTTCTGGGCGAAACAGATCCCGCTCAAAAGCACGCTGGCTGCGGTGGCGAGGAATCGTAAGCGCATAAGACGGGGGAATAATCTGCGCTTCAGAAGCCGCGCTGTCGAGCGGAGCCTGTTTGGCCCAGGTAGGGACGGCTTTCCGAGTCGTCCGACTTATCGTTGCGCGAGGCGTCAGCGGAAAGTAGTCGGACGGCTCGGAAAGCCGTCCCTACCTGGAGAATTCCATTTCGGGGTTTTCTCAATTATTCTTTGCGCATGACAACGAGATTTATTGGCGCGGTTCTCATCGCGCTTATCGCGCTGGCGGTGCCGGTAAAAGCGCTGGCGGAAACCGTGAAAGTGGAAGCGTTCACCTTCGCCGTCCCGGAAGGCTGGAAATCCGTGACGCCCTCGTCCCCGATGCGCAAGGCCCAGCTCGAGATCGCGCGCGGACCAGAGAAAGCGGAAGTGACCTTCTTTTATTTCGGTGCTGAGCAGGGCGGGACGGCAGCGGCCAACATCGAACGCTGGTATGCCCAGTTTCCCGGCAGCGAAAAAAATCGTATCACCGAACATCCCGATGTGGGCTCGGTGAAAATCACCTTTGCCATGACCGAAGGCACTTTCATTAGCGGCATGCCGGGCGGACCAACGACGCCCATGGAAGGATACGCGCTTTGCGGCGCGATCCTGGAAAGCGCGACTGGGAATGTTTTCGTCAAAATGACTGGACCGAACGCGGTCGTGAAAGCATCGACTGATGCGTTCAAGAAAATGGTCCTGGATGCGGCGAAGAGCGCGGCCCCGAAAGCCTAACAAATTATTGCTCGGAGGGACGTGCTTCCGCACGTCCGACTTACTGGTCGATTCGCCTCCGAGAGATGTGGGACATGCAGAAGCATGTCCCTCCGAGCAGAATCTGCTCGCGAGCAATTGCGAAAGCGCGCCGGGATGGCTGGGTATCCGAGCTGAAGGAAGATTAGGAAACCGGCGGCGGCCCTTGGGAATTATCCGCGAACGCGCTGGCTCAGCGCTCGCGAATGGTATGCGTAATCATGTTCGGGCTCGCTTGAATCTGGACCGAAGAGCCAATTGGCGGCGGCCCATTGCCTCTCAGGCTGCGAACACTATTGGGCGTCTCCACCGCTATCGTGTAAGTGCGCGGTCCGCGAAGTTCGTGAGGAGACAGACGCCGGGGCTCGATCGTCACCCATCTATTCGGCGCCTTCTCCACCGCCATCCATGCCGCTCCAGAATAACGCAGTTGGTTGCCGCCGGTTTCATCAAAATGCGCAAACGAAATGGCCAGCTTGCCATCGGCAATCTGGTAAATGAGCAAATGAACCAGGACCGCGGGCGAATGAATCCCTGTCTGGACATAAGTTTTATCGAGCACCTGCAAGTTACTGGCCAGCTCCGAGGCCAGGGCGTCGTATCGGCCGTCTAACTCCGAGTGAATCACTTTCACCCCGCGCAAGTGATTGTTCGCCAGATCACCGCGCGCCACGATCCAGCCTTCCACCGGCGAAATCAGGAGCGAGCGGTAAAACTTCGGGCTGACTATTCTCAGCAATGCTTCTCGCGCTACCGGAATCCCGGCTAGGTTTCTCGGCGCGGTTGCGGCCGTGACACTGCCGCCCATCAAAGCGACCGAGATCAGCGCTACGACAATGGTCTTCATGATTAGGTTCGGCAGGAATTTAACTGTCGCCACGCTTTGTGCAGCGCGATTTTCTTCGAGTTCATGGCTGGAGTCCCATCCACCGCATACGCGACCTTGTAAACGTTGCGCCGCTTGAGCTCGGCGAAGAAGTTGCGCGGATTCATTTCGGAACGGTGACTCCGATTTTGTTGCAGAGCTCTACGAAACGCCGGTCGCTGTAATATGGCTTTAGAAGCGGATGTGAAACGACGTAGTTGGACATGAGCGGCTGCCGTGCGGCATAGGCCCGGTCCAGCCATTCAAACAGCTTCTCGGTCTCGCGCCGGCCCGCGTAGACCAATGCAATCTGGAACGGAAAATTGTCGCCATGCGTCGCGATTAAACCCTTGAGGGCCGCGTCAGCCGCCGCGTGATCGCCGCGGGCCTGCTGCGCCAGGTGCGATTCTTCGAACCACTCACAACGGGGGGATCCACATCTTCCGTGCGCTTGATCCCTTGGGGCGTCAGCTCGAAGGCCCACGCGATGACAAGAGCAATCGGGAAACCGATCGCGACCAACGCGATCACCAACCGCACACCCCAATTCGGTATTTCCAGGAATGGGAAAACCTGGGTGGCAATTTGAACCAGGAGCCAGCCGACAATGCATAGGCTACGGCAATCTTGTAGACATTGCGCCGCTTTAGCTCGGAGAAAAAATTCTTCGGGTCCATTTGGCGAAGGCGTTCCGGGCTCGCCTTTGCCTTCTACGAGGTATCGGAATGCGTCGGAGCTGGCAATTCAACTTCCTCGGGATGGTGCTTGCGCCAGTAGCGAATCGACGCGCTCACGGCCATGAAGCTCGGGTCGGCGTGTTCGTAATCGGCGACCTCGGAGTCCGTGGCGCCGAGCGCCCGCAGCTCGTCTGCCACGTAATCGGCGAAGGCCGGCGTCATCTTTTGTTCGTCGTCGCCGGCGCGGATGCGAGCGCGGAACCAGATCGACCAGCGGATGACGCGTTCTTCGAGCGCGTTGAGGTGCGCGGTGATGTCGCCGGCGACCAATCCGAAATGCGGCAGGTAAAGTTTTGCCGGATTCAGGGCGCGGATTTTGGCGATCGATTCTCGCCACGCTTCGATGTCGAGCTCAGGTGGGACCAACGGCGGCGCCGGTGGTCCGCTGCCAAGCCGAACCCCCGCGACGTCGCCGCCGAAAACATTATCATTCCAATGATAGACGTGATGATGGCCCGCATGTCCGGGCGTTGCGATCGCGCGAATTTCAAACGGCGCGCTCCGGACAACGTCGTTGTCTTGCAGAACTCGGACGCGTTCCGGCGCGATCGCCGCGATTGTCCCCCAGAGCAGTTTCATTTTGTCGCCGTAAAGGCGAGTGGCTGATGCGACGAGCTTTGTCGGGTCGATTAGATGCGGCGCGCCGCGCGGATGCACGTAGATGGTCGCGCCGAGTTCGGCGAACCGCCACGCCGCGCCGGCATGATCGAAATGGATGTGGCTGAGGAAAACGTGCCGGACATCCTGGACACTGAAACCTCTTTCCGGAAGCTGGGCGACCACCGTCTCAAAGGTCGATTCCGGTCCGGTATCGAAAAGGACGAGTCCTTCGTCGGTCTCCAGCAAAGTCACAGCGATGATGCCGCGTCGCCCAAGATGCCGGGTATCGAGAACGTGAATCATCGATGAAGAATCATTCTTCTCCGCGCGGCGATAAACTCGGGCGCGGATTTTTCGGCGCGGTGCCGCGGGCGGTGCGCGGCTCGTATTTGTCGATCGTGAGCCAGTGTTTCTGGCGCACGGCGTAAAAGGGAAAGGAGACAACAGTTTTCGCCGTTGCCTTGCTCAAACGAAACAGCCGCGGACCGCGGGACGGTTCGAGAATGTAAGTGAACTGGAAGGTCGTGACCCGCGCCAGGATCCAGAACAAATGGCAGGGCGATTGGAGCGCGACCTCCATCTTCAGGATAACGAAATCGCTCCGGCTGACCCAAAGTTTGCCGGCGAGCAGACTGAAGAAGCGTTCTTCGCGAGAGCGCGCGTTCTGGCGTGGCTTCGGCTCGAAGGCAATCACGCAGGCGCCCTCGCCGGCGACGTTCTCGTCCGGCAAACGTTTCCAGTTGTAGCGCTCGCGGAGGTTATACTTACGGACTGCTTCCACTGCGGATTCCGACTGGTTTTTCTCTTCGGCTTCATCGCGCGGCTTCGACTTCGGGGAAGGCGACGCGGAAGCAGGGGAAGCGGGAGCGGAAGAAGCGCTTTCGGATTTAAAGAAGGAAAGTTTCCCTTCCATCCGCTCGGCGATGTACTCGAGCGGCCGCGGATCGCCGGGGCGCACGATCGATTGCCAGGTCCCACGCGCGATCACGTTCCCGGAACCATCGAACTGATGAGTCGTGAGCGTTTGGTAGTATTGCCAGTCGCGCAGGGCCGTTCGCTGATTGTCGAACGCGGCGAGGGTGCGATCGAAAATTTCGAGCGCGGTCAGTTCTTTTTCTTCGGCGGCCAACGTCAACCGGCCAGCCACCAACAAAAGGAAAATGCCGAGGTTCGTCGCGAATCGATACGGGCGGCACATACAGACAAAGCTTATTTGGCGAGGCCGCGTTCGGTGACGAGATAAACGGCGAAGCTGCCGAGCCAGTGCCCGCCTTCATAGTGCGCGCCGGTCACGGCCGCGAGCCCCGCGCGGCGATGCGCCTCGACTGCGGCCATCAACGCGGGCCGGCGCGGATCATTCGCCGGCAGCGCGGAAACAATTCCTTCGAGCATCCAGGCGCGGCTCAGGTTCAACCCGTCCAGATGAGCCAGCTTCGGGTCGCTCGGATCGGGCGAGACCGTGACCGGCAGCCAATCCTTTTTCGCCGTGGTGGGGATGCGCGGGAGGAATTCGCCCAGCCATTTCGCGAATTCGTCCGGCATCATAACGCGCCGCATCGCGTCCGCTTCCCCGAGGCAAGGTGAAAGAAAATCCTCGCCGGAAGGTTCGTAGTTCAGCGAGCAATCCTTGTCCTGTAAAAAGAAATCGCGCGTTTTTGCCGCCACCAATTTCGCGAATTCCTCGTTCCTGGTGGCGCGCGCATAATCGAGTATGAGCCCAAGCGCGAAGGCGGATTGATTGTGCTCCCCGATCCGAACCGGGTGCGAGAGCTTCGGCAGCCAGGTCTTGAGCCGTTCCAGGGTCGCCTCTTCGAGCGGGCGCAAATTTGCCAACATCTCGCGCCCGTCGGGGTCATCCCATTCCCGGAGCTCCACGACGAGCTGGAGCAGCCACGCCATTCCATAGGGCCGCTCAAAACTCGCGCGACCTTCGCCGCGCAGATAAGCGGCTTCCTGCTTCAGGTTTTCCGCGGTGAGACTTTTGCGCAAAGCTTCGCGCGCCGGCTTCGTGAACGGCGCGTCCGAAAACGTTTTCGCCAGCCGCACGAGCAACCAATGCCCGTGGACCGACGAATGCCAGTCGTAACAACCGTAGAACGCCGGTGTCAGTTTTCGCGGCGGCGCCACGTCGGCGTCGCTGTTGAGGAGATGGCTGATCTTGTTCGGGTATTCCTTCGCGACGCAGGCGAGCGCGAGCCCGGCGAACCGTTCCGCGGCCTTCGCGTCGAACTTCGGCGACGCCTCCTCCGCCAGCAACGCGACCGGAAAAACAATCAGCAAGATACCGGCAAGCTTCTTCATGGGCCGGGGATACTGTAGCGCAATCCGCTCTTTTTTGTCATCCCGAGCGGAACGTCCATTCGAGATCAGATACGTCAATCCCGCCGACGCTCCGCGCAACGCGAAGAAGTAGCTTTCTCGCGACCTCCGCTAATTGTAGTCGTTGCGGGCGTGCAGAGTTAGCTCTTCGGTTCCTCTGCGATTTTCAGCACGAGCTTGCCGCGGGTGTGATGCGTCTCGGCTTGCCTCGAAGCTTTCACTGCATCTGTCAACGGCATGACTTGACCGACGATCGGCTTGATCTTGCCGGCTTCGATTAGCTTCGTGATCTCAGCCAGCTCGTTCCCGTCCGGTTTGCTCCAGATCGATGTGCCGCGAATCTCGTACTTCTCGAGCTGCGCGGGATCGGGCCGTGAGGCTATTGTCGTGATGATTCCGCCTTTCTTCACGACCGCGTAGGAACGCGCGATCGTGTCGCGACCGACGGTGTCGAGCACGACATCGACGTCTTTCACCACGTCTTCGAATTTCGTTTTCGTATAATCGATCGTCACATCAGCCCCGAGTTGCTTGAGCAGGTCCTGGTTCGCCGTCGAAGCAGTCGCAATCACCCGCGCGCCCCGCGCTTTCGCGATCTGGACGGCAAAACTTCCGACACCGCCGGACCCGCCATGAATGAGCACCGTCTGGCCCGCGCTCAATTTCGCGACATCGATCAATGACTGCCACGCCGTCAACGCCGCCAGAGGCACTGCCGCCGCTTCGACAAAACTCGCCGACTCCGGCTTGATCGCCGCTTCGTTTTCCGCGAGCACCGCGTACTCTGCCCAACCGCCGCCGAAGAGCGCGTAACCATAAACGGCATCGCCCTTCTTGAACTGCGTCACCTTCGTTCCGCTTTTTTCCACGATTCCGGCGACATCGTATCCGGGAATGAGCGGCAGATGCGTCCCGAATTCCTTCGCCAGCCGCCCAGAAATGACGAGCGGGTCCGCCGGGTTCACGCCGCACGCAATCACGCGCACGAGCAGCTCGTTCTCCTTCGGTTCCGGCCGCGGCGCATCTTCATACTTCAATACCTCCGGCGCGCCATACTCATGCACGACGACGGCTCTCATCATCGCGGCTGGTTGGGCAGAGGCGCTCGCCCTTAGAAAGAGCAGCGCGGTCAAAACAAATATAGGTCGCATAAGACTCATAGGATCTATTTTGCCGGCCCTGGAAAGCTCTTCATGATGTGGACGTGCAGATCCGCGAAGCTGGGGACCGCCTGCACTTTGTAGTCGGGAAAACTTTGCACGAACTGAATGCGGCCATGGATCTTCGAGACGTCGACTTTCTTGTCTCCGGCACGGACGGAAAGGACAAGCAGAACGCCGATGATCAACGAAATGCGCTTCATTTACTTCAGGATCGAGTTGGCCTGGTAGACGACACCGTTCTTGATCACGCTGTCGATATCGGAGGCATTCTTGATGTCGTCGAGCGGGTTTGATTTCAGGATGACAAGATCGGCGAAATTGCCGGGCTTGAGTGAGCCAATTTTCGCGCCGGTGTCGCCGCCGAAAGTTTTCGCGGCGTTCGCGGTGGTGCATTGGAGGATTTGCATCGGGGTGAGGCCGGCTTGTTTCATGAGCTGGAACTCCCGGAAGATCGCGGGCCCGTGGATCGTGCCGATGTTCCCGGCATCTGTCCCGGTGGCGATGGTGATGCCGGCGTCCTCGAGTGTTTTCAAATTCTTCAGCGCCACGTCGTAGGTTTGCTGGATGCGATCGAGACCTTGTTGCGGATTCGCCATCGCGGTCTTGATCCGATCGGGAACTTTATCGGGCGGCAATTTCGTTACGTCGAGCGACGCGATCACTTCCGGGTTGCCCCACGCTTTTTCTTCCGGAGTCAGCTCGAGCTTGTGCGCGAAGGTGCGGCCGTAACGCTCGAAGACAACGAGGGTCGGCGTGAGGATTGTTCCTTTTTCTTTGAGTAGTTTGACGAAACGCTCATCGACCGGTTTGTCCGTAACGCTGTGGACAAGAAGATCGGCGCCTTCTTCGACTGAAGCGCGCGCCGCTTCCAGCTCGGTCGCATGCACGGCGACGCGCAGTTTCAGACGATGGCTTTCTTCGACGACTGCGTGAACGATCGGCCGGAAGATCGCCGCCCGTTCCACGTCGGATTGGCCAGGGGCGGCGGAAGCTCCGGGGGAAGGAGACTGCGCCGGCGGAACGATGTACCAGATCTTAATGTAATCGGGCTTTTGGATGGCAAGCTTGCGCACCATGTCGCGCGCTTGCTCCGGGGTGTCGATCTTGACGATCGGCGGATCGCCCAGATCGAGTTGGGGACGCGAAATGCTGGAGATGAGCGGACCGGCCACCGCAACCCGCGGGGCCCTGGCCTCGGCGACTGCGAGCCGGCGCATCTCAAAGTTCCACATCGGACCGCCGATATCGACGACGGAAGTAATGCCGCTGCGCAGGTAGCGCTTGAAAGTATCGGGAAGGTTGCGCTTGATCGCCGCGACCTCATCCTTGTACGGGCGGACACTCGTCAGGTCGATGCCATCCGGCCGGGTGAAAAGCCCGCCGGACTGGAAGAAATGGACGTGCGTGTCGATGTAACCCGGCAGGATGAATTTGCCCCGGGCGTCGATCACGGTGTCGCCTTTCTTCGGAATGTCGGTCGCGTTTTCTTTGATCGCGCTGATGTGGTCGCCTTCGATGGTGATCGCGGCGTTCGGCATGATCTTTCCGGTGCCGGGATCGATGGCGGTGCCGTTGATGATGATGGTCGTGGCGGACGGGGTGGCGAACGCCGTGGAGGCGGTGATGAGAGCGAGGAGCGGAAATCGTTTCATATACATAATGAGCAGCGATGGTGCGTTACCTGGTTTTAATCAGAGCAGCGCGGAAAGGGAAGCGCGGGTGCGGGCTACGGGGAAGCCTGCTGTTGCGCGTATCCCAGTTCAGCGAGACTTTGCGCACTCAGCGGAGACAACTATGCACTGGAAAATCCTGACTGTTTCTTTGGCGCTCGCCGGTTCCGTGTTCGCGCAGTCGCCCTCACCGAGCGCGACTTCGAAACACCCGTTCACGTTCGAAGACATGATGAAATTGAAACGGGTTGGCGCGCCGGTGCCGTCGCCGGACGGGAAATGGGTCGTGTTCGATGCAGTCGATGTCGATCTGCAGGCGAACACCAAAATCTCGCATCTCTGGATCGTACCCGCGGCGGGCGGGGACGCGCGGCGGTTAAACCAAACCCCGAACCACGAAGAGCGGCCACGGTTTTCACCCGACGGAAAGCGCCTGATCTGGACTTCGAAAGCAACCGACCCGACCCAAATCTGGATGTCTAATTTCACTCCGGAGAGCGGCGGACTGGACGGCCAGCCGCATCAGGTCACGAATATTTCCACGGGTGCGGACGGCGCCATCTGGTCGCCCGACGGAAAGAACATCGTCTTTCTCTCGTCGGTTTACCCGGACGCGAAAGACGACGCCGACAATAAGAGGCGCGACGATGAGCTGAGCAAGAGCAAGGTGAAGGCGAAGATCTTCACGAAGCTGCTCTATCGGCATTGGACGTCCTACACCGAACACAAGCGGAGCCATTTGTTCGTGATGGGCGCGGACGCGCCGGGCGAAGAGCGCGATCTCACGCCGGGCGATCACGACGTGCCGCCGTTTAATCTTGGCGGCCAGGATATGTATGCGATTTCGCCCGACGGACAGGAGCTCGCCTACACCAGCAACATCGACGAGGTCGAAGCGACCAGCACCAACAACGAAATTTTCCTCGCGCCGATGGCCGGTCCGGCAGCTGCAGGAAAGAAAATTTCGACCAGTCCTGGGAACGACAACACGCCGGTTTATTCGCCGGATGGAGAACACATCGCCTGGCGCTCGATGGCGCGCGCCGGATTCGAAGCGGACAAGGAATCGCTCATAATTTATCAGCGCAAACTCGGGCAGAGCCGGAATGCGACGATCAATTTCGACCGTTCGGTCGGCAGCCTGACCTGGACCCCCGATTCGAAGGCGATTTGTTTCACAGCGGAAGATCACGGCGAAGCGCCGATCTGGGTGTTGTTGATGGATGGTAAACCACCGAAGCAAGTCGCGCGGCTTCATGCGGACGATCTCGTTTTCTCGAAGGACGGGAACTCGCTCTTTTTTAGTCGCGTCTCGATCGGTGCGCCGAGCGAGATCGCCCGGCTCGACGTCGCGGAAAAGCCGAAGAGCTCGAACCTGACTCCAGTCGCCGTAACGCACATGAACGACGCGGTGCTCTCGCAGATCGACATGCAGCCGATGGAATCCTTCACCTTCCCGGGCGCGACCAACGAGAACGTCGAAGGGTTCATCATTCGCCCGCCGGGATTCGATTCGACGAAGAAATATCCGCTGAAGTTTTTGATCCACGGCGGGCCGCAGGGCGCGTGGGGAGATTCGTGGACCTATCGCTGGAACGCGCAGCTCTTCGCGGCCAGCGGCTACGTCGTCGCGATGATCAATTTTCATGGCTCGACCGGGTACGGCCAGAAATTTACCGACTCGATCAGCGGCGATTGGGGCGGCAAACCGTACGACGATTTGATGAAAGGTCTCGATTACATCGAGAAGACCTATCCGTTCATCGACAAAACCCGCGAGGCGGCGATGGGCGCGAGCTACGGCGGTTACATGGCGAACTGGTTGTTAGGCCACACCGATCGTTTCAAGTGCATCGTGTCGCACGATGGCGTGTTCAACACGGAATCGGCCTACGGGACGACGGAAGAGCTCTGGTTCAACGAGTGGGAATTCAAAGGCCCACCCTGGAAGAACCGCGAGCTTTACCGGAAATTTTCGCCGCACCTGTTCGCGGAAAAGTTCAAAACGCCGACGCTGGTCGTGCACGGCCAGCTCGATTTCCGGCTCGACGTGAGCGAGGGCTTCCAGCTTTTCACGACCCTGCAGCGGCTGAAGGTGCCGTCGAAAATGTTGTACTTCCCGGATGAAGGCCATTGGGTACTCAAGCCGCAGAACTCGCGGCTTTGGTACAAGACCGTGAACGATTGGGTGGACCAGTGGTGCGGCGCAAAATGAGGGGAGCAGCGTTAACGCGGGCGCCACGGATGACGCCGAAGCTCCAAGCTCCAAGCTCCAAGCTCCAAAGAAGCTCCAAGCTCCAAACAGTTTCTGGTCGCGCGCGGCTAATTTGGAGCTTGGGATTTGGAGCTTCTTTGGAGCTTGGGGCTTGGGGCTTGGGGCTTTCTTAAATGGACTCTCTCCAGCCCACCATCCTGATCGTCGACGACGAAAAGCACACCCGTGATGGGCTGCGGCGGCTGCTCGAGGACGAATATGACACCTACGTCGCCGAAGACATTCGCGGCGCGATGGACGTTCTGGAGCGGGAGCCGATTGATGTGCTCATCACCGACCTGCGGCTCGGTGGCGATGACGGTATGACGTTGATCGAACGGGCGCTGAAGCTGCCGCATCCGCCGATCTGCATGATGATGACGGCCTACGGCACGGTCGATACCGCGGTCGAAGCGATGAAACGCGGCGCCTACGATTTCGTGACGAAGCCGCTGAACCTCGACAAGGTCGAGATGCTCATCGCTCGCGCCCTTGCCAGCCGAAAGATGGAGCAGGAAAACCGGACGTTGCGCCAGCAGATCGACGAGCGTTACGGGCTCGAAAATATCATCGGCGAATCGCCCGCCTTGCGCGAAGTGCTCGACACGATCCGCCAGGTGGCGCCGTCATCGGCCAATGTGCTGATCGAAGGTGAAAGTGGCACGGGCAAGGAGCTGGCGGCGCAGGCGATCCATAACCTGAGCCGGCGGAACAAGGCGAAGTTCGTCACGGTCCATTGCGCGGCGCTCTCGCCGCAATTGCTCGAGAGCGAGCTGTTCGGCCACGAGCGGGGCGCGTTCACCGGCGCGCACGAACGCCGGATCGGTCGGTTCGAGCAGGCGAACGGCGGCACGATTTTCCTCGACGAGATTGGCGAGATCGATGCGAGCACGCAGGTGAAGCTGTTGCGGGTGATGAGCGAAGACCGCGCCTTCGAACGGGTGGGCGGGAACCAGACTTTGCGCGCGGACATTCGCCTGATCGCGGCGACGAACAAGAACCTGGAGAAGCTCGTGGCCGAGGGAAAATTTCGCGACGACCTCTACTTTCGCCTCAACGTGGTGCACATCACGATGCCGCCGTTGCGCGAGCGGAAGGAAGACATTCCCCTCCTGGTGCGCAATTTTCTGCGCCACTTCTGCAAGGTGAACGAAAAGCCGTTGCTCGAGCTGACCGCGGACGCGATGAACGCGCTGCTCACTTATAGTTGGCCGGGAAACGTGCGCGAGCTGCGGACGGCGATCGAGCACGGCGTGGTCATGGCGCGCGGGACGAAGCTGACGTTGCGCGATCTGCCGCCAAATGTGCGCGCGGCGACGGGGGCGGAATTGCCCGGCGGCATCACGCCCGCGAAAGCGTTCGGCGAGAAGTCGAGCGCGCTCGACCTGCACGAGACGGAGAAACGTCTCATCATGCAGGCGCTCGCGACGACGAACGGGAACATTACCAAAGCCGCGAAGAAACTCGGCATCAGCCGGCGAACGTTGCATCGCAAGATCAATGAGATGAAGGGGGAAAGTGACAAGTAACGTGTGACAAGTGACGAGAAACCCGGGTGTCCTCGTATTTTTTGACTTGCCACATGTCACTCGTCACTCGTCACTGCTCGTAGCGTGGCGCAGGAAAAAAAGATTTTTGGAACGGACGGCGTGCGCGGCGTCGCGAACGTCGAGCCGGTGACGGCGGAAACCGCGCTCAAGCTCGGGCGGGCCGCGGCCCACATTTTCACGAAACTGAATCCGCGCCAGCATCCGAGTGGCGCCCGCCCAAAAATCGTGCTCGGGAAAGACACGCGGCTTTCCGGTTACATGCTGGAGAACGCGCTCGTGGCCGGTATCACGTCGCTCGGCGTGGATGTTTTGTTGATCGGTCCGCTGCCGACCCCGGGCGTGGCTTACATCACGCGCTCGCTCCGCGCCGATGCCGGCATTGTCCTCTCGGCTTCGCACAATCCGTACGAAGACAATGGCATCAAATTTTTCCGGCACGACGGCTACAAGCTCGACGACCAGGTCGAGCAACAGATCGAGGATCTGGTCTTCAGCGGCGAGATCGATTCGATCCGACCGACGGCGGGAAAGATCGGGCGGGCGCGCCGGATCGATGACGCGCTCGGGCGTTACGTGGAATTCGCCAAGGCGAGTTTCCCGAGAAAAATGTCGTTGGAGAAGCTGCGTGTCGCGGTGGATGTGGCGAATGGCGCGGCTTACAAATCCACGCCCTGCATTCTGCGCGAGCTCGGGGCCGACGTGGCGGTGTTTCACGACGAGCCGAACGGAACGAACATCAACGCCCAGTGCGGGAGCACGTTCCCCTCGGAGATCCAGCGAGTGGTCAAGGAAACCGGCGCGCAGATCGGGATCACCCATGACGGCGATGCCGATCGGGTATTGCTCTGCGACGAAAAAGGCGAGCTGGTGGATGGCGATGAGATTCTCGCGATTGCTGCGGTCGATCTTTTGAAATCGGGCCGGCTCGCCGAGCAAACGCTCGTCGCCACCGTGATGAGCAATTTCGGGCTCGATGAAGCGCTCGGACCGCTCGGCGGCAAAGTCGTGCGCACGAAAGTCGGCGACCGTTATGTGATCGAAGAGATGGTGGAGCGAAATCTGAACCTCGGCGGGGAACAGAGCGGCCACATGATTTTCCGGGATTTCACCACGACCGGCGACGGAATCATCAGCGCGCTCCAGGTTTTGCGGATCATCCAGTCGAGTGGGAAGCCATTGAACGAGCTGAAGCAATGCCTGAAGAAATATCCGCAAGCCCAGCGGAACCTGAAGGTGAAGGAGAAGCGGCCGCTCGAAGAATTGCCGACGGTGATGAAGCTGGTGGGCGACGCGGAGAAAGAACTTTCCGGGAAAGGGCGTGTGCTGCTTCGCTATTCCGGAACGGAACCGAAGATCCGCCTGCTCATTGAGGGCCGGGAGCTGGAACAAATCGACCGCCAGGCGAACCGGATCGCGGAAGCGATCCAGAACGCGATCGGGGAATAGGTCCTATAGGACGTATACGACGTATGAGTCTAAGCCAGGTCATAGAGGCGATCTTGTTCGCCGCGCAAAAGCCGCTCACCGCGCGGGAGCTGCTGAGCGCCATCAAGGGCGCTGGCGGCGAGGACGAGCTTATACCTAACGAGTTTGCCAGGACGACGGAAGCGCAGGTCGTCGCGGCCCTCGAGCAGCTCAAGATCGAGTACGGCCAGCAGGGCCGCGCCTTTCAACTCGCCGAGAAAGCGGACGGCTGGCAACTGGTGAGCGATCCGGCGTATGCGCCCTGGGTCCGCCAGTTATTTCCCGCGGTGAAGCCGGCACGGCTCACGCCGCCGTCCCTGGAAACGCTCGCCATCATCGCTTATCGCCAGCCGATCACGCGCGCGGATATCGAGGCCGTGCGCGGCGTGGCGGTCGACGGCGTTCTCCAAAATCTGATGGAGCGCGGGCTGGTGAAGATCGGCGGCCGGGCAGAAGTCCCAGGTCGTCCGCTCCTCTACGAGACGACGCAATTTTTCCTCGAACATTTCGGGTTGCGTGATCTCGACGAACTCCCGAACGCGGAGGAATTGCGCACCCGTTACCTTCCGATGGCGCCGCGGAAAGAGGCTGTCGCTCCGGCGGAACCCGCGCCGGCCGAACCGGCTCCCGCGCAGGATTGACTTGGCGTTTACATTGACGACGCTTCTCCGCGCGCCACTGCGCGCCTGGCCTATGAAAACATTTCTCGGATTCGGAAAATTGGTGGTGCTGGTTTCGTTGTTCAGCCTGACGGGCTGCGGAACTTACAACCGGCTCGTCACCCTCGAACAGACCGTGAACAAGAAATGGGCAGATGTGCAATCCGTCTATCAACGCCGGGCGGATCTGATCCCGAACCTCGTCAGCACCGTGGCGGGCGCGGCGAATTTCGAAAAGTCCACGCTCACCGAAGTGACTAACGCGCGCGCCAGCGTCGGGCAGGTGAAGCTCGATCCCAGCAAGGCGCCAACCGATGCCGCTGAGCTGGAAAAATTCCAAAAAGCCCAGGGGCAATTGAGCAACGCGTTGTCGCGGCTCCTGGTGGTGAGCGAGAATTATCCGCAGCTGCGCGCGACCGAGGCATTCCAAAATCTCCAGGCCCAACTGGAAGGAACGGAGAACCGGATCTCGGTGGAACGAAACAATTTCAACACCGCGGTGCAAGAGTACAACACGGCCCTGGAGCGGTTCCCGACTAACATGTTGAACAAGATGTTTGGCTTCAAACCGCGCCCATTCTTCACCGCCGCGGCGGGCGCGGAGAAAGCGCCGGAAGTGAAATTCGATTTCAGCAAACCAGGCCCGACTGCTACTCCGTAGCAGGCGGGAAGCTCCAAATCCCAAGCTCCAAGCTCCAGAGGCTTTAAATTTCAAATCCCAATACGGTCGTGCGCAATCGCTCTTGGAGCTTGGTGCTTGGTGCTTCCTTGGGATTTGGAGCTTGGGATTTGGAGCTTCTTCGGCCGCGCGTTTTAGCAGCGGCTCTCATCTTCTCTTCCGTTTTCGTAAATCGAGCAGCCGCGGCCGAAGTTATTCCGCCGAAGCCGCCCGCCTATTTCAACGACTACGCGAACGTCGTTTCGAAAGAGAAGGCGCGAGCGCTCAACGAGAAGCTGGCGCAGTTCGAACGCGATACTTCGAACCAGGTGGTCGTCGCGGTGTTTCGAAAAATGGAGAGCGACTCCGACGTCGCTGGTTACACACAACGCATTGCACAGTCGTGGAAGGTCGGACAGGCGGAGAAACGTAACGGCGCGGTCCTCTTCGTCTTCATCGACGATCGCAAGATGTTCATCCAAGTCGGCTACGGCCTCGAGGGCGCATTGCCGGATGTCACTGCGTTCGACATCACCGAGCGGCACGTCAAGCCACGTTTTCGCGCAGGAGATTACGCTAACGGACTTGAGGAAGGCATCGAACTGATTCTCAAGGCGATTCGCGGCGAGTACAAAGGCGACGGCGCGACGGCGCAGGAAAAACAGCGGACGCCTGGTGCGTCCAGCGGCTGCGGCCCGCTTGGGTTCCTCGTCATGCTAATCATCGTGCTGGGGATCATCCGGCTCGGTCGTCGAAAGGGCGGGTATGGCTACACCGGCCTGGGCGGGCCGTTCATCAGCAGTGGCTGGGGGAGCGGATGGTCGAGCAGCTCCTCGTCATCGTCCTCTGGGGGTGGATTCAGTGGATTCAGCGGTGGCGGAGGAAGCTTTGGCGGCGGGGGCGCCGGCTCGAGTTGGTAATCTCGCGATGCGCACCCACAGATTTCTCCGCGAACTCGAGCACGATCGGATTGTGAACGCGATCAAGGCGGCGGAATCGAAAACGTCCGGGCAGATTCGCGTATTTCTCCAGCGCGGAAAATTCGAGGAAGACGCGCTGGAGCGGGCGCAAAAAAAATTCTTCCAGCTCGGAATGCACAAGACGCGAGAACGAAACGCGATCTTGATCCTGGTGGCGCCGCGAATGCAGAAATTTGCCGTGGTTGGCGACGAGGGCGTTCACCAGAAATGCGGCGAGCAATTTTGGCAGGAGCTCGTGGAAAAGATGCGCCAGCGCTTTTTGCGTGAGGAATTCACGGACGCGTTAGTGGAAGGGATAGAATCAGCCGGGCAATTATTGGCCCGCTATTTTCCGAAAACGGGGCCATCGGCAAACGAGCTGCCGGACGAGATCGTCGAAGGGTAACTGTAGCCGCTTCGCTATGCGAAGCGTGAGAAGAGACGCCGCCGCACCTCACGCCGCCCACAGGGCGGCGGCTACAGAAGAATCTCAGAACCCGGTCCTGCACAAAACCCGCTTGCAAAGCTGGCTCTCCGGTGTTCATTCCCGTCCCGCAACGAGTTTTTGAAGTTGCGCCGTTGGTCCCTGGGTTTCCGTCGCTGGACGTGAGGCCGCACTCGTCAGGGGTAACCCGGTGCTGAGAAAGGATGAAGGTTGAAGGAGGAAGGATGAAACGTTCCACGCTCCATCTCACTTTTCATAATTCATCCTTCATCCCTCATCCTTAAATCCTATGCCAGTTCATTACGGTCGTTTTGAAATGCCGAAGACCCTCGTCAAGGACGAGCACGGCGCCACGGAAACCTACGCGCGCTTTGTCGCGGAACCATTCGAAGCCGGTTACGGCCACACGGTCGGCAACTCGCTTCGCCGCGTCCTGCTTTCCTCGTTGGAAGGCGCGGCGATCACCGCGGTGAAGATCACCGGCGCGCAGCACGAGTTCGCCACCCTGCCGGGCGTGGTCGAGGACGTGACCGACATCGTTCTCAACCTGAAGCGGATCAAGTTCAAGGCGACCGAGCACGAGCCGCGCAAGCTCTCGCTCTCGATCAACAAAGAAGGCGAAGTCACCGCCGACGATATCCAGCTTGCCCAGGGTTACGAAGTCCTGAATCCCGACCAGCTCATCTGCACGATGGACAAGAAGCATAAGTTCGACGCCGAGCTCGAAGTGCGCGTCGGCCGCGGCTTTGCCACCGGCGATGAAAACAAGCGGCCCGATCAACCGATCGGCCTGATCCCGATCGATTCCATTTTCTCGCCGGTCACCCGCGTGAAATACGCGGTGGAAAACACCCGCGTCGGTCAGCGAACCGATTACGACAAGCTCATCCTCGAAGTCTGGACCGACGGCCGGCTCACTCCGGACGACGCGCTGCTCCAAGCCTCCGCGATCCTGCGCCATCACCTCGATGTCTTCGTGAACTTCAATGAAGACGTGATCGAGTTCGACGAAACCCCGGCCGGCGTGAGCGAGGAAAACATGAAACTGAAGAAGCTGCTCAACATGAGCGTGAACGAGATCGAGCTCAGCGTGCGCGCGGCGAACTGCCTGAACAACGCGAACATCACCACCGTCGGCCAGCTGGCCCAGAAGACGGAGGCCGAGATGCTCAAGTATCGGAACTTCGGCAAGAAATCGCTCAACGAGATCAAGGACAAACTCCAGCAGTTGCAGCTCGGCCTTGGGATGAAATTCGATCCGGGCCTGGTGGAAACGCCGGCTTCCGTGGATGGCGCCGGCAGCAACGGCGCGAAGGAAGAAGAAAAGTAAGCGGTCGTTAGGCCAGAGTCTGCCTCGAGGACGAACCCATGAGACATCAAAAGAAAACCCTCAAACTCGGCCGGACCGCCGAGCACCGGAAGGCACTCCTGGCGAACCAGGTTTGCAGTTTGATCGAGCATCAGCGCATCAAGACGACGCTGGCCAAGGCGAAAGCCGTTCGTCCGCTCGCGGAAAAGATGGTGACGCTCGGGAAAAACGGTTCGCTCCATGCCCGGCGCACTGCGCTGGCCGTGCTGCGCCAGAAAAATGCGGTCAAGAAATTGTTCGACGATATCGCGCCACGCTCGGCGGATCGGAATGGCGGCTACACGCGGATCGTAAAGCTCGGCGCGCGGAAGAGTGATTCGGCGCCGGTCGCGTTCATCGAATGGGTCGATGCGCCGCTGGTCATTGAAGAACCGGCTGCGGAAGAAAAAGGCAAGAAGACCAAAGGCAAAAAGCCGGCCGCCGATTCAGAGACGAAGTCCGACCGCAAGTCCAAGAAGAGCGACGAGAAGTAGGGTTATGCTCGCTGACCGTTCGGTTAGCGGCGCGAGTCAGCGCAACGTCGTCAGCCACCACGTCATTTTTCCATCCGCGGCAATTTCCAGGTTCGCGACGCTCGGCGGCGCACCGCGATTCGGCCGGGTGACGCATCCTGGATTCAGGAACCGCACGCCGGCCACTCGTTCATCTCGCGCCACGTGTGTGTGCCCGTGCAAAACTACGTCGACATTGTTCGGCGCGTGATCCGGTGGAATATGAACCAGCCGAAACCGGATCCCGTTCCGCTTCAGATCGACCATTAACGGCCAATCAAAATTGCTGTCGCAGTTCCCGCGCACGGCCGTGACCGGCGGCCCGAACGCCTCGATCGTCTCCAGAATAGCCGGGGCGCAGACATCCCCGAGATGCCAGATTTCATCCGCGCCCACCGCGAGCGTCTTGAGGTTCGCCGGGAGTTTATCGTGCGTATCGGCGAGAACGAAAATCTTCAACGGCGCCGCCATTGAGAAACCTCGCACAAAGGTCACAAAGGGTCACAACGTCAGATTTTTTCCTTTGTGTCCCTTCGTGTCCGTTGTGCGAGGCCTAACAACGAGTAAACTCTCCCAGTGTCATTTAAAGATTTTGGGCTCTCGACAGAAGTCGTGCGCGGCACCCAGGCGATGGGCTTCACGGAGCCCACTCCGATCCAGCTTCGCGCTTTCCCGATTGTTCTCGCTGGCAAGGATTTGATCGGCACGGCGCAAACCGGCACCGGCAAGACGGCTGCCTTTGCGCTTCCCATTCTCACGCTGCTCGCGAAGCACGGGAATTTTCGCTGTCTCATCCTGGAACCCACGCGTGAGCTGGCAGCCCAGGTTGAAACCGCTTTTCGTGACTACGGACGCTTCACCGATCTTCGGGTGTCCGTTGTCCACGGCGGGGTCGGCTACGGCAAACAACGCGAAGAAGCTGCTCGCGGCATGGACATCGTCGCCGCCACTCCCGGGCGTCTGCTCGATTTGCTGGAGCAAGGCTCGCTCAATTTCCGGCACGTCAAGATCCTTGTTCTCGACGAAGTCGATCGCATGCTCGACATGGGTTTTCTCCCCGATGTGCGCCGGATCGTGGAGCAAATTTCCACTGACCGGCAAACACTCCTTTTTTCCGCGACTCTGCCGCCGGAGATCGAGCGGCTCGCCGCCTGGGTGTTGCGCGAACCGGAATTGGTCGAGATCGGCGCGCGCCGATCGCCCGCCGAAACGGTCACGCATGCGGTCTATCCGGTCGCGGCCGAGCAAAAATTCGAGCTGCTCATGGCGCTGCTCGAGCGGACGAATTTTGACAGCGCCCTCATTTTTAGTCGGACGAAGCACGGCGCCGACAAGATCGCGGTGAAACTGAAGGCGGGAAAGCATTCCGTCGCGGTGATGCATTCGAACCGCACCCAACGCGAGCGCGTCGAAGCGCTCGAAGGTTTCAAGAGCGGCAAATATGAAATCATGGTCGCGACCGATATTGCGGCGCGTGGAATCGACATCGCCGGCGTCAGTCACGTCATCAATTACGATGTGCCCGAGCATCCCGAAGACTACGTGCACCGGATTGGCCGGACCGGCCGCGCCCAAAATGTCGGCGACGCTTTCACCCTGATGAACGGCGAAGAGCTGGCATCGCTCCACTCGATCGAGCGCTTCATGGGACAGAAAATCCCTCGCTTGAAACTGGAGGGCTTCCCGTATCTCTATACGGCGCTCTTCGAGCCCGAATCGACCACCGGCGGTAAGCGCGCGATCGGCGGCGGTCGGACGCATCGCGGCTATTCCTTCGGCCGGCGCCGGCGTTAGGAACAACACAATCCTGAACGAAATCAGACAGGATTCACAGGATTTGATTCTCCTAATCCAGTCAATCCTGTAAATCCTGCCTGAATTTTTCCCAACGAGGTGTTCTGACGTTATGAACTGCTCAATCTTTCGCTTCTGCTTGCTCGCTTTCATCGTCGCCACGTCCGCGGCTGCAGATCCGCCGCGGACGCTGAAGCCGGAAGACTGGGCCGCCTTGCGCGAAGTCGATGAGCCGAATCTTTCGCCGGACGGCAACTTCATCGCTTACGTCGTCAAAGCGGCCGACATGGACAAAGACAAACGGCCCGGCAATCTCTGGCTCGCGAAATGGGACGGCTCGGAGAACCGCGCCCTGACTTTCGGGAATAAGGGACAGAAACATCCGCGCTGGAGTCCTGATGGGAAATGGATCGCGTTCCTTTCCGGTCGCGAAGACGACAACGAGAACGATCAGCTCTGGATTCTGCCGATCGGCGGCGGAGAAGCGGAAAAATTTACGGACGCGAAAGGCGGCGTGGAAGATTTCGCCTGGTCGCCGGATTCGAAGCGGATCGCTCTCGTGGTCCACGATCCCGATCCGCGTGAGCCCGAGAAAAAAGAGAAAGAGAAAAAGACTGTCCCGCCGCTCGTGATCGACCGCCTGTTCTTCAAGAAGGACATGGACGGTTATCTGACGGAGCGCTATTCGCACCTCCAATTGCTCGATCTCGCAACGCGCAAGATCGAGCCGCTCACCTCCGGCAAACACGACGACCTCTGGCCCGCGTGGTCGCCGGACGGGAAGGAGATCGCGTTCGTTACCAAGCGCGGGGACGATCCCGACCGGACCGAGAACTGGGACGTCTGGGTGATTGGCTCCGAACCTGGCGCGAAAGAACGCCAGCTCACCACCTCGCCCGAGGCGGACCCGGATCCGAACTGGGATAGCGCGCCGGCCTGGAGCCCCGATGGAAAATGGATCGCTTACATTCACGGCGGCGATCCCAAGAAGATCGAATACGCCGTTCACTCGCTTGCGATTATCCCGGCCGCGGGCGGCCAGGCGAAAGTGTTGACCGAAAAACTCGATCGCAACGTGGTCCAGCCGCATTGGGCGCCGGACGGGAAATCAATCTTCGCGGTGGTTGAGGACGATGGCGCTGAGCATCTCTTCCGCGTCCCGGTCGATGGCGGCGCGCCTCAGCCGGTCACGACCGGTCGACGGAAGGTAACCGCCTACGATATGAGTCGCGACGGGAAGATCATCGTGCGCGTCAGCACGCCCGATCGTCCGTATGAAATTTTCGCGGTTGAGAAGGACAAGCGTCGCGATCTGACGAAACAGAGCGAGGCGTTCCTTAAAGATCTGCGGCTGGGGCACGTCGACGAGACGAAGTTCAAGAGCGCGGACGGGACCGAGATCCACGGCTTCGTTGTCAATCCGCTCGACGCGCCCGCGGTGGGAACAAAACCGCCGGCCCTGCTCCGTCCGCATGGCGGACCGCAATCGCAGTACGCCTGCGAATTCAGCTTCGACGCGCAACTCTTCGCCGCCAACGGTTACACCGTTATCCTGCCGAACCCGCGCGGTTCCACCGGGCGCGGCGAGAAATTCGCCATGGGCATCTACGCCGATTGGGGCCATCGCGATGTGGAGGACGATCTTGCCGCGGTGGACGACGTCGTGGCGCGCGGCCTCGCCGATCCCGACCGGCTCGGTGTCGGCGGCTGGAGTTACGGCGGCATTTCGACGAACTACCTGATCGCCACGACCACTCGCTTCAAAGCAGCGACGAGCGGTGCTTCGATCTCGAACGTCCTCGCCGGTTACGGCACCGACCAATACATCCTCGATTACGAGAACGAGCTTGGCGTGCCGTGGAAAAACATGGAGACGTGGACCCGCATTTCGTATCCGTTCCTGCACGCCGACAAAATCAAAACGCCCACGCTTTTTCTTTGCGGCGAAGCCGATTTCAACGTCCCACTCCTCAACAGCGAGCAGATGTATCAGGCGCTGCGCAGCCAGGGCGTCCCGACCGAGCTCGTGATTTATCCCGGCCAAAATCATGGTCTGAAAAAGCCGAGCTACATCATCGATCGTTACAAGCGCTACCTCGATTGGTACGCGAAATGGATCACGCCTAAGCCAGCCGCTCCCTAGAGATCTCACACGAAGGTCACAAAGGCACTTGTCGGAGGGACGTGCTTCCGCACGTCCCACTTTTCTTAGCTGCGGATGCGTCAATCAATGACAAATCTTGGGACGTGCGGAAGCACGTCCCTCCGAGATTGCAAAATAATCCGTTGTGTCCCTTTGTGACCTTTGTGTGAGGTTTGATGCGCCATGAGAAATCAGAAAAACGCGCTGGTGACCGGCGCAAATAAGGGGATCGGGTTCGAAGTGGCGCGGCAGCTCGCGCGCCGGGGCTTTCGGGTTTTTCTCGGAGCGCGGAATGAAAAGGCCGGGCGCGATGCGACGGAAAAACTGAGCGAGGAAGGCGATGTCGTTTTTCTTAAAATCGATGTCTCGGATGCCAAGAGCATTCGCGCGGCGGCGGAAGAACTTTCCCGGCAAAGCGATCGCCTCGATGTGCTCGTGAACAACGCCGGCGTTCTGCTCGACGAAGATAAGGATGCGCTCAGCATCACTCCCAAGATTTTCGAAACGACATTGCGGACGAACACGCTCGGGCCGTGGCTCGTGGCGCAGGCCTTCGCGCTGCTGCTAAAGAAGAGCCGTGAGCCGCGAATCGTGAACGTGTCGAGCAGCGGCGGCCAGCTCGACGGCGGCGCCGATGGCTGGGCGCCCGGCTATTGCGTTTCGAAGAACGCGTTGAACGGCGTGACCGTGCAGCTCGCCGCCGCGCTGCCGAAATTCGCCGTGAACAGCGTCTGCCCCGGCTGGGTCCGCACCGACATGGGCGGCGAGAACGCTACCCGTTCCGTCGGCGAAGGCGCCGCCACCATCGTCTGGCTCGCGACCGATGCCCCGCACGATCTCACCGGCAAATTCGTCAAGGATCGCAAAGTGATTCCCTGGTGATTCTTCGCTCGGAGGGATGTGCTTCCGCACGTCCCAATTCTCCTGGCTGGTCGGTATGGTCGAAAAGTCGGACGTGCGGAAGCACGTCCCTCCGAATCAGTCCGCCGAGAGCACAAAGCGATTGCCTTCGCTGTCCTTAAAGATCGCATAGGTGCCCCACGGCTCCTTCTTTGGTGGGCCGTCGAACTCGACACCGCGTTTCTTTAATTCCTCGTAGGTCTTGTCTATGTCGTCGCAGGAGTAAGACATGTTCATGAAAGTCCCGATCCGTTTCTCCTCGCCCTCGGCGGTGAACAACACGACTCGTGTCTCCGCCTTCGGCACCCGCAGCTCGATCCAGCGCTGTTTCTCATCGAACGGCTGATCGGTGATGATGGTAAACCCGAGTTTCTCCGTATAGAAATCCAGCGCCCGGTTCTGATCCGCGACTGGGATGCTGACGAATTTGATTTGTTTGATCATGGCGACCCCGACCGTAATTCCTCCTCCTCGCACGTCCAGCCGCAGTCGCCCTTTCGCCGCAGAAAACGCTGTCCGTTTATCGGTATAGCCGCTAGACTCGTTTCCTACTTCCTAATTTCTACTTCCTACTTTCCCCGCCATGCCTCGCTTCCGCCAAACCATTCCCATCGACGATTATGTCCTCGACGTCCTGATGCGCGACATCGTCGGCCACGATCGCCAACCGGCCGCCTATCTTGTTTACCTTTATCTTTTCGGCCTGGCCGCGCGCCAAAAATGGAAGCCGGTCGCCGCGAGTCTGCGCACCCTCGCCGAAGCCACCGGCCTTTCGAAGAGCGCCGTCCAAACCGCTCTCGATCTCCTGCGCCGCCGCGAGTTGATCGACACGGAGAGCGAACACTCGACTGCGATTCCGACGCACCGCGTTCTCCGACACTGGAGAAAATAGAAACGCCACCATCATCGGCCTCTATTACCTCGCCTTCTTCGCCGCGAATTCATTGGTCGGCTGGATCGGCGGCTTCCTCGAAAAATGGCCCACCACGAATTTCTGGCTTTCTCCACGCCGGCTGCACCCTCGGCTCCGGCCTCTGCTTTGTAGCCTTCAAATTCATCGCCGGCCATCATCTGGAAACCGAAGGGGAATGATCACGAGCAGGCACGCCGTATATCAGCATCGCGTAGTCTGCATTGGCGTACTCCGCCGAAGCATCTCAAGATAATCCTTGCTTTGGCAGCCCCTCTGCTACCTTTTATAGACATATCCCCCCCAAGCCTTCGGGCGAGGGGCGCGAGGCCGCCGGAGAAATCCTGCGGCTTCTGCATTTTATGGCACTGAAGACCCACGTCTATATAGATGGCTTCAACCTGTATTACGGCTGCCTCAAAGGCACGCCTCACAAATGGCTCGACCTTGCCGCACTTTGTGCGCGACTGCTGCGCAAATAACGAGATCACGCGGATTCGCTACTTCACCGCCCTTTTGACGCCGCGCCCAATCGATCCACAGCAGCGCACGCGACAAGAGATATATCTTCGTGCCCTCCGCACGCTTCCGAACCTAACGATTGATTTTGGCCACTTCCTCGCTAGCAAGCAGTGGATGATGCGGACTGATCGCAGCGAAATGGTCCAAGTACTCAAGTCGGAGGAAAAAGGCTCAGATGTGAATCTCGCCAGCCGCATTCTGATTGATTCTTACACGAGCAAGTGTGACATTGCGGTCGTCATCTCGAACGATTCCGACTTGGTGTTCCCGATTGAGCACGTTAAGCGCTTCCTCGGAAAGATTGTCGGCATTGTGAGTCCGCACCCGCGGCCCAGCCGTGAGCTACAAGCAGTGGCGAGCTTCTTCAAATCGATTCGTCCATCCGTTCTCGGGACATGCCAGTTTCCCGACAAGCTGACCGACGCTCTCGGCGATTTTCACAAACCGCCGGCGTGGTAACGGTGATGCGTTCGCTCAGAAAGTTTGATAGCCTTGTCTCCCAATGACGTACTGGCTTGATCTATTCACCGGACAAACTTGGCAAGAATTTCAGAACCATGGCGCCAAAGTCAGCGGTTTCCGAAAACGGATGCATAATGCTGTCGAACGGATTAAGCCTGGAGATATTCTTCTTTGTTATCTGACCGGCGTTAAACGTTGGGTTGGTGCCCTAACCGTTAACGGGCGCAGCAAGGACAAGTCCGCTATTTGGGAATTCGATCCTTTCCCCGAACGGCTCAATGTAACGCCGACAATCGTCCTGGCGCCTGAGCAGGGCGTTCCAATGGAGGAATTGGAGGGCAAAGTAGACTTCTATCGATCCGCGCGAGATCGACCTGGTTACAACGGGTTTCTCCGGATGAGTCCGAATCGTTTCAAGCGACAAGCCGATGCTGTTTTGCTCATGGATCTACTGGGCAGGGCAAAAGAGCATCCGACCATGCGACCTGTCGATGCGAAACAGCTAGCACGGAAACCGTTTTACAAAGCCGAGAGGAAACGAGGCAGGGAAACGTTTACAACGGTTGTCGCTGTACCCGACGCGGACGAAACAAGTCGCGTCGAATTGAATCAAGAGGCCGACAAAGTTGTCTTCACAACGCGACATACGGAAATTCAGCATGCGTTACTGACTCTTGGACAGGAAATGGGTTTCGAGGTTTGGGTCGCAAGAAATGATAGGTCAAAGACATGGGAAGGCACTACGCTCGGTAGTTTGCCGAATATGGTCTCCGTGTTACCCACTCAGTTCAATGAAGCAACCAATCGAACAATCGAATTGATCGATGTGCTGTGGCTAAGAGGGAATTCGATTGTCGCAGCATTCGAAGTCGAGAGCACCACGTCTGTTTATTCTGGCTTGCTACGGATGAGCGATCTCCTCGCTCTCCAGCCGAACTTGGCCATTGATCTGTTCTTGGTTGCGCCCGAGGAACGAAAGGATAAAGTCGAAGCCGAACTCCTTCGTCCTACGTTCAAACTGCGCGATAAACCGTTAGCGTCGGTGTGCGGCTTCCTAAGTTTCGAGGTTCTAACGAGCAAACTGCGGGGGATTCGGCAACTGGGTTTGGCTACTTCTCTTAAGCCAGACTTCTTGAAAAAGACCGCCGAATACTTTGGCGACGAGGACTAGCAGCTACCGCGCATCGTGGCATCGAAGATCAGGGCTGTGACATTCACGACGTAGCGTTCGTTCCATAAGGAGGGAGGCAACACCGCCTGTGTGGCAGTGAGGCGTCGTCTATTGAATGAAGCGGATCGTCATCGGGTAGCGATAGAATTTTCCGTCGCTCGCCTGGATGGCGGCGATGATGACGAAGATGGTGTTCAGGACCCAGAGAACGGCGAGGAAAACGAAGCCGACCAGGACCAGGCAAAAGACGGCGGCGACCGCGTTGTAGATCAACATCGAGATTTGGAAGTTGACTGCTTCCTTGCCGTGCGCGTCGAGCTCAGGCGCTTCGTCGCGTTTGATCAGCCAGAGAATGAGAGGCGGGAGCAGGTGACCGGGGAAATGCAGGAGGACGCCGAGCAGGGCGCTGGCGTGGATGAACGCGCTCCAGGTGCGCACGTTCGCGATGGCGGAAATGTTCGCAGGCGGCAACGGCGAGGGTGACGGTGAAGTTTCCATGGCTTTACTGATTCGATGCAGGATGGCGGAGATTTGGATTCAAGAAAATCCAACCCATCCGGCAGATCCTGCGCGCCAAATCCGACAATCGCCACAGCTCAGCTATACGTGAGTCACGTATAGCAGCCTGGCGGAGATCGCGGGTCTATGATGCATCGTAAGCGGCTTACGATGGAGAGCCGAAGCTAGGGACGAAGCAAAGCTTCCGGGACAAGTGGCATTCCCAAGTTCAACTTGGGAACGAGATCCGGTCAGGAGATGGACGGGAAAGCGGCACGAGGCCTGCAATGGCGGTCGGGGATATCCCGGCTGCGATGGCGGAAGGACGGCCTCAGGGAGGAGTGGGGCTGAGACGCGGCGGGACCGGTTCCGGGTTGGCGTCGGCACTGGGCACTTGAAGCGAGTATGCTTGAATGCTGCCCTGGATCATCGGAGGCGCGGGGTCGGGTTTCGCGAGATACAATTTCATGCCGGCTTCGTACTCGGCGGGATGCGATGCTTTGATTGCATCGAGGCGCGCGCCGATTGCTTTCGCCGGCACCAGCTCGCCGCCAAGTCGCAGCGCTTTTTGATAGGAGATGACGGCGGGCACGAATTGCCCGGCATCCTCCTGGTTCCGGGCGGCCAGTAACGCATCCAACCCGGGCGAGAGCTGCGCCGATTGATAGGTAGCGTTGATCGCATTTCGCAGCTCATAGACGCGGAGGATCAAACGCGGATCGCCTTGTTCAAGGGCGAACTGCATCATGCGAGCGACGTAGTCGTCAATCGGTTCATCCTTCGTCGGGACCCGATCGACACGGAGAAAACGCGGAAAAACAAGACGCATCAATTCGAGTTTCAGCGGAAAAGCGAGTTGGATGGCCTCGCCGTGATGCGGGTAACTGTTCGCCGGTTCAAGTTGGAGCAGCGTCGGAAGACCGCCGCGGAAATCTTCGTAACAATGCTGAATGCTGATCAGCTCGTTGTAGAGCGCGGTCATGGGATTGTCGTAACTGGCGGCCTTGCCGGAGGCGGAACGGAAGTCGGAGACGGCCTCAATGGCGGCGGGAAGATCGGCGAGTGATTTTGCCTTTGCCATGATCTCTCGCAGCCGCGGCAGCGGAGACGTTTCGGATTCTTCTTTCTTCGGATCTTTGAATTCCGCGAGCCGGGAGAGAACGGCGGAGCGCGGCAGGATGTTCGCCGCGCTAACGCGGTTCGCTTCTTCCAGACTTTTCTTTGCCAGGTCCGAGCGGCCGGCCGCCATGTAATCGAGGTAGTCCTGCCAGCAGATGGTGAATTGACGCGCGTTTCGAATCCGTTCCACCAGGACCCGGGTTTTCTCTGAGATTGCTTCCCGCTGTTCCGGCACCGAACTGAGCTCGCGAATTGCGTTATCGAGATCGGCGGGGGCGCGGGCGGTCTCAACGGCCTTGATCGTTCGCGCCATGATCGCCTCGATTTTTTCGACCAAGGAGTTTTCCTTTTCTTCGCGTTCGGTTTGTAACGCGCTACGCAACTTCTCGACACTCGCCCTTACTTTGTCGGAGGGGAACGAAACCAGGACTTGGTTTAACAGGCCGTCGACCTCCGCCCCCTGGTTGCGGGCCAGTGCGGGCCGAAGTTGCATTAAGGTGTACGCACTATGTTCAAGGCGCTGGTCGCCTTGCCTCTCCGGCTCGGAGCCAGGTGGGCGTCGTGTTATCTCCTCGCGGATCGCACTCTCGAGCTGAGTAAGCGCTTCCGCGGATTTTTGAGCGAATGCATTGGCGCTTGAGAGCGCCATGCAAATGACACAGAACAAGACTGCGAGCGGGCAGAAAAATTTCACGGCTTGGACGGCGGACCCGACGAAGGCGCGGGAGCAGGGAATGTGAAAGGACTCGGCGAGGCTGCCGGCACCTGCATGACTGGGTTCTGTGGCGGGCCGGGTCGCCGCGGTGGGCCTGGGAGACCGCCTGGAAAATAATTCATGAATTCAGGCGGGATTGCGGGCATGCGCGGCGTGAGGAATGCCTCGAGGCCGGCGGCGAATTCCGTAGGATGTTCGGCTTTGATTCGCGCGAGGCGATCGCCGATTACTTTCGGCGGAATAAGGTCGGTGCCGGAAGCAAGGGCGCGCTGATAGCTAGCTACGGCGAGGTCATATTGACCTGCGATCTCCTGATTGTGGGCGGTGACATAGAGGGCTGCCTGAGAAGGTCGGTTTATCTCCGGCATTTTCACGCGATCGAGGAACTCCTGGACGCCTTCGTCTGGTTTCGGGGCCAGCGCGGGCGGGAGGCCGAGATAACGCGGCAGGACGAGCTTCAGAACTTGGGCTCGTATCGGCGCCAGGACCGGCCCGAATTTATCGGGACGGCTTGGATCGGAGGCGACGATCTCCAGCTTGGTCGTAAGACCTGCCTTGAATTCGGCGTACGCATTTGAGAGCGATGTCATCGCGCCGATGAAATGCTGCAAAGCCGTGCGCTCTTCGCCCTTAACCTGGTTCGGCGTATTGAACAAAGCCGTCATTTTTTCGATAGCCGGGATCAGGTCATCCGGTGTTTTCAAGACCAGCGGCGCCATCGGAGCTTGCGTCGCGGACGGCGCTGCCGAGGGCGAGGGCGACGATTGCGAAGCGATGACGCCATAGCGGCGAGCAAGAAGTTCGGACCGCGGAATCAGTGTGTTCGGCGGAATCTCGACCATCCGTCGCAATGTATCCTGGGCCGCTTTGGTGTCCCCACCCTCGCTCTGCGCAATGTAATCCTGCCAGTAGGTAACAAATCGGATGACGTGCTCCATTTCCGCGAGCGCGGAACTGACCTCACGAGAAGAAAACTGGTCCTGCCGCATATTCCGGAACTTGCCGAGCTCCAGTAAGATTTCGTCGAGGTCGGAGGACTTCATGGCCTCGCGAACGGCTGTGGTAGCGCGCTTCACCGCGCGGTCGATCTCGGCGAGCGTCTCCTTTTCTTTTGCTTCGCGCAAGACACGGACTTCTTCGGCCGCTTGTGTGCAACGATCGCGGAGCGCAGCGGAATCCAGATACGCGACCAACTGTTCAAGGACGGTTTGCAGTTGCCCTAGGTCAGCGCGCGCAATCGCACCGCGCAATGTCGTCAGCAACATGCTCGAACTGTCGCGCGGACTAATCGGGCGCGGTTCCTTCTGTTCAGGCTTCTCGGTCTGCAAAGCCTGTTGAATATCGTCCGCAAGTTTTTCGAGTTTTTTGTCGGGCAACTCCGCCGCAAGCGCAGACAAAGTGAGCGCAAACAGCACAGTCACGCCGATGACGAGCTCCGCCATCCGCCCGGGCAAAAGGAAACAAGAGTGCTCGGGGTGCAACCGGAGTTCCGGGGAGTGCGCTCGCATGGGCTGGCTGAACAAGCAGAAACGACGCCAGCGTCCTGCACAGAGCCGCCGGTCCCGTCGCCTCGTAAGCGGCTTGCGATGGAGGCCCAAGCCAGAGCGAAGCATAGCTTGGGGACAAGTGACGTTCCCAAGTACAACTTGGAAACGACCTTGAGAAACACACGACGCAACCCGGCGATCGTAACAGGTCGGCTATACGTGATGCACGTATAGCATAGGCAATGCAACTGGCACTGATGTATCGTAAGCGGCTTACGATAGAGTCCGAAGCAAAACCCTTTCCGCCGACTTATCAGCGTCGCGACAAGGGCTGATCGTTATCGAGCCTACGGAGGCTCGGCATAAAGGATGCGGCTTGCCTTGGGAAAAACTCGCTTCAGGTAGGCAGCGGGCTCCATAGGATTCGGCGTCCCGTATTCGACCAGTTCGCGCAAGTTGACCAGGTACTCGCTCGATTGCCCGCGAAGGAACTTTGAAAACTTTTCGTCACCGAGGAGGTGAATCACTGCCCGACACATCTCGGCGTGGATGTCGTAGCCTCCGCCGTCGCAGGGCAGACCAAAGTAGCTCTGCATGGCTGCCTTCTCTCCTCGCGCGGCGGCTCGCGCCAACGGATAGTAATCCAATCCGTTGCCGCGAGCGCAGAGATTCGCTTCATCTCCGGCTTGTCTGTCCGCGAGGTCTGCCATTGTCGCGTGAAAACGGATCCGGCTAGCGTGCATGTAACCTTCCTTGCCCGACGCCAACTTTACTTTCTGCCACTCGCTCGGATGTTGAATCTGACCTTCGACTTCGAACTCGAAGATCTCGCCGGCTTTCACCTTGGCAACGATTGCACTGTCCTGGCTCTCGCCGGCTCGAACGTAAGTGAAACCGTCCGGGTCATCAATGACTCCGCGGAGCGCGAAAGCCGGAGGCGTCAGCCCGAAGGCCAGGCCTAGAAAAAGCAGCAGGGAACGAATCCGCATGCAATGGATGTCGCCCTTTCGAAGGCGTTTTGGCAAGCTCGCTGACCTGGGACAGAACGTGGGCGATGACGCCTATGCTCCGACGCGCGGCGCAGTCGTACCCAGCTGCGCTTCGCGGCGGCGGATAACGTTTAGAGTGACGAGCGCCGCCAAAGCGCAGATCAACGCGCCGATGGCCATGGTGGCGGGGGTGCCGAGGAAATCGGCCATGAGGCCGGCTTCGAGGCTGCCGAGAGGGATCATGCCGCCGAAGATCAGGGCCCAGATGCCCATGACGCGGCCGCGCATTTGGTCGGGGACGATGGATTGGAGGACGGTGTTCGAGGTGGAAAAATAGAGGACGACGCCGAAGCCGACGATCGCGAGAAGGAGCACGCCGAGATAGAGGTTCTTGTTGAAGGCGAAGAGGACGAGCGTCGTGGAGAAAATCCAGACGCCGCCGAGGGCCATTGTGCGGGTGGGCAACATGTGACCGGCGCTGGCGACGGTGAGCGCGGCCACGAGCGCGCCGACGCCGCTGCCGGCCATGAGCAGGCCGTAGCCGTTCGCGCCGAGGTGCAGGATATCACGCGCGAACGCGGGCATGAGGACGGAATAAGACCAGCCGAAAATTCCGACGACGGTGAAGAGCGAGAGAATGGTGAGGACGCGCGGATGCGTCCAAACGTAGCGGAATCCTTCGAGCGCCTGGCCGATCGGGCCGGTGTTGCTGTCGATGCGCACGACTTTTCTTGGCAATCGCATCAGGAGAAGGCCGGCGATGACGGGAATAAAGCTGAGGCCATCGAAAAGGAAGCAGAGGGCGATCCCGAGATGCGCCATGAGCAGGCCGGCGATGGAAGGGCCAATGATGCGGGCGCAGTTGAACGCGGAGCTGTTGAGCGAGATGGCGTTCATTAAATCTTCCCGGCTGGTCATCTCGATCACGAACGATTGGCGCGCCGGCATGTCGAACGCCATCGTGATTCCGCCGAGCACAGCGAGCACGATGATGTGCCACGGCTGCACGACCTCCGTCCAAACGAGCGCGGCCAGGGCGAGCGAGAGGATCATCGAACAAATCTGGGTAACGACGATGACGGAACGTTTCGAGTAACGATCGGCCACCCAGCCGCCCCAGGTAGCGAAGAAAAGCATCGGCGCGGAAGCGGCCGCGGCAACAATGCCGAGAAGGGCTTTCGAGCCGGTGAGCTGATAGACGAGCCAGCCTTGCGCGGTAGTCGTCATCCAGGTACCGGTGAACGAAATGAGCTGGCCGGAAAAGTAGAGCCGGAAATTCCGGTGCTTGAACGCGGAGAAAGTTTTCCGGAGCGAGATGCCGCCAGTCGCCACGCGCCGAGGCCGGCCGGTCATGTCCTCCGGCACGTTGGAGGTAGCGGAAGCCGGAAGCCGGAGATCGGTGGTCAGCGGGTCGGACATTTAAGAAAGGCGGAAGGATGAAGGCGAAAGTCGGAAATCTAGCAGGGAAGTTAAATCTCCCAAACGTCGCGGAGGCTGGATAAGAATGCGGATGGCATGTTCAGGATCTTTCTCGCGGTGATGATTCCGTATGCGCTGATTCTGTCGGCGTTGCTCTGGCGACGGCCGCCGGTTCGGCGAGAGCGGAAATACGAGCGGCCGGCATCGAACGGGCCGCTTCGCGTGCTGGTCATAGGCGCGACCGGCGGGACGGGGCGCGAGATTGTGCAGCAAGCCCTCGCGCAGGGACATCAGGTTACGGCGTTCGTCCGCGATCCGGCGAAGATGCAAATCGAGCACGCGAACCTGCGCGTGGCGAAGGGCGACGTACTCGATTACGCGACGGTGGAATCGGCCATGCGAGGACAGGACGCGGTGCTAAGCGCGCTGGGCCACAAGCGATTCCTTTATCCGAACAAGATTCAGTCCGACGGCATGCGCAATATTCTGCGGGCAATGACGGCGTGCGAGGTCCCGCGTTTAATCTGCGAGACGGCGCTCGGCATCAGCAACAGCATCGGAAGATTGGGATTGCCCCACACGTTCTTCATTCTTCCTCTGATCCTGCAGTTCTACATGTGGGACAAACTTCGGCAGGAAGAACTCATCAGGGCGAGCGATCGGGATTGGGTCATCGTGCGTCCGGGAGTGCTGACGAACGGGCCGGCCCGCGGCCAATACCGGCATGGGCCCGAGGTCGGCAATTACTTCTGGCCGGTGATGATTTCGCGCGCCGATGTCGCGGACTTCATGCTGAAGCAACTGCGAGACGATACATACCTGGGAATGGCGCCGGGCCTGGGCTAGGGTGTTGGCACCGAAAAAATAATCGGGTTGGCGCGCCAGCAGCTTATTCCGGAAGCATGCGCTTTTTACCCGGCCCAACAGCAGGATGCAGGGCCGCTCTTGTCTGTTCCACGATCGCGATCGTTTTTCTCCTGGCACCAACGCTCGAAGCGCGGCCGGTGCGATACCGCAAACCCACGCCGTTTTCAGTAGCGTTGCAGCCGTTCGTACTCGCCCGGTCGGTCGTTCATGCGGCGGCGGCGCCGATCGTTCGCCATGCGCCGCCTATTCTGGTGGCGACAGCGGTCGCGCCGATCAAGGTCGCTTATTATGCGCCACGACGATTGAAGCCAAGGCCGCCCCGGGGAGCGGAAGAATTTTACGAGGTGGATGAAGAATCGGACGTGAAGCCGATTCGGGTAGCCTATCCAGCATCACCGAAAGCGAAGACTGCCGCGCCGCGGGCGGAAGAGTATGATCAGGATCAAGAGCAGGAACAGGAAAGCGGCCAGGTCGAGCAGCACGGAGAGCGACCGATGGTTTCCGGCAGCCACGCGGTTTTGCGGAACGGGGTCGCCTACGCCCCGTCGCGGGCGCCGCAGAGCGTGAAGAACGCGATCTGGGCCGCGAACACGCTTCGCCGCAAGCCCTACGTCTGGGGCGGCGGCCACGGAACGTTTTACGCTCGCGGCTATGATTGCTCGGGCACGGTTTCCTTTGCCCTGCACGGCGCGGGCTTGCTGAATTCGCCGATGCCGTCGAGCGACCTGATGCGCTACGGCGAACGAGGGCGCGGCCGGTGGCTGACCATCTATTCGCGGCAGGGACATACGTTCGCGGTCATTGCCGGGCTGCGCCTGGATACGACGGATCTTGGACGCGGAGGAGATGTTGGTCCTCGCTGGTACGCCTACGGGCGGGATACGAACGGTTACGTCGCCCGGCATCCGGCGGCGCTGTAGTCAGAGGTCGGAGGTCGGAATGCGGGGCCGGAAGGCCCCGACCCCGTTGGTAAGATTTCTGAATCCAAGGGGACCGGGAGCTGCATCTCACTACCAAAGAGATCCATTCCTATGAGCACCATCACAATCCGGCCCTTTGCCGCGGCGAAATTGCTGACCTTCGCGGCCCTTTCCCTCGGCGGCTGCCATCTGAGCGGCATCCGAGGCAACGGCAATCTTGTTACCGAAAATCGGCCCGTGCAGGAGTTCACGAGCGTGGAGGCTGAAGGCGCGTTCGATATCGAGTGGGTCCCCGGCCCGGCGTCGTGCACGATCAGGACCGATGAAAACCTGCTCCGGCATGTGGAGACCAGCATGAGCGGGAAAAAGCTCCGGCTCGAATGGCACGGCCAACTCCATCCCACTCACGGAATGAAGGTGAAGCTTTCCAGCTCGGCGCTAACCGGCGCACGCCTTACCGGAGCGGTCCGCCTGACAGGCACCAAACTTTCCGGCAAAGGCTTTTACCTCGAGGGGACCGGCGCAACCCGGGTGACGGTAGACGGTACCGTCAACGAATTGATCGCGACGATGTCCGGCGCCAGCAGGCTCGACGCGGAATCGTTGCAGGTGAAAAACGCCGAGCTGTCGATTTCCGGCGCGGGTAAAGCGGAGATCTCGGCGAGCGAGACATTGAAAGTGGCGATCTCCGGCGCGGGCAAGGTGACCTACAACGGCAATCCGACCGTGGAGAAACATATCAGCGGCGCGGGGACGATCCGGAAACGCGATTAAAAAAAGTTGAGGCTCGCGCCGCCTTCGCCAAGGCTACGGCGTGGCGAGCGACACATCACCGGCCGGGTTTTCCTACAACACGCGGCTCAACATTCTCCATGGGCCGCTCGAAGTGATTGATGTCGGCAGCCTGGTCGATGCATGCACCGATCGCTGGTATAACCAGACGCTCTGCAAAGTAGACGAATCCGTCGTGCGCCTCGGCGTGGTCCACGGCGAATACCATTGGCACCAACACGAGAACGAAGATGAGTTTTTCTACGTCGTCAGCGGCCAGCTCTTGATCGATCTCGAGGATCGCTCCATCGATCTTACACCAGGGAAAGCAGTCGTGATTCCGAAAGGCGTCAGGCATCGCCCGCGGGCGCCGGAGCGGACCGTGATTCTGATGGTGGAACGCGCCGGGATCGTGCCGACCGGGACGGCGGCGACATGAGTTGGCCGCGGAGGGTTGTTGCTGCGCTCCTCGTTCTCGAGCTTTGCGCAAACGCTCGAGGCGCGGAACCCGAAGCGAGCCCGGGCGAGTGGAAATTTATTTCGGACAAGGATGGCGTCGCGCTTTATCGGCGGCAGCGAACGGCTTCTTACGAATCGAAAGCCATCGGCGAAATTCCCGCTTCGACCGACCTGGCACATGCGGTTCTTGATGACGTCGAGTCTTACACGAGCTTCATGCCTTACACGGCTGAATGCCGCGTCTTAAAGCGGGACGCCGATTCTGTTGTCGCGTACCAGCGGATCTCGGCGCCGCTCACGAGCGACCGCGATTACACCGTGCGGGTCCGCTCCAGCTCTAAGCCGGCCGAGGCCGGAAAGGTTTTTCTGAGCCGTTGGGAAGCAGAGAATGCGCTGGGGCCCCCGGAAAAATCGGGAGTGGTTCGCGTAAAATTATGCGAAGGCAGCTGGCTGCTGGAGCCGACCGGTCCGAACACTACTCGCGCCACCTACATGGTCTATACCGACAGCGGCGGTCTGATCCCCGCCTTCATCAAAAATACCGGCAGCCAAATCGGGATTCGGAAATTGTTCGCCGCGATTCGGAAACAGGTGCGCGACCCGAAGTACGCGAAGAAGAATTAGGCCGGATTAACAGGACTAGCTTCTCATAATGAAGCTGAGGACATTGACCGCGACGACGAGGATGAAGCAAATCACCAGGATACGAACCTGGGCGGTGACCTGTTTGTTCGCGCCCGTTTCGAGGGTGGCTTCAGCCGGGTTTTGCGGATTGTGCGCGATTGTCACTTCGGCGCCGACCGGATAGCTGGCAAGAATGGAATCGACATCCTTGGGTTTATATCCGCCGGCGAACGACACCCTCTGCGAAGTGAACGACGCACCGTTCACTGAATAGGAATAAGCGATGCGCGGCTGCCGGCGAAACATCACCGTCGCGGTGTCGGACGCCGTAATTCTCCCGGTGGTGGTTGGCCACGAGGTGCTCGCCTTGGCCATCTGCACATTTTTCCACGCCTTATAAAACGCGAACGGAAACACGATCAGGAAGATTAGTGCAAGCATCGCGTGACGTTGACGGAGCCGACCTCCGACAGACAAGTCTAATCGGGTTTCGAACTTCCTGCCTCCAACATCCGAACGCGTTTGTCGAGATACGGCAGGCGGATCGTCAATGTCAGGCCTTTTCCTTCGTTGCTTTCGATCGCCATTTCGCCGCCGTGTTCGCGGACGATCCGGCGCACGATCAGGAGGCCCAGGCCGGAACCGGAACTCTTGGTGGTGAAGTAAGGCTCGAAGACGCGGCTCAGACTTTCGGCGGACATTCCGCCGCCGGTGTCGGTGAAGCTGACGTTCACGTGGGTGGCGTCCATGTCCGTGTGGATACGGAGAATTCCGCGGCGCTTCATCGCTTCGAAGCTGTTCTTGATGACGTTGTAAAACGCCTGCTTCATCTGGTCGCGATCGACCTCGATCAGAGGAAGGTCGGGGCGCAATTCCGGTTCCACCACGATGTCGCGGTCCGCAATTTCCGGCGCGAAAAAGCGCAGCGCTTCCTCCACGATGGAGTTGACGTTCTCCGGATGGAGGACCGGTTTTGACGGACGGATGGCCTGAAGGAATTGCGTTACGATCGAATCGAGCCGTGTGATCTCAGCGCGGGAAATCGCGATCGCTTCCTGCAGCTCTTCTTTCACTTTGCCGTCGAGCTTGCGCACTTTGCGTTCCATCAACTGCAAGTGGATGTGAAGCGAATTCAGCGGGTTCCCGATCTCGTGCGCGACGCCGGCAGCGAGCAAGGTGAGCGCGTTGAACCGTTCCGATTCGATCGTCTTTTCCGTTGAGCGCCGGCTCTCGGTGATGTCGCGCAGAATGATCGCGTGACCGACCGGCTCAGCTGTGTGGCCAGGATCGTCGATCTCGGCGACAGATTCGCGCCGCTCGATCAACAAGGGCACAATGTAGAAATTCAGGAACCGATTCGCCGGATAAAAAATCTCCATGTCGCGGCTGACGGCGCCCTGTGATTGGGAGAGCGATTTCCAATCGAGCCCGCGCACCCGTTCATCGAGCCGTTTCCCGATCGAGGTATCGGCTTCGAGACCGAACAGCTCGCAGGCCGCTTCGTTCACATAAGTGATCCGCCCGTTCGCGTCCGTGACGATGATCCCTTCCTGGATCGCGTTGAAGACGGTCTCGATAAGCCCTTTCTCCTGCGCGAGCTGGAGCAGGTAATTCTGCACGTCTTCCGGCCCGATCCGCCCGAGGCGTTCGATCAGCTTGTCGAGAAAACCGGACTTCATTGAATGACGAAGCACGAATGTCGAATGTCGAAACAATGACGAAGCACGAATGTCGAAGGAAAACACCAAGCCGGCTTTTCGGGTTTCATCATGCGGCATTCATTCTTCATTCGTCATTCGTCATTCGTCATTTATTCATCATTGCTCCCAGAGAAAGTGCTCCAGGCGGAGGCGGCTCAATCTCGATTTCGCTTCGTCGCTGCGCGCCCCGCCAGCCGAAGCGAGCTTTTGGTAAACCACGGCGGCCGGTTGCCATTTCGAATCGTCCTCGAGCAAACGGGCGGCGTTGAATCCCGCCTTGTAATACCAGAAGAATTCCCGCTGCGGCCGGTCGGGCCGATTTTCTTCCTCGATAATCTTATAGAAAGTGGCGAGCGCATTTTCGCGATCTCCGAGTTTCTCGAGGCAGATCCCCTTCTTGAACAAAGCCTGGTTGCGCCAATGGACGGGCGAATCCTTTTGCGCGGCGAGCTGGTCGTAAATCTCGATCGCGCGCTGGTAGTTCTCCCGCTTGGTCTCGCCAAGCTCATAAAAAATATCGCCCTTGCCGCAAAGCGCCTCGCGTTTTTCCTCCGGCTTCGCGTTCCCCTGCAGGACTTCGTCGTAAAGCGTGGCCGCGTCCTGATTCTTGCTCAGCTTGCGCTCGATCGCGGCCTGCTCGTTCCGGGCCGCCCATTTCAATTCACCATTTTTCTTCACCACTTCGTCGAGCAACACCAGGGCGCGATCGAGCGACTGCGTCGCCATGCTTTGGGTCGCCGATTTCGCCGCGAAAAACAGAGCCCGCTCCGCGAACGGCCCCCGCGGATTTTCCTGCGCCAGGATTTGAAAATAGGTCTGAGCGTTCGCGAAATCCTGGCGGCGGTAATAGGTCTCCGCGAGTTTCATCCGGACATCGGGAACGAACGACGAGCCCGGGTATTTCCGAAGAAATTCGGCGGCAGCTGCGATGACTTTGGCCGGATCGGAATCCGGCGCGGCGTCCTCCATCCAGATCGTGAGATAATCGGCTCGCTCGCTGGCGGCAGGCTTTGGCTCGCTCGCTCGGGCTTTCTCGAGATTTTTTCGGGCGTCATCGAGACGTGACGGCGCCGCGTGAAAGGCCAGTTCGGCGAGAGCGACCCACGCCTCAGCGGCGCGCTGGTGGCGCGGGAATTGTCGAACGAAGCTTTCGAGGGTTTCGGCGGCCTTGTTGTTGCCCTGCGCCGCCTGGGTTAGCCCTTCCTCGAGCAAAAGATCGCCGCGCGTGTCATCAGCTGCGCCGCTGCTCGCCAACTCTTTCGTGTCGGCCAGGAACCGGTCCCGGTCGTTCTGCTGGAGCCAGGCGAGCGAAGCGTTAAACAGCGAATCGCGGCGGAGGCGGGGTGAGTTGTTTGCGATTTGTTCAAAAAGGGGAGCCGCCTTGTCGAACTGTCGCGCCTGGTAATGCGCGCGCGCCGTGAGGAGCGCGATTCGTTCCCGCCAAAGGGATGTCGGCCGCAGCGCCGCGGCCTCATTCAAAATCGCGATCGCTTCCTCGAAACGGCGCGCCTCCATTTCCAACTGCGCAAACTCAAAGAGTCCTGCCGCGAGGGCGGGAAGCTGGGTCCGGTCCTCTCGCAATTTCGCATAAGCACGCGCCGCCGCCTCCCGACGCCCCGCACGAAATTCGGCCCGGGCCAGGTACCATTCCGCCAGCGCGCGTCGGGGCTGCGCCGAATCGTTCGCCCATCGGCTAAGTTCCTGGCTCGAAGCCTGCCGCTCCGCCTGATAAAGCTGGTCGAGTTTTTCGAAGACGGCCGGCAACTCCGGATCGGTCGGGTGATGTTCGATAAAATCTTCCAGCGAATCGTCGCCGGTTTCCGGCGTTTGCAATTGCAGATGCGATTCCGCCATCGCACAAAGCGTCGCAATCAGCACCGCGCGGCTCGCTCCCTCCTGGCGCCTCAGGATGGTCTGGTAAAGCTCGATCGCGCGCTCGTGATGATTGAGCTGCGCCTCGAGCCGCCCCTGCAGATAACGCTTTTCCTTTTTATCGCCGAGCGCCGTGGGGCGCGCCTTGTCGAGAATGCGACGCGCGCCAGCGCTGTCTCGTTTCTCGAGCAACAACTCAATCGACCGTAATTGTGCGCGATCGTTCCACAGCGGATCGCCCAGAAGCGATGCGAACATCTGGAGTGCTTCGTCGTAGCGTTGCAAAGCCCGAAGCGCTTCCGCCTGGCCGAGCAGCGCGGTGGTCCGGAACGGCGAAGGATTCTGCGCGGTGACTTTCCGGTAAAGGGGAAGCGCTTCCGGCCAGCGTTGCAGGGCGGCCAGCGCTTGCGCGCGCCAGAGAGAGGTCGCCGGCAGATCTTGCAACGCCGGATCTCCCAGCACCTTCAGCGCTTCCTCGGCCTCGCCGGCCGCGAGCAGCGCTTCTCCTAGTTTCGCCGTGGCCGTTTTCTTGTCGGGCTCGGCCAGGTCGCGCTTGAGAATATTGCGCAGCCGCATCACCGCCACCTGCGGCACCCCTTCATCGAGCGGCCGCACGGCGGCGTCCCAATCTGCGATCTCGGCGAACCCCGGTTTGGCCATCCAGATAATGAGTGCAAACAGGCCCGGAAGCGCCGGCGACAGGGTGCAAAATCTTTTTGTTTGGTGGCACGCGTCCCGTCGCATCAATTCGATTCTAAAGTGACGTTCCCTTTCAAACAAACCCAGATCCGCATAACAGGACGGCGCTGGCCAGATCTCGCATGCGCTGTGCTCTACCAAACCTAACGACTTCTCCCCGATATGATTGACCAGAAAGATTTCGAGCGCCTCACCCCGCTTGCGTACCAATGGGCGAAAAGCCAGGAGGCCTACATCCTTAAACACGGTGTTCCTTTGGCCAAGGACCAGGTCGCCGACGCCCGGCGCGTCGGGGTCGAGGACGCGACCCGCGTCCGGGTCCTCGTCGTAGATCGCATTCCGATGCCCGACGACAAAGAGCTGGCCGACGCCGCCCGCCTCGCTCAAATCATCACGGATTCCTCCCGGGCCGTGGCCATTGGTCATGGGATTATTATCCGCGCGGACAGCTGGCAGAACCGGGAACTGCTCCTCCATCAGCTCGTCCACGTCGCTCAGTGCGAACGCAGCGGCGGCCTCGAAACGTTCGTGAGCGAATACCTGACGGACCGTCGCGACTCCCGCGATTTCAGCCTCGGCTCGCTCGAAGATGAAGCGCGCTCCCTCGCCCGCGAGATCTGTTCCGGCCACAAAACTGCGCGGCAGTCAGCATAATCGCTGGGCTAAGACCCGTGGATGCGAATCTCCGCGATTTCGCAGGTATCGCAGTCGTTCGGCAATTCGATCTCTTCTGCGTTAAGAACAATCACATTGTTGATCTGCCGGTTATTCGCTAGACGCACGTCCACGCGTTGATAACCCATGCCGCTCTCTGGTTGGCGCAGGAGGAAGCGAGTCCACTGTTCTGGAATTCGGACGGTCATGGCCGAATCTGTTTCGGGCCGGTCACCGTCTTATCCGGAGAGCCGTTCATAAAAATAACTTCCACTCCTCCCCCCGGTTGTCCATAGGCTGGCTGCGCGATGCCACGCTGAAGCATCGTACCCGGCGCGGGAGGATCGATGGTAAGTACATTGATCGCCGGGACTGGATTGGGCAAAGCATATCGTCTCACTGCGTCCCGTCCACTGTGCACCTGCTTCGCATCTTCCGCGGTAGTTGTGTAAGTGCCGGGTAACAAGGCGCGCGTCGGGGTTACGCGGCGATCGTTCGGGAATGGGGAAAAGCGTTTGAACTGTTCCTTCTTGTTGAGAGCCTCGGGGAAAGCCTCACTCGCTCCGGATGAAGATGAGTCGGAGTCTCCTCCGGCGCTCTCGCGGACCCGGCTGTCACTGGGCACGTGGCTCGGTAAGACCGTAATCTCGACAATCTCCTCGCCGAAGCCGACCTCGTTCCGCTCCAGCATTTGCGATCGTCGTGATGGTTCCCCGATCGCATCGAGCCGATCCAGCGATTCTCCCGAATAAATGAGATACTCGGTGTTGAAGACCGTGCCGTGCCGGCTCTCGCCATTCCGCAAAGTGACTTCGACGCTCTGGTAGCCCATCCCGGATTCGGGCTGCGCGAGCAATTCTCTTTGCCGATCTTCGTTGAGAAGTTCCATGGGGGTTCGAACGAGATTACTGCAAGGTAATTCAATTTACGACGACTCTTTGAATCCGGACGCGGTAGTGGCGCCCGGTCAGCCGAAAAGCGGTTTGTGCTTTCGTTTGTTGCGCGCGTTGTCCGGCTCGGTCTTCATCAGGGCGCCCGCGTCACTGACGTAAACCTTGATCCATTTCCCGTCGGCCCCCTTGACTTCGGCGCAGTAGAAAACCACACCGTTCGCCGCCGTTTCCTTTTGCACTTCTCTCACTTTGCCGGTGCCGGCGTTGTTTTGGATCGTTGCCTGGACCTGCGCCGGCACGTCTTTCCAAGGCACGAGGGTGGCGGGCTTCCGGTTTTTCTTGGCGAAGGCCGGGGACGCCAGTGCCAAAAGCGCAAGGATCGTCAGAAAGGTTTTGGTTGTCGTCATGAGAAGAAGCGAATCACCGAAACGGTAACTCCTGTCATGGCGCTTTGTTGCGATCCGCTAGCGACGTTTCCCAGCACGGGCGGCGGCGGCTATGATAATGCCGAGCACCACGAGACCAGCTCCGAGTCCAAACAAAAGCATCGCCCCACCGGGCACCGACCTCATGTGCTGCGCCAAACCGAGCAGCAACCCCAGCAAACCCAGCGCCCCGATCGTGATGCCCAAGCCAACGAGCGCCTCGGAAGAAATCGCCGCGGCTTCAGGTCGGTTCGGTATTTTGGACGAATTCATGTAAACGGAAATTAGGGAAGGCCGGAGCGGAATGCAATTAGCGCCTGCAAATGTTAAGCCTTCCCCACCGCGACTACATAGGCAGCCTTGGGAATGGCAAACCCATCGGCCCGCGCGTAACGGCGCATCCCTCGTTCGATGGCCGCCTGAATCGCGGTTAGCGCCTCGGGCGTCTGGCGCGCCAGCAAGCCCGCGGTCCGAACCCCGGCATCTCGTTCGGCGTCGAAAACAAAACGCGCGGTTGGCACTTGCCATTCGATCCGGTGGATTTTGAAAGTCATCGAGCTGCCATCGAACCCGACGCGCTCGAGCGCTGCGCGAAATTCCTCCGGGCTTTCGAACAAATAATAGGGCGGGCCCGGCGGAAGATTTACCTCGAGGTTCGCATGGGCTTGGATCGCGTCATCGACGAGTTTCACAAAGGGATTCTCCTCGACGCGCGCCCAAGTGGTGAAGCCGAACTTCCTGCCCGGCTTCAAAACCCGGCACGCTTCGCGGCAGGCGCGCTCGGGATTCGTGAGATGAAGGAGCGCAAAGTTCGCCAGCACCCGGTCGAAGCTCTGATCGGGGAAGGCGAGCTTCTGGGCGTCGCCTTCGCGGAACTCGATCCGCGGAAACATTCGTCGCGCGATGCCGACCATTTCGCGTGAAAAATCCACGCCCAGCGCCGTCGCCCCCCGTTCGGTGGCGGCGGCGGAAACGTAGCCGGGCCCGCAACCGACATCGAGCACCGCCATTCCTTCCCGGACTTCCGCCGCGTCCAGGAGCGGCGCGATGAATTGGCGGGTCGAACTGGACCAGACCGAGTCGTATTTCTCAGCGACCCGTTCCCAGCCTTCATGCTCGAACTCGGTGAACGCATCCATCGTTTGCTCTTTCAACGCCGCCAGCCGCTGCCTAGTCTAACTACTACTATGTTCACGCGCATCCTTCCCGTGCTTCTGCTCTGCGGCTCGATCGCCCTGGCCGCGGACAACTCATCGCCCAATTCGCCGGCGCCCTCCGGCCCAGCGAGCGAAGCTTCCATCAAACAACTGCTCGAGCTCGCCCAGGCCCACAAGCTGATCGATTCCGTCATGAACCAGATGGATAACCTCATGCAGCAATCGATCGCGCAGGCCACCAAGGGCCAGAAGATTCCGCCAAAGGTTCAGAAAGACATCGACCAGCGACACGCCGAGATGATCGCCATGATGAAAGAACTCCTCGATTGGTCCAAGCTCGAGCCGATGTATGTGCGGGTCTATCAGAAGACCTTTAGCCAGCAGGAGGTCGACGGCATGATCGCGTTTTATAAGACGCCGGCTGGTCAGGCCGTGATCGGCAAAATGCCGGCGGTCATGCAAAACACGATCGAGGAAATGCAACAGCTGATGGGCCCGGTCATGCAAAAGATGCAGCAGATGCAGCAGGACGTCGTGGCCGAAATGAAGACGGAAGGAAAAAATAAGGACGGCTGAAGCGGGCTCGCCTAGCCTCGGTAGCCGAACCAGACTGCGAACATCCACGTGATCGCCGCGGCGAAACCGCCCAGCGACACCACGACGAGGACAACGAGAGCGAGGTACTCGATCAGGGTCAGCATAAATTCCAAACGAAGAACGCCGTTGCGTCGCCCCGTGGATTTAATAACTCCGGACGCTTGCTGAAGTTGCGCGGCGAAGTGAGCAGCCGCCGCGTAGCCCAATCAGCGTTTCCTGCCCGAAGTCTTCAAAAGCCTGCGCAAGCGCTGCGTGGTTTCGTTACGATCGAGTTTGCTCGAAGCCACATTCAGAACAAACCGCTCCCAGTCATCGCTATCCGGCGCTGGCTCAATTCCGTTCAGCCGCAGGAATACTATCGCGGCCATCATCGCCGTCCGCTTGTTCCCGTCGACGAAAGGATGGTTGCCGCAAAGATAAAACAGATAGGCTGCAGCGATTTCGACAAGGTCCGCATAAGGCGACTTGCCGCCAAAGCTCGACTGCGGCGTCAATACAGCCGAGGCGAGTAAATTTTCATCGCGCACTCCATCCGACCCGCCAAATCTTCGCAGCGCTTCCGCATGAATCTGGCGGACTGTCTCGACGCTGAGATGGATGCAATCTTCGGGCGTCGCGCTCACGCCAGTTTGCGCAACGTTTCCCGATAGTCTTTTGCCGTCTTCTTGATGAGCGAACTGATCTCGGTTTTCGAAGGGCCTTTGCGAAGCGGTTCGAGAACGATCGTGCCGCTGCCGGGCATGACAGTGACGTTTACCTGGTCGCCCAACTTCACCCGCGCCAGGTCCATGAGTGCGGCGTCGAAGATGATTCCCTGGGAGTTGCCGATTTTCGAGATCGTCTTGGTCATGCTGTAATACTATGTTTTACACCGGTTATCTTCAACCAAAGATAAAAAGTTGGTTCCGGCGAAGATGCAAAGACGTTCCGCCCCGGCATTCCGCGATGCGCCAAAACAGCTTTCGGTCACCGGAAATTTTCGGCAGACTCGCCGCCAGCAAATTCAGTATGAGCAAGAGAGACGAGGAGATCGCATTGGGCCTTCCGGAAAATCTCGACGGCCTGCCGCGGCTCGACGGCTTTCGCTTGCGCGGCCTCGAGATGACGCGGCTGGAGACGTTCATCGATGCCGCGTTCGCCTTTGCCGTGACTATGGTGGTGATCGCGGCCGATCGAACCCCTGACGACATCAACACCCTGCTCGCGGCGTTTAAGAACGTGCCGACGTTAGTCGCGAGCGTCGTCGTGCTCGGGATTTTCTGGCGTGGCCATTGGTTGTGGAGCCGGCGCTACGGGCTGGAGAATGGCGTTTCCAGTTTCATCAGCTGGGCACTCTTGGTCACGGTCCTGATCTACATCTATCCCCTCAAAGCGCTTTTCGGCTCGATGTTTTACCTGCTCAGCGACGGTAAACTCGGAATGGCGCTCGGCGTCCGCACCGAATTGCAGGCGCGCTCCCTGTTCTCGATCTACGCGCTCGGTTTCACCGCTATCGCGACCGAGATCCTGTTGCTTCATTGGCGAGCGTGGCAATTGCGGGAGCCGTTGCGCTTGAACGACCGGGAAAAATCCATGACGCGCGCGGAGGTGGCGGGCTGGAGCATTCCGATGAGCGTTGGGATCGTGGCGGTTGTGCTCGCGCTGACTTTGCCGATCAGGTATATCTCCTGGAGCGGTTGGATTTATTTTTCGATGGCCATTTTGGTGCCCGTTCACAAACGGTTTCTCAGCAGGCGGCGGCGCGATTGAACCTGGGGTATCTAGAAACAAGATGCTGGCCGAACGAGCACTCGCGGTTTTACATGACTGGGTTCAATCCGAAAGTCTGCGGCGCCATTGCTACGCGGTCGCCGATTCGATGAAGCACTTCGCGCAATCCGCGAACGCGGACACGGACCTCTGGGAAGCGGTCGGCCTTTTGCACGACATGGATTACGAGCGGCATCCGAACCAGGAGCAAAGCGCGACGGAAGGTCACCCGTTCGTCGGCGTCGCCTGGCTGCGCGAGCAGGGTTGGAGCGAAGAAGTTTGCCGCGCGATTCTTTCGCATGCCGATTATGCGGGCGTCGCGCGGGAGACGCCGCTGGAGCGGACGCTCTACGCCGTGGATGAGCTGAGCGGCTTTGCCATGGCGGTCGCGCGGGTGCGGCCGTCGAAGAGCATCCACGAGGTCGAAGTCGCGTCCGTGAAAAAGAAAATGAAGGATAAGGCATTTGCTCGCGCGGTGAATCGCGAAGACATCACCCGCGGGGCGGCCGAGCTGGGAATGTCATTGGACGAAGTGATCGCAGGAGTGATCACGGCGCTTCAGGGTGATGCGGAACGGCTCGGGTTGGCGGGGGAACCAAATCCGGCCACCTGAAATTCATGGCAACCAAGGGTGGCGTTATCACGCGGGAATTTGTGGTGTCTGATTATGACGGCGCGATCGCGCTTTGGAATGGCGTGGAAGGCGTGGAGATTTGCGAGGGGGATTCGCGGGAGGAGATTGCGGAGTATCTAAAGAAAAACCCGAGGCTAAGCCGGGTGGCCGAAGCCGATGGGAAAATTGTCGGAGTCGCCCTGTGCAGCCACGACGGACGCCGTGGCTGGATTTATCACCTCGCGGTGGCGCCGGCGTATCGCCGCCGGAAAGTCGGGAAGCTGTTACTGGGCGATTGCGTGCAGGGATTACGAACGCTCGGCCTGAAACGCGCCATCATTCTCGTGGCCGGCGATAACCCAGCCGGGCACCAGTTCTGGTTGCGCAACGGCTGGGAAGACATCGGCGGCGCCATCGCGATGACGCGAGAACTGTAACGCTTCTCGGAGGGACGTGCTTCTGCACGTCCCATTCTTCACGCGCGCCAAGGCCCGCAATTTTGGGACGTGCAGAAGCACGTCCCTCCGGGGAACCAGACAGATTACTTCGCCGGCGGCGTTGGGTTGCGATTCGGATCCGGCGGTCTTGGCGGCAGGGTGTAACCTTTGGTCTTCATGTCCTTCTGAATTTCGTCGATGGCGCGATTCAGCTGCTCGTCTTCGCCGTGGAATTCCTTCGTCGGATCGTTGTCCACCACGATGTCGGGATCGACACCGTGTCCTTCGATCACCCACCCCTTGCCATCCTTCGAGTAAGGCGCGAACTCAGGCCGGAAAAGCTGGCCGCCGTCCATTAACGGTAGCGGGTTCCGAATCCCGACAACGCCGCCCCAGGTCCGTTTCCCGATCAGCTTGCCGAGGCCATTCACCTTGAACCGATACGGGAAAATGTCGCCGTCAGACGCGGAGAACTCGTTACAGAGCGCCACCATCGGCCCGAGAAATGTCTGCGGCGGATTCGTCTGCGGCGTCCCGTTGCGCGCGACCTCCACCATCACCAAGGCGCGGCGCAACCGGTCGATGACCATGGGCGAAACAAAGCCGCCGCCGTTGCCGCGCACATCCACGATGAGAGCTTTCTTGCGGATCTGCGGAAAGTATTGCTTCGTGAACTCGTTCAATCCGGGCTGGCTCATGTCGGGAATGTGAATGTAACCCACCTCGCCCTTGGTCTTCTTGCTCACTTCATCGACGTTCTTCTGCACCCACGCGCGATAGTAGAGCGGCGACTCATCCGAGACCGGCACCACGGTTATGTCTCGCGCGCCATCATCAGCCGGTTTCGCGTTAACCCTTAGGATCACCTGCTTGTCCGCTGTGCCAATAAGACCGTCGTAGATGTTCGCGAGCGAACTAACTGGAGTGCCGTTCACGGCCAGGATGTAATCGCCCTGCTTTACGTTCACGCCGATGGCAGTCAGCGGTGAACGCGCGTGCTTGTTCCAGTTTTCACCCGGCAAAATTTTCTCGATCTTGTAAGCTTTCGTAGCCGGATCGCGCGATAGCTCCGCGCCGAGAAGCCCGAGCTTGATCCGCGGCGTTTCCGGTCGCTCGCCGCCCGCCACGTAAGCGTGGCCGTTGTTCAGCTCCCCGATCAGTTCGCCAATAAGATAGGTGAGATCGTTGCGATGATTCACGAACGGAACCAGCGCCGCATACTTATCGCGCATCGCCTTCCAATCGACCCCGTTCATGTTCTCCGCGTAGAAGAAATCGCGCATATGCCGCCACGATTCGTTGTAGATCTGGGTCCATTCCGCGTGGCGATCGAGCTTCATGTCGAGCCCGGCCAGCTTGAGCCGGAAATCTTTCCCGGCCTTCTCGTCCTTGAACTCCAGCTTGTCCTTCGGCAGGTCGATCATGGCGTATTCCTTGCCGACCTTCACCAGCATCTTCTTCCCGTCCGCGGTGATTTCGTAGTTACTCACGTCGCCGAGCACGGTTTCTTTCCGATCTTCGAGGCTGTACGAGCAAAGGTGATAACGGCGGCTATCCGGACCGGCGTCGTCATCGTTCTCGGCCTGATCGTCCGCCACCGTGCGGCGCATGTAGAAAATGCGATCGCTAACGAGCCTAAGGTTCGTGTAGTTCGCGGGAGGAATCTCGAGAGCAACCAGGCGATCATGAATTCCTTCGAGGTCTACCTTGACTGGAACCGGCTTCTTTCCCTTCGCGTCCTTGTCCTGTTCCTTGTCGTCCTTCTTAGTCTCTTCGCCCGGCTTCTTCTCGGTCTTGGCCTTGTCTTTGTCGGCATCCTTGCCCTTGTCTTTGTCCTTGTCTTTGTCCTTGTCGTCCGCCTTCTCTTTGTCTTTGTCCGTATCCTTGTCCTTCTTCTTTCCTACTTCGTCACTGCGTGGTCCGAGTGGGTTCTCGGTCTCCTTGGAAAGAGTCACGAGATAGACGCGCTCCAGGTCGCGATAGACGTTGTTAAAATCGGTCTGGTCGAAGATCGGTTTGAAGTCGCGGCTGGAAGTCATCATCAGATATTTGCCGTCATCGCTGAAGGTCGCGTTATCGGCGGAATACCAGTCATCGGTCACCGGCGTTGATTTCTTGGCTGCCATCGAAAAGAGATAGACCTTGTCGCCCCCATTCTCCTCCTGAAGCGCGTAAGCGATCCATTGGCTGTCGGGCGACCAATCATAGCCGCGGATCTCCGCCTCTTTGCTCTCGGCGACCTGGGTCACGGCCTTGCTCGCCACGTCGATGAAGCGCAATCGCTGCTTTCGATCGCTCCACATCAGCTTCTTGCTGTCGAGCGACCAGATGGCCGCGTAGTAATAGGTGTCGGCGCCGCTCGTCAGTTGGGTCGGCTCGCCTTTGCCGTCCTGGGAACGCACATAGAGCTCGTTCTCTCCCGTCGCATCGGAATTGTAGGCGATCCACTTCCCGTCCGGCGACCAGACGGCGTCGCGCTCGTGCGCATTCGACGTCCGGGTCAGGTTACGCGCCGTCCCGTCTTTTCCCGGGATGGAATACAAATCGCCGCGCGCGACCGCGATGACGCGCTGGCCATCCGGCGCCGAGCTGACCGATTCAATATGCTTGGACGCGTCGACCAGGGCCGAGCGGCCGGACGCAAAATCTTCCTTAATGTCGATCGGCACCACGGCCGATTGCCCGCTGGCCAGATCGTAGCGCCAGATGTAGCCCGCTTGTTCGAACACGATCGCGTCCTTCCCGATCGTCGGGAACTTGATGTCGTAATCCTTGAAGGTCGTGAGCTGCTTGGTGTCCTTGCCGGTGAGATCGGTTGAGAAGAGATTCATCCGGCCGTCGCGATCGGAGATGAAATAGATGCGGTTATCCGGCCCCCACATCGGGCAGATGTCCTGGGACGGATCGTTGGTCAGGTTCGTGGTCTGGCCGGTCTTGAAATCGAAAATCCAGACGTCGTCGGCCATCCCGCCGCGATAATGTTTCCAGGTGCGGAACTCCCGGAAGACGCGGTTGTAAGCCATCTTTGAATCGTCCGGCGAAAAGGAAGCGAACCCGCCGCGCGGCACCGGCAATTGCTGGGGCAGATCGCCGTCGAGGCCCGCGGTGTAAAGCTCGCCGATGAATGAGTTGAAGGTCCGCATCCGCGAGCGGAACACGACGAGCGGTTTCGTGTTTTCCCACGCCATCACGATGTTATTCGGCCCCATCCGGTCCGAGATATCGTCGCGACCGACCGTGGTCGTGGTCGTGATCCGTTTCGGCGCGCCGCCGTCGCCCGGCATGACGTAGACCTCGGTGTTGCCGTCGTACTGCGATGTGAACGCGAGCTGTTTTCCGTCCGCATTGAAATGCGGGAACGAAGTGTAGCCCGGCCCGCTCGTGAGACGGCGCGCGATCCCGCCTTCCTTGGCAACGGTGTAAAGCTCCCCGGCGTAGCAGAAAACGATTTGCTGGCCGTTCGTCGTCGGGAAACGAAGAAGGCGCGTGGTGTTCGGCAGGCTTTGGGCCGAGGCCGGACGGTCGATTACGAGCACGAGCACGAACGCGAGAAAGAAACGAAGAAGCGATGTTGGACGCATAAACAGGATGTAGAAGTGGCGATCAGGACCGACGTGAGGCCGTCAGCCTGACAACTGTGATTAGTTTAGTTGGTGCGAAGTCGCGGGGCTGCGCTACGCCGTTACCCGGCGAAACATAAGCGCGGCCACGACGCCGACCAAGAAGAAACCGACGATCTCGATAAAAATATAGGACGCGGTGTAGACCGCGGGAAACCCGTACCAGTTCCAATACGAAACGTTGGTCGAGATGGCCGCCAAAATTCCGGCTCCGAGTACAAACCCAAGCCGGCCGCCAAAGGTCACTATGCGCGTTTGCGCCAGGAGAAATACCACGAGAAGCGCTTCCGCCAACTCGGTTACGAATTCGATCGCCAGGAACTTCGGCATCACAAACGGCCGCGAGCCGGCGGGATGATAGACGAATAATCCCGATGGATTCTTCTCAAGCTTGGTCGCGTATGTTTTCATCGCCTCCTTCTGCTCTGCGTGCGTCGCCTTCGGGCCGAGACCGAGTCCGGGAAAGAAGTAGAGGCCGGGTTTCTTGCCAATGTTGCTCTTCATCGCGGCGAGCACTTCGTCTTCGTTCGGGATTTCGCTGATTCCAGCTTCACCCAGCGGAAGAAGCTCGTGGGCGACGAAAGTCCAGATAAACATCGCAACGGCGCCAAGAACGCCGGCGAGAAAGATTTTTGTTGTAGTCATAAGTTCCTCCTAGAGGGGCCGATTATGCGCGGGCTAAGAGGCGCGATGCAAGCCCATTGGAGGGACGGGCGCTGTCCGTCCCAACTTAATTCTTGGGACAACACAACGGTCGTCCCTCCAGGTTAGCGACCGCTCTGGATGGAGCTGATCCGAAAGCGCTCCATCAGTTGCCGGCGCAGCTCCATCGCGAGTTCCGGACGCAACCGGCTGAGCACCTTTTCCCGGCGCACCGGGTCCATCGCGATCAGCTCGCGCAAAAACTTATCGCGCGTTTTTTTCTTGTCGTAACGGGTCCAGGCCACGCCCGCGGCCAGCAAGAGACAAATCGCCCAGAGGATGATCGCAGTGAGGGTAATCTCGGCGAGCATTTGCAATTAATGTGCGAAGATCGGCGCGCCCTGACAAGCGATCAGTTGCGCGGCCTTGCCGCATTTCGCGACCCGCCCGAAGAAACTTGCCGTGAATTTTTTTGCGGCAAACGAAGTCTAAATTTTACGGAAGCCGACGCTCGCCGCCACCGTGCGCTTCGAATCTTTTATAGGGACACGAATCAGCGGGCTACTGATATGGAACACAAAATCTTCCTCGCCAAATACCGCGTCGCCGCGGATGAAATCGCGCTGGTGGCCGCCGACCCCTCGGAGCCCGCCCGCACGGCGTCCGCAGCGGAACCAGGCGGCGCGCCCCGGGTTTACCGCGGCGTGGAGATTGATTCCGGGCGCGACGTGAGCGTGGAAGTGATTCCCGCCCTCGCAATTAAGAACGCCGTTCGAGATCAACTCGAAACGCAAGCCGCGACCGCCAAAAAAATCAATCACATCAACATCCCCGCGCTCTACGATTTCGGGATCGAGGATAACCAGCTCATTTACGTCACGGAATATTTCGATGGCACCAGCGCCGAGGAATGGGTGAACGACCATGGCCCGATGCCCACCGGCGCCGTCCTGCGGATCGCGCTCCAGGTCATCGGCGCGATGGGCGCGGCCTCATTCCACAGAATTTCGCATCACGCCATCAACCCGGGAAATCTTATCCTCGTGCCGGGGCAGACGCCGGAAGGCGATTGGCCCCTGGTGAAGGTGCTGCATTTCGTCGGCGTCGCTCCCACTTTCGCAAGTGCGGACACGTCGGTCGCGTCCTTCGACAAGTCGACCCATTACGCGAGCCCCGAGCAATTGCAGCACGGCACCGTTGATTTCCGGTCGGAGATTTATTCGCTCGGCGCGACGATGTGGTTTCTCGTCACGGGCGCGCCGCCCTTGATGGCGCCGAAAGGTCCGCTCGCGATGCAGCCGACAACGATCGGGCTCGCCGTCGACAAATTGAACGGCATGCCCAAGAAAGTGCGCCGTCTTCTCGCCCAAATGCTGGCCACGAATCCCGCCGGCCGTCCGCAGGATCCGCTCGCGCTTTATCGTCAGATTCAGGATTGCATCGCCCGGGTCGACCGGCGGGAATCGATGGCGCGGCGGTTCGGCGTTCCGTTCTTGTCGCGGTCGAACGTTGTCGATCTGCCGAGCCGCCGGCGGCTCCCGAGGAAAATGGTCGCGCTCGCTGCGATCCTGGTCGCGATCGCGACCGTGACGGCGGTGATGTTGTCGCAATACGTGCGGCACCAGCGGATTCGCCAGGCCGAGGAACCGATCGGAGTGCCGATCGGCGTTTCGGATGCGACCGCCTCCGCGCCGCCGGCGAACACTCAGCCGGTGGAGCCGCCCAAGGTCGTAGCTAACGAATCGAATGTTGTTCAGGAAAAAAGCACCGCGCCGCCGCCAGAGGAATCGGTACGCCCGGAAGTTCGGGAACCGGAGCCGAGCCGTCCCACTGAGGTTGCCGCTGCTATTCCAACCGCGAAGCCCGTTTCGCCCGAAGTAAGACGCGCCGAGCTGGTGCCGCCGGCGGAAGGACCGGAAGAAGCAGCGCCGCCGGCGACAACTGAAAAGAAAATCGCGGCCAGCACGAAAGCGAAAAAAGAGCGCGCCACAAAACCGAAACGCGAGCCGGCTGATGAGGAGATACCGCGTGCGCGCGCGGCGGATGAGGATGAAGAAGCCGCCGCGGCACTGCCTCAATTACCGAACGGTCGCACCCGCGCCCGTTTCATCGGGGTAACCGCCGACGGCAACTGGATGTTTTCGTTGCCCTCGAAAAAGATCGTGATCGTCCCGCCGCCACCCGGCGGGTAATTCTTCTGTAGCCGTCGCCCTGCGGGCGACGTGAGTCTCGGTCGTGCTATCTCAGCAGCGTCGCTGGCAGCGGACCGCTGCCGCCTAACGAGTTATCCTCGTTCACCGCCACCTTTGCCGGCGGAACCAGGATCGGCTCCTTACCTTTCGCTTTCAGCGCGTCATTCAGCGCCGGCAAATCCTTCGTGACCAAATTCTCAAAATCGCGCGTGACATCGCCCAGCTCTTTCCGCAACGCGTCGATCCGCGCGACCTGGTAATCGCCTGGTTTGCCTTCGTAGGTGAGGATCGCGCCGTAAAGTTGGTCGGTGTGCTCGCGCAACCGTTCCTCGCCGGTGATTGCGCCGCCTTCCGTTGTCGCCACGATCTGTTTCCGGACTGCGTCCACTTTCCCGTCGAAATCGCCGATCGTCTTGACCATCTCGTCGCCCTGCGGCATCGCGTTCTTGCTCTTCGCCAGCGCGCCGCGCAAAAACAGGATCCGATCCATGAGCGCGGTTTCGTCGCCGAAGAGCGCGTGCACTTTCATCGCGGCGTCGAACTGCGCCTTGCGATCGGCTTCATTAAATTTTACCCGGCGATCCAGGCCTACTTTCAGTTCCGTCTCGGAAACCTTTCCGTTCTTCGTCATCCGAACCTTGTAAGTGCCCGGAAGGTATCGCGGGCCCTGAAGGCCGGCCCCGGCCAGTTGCACCGCCGGCGGCACTCGCGGCGGCTTCTCGTGCATGCTCCAGACCACGCGATTTAATCCCGGCCGTTTGCTGGCCGGCAACGTGTCCACCACGCGTCCGGTCGAATCGAGCACTTCCAATTTCAGTTTGCCGAAGAGATGCCGTGACTTCTGGTAGTAAGTAATCACCGCGGCATCCGGCGGATTATCGCCAACGAAAGTCGCCGCGCCGCTGGCCCAGCCGCCATTCGCATCGATCCGTTGTTGCACCGGCCGCGCTGAAACAAACGCCGCCTCCTGGTTTAACAAATCCGCCGTCAGCGCGCGCCACGGCGTGATGTCGTCGATGACCCAGATGCCGCGCCCGTGGGTGGCGAGCACCAGATCGTGATCGCGCGGATGCACCGCCAGATCGCGCACCGCCACCGCCGGGAACCGGCTTCCCTTGAATTGCGCCCATGATTTCCCGCCATCGATCGAGACGAACAATCCAAATTCGGTGCCGACAAACAGCAGGTCCTTCTGCACCAGGTCGTCCTTCACCACGTGCGCATAACCGCGGACGCCTTTCGAATCCTGCGCCGTCAACAGCGGCGTCCAGGTCTTCCCGAAATCAGTCGTGCGATAAACGTACGGCGCCATGTCGCCAAACGTATGGCGATCGAACGCGGCGTAGGCCGTGCCCTTGTCGAAGTTACTCGCTTGCACCCAGCTCACCCACGAGTTCTTCGGCAGGTTCGGCACGTTACCGGCGACGTTCACCCAGTCCTTCGCGTTCTGCGTGACCTGCACGTTGCCGTCGTCCGTCCCCACCCAGATCACGTTCTTGTCCTTCGGCGATTCGCTGACGGAATAAATCGTCGTGTGCATTTCCGCCGCGGAATTGTCCACCGTCACGCCGCCGGATTGTTCCTGCTTTTGTTTCTCGGGATCGTTCGTGCTCAGGTCCGGCGAAATCCGGTCCCAGGTCTGGCCCTGATTGCGCGAGCGGAAAAGAAACTGGGCGCCAATGTAGATTGTCCCGTTCTCGTTCGGCGAAAGCGCGATCGGCGTGTTCCAATTCCAGCGCAGCTTTTCTTTGTAGTTCGCCTTCGGCTGAATGTCGCGCCGCTGGTGCGTATGACGATTCACCCGGCCGATGAACCCGCCCTGATACTCCGCATAAAGATAATCCGGGTCTGCCGGATCGGCGAACATCCAGAAGCCGTCGCCGCCGTACATGTTTTCCCACTGCGCATTCGCGATCCCGCCCGGATATTGCGACTGGCCCACCCACGAACTGTTGTCCTGCAACCCGCCGTAGACGCGGAACGGATCGGCGTCGTCCACGCTCACATGATAGAACTGCGAGATCGGCAGGTTCTCCGCTTTCCACCATTTGCTCCCGCTGTTGTAGGAATAATAAACGCCGCCGTCGTCCCCCGAAATCACCGTCTGCGGATTGGTCGGATCGATCCAGACCGCGTGCAGATCGCCGTGCGCACCTTGGAATCCGCCCACCACCGCGAAGCTTTTCCCTGCGTCCTCGCTCAGGATCAGCGGACCGTCGGTCTTGAAAACCCGGTCCGGATTTTTCGCGTCGACGATCAGGTTCGCAAAATAAAACGGACGCCACACCATCCAGTTGCTCTTGTCCCGTTTGTCCCAGGTCACGCCGCCATCATCGGAAACGAAGAGCGCGCTGTCGGTCGATTCAACGAAGCAATAGACCCGCTTCGAGTTCGACGGCGCGATCGCCACCGCGAGCCGGCCGTACGGTTTCTTCGGGAAACCCTTGTTGGCTTCCGGCGTGATTTCCGTCCAGGTCGCGCCGCCATCAGCCGAACGGAACAAGCCGCTCGCCGACGGCTTGTCGGGGCCGTCACCGCCGGAACGGAACGTCCAGCCTTTCCGCCGGAAATCCCACATGCAGGCGTAAATCACATTGGGATCGTTCGGATCAATTGCGATCCCGGACGCGCCCGTGGAGAGATTCGCGCCCTTCAAAATCAGGTTCCAATTCTGGCCGCCGTCCGTGGTTTTGTAGAGACCGCGATCTGGTGAATCGCTCCAGAGCGCGCCCGGCACTGCCGCGAAAACCGTGTCGCTGTTCGCCGGGCTCACGATGATTTTCGCCACCCGCTCAGAGTTCGGCAGGCCGGTGTAACTCCAGGTCTCGCCGCCGTCGGTTGATTTGTAGATGCCGTTGCCGATCGAAACGCTGTTGCGCGTCCAGCTTTCGCCGGTGCCCACCCAGACGTTCTTCGAATTCTTCGGATCGAGCGCAACCGCGCCAATCGATTGCACCGGCTGCTCGTCGAACACCGGCTTGTAACGCGTCCCGCTGTCTTCCGATTTCCAGACGCCGCCGCCGGCCGCGCCAATGAAGATCGTGAGCTTGCCATTCGGTTCTCGGATCGCATCGATCGCCGAGACGCGGCCGCTCATCGCGGCCGAGCCGATGTTGCGCGCGCCGAGGCCGGAGATCGTGGACGAATTAAAAGGGGCCTGGTCCGCCGCGAAGGCCGCGCCGGCGAGAGAGACAGTGAGAAAATATTTCAGGAAGCGCATGAGATTTATTTGGAAGCGGTCGTTGGAAATTTGAAGATCGTGTCGTCAACCGGCGTATTCGCCTCGGCCTTTTCGAAGATGACCTTCTGTTTGTCGGTCGAGCCTTTCGGCCCTCCCTCGAGCGAGAACGGGAAAAAGACGCCGTTGATCTTTTCGTAATCGCCCAGATCGGTTTCGTTCTCGACCTTCGCGCCGTTCTCCATCCGCTGGGTGATGATCCGGATCTCGAGGAAATGGTCCGGGTCGAGGTAAACGTAATTCACGTCGCCGTTCTTGCGCACCACCCGCAGCTTGTGGGCGAGTGTTCCATCCACGTCCTCGGTCCCGAGATACTCGACCGTGCTCCCTTTCGTTTTCCAATCGATCAGCGGCCCGTCGATCTCCGCGTCTTCCACGAGCGCCTTCGCCTCATCCACCGATACTTTCTCAGGATCTTTCCGGCCGCCGAACGGCGTGATCTTCCAGCCTTGCGTGCCGTCGTAGGCGTCCACCCGCGTCATGCCCTGGAGCGTCGCTTCTTCCCGGACCGCGCCCGGCCGCTTTTTCACCAGCACGTAGCCCAGCTCGAGCCGGCCATTGTTCACCACCATTTTTCCCGAGAGCCGCAACGATTGCACGGCCGCCAACGCTTGCGCGCCGCCTTTCGCGTCCGTGTTTTTTGCGACCAGCGTGTCCACGGTTTCCTTCACCGCGATCGGCTTTAGTTCCTGCGCATAAAGTCCGGCCGCGACGAACGAGCCGGCCATGAGAACGACAATTCTTTTCATAGATATGGATTCTGAAAATCGCGGCGCACTTTTCGCCGCGAAACGCGACACCACGGCGGAGCGACCGTGGTATTCCGTTCCTTCTCTTTTAGAAGCTTGAACGCTTTCGCGCAACCTACTAATTCTGCTTCCCATGAACGGTCAGCCGCCACCACCACCGCCCCCATCCATTCCTCCATCGTCCGTTCCGCCTATCCAGCCCGCAGCTCCTTATTATCCACCACCTCGCTCGGGTATGGGCTGTTTCGCCAAGGGCTGTCTCACCGTTCTCGTCGTCGGATTTCTTTTTCTCGCGGTCATCGTCGGTGGCGGCTGGTATTTCTATAAGAAGACCTTCAACAATCTCACCTCGACTGGTCCCGCCGACATCCGCGCCCAAACGCTCACCCCGGCCCAGACAAAATCAGCCGATGATTCCGCGACGCGCCTGGACGAAGCGATCACGCGCAACCAGGAAACCACCGTCGAATTCACCGGCCCGGAATTGAACCACCTTCTCGCGCGCGAAACTGATCTGAGCTGGCTCCGCGGCCGAAGCCGGATCGAGATCGCCGATTCCACCATGACCGTCGCCCTCAGCGCGCCGCTCAGCGCGTTGCCGTGGCCCGGCCTGAAAGACCGCTGGTTCAACGGCACCCTGCGTTTCAGCATGACCTACGCGTCCGGCACATTTCTGCTCGAGATCATTTCCGCCGAAGCCAACGGCAACGAATTCCCGAGTTCATTTCTTTCCGCCTTCAACTCCTCGTTCAACGAAAGCATGAACGAAGAATTCCAGAAGGAGCTGCGCAAGAACAACCGCGAAAACCAATTCTGGAACCACGTCAAAAGCATCTCGCTCAACGGCGACAAACTCATCATCACCACAAAGCCCGAATAACCGGACTTTCCGTTGCCGTCCGCCAGCCGATTTGATAAAGGTCCGCGGTGTCCTCCCTTTCGCTTTGCCAAGCACCGCCCCTCGAAGGAAGCGGGAATAGACGAAACTTTCTTTCGTCTAATTGTAGTTAGATGGTCAAAGCGTCCCATCGGCTTTTCTGGTTGCCAGCGGTTCCGGTCGTGGCCGCGGTCGTCGCGAGCGCGCTTTTTTTCGCGCAGCATGGATTCGGTGGCGGACACGGCCGGTACGATGTCGCGCTGGGCATTCTCTCATTGCCGGGAATTCTCCTCGTGGAGTATCTCCCGCTCCCAGAGAACATCTCGGATTTCGTCCTCGTGATTTTGGTTCCCGGAGTCTTCAATATCGTCCTTTGAATCGGACTGGCTTTCATTCTCCGCCGGTTGCTGCTTGGAACGTCAACCATCTAACCACGCGATGGAGCGAATGGCTGGCAGCGGTGGATCAAGGATGAGGGATGAATTATGAAGGATGAGACTAAAGCGACACGCTCTCCCGCCAGCCGTCGCTCATCTTGTTCTCGTTAGGCCGCGTACGATATGACCCCCTCCGAAAAGCTCGCTGAAATCGAAAAGATACTCATAGAAGCGAAGCGACTATCGCGGCGCTATAAGGATCTGTCCGGGAAGCCGCTTGGCATCACAGGTGAGGTCGCAGAGTTTGAAGCGGCGCGTCGTCTCGGGTTGGAGTTGGCTGATGCCCGAAGCCCGGGTTACGACGCCAAGAAGAAGGAAGCGGATTCAGAGGTGCTGATTCAGATAAAAGGACGTGCGTATCCTCGCAGCGCTCGCGAAAGCGGCCAGAGAATCGGAAAGATGGATTTTGAGAAGACGTGGGATGCGGTTGTGCTCGTGCTCATGGATGAGGATTTCGAGGTGAGGGAGATACTTCAGGCCTCGCGAAAGCAGATCGAAGATCGCTTGAAAAGCTTACCTGTAAGTGAAGACGGGAAACAGACGCACACCCAGAAAGGCGCACTCACTGTGCCGATGTTCCGTTCCATCGCAAAAAAGAAATGAAGAGGCCTAATAAATCGCTGCAGCCAACGCCGGGGAGCGGTTGTAGTTCCGCTGCGCGGTTCACGTCCCTTGGCCCGGCGTGGCTGAGCTCCGGTCGTTAGGCGTCGTCACGCGCATGGAGACTCTGACACAAGATGAGAAGACGGTGCTCGCTGAGTTGAAGCGGTTGGCTGGTAGTGACCATGTCGTTACCGGTCTTGAGTTGCTGGAGCATGGCTTTGCTGATTTTGTCTCCAAGATCTATCACAAGCGTTTGGGTTATCCGGGCAGTTTGCAGTCTCGGGTTTTCCAAGTGCTCCGCGACAAGGGTTACATTCAGATGGAGCGTCGGAATCGGGGCACATACACGATTTTGAAAGAGCCATGACACCTAACCATGCGCTGCAGCGACCCCGGCCATCGCGCTTTGGTTGCAATCCACGTTTCACGCGGGCCGAGTCGCTGAGCTTGGGTCGTTAGACGAAAACGCACTAGATATGGAAGACATCAGGCAAGCCGTTGCGAAGCGTTCTCCGATCCTATTTTGCTTTGCGCTTGTCACTCCGGTGATCCTCATGCTGGTTGCTGTCCGCATCAGTGCGCAATTCGGCGATCCGCCGGGTGTTGGTTACACTGCGGCAGGCATTATTCTTTGTTCCGCTCTTTCGGCAGTCATTCTGACGTGCGGCCTGTCCATCTGGGGTTGGACACGAGGCGAACATCCGCGTTTGCTCGCGTTCGTCGGTCCCTTGATTAGCATCTGGCTCGTATGGCGACTTTTTTTCGTCTAACCATGCGATCCTATCGGGACGGCGGCCGGTTAATTCTTGGGAGTTATCTGGTATCGGAAAGAAAGCTCGCCTTCGGTAGCCGGCGCTGATTTATCTTGGGCAGGCCTCATGGACGTCACCGTTTTTCGTCAGAGCACAAAGCAGCAGCTGGGGCCGTTTCCCGCGCAGATCGTGCGGGAGATGCTCGCGCGCGGCGAACTGTCGAGCGACGATCTCATCTACTACCAGGGCCTTACCGCCTGGGCGCCGATCTCCACGTTGCCGTCGACGGATTTGTCACCTTCCACTCAACCGCCGGCAACGCCCGCTTTGCGGCCCGCCACAGTGGCGGCTCCGGCGCCAGCGACCCTGGAAGCTCGCGTCGCCGCCCTCGAGGTTCGCCTGGCCCAGAGCAGCTTGCACAGCCCGAAGTTTTGGTCGCGCGCTTTCACGGTCCTCGGACATCACCTGTCTGCTATCCTGGCGATTTATGCCGTCCTGTTCGTGCTGGGGCTGATCTTTCTTCTCTTTGCCGCGCTGATCGGAAAGCTGGCGCATTGAGTGTTTCTAGCTGTCAATGTCGCGGCTTTCCAGCTCGCTGCATTCGCGTATTTACTTCGGCCAACGGGATGATGAAGTCACGCGCATGCAGAACGGCATCGGTTTAGTTTTGCTTTATACTGGCGCCGTTGCGCTCTTTGTCGGCTACATCGGGATTGTGTTCTGCGGCTTTGCGATCGGATTCTGGCGCGGGATTCGCAACCTCATTCTGCCGTTCGTTGCCTTTGGCGACGCCTATAACCGCTTCCCCCAATTGCTCTGGGTTTGGGGCGGCGGAATCGCATTCATCGCCCTCGGCGCCCTCCTCACCCATTGAGCACGCTGCCCGAGTCCCCCTTTCCGCGCGTGTTCTGGCGTTGCTATACGTGATTCACGTATAGCACTTGAAGCGCGTGCCTGTTGTTTTGGCTGGGCGAAGAGAAAAGACGGCGCGCTTCGCCGTTGGTGCCGATCCTTGACGCCGCAATCTCGCTTGCGCCCCTTTCAGGCAGGACGCGCAGCGGGAGAGTAGCCGTGCTCTATCGTTGCTATACGTGATTCACGTATAGCACTTGGAGCGCCTGCCTGTTGTTTGGGCCGGGCGAAGGGAAAAGGCGGCGCGCTTCGCCGTCCTTGCCGATCTCTGATTTGCAATCTGGTTTAGTGCCTCTTTCCAGGAGCCACGCGCAGCGGGAGAGTAGCCGTGCTCTATCGTTGCTATACGTGATTCACGTATAGCACCTTGGGGCGCGTGCTATCGTTCGGCCAAAGCGAAGCGTTAAATCGAGCACGGAAAAGACGCGGCATCTAATCGCGTTGAGTGACGCCAACAGCCGGGGCGGTTCGATAAGCCTCAAGGAGCGGCGATTTGCATCGCCGTTTTTATTGTTCGGCGGTTGCAAACCGCCGCTCCTTGGAAGAGGCACGATTACTTGATATGCATCCGACCAAAGGCTACGCCGCCAAATCGAAAACTTCGCCGCTCGCGCCCTTCTCCTTCGAACGCCGCGATCCGGGACCGACTGATATCCAGATCGACATCCTGTTTTGCGGCGTGTGCCATTCGGATTTGCACACCGTCCGCGGCGAATGGGGCGGCACCATTTTTCCCTGCGTGCCGGGACACGAGATCGTCGGGCGCGTGGTCAAGGTGGGACAGGAGGTGAAGAAATTTCGCGAGGGCGATCTCGCCGCGGTCGGCTGTATGGTCGATTCCTGCCGGGCCTGCGCCAATTGCCGGGAAAACCTGGAGCAGTTTTGCGATAACGGCCCGGTCTTTACCTACAACAGCAAAGACAAACACACCGGCGGCAATACTTACGGCGGATACTCGCAGAGCATCGTCGTCGATCAGGATTTCGTGCTCCGCATTTCCGACAAACTCGATCTCGCAGCGACCGCGCCGCTTTTGTGCGCCGGGATCACGACTTATTCGCCGTTGCGCCACTGGAAGATCGGCAAGGGACACAAGGTGGGCGTCGTCGGGCTCGGCGGTCTCGGGCACATGGGAGTAAAATTCGCGAACGCGTTCGGCGCCCAAGTCGCGCTCTTCACGACGTCACCGAACAAGACCGCCGACGCGAAGAAGCTCGGCGCGCATGAAGTTATCCTCTCGAAAAACGAAGAGGAAATGGAGAAGCACGAGAAGAGTTTCGATTTCATCCTCGATACCGTTTCGGCGCCGCACGATCTCGATGCTTATCTTTCGCTGCTGAAACGCGACGGGACGCTGGTGCTCGTCGGCGCATCGCCGGACCCACTCGCCGTGGACGCGTTCAGCCTCATTCATCGCCGGCGCAGCCTGGCGGGATCGCTCATCGGCGGGATCGCGGAGACCCAGGAGATGCTCGATTATTGCGCCGAGCACGGGATCGTCTGCGACATCGAGAAAATTTCTATCGACCAGATCAACGAAGCCTACGAGCGAATGCTGAAGAGCGACGTGAAATACCGGTTCGTCATCGACATGGCCTCGCTCTAAAGAAGAGAACAATCTGGAAGCCAGGAAACCAGGAAGAATCAATTGCTTCTGAAATTCCTGGCTTCCTGGTTTCCAGATTCATCCCTCCTTATTGAAAGCAGTTGCAAGGCGGGGAACCTGATGCGCTGCTAGTCGATGCCGGAGCAACGAACCAAACTGGCGGCGATCGCCGCGTTCGTGGCGCTCTGCATTATCTGGAGCTCGACCTGGCTCGCCATCAAGCTCGGGCTCCGCGATCTGCCGCCGATCTCATTCGTCGCGCTCCGCTTCGTCATCGCGGTCGCGGTTCTCCTGGCGATCTCGATCGGCCGCGTCCGTCTGCTCCCGCCGAACCGCGCCGATTTCAAACTGCTGGCTTGCACCGGCGTGCTCATGTTCTGCATCAACTACGCTCTTCTCTTCTGGGCCGAGCTTTATGTTTCGTCGGGGTTGTCCGCGGTCTTGCAGGCGACGATCCCCATCTTCGGGATGGTGTTCGCACATTTCATCATCCCGAGCGAACCGCTCCGAGCGCCGCGGATCGCGGGCGCGGTCCTGGCGATCGGCGGTGTGGCCGTCATCTGTTCGCGACTGCTCGATTTCGGCGGGCTCCTCGCGTTCTGGGGCGGCGTGGCGATTGTTTTCGGCGCGGCCGGCGCGGCGTTCTCGAATGTCTTGTTGAAAGCGCGCGCCGTCCGCCTTGCCCCGGCGATGATTGCCGCCTGGCAAATGATCTTCGGCCTGGTCCCGCTGCTCGTGGCCGGATTTCTGGTCGAAGGAAATCCGCTTCATTTCCATTGGACGCCGCGCGCGGTGTTCTGCCTTTTCTATCTCGCGATTCCCGGATCCGCGTTTGCGTTCCTCCTGCTCTACTGGCTGATGCCGCGCATGTCGGTAACGAACCTGCAAACCATCTCGTTCATCACCCCGCCGGGCGCGGTCGCGTTCGGCTGGCTCGTGGGCGGCGAAACTTTCAGTCTCTGGTCGCTCGCCGGCGGCGCGCTGGTCCTCGCCGGCGTCTGGATGATCTTCCGTAAAGCGAAACCGGCCGAGCTCGAGGAATGCGAAACGGCATTGCCGCAGGGATGAAGAAAGTGACGAATGACATGTGACGTGTGAGGAGTTGGCTTCGCCGAAGCGTTGACTGCTTTTTTCATGTCACTTGTCACTCGTCACATGTCACTTTCTTCCATGCCCCTTGAGATCGAGAGAAAATTTCTTGTTCGCAAACTGCCGGACGACCTAACGAGTTATCCGTCCGCGGAGATCTCGCAGGGCTACCTCGTTAGCCTGGACGATGGCCTGCAGGTGCGGCTGCGAAAATCGGGCGCACGGCACTCGCTCACCTACAAGCGCGGGCTCGGCAATGTGCGCGAGGAAAGAGAAGTGGAACTGACGGCCGAACAGTTCGCCGCGCTTTGGCCGGCGACGGAAGGCAAACGGCTGCTGAAGACGCGCTCCAAAATCCCGGTCGGCGACCGCATCGTCGAGATCGATGTTTACCATGGCCGGCACGAGGGCCTCGTCGTGGCGGAAGTGGAATTCGATACGGAAGAGGCCGCGAAAGATTTCATGCCGCCGGCCTGGCTCGGCGACGATGTCACCGGCGATCCGCGCTACAGCAATCAACTGCTCGCGTCGTAGGTTTTTCGCGTTTATCTAGGTCAGGGATGCGGCAGTATCACGATCTTCTTCGGCTGGTCCTGGAGAAGGGCGCGCCGTGCGAAGATCGCACCGGCACGGGAACGCTCTCCGTTTTCGGCGCGCAAACCCGCTTCGATTTGCGGGAAAGATTTCCGCTGCTCACCACGAAGAAGCTCCATCTCAAGTCGATCATCCACGAGTTGCTCTGGTTTCTCCGAGGCGACACGAGCGTGCGTTCGCTCAATGAAAAAGGGGTGACGATCTGGGATGAATGGGCGGATGAAAGCGGCGAGCTCGGCCCAGTTTACGGCGCGCAATGGATCCGCTGGCGCGGGGCCGATGGAGCGGTCATCAACCAAATCGACGGCGTCATTGCGGAGATAAAACGAAATCCGGAGAGCCGGCGATTGATCGTGAGTGCGTGGAACGTCGCCGATCTCGACCGGATGGCGCTGCCTGCCTGCCACGTGCTCTTCCAGTTTTACGTGCGCGACGGCGAGCTGAGCTGCCAGCTTTATCAGCGGAGCGCCGATCTGTTTCTCGGCGTCCCGTTCAACATCGCGTCGTATTCACTGCTCACGATGATGGTCGCGCAAGTGTGCGATCTGCGGCCGGGCGAATTCATCCACACCTTTGGCGACCTCCACCTTTACCAGAACCATCTCGAACAGGCGCGCGAGCAATTGTCTCGCGAATTTCGGCCGCTGCCGCGAATGCAATTGAACGCCGCAGTAAGAAGCATCTACGATTTCCGTTTCGAGGATTTCGTCCTCAGCGAATACGACCCGCACCCCACGATCAAAGCGCCGATCGCGGTGTGATAAGCGGGTGCCATTCAGCGCCAAAGGCGCGTACTCATAATAGCCCGGGGCATCCGCCCCAGGAATCTGATCGGAGGATCAACGAGCGCTGAAAGCGCGATTCAACAGGCCGGGAATTGAATCGCGCCTTCAGCGCTGACGGATTGACGTTGTTCGAATTCCTGGGGCGCTGCCCCAGGCTTTTGATGAATGCCGCGCCTTTGGCGCTAGACGAGCATTGATCAGTTCGGGGCCGGCGTGCTGGTCGTGCTCGCGGTCGTCGGACCGCGATTCAAATCGACGAGGTCTTTCAGGATGTTCAGGGTCTCGTCGCGCTCGGGATCGATCGCCGGCTCTTTGGTTCCGTCGTCGCTGCCAATCGAGTCGGAATCGGAATCAGTCGCCGCTTCGGGCGCGACCTTGTTGTTTCCGCCCTTCTTGTTGGCGGCCAGTTTCCCGGGGAAAATGATCGGCTGGAGATTCGGTTTGTCGACGTTGTCGAGTGTGAGCCGGATCATCTGCATTTCTTCGTCGTGGCGGGCAAGCCGTTCCTTGGCGCGCGTTTCCTTGCGGATCTTGTCGTCGTTCAACTCTACCCGGCGGGTGTCTTCATTGAGCGAGATGCGGTTTTCATCGAGCCGCTTGCGGAGACGCTCCATGTCTTCCATCACATATTTGAACTCGGGGTTCGCCTGGACGCGCGCTTCCGAACGGCGTTTCAATTCGTCGATAAACAAACCGCGGCCGTCAGACCATTTCGTATACCGCGCCTTCGGGACTTCGTCGTAAGGCAAACAATTCTTCAGGGCGCCCTCGCCGAACTCCGGTAGGTCGCTCAACGTCGGCAGAACAATATCCGACGCGACCCCGTGAAGCTGCGTCGAGCCACCGGCGACGCGGTAGAATTTTTGGATGGTCAGCTTCAGCGCGCCATCTTCCTGCGAACGGCTGCCGAGCAAGGAGGTGAAACGCCCGATCTCGAGGATCGTTTGCACCGTGCCTTTGCCGAACGTGTTCTTGTCGCCGACGATCAAGGCGCGTCCATAATCCTGGAGCGCGGCCGCGAAAATTTCACTGGCTGATGCGCTTTGCCGGCTGGTCAGCACGATCATCGGCCCGGTGTAAGCGATGCCCGGATCGGGATCGCTCGAGACGACGATGTTGCCGTTCGAGCCTTTCGTCTGCACGATCGGGCCCGATTTCAAAAAGAGTCCGGTCAGCGCGATCGCTTCTTCGAGAGAGCCGCCGCCGTTCCGGCGCAGATCGACGATCAGGCCGGAGATGTTTTCCTTCTTCAACCGCTTGAGGAGCGCGAGCACGTCCTTGGTAGTGCTCTTCTGGTGCCGATCCATGTCAGCGTAGAACGACGGCAACGTGATCCAGCCGAGCTTCACTGGTTCGCCGTTTTCGTTCTTCTTAATAATGATGTCGGCGCGCGCTTCCTGGTCTTTCAACTTAATCTCGTCGCGGACCAGCTCGATCGTCTTGCGCTTCGACGGATCCGGCGAATCAGCCGGAATCACCAGAAGCCGGACCTTGGTTCCCTTCTTGCCGCGAATTTGTTCAACCACCTTGTCGAGACGCATGTCGCGGACGTCGTTGAACTCGCCGTTCCCCTGCGCCACAGCCGTAATCCGGTCGCCCACTTTCAGGCGTCCGTCCGTTTGCGCCGGGCCACCCGGCACCAGGCTTTCAATCTTTGCGTAGCCGTCTTCCGTCCGGAGCATCGCGCCAATGCCGACCAGCGACAGCCCCATGTTGATGCTGAAATTCTTCAGGTCGGCTTTGCTCAGGTATTCCGAATGCGGGTCGTAAGCCTGGGCGAGCGCGTCGAGGAAAAGTTTCACCTGCTCGTCCTTGTCCTGCTCGTGAACGTTGCGGGCGAGGCGCTCGTAACGGCGCGCGATTAATTTCGGCCCGGGCTCGATCGGATGCTCGCTGAGATGTTCCTGGAGCAGCTCGCTCACGATCCGGCCGCGCCAAACGTTGTCAGCCTCCGCGTCATCCTTTGGCCACGGCGCTTTTTGCCGGCTCATCTCGATGGTCGCGTCGCTTTTGAAATCGATCTGCTGCTGATTGAGCTGTTCCTTGATCCTGGCGACGCGGTCGTCGACGCGCTTGGTGTAGAGATCGTAGATTTCGTAGGCCGGCTTCAGGTTTCCCAGGAGCACATCGTCATCCAGCGACGCGCCGTATTTCGAAGTCAGCATGTCGACGTCCTGCTGGGTGAAGAAGAGATGGCTGAAATCGAGCAGCTCGAGATAGGTCTTGAGGAACTTCTTCGAGACCTCGTCGTTGAGTGCCTGGTGGGTGTAATGACCTTCCTCGAGAAGGCGGCCGACGGAGGTGGTGACATTTCCCGCGTCCGACTTCGCCAGGAGGGGCGTGGTCGTGAGCGCGGCGGCCAAAACGACAGCGAGCGGGGTGAAAAGAGTGCGGAGAGATAGCTTCATTCTGAAAAAGAGGTTTCGGAAAGTCGCAGAATCCCTGCAGAAGGCAAGAAAACCGCGGCGCGTAAGTTCATTCGTAGGAAGTGAGACAATCGGCTGGGCGGAACATTCAAAGAACGAGCCGTTGGCCGCGCCCTTGCATGCAGCTTTCGTTCCCTGTGGCCGGGATCGTTAATCCCGGCGGAAATGATGGCAAGTGGCCGGCCCCCTGGCCGGGGTCACCGACCCCGGCTACAGTTTTGGGCGATGCGATACGAGACTTTCTGCGGCGGGATTTTCGAGACGAACTGCTACCTGATCGAGGCGCCGAAAGGCCCGATCCTGTTCGACGCGCCGGACGGCGCCTGTGATTGGCTCGTGGCTGAGGGCGTGACGCCGAAGCTGTTACTTCTGACGCACGGTCATTTCGATCACATTCCGGACGTAGCGAAAATCAAACGCCGATTCGGCTGCCAGCTCGGTTGCCATGCCGAAACGGCGCCGATGATTTCCGACCCGGAATTTTTTCGCGGCTTTGGTTTCCAACTGGAGATCGAGCCGGTCGAGCCGGATTTCCTGATTGCGGCAACGCCGGCGCGCGACTTCCTCGGCCTCGAGCTGGAACTCCTGGAAGTGCCGGGACATTGTCCAGGCAGCGTCTGTTTTTATTCGCGGAAAGAGAAGCTGCTGATCGGCGGCGATGTCCTTTTCGCGAGCGGAGTCGGCCGCTGGGATTTGCCCGGGGGCGACGGCGACCTGTTGTTTCGCGGGATCAAGGAGAAGCTCTATTCGCTCGGCGACGACGTCACAGTGCTCCCGGGTCACGGACCCGCGACGACAATCGGCGCCGAGCGACGAACGAATCCCTTCGTGCGATAGCGTCGAAATGACGAAGCTCGAATGTCGAAAATCGGACAGGAGCCCTCCGCATTCTGATTTCGGCATTCATGCTTCGTCTTTCGACATTCGACATTCGTGCTTCGTCATTATCCCTTCACATCCCAGCGCCCACCGCAAGGAAGGTGAAAATGACGATGTCCTGGATGAGATGAATGAGAAACGCCCAGACGCCGCCCCGCGTCTCGATCATGCTGCGGGCCCAAATCCAGCCGGCGAATCCCGCCATTAAAACGCCCAGCGGCCCGGACGGTTGGCCGTAGTAATGACCGAGCCCGAAGAAAACCGCCGTCAGCAAAATCGTTTCCGCCGGGCGAAAAACGCCACGGAGATGCGCGAGAAGGACGCTGCGAAATTGAAATTCCTCGCTGGCCGCGTTGAGCGTGGCGACGGCGATGCTCCAGGGGAACGTGCGCACGATGCGTTCACTGAAACTGAAATTCGGGTGCACCGTCAGGTAAAGATAAGGCGAGAGCACCACCGCGAAAACCAGGACGAAGGCCGGGCCGAGCCACGTCCACGGAACCGATTTGCGCAGGCCGAGAAATGGGATCGGTTGCGCCGGCGCGGCCGGATTTCCCCAGCATAAAAACAAATCGCGCCGCGTAATTCCGCTGCCGATCAAGGTAAAGCTGACGAGAATCGCGCCGGAAACCGTGAAGGTCCGGGCCAGGAACAAGCGCGCGCCCCAGCTGGCATTGTCCGTCACGGCGCGAACCGCAGGCAGCGCCACCAGCGCCGGCGAGATGCAGCCCCACACCAGATTTAGGAGCGCGACCGCGACCAAAAATCTCACCAGCGCGCGCAACGATGGAATCCAAATAGCCAGGAGCGCCGCCGCCACGATCACCAACGATTCGATCGTCGTGAACCAGCACCCCACCTGATGCCCGGATTCCTGCCAGATAATTTCCGGCAGCGTGCTGCCAATGACGGCGGTCCACGCGATGAGGCGCGGCAAGGAATTCGAGGATGCTGGGGTAGCGGGGTTCATCTGCCTTGCGGACATCGCCGCTGCGCTTACGACACGAGGTCGAGCGCCACGCTCAGTTTTTTCAGATCCGGAATCTCCGCCACCAGCCCGCGCAGCGAACCGATCGCGGCGGGAATATGTTCGAGGAATGTCCCGTTGCCTTTGACGAGCCCGAGGAATCCATATGCGCCCAGCGCCTGCATCAGCCGCTGGATTCCGCAGAGGCGAAAGATCGAGCGCGAATCGGGCGCGACCGAGCTGCCGGCGGCGGCGCGTTTCGCTTCATAATCCGCCAGAAGCTCCTCGCATTCCGCGCGCGAAAAGGTGACGTAGGGATCGAAGAGGAGCGAGGCGAGATCGTACTCGGCGAGACCGGGACGCATTCCCTGGAAATCGATGAAGTGCGCCTGGCCGTTGCGAATGATGATGTTTTGCGATTGAAAGTCGCGGTGAACGAGAACGCGCGGCCGCCGAGCGAGCTCTTCCGCAATCTGGCCTAACGAGGGCAGCTTTGCCAGCTCGGAAAGCTCATTCGCTGCGACGCCGAAAAAACGGCCGAGGCAGTTCTCGAAGAAATAGTTCTGCTCCCATCGATAGAGCGCCGCGTCGAATTCCGCCGGTAAATTTTTCTGAATGTTCTGCCGCGCTTGTTCTGGCAGGCAATGCAATTTCACGATTTCGCCGAGCGCTGATTCGTAAAAAGCGCGGCGCACCATCCAGCTTTCATGGCGGTGACTCCAAAGGTCGGTCGTGCCGAGATCTTCGATCCAGATCAGGCCTTCCGCGGCATCGTGAAAATAAATCTTCGGAGCGCGAATTTTGTGCGCGGCCAGGAACTCGGCGATCTCGACGTAATGCCGGTTCTCTTCGCGCTCGAGATTGTATTTAACGAGGATGATCGTCTGTTCCGGCGAACAACGAACGCGATAGAATTTCCGGTCGGAGCCGCCCTTCTCGATCGGCGTGATCCTGACCTTCGCGTCTTCAAGCCTGGGAAAATGAATCCGGGTCTGCCGGAGGAGCAGCTCGGTCCTGGTGGTTCTAGATGTCGGTGTCACTGAGGTCGCCTTCCGCTTTACGCTGGGAGCGGACAATACAGTTACGAAGGTGAGATCGGGAAGCGATTTGTGCGCCCGGCCAGAGAATTGTGTCCTCCAGGGTCGCGCCAGCGCCGACCCGACAACCGGCCCCGATCGAATAAAAGCCCGAGAGCGTGGCGCTTGGATTGATCTCCGCGTCGCTGGCCACGCTGACCGGCCAGGTGGAGGATTCCAGGTAATCGGGTTTCCAATGTTCTTCCAGAATGACGCGATGCGCGGCGAGATATTCCTTGCGCGAGCCGATGTTGAACCATTTTCGCTCGTTCAAGACAACGCCGCCAATCCTGCCACCCTGCCCGATCCATTCCGTCAGGACCGAAATGTAGGAAAGAACGCGCCCGCTCGGAATGCGCTCGAAGACCGCTCGCGTCCAGATGCAAATGCCGGCGAAATCGTAGCGGCCCGGGTGACCGTATCGATTCGTGATGTCCACGATGCGCCCGTCCTCAATCGCCACATCACGGCCGTGCTCGGTTTCGCGCAAGGCAAGCGTCACGTCGTTCCCCGCGCGGAAATGTTCTTCGACTAACGGCGCCAGCTCGATGTCCGTCAGGAGATCGCCGCTGTAAGAAATGAAATGCTCCGCCCGCAGCAACGATTCGACATTCTTGATCCCGCCACCCGTTCCCAGGATTTCCGGCTCGTGGACCAGTTGCACTGGGTGACCGCGATAATTTTTCTCCGCGAAAAATTCCCGGAACGCTTCGGGACGATGGTGAGTGTTGATAATGAACGAGCGCACGCCAGCCGCGATCAGGTGATCGAGCACAAAGGTGATCAGCGGCTTCTGGAAAATCGGGATGAACGGCTTGGGCAGATCTTCGGTGAGCGGACGCAGCCGCATCCCAAGCCCCGCGCCGAGAACGAAAGCCTGATCAATCATCTTCTGTAGCCACCGCATTTCTCTTCTGTAGCCGTCGCCCTGTGGGTGCCGTGAGATTCGCGCGGCGATGCCGACAACCGCGCTTCGCATAGCGAAGCGGCTACAGAAGAAGCGGCCACGATGCTTGTGCTGCGCCGCCACTCTGATAGAACTGGGCTCATGGCGGAAGAAACGATCTGGCGCGGGACAGCGTCGCAACTGAAAAATCTCGGCTGTTTCATTCTCTGCTTCCTGTTCTGCTGGCTCATCGTCCCGATCTTCATCGGATTTCGGCGGTACCTGGAAACGAAGAACCAGGTGTTCGAGCTGACGAGTGAGCGCTTGAAAACGACGCAGGGCATTTTCAGCAAAATCACCGAAACGCTCGAGCTGTATCGTGTGAAAGACATCGAGGTTTTGCAGCCGTTCATTTATCGGATTGTCGGGTTGGAAAACATCAAGGTGAACACTTCCGATCTTTCGTCGCCCGTTATTTTGATCGACGGCATTTCGCAGAAAGTCGGGCTGGCCGATAAGTTGCGGAACCAGGTGGAGATCATCCGCGCCCAAAAGAAAGTGCGCGAGCTGGACATCGAATAGCTCGCGGTTTCAACCCTCTTCTGTAGCAGCGGCCCTGTGGGCCGCTCGAGAACGGCCTCGTGTTTCGACAAGCGGCCCGCAGGGCCGCTGCTACAGAAGAAGAAGCATCACCGTTTCAGGTAGAGGTTTTTCGTCCCGAAATCGATGATGGCGTGATGGCGGCGCAAAATCTCGGAGCCGAGGAGGCCGGCGACAGGCGGTGAGGCATCGAGCAAGCCGCCGTGGATCAAGCCTTCGAGGTTGATTACGCCCACATCATTTCGCTCCAGATCGATCGGGCCGATCGAGAGACGCGAGATCGTGGCCATCTGCACGCCGCGCTGTTTCAGGTTCACGCCGGAAGAACTGAAGGGCGTGTCGCGCAACGGAATCCGCATCCCGCGCACGAACTGCGAATGGAGCAGGGTCGCGAACGCGCCCGTATCCACCATCAGCCTCGCCTTCCTTCCGTTCACGGAGCCATCGACGTAAAGATTAAAGCCGTCGCTGACGTGCATCGGGATCCGGCGGAATCCGCCCAGGTCGAACCCGGGCACCGTGCCGGGCACGCTCGGATTTATTTTCAGGATCAGGATTTGCCGCTGGCAATCGAGGAGCGCCTTGGTGGGAAACAGAATGTCAGCGCCGAGGATGCCGTCGATTTCATCGCGTTTGCTGGAACGGCGCAGCCCGCCGAGATCGACCATCACCATCGGCTCGTCGACCAGGTTGAGCGCGCCGAGCCGGAGATTGCGCGCGATCGCCACGGAGTTGAATGCGCCGTTAATGCTGAGCCGGGTTGGGAGCGTGGATTTTCCGGTGATGGGCGCCATTCCAAAATAAGCGCGGCGATTGAGCGCGATCGCGCTGACCGGCGCGCCTGTGTCCACGCCGAGGAGCGCGGGCTTGCCGTTGATCTCCGCGCGGACGAGCAAATGATTTTGGGCCGAACGAATGAGGGGAAGCGCTTCGTATTGGAGAGCGCCCGCGGTCGCGGCGCGGGTTGCCGGCGCGATCGCCAGGCACACTAAGAGCGCGGCGAAATTGGTTCTAATCAATGCAATCCGGAGGCGACTGGACACGAGCGCAGAGAATAGCACACTCGCCCCGGGGCGCGAACGGTTGTCTTTTGGCGTTGCGCAGCGAGGCCGCCTGATGATTAACTCTGCGCGGCTCAGACGGACGCCAACCATGTTACCATCATCCGAACCCACTAACGGCAAGTTCATCCGCGGGCTCGGTCTCCTCGACTCGACCATGCTCGTGGCCGGCTCGATGATCGGCTCGGGCATTTTCATCGTCTCGTCGATCATTGCGCGGCAGGTCGGCGCGCCCGGCTGGCTGCTCGTCGTTTGGCTCGTCACCGGCCTGCTCACCCTGATGGCGGCGCTTTCCTACGGCGAGCTGGCCGCGATGATGCCGAAGGCCGGCGGCCAATACGTTTACCTGCGCGAAGCCTTCTCGCCGCTCTGGGGCTTCCTCTATGGCTGGACGCTTTTCCTCGTGATCCAGACCGGCACGATCGCAGCCGTCGCCGTGGGATTCGCGCGCTACATGGGCGTGCTCATTCCGTGGGTGTCGGAATCGAATTACCTGATCGCGCCGATTCGTTTCGGCGGCTACGCGTTGTCGCTTTCGACCGCCCAGTTCGTCGGCCTGGCCATGATCGCGCTCCTGACGTTCATGAACACGCGCGGCCTCAAACTGGGCAAGCTCGTCCAGAACGTTTTCACCACGGCGAAGACCGGCGCACTCGTCGCGCTGATTGTGCTCGGCATCGTTGTCGGGTTAAGATCGGGCGCGGGCGCGGCGAATTTCAGCGACTTCTGGACCCTGCGCGGGAATTTGCAGGATGTCGGGCCAAGTCTCTCCGCGGTGACGGCGTTCGGTCTCTTCGTCGGCATTTGCGTGGCCCAGACGAATTCGCTCTTTTCCGCCGACGCCTGGAACAACATTACCTTCACCGCCGGCGAGGTCATCAATCCGCGCCGGAACGTTCCGCTGTCGCTGGCCTTCGGGACAATCCTGGTCATCGGTCTCTATCTCCTCGCCAACGTCGCGTATCTGGCAGCGCTGCCTTTCTCGGCAATTCAGAATGCGCCGAGCGATCGCGTCGCTTCCGAAACGGCCAATGTGATTTTCCCCGGCGCCGGCGCTGCGATCATGGCCGTCGCGATCATGGTCTCGACCTTCGGCTGCAACAACGGGCTGATCCTGGCGGGTGCGCGTGCCTACTACGCGATGGCGCGCGACGGTCTGTTTTTCCGGCGGGTGGGCGAATTGAACAAGCAACACGTGCCTTCGTGGGGCCTCATCATTCAAGGTATCTGGGCCGGCATCCTCGTTCTGCCGCGCACGGTCAAGACCGACGCGACCGGCACGATCACCTACGGAAACCTTTACGGCAATTTGCTCGACTACGTCATTTCGGCCGCGCTCATCTTCTACATCCTGACGATCATCGGGATTTTTGTGCTGCGACGGAAACGACCGGACGCTGAGCGCCCCTATAAAGCTTTCGGTTATCCGATCGTGCCCGCGCTTTATATCATCGGCGCGTCTGTCATCCTCGGCGTGCTCTTTATCTATCAAACGGCGACGACGTGGCCCGGCCTCATGATCGTCCTTACCGGCGTGCCGGTTTATTTTTTCTGGCGGAAATCGAATGCTGGGGCGCCATCAGGCGACCAGCCCACCTAGCGAAACCGAAAGAGTTCGGACAGCAACCCAAAAGGAAAGCGAACCCATGGCAAATCTATTCGCAAGAAAGCCTCTGGATAAACTAATGCATGAGGCGGAGGAGGTCGGCGAACACAGCCTGAAACGCTCACTCGGGCCGTGGAATCTGGTGGCGCTCGGCATCGGGGCGATCATCGGCGCCGGTCTCTTTGTGCGCACCGCGGCCGCAATTGCGGATCGGGCGGGCCCATCGGTTGTAATCGCCTTTATCGTTGCCGGCGTCGGCTGTGCCTTTGCCGGTCTCTGTTACGCGGAATTCGCTTCCCTGATTCCAGTAGCCGGCAGCGCCTATACCTACTCGTATGCGACCATGGGCGAGTTCGTCGCGTGGATCATCGGCTGGGATTTAGTTCTCGAATATGCGGTAGGCGCGGCCACCGTCTCCATCGCGTGGAGCGCGTATTTCAATCGTGTGCTCGACTGGTTCGGCTGGCGCATTCCATACGAGTGGTCGCACTCGCCGTTCGAGGCGGCCGCGGGCACAGGCGTGCATGGCATTATGAATATCCCGGCGGTGTTCATCCTTCTGCTCCTTTCCCTCCTGCTTATCCGCGGTACCAAGGAATCGGCGTTTGTGAATGGTCTTATCGTCGTCCTGAAGGTGAGCATCGTGTTGCTCGTCATTGGAATCGGGTGGGGATTTATGAATCCCGTGAACCACACGCCGCTGATTCCAGCGGCGACGACTTATACGACGCCGCAAGGTATCCAGCACGCCTACGGTGGAATCCTGGGTATTCTCGGCGCCGCGGGGGTCGTCTTCTTCGCCTATATCGGCTTCGATGCTGTGTCGACCGCCGCGCAGGAAGCGCGGAATCCGAAACGTGACATGCCGATTGGTATCCTCGGGTCGCTGGTCCTTTGCACCGTGCTCTACGTGCTGTTCTCCTACGTCTTGAGCGGTGTTGCCAGTGTTCAGGATTTCAGAAGCGCCGGTCGCGAAGCGTCGGTGGCGTTCGCCATCACCAAATACATGACTGGCTACGAGTGGCTGTCGAAGTCGGTAACGGTCGCCATTCTCGCCGGCTTCTCCTCGGTAATTCTCGTGATGCTGCTCGGTCAGTCGCGCGTCTTTTATTCCATGAGCAAGGATGGCCTGGTGCCGAAGATTTTCTCTGATGTGCACCCGCGCTTCAGGACGCCTTATAAATCGAACCTGCTGTTCTTTGTCTTCACGGGCGTTTTCGCGGCCTTTATTCCAGAAGATGTCGTCGGTGAGATGACCAGCATCGGAACGCTCTTCGCCTTCATGTTGGTTTGCGCCGGCGTCTGGATTTTGCGGGTTCGGCGTCCTGATCTCGAGCGCGGATTCCGAGTGCCGGCGCTGCCGGTGGTCGCGATCCTCGGGATCCTCGTCTGCGGCGCGATGATCTACGGCCTCGGATGGACCAACTGGATGCGCTTGATCGTCTGGCTCCTGATCGGGTTCATCTTCTATTTTGGCTACGGGAAGAGCCACAGCCACATCAGCGCACCGCCGCCGGAAATGCCCGAGGGAATAAAGCTGAGTAAATAATGTTTCTTGTTCCGCTCTTCTGTAGTCGCTTCGCTGTGCGAAGCGCGAGAGAGATCGTCGCTGCTCTCACGTCGCCCACAGGGCGACGGCTACAGAAATCACATCGGGCTGGTCGCGCCGAAACCGAGGATCGATTCCACGCGTTCGCGGCTCGCGAACAGATCCGGCGCCCGCCGCAGCCGGGCGCGTTGAGATGCGCTCGTTTCGGACAGGCCTGACTCGAGAGCGCGCAAAAGTTCGCGTTCGCTTTCCGGCAGGGTCGCGTCCGAGCTATCGGCGTGATGCTGCAACCGGCCGAGAATCTCGGCGAGCGCGTCGCCGTCATATTTCGAGCCGCGGAAGGTATCGACGATCCGCTGGAAGCTCAGGTGAAATGGGATCGTGGCCACATCAACCGGGCCATTTTCCGCCACCTCATCAGGCGGAGTGATGACGGCGGCCGAAATCGCGACGGAATTCCAGACGTTCTCCGGCGCGTAATAACCGATCTCGACCCGGTAGGAACTGCGCGCGTGCAGCACCGAAACCAAGTGACTGGCTGCGAGCGGTTCGACCGCGGCGGTGGATTCCTCGATGCCTTCATGCCACAAAACGCGCAGGTGCACTTTGCGATCCACCGGCGGCCTGTCACCGAAAACCGCCACCCAATCGATGTCCCAATAAACAAAAAGCGTGTGCGGATCGCGCGCGATCGCAAAAAGAAACGCGCCGCCGTAAGAGCGGGGCAGCTCCCCGAGATTTTCGTAATCGTGCAGGCTCGCGGAATCGGGCGCGCGTTTTTCCGGCGGCACAACCGGGGTGCTCGACAAGACAAACTCCGCGCCGCCTTCTGCCGCGTCGGTGAGATCAGCCACGTCGTTTGCCATCTCTCGACGATACACAAAATCGTCGCGGGCTCGACCGAGTTTTCTCGCTCTTCTTGCAATGCTGTAGCCGTCGCCCTATGGGCGACGCGAGATCGACGCGGCAACGCCAACTCTCACGCTTCGCACAGCGAAGCGGCTACAGTTATTGATTGCCGAGGTTATACGCCTCGACGTTGCCCACGCCGGTCCCACCGGTCGCCCCTTTGAGAATGACCGTGTAAGGGCTGGGCGCCAGCGTCTTCAGAATCGCCGACTCCTTCGGGTTGGTCGGGGCCAGACCGCTGGTGGTCAGCGCCGCTGCGTCCGGACTCGATCCCCAGTCATCATTCGAAACGACCAACGCGCCCTGGGCATCGTGCAGCTCGATGAATGGATCCTGGAGCGGATTCGAAACGCCGGCCGCGCTGAGCGATGGGCCGATCCCGCGCACAAGAATGTTTTGCGGCTGGTTCGTGAGCGAATCGTCGCGCACCACAAATCCTCCGATGAGAACGTTGTCGCCAGTCCCGACAAAGCCGCGCGTGGCGACATTGCCCAGATCGGCGAACGATTCCGCATCGAGATCGTAAACTTCGACGAGCCCGATACCGGTACCGCCATTCGCGCCACTCAGAATCGCCGTGTAATTGCTGTGCGCGGTCGCGCCGGTCAAGTTGATGATGACCGCGGCTTCCTTGTCGTTCTTCGGCGCGAGACCGCTGGCGGAAATTTCCGCCTGCTGCGTCGTGCGCCAATTGTCGTTGGTCGCGATTTGCGCGCCGGTGGAATCAAAAACTCTCAAGACCGGGTCCTGCAATCCGCCGGCGATCCCGATGGACGGGCCGAGGGCCCGGACCATTACTCGTTTCGTGGCGGCATTTCGTTTGATGAATCCGGCGATGCCGTCGTTCTGGCCGCCCTGCACGTTCACGCGCGTCGCGATATTCGCGAGCCGCCGGCGCGGTGGCGTCGGGACCGGCGTAGTACCCGGCGCGACGAACGGCGGCGGATACGGAGTCGCCGTCGGTATGGGACCCGGATTAAACGAAGTATCGTGCGCGACGAATTGTGTCCCGCCACGGGCGATATCGCGCCGGCCTTGCCGCGAAGCCTGGCCGCTCACCGGCGGGACCACTTCGATCGTGTAGGAACGCGAGCGCAATCCGGAAAGGACGGTGCCGTTCGTGATCAACGGGTGACCCGCCGTGCCGAGGATGGCGTTCAATTTCGCCACGCTCACCTGCACCGAGATTGTGTTGTCGGCCTGGTTAAACTCTCCGGCATCGGCGTTCCCGACAATCGTATAAATGAGTTTGCCATCGTTGGCCCGCGCCGTGACCCCGTAGGTAAAGGTTTGCCCTCCATTCACGTCGGTATCGGCCTCGACGAAAAACTGATCGGCGTGATCGGACGCGCCAAAAGAATAAGTGCCGGTGGGACTCAAAACATTATGCGGCGCGTTCGCCGCGAAGCTCATCTGCCAGGTGGTCTGCCCCGGGATGAAGCTCAGGTCCGAGACGCGCATCGTGGCGGCGATGGCAAAATTTGGCCCGCTCCCGGAAGTCTCGTAGCGCGTCGTCAAAACATCGGAGGCGTCCGCGGCGTGAATCCGCGGGATGCTGCCTTCCTGCAAATCCTGGCTGTAATCGGTGACCTGCTCGCCATTCAAACCGGGAACCCGCGGCGGCATCACTTCATCAGAACTCACGGTCGCCGTGCCGGGTGGGATGACCAGCGCGGTTCCCTCCACCTGCGCTGGCAAATTTCCGCCGTTAATGCTGGGCCCGCTGAGCTGGCGCGACACATAGGTGTGCCCATCGTAATCGTTGTGATCGTCGGTGTAAGCGACCACCGCCGCGCCCTGCGGATCGAACGAGACCTGGAAGTAATCGATCAGGTTTCGATTGTTCGCGCCGGTCAGGCCGCCTTCGGAAATATTGGCGGCATGGATGATGTGCTCCGGCTCGGTTACCTGGATTTCGCGGAACGTAGGATTGGCTGAAGACGCGTTGAACGATTGCGCGTAGTAAACTCGCCACTCGGCGTTGTCATCGTTGCCCCCGACTGTGCCGAACCAAACTATGCCGACAGAGCCGGGCGTCGGACCCGTTTCCATCCATGGGAAAACGTTGCTGTTCGTGCCGACGTTGTTGACGCGCACCGGCAGACTCCAGGTGGCGCCTTTGTCGGTGGAATGTTTCAACAGGATGTCGGCGTCGTTGGAATAACAAACGTAAACGGTCCCGTTCGGTGTCCCGTCATCCGCCACTTTCGTGACGAAGAAAAGATGCGCGACGCCGTTCGGATCGGTCGCGGCCTGATTCACCGTGTAGGAAGTCGGCGGCAATCCCACACCCGGCGGCGTTCCCACGGCGACGGTGCCCTGGCTCGTTCCCGCATAGACGACGCCATCGGATTGATGAACGTCGATCGGTCCCACCTGCGTCGTCGTGCCCGCGGTCACCGCCGGCCCGAAAGTTAATCCGCCATCATCCGAGCGCTGAATCTGGGTCACCGCCGGTTGCAGCGTCCGATACCACATGTAAACCGACGTGTTCCCCAGAAATTCCTGCCACTGCCGGTCATCCACGATCACGCCCCCGGTCCCATTGCCCACCGGGTTCTTTTGGAAAGTCGCGGCACGGTCAGTCGAATTCCCCGTCGAAATATTCGCCGCGATCAAGCTGCAAAACGACAGCGTCGGATTCGCCTGACTCGGCGGGAGACTGAACGGAACCGCCAGATCGATGTCGCCGCCGCCGTCACCGCCCAGCTCGGCTTCGGTCGCGGCCGGGCTGAACGCGTCCGGTTGCCCGCGATAAATCGGCACCCGCATGTTCGGGTCGAACGACGGGCTCAACGGATTCAAATCGAAACGCCAGAGATCGACGCCGGCAGGAAATCCGCGAATCGCGCCGACGTAAGCGTTGCCCGCGAAGTCGGTCCGATTGCTCGGCTCTCCATCGCGCAAGGCGACCGGGGCTTTCACCGGAATGCTGTTGCTGAAAGTAATCCCACCCGAAATGTAGTTCGCGGTCCGCATCGGCGGCGGAGTCGCCGTTGCCGCGCTCATGATGGTCGCCGTGCCATGATATTGATCGGACGGCACGACATCGGAATAGGTGACGTGGACAACGTAATCGCCGGCGCCGGACGTCGCGGGATTGATGACGACCTGTTCAAAGGTTCCTGGCTGCGAACCGTTCCCGCCTGGAAACACGACTTTTCCGTTTACGGTGTCCTTATGAACGTAGAGATCGTAGTCGCTCAACATGGAAAAGGTGATTTTAACCACGAGCTGCTTGCCGGCGTAATCCGACGCGGCCCCGGTGAGATGGATCGTGAAAACGTCGCAGTTAACTCCATCCTGGCAGGTTGATTCCGTCGTGACGGACGGCCCGCCAATCGCGTCACCGACCCATTGTAACGCCGCGGCGCTCCCCGGATTGAGCGTGCCTTGATTCGGGTTGGCGGCATACGTCATCGCCGCAAGGCTGAGTCCAAAACTGATGGCGGCGAGAAGCATCCGGCGCGGCGTTACGAGACAGGTCGAAGAAAAATGAGTCATCATAAGCGTGGTGTCGTGGGCCGAAGCGCCGCGAAATGCAGCGTTATTGTCGGTTACCTCCTGGTTCGCGCCCAAAAAGCCTCCCGGCTCTGCTCGACCCGACTTTTCCAAAAATAATTGTGAAAAAATATCTGGTTCGCAGAGAAAGGGATGCGGCCCTGGGCGGCCACCGCGCGTGAACCCCCTCCCATCCGGGGCGATTTCCGCATCCGAACAGGAAACGTCTTTATGCTATCTCGTGTAGCAACGAGGAGGTGTAGCTGTCGTCAGCGCTGGCGGCAGCTACACTAACTTCTTCGCTCCGACCTCTGACCTCTGACCTCCGTCCTACTGCCCCGACCCAACGTATTCCGCCGAATAGTTATCGATCTTCGCCGTACTTCCCACGTCAGGTGCTTTCTCGACGTCGTAGGCCGTGTTGCTCGCCACCTTCTGCGTTTGCGTATCGTAAATCATCACCGTCTTCTTTGCCTTGGGCGAGGTCTTCTGGCCTCGCTCCGTATCCACCGCGATATAACGCACCTTCCTCGCTTTCATGTCCGCTCTGCGCTTCGCCGACATCCGCGCATACGACTGGCGCGCCCGCATCTCGGCCACCTCCCGCTGCCGTTCCGTCGCCTCGTATCTGGCAATGAAATAGATCGTCATCGCAATCACTGCGGCGGTCACGACTTTCTCCGCTGTGCTGCTCCTGTTAAACGGCAGGCTCGGAACGAAGGGTAATTGCGCGCGGGCCGTGCCGATAGAAGCGCTCGCCAGGATCGCTCCGATTGTTAACAGGCAAGCCCCTTTCAAAATCCGTGTGTTCATCGTAGTGCCCTTGTACGCCGCGCCTCGCCGATGGCAAGCGAATACACTCCCTCTGGCCTGGCCATTGTAGACAACCGCATCCGTTGCCACTCGTCATTCGTCATTCGTCATTTCCCCTTCCATCTCGTCACACGTCACTTTCCCCCAATCATTCCGCCTTCCGCCTTCCACATTTCCCGCGCCTTGCCATCCCGCGCCTTGCCAGACGGCGCGATAATCGTTATCACGTTCCGTGGCCTCGCTCCCGCTCATCTTCATTTCCGCGGTTAGCCGTGAACTGCGCAGCGGCCGCCAACTCGCTGCCAACACCCTCACCTTCCTCGGTTATCAGCCGATCTGGCAGGACATCTTCGGCACCGAGACCGGCGATCTCCGCGCGATGTTGCGCCAGCAGATCGACCAATGCAAAGGCGTGCTCCAGATCGTCGGCAACTGCTACGGCGCCGAGGCGCCCGAGCCCGATCCGCAGTTTGGCCGGGTCAGCTACACCCAATACGAGGCGCTCTATGCGCGTCAGCGCGGAAAGAAAGTCTGGTATCTCTTCATTGACGAAACTTTCCCGCGCGACGCCTGTGAAGGGGAGCCGGAAGAATTGCGCGCCCTCCAGCGCGCCTACCGCCAGAAGTTACAATCGGACGCGCACCTGTTCCATCCGCTAACCACTCCGGAAGGTCTTGAGGCCAGCGTCCTGAAACTGCGCGGCGATCTCGTCCGGCTCCGGCGCGGCGTGAAACAATGGGCTGCCGGCGTCGCTATTCTTCTTCTCATCAGCGTCGGCCTAGGTCTCTGGCTTCTTTATAGCCAGCGCGAGACCACCAAGCGTGTAACCGAAGCGCAGAACGCCGTCGTCGCGATGGGCCAGGAAATGACGAAGCTCCGCGAAGGTCTCCTCAAGTATCCCCGCGTTGAAGCCGAAGTCCGCCAGTCGCAGACCGAAGAAAACCCGGCGGCCGTCCAGGAAAAGGTCTACGACGCTCTTAGTAAAGAAGTCGGCGTCGACGCCAAGGTGTTGCGCAAGAAGCTGCCCGACATAGCTCTCAACATCCAGCGCGCGCCCGATGCTACTACCTACGAGCGCGCCAATGCTGCTTATGTTGCTAATGACTACCTGGAATCGGAGCGCCTCGCCTTGCAAGCTATCGACGAAATCCAAAAGACCGGGAACGCCAGGCCCGCCGACATCTTCCAGGCCTATACGCTGGCCGGGTTCTCCGCCCAGAAACGCGTCCAGTACAAGACTGCGCTGGAACATTTCCGCGCCGCGGAAAAACTCACCGATCGCCAGAGCAACGCCACTCAGTGGGCCAACGTCCAGCACGCCATCGGCGATCTCTTGATGGAGCAAGGCTCTTATCGCGACGCCGAGGAAGTGCTTCGCGTCGCGGCCGACGCTCGCGAGCGCGCCCTCGGTCCCGAGCATGCCGACACACTTAGGAGCCGGACCCGCCTCGCCTACGCACAATACCGCCAGGGCAAGTATAACGACGCGATCGCCGGGTTCCGCGGCATCGTGGCCTTGGAAGAAAGAATCTCCGGCCCGATGCACCCCGATACCTTGCTGGCCCGGAACGGCCTCGCTATCGCCCTCGATAACGGAGGCAAGCCCGCCGAAGCCGAAGCCGAACATCGCCGGATCCTCGCCATAAGAGCGAAGGTGTTAGGCCCTGAGCATCCCGACACTCTTAGGACAAGGAATAACATTGCGCTAACTCTGGATCGTCAGGGCAAACACGCGGAAGCCGCCAGCGAATACCAGCAAGTCATCGACTTGGAGAACAAGGTCCTGGGTCCCGAGCATCCCGATACACTTAGAAGCAGGAGTAGCTTTGCCTATGCCTTGAATAACCAGGGTAAGTATTCCGAAGCCGAGTTAAACCTGCGCGATGTTATCCGGCTCGAGGAACGCGTCCTCGGTCCCGAGCATCCCGACACCCTTATCAGCCGGCTCCGGCTCGACAAAGTCCTGATGAGCCAGGGCAAATTCGCCGAAGCTGAAACCGATTTCCGCGGCCTGGTTACCGTCGAAGAAAAAATCCTTGGCCCCGAACATCCCGACACTCTCTCCGCTCGGTCTGGCTTGGCTAACGCTTTACAAGCCCAGGGCAAACACTCCGAAGCCGCCGCTCAATATCGCGACGTGATCGCGCTCGAAGAAAAAGTTATCGGCCCCGAGCACCCGAACACGCTCGTCAACCGCAACAGCCTCGCGAACGCGTTGATGGCCGACAAAAAATACTTCGAAGCCGAGACCATGTTCCGCGACCTGATCGCCATCGAGACCAAAGCCCTCGGGCCCGAGCACGCTCTTACCATCAGAAGCCATCGCGGCCTGGCTAACGCCTTTTTCAACCAGGGCATCTACGCCGCCGCCGAACCCGAATACCGAGAAGTCTTCCGGCTGATCGAAAAAGTTCGCGGCCCCGATCACACCGAAACGCTCGAAGCCTGCTACGACCTCGCCGGCAACCTCGCCCGCGAAAACAAACTCCCCGAAGCCAAAGACCTCGCTCGCCGCGCCGCCGACACCGCCCGCAAAATTCTCGGCCCCACCAACCCCACCACCCAGAAATACGCCAAGTTCCTCGCCGACCTCGAAACCAAAAATGCGCTGTAATGTAGCGGCGGGTGTCCCCACCCGCAGTCCTTCCTACATTCGCGGCTAGCGACAGCCGCCCCTACATCTTCCCCTCCTCGTTTCCAAACTCCAGTTTGGGAACGCCATTGTCTTCGAAGCTCCGCTTCGTCCGACTTCCCTCTTTCATTCGACATTCGGCGTTGAGCGCCTGCCGCGCCGTAGCCTTGCGAAGGCGGGTTAGGCGTTCGGCGTTTGCTTCGGCCTTCCGCATTCCGCATTCCGAATTCCTCCTTCCTCCTTTCTCCTAGTCTCCCCTTTGCGCCGCATCCGCCGCCGCTGCCAACGACTTCAGGAAATCCAGGAACTTCTGTGGTTGTCCCCTGAACAAGCCGTCAGCCGTGAACGCATTCACCGCGCCCATCGCGCTTACATGCGCCGCGCCAGTGGGCCGAATGATCGAGCAAGCCGGCAGACTCGTGCTGATGAAGTCGCACGGCTCCGGCATGATCAAATTCGCCTGCAACGTTTCCGGCTGTCCCGTCTTGAGATCCTGGAACGTCACCGTCGAACTATTCACCGGATCAAAGTCGCTCACCGGCGTCGCGTTCCCCGCTTTATCCTGCCAGGTCTGGAAATGCATGATCTCCGATCCGCCGATGCTCAGGATAACCTGGAGCGCTTCCAGGCTGCTGGCCTTCTGCGCCATGGCCGCGTAAAGGCTCGTGCCGCCTTGCTCGATGAACGCAAAGTGGAACCCGGCCGTGAACGCGACCGCCTTCATGTGATCGCTCGGATTCTCCGGGTCGTTACTGCCGAGGTCGTTGTTGTTTCGCGGAATCGCTGTGTGCAACCCAGTCGCCAGGCTCGGCACCGCGTGCGGGAACGTCGCCCCGAGATCCGGATTCGTCGTGCTGCGATAACGCGTCCACCAACTCGTATCCACGGTGAGCTGGGTCAGGTTCGTCAGCCGTCCGATTTGCTGGGCGCCCGCCGCCTGACTGCTCGGCAACGTCCGGAACGCGTCCAGGTTCACGCCCTTTTCGCCTTTCGAATGCAGATAGGCATTGAGAAAGTTCACGTGACTTTGTTCGTCGTCCGTGTTGTCGGAAATATATTGCGGCTGATCCTCATCGAGGATTTCCAGCCCCCCGCGATAACTGGACTCCGGCGCATCCTGGCCACCCAGCTCCGTGTATTGCTGCCACAAATCCGTCTCGATGATCTCGGCCGCGGCGAGAAATCGCAGAATATCGGCGTCGCCTTTCGTCAGTTTTTTCCCGTTGCTATTATCGGCGGCCCGGGAATTTTTGGCTGTGGTGAAGAGGGCCGCGCCCGGTGCGAGCAAGGCCGCGCCCAGGCCGAGCCTTCGCAGGAAAGATCGGCGAGCGACACGATGTGAAGAAGGAAAAGCCGGAGGCAATTCCGTCGGAGCGTTAACAGACTGCGTTTGTATGTTCGCTTTCATACAAACCATTTCGGCCCGTTACCGTCCTTGGGCCTCCAGCGAAACGTAACACCGCTGTTACCTGCGTTTCCCGCTTAAAAACAAATTGCCTCCACCTCTCTCGCTCCTCGTTCCCAAGTTGTACTTGGGAACGGAAACGCACTTGTCTCCGAAGCTCCGCTTCGTCCGACTTCCGACTTCTGACCTCCGTCTTCCGTCCCCGTTTTCTACTTCCTCCTTTCTCCTTCCTGCTTCCTGCTTCCTAATTTCTACTTTGCAGCGCCTCCATTGGATCACCGGTGCGATGTTCCTTGATCTGGAAACGGAGAAAATCGTGGACTGCGCTGAGCGCCTGCGGATCGGTCGTTCTGATCTGCACCCGCCCGCCCGTTTCCATTTCCTCATACTGATAGACGATGCTCGACTTCATCCGGCCCATCACGTCTGCCCCCGGCGGCTTCTGGTCGTGCACAAACATCGGGATGTCGAAATTTCCCAGTCCGAACAGCATTGCGATGTGGGCCAGGTGTGCGCGAATCTGATCGCGGCTGGCCTGATCGTTTGCATCGTTGGCTGTCACTTCGATCGCGCCGCCATCAGTTCTGATCCTGAAATGGTGGGTGGTTTCCGTATGGGAAAAACCCATCCCTTTGTCACCCCGATCGTCCACGCCGGCGGCGTGGTCCGCCTTCAGCGGGCAATCCGCCATGCCGTCGTGATTATGAGCCGGTTCCTGCGCCACGAGGCCGGGTGCCGCGGCCGCGATGATTGAGAGAGCTACCGTAAGTGCTCGAACTTTCATTGTTTCTTGTTCTTTCGTTGGTTGTTGTTGGTCGAAAAAGGAGTGGAACGTTTCGGGCTCACTGGGCTGACGCTGGACAGTGAATCCAGGAGTCCGGCGCGTTTCCCGGGCGGTGTCTTCGCGAGCTGCATGTCCCACGCGCGAAGAGCAGAACGCAGGTCGTTGCGAAGAGTGATTAGCTCCAGCAGGCGCGCCTCGACTTCTTCTAATTTCGTTGCGGCAAGTGCTCGCACCCGTCCGCAAGGAACGCCGCCGCGATCGCGCATTCGGAGGACGCCCGCTAGATCGTCGAGGGTAAAGCCGAGGCCCAGGGCGCGGCGGATCAATTGGACGCGCGCCAGCGTTTCCTCCGGATATTTTCGATAGCCATTCGCGCTACGGGGTGGCGGAGCGATCACTCCTTTGCGTTCGTAATGCCGAAGCGTATCCGCGCTCACTCCTGCCCGCCGGGCGAGCTCACCCGCGCTTGGTGTCTTTCCGAAAGATTGCTCCATGAAAGGAGCCTAAGCCCCGGTGCGGCTTCCAAGGTCAAGAGATTTTTTTGGCGGCCGCTGCCTTAGGTCGTCTTCGCCCTCCCTCCTCTGCTTCCTTCCTCACGCGCTATCCTCAATCCTCCGTCCTCCATCCTCTATCCTCCATCCTCGCGACTCTATGGCGTGACAACCAAGCGCCTGAACGAGCAGGTTAAGCGAAATCGGGAGCGGTTTCCGGACGATTTCATGTTCCAGCTCACAGCAAAGGAGAGCGCTGCTTTGGGGTCGCAATTTGCGACCTTGAAACGGGGACAGAACATCAAATACCGCCCCTACGCCTTCACTGAGCAAAAGGAGGAATAAAGTCGAAAGTGGACTTTGGGCACTAACTTGCGCGCGATCTGTGCGGCGCGCCGAATCATAGCATTACGCTCATCCTCCGCGTCGTCCGGATCGTGACCTGGAAGGACGCTGCTCGGGTCGGCGATGTTTTCGAGGACGGTCGGGTCTGTCGGCATTTGCCCATGCAATAGACGCGCGCAGTCGAATGCTCGTCGATCTGCGACTTTCCATAAGAAGCCCGCGAAGCGGGTCACGGTTTTGCCGGACCTTAGACAACTGTATGCGGCGTCGACCGCCTTTGCGACAGCCATGTCGATGTCCGAAGAGGCCAAGACTTGCCATTTCGATTGCAAGCGTCGAACAAGGCCATCAAGTGCGCGGCTTTTGTGCAGGCACTCAAGCATCTGAATCGGCTGACCACTAGCTGCTGCCTGCTTTGCGGCACCAAGCTGCGCATCTTGATCGTCCATCGATATCTGCGTTTCGGAGTCGGTGTTTTCACCGTTTTTTTCAGGATTCATGTGTCTCCCCACCTGTTAGTCGCAGGCCGTGACAGGAGAGCGCTTAATGATGGGCGAAAGCCAAACGAGCAGTGCCGCGGCCTGAGTTTATCTGTGTCTTTTGCCCGCCGATTCGTTTTCCCGGCGATCCAGTCTCGCGCCAGACGGCGCACCCCAGAGAGAGTAGATACATGAAGGGAGACTCTCATCTGTGCCAAATAAGTTCGCACAGTGCCGAGGCCGATTCGCATGTGCTGCGCAGCCTCGCGGTCGGTGTACCCGTACCCCAGAAGCTGCAAGAGTTGATTGTGACGCCGCCTTAGCGGACGCCAGATACAAAGTTTTTCCGCGCTCAATTGGATACACTGTGGCCGCTGACTCATTCCAAACGCGAGACGATTCATGTCTGTCGTGCGGGTGATCGCCGGAAAAGAAACGGGCGGGAAAATTATTCCCGCCCGCTCTTCGCTCGTTAGGATGCAGTTTCAGACACCGTGGATCTGCGCGGCGGTCCAGTTACACCACCATGATTTTCGCCGGGTCGCTCCAAGCGCCCATGACGCCTTTGAGACCAACGGTGCGCACCCGCACTCAGATGACGGTGCCGGGCGTCCGTTATTTTTGAGCGTGCGGTTGGAACTCGACCGCTTAAAGCGGTCAAGTCGGCCGGGCGTTCGCCGCCGGTGCGTTGGCGAGGCGTCTACCCAGGTACGGCGGCACAGCTCCGAAAGCTTTGACTCGTTCGCTTCCCACTCTCTCGCCTTCGCCCCTCAGGTTTTGTGATCTATGTCGCAGCCTCCCGGCTCGCTCCATTCGCGAGCAGGCGCCGAGGCTACAAATCTCAAGATGGTCCGGAACTCGACCCAAGGAAACTCGACCGCTTAAAGCGGTCGAGTTTAGCAGACCGCCTTTGAAATGGACGGGCCGCTCGATTGCCAGAAGAGAAAAAGCGCCGTAGAAAATATTTCCGCCCGTTCTTTCGCTCGTTAGATCAAGGGATCAGCCGACTCGGATCTGGGCGAGGTCCCTCCAGCCGCCCGCGTTCGTCCGTTACTCTTGAGTGTGGGGCTGGAACCCGACCGCTTAAAGCGGTCAAGTTTAAGGGCGCCGCTTTTCCAGATGGGCGATACCCCGAGTGCCAGAAGAGAAAAAAAGCGGCGGCAGAAATATTTTCGCCCGTTCTTCGGTCGTCAGGAGGAGCGGAGGAGCGGTGGTCGCGTTACACCACCATTAGTTTGGCCGGGTCGCTCCAGGCGCCCATGACGCCTTTGAGGCCGACGGTGTCCGCCCGCACCCGATGACTGTGCCGAGCGTGAATGGAGCCCGAGGGAGCGGTGCGACATAGTCCTGCCCCGAAGGGTGATGCCGTGGGAGCAGTCGAATCAAGCCGCTCCGCCTCGCTTTGCCGCCGGTGCCAATCTTCCGGACCCGGCCCCAGATCATATATTGCGACTTCGGATGGCGCTATACGTGAATCACGTATAGCACCCAAGGCAACGCCAGTGGCTACCCAGGTCGCACTCTTGGGCGGATGTCTCGACGATGCGCGTGAAGCGAAGGCCTTGTAAACCATCTCGCGCGTCATGGTGCTGTACGTGAGTCACGTATAGTACCGGTCTACGAGTCATCCCCCGGAGTCATCAATGCCCGTGCCTGGATGCATCGTAAGCCGCCTACGATAGTTCGGCAGCACGCGTGTTCGCGTAGACGTGATTCACACGTATAGCCCAAATCCACGGCGCGCTTAGCCCAGATGGTCCCGTCCGGCGTGAATCGAAGGTCCCGTAAGCCACCTCGTGCGTCATGGTGCTATATGTGAATCAGGCATAGCGCCCGAGGCGGGGATCGAGAAAACGATTGTGGAAAATTTGGTTCGCGCCCGGTCTCCACTCGTTAGGCTGAGGAATCAGCCGGCTCGAATCTGGGCGGGGTCGCTCCAGGCGCCCCTGACGCCTTTGAGACCGACGGTACGCACCCGCATCCAGATGGCTATGCCGGGCATGATTGAAACCCCTGCAATCTACATCGCGCGTCATGGTGCTATACGTGAGTCACGCATAGCATCGGTCTACGAGTCACCCCCGGGAGTCATCAATGCCCGTGCCTGGATACATCGTAAGCTGCTTACGATAGTTCGGCAGCGCGCGTGTTCGCGTAGACGTGAATCACGTACAGCGCCCGTGGCGAGGACTGAGAAAACGATTGTGGAAAATTTGGTTCGGGCCCGGTCTCCGCTCGTTAGGCTGAGGAATCAGCCGGCTCGAATCTGGGCGGGGGCGCTCCAGGCGCCCCTGACGCCTTTGAGACCGACGGTGCGCACCCGCACCCAGATGACTGTGCCGGGCGTGAATGGAGCCCGCGGGAAGCGGTGCGACATAGACCTGGCCGGAAGAGTGAGGCGGCGGGAGCGGCCGAATCGATCCGCTCAGCGTCGCTTTGCCGCCGCTGAACATGCCGGCCGGTTTCCAATCGCTTTCCGTGTTCGGGTCGCCGGTGTTCGTCTGGACGTCGTTGATGCTGTGTTGACGATCGGGCTGGTAGCGCGCGACCAGGGTGCCGCTCAGGTCGCCCTGGCGCACCACGAGATTTTGGGGCGCGCCCGGCGGCGTGGTGTCGGGCGTGTGATCGGTTCCGTAGGAAAGAAAACCGCTCTGAACGAGAATGGCAGGGTCGCCGTCGGCGATGATGTTAACGTAGTTGCCGAGGTTGCCCAAGGCGGTTTCCAGATCGATTGCAACCGCAAGCGCGCGATGTGCGTGATTCTGGAAGAGCACATCATCGAGGAAGGATTACTCAACGGGCGCGAATTGCTGGTGTTGCCCTGGCTCCGGGAAGCGAAGACGAACGAAGAGATAGGAATAATCCTTGGAATGAAAACGGCCACCGTGAAGAAACATGTCCACCGGATTCTCGAGAAGCTCGGTGTCGAGAACCGCACCGCCGCCGCCTTCTACGCCAATCGGTCTTTCACCGACGAGGCGTGAGGTGCGCGGTTAGGCCTGCCGCTTAGTGTCTGTAGCGGCGCCTCTGGCCGTCGATTTCATGCGGGCGGGGTTCGGCATCGGGCCCGCGCTTTTTTTTGCTGCACTTAAACGGACGGCCTGTTAAGACCGTTGAAAGCGTGAAGTTCCCCACCTGGTTTTCGATCACTCTCGCGGCATGTCTCTCATCCGTCGCATTGATCGCCGCGGAGCCGTCGCCGAAGAAGACCAAACTAACTGCAAAGGAGCAATGGATTGTCGATCAGATTACAAACGGCGACGTCGCTGACTTAGAAACAAAATTCCCCGATGAAAAGGACCGTGGGCTTAGCGCACAATTTTTAGAGGATTTGCTCACGGGTGCGTTACCCAACGTCAAGCCTCACCGTAATGGTGTGAAAATAACTGGGGCTACCATACATGAGCCACTTAATCTTCTTAATGCCCAAATTCCCTCTTGGGTCACTTTGCGGCATTGCCAATTCATCCAAGAAGTTAATTTGGGGGGCGCAAACTGCCTGGCGGGTATTTCATTCGAAGAAAGTAGGTTCAGGGCCAACGCAACCTTTTCTCCTATAAAAATCGGAGGCTCGGCCGATTTTCGGAAGGTGATTTTCGACGGCAAGGCTAGCTTCGGAGGAGCCGAGATCGCTGGTCAGCTGCTCGCCCAAGATTCGCAGTTTATCGACGGTAAACAAGCAGCGGATTTCTTCGCTATTAAAGTTGAAGAATCGGTTTTTTTTCAAAACGCCCGTTTTGTAGGTGACGCGAACTTCTACGCTATGAGCACTCGACATTCCGCGTCTTTTCAAAATGCTATGTTCGATGGGCCGGCAAATTTCGGTTCGATAAGTGTCGGCACCGATTTTTCCGCCGCTGGTGCGCAATTCCTGGAAGAAGGAACGGGCGCATACTTTAACGACGCGAAGATCGCTGGATCCGCCTCGTTACAAAAAGCAGTGTTCGAAGGTCCGGTTGTGTTTAGCCGGGCCGATATCGGAAATTGCCTTCTTGTTGATGACGCGCAATTTTGTAGCGCCATGCAAGGTGCTTACTTCGCCGATCTCAAGGTGGGCGGCTCGGCTAGCTTTGAGAAGGCGGTGTTCGAAGGTGCGGTATTTTTTAACCGGGCTGCTATTAAAGTTCAATTCGTTGCCAACGAGGCGCAATTTAATAACAAGGAAAAGGCTGCCGTTTTCACCAACCTGAAGGTAGACTCCGGCGCTTTTGTCCGGCGGGCCGTATTTGAAGGTTCAGTCGATCTTCGTTTTACGGAAGTGGCCTACTTCGAACTCGATGGGACGTGGTTTAAGAATAAGGCGAAGGCAGCAAGCTTTAGTGGGATGAAGGTAGAATACACCTTTTCTCTCCAAAAGGCGACTTTCGAAGGTCCAGTCGAATTCATCGGAGCAACTATCAAAGGTCAGCTGAATGCAGATGATGCACATTTCAATAGCGAGAAGGAGGCAAGCTTCAACGCCGTGAAAATTGGAGGTACGGCCTTTTTTCGCCGGGCGGTCTTCGAGGGGCCGGCGACTTTCTGCCTGGCAGAAGTTGCGCAGAATTTTCTAGCTGATGAGGCAAGGTTCAAAAGTGTAAGTGGTGATGTCTGCCTATCCATGAAGTGTGGCGGCGCGGGAAACTTTTTGTCAGTTATTTTCGCGGGCAAGGTATCCTGCGTAGGAGCGAATTTTGGCGATCTCGTCATCAATACGCTCCTTGACTCGCCGTCCGTTCCCGAACTCCGCCTCAACGGAAGTGTTTTTCAGCGCTCACTTGTGCTCCGACAGATCAAAATTGCCGAACTTCATGCGGACGGAATCACAGTCAACGGCCCAGCAGTTTTCAAAGCCGTTAACGTTGAGCATCATGCTGAAATACGATATAGCCACTTCTATCTGCTTCAGGTCGAAGAATGCTCTTGGCCGAAAAAGGGCGAGGGCTTTTTCGATATGGAAGCGACGACCTACGACTCTATAAAAGTCATTTCCAAGGATGGCGGGGCCTCGCGTAAGAATCTCTTGGCGTTCGCGAATCAGTCTTTATACGCCGCTGATTTGTATACCAACCTTGAACAATTTCAAATCCGGGCCGGCGATCGAAAGGCGGGTGATGAAATTTTTATTGCGGGCAAGCGGCGAGAACGCGACGAAGTCCTAAAGGGGTTCTTTTGGATCGAGAGTTTCTTGCTTGATGGTCTCGTGGGGTATGGTCGTCATCCCTCGAATGCTGGATACATCTGCGCGTTTTTTGTCGCGTTGGGGTGCTTTCTTTTTAGTAAGGAAACAATGCAGTTGCAGGTTAAGCATGAAAAGGGTGATCCGCCCCGCGTTTACAATCGATTTTGGTATAGCTTAGGTCTGTTTCTGCCTTTTATAGACCTAAACGTGGATAAGTTATGGAAGCCGAAACGAAGTCGGACTTTTCTGCGACATTACGTTCGTGTGCATATCCTGGCGGGATGGGTTTTTGTTCCGATCTTCCTAGCTGCGCTGACGGGCCTTATTAAGTAGGAAAGGCGCAGTCGGATTCTTTATTCCAAAATTCTAACTGCGCTCAACGTCACGCCACCGTGTGACGCTCACGGATTCAATTACTTCGGCAACGATTCGATCTGCGCCTTATAGCGCTGTTTCAAGTTTGCCGGCAAACCTTCCGCCTGCAGGACGGCAGACAAAACGCGCTTTCGCTCATCGACGATCTTTTGGATTTCTTTGCTCGTTCGCGGATACAATTTTGCTGCGCCTTTGCGATCAAGAAGCGATATGCTTGTTGCTTCTGGACTGTAACAGCGGCTGGCTTCGCCCTTCCGCAGGATCAGGGGCTCAAGATAATATTTCATGATTGATTCGTTCGTATCCCAACCCGGCTCCCGCTACCTGTGCGGCCCAACCGTCTATCCGACGGCATCCCTGCTCGCGTATTGACCATCGCACCGCGGCGGCAGCATACTCCTCGTCGCACAGAGGATTCTGACACCATGAAAATGATTCGCATGCTTTTTAGTTTGGCCGCGCTGCTCTTCCTGGAAGCGGCGCCATTAACCGCCCAAATCCCGCCGAGCGAGATGCCGGCGCCGGGGACTGATACCGGTCTCGATGGCAAATACGACCCGGAGAATGGCATCGCACAACTGATCAGGGATAAGAAAGGGGAGTCGGGCGCGGGCAGGGGGTTGGTGCGCGAGTTCGACGGATCGATCATTGGATTTGGCGCCTCTGCTTTTCGACGCGGGGATATTTCTCGCCGCCGGGGTCTACGCTTGGCGCGGCCATGATTTGAAGTATGTTCGGATCATGAAGAACCTGATCCGCGGCACTGTCCTCTCTTTCTGTTTTGCCATCGCCTGTATGGCTTATGGTGCCGTCCCGCCGTTGAATGTGACTGTGTCCGATGCCAGCGGCAAAGTCGCCTTCAGGGGTAAAACGGATGCCCAGGGCACATTCACCACCGACAAGGTCAAGCCAGGCATTTATGATGTGCAATTCACTTCTACGGGCGCCATCACGGGGAATTACTCAATCAAGGTTTCCGCGGGAGTGAAGCAGGTTTCGGCTGCCGGCATCGCCGGAGAGAAATTCGCCAAGGGGGTGGCTTTGAAGATGAACGTCCAAAACCTTTTGAACATCGTTGGTGAAGTTAAGGCGCACTAGCAAAGCGCAGCCGAAGCCAAGGCATCGAAGACCAGGTCCCACATCAGCGACCCACTCAAGAAGATGCAGCAAAACGCCTACAACCCACCGGCGTAGTCGTTCGACACCCGGCGCACCGCACGGAGGATTCTTATACCATGAAACTGATCCGAATGTTTTTTAGTTTGGCCGCGCTGCTCTTATTGGAAGCGGCGCCATTAACCGCCCAAATCCCGGCGAGCGAGATGCCTCCTCCGGGAACCGATACCGGTCTCAGTGGCAAATACGATCCGGAGAATGGCATCGCGCAACTGATCCGCGACAAGAGTGCTGAATCGGCTGCGTCGAAGATATTCGAGGATGAACATGTGCTCGTCTTCATGCCGCTGCCGCAGGAAGAGGTGGCCGCGCCCGGTCACGTGCTGGTGGTCCCGAAACGAATGGGTGCGCGGAACATACTTGATCTCAAGCCGGACGAACTGCGGGACCTGATGGTCGCGGTGCAAAAAGCTGGCATCGCCCAACGCAAGGGACTGGGAGCAACCGGTTTCAGGGTCAGCCAGAACAATGGGCTGAGCGCCAATCAAACCGTTTACCATGCGCATTTTCATGTCGTTCCTTATTTCGGCGACGGCCCGCCCGGTACGCCCGCGCCGAGGAAGAAGCTTTCCCCGGAGGAATATGCGTCGATCGCGGCGAAGCTGAAGGCAGCCTGGCCGAAGTAGGGCGCGTCTCCGCGCGAAAAGCCTGGCGCGGATCAAGGCGATGGTGGTGGATGCGGTGAGGCATGCGCTGCCGTTGGTCCCGTTCTATTTCTACCGCGGCCAGACATTGGGCAAAGAATTTTCCCCGATCTTTGGCAGAAGCGGGCAGCGACCAATGGGAAGGAAAAAAGAGGCGGCGCGATAGGTGATGGAGGGATGACCGCCGGTCGTCCCAAATAATCGGACGGGCGGCGCCCGTGCCTCCAGGATCTTTCGTGCCGATGGGACTCTTTTTTTCTTTGGATCGTTTGACCCAGCGCCAGCGACGTGGCTACAACGTCAGGGGGTTGGAGGCGGCGAGGAGGAAGGCCCTGGTTCCGCTAACGTCATGAAACCGCCGACGACTGCGTCGAGGCGGTTTTTGTTCGCCGCGGCAAAAGCGGCGTTGGCCGCAACGGTCTTGTCCGTGGACTTGGCCAGGTCTCCGCCCATCACCTCGGCCATCCCCACGGCCATCATCGCGGTGATGGCTTTCATGAATTCCTCCGGCGTGATGCCGGCCGACTTGAAGTGCTCCGTGGCTTTCGGACATTTCGAGGAGATGGCGGCCCCCGACCCTTCGGCCGTCTGGTTGGGATCGTTGGGCATCGCGTTCAGCTCCGCTTTCGCTGCGGCGTCGGTGGTGAGCGCTTTGACAACCTTGTCCATTTTGTCGAGCAGTTCCGTGGTAAGGGGGATGGCGCCGGCGGCTTTGATCTGGTCGGGCGGGATTTCGGCGCGAAGGGCAGGGACAGCCGTAGAAATGGCGACGGCGCAGATAAAAGGAAGCAACAAAGAGCGAGTAAGCGAGCGAATGAGGATCATAGTAAGAGTTAGGTTAGTGTTAAGCAGAGCGATTTTTGAAGATTGTGAAATGCTGGGCGGCACGGTTTTAACGAGGCCGTAGTTATTTTTTAAAGTCCCAGGATCGTAAAGTTGGCGTAAACGGCTTCGGCGCGGGCTTTGTTTGCCGCAACAAAAGTGGCATTGGCGGCAACGGCCTTGTCCTCGGACTTCGCCATGTTGTCTTTGTCCCCGGGTGGTGCCATTGCGTCGGCAAATATGATGGCTTCGATTGCGAAGGCTGCCTTGCCGAATTCCTCCGGGGTCAAGCCGGAAGCTTGGAAAATTTCGACCGTCTTCGGGCATTTCGCGCTGATGACGCTCCCCCAGGCTTCACCTGTCAGGTTTGGATTGTCCCTGATCCCTTTGATACCGGCGACGAGCTCCGCCTTGGCTGCCGCATCGCTCTTAATACTGCTGAGAAACTTTTCCATCTTATCGAGAAGTTCGGTGTTCAGGGGGATTGCGCCGGCGACCTTGAGTTCTTTTTCTGGGGCCTCGGCACGGGTCGTGGGTGCGGCGGTGAAACCAAACAGGGCAATCACGGCAAGCGTGGCTGCCATGGAGGCCGTCGCAAGGCGAGAGATAAAGTGAATGGTCTGTTTGCGCGGCGATGCTGGATTCATACATCGACGGTAGGGTGACGGCCCGATCGGTCAATCACAAATTGCCGGCGCTAAATGGACCCAGCCTGTAGCCGCCTCGCTATGTCGAGGCGTTCTTGTTCCGACACGTCGACGCAGCGCCGTGGCTACAGCCGGCGCCAAGCTCAAGGGGCGGCGGGGTCCGGATACGAAGTTCCGGTGAAACGGACAATCTTGATGACTTTGTCAGGTTTAATCAGGTCCCACTCAACGTGCGAACGGCCGGTGCTGGTGGCGCCCTTCGACGCATCCTTCAGCGAGTAACGAACGTCGAAGGTTACCGAAACTTTCCGGGAGTTAGACGGCGGAGCTTGCAAGGTGACTTCACCAACGGAAAACGAACGGATGGGAAAGGCCGCAAAGTATTGGCGTAATTGTTCGGCAATGAATGCCTTTTCTTTCGGCCCATAACTGTAGTAGTCCACCTTGGCATCGAAGCTCCGTAACACTTTGTCGGGGTCATCTTGTTCCATATCGCGGTAGACGGACTTAATGAAGCTTTCGACTTCAGCCTGGATACCTGCAAGCCGATCGGGAGCTATGGGAGCGGGAGACTCAGTGACTCGCGGAGGCTCCTTGGTTTGCGGAGGCTTGGTGTCTGGCGCGGGCGTCGGCGTAGCCTTGGCTGAGGCGGTCGCGCTCCATCTGGTGAAGTCCTTGAAGATTACTTCAGCCAATGAACACTCGGCTTTGACCGCTCCCGAATTAAGCATCGTGTAATCTTCGTAGGTCTTGCCTTGCTCGATCGGCTGTTCTGTTGAATGGACAACGTTTCGCCAGATTACGGTGTTCTCGACCAGAACCTTTCCGCTGGCGTCCATTTCCTTGTGATTCATATGGACCTCCTTAATCGGTTTGTCCGTGTTCACCTTGATCTTGTAGACGAACTTTGTTTTGTCCGGCGCGATCCCGCCGTAAGTAAATTCAACCGGGGCTTCGCCGGCTGTTTCCGCGGCGGCCGCCTGGAAACGTTCAGCCGTCGAAAAGACCAGGAACGCCGCTGCGAGCACGGCGAATGGCGAAATCCCCATCGATCTCCTTCGCTGGAGGCGTTCCACGATTGAAAGATTAGCCAGAGTTCCTGAACCCTTTCAATCTCAATTAGGTGATGCTTTTGAAAACAAAGGAGAACTCGACCTGTTTGCAAAGACGATCCAGCTAGCCTGTAGCCGCCCCGCTATGTCGAGGCGATGTCACTCCCGATCCGGCGACACAGCGCCGTGGCTACAGCCGCCTCACTGGTCACTGCTTTTCGTGTTACCTTCCGCAATGAGTGTACAGGTTTATGGATCTAACCACCTCGCCATCGAGGTGGATGATGTGAAGGCGGCGGTGAAGTTTTATGAGGACGTGTTTAACCTGAAGAAACTAAAGAGCGGCGAAGGGGACGCGTTCTTTCAGTTGGGCGATCATCAGTTCCTGGCCATCTTCGAAGTGGAGAAGCTCCAGCCGGATCGGACCCGGCACTTCGGCATCATGGTCCGGGACGAAGAGCAGGTGAACGAGGTGCGCAAGAAAGTGACGGAAAAGTATGGGCTGAAATTGATGCCGCCGTTCCGGTGCGATTTTCGTGATCCGTGGGGCAACCGGATTCAGGTGGTCGATCTCCACGATGAATCGCTCATCTGGCTCCTGCCTTATCGCGAAGTGCAGAAGGCCGGCGTGAAGTTTCGGTCGTAACCTACGACATGGGATTTTGACTGAGACGACCGACGTAATACCGCGCACCCATAAAACGTTGAGACTTGAGCGGGGCTGGCCCAACCTGTCCGGTCTTTAATTGGCGATGGGCAATATCTGCATCATTCTCAATCCAACGGCCGGCGGCGTTGACGATCTCGACGTCGTCATGGCCCAACTAAGGCGGCTGCCGGAAGCCGAGATTCGGCTCACGGGCAGGCGGGGTTCAGCGGCCCGGTTCGCCAGGACGGCGCTCCGAAAGGGGCGCGAGATCATTATCGCGGCTGGCGGGGACGGGACGCTGAATGAAGTCATCAATGGGATCGGGGAAAACCTGGGCGAAGCGCGGGTGGGTTTGATTCCATTGGGCACTGGGAACGATTTTGCGCGAACAATCGAAGTGCCGACAGACCTGGCGACGGCGATCGACCTGATCGTCGCCGGCGAAACACGCCCAGTGGACCTGGTGCGCGTGACCAGCGACGAGGTCCGTTATTTCGTGAACGTTTCCGCGGGCGGGTTCAGCGGATTGGTGGATGAAAAGTTGACGCCGAAGATGAAGAAGACGTGGGGACCGCTGGCGTATCTGCGAGGTGCGGCCGCCGCATTGTCGGAACTGCGCGCCTACCGGACGACGCTGGCGTTCGATAACTCGGAGTCGTTGATGCTCGATCTCTACAATGTGGTGGTGGCGAACGGGCGCTATGTCGGCGGTGGGACGTTGATCGCGCCGGAAGCGTCGATCGATGACGGGCTGCTCGACGTCGTCCTGATCCCGAAGCGTTCGGCGCCGGAGCTGGCGCTGCTGGCGGCGCAAGTGGCGATGGGCACCCATCTCTCGAGCGGCGCGATTGTTTTCCGGCGCGCCGCGCAATTGACGGTGAATTCCAAACCGGGAATGTGGTTCAACGTGGATGGAGAACTGGTGGGCAATGAGCCGGCGCGTTTTGAAATTCTGCCGCGCGCACTACGTTTCATCGCACCGAAGCAATGAAGAAAAAGATCCTCACTATCGAACAAGCGCGCGCTCTCGGACAAGAGTGGCGCGAGAGCGGACGCAAACTTGTTTTTACGAATGGCTGCTTCGATCTGCTGCATGCCGGGCACGTGCGTTATCTCCAGGCGGCGCGGGCCCTCGGCGATGCGTTGCTCGTTGCGATCAACGGCGATGAATCGGTGCGGGAGTTGAAAGGCGAAGGTCGCCCGCTCAACCGTGCGGAAGATCGAGCGGAAGTCATCGCGGCGCTCGAATGCGTGGATCAGGTCGTGATCTTTCCCGAAGTTCGCGCGACGCAATTGCTCGAGATCGTGCGGCCAGCGATCTACGTGAAGGGCGGCGACTACACGGCGGCGAGCTTGCATGCCGACGAACGCGCGGCGCTGGCGCGGATCGGAACCGAGATTCGGATTCTGCCGTTCGAGGCCGGGCATTCCACCTCGGGTTTGCTCACGAAGATCAAGCAACACGGCGGCGGATGAAAAAACTGGGGCTGGGAATTCTCGGATCAGGCAAGGGAAGTAATTGCCGTGCGATCCTTGAGCAAATCAGCGCCGGCAATTTACCGGCGGAAGCGCGCCTTGTTGTTTCCGATGTTTTCGATGCCGGTATTCTCGACGTCGCGCGCGAATTCGGGGTGCCGAACGTTTATCTGCCGCCGGGAAAATTTCGGACGCGGCTCGAACCGAATGTGGAAATGGAATTGGAGCGCCTGCTTCAACAAGCTGGCGTGGAGCTCGTGGTTCTGGCCGGTTTCATGCGAGTGCTCAAAGAGCCGATGCTCGGGGCGTATCGGCGCCGCATCATCAACATTCATCCTTCGCTCTTGCCGAAGTTTCCCGGCATCGAATCCTGGAAACAAGCGCTGGCGGCCGGCGAAAAGATCACCGGCTGTTCGGTGCACTACGTTGATGCCGGGATTGACAGCGGCGAAGTCATTGCCCGACGAAAAGTGCCGGTGCTGCCGGGCGACACGCCGGAATCGTTGCACGCCCGGATCCAAATTGCGGAACGGGCCCTCTACCCGGAAGTGATTGCGCAATTCTGCGAGGTGTGAGATTTCGCAATCAGGCGCGCTCGGCTTTTTGGTCGCGCCCGAGAAGTTCCTGCATCGCCTGGTCGGGCCGTTTGCCTTTATGGACGACGGAATAAATCTGGTCGATGATCGGGGTCTCGATCTGCAATTTGCGCGCGCATTCGTAGGCGCTTTTCGCCGTCGGGATTCCTTCCGCTACCGTATGGGTGCTCGCGCAAATCTGTTCCAGCGTTTCGCCGCGACCCAGCCGTTCACCAACGCGCCGATTCCGGCTGAGCTGACTGAAACAGGTGGCGATCAAATCTCCGGCGCCGCTCAATCCGTAAAACGTTCGCGGGTTCCCGCCCATCGCGGTCCCGAGTCGCAACAACTCTGCGAGCGATCGGGTAACGAGCGCGGCCTTCGAGTTGTCGCCCAGGCCGAAGCCGTCGCCGGCCCCGGCCGCGATCGCGAACACATTTTTTAAGGCGCCGCCAAGCTCGATGCCGATCGTCTCGTCGCTCGAATAAATCCGGAAGCGTTCACTGCCGAGATAAGCTTGCAGCTCCTCGGCGCACTCGTGATTGCGACAGCCAAGAACAGCGGCGGTGGGCAGATCGCGTGAAATTTCCACGGCGAGATTGGGACCGGAAAGGACCGCGACGGTGTGATCGGGAAAGATCTCGTGCAAGACCTCAGTCATGCGCATTCCGGTGCCGTGCTCGATCCCTTTCGTGCCGCTCAAAAGAATGGCGCTGGAGTTCAGGTTCGTGGCCTGGAGACGTTTCGAGACTGAACGCAACACGACCGATGGCGTGACGAAAACAATCAGGTCCGCGCGACTGCAATCGGCGATGTCGCTCGTGACGCGGATCGCATCGCGTAGCTTAATCCCCGGGAGATACTCGCTGTTTTCGCGCGTCTCGCGCAGCTGCGCCGTGCGCTCCGGGTTGTTTCCCCAAAGGGTGATGGCGTTTCCGCGCTTCGACCAAAGGACGGCGAGCGCGGTTCCCCAGCCGCCTGCACCGATGATCGCCGTGTGTCGAAAACTCACTTCCGGTCGAAGCGTTGTTCGGTTCCTTTGAGAAGACGAGAAAAATTCGAGCGATGCCGCCAGAGGACGAGGACCATGATCAGCAAGGAAAAATAAATCAGCGCCGCGGTGTCGATGAATTTCCAGTGTGCGAAAAGGCTGACGATAATCGGGAGCGAAATGGCGGCGATGATCGAGGCGAGCGAAACGTATCGGCTGATCTCGAAGACAATAAACCAAACAAGAAAAACACAGGGAACGGCCCACGGCATGAGACCAAAGAGGGCGCCGGCGGAGGTCGCGACGCCTTTGCCGCCTTTGAACCGCAGCCAGACCGGGAACATGTGTCCGGCTACCGACATGATCGCGGTGATGATCGCGAAATACTCCGCGTAGGGCTGCGCCGCGGGCCAATATTTTACCAGCAAAAACGCGAGCCGAACCGCAGCGAACCCTTTGAATGCATCGATCGCGAAGACGGGATAACCCCAACGTTTTCCCAGGACGCGCAGCACATTCGTGGCGCCGATGTTTCCGCTTCCGACGGAACGAACATCAATGCCGGCGATGCGCCCCGCGAAATATCCCGCGGGAAACGATCCGAAAAAATAGCCGACGGCGCAGCAGGCTAGGATCAAGGACCACACGAAAGTCTTTTCGCCGTGCGCCTAACGGGCGGCTGGCTGGGTTAACTTTTTTTTCTGCAACCAGATCGATATGATCGAAATGTCGGCTGGGGTAATTCCGCTTACTTGCGCGGCGTGTCCGAGCGACGGTGGGCGGATCGCGGATAATTTTTGCCGGGTCTCGCGCCGCAGCCCAGCAATCATTTCATAATCGAGATCCGCGGGAATGGCGCGGCCTCGGTCACGAAACAGTTTGGCGTTTTGAGCGGTTTGCCGCTGGACGTAGCCTTCATACTTCAGATCGGTCTCTACGAGTTCCCACAGATCCGATGGTGCGAGCCGTTGGATGTCTGCCGGGAGCGATTGGAAACCGAACTCTGGCATCTTGAGGAGCGACATAAGGGGTTTTCCATCGATGGCGATTTCGCGGACCGCGCGTCGCAACTTTTCCAGGGAATCCATTTTTGCGTGGAAGATGGTGTGCCGGTGTGAATCGACCAGACCCGCTTCGAATCCGCGATTCGTTAACCGCTGATCGGCGTTGTCGTGCCGCAACGAAAGACGTTCTTCGGCTCGGCTGGTGAACATGCGATAGGGCTCGTCGGTTCCGTGTGTTATCAGATCATCGATCAGCACACCAATGTACGCTTCTTTGCGCGAAACCGTGAAAGGCGGTCGCCTTTGGACTTTTAGAGCTGCGTTGGTCCCTGATATAAGTCCTTGTGCTGCAGCCTCTTCATATCCTGATGTTCCGTTGATTTGCCCTGCAAAATACAACCCGTCGACCACCTTGGTTTCGAGAGTTTCTGTCAGCTGCGTGGGAGGGAAATAGTCATACTCCACAGCGTAGCCGGGCCGCATCAGCTCAGCTTCTTCCAACCCTGGGATCGACCTGATGAATTCAACTTGGATCTCATAGGGCAAACTCGTAGACAGCCCGTTAACGTAGAATTCCTCCGTGTGGCGGCCTTCCGGTTCCAAGAAAATCTGGTGCGCCGCCTTGTCCGGAAACTTGACGATCTTGTCTTCGATCGACGGGCAATACCGTGGGCCCGTGCCTTCGATTCGACCAGAATACAAGGCCGATTTCCCGAGATTCTCTCGGATAATTTCGTGAGTTTCCGTGGTGGTGTAGGTTATCCAGCACGGCAATTGTTCCACCGGGAACATTGCTGAGTTCAGGGTGAAAACATCGTCGGGATTCTGCTCGTCGGGAGGCGGCAAGAAGCTGAAGCAGGGCGGTGGAACATCGCCGCGTTGTTTCTCGCACCGCTCGAAATGGATTGAGCGCCGATTAATCCGGCACGGAGTGCCGGTCTTGAACCGGCCGACTTCGAACCCGAGTTCGCGCAGGGATTCACTCAAGCCCGAGCTAGTGTCCGCCATCCGGCCGCCGGGCCGTGTGTGCCTCCCCACGTGCAACAGGCCTCGGAGAAAAGTGCCGGAGGTCACCACCACTGCACCGGCCGTGAATTGCATTCCAATATCCGTCTCAACTCCGGCTGCTCTTGATTGTCGGTCGACCAGAATCTGTGAGACGGTCGCTTGTTTGATATCCAAGTTGGGTGCGCGCTCGAGCACGGCTTTCATTCGAAATTGGTAGGCCTTCTTATCGCACTGGACCCGCGGCGCGCGGACGCTGGGCCCCTTGGTGCGATTTAACAGGCGAAACTGAATTCCAGTGGCATCGGCGTTGATTCCCATAGAGCCTCCGAGGGCGTCGATTTCGCGAACGATCTGGCCCTTGGCCAAGCCGCCGATGGCCGGGTTGCACGACATTTGGGCGACCGTGTCGAGGTTTTGGGTCAGGAGCAGGGTTGAACTTCCGAGCCGGGCCGCAGCCAAGGCTGCCTCGACGCCGGCATGCCCGCTGCCGACCACGACGACGTCGTAGTGTTTCAGTCCTGCGCTCATGTTCCACGTGGAACCTGTAAGATCCCTTGCTTCGCTAACGGCAATAGATCAGCCAGTGAAAATTCCTGGCTTTTGCCGTCAAGGGTCCAGCTGGTAATTACGAGCGCAGGTGCGAATTCGGCCAATACCTGACGGCAGGCTCCGCACGGCACGATCGGAGTTTCGGTATCAGCAACGATGGCCAGTGCTTCAAAACCTTTCTCGCCTTGCTCGATTGCCTTCCCCGCGCAAACCCGCTCGGCGCACATCGTGAGACCGAAGGAGATGTTCTCAACATTGCAGCCGGATACTACCGCCCCGGAGGTCAAGCGAAGAGCGGCACCTACCAGAAATCCGGAGTATGGGGCGTATGCCCGCAAACGAGCCTGAGCCGCAGCTTCTCGAAGGTCACTTTTCATGCGGCGTCACGTAGATTGGTTGGACCGCTAATCCCTGTCCTCCCGTTGGTAACTTATTTTCTTTATCACTCTCCTTTTGAGTATGTTGTAATAACTTAAGCGCAACCTTTCCAAGCAAAATAAGAATGATGGCCGCGCTGGCAAATCCCCCCAGCCATATCCAGTATTCAATAACTCGGGGATGCGTCTTGCCCCGGGCCAGGTTCAGCCCGAGCTGCCCTAGCGTTCCCAAATACGAATACAAGAACAAACCTGGCGCTTGCCCGATTGCTACCCACAACATGCAAGTCCGAAAGCGGATCCGGGTTATGCCATAGAGGTAGTTCAACAGGCTTGTGGGGAATAGGGGATGCAGTTGGCTGAGCAGAATGATCTTCCATCCCTCCTTCTCGATTGCCGGTTCCAACGCGATCAGTGTCCGGTTGCGCAGCAGCTTGCGCTTCAACCATTGCCGTCCCAGCGATCGGCTAATAAAAAATGAGATTGCGGCGCCGCTAACGTTTCCAACGAGCGCAATTAGAAACCCCCACCAAAGTCCGAAGAAAAATCCCGCGCCCACGCTCAATACTCCTCCTGGAAGTAGCAGGACGTTGCAGCATGCGTAGAGAACCGGATACCAAATCGCGCTCCAGGCTCCCCAGCGCATGACGCGTTGCTGCACATCGGACAGGATATCGACGACGGGAAAAAGGCGGCTCAGGAAAAAGAATAAAAGGCCTGTGACGAGCAGACCGCCCAATTGCAGAATGATAGCGCGCCGAATTTGCACCATTGCGCAATACTCACCGCTGCCAACGCCACACGCAAATTGTCTGGCACAACGTCATGAAGGCAGATTCGCGATCGCGCTTCCGAGAGCGGTGATATGAGCGGGGGTAGTGCCGCAGCAACCGCCGACCAGGCGGGCGCCTTTTGCCACGAGGTCGCGCGCGGCGTCGGCGAAAGATTGTGGGGCGACGTCGTAATGAAAACGGTCGTCTCGCAGTCGTGGCCGGCCGGCCGTCGGGTAAACGGCGAGAGGAAATTCCGCCGGTAATTGCCGCAGTAACACCACCATTTCTGCCGGATCGTTCATGCAATTCACGCCCAGTATTTTCGCGCCCATTTCCCGAAGGCGGTTGAACGCCTCGCCCAAGATCGCGCCGCAGCGAAGCCGTCCGTCCGGTCTGCAGGCAAACGAACAAATTTCCGGCGCTTCGGAGACCGTCTTCTTCGCCCGCAACGCAATCTCGATCTCGTCAAAGTCCGTAAACGTTTCGAGAAAAATCGCGTCCACACCCGCTTCGAGCAATGCCGTAATTTGTTCGCGGAAACATCGCGCCCGATCGATCCCTCGCGCCGCGGCATCCCTCGCGGTGATACCCAAGGGACCGACGCAGCCGGCCACGCAGATGTCTCTGTTTCTTGCCGCGCTTTTTGCAACCGCAACCGCCGCCCGATTGATTTCGGAAACGCGTTCCTCCATGCCGAAGCGCTGGAGCCGCACGGCGTTCGCGCCGAATGTGTTTGTCTCGATGACACGCGCGCCGGCTGTGATGTAAGACTCATGGATCTTCTGGATCCGCTCCGGTTCCGAGACGCAAAGCTCCTCGAAACAGCGGCTCATCCGCACACCGTCATCGAGCAGCAGTGTCCCCATCGCGCCATCGCCGCAGACGACTCGTTTTTCGAGTTCGTCTAATAAATCCATTTTCGCTGGGCGCCTACGGCGGGCGGATCGCGAAGACGCGCGCGGGAAAACCGGAGCCACCTTTTGGTTTCGGAAACGTCGCCACGATCAGCGCGCCGCTTTCGGGAACCTGATCGAGATTAGCCAGGAGCTCGATTTGATAATGGTTTGTTTTAAGACTGTAGGTTTCGAGCGAGTAATCTTCCTTCGTGGTCGCGACGCCCGGAGCGGTGTCCGTCGTCTCATGACCGGAAGCAGTGATTTCGCATTCCTCGTAAAGATACTTCAGCGCCGGCATACTCCAGCCCAGGTAATGCGAAACGCCAGCCGAGTCCTTATTCTCCATCGCGGCACGAATGCGCCCAGTCGTACGCGACCGTAGTCCATCTCCCATTTTTTGATACGCTCGATGTTTAATGTGTAATCGGGATTTTTTGCCACCTCGCTGTGAACGTCGACACCACCAGCGCCAAAATCATTTCCTTCGGGCTGATCTGGTCGACGGTCCGAATCCCCTTAATAAAATGGGCCGGCGGATCGACATGCGTGCCCATTGCCCGACGTGGGTAAAAATCTCCGTTAAAAATCCCGTGCCGAGCAAGCCGCGGCCTTTTTCGTACCGATACGCCGTCTCCCGCTTTTTCGTCGGGGAATCCCGGCCACCGCGGAATGCCGGGCTCAAAGGCATGGGTTAATTCGATAAACTTCGCGCTCTCCAAAATCTTTTGATTTTCGAGCAGCGTCGGCTCGGCTGCCCGCGCGGCTGCCGTGATCAGAACAACCAGCCCGAGCGAGGTCAGCTCTTTAGCCCTCATCATTTTGCGTTGTTAAACGATCCCTCAACAAGAAGCCAACAAGATCGAATAACGCCCAACAGTTTTCGTCTCCTCTGGCCGAAACGGATTTGTCGGAACTCCCGCGTGGTGTTATCAACAGACGAAAGTTCGAGCCGGTCGGGAGGTGAAACCTAGAGTCCAACCGAGTTGTCCGCACCGATAAGATTAAGAACGCTCTCGTGTTTAAAGATTAAATCTTAAAGAAGGTGTTTAAAACTCTTCCATCCGACTCAGCCACGCTCGCCGAACCGGAAGTATTGCCGCTCGCTCAAACATCCGTCGCGCAAACGCTCGCGTCCGTTTCCTCCGACGAATTAAGCGACAGTTCTTCTGACAGCCTCTTCGAGCATTTCCCCTGGCTCTACATTTTCTGCCGCGAAAAACTTTTCCGGGACGACACCGAGCGCATGATCGCGGCACTGTGGCCGACCGGAAAGCCGGCGCCGGGAAGGAAGATCATCGAATTAGGGTGCGGACCCGGATTTTATTCATGCGGCCTGGCGGAACGTTTCCGCGAAATTACAGTGCTCGGGGTGGATCGTTCGCCGAGCCAGCTCAGCTGGGCCCGGGAAAAGCGAAACGCTCTCGGCTTGAACAACTGCCGATTCCAAAGCGACAATGTCCTCGAGTTGTCGCACCCAGACGCCAGCTTTGATGTCTTGATCGCGTCACGGCTTTTCACGGTCCTGCCGAACCGGCGCCGGGCGGTGGCGGAAATGTATCGTGTCCTTCGCCCCGGCGGCCGTTGTTTCATAGCCGAACCGCGCTGGGCGTTCTGGGCTTCAATCCCGCTTTTTACAATGTGGCTGCTCGCCGGCCTGACCCATTTCAAAAACGGCTATCGCGAACCGAGCCGCGCCCGGGTGTTGTCGACTCGCGAGATGAACCGCCTTTTTGCCACGCAACCGTGGCGGAGAATAGAAACCTGGCGGGACGGGCGCTATCAATACGCCCTGTGCGAAAAAGATTGACGCTCTGCGCCCCCGCGCAGAGAGCACGTCGGCATGAAAGCGATCCATCGCGTCCTCGACCCACGCAAAAACGACCGTGTCCCGGCGGGTTTGTGCGCCCTCGCCGTGATGACCAAGGCACCCCAGGCGGGTCGCGTAAAGACACGGCTGACGCCGCCTTTGTCGCCAGAGGAAGCGGCGGCATTAAACATTTGTTTTTTGCGCGATACCGCGTCAGCGATTTTACGGACCACCAACGGAAAAAGCGCGAGAGGAATCGCGGTTTATACACCGATCGGCGCGGAGGAAGCCTACGCCGGGATTTGGCCGGACGAATTCGCGCTCGTCCCCCAACGTGGCGAAGCGTTCGGCGAACGGCTTTCCGCAGCGACGGAGGATCTGCTCCAGCTCGGGTTTGATTCGCTTTGCCTGATCGATTCCGACAGCCCGACAGTGCCCGAAAAAGCTTTCGCTGAAGCAGTCGACTTTCTCGCGCGCGCCGAGGATTCGGTCGTCCTCGGTCCTTCAGATGACGGCGGGTATTACCTGATCGGTTTGAAGAAACTGCATCGGCGTCTGTTCGACACGATCGATTGGAGCACCGAGCGCGTCTTCGAACAGACCATCGAAGCGGCCCGAGAGATTAATCTGCCGGTGCATCTGTTGCCGACTTGGTACGACGTCGACGACCGCTCGACTCTGTCCCGACTCTGCGGCGAATTCTTCGGTTCGAATGGCAGCGCTGGGAGCGGCTTCGCGGCGCCGGCGACGCGCGGATTTCTCTCCAACCTGATCGAACGCGAAGGGCGGGACCGGATCTGGCCTAACGAATCGAACCCATGACGGCGCACGGAAAACGCGCTCTCGTCAGTGGCGGCGCCGGACTGATCGGATCCCACGTCGCGGATTTGCTGCGGCGTGAAGGCTGGAGGGTTCGCGTCCTCGACAACCTGGAGCCGCAGACGCATCGCAAGGGCAAACCTCCCTGGGTCGGAAATGATATCGAGTTCATTGAAGGCGATGTCGTGGATCGGGGAACCATCACCGCCGCACTAGCGAACATCGATGTAGTTTTCCATCAGGCGGCCTACGGAGGATACATGCCGGAGATCGCGAAATACGTTCGCGTTAACAGCTTCGGCACCGCGCAAATGCTGGAGATTATTCGCGAACAAAACCTGCCGATCAAAAAAATCGTGGTCGCTTCTTCGCAGGCTGTCTACAGCGAAGGCGCCGCGACCTGTCCCGAGCACGGCCTTGTTTTTCCCGATGTTCGCCCGATCGAGCAATTGCAGCTCGGCGATTGGTCGGTGCATTGTCCGATTTGCCAGGCGGTCACCACCAGCGCGCCCACTCCGGAGCGCGCTCCCATTGGCGGCGAGACCGTTTATGGCCTCACGAAAGTCGACCAGGAAAAACTAGTGCTGCTCTGGGGCAAACAAATCGGAATTCCCACGGTGGCCCTGCGCTATTCCTGCACCTACGGCCCGCGCCAATCGATCTTCAATCCTTATACCGGCGTGATTGCGATTTTCTGCACGCGCCTCCTCAACGATCTTCCTCCGGTCCTTTACGAGGATGGCGAGCAGACCCGCGATTTCTCTTTCGTCGAGGACATCGCGCGGGCGAACCTGCTGGCCGCGGAATCCGACAAGCTCGACGGCCTTCCCGTGAATGTCGGCAGCGGCGAGGGCGCCAGCATTCGCCAGGTAGCCGAGCAGATTTCCGATGCACTCGGCATCCACATAACCCCGGAAGTGAACGGCGAATTTCGTCCCGGCGAGATGCGCCATCTCACCAGCGACACGGAGCGCATCCGCGCGGCCGGCTATGCGCCGCAAGTCGATCTCGCCACTGGCATCCGGCGTTACCTTGATTGGATCCGCCAGCAGGCCGACGTCCGCGATTATTTCAGCGAAGCGGCGAACATTCTTCGCAGCAAAGGGATTGTTCATCGCGTAAAGTCGCGCGGTGAGCGAGGCGGTTAAGATCCCCGATTTCAATTCGTCGATCGTCGAGCACGCCCGGAAAGATTTTCCGCTGCTCGACGCGAACATGAGTGTGGCCGAGGCGCTCGATCGCATCCGGCGCGAAGGCGTGGGCGAGCGCGTCATTTATTTTTTCGCCACCGATGCGGAGCAACGCCTCGTCGGAGTTTTACCGACACGCCGGTTGCTGACGGCCCCGCTCGCGACGCGACTCGAAGAAATCATGGTCCGGCGGGTGGTGGCGATCCCGGCGAGCGCGACGGTGCTGGAAGCGTGCGAATTCTTCGTGCTCTACAAGTTCTTTGCCTTTCCGGTCGTTGACAGCGCGCGGCGCGTCGTCGGCGTCGTGGACGTGAGTTTGTTCGCCGAGGAAATGCTGGAGATGGGTGAGCGCGAAGACGAGCGGCGGAGTGTGGCGCACGTGGCGGACGATGTTTTCGAAGCGCTCGGGTTTCGCCTGGCCCAGGTCCGCGGAGCGTCGCCCTGGCGCGTGTTTCGTTATCGATTCCCGTGGTTACTCGCGACGGTCGGTGCTGGGACCGCCTGCGCTCTGCTCGCCGGCGCGTTTGAGACAACTCTCGCCGGCAGTCTCGTGATCGCATTCTTTCTTACGATGGTGCTCGGCCTGAACGAAAGCGTGAGCATGCAATCGATGACCCTTACGATCCAGGCTCTGCGCGCGAACACCCTGACCCGCCGCTGGTTTGTGCATAATCTTCGACGCGAACTCGCCACGGCCGTCTTACTCGGCCTGGCCTGCGGGCTTCTGGTCGGCGCCATCGTTTGGGTTTGGCGGGAGGATCCAAGGAGCGCGGGGGTGATTGGCACGAGTATAGCGGTTTCACTCGTCACCGCCTGCCTGTTTGGATTCAGCGTTCCGTCGCTTTTACATGGGCTGAAACTCGATCCGAAAATCGCCGCGGGCCCGGTCACGCTCGCGGTGACAGATTTCTGCGCACTGGCGTTTTACTTCTCTCTCGCCTGGCTCGTTCTGGGATGATCTCGGTAATCATTCCGGCCCTGAACGAAGAAGAGCCGATCGCGGCGGTGGTGCGCGCTTGCCTAACGACTGGTTTGCCAGGCGAAGTCATCGTCGTAGACAATGGTAGCAGCGATCGGACGGCTGACCGGGCGCAGGCCGCGGGCGCCACGGTGGTTTCGGAACCGACGCCTGGTTACGGCCGCGCCTGCGCGGCTGGGATTCGCGCCTTGGCGCCCGAGTGCGACATCGTCGTCTTCCTGGACGGCGACGGCAGCGATTGCCCCGAGTTCATGCCGCAACTGGTCGAGCCGATCGCGCGAGGAGAACAGGATTTTGTGATCGGCTCGCGCACCCGCGGAAAACGCGAGCCCGGCAGCATGAATTTCCAGCAGGTTTTTGCGGGCCGCGTCGCCGGCTGGTTTCTTCGTCTGCTTTACGGCGTTCGGTATTCCGACATGTGCCCATTCCGCGCGATTCGCCGTTCCGCGCTCGACAAACTCGGGATGAAAGAACCGACCTACGGCTGGAACCTCGAGATGCAGATGCGCGCCGCGCGGGCGCGCCTGCGCATTCTGGAAGTCCCGGTGAACCACCGTTGCCGGACCGGCGGGGAATCGAAAGTGTCCGGGACCTTCCGCGGAACATTCGTCGCCGGTGTCCGGATTATGGCGACGCTCCTTCGGGTGGCGATGGAACGGCGGAACATAGGCTTGTAGCCTGTGCGCCCAGCGAACATTCTGGCCGCTGTGATTTTGGTGCCGGGTCAGCGGAGTAAAACTCCGCTGGGCACACAGGCTATAAGCCTATGTTCCGGCATCTTGATTCAGGGCGCGTCATGAGCAGGATGAAAGCAATCTCAGATGGACTTCTCGCCAGCATTACCGCGGCGTTGTTGATGACGGTGACGATGCTCTTGCTCGCGTGGCTTTTCGGAGTGGCGACTCCCCTCGTGATCTTCGGCGACCGGCTTTCGGTCTTCATTCCAGCGGACACGTTTCTTTCCCTGATGGGGCGCGTAGGCGGTTACAACAACATGAAGCAGCTCGGCGTCGGTTCCATCATTGTCGGCCAGCTGCTGGTCGGCGGATTCGGTGGAATAATCTACGGCCTGGTCATGCGGCGACGCGACCGAAGCAGATTCATTGTCACTGGAATTGTCTTCATCCTCCTGCCGCTCGCAGCGGTCGGAATACTTCTGTGGCCGGTGCTCGGCACCCATTATCACGGGTTGCCGATCAATCGCGCAATGGTCGTCACTCTCACCGGCTTGCTCGCGGCGTTCATCGTCTTCGAACGCATTCTTGTGCTGGTCTTCCGTTTTCTCACCCGGCCGCGCGTGCAGGTCAACGATCAGGAATTCAGCCCGCCAATCGGCCGCCGGGCGTTGATCACCGGTGGAATTGCGCTGCTGGCTGCGGGCGGCGCCACGGAACTTCTTCGCCGGCTCTATCGCGCCGCCACCTTCAGTTACGATGGCACCCAGTACAAAGGCCGCGTCGTGCAAGCGATCACGCCTAACGACCAGTTCTACTGCGTGACGAAGAACGTCGTCGATCCAAAGGTGAACGCCGATCTCTGGCGGCTCGAGATTACCGGCCTCGTCCAAACCCGGCAGACCTATCGGCTCGACCGGCTCAAATCGCTTCCCGCCGTCGAGCAGGAGACGACCTTGATGTGCATCAGCAACGGACTCGATGCCGGCCTGATGAGCAACGCGAAGTGGAAAGGTGTGCCGATGGGCGTGCTCCTCTCCGCCGCTTCGCCGCTGGCGGGTGCCACGAAAGTCCGGCTCCACGGCGTCGATAATTATACCGACACGTTTCCGCTCGAGAAGGCGATGGACTCGACCACGCTCGTCGTTTACGAAATGAACGGCGAAACCCTGCCGGATCGCCACGGGTTCCCGGCCCGCGTCATCGTGCCCGGTTATTTCGGCGAGAAACATGTGAAATGGATCACGCGGATCGAAGTGGCCGATGAAAGCGCGATAGGCTTCTATGAAAAACAGGGCTGGGGCCCGGACTTCATCGTGCCGACGCGTTCGCGTTTCGACCAGCCGGATAATTATTCGACCTTCCGCAGCGCCGTCGCCGCCAACGGCATCGCGGTGCGCGGCGTCGCCTTCGGCGGCGATCGCGGGATCTCGCGCGTCGAGTTTAGTTTTGACGACGGCGCCACCTGGCAGGAAGCGAAGCTCGATTATCCCGGGACGAAATTGACCTGGGCGCTCTGGAGTTACGATTGGCGGCCACCGGGCCCGGACAATTACACGCTCGTTGTCCGCGCCACCGATGGCGAAGGCGCAGTCCAGGAATTGGACGAAGAACGCCCGTTCAAATCAGGCACCACGGGATTCCACAAGATCACGGTGTACGTGACCTAACGAGTGGAGGGATGCGCTCCATCGCGTCCCATTATGTTGGGACGGCCCGGCGGCCGTCCCTCCAAGAATTATTTTTGGCAGCGCGGGCACCACGCGGTCGTTCTGCCGCCGATGATCGCTTTCCGCAGCGGCGTGTGATGCTTTGGGCACACACCATCGCGTTTCCATTTTTGATGGATCAACCAATCGCGTGGCGGATCGCTAAAGTTGGGACCGATGATGCGGAGCGATTCGCTCGCGACGAACCGCGTCTCGCGGAACAGACGTGTGCCCTGGGCTGCGGTCAACGCGCCGGCGGCGGTCAGCGGTGGGATCTTCGCGCGCCAAAGGATTTCGTCGGCCATCCAATTGCCGATGCCGGCGAAACCGCTTTGCAGGAGAAGAACGGACTTCACCGGCGCCCGACCGTGGCGACGCAGAAACGCGTCGAGGAATTTCCGATCGAAAGTATCAGACGCGATGTCCGGTCCTCCCGCGCGCCACCAGGGCGGAGCCGATTGTCCGCGATGAAAGCGCACCCGACCGAAGAGGCGCGCATCGCGGAAAACCAGAGAGCGCCTCGCTTGATGCAGGACGAGGTGATCGTGTTTTTCCGGGCGAAAGTTCGGCGGCTCGATGCGCAACGTCCCGGTCATGCCGAGATGGATCCCGATCCAATTGCCACCGGAAAATTCGAAGAGCATCTGTTTTCCCCAGGCGAACGAACGAAGAAAACAACTTCCAGTTAGCTCGCGCACAAACGCTCGCGGATTTGAGCCGCGAAAAATTCGCTTTCGCGGATGGATCTGCACGCGCATGATTTTCTGTCCGAGCCCCGGGTCCCATTGCCGGCGATAGAATTCGACCTCGGCGAGTTCCGGCATCGCGCAAAATAGGATGGCGGTTCGTCACTGTCGATTCGCGATGTGACGCGGGTTTGCGCGGTGTGCTAAGTTTACGCATGGAGAAAGTGATCATTGTGGGCAGCGGGTGCGCCGGGCTGACGGCCGCGATTTACGCGGCGCGCGCCAATCTCAGCCCGCTCGTGCTCGAGGGGCGCCAGCCCGGCGGGCAACTTTCCACGACTACCATGGTCGAAAATTTTCCCGGCTTCCCCGAAGGGATTGACGGTCCGCAACTGATCATCAACATGCATGAGCAGGCGGAAAAATTCGGAGCGCGCTTCGCCTACTCCGAGGTGACCGATTACGATCCGCAGCCGGATCACGTTCGCATCAAGGCGGACGACGAATGGTTAGAGACGCGCGCCTTGATCGTTGCAAGTGGTGCGTCGGCCCGTTGGCTCGGTTTGGAGAACGAAGAAAAGCTTGTCGGCCACGGCCTGACTTCGTGCGCAACGTGCGACGGCGCGTTCTACCGGAATGTTCCGGTATGCGTGATCGGCGGCGGCGACTCCGCCGCGGAGGAATCGCTGTTTCTGACCAGGTTTGCCTCCAAGGTTTACCTGATCCATCGCCGCGATGCGCTTCGCGCCTCCAAGATCATGGCGGACCGCGTCCTGGCTTGCGAACAGATCGAGCCGATCTGGAACACGGTCGTCACTCGCTACGTTCCCGATGAAAAAGGTGAGATGAGCGCGGTAGTCTTGCGCAATGTCCAGACGCACGAAGAGCGGGAGTTGCCGGTCGCGTGCGTTTTCGTCGCGATCGGACACGATCCAAATACGAAGGCGTTCCAGGGCAAACTCGAGACCGATCCCGATGGATATCTGCTCGTGAGGCATCTCGCGGAGAGCAAACATCCGGGAGTCTTCATCGCCGGCGATGTCGCAGACCGCGTTTACAAGCAGGCGATCACCGCGGCCGGATCCGGATGTGCGGCGGCGATGGAAGCGGAGAAATATTTGGGGGCGCTGGGGAAATGACCTGTAGCCGCCGCCCTATGGGCGGCGTGACGGTTGCGTTGCTCACTCTCGCGCTTCGCATAGCGAAGCGGCTACAGTAGGCCGTTGAAGATTTGCGACCTGACCCAATTCTATTCACCGCTCAGCGGTGGAGTGAAACGGTACGTCCACGAGAAGGCGGATTACATTCGCAACGGGACGAACGACGAACATCTGCTCATTGTTCCGGGCGAAAAAACGGAGCGAATCGACGGCGAGCGTTCACGCGTCTACTCGATTCGGTCGCCGTTGATCTCGCGCTCGGCGCGTTACCGCGCTCTGCTCGATCTGCGCGCCGTCGGCGAAATCTTGGAGCGCGAACGGCCGGACATCATCGAATCGAGTGATCCATATCAAGTCGGTTGGAAAGCGATCGCGTTCGGAAAGTCGGGCCGCATCCCGGTCGTCGCGTTTTATCACTCGCACTTTCCGGAAGCCTATTTGCGGGGCGCGTCGAAACTGCTCGGCCATCGCGCGGGAAAATCGCTCATGTCCGCGGCGCAACGCTACGTGCGCAAGATGTATAACCGGTTCGAGGCCACGCTCGTTCCTTCCCAACCGCTGGCGCAGATTCTGGAAGGGTGGGGCGTGCGCAATACACGGCTGGTGCCGCTCGGCGTTAACACCAACAACTTCATTCCCGATCCGGACGACTCCGTAGAAACGCGCAAGGCCCTCGGAATCGAGCCGGGACCGAAGCTTCTTCTTTACGTGGGCCGATTGGCGCCGGAAAAAAATACCGTGACGCTTTTCGCGGCGTTCGAGATTCTGTCGAAACGACGGCCTGGCGAATTCAAACTTCTGGTCATCGGCGACGGATCGCAGCGACAGCAACTGCGCCGGGTGGAGGCGGGCACACAAAGCGTGAACTGGATCAATTACTGTACCGACCCGCTGGAATTAGCCGGCTACTATCGCGCCGCGGATTTGTTTGTTCATCCAGGAATGCAGGAAACATTCGGCTTGGTCGCATTGGAAAGTCAGGCCTGCGGAACCCCGATCGTCGGGATCCGTGGGTCGCGGCTCGACGGGATCATTCTGCACGACCAGGAAAGCTGGGCGGAGGAGAATAACCCGGCGGCGTTGGCGAACGCGATCGAGCAGTTCAGCGCGCGAGATCTCAAGGCGATCGGCCGCGTGGCGGCGCAGAAGGCGGCCGCGGAATACGCCTGGCCGGTGGTGTTCCATAGACTGTTTTGCATTTACCGCGAGGTCTGCGCAAACTACACACGGTCTGGCCCATGAACTCCGACAAAGCATTCACCATTCGCAGCTACCGCGCGACCGATCGCGCCGCGGTCCGGCGACTCTGTTGCCAGACCGGGTTCCTGGGCGAACCGATCGATCCGGTTTACGACGACCACGAACTGTTCGCCGATTTCCTCACGACCTATTACACCGACAAAGAACCCGAGTCGTCGTTCGTGCTCGAGCTCGACGGCGAGATACGCGGGTACTTGCTCGGCTCGCGCAAGCCGCTCTGGAACCAGTTCTATTCCTTTCGCCAAAACATCCGGCTCTTTCTGCGCGCTCTCTGGCGTTACCCGCATTACGATCAGCGCTCGCGCCGGTTTATTCGTTGGATGATCAGCCACGGCTGGCGCGAAGTTCCGGCCGCGCCGCGGCGCACGCCGCATTTCCACATCAACCTGCTGCCGGACGCGCGCAAGATGTCGACCACGCGCGCGCTGATGAGCGCGTATCTGAGTTATCTCTACCGCAGCGGCGAAAAACACGTCTACGGCCAGATCGCCACGTTCCAGGATCGGCGGGGCGAAAAGATGTTCGAGCGTTACGGGTTCAAAGTTTTGAACCGGGCCGAGATCACGAAATACAAGGCGTATTATCCGGAATCGGTTTACCTGAGCACGGTCGTTAAAACGCTCGAGACGGCTGAGCCGCTCACCGTCGATGTTCGCTCGCGAATGTAGGCAGGGGCGCGCTTGTCCCGTAAGGGTCGCTGCGCTACACTGCGCGCAATTGCCGGCATAGCTCAGTTGGTAGAGCAGCTGATTTGTAATCAGCAGGTCGTCGGTTCGAATCCGTCTGCCGGCTCTGTCTTCCGATTGCTCGTGCGCGCCCGCCCTGCGGCTTGTTGATATCTCATGAACGGCGAGCAGACCCATCTCGATGCGCTGGAAAACCACAGCATCTTCATTCTCCGCGAGGCCAACCATGCCTTCCGCAACATGGCTATGCCTTGGTCGATGGGGAAAGATTCCAACGTCCTGCTCTGGCTTTCGCTCAAGGCGTTCCTCGGCAAGGTGCCATTCCCACTCCTGCACATCGATACCACTTACGAGTTCCCTGAGATGCTCGAGTTCCGTGAATGGGCGATGAAGCACTACGGCATCACGGTGATCGTGAAAGTGAACACCGAGGCGCGCGAGCGGGGGATCGGTTATGAAACGCACGATCCGGTGACGGTGACGTACGAGCTCAAGACGATCGCGTTGAAACAGGCGATCGCCGAACATCAATGGGACGCACTCATCACGGGTATCCGCCGCGATGAAGATCCGACCCGGGCGAAGGAACGTTATTTTTCACCGCGCGACTCCGATTCCGAATGGCATTACAAACATCAGCCGCCGCAATTCTGGGGACAATTCGCCATGAAGAACGCGCCGGGCGAACATGTCCGCGTCCAGCCTTTGCTTGATTGGACCGAAGTCGATGTCTGGCGCTACATCGAGCGCGAGAAGATTCCGATCCCGCCTCTTTATTTCGCCCAGAATGGCAAGCGCTACCGCTCGTTAGGTTGCCGCCCGATCACTCATCCGATCGAAAGTAACGCTGCGACCATCGCGGAAATCATCGCCGAGCTGGAGAAAACGCGTTCCAGCGAGCGCGCTGGCCGTGCCCAGGATCATTACGAACCGCACGCGATGCAGAAGCTGCGAGCAAAGGGCTTCATGTGAAAATCGTTTTTGTTGGGCACGTCGACCACGGCAAATCGACTTTGATTGGGCGGATCCTTGAAGGGACGGGATCGTTGCCGGAAGGAAAGATCGAGGCGTTGCGCGCAAGTTGTGACGCGCAAGGTCGACGGTTCGAGTACGCCTTTGTCCTCGACGCGCTGGCCGAAGAACAGCAGCAGAATGTCACGATCGACACGACCCAGATCCATTTTCGGACCCCGAGCCGTCACTACGTGATCATTGATGCGCCCGGGCACGAGGAATTTCTCAAGAACATGATCACAGGCGCGGCCAGCGCCGATGCCGCAGTGGTGGTGATCGCCGCGGATGAAGGCGCGCGCGAACAAAGCCGCCGTCATGGACAATTGCTGAGCCTGCTTGGGATTCGCCAGATCATCGTCGCGGTTAACAAGATGGATTTGGTGAATTATGCCGAGTCCGCGTTCGAGCAGATCGAGCGCGAATATGGCGCGTTTCTGCGAGGCCTTGGGTTAACCGCGCGCGCGTTCACACCGATTTCCTCCAGCACAGGCGCGAATGTCATCCGCAATGAGGCGGCGATGCGATGGTACCGCGGCCCGGCTTTGCTCCAGGCAATCGACGAATTCCAGCCGACGCAATCCGCCGAAGCGCAGCCGCTGCGTTTTCCCATCCAGGACGTTTATCGCATCGAGAATCGTCGCATCCTCGTCGGGCGGATCGAATCGGGCACGCTGCGCGTGGGCGACCAGCTTCTCTTCTCACCCCATCATAAGACGGCGCGCGTGGCCACGATCGAACGCTGGCCGGCGTCGTCCGTTCGCTTCCCATGAAGCGGAGGCGCCGGTCGAATCGAATCGTGTTCACGCCAAGGTTTTCTGGATTGGCGCCGAACCGTTGCGAACTGGCGCGCGCTATCGTCTGAAGCTGGTAACCCAGAACGTGGAATGCGAGGTCGTCGCGCTGTCGAATGTCGTCGACGTCGCCACGCTCGATCACGCTGCAACGGAGCGCACCGAACTACGCATTAATGAAGTAGGCGAAGTGACGCTGCAAACGCGCGGCCCACTCGTTCTCGACAACCACGATCGCATTCCGACGATGGGCCGGTTTGTCCTGACCGATGGCAGTAACCTGGTGGGCGGCGGCATCATTTCCGGCGCGGTCTACACCAGCTCGAAAACCGTTAAGAGTGAAAACATCTTTTGGAGTGAGAGCGAAATCACGGCAGAGCGTCGCGCCCTGCGCAATCAGCACCGTGGCGCCGTCGTTTGGCTGACCGGACTTTCCGGCGCGGGGAAATCGACGATCGCACGCGGCCTCGAGAAGGAACTGTTTCAACTTTCCATGCACACGTATGTCCTCGATGGAGATAATTTGCGCCATGGTTTGAACGCGAATCTCGGTTTTGCGCCCGAAGATCGCGCCGAAAATATTCGCCGGGTCAGCGAAGTGGCCAAGCTGATGGCGGACGCCGGCACGGTGGTGATTACCTCGTTTATCTCACCGTATCGGGTGGCCCGCGCCCGCGCCCGCGCCATCGCGCTCCAAGCCGGCGCCGAGTTCGTCGAAATCTTCGTCGATGCGCCACTGTCGGTGTGCGAACAGCGCGATCCAAAAGGCCTTTATCGAAAAGCGCGATCGGGCAAACTCCAAGGCTTTACCGGAATCGATGCTCCGTACGAGGCTCCCGACGATCCGGAGATCATCGTTCGCACGCACGAACAGACGCCAGCAGAATCGGTCTACCAAATTCTCACGGAGCTGCTTCCACGGCTAAGGTTGGGAACAACGTGAAGGCGCCCTGCCGGCAATTGCGAAGTTAAAAGGTCGTCGCCGCGACTGGAGGAAGGGTCAGGATTTCGACAGGACATAAACCTGTTGCCCGTAGACAGCTCCAATCCGTCTACTAACCTGCAGTCCAGTTGCCGTGACGGTGTCTACGAAGTACGATCTGTCGATATCGATTCGGGAGGCGTCGCCGGAGAATGAGCTGTCTTTCGGCTCGTCATGAATGGAAACTAGAGCGCGACCGTTTGGCACCAGAATTCGACCCAGCTCGGCGATATAGCGGACAAATTCGGGCTGAAGCAGATGGGTAAATAGCGACGCACAAATTACAACGTCGGCAGCGCCGTCCTTTACAGGCAGGACGACGGTCTCGGATTGCATCGCACCTGCCGGGTTGTAAACGCTGGAATAAACATTCAGGTGTTCGAACCGAAAATTTGGGAAGTGCTGAAATGCTTCCAGACACCAGGCAATGGCAGGTCCGAAGACGTCGATTCCACAGTAGTGTACCTGAGGGTTCACCACGAAGAATCGCGCCATCTTTCCACATCCGCAGCCGATGTCGACAATCCTCGGCGTGCTCGTGGTAGTCAGCGACATCGCTAGCTGCGCCCAGGCTTCACCGACCGCGTAAAAGTTTCCCAGGTCCGCGTCACTTGATGATTCACGCAGCGCCGCATTCGGTATGTCCACGACCGCGGGCTGTCCGCGGGCATGCGGTTCGCTGCCGATTGGAAAATCTCCGCGTAGCTTCTGCCAAAGAATATTAGGCTGAGCTGCGGACCTTTCTTCCGAAGTTGCCTCTGCCATCGCACACTATAGCACGAACCTTGGACTTGGTTTTACCGAAGGTTCGAGCTTCGCGTATTCATTGTTCGCGAAAGTATTCGCGAATGCGATCTCGCACCACGGGTTCCGGTTCAGAAGCCGGACTCATTCCAAATCGGAGCCCGGACTCGATCACTTCCAACACTACAATATTAGGGCGGTAAGTGGAAATCAGATCTTCTCGGTAAAAGCCATCTTTAGGATGCGATAGGATGAGCCGGCTAAACTGAGGGTACAAGAAGTTCAATAGCTCCTCACCAAAAGAATCTACGGTTAATTGAATGGTGGGCTTATCGGCCAAGCCGGTGTCTACGACACGTGGTCTCGTCGGATCTGCCTTGTCGCTTAAATAGGTGGTTTTGAGCTTTACTTGGATTGGATGTTGCAGGCGGGGAGAATAGGGCCGGATCAGGCTCGAGATTCCGAGCATTTGCGCGAGATCGCAGGCGCGGGAATTTGAGAGAGAGAAGTTGTTCAATGGTAGCGGCTCCATGGCGAAACCAAGTTCGTTGAGTTTTGAACAGAGGGCTCGGTAGGCCACTCGCGCACCGTATCCAGTCCAATGCGTGTCGTAGGGCGTGTAGATGTCCGAATGGAGCAGCCGTTCGCCAACCAAAGCGCTTCGCAGAGCCACCAAATTCGGCTGGCTCAACTTCCGCGCATCCGCCTCCAGGACCTCGGCATCGCCATGACCGACCCGGGCCCACCGAGGGAGTTTGTCAGGGAAGATCAATTCTTTGACCGGCGCCGACAACACAATGTAAACCTCATTTTTTGAGCGAAGCTGTTCGGCCCGCGCCGCCAGGGTGGTGACCCATGCTCGACGCTCCGTCGCGGTAAGCGGCATAGCATTGCGCGCCTGATCAAGATGGCCGCCGTCATCGTAAAACAGCCAGCCGCTCTTCCCTACAAACACCGTGGCAGTGCCCGAATAACCCGCCTTATACCGCAGGTAGTTTAATGTCGCTATGAAGTGCGGCCGCGCCGGGAAATTATCGGCCACGTAGGCATCCATTCTCTTTGGGTAGCTCCGCAACGCTGACATACTCCTCGGTATCGCGGGCATTTCTGTTAAACGCCTGTTCTCGCCAATCTCCGGGCGGATAAGCCCGGGAAGTCGGTTTACGCCGAGCATAAGACACACGGATCCCGCGATTCCGACTACAAGGGCTGACCAACGATCGCGTTTCATACAGAGTCCATTAAAATCTAAAATAGAGAAATGGATTTAGACTTGTACTGGAAAGCAGTGCGCAGCACAAAAGAAACCCTCCGATTAAGAGCGGGACCGGCTGCGGATGAACGTACAGGGTGTCCAGCCTTGCCTCGCCTATTTCCGAAGACCGGGAGAATCTTTTCTTTCCTGCCGCATCGAGCAACGCCGGCACAAGCGGAAAGGACAAGACCGCGCCCAGCACCAACGCCGCCACGACTTCGGGCGTAAGAAGAATGCGCGTCCCGACGGCAAGAAAATAAAACTGCGTCGGATCGAACAAATGCCGGAGGTATAGAAACGCGTGTCCGAGATTGTCAGCGCGAAAAAAGACCCAACCAACCATAACGACGCCGATTGTGTAAACCCACCCGATAAAGGAGCTGAGGCGAGCGAGCCGAAAACCCAACCAGACCCTCTCGACTAACAAAAAGGTGCCGTGAAAGAGCCCCCAGACGACAAACTTCCATGCGGCCCCGTGCCAAAGGCCGGTAAGAAAAAAAACGATCAGCAGATTACGAATCGTCTTCGAGCGACCGCCGCGGTTGCCACCGAGAGGAATGTAGAGGTAGTCTCTGAGCCAGAAAGATAGCGACATATGCCATCTTCTCCAAAAGTCGGTAATCGAACGGGCCGCATAGGGGTAATCGAAATTCTTCGGAAAGGTGAACCCCAGCATAAAGGCAAGCCCGATGGCCATGTTGGAATAACCAGAGAAGTCGAAGTAAATCTGAAGCGTATACGATAAAATCCCAAGCCATGCCACCGCCGCATCAAGTTCGTTGGCTCGAAGAGCGAAGGCATGATCAGCGAGTGTCGCCACCGTATTGGCGATCAGCACTTTCTGGCTTAATCCTACAATAAAGTATTGTATCCCAAGGCCAAGCTTCCGGTGTTCATATGATCTTTCCGCCAATTCGTCTCGGATTTGTGCATACCGAACGATGGGGCCGGCGATCAGATGCGGAAACATCAAGATGTAGGTGGCAAACCGCCAAAGGTTGTTTTCGGTCTTCACGTCTCCACGATAAATGTCCACCAGATAAGAGATGAGCTGGAACGTGAAAAACGAGATGCCGAGTGGGAGCCGCAGCGAAATGGGCGGCACGGCAGGAAACCCGGGCAAGCCATTGCAAATTTGAACAATGAAGTTGGCGTACTTGAAGGTTCCAAGAACTCCGAGATCGACAATCAGTGCGACAGTGAGCCACATGGTCCTGCTTCGGCCTTGGGCCTTCCTCAAGACTTGCGCCAAATGAAAGTTCAGAAGAATCAGACCCGCTAGAAGAACAACGTATTCGCCTTCGCCCCAAGTATAAAAAATCACACTCCCGGTTAAAAGCACGGCCGTTCGGAGGCCACTCAACAAGTAAACCCCAAGAAGGAGCGGCAAAAAATAAGCAATAAAGACGAGGGAGCTGAAAAGCATGCGGTCTCTCCGAGACTTACCGGATGCTAATCGTCTGGAAGGTCCGGCAGACGAAGGTCCGGCTATCTTGCGTCTCAGCGACCAATATTTGATAGTCACCGGCAGGAACATCGTCAAATGCCACTTCAGATGAATACCCGGCGCGCAAGAAGCCTCCCCAGCTAAAGTACTGCGCTACATCCGGACGCTCCACGCCGGTCCTCGTTGTAACTGCATGGACATTTTTTCCCACCAGTAGCAATCGGATTCTTTGAGGAACCGATCCCTGAGCCTTATCTACCACAAACCCCGAAATGTCGTAAGCCTGTCCCTTCTCCACCTTCCATGAATTCGGGACATCCCCCGGATTCAAAGAGTTATCGGAGACCGATCGGACACTTTCCATGGAACAAACATCGAACTGCGGTAACGCAAGAACTGTTTCCGCCGATTCCGTTGTAGCAGCGAACTGCTGGTCAGACGCAACGCCAGCCCTTCTCTGCTGCGGGCGATCCCGGCATCCCGGAATAAAGCTTATCGCGATTGTTAGAAGAGCACCGATCGCGGTCAGTTTCATCGAAGCAGTCTCCATAATGAAAGGGTGGCCGAGATGTTTACCAAGATGGAATGAAGCGAGCAACAACAAAACGTTGGCAGTCGAGGACTCTCCACTCTTCCAATGATTGACTCCTCCAGGGAACTGCGCTACGTCCTTTTCCGCGATGATAGATTGGCTCTAAGACGATGCTGGCTCGCTTACGGACTTTTCTACCGCAGCGGCGTTGGCACTTGTTGTTGCTCCTGCTGTGCCTCGCGTTGTCCCTTCGGCTCTACCGGCTTAACGCGTATAGCATCTGGTTAGACGAAGCCTGGCAGTACGGCTCATCCGATCATCCCTTGGACCGCATCAGAGACGCCAATTCGTTTCCCATCGATCAAATGTTTTTGTCCATGCTCGTCACCCATCTCCACATCCTTACGCACTTCGATGCAGATGCCTGGCAGCTCCGTTTTTCGCCGGTTATCTTTGGCGTCGCGTCGGTCGGAGTTATCTTTCTCCTCGTTCGCGAAGCTTTTGAAGAACGCGCAGCCTGGATCGCTGCCTGTCTGGCCGCGTGCTGGCCGCGCCTTATCCAATACAGCCAGGAAATGCGCGCTTATTCGCTTTTTGTTCTCCTGGCTTGCATTGCAGCCTTTTCTCTCCATCGCGCTCTGCGAACGAATTCGGTGAAGCATTGGGCTTTATTTTGCGTGGCAGTCGTGCTTGAGCTTTATAATCATTTCATGGCCGCGACCAATGTCCTGGCCTGGGGGATTTTCGCCGGTGGCTGGATTGTGTTCAACCTCATCACAAGTTACCTCCCCGGCTACGGCACGAACTCGCGAGGACCATCTTATGTGAGGTTAGGCCTGGCTGCCGCCAGCGGTCTCGTGATAGGCCTCGGACTGCTGCCGGTCGTCGGCTTTTATCTTCGATTCCAGAAGGCCGTGAGTAACACTGGGTATCGGGGGCGCAGCACATTGCCCCTAACTCCGAAAACTCTCCGGACGATCTTCGCATACGATATTGGTTTGGGTGATAACGCGACGGTCTATATTATTGGCGGCCTGGCAATTCTCGGCGTCATCTATGCCCTGTGGCGATATCCCCGCGGAGCCGCCCTGTGTCTGCTCTGGATAGGGCTGCCGATTTCGCTCGCAGCGTTCCGTAATAGCGGTGAAGCTCTCATCTCTTCAACTCGTTACCTTCAGTTCGTGACCCCGGCCTACCTTGCCTTCATCGGGGCTGGGATCTTGGCGGTGTCCGAGGGCATCGTGCGGGTCGTGCATCGCCTGGCGCAGCGTGATCTGGTGAATAATTCCGGAGCCGTGGCGCGCTTTGGTCTGACGGCGCTTGTCCTTGTTCTAACGGTTCGACCGCTGCGGGCGCTTTATCGCCATGATCCGAAGGAGGTCCCCGTCGATCTGCGAAGCGCCTACGCCTATGTCATAAGCCGGGCTAAGCCAAATGATATCGTCATCGGCTTTGGCGAGATAACGTTCTGGCATAGCGGATGGTTCAGGGCGACCGACCCGTATTATCTTCGAAACAACAGCGCAGTTCAGGAAGTCATTACCATGGGCTCGAAGAATTGGGCTGCTATCCCGTTTCGACATATTGATCATGTCACAGGCAAGGTGTTCGCAATGGTTCCAACGCGCGCACCCTTGCAGGCCACTGTCCGCGAGGTAGCCGAGGAACAATATGAGACAACTTGCTGGGACCACATCTGTGTCCTAGAATCGCGCGGCGACCGGGCGGCGAAGGATATTTTCGATGATTTCTGCACGCGCTTTGGCTTTATGGACCCCGACGGCCTCGCAGCCGTCCTGAAGGAACACAAGGAGGCGCAAGCGAAGTCAGATAAGTAATCGCGGACGCGCGATATTTTGTAGTTATCAATGAGAGGAGATTCTCGAGTGGAGCGTGGGCCAGATGCAGAGACAGCACAGGCTGTCCTCCAGAACGACTTTAAGCGGCAGTGGGCCGTGATCGGTCCTGCAGTTCGCCGAGCCGTGGAACGGGTCGGCGCCAGCGGCTGGTATATCCTTGGCCAGGAAGTTGAAGCGTTTGAAACGACGTTGGCCAATGCTTGGCAAGTCGCTTACGCCGTTGGAACCGCTAATGGCATGGACGCGATTGAAGTGGGGCTGCGCTGCTTGAAACTACGGCCGGGCGAAAAGGTGTTAACTACTTCCTTGTCGGCTTTCGCCACTAGCCTGGCAATCATTCGTGCCGGAGGTCAGCCGGTTTTTGTCGACGTCGACGAGTGCGGGCTGATCGATTTGGGCCAGTGCCATGACATTCTGAGCCGCGATCGCTCGATTCGTGTTTTTGTACCGGTCCATCTCTATGGCTTTCCGTTGGACCTTATCGAATTGAGAAAACTACGAGACGAATTCGGCCTTCGGATGGTTGAAGATTGCGCACAGGCGATTGGGGCGAAGTGGCACGACATTGCGGTCGGCACGATTGGACAAGTGGCGGCAACGAGCTTTTATCCTACGAAGAATCTCGGAGCCTTGGGAGACGGCGGGGCTTTGTTGACTAACGACGAGGCAATCAGAGACCAAGCCAGGTGCCTGAGAAACTACGGACAATCCAGCCTCTACCATCACACTGAGGCCGGACTCAACAGCCGACTGGACGAACTCCACGCCGCTATCCTGCGGGATGCGCTCTTGCCTCACTTGGTAGCTTGGATTGAAGCACGGCGCGAGGTGGCTCAAGCTTATCGCAGCCGAATCGTGAATCCGTTGCTTCGCTTGCCAGTTTTGCCTGACACGGCTAATGCCGCCTGGCATCTGTTCCCAGTCCAGGTCGCCTCCCATCAAAGAGATCAATTTCGAGATTGCTTGATTGCCCAGAACATTAGGACCGGGATTCACTACCCACGCATTATTCCTGACCAAGCTGCGATGGCAGAGCTTGCTCATGAAGTCGCGTTCGAGCCCGACCGGGCTAGGCGAATCGCCCTCAGCGAAATCTCGTTACCGATTCATCCGTTTCTCACTGAGAGGGAAATAGAGAAGGTCGTCGATGCTTGCAACCGATGGCAACCGTGAGGGTGAAGCTTAACAAGACGCTCTAGCGTTATGGGCGAAAATGTTTCGGGCATTTATTCAATCTTGAATCGGCCGGCCATTTTCGGCGCTTTCCATCGGCTGGTTGTCCGGCGGGATGCTCGTCGTGTTTTAGTCGACGAATACATTAGACCCAACGCGGGCGACCGGCTTCTCGATATCGGGTGCGGACCCGCCTCGATGTTACCTTACCTGAAAGACGTGAATTACACCGGCCTGGACTTAGAAGAGAACTTCATCAAACAGGCTACGGTAAAATACGGCGGCCGCGCTACGTTCATTCACGCCAGGGTTCAAGATCTGGCGGCAAAATTCGACTGCGAGTTTGACCTCGCGATAACAATAGGCGTCGTCCATCACCTGGATGACGGAGAGGCAAAGGAGCTTTTTCGCGCGGTGAGCAAACTGCTGAAGCCAGGCGGCCGCCTGGTTGTGTCGGATCCTGTTTTCCGCGAGCGGCAAAATCCATTAGCGCGAATGGTAATGTCCTTCGACCGTGGTAAGAGCATCAGAACGAAAGAAGGCTACGCCCGCCTTGCCGGCCCGGAGCTTGAGCACGTTCGAACTGACGTCCGCTCCGACTTCATGCGCATTCCATATGATCATTGCATTTCAGTATATCAGAAACCAGGGCCTACGGCGTCAACGCCGTGAGCGGCCTCCGCCTCGGCCTGGGGCAAGCGGCCGTCAGCGTGGGCAAAAAAGCAACCCTTTGATCAGGTAGCGACTTAGGATAAACGTTGCGGGCACGGTTACCACAGGGATAACAAGGGGCGCGAGCGAACTACTCACGTGTCCTATCTCCACCAAAAGGTAGAGCAACGCCATTCCGAGCAGGTACTGCGACACATAGACGATCGGATATTGCAAAGCCTTCGTGATTCGAAGCTTTTCTTTAAAGACGAACCGCGCATTAAGGACGTACGAAATCAGAATGCCGCCCGCGTAGGATCCAGTATACGCGGCGGGGTAGGGTAGAAACACACGAAGAATTAGATAGACGAGGTAGGTGAAAATCAGATTGACCACGCCGAACAAAATGAACCTGGCGAATTCGCGCCATGGCCGCTGAACTCTACTGTCCCGCCCGCGGGTTGACATATCTTACTGAATAACGCGACGCCGCCAGGAGCTCAATAAACCTCGTCGATCACGGCTTCGGGGCGCTTGTTCGTCTCGTCAAAAATGCGCCACAGGTATTCGCCGATAACCCCGAGCATCACGATAACGAGACCTAAGAGAAAAGAAGTGAGGGCGACGATAGTGGCGAAGCCAGGGACCGCGCCCCTCCCGATCAAGGTGTTCATAAGGATCAAGGCGCCGTAAGCAAAACTCAACATTGAAACGATAAGGCCAATGAGCGAAATCATTCGAATCGGCACGATGGAGAACCCTAGAAGCGCGTCAATGAAAAGCTTCAGGCGCTTCCAAAAACTCCAACGTGATTTTCCGTAGGCGCGTTCGCGGCGGGCATACGTAATCACATCCGGCTTGAAACCGAGCCAGTAGGCGAAAAGCGGGGTGTTGATGTTCTTGCTGCTGTTATTCAGATAAGGCAACAAGGCCTTGTCCATGAGTGCCAAATCGAAGCCACCGGGAGGATAATCCTTTACCACAAATAAACGCAGGAGAACGTAGTAGATCCTCGCGAATAGCTTCGTCGAAAGAGAATCTGTCCGATGACTTCTGACCGCGAGGACAAACTTCGATCCCTGCTGCCATTTTTCTATGACCTCCAAGATTAAGTCCGGCGGGTCCTGGAGGTCCGCGGCCAGGTTCATAAAACAATCTCCTGTCACAAATCGGAAGCCGGTCTTGGTGGCATGAATCGCCCCGAAATTGCGCGTTAGCTTGATGATTTTGGTCGCCGCCCGTCGCCGTTTTATTTTCATCAACTCATCGAACGAACGATCCCCGGAACCATCATCCACAAAAATCAATTCCAGTCGCATGTTGCGCTCCTGCAAGCGCGCTTCGACCTCGAGGAGTTCATTCAACAAGGGCTCGAGTGAGCCTTCGTTGTAGTAGACCGGAACGACAACCGATATGGTCTTCACCGAATTAATTACTCAGTCTTTTTTCCGCCGAGCGCGGCGAGGAAATCTTCGTAGGTGCGGTAATAACCCTCCCCGTCGTAGCATTCCGATGCTAAAACGGTGCAAACCGAGCCCGACGAAAAGTTGTCGAGCTCGCGCCAGATTAAGGGCGGAACATAGAGGCCGCAATAAGAGCGATTCAGCTGATAGCGTTGCTTTTCCTGGCCGTCATCGAGCACGACATCAAAACTGCCCGACATGGCAATGATGAATTGATGGCAGCTCCGCAAGGCATGGCCGGCGCGAGTTTCGCCGCCGGGAACGTCGTATAAGTAAAAAACGCGCTTAATTTCAAACGGGATGTGTCGCCCCGCTTCCAAAAAGGTCAGGTTACCGCGCGGATCGGCAATCTTCGGCAGGTCAATCAGCTGGCAAAGTTGAATGCTCATGCCAAAGCTTCTATTAGTTGGCCGGGCGTCCAGTCGGCAAGGTTTAGTTCATAATGATCGTGTGCCACTACTCTGGCGCCATAGCCTTCTTTTTGATCAATGAGACCGCGATTCAACTTTCGTCCTTCCTGTTCGTCGGACGTACCGAAGGCGAAGTATTTCTTTGACTGATAAATGTTATCCAAGAGCTCTTCGAAGATCAGATCAAGGGCGCCCAGGGTCCGGCTCCGCTCGTTCGCGGCAATATACTGGGCGTGGGCGACGTTGTAGCTCTCGTAGATCACAACGCCGGCGAGCATCGTCCCTTCCTGATAGGCGGCGAACAGTTTGATATGATTCGGAAACCGGGAGCGCAATAACTGCAACTCTTCGACGGCATGCGCGGGGCGGGTGCCGTATGTGCTGAGCAGCCGCTCATTCAGGATTTCCCAATATGTTGGGAGATCGTCAGACTGACGAACGACGACGCCGTTCTTCTGGGCCTTCCGGGCGCCGCGGCGGCGCCGTTCCTGCACCGCGAGACGATGCGCGCCCTCGACAACGGTTAGTGCCCCCCGGCGGCGTAGCTTGGCGTTGCACAAAAACAAGGCGTACAAATCTTCTTCGGCGGCGGCGCGATGGTAAATGTGCGGGACACACTTGTAAACGAGCGCGGCAAAACTTCGATCCTTCAGAAACGAGAGCGCCGCTTCAAAAACCACCAGCATTTTAGGTAACTTCATTTGTTCATCGGCGACGAAACCGCCGTAAGTCAGGCCGGCATGACTAGAGAGCAGCTGGTCGCGGACGTTTGCCGGAAGGAGGGCGGCGATCCGGTCATCGTCATCCCGGATTACCAGTGAATGATCCTCGAATCGGGCACGGTGATAATCCATGTAATCCCGAAGGAAAAGAAAAGTCCCATTTTTACTTTGCCTAACGAACGCGTCCCACGCCTCCTTATCGGATTCCTGGTAGCGTTCGACGCGCATGACGTTGTTCCGTGGAAGAAAGAACGCTCGTTATTTCGCCGCCTGGATACGGTTCGTTCTCCAATGCACAACACTCTCCGCCGCCTCCGTGTCATAACCCAGAAATCGGCTGAGAGCCGGATCGTCCTTGTACTTACCGCCCAAGCTTTTCGGAAAGCTAATTTGTTGTTTGATGAACGGAAGCCCAAATAGGTGGTTGATGCCGCGACGCAGGCCGGTGGACCGGTTGACGCCGCCGCGATGGTAGATCATTGAGTCAAAGATGAGGGCAGATCCCGCCTTGGCTGTAACCGTTCGTTCGTGAGCCTTGATGAACTCCGGTGAAGGAAACGGCTCGGTCTTATGCGAACCGGGTAACACATAAGTGCCGCCGGTAACCTCCGAAAAATCGTCTATGCAAAAAAGCGCGCTCACCGCCAGCGGTCGCGACGAGACGAAATGCTGGTAGGCGAGGTCGCGGTGCCAGGCGCTTTGGTAATGCTTATTGGTAGGGGCGTTGATCACTGCATTTTGCTGCAGGATTGTAAAGTATTCCCCTAACAGAGATGCGACGACGGCGTGGACCCGGGGATTTGTTGCAAAGCCTAGGAAGTAGTCATCATATGCCAGCAGACAGCGACCCACCCGGGCGTCGTTTATCTTGCGCAGATTCTCTTCGCCTCCCACTTCGTTCACCTGCTCAGCATATACGGCGTCGATCCTTTTTCGTGCTTCGGCAAGTTCAGCTTCGGATACCAAGTCGGGCACTACCGTGAAGCCATTGATCACGATCTCTTCCCGAAACCGATCTACGTCCGACTGAAGTGCTGTGGCCTGCCGGACGCCGTAGGATTTCAATTCGTCAGTGCTCATAATTTGCCTCAAAATTTTTCCCAAAGCGCGGTTTAACGGACCAAAACCGCGTAGCCGAATCCAGTTATGCCACGGCCGTTGCCATTATAGAACATAACGCGTTCGCCGTTTATATCTACGACAAAAGGATAACAGACCATTTCCGAATCCCATCCGTCGCCCGATTTTTCGACCCCCGCGGCCGCGTCGTTTCGCTGCCAATGGATGCCGTCTTCAGATTCGGCGTAACCGATTACATAAAGCCGGCGAAAAGAGCGAATGGAATACCACATCCGATAACCGTCGCGGTCCCGGATGACCGATGGTCGGCCGACTGCGTATTCATCCTGGAAGTCGGGTTCGAGACAAATATGAGGATGCGTCTGCCAGCAGAGACCATCTCCAGAGGTGGCATATCGGATAACGCAAATATAGTGCAGGCCGTTCTCGTCCTTCGTCCATTTGACTGTCGAGACGTACCACATCTTCCAAAGCCCGGACTCGCAAAGGATAGAGCAGGTGCTGCGTATGAACGGCTCCTCATCGGTCCGATCCATAATTGGGACGCGAGAGACTTTCTTGAAACCGCCGGAGTTGGTATCCGCGATGGCCAGGCCGGTAAAGGTAAGGTATGGCACCCTTTCCGATCGCTGGAATCCCTGATAGTAAAGAAATCGCTGGCTTCCAACTCGCACCAACGTGCTGGGCGCGACCCCGGAATCGTCAAACGCCCCCAACTCTCCGAGGTCAAGGACCGGCTCAGGCACGACCGCGAGGACGCGGTTAGGGGAGCGCGCGTCCAAATCAACTGAACCGATGCGGCCAAAGCCTTCGCGGTCCTTTGAAACATAATATACGCGAATAACGTCCGGATTGATTAGCTCGGCCGTGGGAAGTTGCGCGCCGGCCTTTGCCCACGCGAGCGTGCCATCGGGAACGTAAATCAGGCCACCTTTGCGCCAAGTCATGGGATCGGCTTTTCGATCGGAATTTCCGGCGCGCTCCCGGTAGGTGTCCGCTCAAGGACAGATCCGTCGGGTAGATCGGCGTCGATTAATGTAGCCGGGCCGAGATAACAGTCCTTACCGATTGTGCGATCCGACATAACGGTGACATTCGCGCCGACAATGGCGTTTTCTCCGAATGTCACGCCATCGGAGACGACGCAATTTGGTAATAGGAATGAGTTATCACCGATCCGGCAGCGATGACAGATCTGGTTACCACTCCAGATAACAACGTTATGGCCCACTTCGGCGAAGGGCTGGATGACCGTGTCCTCACAGATAAAGCAATGTTCGCCGATTTTGCTGTGCGGGCGAACCAGCGCGGCGGAACTAATGTAAGAGGCCATTCGATATCCCCTAATCTTACACTCACAGTAAAGTCGGGTGCGAAGCCGATTGAACTGGGTAAAGACAATAGGAACGAACGCATAGTGATCTGAGGGGGGATAAAGATCCGGCAGGTTCTCAAAGGCAACGATCGGTCGCCCGAACAGCTCCTGGCGGGTCAGGAATCGACTTTCGACTGAGAACCCCACCACCTCATAATCCGAGTCGAACTGAAAGAACTCACAGGCAATTTGTGCGAAAACGCTATCACCAATGAGCACCAATCGTTTCCTACTCACGGTGTCTGTTAGGCGTCGCGACTGCTGGTCCCAAAAAGGAAAAGCACCTTATTCGATGATGAGATAAGACCGATCAGGCAAAAAGCGGGAGCGCAAAATCTGACATTTGTCTAGTCCAAGGACTTCCTTTAAGGCGATAGTTTCGCCCGGAAAGTCGTGCGAGTTTAACTCGTCCATCGCGATGACGCTGCCGCGCATCAGATGCGGTCTGATCGATTCCAGACATTTCTTGGTCGGCTCGTAGAGCGCCAAGTCAAAGTAGGCGAGCGCGATTATGGTCTCGGGATTGTCGACAAAGTAACCATCAACTGTTTCAAGGACGTCGCCCTTGACGAGGCTATATTTCTTCAGGTGAGACATGACGTTGTCCGCTTCGTGGGCATCCAGCATCCGGCTGAGATATGCTTCATAACCTTCACTGACGGTGTAGCCGCCGATCTTGGCATAGGCTGAACTGCCGTCCTTGGGCGCAATCGAGGGATAACCCTTGAGCGTGTCGAAGCCTACTACCTTTCGTGTCCAATTGTACGGTTCATACACGCTGCGGAAAGATTCGAACAGTGCGAGATTGGCCCCCCACCAGACGCCGAACTCCACGATGATTCCGGGAAGCTTTACAATTCTTTGATAGAGCTCATCGAGATAAAGGATCTTCGCGAGCTGAGTGCTTCGCAAATACAGTCCGAGGTTCACCAGCATTTCGTCGTCCGGGATTGGAGATTGCTTAAAGAGATCCAACAACTGCTTGCGGGCCTCCACTTCCTCGCTCGAGCCGCGAACGACGTTCTTATAACCTGCCTTTGCCACCTTTGTTCCTCCTAAGTTGCCTTCTTTTTCTTCCAGATCCCAACGACCGTCTGGTTATCCTCGACATCGCTCAAGACGAGGGCGGCCGCACCGACGACGCACTTGTTGCCTATGTTGGTATTGTTCGAGACCGTCGAATTTACTCCCATAAAACAAGCTTCTCCGATTCGGCAAAAGCCCGAAACAACGACGTGGGAGGAAATAAAGCAATTCGCGCCAATTGTCGAGTGGTGACCGATATGGTTTCCGCTCCATAGGACAACGTTGTCCCCAATCGTGACGAATGGCTGGATGACGTTGTTCTCGAAGATGAAGCAATGCTCGCCCACTTTGCAATTCCTCCAGACGAAAGCATGGGGACTAATATAGGAGGCTGGCTTATAGCCCTTGTCCTTGGCGGCCTGGTAAAGTCGCGTTCGCAACTGATTGCCTTGGGTGTAGACGTTCGCCGCAAAAAAACTGTGCTCCGCCGGAGCGTAGCGGCTTTCCATTTCGTCCATCGGGACCACTGGAAGCCCGAAGAGGGAGTTCCTTTTCATGAATTGCTTCTCAACGCAGAAGGCAACGACCTCGTAATCGGAATCGTGTTGAAAGTATTCGAAAGCAATTTCGGCAAAGGCGCTGTCTCCAAGAAGCAGAAGTTTATGTTTCTTCTCCATAGGCCGCTAAGGTTTCTTAATCAGAATATCTTCGCGCCGGTTTGCCATGGGAAGGTCCGAGGGCTGGGGCAGCAGATACGCGTCGTAGCCAGCGGCGCGAGCCCTCAGAATAATACCAATCAACACGCTATCGTCTATTTTGCCTGTTTCCACGGAGTTAAAGCTTACCTCCGGTTTCTCGTTCGTGCCGGTAAAGGCTTGATGAAACTTCACCCCATTACGGGAGCTGAAGAAACGTTTTCGCTGGGATTGATTTGGTATATCGCCGATAAGCATTTCGCCTCCGTCGGCCAGCAGACTGAGGGAATGATCAAGGAAGTCAAAGAGGTTCGTCTCTACAAAAACGTAATGGAGCACGCTGTAACAAATAACGGCGTCGATGCGACCGCAATATTTCTCAACAATGTCGCCGCACTCCGCGGGATACTTACCCGAGAATTTTTCAACGAAAGCTTCGTCCGGAAGCCGACTCAGCATTTCCTGGGAATCAATTAGCACCAGGCGGTGCCTGTGCTGGCGACACCACTCGATCAAGGAGAAGGCGGGCCCGCTGCATCCGGGGCCGATGTCGAGAATGGTCTGCCCCTGCTTTTCCAGATTGGTCAATTTCCGGCGGACGTCCGCAAAAATAAGATCCTCCTTGCCTTCGCGATAGGAATCGGGAAAGCCGATCTTCTCATATTGCGAGAGGGAATCGTCCGCCGCTCGCTTCCGGAAATCGTCAAAGGTTAGCTCCGTCGATTTGCTGGGATTTGGCGGCTTCATGGACGACTCGGCTGAAAGATGGGCTGCGGCGAGGGCACGTCAATCCCTGCTTTTCCCCATATCGCCTTTCATGGGGCCTGAACGGCTTTCGCGCGAACCTCGAAGCCCTGAAGGAGATAATTTCCAGGCACGTCGCCCGGATCTAACCGCCACCCGCCCGCTAAAGTAGGCTCATCGATGTGAAGATAGGCCACGTTCGTGCCCGCCTTGAGATGCGCCACCACGGAGTGGTTTTCGTCGTATCCCGGTTGTCCTGCAATGAGATAAAAGAGTTGAACGTTTGTCTCGGCCGGACTCGAGATCTCGATCTTTACGATACAAGGCTTCAACGGAAACTCCGGCACGGTCAGGGATGGATCGATGCCGGTTGCCTTAACGGACAAGCCTTGAGGCGACTCGATAACCTCAACCTGTTGGAGCGGCTTGAATTTTTGGAGGGCCGCCTGGTCCTTGGCTGCGAACAGGATGTCGGAGGAAGCCGCGAAAGCAGCCTGGAGTTGCTCTTGGGACAAGAACGCCTTGGGTGTACCTGAGGCAACCGGCGTCGCTTTAGCATCCTTATTGGATGAAGAACTGGGACCGTTTGCCTCTTCGGGACGACAAGCCGCCACCACCAATATCATCAGAACGGCCAAGAGCCGCCGGCAATATTTCATCAAGACGAAGTTCATACTGAAAGTTAGGGCTGCGATTTTCTTTCTGCAATCAATTGTGCCGGATGACGCAAATGAAAGGAACAAATTCAGCCGCGTCGCGGGCCGTCCATCAACTACCCAGGTTATACTTGAGGATCGCATAGATGGCGCGAACCCCGTCCTGCCAATTTATTTTTTTGCCCTCAGCATACGTTCGGCCGCTATATGAAATACCAACTTCATAAATGCGGGCGCCGGCTCGGGCCAGCCGCGCCGTCACTTCCGGTTCAAAGCCGAAACGGTCTTCTTTCAAGGGCATTGCCTTGATTACGGAACTGCGGAAAGCTTTGTAACAGGTCTCCATATCCGTAAGGTTAAGGTTGGTAAGCATGTTGGACAAAAGCGTGAGGAGCTTGTTACCAATCATGTGCCAGAAGTAGACAACACGATGAGGGCCGCCACCCACAAACCTCGAACCGAAAACGGCGTCTGCTTTTCCGCTGATAATAGGCGCGAGAAGGAGCGGGTATTCGGCCGGATCGTACTCCAGGTCGGCGTCCTGGATGAGGACCACGTCTCCTGTCGCGGCTTGAATACCGCTGCGCAAGGCGGCGCCCTTTCCACGATTGACCGGATGGTAAATGACTTGGTCGACAAGGCCGGCCACTGCGTTTCGCAACAGGTCGATCGTCCCATCCGTAGAGCAGTCATCGACGACAATAATCTGCATGTCCCCAACCGGTGCGGCGCGGACGGCGCGGACGATCTCTTCAATGGTTCCCCGCTCATTGTAACAGGGGATGACGATCGACACTTTCATTAGAGTTACAGGTGGATAATATACGGGCGAGAGGCCGGCCGTCCTAAGATTGATTCCGGGCCGCGGCGACGGCGATAGCGTTTGGTTCGCCTTGTGGAACAGCGCGTCTGCTACGAAAGCGTTGTGAGATAAGAACGGGGAAAATGATCAATATAGCAAGGGTCGCAGGATAGGCCGGCATCGCGAAACGATCGATAGAAGCCAAAATGACCGCGTACAAACCAAGGTAAACCATGGGGAAAGCCGCCAGGGCCATGCCCTCGTAGTTGCGAGTAAGCAAGGCATACGGGAACGCCATAATCGCAACGACGTTGGCGATCAGGAGCAGGAAATCGTAAAGGGGACAGAGATGCCAGAGAAGCTGCAACACCGCGGAGGAAGTAGTGAACTGCTGGAATTGCTGCTTGATGTGATCTTGGACATTCGGAGGGCCGTCACCGATCTTTGCTCCGGGCCAGGTGGGCGACAGGATTTGCGTTCGGAAGATGCGGTTCTCATTCACGGTGGCCTTAGCTCCGATAAAAAGAAGGGCGGTGCGCGCGACCCCGCCCAAATAGCGCGAAGGATAGTGGAGGATGCCGGACATAAAAACCCGTTTAGTGTCGCCCGTTCCCATGGGGCGATCACGAAAAAGGCGGTCGAACAAAGGATCGAATAAATCATTTCGAATGCCTGAGAAAAAATTCCCTTCCGACACCGACTCGCGAACAGCACTTATATAAGCAGCTTTATTCTCGCCGACTACCGGATCCGATGGAGCTAAAAGAGCCTGGCGGATAATGCCCTGCCGCATGGTTATTTCGGCCAGCCCGGCGCGATCGGTGAATGGATCCCAAAGGTGTGAGATAACAAGCGGGGCTACGAGGATAAGAAGGGGTGCGAGCGCCATTCGGCCTAGGCCGCGGGGACGAAACAAGCCTCCCTCGCGGACAAACGCCCAATTGCGCATGAACCAGAGCGCCGCTGCCACAGGTGCGAGGTTGAGAAGGAGCTGGCGCCAGTAATACCCTGTTGCCAACACGCCGCCAAACAAAAGAGCCTGTGTCCAGGCGGCGCGCTCTGTTTTGGGTTTTTGAAGCGCTACGGCAATAAGCAGGGCGATGAAGAAAGAGGTGCCAGTCTCGGTAAGGATAAGGTGCTGATAGGCAACACCGGTCGGGAAAAGACTTATGACAATCACGACGGCCGCACCACCCCACGCGCCCGCCAGGGACCGTGCCACGCGCCCAAAAAGTAACGTCGCGCCCAAGCCCATAACCGTGGAAACAAACATCGCGGCAAGCGGTTGCTGGCCAAAGAAAACGAAGGAAGCTTTTAATGCTAAAGGATAAAGAGGGGTTCGGTTCCGATACCAATCAGCTGGAAAACGCGAACTGCCGAGGACATCGGCTCCGTCAAGGTATTGGAAGCCATCGTAGGTTATGCCGATTGGCAGGGAAATCAGATGAGCGAACGCAAACGCGATGGCGAATAAAACCGCAAGACGATAGGCTCGCTCGCTCATGTCGTAACGTTCGTGTTCAACGCTAGCGGGCGAGTGTTATCGGCAGGTCAGCACGCCGTATTCGCTCAATCTCGGTTTGATCGTCTTTCAGAACAGCGAGGTAGTCAGTGTAATAGAAGCTACTCCCGGCCTGAGTGCGTTTGGCTTCCGTTTTTGGACCGACCCGTGAGAGAAAATTCTCTTCTCGGATTCGGAGGAAAAAAGCCAGCCAGTCCGAAGCTTCAAATTGCCACGGACGAATCCAGGTCCACGGTTGACCAGTAACGCGTTCCGGCAAAGAACCAAGATCCGTCACTACAAGAGGGATGCCGCTCTCGAGGCCAATGGAGAGCGTGTAAGAAAATGTTTCCGGACAAAGGGCCGGATACCAAATAAGGTGAGGCCGGCGCTGTTTCAGCAAAGCCTGCACGTCGTCATCGTCGTAACGACCGCTCACCCAGATCCCCGCTTCATCCAGAAGACTCGCGTCGCCGTAGGGGTCGCCGATAAGCTCGAAGGAGACCTTGTCTCCGCGCGCCCGCGCAAGCGTTGCGCACTCCAGGATGATATTCTTGCCTTTGTGCGGCAAGAGATCACCTAGAACTGCCACTCGAAAAATGCTGGCCGATGTCAACGCTCGGACCGTCACTTTGCGGGGAGCGGGATTGGCTTCGGGATGAGCGGCGACGATTGGATCGAGAAGAGGAAAAAAGCGGGAAAAACGGCTGGCGACATCATGTGAGGGAGCTATGACGCGATCGGCATCAGTCACTAACCAACTGTGGGCATGTTGCCATTCAACCAGGCTAGAAGGCTTTCGCGGCGCGATGGAGGCGGCCAGCAATTCATTCTCGTGGGCGTCGAGATCGTCTCCGACATAGCGCCCATCAGGTCCAATCAAATGTGGGCTTGGCGCGAGGACGTAGTAATCATGAATCGTGAAGTCGAATGTGCGCTTCAGTTCGCGCACGAGCGCGGCCAGATACTCTTCATTGCCGAGAATGTGATGAATGTGGATTCGCTGCGGGGCGCACTCCTGCAGCACTTCGACCAGTTGCTGAAATTGGTCGGCTGGATCGAACGTCAAGGCGACTGGAAGATCGTCCTGGCCGGTAGCGAGCCGGACAAAACCGTCGTGTCCCGGAGTAAGTCGGATGAACTTTGCCTTGTTCTGAGTGGACTCGGTCAGGTCTCGCAAGTGCTTTTCCGTGCCACCTCCGCCATAATGGCTAACCAGAAGGATCAAGGGCGGACCTGACCTAGCCCATATTCGGATGCGATCGCGGAGGGGCGCATCGGCAATGGGATGATAGCGAGGATCGGTGCGGCGATTCTCCTTCTGCCCGCGAAGGACGTAATGGGTAAGCGGATTCTCGGAACGCTCATTGGGAGGGAGCTCCCTCCGATAATATGCGGGATAGAAACCCGGGTTAGGCCGTCGCCCCTCCGCGGCGCCCGATACAACGAAATGTAATAGCGGATTAATGCTGGCGGCGGCCACATCTGGGTTCTGCTGCAGATACCAGGCAGAATGAAAGAATGGGTTGGGTTGCAGAGGGGGCTTAGCTTCGATGAATTCGACCAGCGGATTGTAACCCGTGCCGTCATGCTCGATCGGCCGGCCCAACACTTCGCTTTGGTACCAATAGTAGTAGCTGTTACCGAGCTTGCTCGCGTCAAACGGATTGGGGAACGCCTTCTGCAAATCAATCCGATCACGGTAGAGGATGCGGTGCGCGTCGGAGATCGGCTCGCCGTTACTGAATGAAGCCAAGGTCCAAGGGAAATGGCTGAAATGTGCTTCGCCGGACTTGGTTGTCTCCTGGATATACCATTTTCGAAGGAGCTGCGCGGCCGGCATTTCCCCGCCATACTTATCGAGCATGGCACCTTGAGCGCCACTATCAAAGCCGGAGAAGTGATAGAAGACCAAGGGCTCGCCGTTAACCGTAAAACCGCTCGTAAAGTCGCCCTCAATGTTACGGTTAGTGAGGTTCCAAGTGGCCGCGTTACATCCCGGGTGGCGAACTATATCGACTTCCTGAAAGAGCGCCGGCGCCAGATCCACCCACCGCTGGTCGGTGAAGAGGCCGCCGGCAATATCAGCCCGGCAAAAGTCGCGCAACCTATCTCGCCACCACCGGGCAAAGCGGCAACCTTCGGGTGAAGGACGCAGGCCAAGGAATCCGAGGTTGTAGACGCCGTGCTTTAAGGCGCAGATTTCATTATCTCGGATCGCCTCTGTAGAGACTTCCGGATCGGTCAGGTGCGGAGTAAGAAGGATAGAAGCCTTGGAAAGCTTTTCCTTCAACACATCCAAGGATGAAAAACAAACGATATCCGGGTCGAAATAAAAGGCGGCGGCGCATTCTTCACGCTCAAGCAAATCGACCATGAAGTAACCTTTTACGGCGGTGCACAACTCAACGACGGTATGGCGAAAAATCCACGACGGCTTGTCCGCAATACTGAGCTTGTCGATAGTGATCACTTCGTCGAAGACATCGATCGGAGCGAGCGCGCCTTCCGGGATGCGATCGTTGACCAAGACACAGAAACGGATTGCGGGATTGTGCTCCTTGAGGGTCCTGGCGAGCACGATCGCCTTCGGAACATAGTTAAGACAAATACTCGTAAAAGCATAGACGACGCCTTTGTCGCCTTTCGCTTGACACCCGGTGCGCGACGCCGAAGCGGCTTTCGGCGCTGTCGACAACTCGATCGGAGAAAATTGGAGCGCGCGTCTTTGCTCCTCGTAGTAGCTACCTTGGAATAATGGGTGGGGATCGCGGCCTTCCCGAGCGCCTGCCGAGAGATAGTGGGTTAAGGGATCCATCCCGCCCTGACGTACCTCCGGATTCCTATCGAGATACCACGACGAGTCGAAGAGCGGATGGGGATCGCGGCCTTCGACGCCCCCCGCGATATGGAAGTGGACCAGCGGGTTCATTCCATAAGCGGCCACGTCGCTATTTTCCCGAAGGTACCAGGACGTATCGAAGAGGGGATGGGGATCCAGGTCTTGCCGGACCCCTTCCGTTAGGTAATGGGTAAGCGGGTCTAATCCGGGCGGACAAGCCTGGGAGTTTTTCGTTCGATACCACGACGAGTCGAAGAGGGGATGGGGATCGCGGCCTTCCTTGCCGCCGACGCTGACGTAATGCACGAGCGGATTGAGACGGTTCTCGCGCACGTCCGAGTTACAATCGAGATACCAGGAGGTGTCGAACAATGGATGGGGGTCGCGTCCCTCGCGGGAGCCGGTCTCGAGGTAATGGAGCAAGGGAGCAATCGGCCAGTTAGCAACGTCACGATTCTGCTCCAGGTACCACTTTGCGTCGAAGAGTGGGTGGGGACTGACATCCCAGGCTCCTTTTAGGTAATGTTCCACGGGGTTTGCCCCTTCTGCTTCAGGTGCCTGAGTTAAATAGTAGGCTGTATCGAAAAGCGGATGTGGGTTCCGGCCTTCCCCAATGCCGTGCTCCAGATAATGCTGCAGTGGATTAACGCCGGTTGCGGCGACATCGCTGTTTTGCTTCAAGTACCAAGTGGTGCTGAAAAGCGGGCCAGGATCGCGGCCCTCGCGCGCCCCGCATGTCAAATAATGCTCCAAAGGAGTGACGCCTTCGGCGGCCACGTCTGGGTTGCGCGCGAGATACCACGCAGTGTCAAAAAGCGCGTTGGGATTGCGATCCTCGTCAACACCCCACCTGAGATAGTGGGTCAACGGGTCGACGTCTGTGGCCGCAACATCGGGGTACTCGCCAAGGTACCAGGTAGCGTCGAAGAGGACAGCAGAAGCGTGCTTTCGAGAAGGCTTCGTTGCACTTCGCCGAGTCCAGGAGAGGGAGATCGAGGGCGGCGATGTGCGACTAATCGTATTTGAGAACCTAAGCGAGCTGACAATTGCGTTCGCGCGCTGGCGCAGGTCGAAAAGTCGCCGGATATCCAAGGCCGCGTCCTCGGGGGCAATCGTCTCACACGATAATGCTTTGCGGATTTCCTTCAGTCCGGCCTTGAGCTCGGCAGCGATAGCGCGGCGATCCGCAGCCGTTCTTAGCGCACCGCGCGGCGCAAAGCGAAGAAGACCCAGCAACTCCATGCCTTTCCACCAAAGCGGGGGGCGACGTATCCGATCAATGTCCGCCGAGATTAAGTCAAAGATTGCCGGCAGCGCCTCGTCGCCCTTGCGCAAAGCCAGTCCGGTTCGGAAGAGGTCGTCGGAAAGTTTCTTGAGACGTCGCTCTAATCGAGATTTATAAGCGCGCGCCCCCCGGGTCCGAGACGTCCAAATCTTCAAGGAGGCGAGGAGGCGCCTCGTATTGGCGTGGCTCTCTTCCAGGGCCTTTCTTGTCTTTTCCAATGCGCGCGCCGCAGTTTTCTCTTGCTCGGCGAGATTACGAAGACGTTGTGCGCCTTGCGAGCGCTCGCTCTGCACGTCGGTCGCCAGCCGTTGGGTTTCTTGCCGCAAGCCTGCAATCGTTTCCCGGAGATTCAAAATCTCTGTTTCGCGAGACTTGAGTCGTTCGGCATCCAGTTTTGTTCGCGTGTGCTGCTCGCGTTCCAGGGCTTGCGCTGCCTCCAACTCGGTGGAGACCTGCTCCGCTCGCGCCCGGCTCTCTTCGGCGGCGTGTTCCAGCTTCGCTATTTCCTGCCTGAGCCCGTCGACTTGCGCATCGGCAACCTGGAACTGCTCATCCGCGACACGCAAAGAGGACTCTGTCGCTTTTTGCGATTCCCAGAGCGCGAGCGCGGAAGCTGCCGTCGCATAATGACGGTTAATGAGGGTTCGCTCTTCATCGGTGGCGACAAAGAGCCTCCGAAGAAATGGGCAATCGTGCTCCGATATTTTCGTCCTTTTCCAAACGCCCAGACCATGGCCGAACTCGAAGACAAAAGAATTGCCCCCTGTTGCTATTTCCTGCCAAAGCTTCCAAGCGCCGAACCCGCGCCCACGGACGGCGATGTCGTGGAAAAGAACAACCCCGACAGGCGATAGTTTCGGCAACCACGATTTGAAATCACGCTGCACATCTTCGTATCTGTGCGCCCCATCGATGTGAAGCAGATCAATTGATTTGTCCTCGAAATCGCCGACCGCCTCTTCAAACGTTTTCCCCTTCAACTCGGAGAAGTCAGCGTAAATTTGATTGTATTTTTCGACCTCGCCCCTCAGGGTCGCGTCCAGCTTGCCCATGTGGACGTCGCCGCGCCAGGAATCAACCCCGTAACATTTGACCGCGACGTTATTTTCGAGGGCTGATTGGCAAAACGTGAAATATGACTCGCCTTTCCACACACCGAGCTCGACAAAAACCCGCGGGCGAAATTCCCGCATGAGTTCGTAAGCAAAAGGCAAATGCATGCTCCAATGGTCGCCAAAGTAGCGTTCGATTCGCGGCCCGCGATACTCGGGCGAGATTATCTCAACCAGGCCGTTCTGCGATCTCCCCGCGGGCTTGTGGGGATGAACGAGTTCGAGAGAACTCGCAGAATCTTCGCCGGCGCCGTTGCCGCGCGGGGACACATCTGCCGGAGGGCGGTTTTGTTGCGTAGCGAAGGCGTCAGCGTCAGCTTCAGTCGTAAAATACCGGCGCTTCCATTTCCCGCCGATCTTGGCGCGCACAACGAATCGATATTTTGGATGGGCGTACGGGCGCACACGGAAGGCGGGAAGGGACATCGGGCATGTGTAATAGCTACGCGTAGCTATTTTTGCAACCGAATTATAGCTATTTTTCCGGCCACCAAGGCGACGGGCCGGGTGCGGCGTCTAGGAAGGCCACCGCGACGCCGTCGTGCGCGGTCAGCGACTGCCTTGGGTTCTGGGCAAATCCGGCACCAATGTCTGGAACACCGGCCAGAACAGCCTGCGCCAGTTCCCAATTTCCCGTAGACATCCGGCGAGAACGTTCACGACATTAAGCTCAACTCTTAGCGATGCCGAGAATTTCATTGGTTGTAGTCGTCTTCAACATGCACCGGGAGGCCCCGCGGACGCTGTTTTCGCTCTCCGCGGAGTACCAGTGCTACATCGGCGCCGACGACTACGAGGTCATCGTGGTCGATAACGGGTCGAGTCCTCCATTCGACACTCAAGTCCTGCGGAAGCTTTCCGGTAATTTTCGGCTCGTTCGGCTTGATTCGGCTTCGCCTTCGCCGGCGCAGGCGGTGAATCGAGGCCTCGCAGAAGCGCAGCACGACATCATAGGGGTAATGATCGATGGAGCGAGGATTGTCACGCCGGGGCTGCTCCATTTCGCTCGGCATGCGGCAACGCTTTTCGAACGCTCGGTTGTCGCTACGGTTGGCTGGTATTTGGGGTTCGACTTTCAGCGGTGGGCGATTCGTCACGGCTACAATCAGGAACGCGAAGATGCCTTGCTGGCGAAAATTGAGTGGCCAAGGGACGGCTACCGCCTCTTCGAGATTGGGACGCCTGACGAATCTTCCATTGACGGCTGGCTCCAACCGATCGCGGAATCCAACGCCCTGTTCATGTCTCGCCGGTCCTGGAACACAGTCGGGGGCTTCGACGAACGCTTTGACGAACCTGGAGGCGGCCTTGTAAACCATGATGTTTTTCGTCGCGCCGTCGAGCTGCCCAAGGCCGAGCTGGTTCACTTGCTTGGCGAGGCCACCTTTCACCAATTGCATCACGGCGTGGCTACAAATTCTCCAGTCGAGCAAGCCGAAGCAAACTGGAAACGGTGGGTGCGGCAGTACGAACAAATCACCGGGAGGAGCTACGAATGGCCACGGCCGCGACAGCGACCCAAGTATGTGGGGTCGCTCCCTCGGCCCGCCCTGCTCCATCTTGCGCGCTCGGCGCTCTTTCCGGTCCCCCGAGCACTCGTCGAAGGACCCCAAGAAACGACCCCAGGTAGCGAACCGCCGCTTGGCCGCCACTTGTCCCGCGATTTGTGGTTGGATTCACTCGCCACGGCGGCGTCACCTCAAACCGGGCCGTTAATAAATCTGATGCACGAACAACTTCGCGCCGGCCGTTATTCGGCAGCCGCGGGAATCGCGCGTCTTATCCGGCAGCATTGGCCGGATGAAAGTGAGTCGCAACGAGTGCTCTCGTTCCTAGCCCCGTACTCCCCTGAACCATGGGATCCGGTTTATGCCGATACCCTTTCGCAGGCGAACGAGCTGCTGGCGGAATTGCAATGAAAAGTTGAGACCTGGATCGAGCAGCGATCGCCCGACCTAGCCAAAGAAGAAGCGAATGGGCCAGGAAATATTATGGCATCAATTTGATTGTAAAGATTAACACGGAAGCGCGTGGCGCGTCCCCTACGAAACGATGCTCCTACATGCCTTGGCAGAGGTGCCAAACGAGCATAGGAACGAATAGACAGGCCATCGCGTTGACTCAGATACAGGTACAGACTAGCTAGTGTCGATGTCGTCCGCCATTGGTTCGCCGAAAGCGAAATCTTTCTCCGCATGGTTGAGGGAGCGACGTCGAGTTCTTTTCTGGCTCCTGTTGTTGGGCGCGCTAGTTCTTAGGCTCTACAAGCTAAATGCTTATAGTCTCTGGCTCGACGAAGCCTGGCAATACGGCGCGTCCGATCATCCTTGGAATCGCATCCGGAGCGGCGCGGCCCCGGTCGATCAAATGCTTCTCTCCTTGTTGATCACCCATCTGCATATCGTTACGCATTTCGATGCAGATGCATGGCAGCTGCGAATGTCGCCGGTAATCTTTGGCGTCGCAGCAGTAGGTGCGACTTTTCTGTTTGTTCGCGAGGTTTTTGAAGAGCGCGCGGCTTGGATCGCCGCATGCCTGGCCGCATTCTGGCCTCGGCTTATCCAATACAGTCAGGAGATGCGCGCTTATTCATTATTTGTTTTGCTTGCTGTCGTCGCGGCGTTTGCACTTCATAAAGCACTTCGGACAAATTCGGTTAGATACTGGGGCCTTTTCTCTCTCGCAGTAATCCTGGAGCTCTACAATCACTTTATGGCTGCAACGAATGCCATGGGATGGGCAATCTTTGCCAGCGGTTGGATTCTGTTCGATATTTGTAAGACCTATTTTTCTCGTGAAGCGATAAGACCAGCGCGCCGGGCCTTCGCTCGACTAGGTTTGGCCGCAGCAAGTGCCGGAGTTATCGGACTGGCATTCCTACCCGTCCTTCAATTCTACATTCGCTTCCAACAATTTGTGAGCGCCCACAGTTTTGTCGGTCGTGGCAGGCTGGTTCTCAACGCGCATGCGTTACGCAGCATGTTCGGTTACTGTATTGGTTTGGGGGATGACGCAACGGTTTACGTTATCGGTGGGTTCGCACTCCTGGGTCTCGGGTATGCTTTTTTCCGGTTCCCGCGCGGAGCCGCGCTCTGTTTGCTTTGGATCGGGCTACCTATTTTGCTCGCGATGGCCCTGAGCAGTGGTGAGGGATTGCTTTTTTCTACTCGCTACCTGCAGTTTGTCACGCCCGCGTATCTTGCTCTGGTTGCGGCTGGAATCCTGGCTCTGGCTGCAGGGGTTCGAATGCTGATAGCTTCTCTCCTTCCCCTGCAGGCAGCAGGGATGTCTGGATTTGTTGTTCGATTTGGTGTGACGGCCACACTAACAGCGTTAACCGCGGCTCCTTTATGGGCGCTCTATAGTCACAACCCAAAGGAGGTTCCGGTCGACCTCCGCAGTGCTTATTCTCATGTCTCAAGCCGCGCGACCGGGAACGACATCGTCGTCGGCTTTGGCGACACCAGGTTTTGGAGTAGCGGGTGGTTCCAGGTAATTGATCCATACTACCTGCACAACAATGAGGTGGTGAAGGAAGTGATTACCATCGGAACGATGAGTTATGCGGCTATTCCGTTTCGTCGCATTGACCACGCGACAGGCAAGCTCTTTGCCATAGTACCCACGATGCCGGATTTGCAGACGAAAATTCGCGAGATTGCGGCAGATCAATACGAAGCCACCTGTTGGGACCATATCTGTGTCCTCGAATCGGGCGGCCAGCGGCCCGTGAGCGAAGCTTTCGACGATTTCTGTGCCCGTTTTGAGTTCATTGATCCAATCGAATTGGCCATTGTTCGCCCGAATGTTAAGGTTGAGCGGGTCAACTCGTCCTTGGTTGCCGAGTCAATCCCTGCCGATTTAAATCTCGAAGTTATAAACGAATCAGTCCTGCAAGGTAGCGATGTCGAAATTCAGACCCACGCGGCCGACGGCCTCACAATATCCGGTTGGGCGACTTGGGGGAAGTCTCCTGCGGGAGGCGTGCAAGTAAGAATTGACGATCAAGTCTTCAAGGCGTCTTATGGATCTTCCCGTCCCGATGTGGCATTTTATTTTGGTAACCCCGCCCTAAAATCGTCAGGCTTCGTCTTCCGCTTGCCCGCTTACCTACTTTCTGCAGGTAGCCATGTTCTGACGGTGCATATTCTTAATCCGGATCGGACTGCGTTCCGATCATCTCCTACATATTCGTTTGCGATAGCACCCTGAGAGACATAGCCAGGCGTATTTTCTCCGCGCATGCTTGTCATTCGTCCTCGACCGTCTTACGAAGGCGTCCGCACGGTAGAACGGCTTTCTAGGCTTTGGCGCGGTCATCGAGGAACAACCCCTTTGGTATCAGGTTCTCGATGTCGACGTCCGCGAGTGGTCCGTTGGCGAAGGAGAATGGCGTAAAGCCATAGGACTCGTTGAGAACCGTTTCACCGTCCGGGCTAGCGAGGAGACGAGCCAGTTTTTCCATGCCGATCAGCTGGACGCGCCGATCAGGTACCTTCAGGTAGAGAAACGCTTGCTCGCACTCTCTTTCCAAATCTGTCTCGCAGGTCGATCGGATTAATCGGTGTGCGAAGGCTTCCTTAAACAAGGCCGAAGAAACGCCATCGAAAAAATTCCGCATCACCAGGTAATTTTCGTTGTGAAACCGTACCGCACGGCGCAAGTCCGCGGCCTCGCGGGGCGGGGCAGAGAGATTACGTGAGTGAATTCGATATTGAATGACCGGTCTGGGGTCCGGGCACAGGGGGTACTTTTTTACCAGACGAATCCAAAGTTCGAAGTCATTCAGGTTAAATAGCGCTGGATTGAACGGTCCGGCTTCAAGAAGCACGTCACGTTCGGCAAACAACGTGGGGGTACAGAGAAAATTTCCGTGGAAAAAGAACTGCTCGAGGGTTTGAGCGGGCGTGTAAGAATCGGCCCGGAATCGTCCAGTTAGAAAATGATCGCCCGACATTGGCTTGCCTTCGGAGTCAATGAAATCGGGCGTGGAAAAAAGGATCCGGCGGCTTCCGGTCGAGTAAGACTGGAATTGGTATTCGAGCCGGTCCGGATGGCAAACGTCGTCCGCGTTAAGCAGCGCGAAATAATGGCCGCGGCTCTCCGCGAGAGCCCGGTTGTAGCCGACGGCAGGGCCGGAATTGTCCTGGCTAAAGCATTTAATCCGATGATCCTTATAAGAACGAATCCGCTCTAAGGTGGTGTCGGTCGACCCATCATTGACGATGACCAGCTCCCAATCCTGGAAGGTCTGGCCAAGGATGCTTTCGATAGCCGCGCCAATGTATCGCTCCGCATTGTAAGCGGGCATGCCGACACTGATTAGCGGGCCCGGCTGCTGGCTGTTCACAGGTTAACCTTGGCTTGGTCTTTAACGCCAACGAACATTCCACGATTAGCATGCTTCGGCGAGGCTGCGGTTAATTCGCCGGCGATATCTGGGCCAAAGTGGTCGAACTGCTCGAACACCATGGGAAAGCCGGCATCGTGGATAGCCTGGATCAAGTATTCCTTTTGAACCCAGAAAGAGCGCTCATTCGTCCACGAGGCCCATTTGTGGTCCGAACACGATCCCGGCTCCTGGAACCACCGGCCAGGCAAGCCCTCATTTTCATCTAAGTCCGATAGTTGGTAAGCGGCGATCGGTGCAACGGTCGCGTAATGGGTATGAATAATCGCGACACGAAGCGTCATTCTCGCCAGTAAATCGAGAAACGCCTTGGGCCGGTCGAAGTGATACAAGACACCGCTGCAAAAAATCACGTCGAATGGGCCATACTTCTCCAGGTTCCAGACATCATCGTTAACGAAGTGAAGATTCGGAAGCGTGAGACCCTGCTTCACGAACATACAATTCGCGAAGTTGCTTGGGCGCACCTCAAATCCGATCGCCTCAGCGAATCCCAGACGTGCAAACTTAACGGTGAATCCGCCTTCCAGACAACCGAGATCGGCAATCCGCAGATTCCCGAACCCATCCGGATAAAGTGCTGACAAACAGCGGCGGGCGGCGTCAAACCACCAGTCCAGTGCTGGCTCCTGGCCGCCTGGCTTTGTTTCGGAACCATCGTCGAGAACGATGTTGTGGGCAGTAAATGGAGTCGACGGAGTCAATTCTTCAACTTGCTAGTCTGTCCCTCAACTCAATCGCCGATCCAGGAAACAGCAAGACCCAACTGCGCGGGGGAGGCAGTTGGGTCTCATCGCGGCGAAGGCGCAGCGCTACTGCTTATTCGTCGTTGAGCTGAAGGAACCAGGAGTCGGATTGCCCATCAAGGAATTGCCCTGGAACGAGTCGATGGCGCCGCCGTTCGGGTTGATGCCAGTGTTGTTATTGGCGATCATGGAATCCGAAACGCGAATGGAATCACCGGCGCTCGAGCGGAGGCCAGTGGTGGTGCAGTGCGCAATGGTCGTATCGTCAATATTGAATTGCGTGTTAGCGCCACTCGCTGAGACGCCATTCGCGCCAGCGACGGCAACGATGGAGCGAGTGAGGTCCCCGCGCACGTTCGCGGCGGCTTCGACTCCGTCCTGGCCGCAATTCATGATGGTGCTGTTATCGATGACGGCGACCGCGAGGCCGGCAGTGGCATTGAGGTGGATGCCGTCTTCGGTGACGTTCTCAATCACACTATTAATCACTTTCAGAGTGCCATTGGCGCCCAGCGCTACGTCAATTCCGCGGCTCGTGGCGGCGTTATTCTGGCCGTAAATCCAGCAGTGATCGACCATCAAGGTCTTTCCGGCGAGATAACGAATGCCATTGGCGCCCGTGCCGGCACCGTTGATTGAGATCTCCCGGATAATCACCGTGTCCGTTGCCGGGGCGTTCACGACAATGCCGTTTACCCCGAGGCTGTTCAGGATGCCGGCGAGCGTGCCGGTACCGTTGATCGTGATGCCCTTTCCGATCGTGACCGCTCCGAAGCCGCCGGGATCAAGGACGGAAATCTCGCCGCCGGTCGCGGTTTTGGAGATCGCCCCGGCGAATGTCTTGCATGGAGCGGTGCGACTGCATGGATTGGCATCGTTGCCGACACCGGACACCCAGGTGCGAGTGGCCTGGCCGAACGCGACGGCCGAAAAGCCGACGACGAGGAGGGTAGTGAAAATGAAACGAAATGCGCTGGATTTGTTCATAGGGTCTTTCTTAGTTGAGGTTGTTTAACTGCTTTGGTTAGAACTACGAGAGTAGCCGGTTTGGGAGAAGCCGGTCAAGACAACTGTGCGGCGCGTTCGTCGGCAACCCCTGCGTCCCCAAAAGCAAAGACCCAAGTGCGCGATCTCCGCGCACTTGGGTCCAGAATCGAAACCAGGTTGGCCCTATTGTTTATTCGTCGTCGAACTGAAGGAACCAGGGGTGGGATTGCCGATCAGGGAATTGCCCTGGAAGGAATCGATCGTGCCGCCGTTCGCGTTCAATCCGGTATTATTGTTGGCGATAATACTGTCCGAAACCCGAATGGAATCCCCGGCGCTCGAGCGGAGGCCAGTGGTGTTGCAGTGCGCAATGAGGTCATCGTCCAGATTGAACTGGGTGTTGGAACCGCTGAGAAGAACGCCGTTAGCGCCCATGATCGACACGTTCGAGCGAGTCAGTTCGCCGCGGATATTCGTCACAGCTTCCACTCCGTCCCCGGCGCAATTCATAATCGAGGCATTATCGACCACAGCCACCACGATGCCGGCGGTAGTGGTAAGATGGATTCCGTCCTCGCCGACGTTCTCAATGACCGAGCCGTTGATGACCTTCAGGTTTCCATCCGCGGTCTTGGCGACGTCGATGCCGCGCGAAGTCATCCCGTAAATCCAGCAGTGGTCCACCATACATGTCTTGCCGCTCAGGTAGCGCACGCCGCTTGTGCCGGTGCCGGCGCCGTTCATCGAGATGTCACGAAGAATGACGACCGACGAATTTGGCACGGCGGCGTTGATATCATTGATAGTGACAGCGGACGGTGAACCGGCGGACAGGATGCCAGCCAGTGTGCCAGTGCCATTGATAGTGATGCCCTTTGTGATCGTAACTACGCCGAAGCCGCCGGGATCGAGAACCGAGATCTCACCTTTATCGGCCGTCTTGGAAATCGCGCCGGCAAATGTCTTGCACGGAGCGGTGCGGCTGCATGGATTCGCGTCGTCACCGACCCCGGAAACCCAGGTGCGGGTGGCCTGGCCGAAGGCGGCGGTCGAAAAGCCGACGAGAATTGCAGCGCTGAAGAGGAGCCGAACAGTTTTGGATGTGTGCATATGGTTTTTGAGCATTGAGGTATGGTGTTAGAGGACGGTTGCAGTTTGGGGGCTGAAAGGAAAGGCAAGGGTAGACAGGCCGGCCCAAAAGCGTCAAGACAAAAATCAAAGAAAAATCTCCAGCGCTTGTGGCACAATCTCAGGCGAGTAGCGGGCGCGCATGCTTCGCTTTCGATCGCGCGGCCAGCGCGCCTCGAGCCCGCCCGCTTTCGAACCCGCACCTCTGGATATTGACGGCCCCGCTTTGGCGCCTAGCCTCGATTTTGGACCACCGATTTTGGATTGGCAGAAGCAATGCTTATGGCCAAACCCGTTATCGCGGCCAATTGTTCCAGAAAGCTCGACTTTATGGATCGCGAGAAAGGCGTACTGGTCGAACTATGAAAATGGCTGAGACAAAGGAGGAACGCCCGGAGGAAGCGCGGGCGCGTGCCCAGTGGGCGCAGTCAGAAATCGAGTCTTTACTTTCGCCTCGATCAGCCGGTCTACGCTTGCGCGCGCGTTTGGAGCCGATCATCGCGCCCTGATTCGTCTTCGATGTCCGCAGAGCGAACTACTTTTTCCAGGCAGTTGGTCGAAGCCGCGAAACGCCATCCACGGCGGGCCATTCTGGCCGCCGCCATCCTCAGCGTCCTCATCAGTTGTTATCCGATCGTCTTCTTCGGCCGCAGCTTTGTGTCAGCCAACAACGTTCCGATGCTTTATCCGGGGATTCCTTCCCTGCCCGGTCACGACGAAACTGAGACCGAGAACTTCAAGGGCTCGGACGCGGGCGCCATTATGTGGCACGATGTGCCGAACTCGTTCATCCAAAGTCGCGCGTTATTCCGGGACGGTGAGCTACCGCTCTGGAACCGTTACAACTCGTGCGGCCTGACTCTGCTCGGCCAGGGGCAATCGATGTTCGGCGATCCGTTACATACCCTGGTCGTGCTCGCGGCCGGCGAAGCGTGGGCGTGGGACCTCAAGTTTCTCCTGGCCAAAGTCCTCTTTTGTTTTGGCCTGGGCCTTGCGGTTTATGCCTCTTGTCGACATCTGCCCACGGCACTGCTCCTCGCCTTTTCCTCGGGGTTCATTGGGTTTTTCGCCTATCGCTTTAACCATCCGGCTTTCTTCAGCGTTTGTTACGCCCCGTGGTTGCTTGCCTGCTGGCTTGAGATAACGCGAGCGGCCACAGTTCGCTCGGCCGTCGGCTGGACCGCGGGCCTGCTTCTCGCGAGCTGGGCGGAACTAAACAGCGGCACAGCCAAGGAAGCTTACATGCTACTCGTGAGTCTCCACGGTTGCGGGTTCCTCGTCTTCCTGCTGACTACGACAGCTTTTAGAATAAGAAAACTGGTCCACCTTGGCTTCGGCGGCGTTGCGCTCCTACTCATCGCGGCGCCGATCTGGCTTACCTTTTTCGAAGCGCTGCCAAAGGCTTACGTGCCTTACAAGGAAGCGGTCCACGCTTATCAGATCCAGCCGGGCCTGCTCATCGGCTTGTTCGACGACATCTTCTATCGCGCCTTTAACCCCAATTGGCTCATCACCAATCCGTCTACGAATTTTCTCGTCCTCCTCGGCTGCCTGCTTGCGCTCGTCTATCTCCGGCGCCTCATCCGCGACCGCGTCTTTGTTGCGATAGCCGTCAGCGCGCTTTGCTCCGCTTCACTGGTCTTTGGCGTCGTTCCGTCGGGAGTGATTGAAAAAATCCCGATAGTTAAGAACATCTGGCATATCGATAACACCTTTTCCTGCGTGCTCCTTATCGAGCTGTTTGTCCTGGCAGGATTTGGGCTTAGTTATTTTGTCCGGCGGTGCGCGCGCCGTAACTGGAAGCTGGATTACGCGTTCCTCGTTCTCGCACTGCTCATCCTCTTCGGCGCCTGGCTCGGCTTTATCCACGCGACCCAGCGCATTCCAAATGATTTCGCGCTGCCCGAGCAGGCGTCCGGCAACAAGTTCTTCTATGCTTATGCGATCGCACTCTTCTTCGCGCTCCTCGCGTTGCCCTGGCTCGTCCGCGCGATTGTTTGTCAGTCTCTCTTCCGCCGCGCCGCCATCCCCCTGGCCGTGCTCTGTCTGCTTTGTCTGCACTGGCGGCACGGTTTCCAACTACATACCGGCGTCAGGCAGATCGACGATTTCGTCGTCAATCCCCCGCCCCGAATCGATTTCGGAGAACCATCCGCCGCGATCGACTTCATCCAGAAACAGCCGGGCGTTTTCCGCACCGTCGGGTTTGGCAGCGTTTTGTTTCCGGGCGTGAATGGGATCTTCGGCTTGGAATCGATCTACGGCCCGGACCCGCTCGCGAATCCCTACTACCATGAGCTTCTCACCGCCGCGGGCGTTCGGCAGGAATGGAGCTGGCGCTGGATCGTCGAGCGCGCGAACCCCAGGCCGCGACCGCTCTACAATCTGCTGAACGTCCGGTATTTTCTCGATATGCCGCCGCGCCAGCGTCCGGACATGAACGCGGTGGAACGGCCTCGCTTCGATCTCGACGTTTTGCAAAATGAAGGTGAATGGCCGCGAGCTTTTTTTGTCGGCGCCCTCCAAAGCTACGATCGCGTCGAACAATTTCTGGATCTCTTGCGCCAAGCCGATTCCCATCCGTTTGCCGCCGCCCAGGCAGGCGACGCCACCGTTCCGGACGTGGAACGAACGGCCGTTGCGCCAGCCGCCGCCATCCCTGCTCACGACTATCGCCTGACGAACAACACCACGACCTTCACCGTCGACGCACCCGCTCCGGGCGTTGCTGTTCTGACTGAGGCGTATGTTCCCGGCGATTTCCGAGTGACGTTGAACGGCGCGCCGGTTGATTACTTCCGCGTCAATCACGCCTTTCGCGGAGTGAAAATTCCGGCCGCGGGCAAGCACGTCATTTCTTATTCCTACTGGCCCCGCCATTTCACCCTGTCATTAGTAATGGCTGCGATTGGATCGTTGCTCCTGCTCCTTTGGCTGATAGTGAGCTTTCGCCGGGCGCGGCCCATGACAAATCTCACCGGCAACGAGCTGCACGCCTGAGGTTGACACTGCCCGGCGCGCCAGCATTGTCGGTCGTGCCGACCAATTTTCTCCATGAGTGGAAGCGCGTTTTCGTTTCCGGCGGCGCGGGTTTCATCGGCAGCCATTTGGTCGCGTCGCTCTTGAAAGACAGCGCGACCGAACGCGTCGTTATCTTCGACAACTTCACGTCGGGACAGCTGTCGTACATCAAGGAAAGCACGAACGACCCTCGCGTTGAAGTGGTAGAGGCGGACTTGAAGGACGTGGGCGCCGTGGCCTCCGCCATGGTTGGCTCCGACACGGTCTTTCACCTCGCGGCCAATCCGGACATAGCAAAAGCCGTGACCCAGCCGGACATCGACTTCTGGGAAGGCACCTATCTTACCCAAAACGTCCTCGAGGCCATGCGCGTAAACGGCGTGCGCAAGATTATCTACACCTCCGGCAGCGGAGTGTACGGCGAAAATCCGCGGGTCGCGTTTGCCGAGGACTACGGTCCATGCATTCCGATCTCGACCTATGGCGCCAGCAAGCTTGCCTGTGAAGGTCTTATCGCGGCTTACTGCCACATGTTCGAGCTGGCTGGACGCGCCTTTCGCTTCGCCAATGTCGTCGGCCCGCGCCAGACTCATGGCGTTGGCTACGACTTTGTTCGGCGCTTGAAGGCCGATCCCACCCGGCTCCGAATCCTTGGGGATGGTACCCAAAAGAAGAGCTATATCCACGTCGAGGATGTCCTGGCCGCGATTCGTCGCGCCGACGAATGGACTCGAGATAGGTACAGTATGTTCAACGTGGCGACGAACGATTACATTACGGTCGCCGAGATCGCCGATCTCGCGGTCAAAGTAAGCGGTCTTACTCCCGGTGAAACGAAGTATGAATTCACCGGAGGCAATCGCGGCTGGAAGGGCGACGTTCCCGTTGTGCGCTTCAATTGCTCGAAGATCAAAGCCCTCGGCTGGAGAGCAAAGCGTTCGTCGGCTAAAGCGGTCGAGGATGCGATGAAGGCAATGCTAGAGGAACTAAAGCATGCCTGAGCAGCCCGGCGCGATCGAACACCTGATGCCGGCGGGCGCGGAAGCAGGCCCGGTTGACGTAAGCATAGTGGTTCCTTCCTTGAACGAAGAGATCACCGTTGGCGAGTTTGTGGATTGGTGTAAACAGGGCCTCAAGCAAGCTGGCGCCAGCGGCCAGATCCTGATCGTCGATAGCTCGACTGATAAGACGCCCGACATTGTCTTGGCGCATGGCGGCGAAGTGCTTCGCACACCGAAGCGAGGATTGGGCCGCGCTTATATCGACGCGACTCCTTACATTCGCGGCCAATGGATCATCATGGGCGACGCTGACCTGACTTACGACTTCCGTGAGTTATCCCCGTTCGTGGAAGCGTTCCGCAAAGGCGCCGAGTTTGTCATGGGCAGCCGGTTTCGCGGCAGCATCGAGAAAGGAGCCATGCCCGGCCTGCACCGCTATTTCGGAACGCCGCTAACTACCTGGATCTTGAATCGGATTTATGGCAGCCGTTATTCCGACATCCATTGCGGCATGCGCGGTTTGACTCGCTCTGCGCTGGAACGAATCGATCTCAAATCGCAATCATGGGAATACGCGAGCGAGATGGTGTTGAAAGCCGCGCGCCTAAAACTGATGACCGCGGAAGTGCCGGTAAAGTTCTACAAGGACCGCGAAGGACGTTTCAGTCATCATCGCCGGATGGGCTGGTTGTCGCCCTGGATCGCGGGCTGGCTGAACCTGAAGGTAATGCTGGTCTACACGCCCGATTCCTTCCTGCTAAAGCCGGGCATCGCGCTTACCGCTGTCGGCGCACTGATCGCCTGCGCTTTGGCAATGGGACCGATTACGATCGGCGGTGTCGGGTTTAGTCTATACTGGCTGCTCTTTGGAGTTACCTGCGTGACCCTTGGTTATAGCTCGATTCAAATTGGGGTATTGGCGAGAGTCATGCACGGCCTGCGACCCAAGTCGCTGAAACGGCTGCGGCAAATCCTGAGCTACGATCGCGGCATGCTCCTATCGGCTGGCTGCGTACTTGTCGGCATAGTTCTTCTCAGCACGCTGGTCTACCAGTACCTGAACTCGGAATTCCGGCTGTTCGAGATTTCACATCCCGCCATCTTCGGGCTGCTCCTTATTATCGTGGGCTTTCAGACTTTTTGCTTCACTCTCTTACTGGAAATGGCGCAACGAGTTGCGCCGGAGCACAGGCTTTGAACGATCGGACACACGAATCCTACGGACAAAAGAAGCTAAGCTTCGTAGACCGGGTCGGAGTCTGGTTGTCTCAACGGGCGATCGCGCGCGAGCTGCCGAATCGATCCGATCTGGAAGTATTAGAGTTAGGCTGTGGCTATCGCGCCGCCCAGTTGACGGCGCTAAGTCCGCGGTTGAAGCACGGAACTGGCGTGGATTTTCAACTTGCCCCGGAGCTGGCAAGTTTGCCGAATTTCACGTTTCACGAAGGAACAATCGAAGAGGCGTTGCCGCAACTCGCCGGCCAAACGTTCGACGCCGTCTTGCTGATCTCGGTCCTGGAGCATCTGCGCGATCCGCTTCTGGTCATCAAGGCTGTTCGAGTTTTACTGAAACCTTCGGGAGTCCTTCTCATTAACGTCCCGACCTGGCGCGGGAAGACCTTTCTCGAGTTCTCCGCGTTCCGGCTCGGGCTTAGTCCGAAGGTCGAGATGGACGATCACAGAATGTATTACGACAAACGCGATCTCTGGCCGCTTCTGGTCCGGGCCGGCTTTAAGCCAAGCCTGATCAAACTGCGTTATCATAAACTCGGCCTTAACCTTTTCGCGGTAGCTCGGCGCGAGAATGTCTGACCAAACCCGGGCTTCGCAGGACGACTGGGACGCGCACTGGGAGCATTACGCCCAGTCCGCCGCGGAGAACCCGGCGCAATGGATGCGGCATGAAATCATCGCGCGCTTGCTTTGCGAAGATGCCGGCAAGGGAGCGATGCAGCTCTTCGACCTGGGTAGCGGCCAGGGCGACCTGGTGCAGAAGCTGGAGCCGCTCCTGCCCGGGGCGCGGTTTGTCGGCGCCGAGCTTAGCGAAAGAGGTGTCGCGATCTCCAAGCGGAAAGTGCCGCCGGCGACCTTTCTCGTGGCCGACATTTTTGCGCCGCCCGCGTCGTTGAACGAGTTTACGAATTGGGCCACCCATGCCGTTTGCTCGGAAGTGCTGGAACACGTCGACGATCCGGTCGCGTTTCTAAAACGAGCGCGGGATTATCTGGCACCGGGTGCGCGTTTGATTGTGACCGTGCCGGGCGGACCGATGTCGGCCTTTGACCGCCATATAGGACACCGGCAACATTTCGACCGCCTCAAAATCCGTTCGATGCTCGAACAGGCAGGCTATTCTGTTGAACGGACTTACCTCGCCGGCTTCCCCTTCTTCAACTTGTACCGGCTATTGATTGTCGGTCGCGGCGGTCGCCTGGTGCAGGATGCTCAGACAGGACCCACAGGAGCGCCCTCCGGCATGGCTAGGTTCGCGATGAAAGTGTTCCGGGTCCTTTTTCATGCTAATCTTCTCGACTCACCTTTCGGCTGGCAAGTAGTAGCTACAGCCCGCAAAGCATCGTCATGATTATCACCCGCTCACCACTTCGCATCTCATTGGGCGGCGGCGGCACTGACCTGCCATCCTACTACCGGGAACATTCCGGGTTCCTCATCGCGGCCGCGATCGACAAGTACGTTTATATCAATGTCCACCGCCGGTTCGTAGAAGGCTTTCTCCTGAAGTATTCGAGCTTGGAAGAAGCGGCGACCATCGATGACATCAAACATCCGATTATCCGCGAGGCGCTAAAGCTAGTCGACATTCATGAGCGTAACCTCGAGATCACGAGCATGGCCGATATTCCGGCAGGGACCGGGCTCGGCTCGTCGGGGAGTTTCACAACGGCGCTGCTAAAGGCTTTCCATGCCTTGAAGAAGAACCTGGTTCATCCCGCCGAGCTGGCCGAGCAAGCTTGCTGCATCGAGCTGGAGAAATTGGGCGAACCAATCGGGAAGCAGGACCAATACATCTCGGCTTATGGCGGCATTACCTCCTTCCGCTTCATGCCGGACGGCCGCGTGGAAGCGGCGCCGTTGAAGATCTCCGAGGAGACCTTGTTCAACCTCGAGGACAACCTGTTGCTCTTCTTTACCGGTTACTCGCGCGCGGCGTCGGCGATTCTCAAGGAACAGGACGACAAGAGTAAGAAGGCCGACACGGCTATGATGGAGAACCTTCATTTTATCAAGGACCTCGGCAAACAAAGCCAGAAGGCGCTCGAGGCGGGTAACCTGGAGGAATTCGCGCGGCTGATGGACGCGCATTGGCAGCGGAAGAAGGAGCGCTCGAAAGGAATGAGCAACAACGACATCAACGCCTGGTACGATTGCGCGATGGCCAACGGCGCGCTCGGCGGAAAGGTCATCGGCGCCGGCGGCGGTGGATTCCTGATGTTCTACGCCGGCGACAAGGTGAAGCTTCGCCACGCGATGCGTGAGAAGGGATTGACCGAAGTCCGGTTCCGGTTCGATTTTGAAGGAACTCGAGTGCTCAATCAATGAGCCGCGAAAACCTCGGTAGCTGGCCAGTAGCGATCCTTGCCGGCGGATTGGCCACGCGTCTCCGGCCGGCCACGGAGAAAATACCGAAGGCCCTTATCACTGTCGCAGGCCAGCCTTTTCTCGCGCATCAGCTACGGCTCCTTCAAAGTGCCGGTATTCGGAAGGTCGTGTTATGCGTGGGCTATCGTGGCGAGATGATCGAGCAGGAGTTCGGGAACGGTCGCAACTTTGGAGTAGAACTAAGTTACTCCTTTGATGGGCCCGAACTGTTGGGAACGGGAGGGGCACTCAAGAAGGCACAGCTCTTATTGGGTCAGCGTTTCCTGGTCTTATATGGCGACTCTTACCTGCCGATCGACTATGCCGCGCCGGCGCAAGCTTTCAGCGCCAGCAGGAAGCTGGGGCTGATGACGGTATATCGAAACGAAGGCCGCTGGGACACGAGCAACGTCTGGTTCCAGGATGGCGCGATCAAAAGCTACAGCAAGAAAGAGCAAAGAAGCGAGATGCGGTACATCGATTACGGCCTGGGGATTCTGGACTCGACTGCCTTGGCGCCCTGGCCCGACGGAAAAGCCTTCGACCTCGCGGATGTCTACTGCGACCTGATTTCCCGGAACGAACTGGCGGGCTTCGAGGTCGAGCAGCGTTTCTACGAGATCGGTTCGCCCGAAGGTCTCGTCGAGCTTGACGCGATGCTCCGGAGCCAGCAACTGTCCGTTAGCCCATGAGTTACTCGGAACAACATTTGCGCGAGACCGCGGACATCGTCGCGAAGCTGGACCCGGCGCTCTGCGAAAGCGCGGTCGCGCTTCTGGCCGACGTTCGGTCGCGCGGCGGCCGACTATTTATTCTCGGTGTCGGCGGCAGCGCCGCGAACGCGTCCCATGCCGTGAACGATTTCCGGAAGATCGCCGGGATGGAATGTTATGCGCCGACCGACAACGTCTCCGAGCTGACCGCGAGGACGAATGATGAAGGTTGGACGACCGTTTTTGTGGAGTGGCTCAAGGGGAGTCGCCTGAACGATAAGGACGCGCTTCTCGTTTTCTCAGTCGGCGGCGGCAACGCGGAAAAGAACGTGAGCCCGAATCTGGTGACCGCGTTGGAGCTGGCGAAAGAACGCGGCGCATCCGTGCTCGGCATCGTCGGTCGCGACGGCGGTTACACCGCCCGGGTCGCTGACGTTTGCATCATCATCCCCACGGTGAACCCGACGAACACCACGCCGCACTCGGAAGCGTTCCAAGCCGTCGTATGGCATTTGCTCGTCTCTCATCCCGCGCTGAAAACCGCGCAGACGAAATGGGAGAGCACGAAGTAACCCGGCGCGCCGCGCGGCCTCGAGAACGCGAACAGTTCCCATCGCGTTCCTGGAAACATAATCGACCGGATGCCCCATCGGGTAGCATTCGTTCTATGCCAATAGCTAATCGATGAACGACCACTCGCATCGTCCCCGCGAACACGAGAGCTGGCTCCTGTTTTGTGTGTCCATTTTGCTTCTCAAGCTTGCGCTCTTTGCCATCGACCCGACCCCGAAGCTATTGCTGGGCGATTCCTGGAGTTACATTCAGACGGCCCTCACCGATTGGATACCGGAGGCGCGCTCGTATTTCTACGGGTACGTCATTCGTTGGTCTTCCGTCTGGACGCAGAGCCTGACTTCACTTCTTGTCCTGCAGCTCCTCATCAGTGCCGCGGCAGCCGTCGGGAGCGCTTTGATTTGCCGGTTCGTTTTCGGGCTGGCGGCGCGCTGGTCTTTCGTAACGGGATTTCTCTGCGCGCTGGATCCCCTTCAATTGCTTTACGAACGCTATGTCATGACCGAAGCCATTAGTCTCGGCTTATACGCTTTCGTTCTCTACCAGTCATTTTTATATCTTCGGGACCGGCGCTTCCGGAACCTTGTCCTGGTCCAGGTGGTTTCTGTTCTGCTGATCGGTTTCAGAATGAGTTATCTCCTCCTCGTGCAGCTTGATACAGTTTTACTGCCGGTGATCGCATTCTCACCGGCTGTCTGGCGCACATTTCGGCATGGCTTCGAGCGGGCAGTCGTCTTCCGTATTTTCGGCAGACTTGGAAGTCATTTGTTGATCAGTGTGCTTCTGATGTTTGTGCTACACGAAGGCTACAAGCGAACAAATGGATGGATTTCTCATCGCCCGCCGGCGTATTTGCACGCAGCTGGGATCATCCAGCTCGCAATTTTGTCGCCGGTCCTGGAGCCGGAAGACTCGCCCGATCCCGGTCTCGCGGATGTGATTAGAAAGGGCGACGAGTTTCACCTGAAGGACTTGAATTTCAGGGCCGGCCAACGCTTCAGCCCCGGATACCTGATCGACAGATTCTCGACGCTCCATCCAGAACGATCCAGTGCCGAAAGAATCGCGCGGGAAACTGCGATGAACGCGCTGCGACGGAATCCGCTGGCGGTCCTGAACCTAGGGTGGCGCGTTTATTCCGACTACTGGAGTGCGGCTGCGATGAAGGCGTCTGCGAGATCCGATTTCGGGTTTAACAATCCACCGAAAGAGGACCAGCGCGACCTACTCGCTTCACGCTTTCATCTTGCAATCGATACAAAAAAACAGACGGAGAGCTTTCTTCAACAGTGGTCCGTAGCGGCTTGGCCATATTACTTCCTGATCTTATTGGCGCCATTGCCTGCGGCTCTTGCGGTGGCTTTTCGGCCGACGCGAGGATGCGCCTTTCTGCTTTTTGTTCACATAACTGTCACGCTCCTCGTTTCGACCATATTTGGAGGCCACACTGTGCGCTATCTTCAGCCAATCTCTTTCGCCACTTTGTTGGTCATCGCGATCTATCTCGGCCGCTTTATTGAACCCCACCGATCCGTGGCGAACAGTCGCCCCCGGATACGTGACGCTGAAAGCATCGCCCAACGAATGCCGGAGGACGGCGGGACCACCACATTCGTTTCGTGAGCGTTCCGAATTACGATCCTTGATTGCATGTCCCTGATCGCCGCGATAAACCGTTGCGTCTTCCTGGATCGCGACGGCGTGTTGAACCGTTCCGTTGTCCGCGATGGACTCCCCTTTCCTCCCGCGAATCTCGGTGAATTCCAACTTTATCCCGACGTTGCCGAAGGCTGCCTGCAATTGAAGAACGCCGGATTTCTTTTGATCGTGGTCACGAATCAACCGGACGTGGGACGCGGCACCCAGAGCCGCGAGTCAGTCCAGGCGATCCACGCTAAACTGCGCGCGGACCTCCCGATTCTCGACGGGATCGAGGTTTGTTTCCATGCCGGCGCCAGCCACGGCGAACCATGCGATTGCCGAAAACCGAAGCCCGGTATGTTGCTGCGCGCCGCTGCCACGCACGGTATCGACTTGAAGCGCAGCTTCCTTATTGGCGATCGCTGGCGCGACATCGATTGCGCGCATGCCGCCGGTTGCCGCGCCGTTTTCATCGACCACGGTTATCGCGAACAATTGCGCGAAAAGCCGGAGTTTACCGTCACCAGCTTTCGCGAAGCGGTCGCGATTATTCTGCAAAACCACTTGTCCCGATCGGCGACTCGGGACTAGCGTCCAGCCGCATGAGTTCACAGGTATTGGTCGATTTGCCAATCAAGATTTTCGCGGACGGCGCGGATCGTGAAGGCATCGCTTCGCTCAACGCGAAGCCCTACATCCAGGGGATGACGACGAATCCGACGCTGATGCGCAAAGTCGGCGTTGCCGACTATGAGAAATTTGCGCGAGAGGTGCTCGAGGTGGTGAAAGAGAAACCGATCTCGTTCGAAGTTTTCTCCGACGAGTTTCCCGAGATGCGCCGGCAGGCGCTGATGATCGGAAAGTGGCAGGAGAACGTCTACGTGAAGATTCCGATTACGAATACATGCGGCGATTCCGCGTTGCCTCTCATCACGGAGCTTTGCGCGGAAGGAGTGAAGCTGAACATCACGGCGATCCTCACCCGCGAGCAGGTGCAAGGCGTTGCCAAAGCGGTGAACCGCGAGATCCCGTGTGTCGTTTCCGTTTTCGCCGGACGGGTCGCCGATACGGGCGTGGATCCGGTGCCTTTGATGAAAGACTCGCTGCAGATGCTGCGAGATTTGCCGCAGGCGGAACTTCTCTGGGCGAGCGTGCGCGAGGTGTTGAACATTTTCCAGGCGGCCCAGTGCGGCTGCGACATCGTTACCGTGCCGCACGACATTCTCGACAAAGTCGCCAAACTCGGCGGAATGGATTTGGCGGAGCTATCGCTCGATACCGTCCGGATGTTTCACAAAGACGCCGTCGCCGCGGGCTTCAAGTTGTAGACCCTCATCCCAACCTTCTCCCTCAGGGAGAAGGGACTCTGCGAAGCGCGATGAAAAATCTCTGGGAACCCGCTGACGCGGCGAAATGTAACTCCGACCTGGAGCTGCGCGTCTACAGCTCGCGCCTCCTCGGCCGGGACGACACCCTCGTGCTTCATGGCGGCGGAAACACTTCGGTAAAAGTGCGCGAGCGCAACGTTGTCGGCGAAGAGGAGGAAATTATTTACGTCAAAGGCAGCGGCTGGGATCTGGAAACGATCAAGGCGAATGGTTTCACGCCGGTGCGAATGACGCCCCTTTTGAAGCTCGCGCAATTGGAGAGCTTGTCCGATCCGCAAATGGTGAACGAGCTGGCGGCAAACGCGACCCGCGCGGGCGCGCCGGCGCCATCGGTCGAAACGATTTTGCACGCGGTCATTCCGCACAAGTTCGTCGATCACACCCATGCCGACGCGCTCCTTGCCATCACGAACACGGACGAAGGCGAAGCGCGCGTGCGCGAACTCTACGGCGACGATGTCATTGTCGTGCCGTACGTCATGCCGGGATTTGAGCTGGCTCGCGTTTGTGCGCGGAAGATTCAGGCGGAGCTAAAGCCGTCGACGATCGGGATGGTTTTGCTCAAGCATGGCTTGTTTTCCTTCGGCGCCACGGCGGAGGAATCGTACGCGCGGATGATTTCGCTGGTGGAGCGCGCGGAGAGTTACCTGAAAGAACACGGCGCCTGGGAGCTGCCGCAGCCTAACGACATAGGTCCTATAGGTCACATAGGACATGTTGCGGAGCTCCGCCGCGCGATCGCGTGGAGCGCCGGGTTTCCCGTCGTGATGTCCACTTCTTCCGAGATAAAGGCGCTCGCCTTCGCCCGCGCCAGCAATCTCCGCGAAATCTCGCAGCGCGGTCCTGTCACTCCCGACCATATCCTGCGCACCAAGCGCCTCCCCATGCTCGGTCGCGCGGTAGCGGAATATGCAGCTGCGTATCGCGAATACTTCGCGCGCCACATCCGCCACGCGAAAGAAACGAAGACAATGCTCGATCCGGCCCCGCGCGTAATCCTCGATCCGGAATTTGGCCTAACGACCGTTGGCCGTTCCGCCAAGGAAGCCGCGATCGCACGCGATCTTTACTCGCACACGATCGATGTGATCGCGCGCGCGGAAGCGCTCGGCGGCTATCGCGCGCTTTCCGAAGAAGAGCTTTTCGAGTTCGAATACTGGGACCTCGAGCAGGCGAAGCTCCGCCGCGGCGGAACCCCGCCGATGTTCGCCGGTGAGATCGCATGCGTCACGGGCGCCGCGTCGGGAATTGGAAAAGCCTGTGTCGACGCGTTGCTGAAACGGGGCGCGGCGGTTGTCGGTCTGGATATCGATCCGCAAGTAATTCCAAACGGCCAACGGCGACCCGACTATCTCGGCGTCCAATGCGACGTGACTTCGGAGGACGCGATCAGCTCTGCTCTGGAGAAAACGGTCCGTGCGTTTGGCGGCCTCGACATGTTGATCCTGAACGCGGGCGTCTTTCCCGCCGGCACGCCGATTGAATCGCTCGCCAGCGCTGAATGGCGCCGCGTCTTCGCCGTGAATCTCGACGCGAACCTGACGTTGCTGCGCGAATCTTATCCGCTGCTCAAGCTGGCGCCGCGCGGCGGCCGCGTCGTCGTGATTGGTTCGAAAAATGTGGCCGCTCCCGGGCCGGGCGCGGCGGCGTACTCGGCGTCGAAGGCCGCGCTCACCCAGCTCGCACGCGTGGCTGCACTCGAATGGGGCGCGGCCGGAATTCGCGTGAACACGATTCATCCCAACGCGGTCTTCGATACGGGAATCTGGACCGATGACGTCTTGAAAGCGCGCGCGGCGAGTTACGGAATGTCGGTTGAGGAATACAAGCGGAACAACATTCTCAAGACTGAAGTTCGGAGCAGCGACGTGGGCGAGCTGGTCGCGGAGTTATGCGGGCCGGTTTTCGCGAAAACGACCGGCGCGCAGATTCCCGTCGATGGCGGGAATGAGAGAGTCATTTAAAACGCTGAAAAGCTGAAAGTCTGAAACACTGAAATAGAGATCCAAATTTCAGCTTTTGAAGAACTCCGCTTCCAGCTTGGTCGAGAGCCAGTGGTAAACCGGCAGATGCAGCTCCTGGATTTCGGCGACGTTGTCGGATGGAACTTTGATCGCGACATCGGCCAGTGGCGCGAGCTCGCCGCCCGAGCGCCCGGTCAGCGCGATCGATTTTAGCCCGAATGCCTTCGCGACGATGACCGCGTTACAAACGTTCTTTGAGTTTCCCGAGGTGCTGATGGCGAGCAACGCGTCGCCGGGGCGCCCGAGCCCGTAAACCTGTTGCGCGAAGACCATGTCGAAAGCGCCATCGTTCGCCGTCGCGGTGAGCAGCGACATCTGGGACGGCAGGGAAATCGCGGCGAGTGTTCCCTGGAGACGTGTGGCAATTGCCTTGCCCGTTGCGCCACTCGACTTTTCAAGCTTCGCTGCGTCCTCTGCGGAAATCGGCCGGCGTTTCAAAAAACCTTTCATTAGCTCGGCGACGATGTGCTCGCTGTCCGCCGCGCTCCCGCCATTCCCGCACACGAGCAGTTTGCTTCCGTTTTTGTAGGCCGTCGCCAAAAGATCGAAGGCGGCCCTGAGATCTTTCTCGCACGGGCGCAGAATAGGATATCGCTCAATAAGCGATGATGGACGCGCGTTCATCTATTCGTTAGGCCATCGCCGCCGTCGGGCGAAACGTCGCTACTTCGCTTCGCCGCCCGGGCCGCGGACCAGCCAGCGTAGGACGACGGCGAGCAACGAGAGCGCGATAATCACTTCCGCCCAGAAGAACGCGAGGAAATCGCTCAAGGTTCCGATCGGCGGCGTTCCCGGCTGGCTGTTGCGCAACGCTGGAAACGCAAAGAGCAGCGCGCCCAGGAATGAGAACATCGAGATCTCGATCTTGCGATGGCCGGCGAAAACGCGAAAGACCAGGCAGAGAACGCCAAACGCCAGCGCCCACATCGCGATCATGATGAACACGGAAAAGAAAACCGCCGTCGTCGCGCGCTGGATGCTGATGTCGATCACGGTGTGATCCGGCGCGTTCTCCTTCGCGTATTCCGTATCCATCCGCAGGCCGGCCACCGATCCGCGCAATTCTACCGCCACCGGGATCGATTCGTTTCCACCCGTCTCGCCGCTCTTCACCGCCGGTTCGAAGAAAAACGAGAGTTCGGCCGTGTGGGTGTCGAATGGATAATCCATCGGCTCGCCTTCATAAATCTCGACCACCGCTTCGATCGGACTCATCCGTTTCCCTTTCTTGAATTCGTGCACGTTCTTGCCGGTCGCGCTGGCGACATAGAGCTCGAGATCGCGCGCGAGGGTGGTGCCGTCCGCGGACAGGAACGAACCTTTCGGGGTGAACTCGAGGCGCACTACGACGTCGCCTTTCATTACATCGGCGGTCACGATCCGGCCGCTGACATCGATCCGGTTCTCGCCGGCTTTTTGCGTGTCCGCCTCGAGAAAGGCGGCGCGGTTCTCACCTTCGCTTTTGTACTTGGTGAGAACGAAAATGTAAGCGCCGGCGAAAATCAGCAGCAGGACAAGGCCGACGATCAATGGCTTCTTTGATTTGGTAGTTTCTTCCATGTTTTGGACTCCTCGAAGTTTGGATGCTGGCCAGCGCGGCGAACTCTGACAAGCGTTTCTTTCACTGCTCGTGCAGGTGGCGCCAGCGGCGGCGAGTTTCGATTCGGCTTGAGATTTTCAGCCGCGTTCAACAGAGTTGTCTTATGCAAATTCATGTCGCTCGCGATGGAAAACAGCTGGGAATTTTTTCGCTGGAAGAGGTCAACCGGCAGCTCGCCGCGGGCACGCTCCGCCTGTCCGACCAGGCGTGGTACGAAGGGGCGGCCGGTTGGGCCGCTCTCTCCACGGTACCTGGCGTCGCTGCCGCGGCCCCGGCCAGCGCACTGCCGATTTCTTCCGCGCCGGCGTCGGGTGTTCCCATCGCCTTGGTCCCGCAAAAAAAGACCGAGCCGCTTGCGATCATGGCGCTCGTCTTCGGCGGCCTGGGGATATTTGGATTTTGTTGCGGCTTATTTCTCGCCTCGGCAGTCGCCGGTGTGGTCTGCGGCCATCTCGCCCTTTCGAAAATCAAAGCCAACCCGGAACTGGAAGGACATGGCCTCGCTCTGAGCGGTTTGGTCATTGGTTATGCGGCGATCGGCATTTGGGTGGTGTGGGTTCTGTTTTTCGGCGGGCTCGCGGCGCTGAGCAGCCTGAGCCACAGCCTGTCGAAGCCGTGAGGTCGCGAACGCGGGGTTTTGTTCGCGCGGGCGCTGCAAAAAACTTGGGAATTCCGTTGACACACTCTGGCGAAAACCAGTAATCAAGCCGCCATGAAGCGACTTATTTCCGGGATTCCACTGTTTTTCACTGCGGCAACGATCCTCGCCCAGGCTTCGCCGAGCGATAGCTCCACGCCCACTCAACTAAGCGACAAAGAAGCTGCCGGCCTGGTGGCGGGCGCATGCGGCGTTGCGATGATACCGATGCTGATAGGCATCGCGATTTGGCTTTGGATCGCCATCTGGATCATGAAGGACTCGGCGCGCCGCCAGTCCCCGAATCGGACGCTTGTCGTCGTGCTCGGCTGGTTGATTCCGCTGGTCGGCCTGATTGTGCACTTGGCGACGCGGCCGAAAACGATTCCCGGCGCACCGAGCGCCTAGGACTTTCTGCCAAACGGAAGATCGCGCTCCGTCGCGACTGCCTTATCCAGCGGCGTCGTAAACAAACGGCGCCGCTGGATTTTCCGTATCGCGGCGATTGTTTTCGCGGCCGCGGTGCTGTGCGATTGGATGCGGCCGCCGAGCAAACAGATCTCGGTGGTTCTTTACGAAACCATCGTGATCAAAGGCTACCGCTTGTTCCTGCAATCATGGGGCAAGCGTTATATCCGCTGCCGTTTCGATCCCACCTGCTCGGTTTATTCCGAGCAAGCGATGCAGACGCACGGTTTCCCGAAAGGCCTTTGGTTAACGACGTCGCGGCTTTTTCGTTGCATGCCGTGGGTGCCATTCGGAACGGAAGATCCCGTTCCGAAAGCGAGGATGGAGAATGGAGGATAGAGGATGGAACGGCTAATTCTTCGCTATCCTCTATTCTCCATCCTCTATCCTCGCACTGGCTCAGCGCCTAGCGCGGCCCGGATTGTTCGATCTCGATCAGCTTCGGCATAAGCATCTCATTGGCGTGCCGGAGGGATTTGAAAAGAATCAGATAGAACGATCCCACCACCAGGAGGAGCACGCCGCCGGTGACGAAATGATGGGAGCGCACCCGCTCCCACCGCGGCGCGAACGCGATCAGGCCAAAGGCCGTCAGCACGACAATGACGCCGTCGAAACTGGCCCGCTGCCAGTAACTGCCGCCGAGGTTTAACCACATCCCGAATTCGTCGAAGGTGAGCCCCATCGCCAGACCGTAGAGAAGCGCCCAGAGCCCGCGTTTCTCCCGAGGGAACGGTGCGAAGAGCAGCACCGCCGCGGTGAACGAAAGAAGAAAGATCCCGTAATTGAGATGATGAACGTGGGTGCCGCCCGCGTGAAAAAACAGGTTCGGCATTCGGCGCGTCATGATGAGAATCACGCAGACGCGCGAGATCACGAAGGTGAGGAGAAACGCGATGAAGGCGAGCCGCGCGAGATGCCGGACCGGCCGCGGCGGGGGGCGATGGGGATGCGTCAATTTTGCCTTCAGCTCTTTCCAATTCATGGGCGGAGAGTCTCACACAAAGGTCACAAAGGGACACGAAGGAAAAGAAATTTAGAAGTGGGTCTAAATATGGAAGCCAGGAAAAAGGAAAGGAATAAATCCGCTCTCCTGAATTCCTGGTTTCCAATTTATCCCGTCCCCACTCGTTGTGATCCTTTGTGACCTTGGTGTGAGATTTTTTCCCAAAAAAAAGCTGGACAGGATTTGGCGCGGGCGTTTAGAACACTCTCCCTAACCCCTATTTAACCTCCTTGATCCCTGCATCCTCAAATCGCTAGCCTGACGGTCCCTCGCTAAACCTCAACCGAATTACCCACCATGGCTGAACCTTTCCTTTCCGAAATAAGAATCATGAGTTTCGTTTTCGCGCCGAAAGGCTGGGCGCTCTGCAACGGGCAACTGTTGCCGATCAATCAGAACCAGGCGCTCTTTTCACTCCTCGGCACCACCTACGGCGGCGACGGACGCGTGAACTTTGGCCTGCCGAACCTTCAGGGAAATGTCCCGATTCACATGGGTCAGGGATTCACTCTGGGCGAAAAAGGGGGCGAGCAGGCGCACACTCTCTCGATTGCAGAATTGCCGACCCACGTTCATGTCGTGAATGGAACGTCGACCAGCAGCGATCCCAACGGCACCAACATACCCACCGGGAATCTTCTCTGTGCCGGCCCGGCGGAGATCTACGCTGCGCCATCCCAATTGGTCGCCCTGAATGCCGCCACGGTGAGTAACACCGGCGGCAGCCAGGCCCATTTGAACATGCAACCGTTTTTGGTGCTGAGTTTTTGCATCGCGCTCCAGGGAATCTTCCCGTCGCAAACTTAGGAGAAAATCATGGCACAACCTTACGTCGGTGAAATCAGAATGTTCGGGGGCAACTTTGCGCCCGCTGGCTGGATGTTTTGCGAGGGGCAATTGCTGCCGATCTCGGAAAACGAAACGTTGTTTCAGCTGATCGGCACCACGTATGGGGGCGACGGCGAATCCACGTTCGCGCTGCCGGATCTGCGGGGTCGCTTGCCAATCCATCAAGGGAATGGTTTCACTTTGGCTGAAACCGGAGGCGCGGAAGAGATCACGCTGACGGTAAACCAGATCCCGGCTCACTCCCATCCGATGCTGGCATCGTCGGCCACAGCTTCACAAACCACGCCCCAAGGCACTGTCCTCGCGACACCGACCGTGCCTGATTTATATCGTCCGGGAGCGGGCAACACACCGCTGGCGGCGCAATCGATTTCGCCCACAGGTGGGAGCCAGCCGCATACGAATTTTCAACCGTATCTGTGCGTCGATTTCATCATTTCGCTCTTCGGGATTTTCCCGTCCCCAACCTAAGGAGAACATTATGGCAGACCCATTCGTAGCTGAAATTCGAATTTTCCCCTTCAACTTCGCTCCCAAAGGCTGGGCGTTTTGCGATGGCCAGCTCCTGCCGTTGTCGCAAAACACCGCGCTCTTCTCGCTCCTCGGGACCACCTACGGTGGCGACGGAAAGTCGAACTTCGCCTTACCGAACATGCAGGGTAACGCGCCGATGCATCCCGGCCAGGGACCGGGCCTTTCCCTCCATGATCTGGGAGAAACGGGCGGCACGCAGTTTGTGACATTGCTCGAGTCGGAGATGCCATCGCACCCACACAACTTCATGGCTGCGAATTTACCGGCGAACAGCAAAACTCCGTCCGGTAATTCGATCGCGCGCGGGTCCGCGAATACGTATCTCCCCCCCGCCGGGCTGCCCATCGTCGCAATGTCCGATCAGGCCCTGGCGCCCACGGGCGGCGACCAGCCGCACAACAACATGCAGCCGTACCTGACCCTGAGTTTCTGCATCGCGTTGCAAGGCGTCTTTCCGCCGAGGACATAACGGGAGTGACGAGTGACGTGATGTAGGTGGATCGCGCGCTCCGTCGCGCGATGACAAATAATGGCGGCAAAGCCGCGTCGAACAAACATCGAGCGTCGGAGCGCTAGATCCACCATTCTCTACCGCGGATTTCCAGCCAAACTTTACCATGGCGTGCCCGATTGGGTGGAACCTGGCGCTCTCTTTCACATCCGCATCGCGATTGATCGCAAGAAGCAACAAGCAGCGCTGACCACGCCATCGATTGCCGAGTCATTGCTGGACTCGGCGAAGTATTATGAATCAGAGTATCGCTGGTACACCACGGCATTCCTCTTGATGCCCGATCATCTCCGCGCGCTGCTGTCGTTCCAAAGGGATGAATCCATGAGCCGAGCCATTGGCGGATGGAAGCATTTCCAATCGCACAGGCACGGAATCATCTGGCAGGAGGGGTATTTCGACCATCGATTGCGAGACGATGAGCGCGGCGAACAGCTCTCGGCCAAGATCAATTACATTCGGCAAAATCCGGTCGTGGCTGGTCTGTGCGCGAAAGCTGAGAACTGGCCGTGGTGGATCGAGCGCGCGAGCGTTTAGGTGGATCGCGCGCTCCGACGCGCGATGCCTGTTGTTTCCCGGCCTTGCCGGCATTTAATTGCCATCGAGCGGCGGAGCGCTCGATCCACCAAACAGACCTCGCGCGGCAAGCGCGCAATTCACGATGATTTCACTCCGACCAATAACTCCGGAGGACACGGCATTTCTCGCGCGAGTTTATGCGAGCAGTCGCGCGGAAGAGCTGGCGCCAACCGGTTGGAGTGATGAGCAGAAGGAAATTTTTTGCCGGAAGCAGTTCGATGCGCAGACCGCCTACTATTCCGTCAATTATCCCGGGGCATCGTTCCAAGTGATCGAGCGCGACGGCGTGCCCATCGGCCGGCTTTACGTCGTCCGCTGGGAAAAAGAGATTCGGATTGTCGACATCACGGTGCTCCCGGAATTTCGCGGCGGCGGTATCGGCACGGAACTCCTGCGCGATTTACGGGACGAAGCGCGTTCAGCTGGCAAGTCGCTCACGATTCACGTCGAGCGTTTCAATCGCGCCCTGCAATTATATCAGCGGCTCGGATTCAAGCAGATTGAGGATAAAGGCGTCTATTTGTTGATGGAATGGAGAGGAAACGGGACCTCACACGAAGGTCACAAAGGACACGAAGGGAAGTAAAGTTGTGATCTGGCACCAAAAGAAATCCTTTGTGCTCCTTTGTGTCCGTTGTGCGAGATCCTAATTCTGCTGCCGCGGTGGGGAACCTGATTTCACACAAAGGACACAAAGGGACAGGAAGGATTGGATTCCTGCCTAAAAACCGTTGTGATCCGTTGTGACCTTTGTGTGAGGCCTCTTAATTGAAGACAGCTTCGAAGGTGCTTCTGGTTTGATCGACAGCGATCTGGACGAGGAAAATTTCCATCTCGCCGAGCGTGGCGTTGCGCATTTTGTAGATGCCTTGTGGCAAACGAAGTCCCGCGCGACCCAGGAAAGTTAGAGCGAACGGCTCGCGAACTGATTCGGGCCGGGCGCCGAGCGGGTGCGCCTCGGAAAGTTTCAGGGGGAGCGTCCCGTCAGGGAAGACGATCTCAAAATCCTGATTGAGGCAGGCGGCGAATTGTTCGCACTCAACTTTATCCAGCTCCAGCATGGAAGAATCTCACACGAAGGACGCGGTCGCCGCAAAGGTTTTTGCGGCGGAAGCTCCAAGCACCAACATCCAAGCTCCAGAGAAGGTCCAAACAATGAAGCTCCAAGAACGCCGACGGTTTAATGTTTGTTGCTTGGTGCTCGGAGTTTCTCTGGATGTTGGAGCTTGGTGCTTGGAGTTTAACGCGCCGCAGGTGCGTTCGGTGTTTCTCTGGAGCTTGGAGCTTGGAATTTGGAGCTTCGGCGCCGGGAGGCGCCGTGGCTGACTTTCTGCTCACAAAACGCGCTTGACTCAAAACCCCATCTCGTGGTTCAAATGAGTCGCTTTACCCGTCCGTCCCGAAATTACTAAATGATCTCCGACCGCCGCTCTTTTCTTCGTGTCGGATCGTTGCTGGTGTGCGGCGGCCTCCTCCGTCCCCGCTCGCTTTTTGCGTTCGAGAAAACGCCCGGCGTTCTTTCGTTCGACGCGACGGAGCTGCATCTCCTCGATTTCGTCTCGACCTACAGCTCGGTCGTTAGGCTGACCGGCGCTTCCGTCCTCGGGCATCTCCGGCCGGAGAGCGGCTCCGGCATTCACGCGCTCGTGCAGGTGACCGATTTCATGAAGGCGGCGGACGCGCTCCTGCGCGCGCCGTTCAAGAAGTTTTACGCCAAGGAGAATTCGGTTTCGTTCGTGGCGCAGGGCAGCGGGCATGTGATCGAGAATCTTTCCGCGGGCGATTTCGCGAGGCGGCTCGCGCAGTTGAGCAGCAAGGACAATGTCTTCTTCGCGCACGATGCGCTCAGCTACGATCCGATCGCGAAGCAGATCGACGATCCGCTCGCAGCCGTGAGCGCCGGCGAGCTGAAGCTGGTGAATCGTCCGGCGAAAACGCCGGAGGCGCTGGCGGTCGCGATGCGCGGAACGGGAGACGCGCGGGCGGCGGCGCTGCCGGAAGGCGAAGATTTTGTGAAATGGAAGGCGCAGCTGGTGAAATCGACGGCGACTTCGAAAGCGGCGTATCCGATCGCGGCCGCCTTTGTGCGCGGCCTGCCGGCGTTCGCGGCCCTGGCGGGAACTGATGACGTGAAAAGCGCGGTCGCGACGCCGCTGATTTCGAGCGCGATCAAAGGGGCGCTCGGCCTGACGGCGAAGCAGGCAATCGGGGAATTCGACCGGGTTCGGGAGATTTTCGGCCAATCGTATTCGGACGGCGCGGTCTGGCTTTACGTGGTGCTGGGCAAGCAGGTGAAGAAGGACACGCGCGGCTGGATCGACGCGGCGCTGCTGGAAGATGTCCACTGGCGGGAAGCGTTCGATAGCGCGTCGAAGATTGAAACGGCTTTCCAATCGCCGGAACTGAAACCGCAGGCCTGAAATATTTCGTAGCAACTTCAACAATAATCTGGACACGTTTCCGCTTTCCCTTTAAAAACTACGCCGACCGGTCCTTAAACTGCTGATTTCACATCCCCTTGAAAACTCACCTTCCCTCCCTGCTTGATCGAATGACCGTCCGCTTCTGGAGGCTCGCTGCCACCATTCGGAACATAGACTTTCAGTCTGTGCGCCCAGCGGAGTTAAACTCCGCTGTAACAAACGCAGCAGACAAAATGTCCGCTGGGCGCACAGGCAGGAATGCCTATGTTCCGGCGCGCCGGTGCGCCTTTGCGCTGGCGCTCGCCTTCGCCGGCATGGTCGCCCTGCCTTCGTTGGCAACCGCTGCGCCGGTCGGAGTGACGGGCACGAAGTCGGCTGCCTTCCCGCCGAACAACGACAGCTCGGCCCGCCCGGGCGACACGATCACCTACACGATCTCGGTGGTAAACAGTGCAGCCGCGGCTGGCGATGCGACCGGTGTGCAGGTCGCGGATACGGTCGACCCCAATTCTACCTTCGTGGGTAACTCGGCCAAAGTTTCGCCGAACGCGATCGCGCATAGCTACAACGCGGCGGGCAACACCCAGTTGGTGGTCAACGCGGCCGCCGGGGTGTTGAACGGCGTTCACGACATCGATGGCGTCACCCCGGACGCCAGTCTCGTTCTTACGACCGGCACTTTCGCGACCAGCGCGGGCGGCAGCGTAACGATCAACAGCAATGGTTCCTTTACCTACACTCCGCAAACCGGCGACCAGAACCTGACCGACACCTTTAGCTATACGGTCACCGATACCGACAGCCTGCCGAGCACGGGCCTGGTGAGCATCATACTGGGCGCGCGGGTCTGGTATGTGGACGGCACCTACGCCGGCGCGAATGGCGCCGAAGATGGCTCCAATACAAGGCCTTTTAATTCTCTGGCGGATATCTCCGGCGCCACCGGTCCGGACGCCGCGGGCGACATCATTTTTGTGAAGAACACCGTCGCTTCCTACGACGGCGGCCTGACTCTGTTGAACAACCAATTGCTTTACGGCAGCGGCGCCAATCTCACGGTCAACACGATCGTAATTAATACCGCCGGGACGAATACGACTTTTGTTACAACCGGCGGAACCACAAACGCAATCACCTTGGCGAGCGGCAACACGGTCACCGGATTCACCATCGGAAACACGACCAACTATAAAATTGCCAATACCACGACTGCGACAGTCGGGACGTTAACGATTTCGAACGTAACGATGAACGGAACCGGCGGACTGTTCCGCGCTGATTCCGGCGGCACGCTCAGCGTGACGATCGACAGCGCCGGCACGAGCAGCTTCACCGGGATCGGCATTCAGCTTGTCAACGTTGCCGGCACCTTCACGATCAACGGCAGCGGCACGATCAGCGGCGTCTCGGGCGATGATGTGCTCGTGAGCGGCGGAAATGCGACAATCTTTATTGCCAGCGCGATCACGAACAATGCCGGCCACTCAGTCAACGTGACGAACATGACGGGCGGGTCGGTGACCTTCCCCGCCGCGATCACCGAGACTGCCGGCGGCACCGGCATTTTCCTCGATAATAACGACCTGAGCAGTACCGCGACGATTACCTTCCGGGGTGGATTGAGCCTGACGACCACGACAAATCCCGCGTTCACCGCGACCAACGGCGGAGTCGTCAACGTTTGCGCGACGAACGATTGCGCTGGGGGCAGCGCAGTGGTCAATACCATCACTACGACGACAGGCACGGCACTCAATGTTGCTAACACCACCATCGGCTCAAGCGGCCTGACCTTCCGCAGCATTTCGGTAACCGGTAATAACACGCTACCCGCAAACGGCATTATTCTCGACACGACCGGATCGAGCGGCGGCCTGACGGTGACAGGCAACGGAGGCTCTTGCACGGTAGCAACTCCGACGTGCACTGGCGGCACGATTCAGGGCACTAACGCTCGAGGGGCGAGCTTTATCGGCGCGCGGAACGTGAACCTCACATTGATGAGGTTCTTGAATGCCAACAACGCCAACGGTGCGGTATCCAACGGCACGGTCGGCGGCAACGAGAATACTGACGAGAATGGAGCGATAAACCTGTCCGCAGCCGTCAATGTAAACCTGAGTAACATCATCATCCTCGGCACCACCGTGCAGCACGGCATCAATGGAAACAATGTTACCAATCTGGATCTGACCAATGTCAGCATTAGCAATACCGGCGATGCGGTGTGGGAGTCGGGCATCTATCTGTTTCACCTGAAAGGTCTCGCTTCGGCGAGCCAGGACAGCGTCTGGGATAACGTGGATATCAGCGACACCGCCCAGTTCAACGTCTCGATCATTAACGCTTCGGGGACGAACGCCGCGGGGAGCGAGAAGGACAAGCTGACAATTCAGAACGGATGCACCTTTGCCAATAGCGGCAAAAATGTGATCGGCGATCATATCTCCATCTTCAACTCTGTCGCGGCTAACTTCCAAGTCGTAGTTAACGGCGCAACCTTTGATTCAAAAATCAACGGTGAGTACGCCGGAGCGCACACTTCGGACGGTATCCAGGTTGACGTGAGCGGCGCTTCGGCGCGTTTCGACGCAACTATTACTGGATGCACTTTTACCAGCACGACCGGAGGGGGTGTTGGACAGTCGGCGATCAATATCTCGTCTACGACTGGTGCTGGAACGTTCGACTTGGAGAATAACGTCGCCACGGCTCGGCAGGGCGTCGGGATCAACATCGCGGTGACCGGGACGGCGTCGTTGACGGGAACCATCAAGGGAAACACGCTCGCTACCAACATCACGAACAACCCGGGCCAAGGCATCAATATCGTGGAGGAAGGCAACGGTTCGATCATCGCGAATGTTGAGAACAACACAATCCAGGGAACCGGTAGCGGCATCAATACAACCACAGCGTTCGACTATGGCATTCGCGGCGGCGCTCGTGCGGGAAGTGGCTCGGCGCAGTTGACGATTAAGGGTAACACTGTTCAGACGGCGAAGAGTGCCGGGACGTGGTTCTTCGCAGGTAACAATACTGGCGGTGAGACTAACCACACCTGCGTTAACTTCTCGACGGTAACGAAGAACAACATTCACGCAGATAACGCGTCAAAATTTGCCGACTACTTCCTCGAGCAGTACACCAACACGACCTTCAACATCCAGGGCTTAACCGGCAGCGGGACGAACTCCGCAAACGTCGAGAGCTACGTGGCCAGCACAGATGCCGTTGCGGGCAAGATCGTCACCGCTGGCGCCGGCACGGTCGTTAACTACACCAACGTCAATTGCACCCTGCCGCCCTTGATGCTCGCGCCAGGCGGAATCGAACGACAGAACCCGGTTTCCCCGAAGGCGAAGGCAGGCAGTAATTCAACAACCGCCGCAGTGGCGGCAAAGGTCGTCGCGCCGGTTATCGCTCCTGCGGCGGTCGCCGAAATGGCAGCTCCAGCTCAGGATCGAGGCGCGGTTTCCCAAGGTCAACTGGATCAGGTGGTCGCTGCGGCGCGAGCGCGCTGGGAAGCCACGGGTCTAACGACCGAGCAGTCTGCCGCGCTCCAGAAGTTGAAATTTGAAGTCGCCGACCTGCCGAGTATTTATCTGGGCGAAGCGGACGGTTATCGCATTCGGGTTGATAACAATGCCGGGGGCAACGGTTGGTTCATTGATGGCGGCGGCCAGGGCGAATCGCTCTTTGCGAAGGAAACCTCCGCCACCCGCCGCTACACCGATCCGGCGGGCGCGCCGGCCGGTCATCTCGACCTACTCACGACCATCCTGCACGAGATGGGCCATGCGATCGGGCTGCCGGATTCCTACGCGGAGAAGGATCGCGACAGCCTGATGTATGGCTTCCTGACCAAGGGCGAGCGGCGTCTGCCGTCCAAGGGTCAGGCGAAAGGTGCTATCCCGGGCAGTGTCACCGGAAGCCACTTCCTCGGGTTACCCGTAACCATCGGCACGTTGAATCCCGGCACCACCGTGACGATGAAATTCGATGCGACGGTCAACGCCGGCTTTGGCGGCGGGAACATCACTAACACTGCAAATATTTCCGGCAGCAACTTCAGCACGGTGAACACCAACGCCACCAGTGTGCCAGTGCACATTCCGCCGACGTTGTTCAGTGCCCAGACGCCGCCGGACAAGGCAACGGTGGGCTTCGCTTATGCCGGCTATAACTTTATCGCGAATGGGTTCCCGGCGCCCACTTATACGTCTGTCGGTAATGCACTACCCGGTGGCTTCTCGCTAAGCTCGGCGGGCGCATTGGCTGCCGCCAATCCAACGACGGCTGGAACATTCTCGGGACTTATGGTCCGGGCCACGAATACGGCGGGGACCTTCGACACCACGGCGTTCACGATCACGGTAGCGGACGCAATAGCCTTCACTACAAACAGTCCGCTGGCCGCCTGGACCAAGGATTTCCCGGGTTACAGTCAAACGATCGTGACCACGGGCGGAACCGGCGCCATCGCCTACTCCGTGAGTGTCGGCAGCCTACCGAACGGCCTGAGTCTCAATGCCGGCACGGGCGAAATCAGCGGGACGCCGACGGTGGCGAACACCTTCAACTTTACGATCAAGGCAACCGATAGTCTCGGAGCTAACACGTCGAAGGCTTACCAGATCGTGATTAACGCTGCGATCATAGTGGGTCCAGCGACATTGCCGGCCGGCCAGGTCGGCACTCCCTATAGCCAGACTGAGACGGCCAGTGGCGGCACGGGGACGAAGACCTTCAGCTTTACCGGAACCTTGCCGCCGCCGCTGACCTTGGACGCCAACAGCGGGGTGATCTCAGGCACGCCGAACACACCGGGATCCTATAACTTCACCGTCACCGCGACTGACACCGTGGGAGCTACCGGTTCACAGGCCTACACGGTCGTTATCAAGCAGGCCACAAGCACGAACCTGATCTCATCGCAGAATCCTTCCTCCAACGGATTCGCAGTTACTTTTACCGCGACAGTTAGCCCGGTGGGGGCGCCTCCCGGGACACCTACGGGAACGGCGACCTTTTTCGATGGGGCGACGCCGATTACGTGCGACGAAGGCAGCACGAGCATCCAGCCGTTGAGCAGCGGCGTGGCAACCTGCACGACTTCAACATTGACCGTAGCCGGCTCACCGCATTCGATCACCGCCACCTACAACGGCGACGCGAATTACCTTGGTTCCACTTCCAACACGGTTTCGCAGACCGTCCTCGCCTGCGCTAATCCGGCCACGGTCACCAACCTGAACGACAGCGGCGCCGGTTCGCTGCGCCAGGCGTTGCTCGACGTCTGTGACGGCGCGACAATTAACTTCCAAGCTGCACTTACCGGAACAATCACGCTGACAACTGGCGAGCTGTTGGTTGATAAGAACGTCACGATCACCGGGCCGGGCGCTTCGGTAATCACCGTCAGCGGTAATAACGCGAGCCGTGTGTTCGAGGTCCAGGCTGCAAAGACGGTGACCATCTCTGGACTGACCATCGCTAATGGCAAAGTAGTTGGGGATGACGGCGGTGGTATCGCCAGCGACGGTACGCTCACGCTGAACTTCTGTAGTATCACCGGGAATACGGCTGATTACGGCGGTGCTATTTTCAATGCTGATAATCGCACCCTAACGATCCGCGGCAGCAGCATTTCTAGTAATCACGCTACCAACGCTATCGGCGGGATATACAACAGGTCTGGCGCGACGCTCACGATTCTTGACAGCACGATCAGTGGCAATTCGGCGGACCAGCACACCGGCGGTATTATCAACGAAGGCGGCACCCTGGAGATGGTTAACAGCACGGTGAGCGGTAACACGTGCAAGACCGATGGGGGCGGGATTTACAACTATTTTGGCGGCAACGCCACGCTGACCAACGTCACCATTACGCAAAATCGCGCCGACTCGGATGACAACGGCGGCACTGCCGGCGGTCTCTATTCTAATCCCAGTGGAGCGCCGGTCACCCTTAATAACACGATCGTTGCCGGTAACTTCGTCGGCACAGGCACGACTGCAGACGACATCCAAGGCGCAGTCAATTCTTCCAGCTCGTTCAACTTAGTTGGCGACTCGGCGACTGCCGGCGGGCTCACTGACAAGAGCACTGACCCAGCCCACGGCAATATCGTCGGCAATGCGGGCACGGGCACGCTCGATACCAGCACCGTAATCAACACGACGCTGGGGAATAACGGAGGTCCGACTCAGACGCATCTGCCTGTGCTTGGCGGCCTCGCGATCAACAACGGCAGTAACGCGCTCTTGCCCGCGGACACCTTCGATTTGGATAACGATGCAAACGTCGCCGAGCCACTGCCGGTGGATCAGCGCGGCCCAGGTTTCCCGCGCGTAGTGAATACTACAGTGGACATCGGCGCGGTTGAGGCGAACTACATGATCGCAGCGACGGCGGGAACGCCGCAAAGCACCATAGTCGGAATGGCTTTCGCTAACCCGCTCCAGGCGACCGTATCTGAGTCCGGAGTTACTTTTATCAGCGGTGTTTCCGTTACCTTCACGGCTCCGGCCAGCGAACCCACCGCCACCCTGTCTGGAACTAACCCAGCGACCACGAATGCGAGCGGCATAGCCACGATCAATGCTACCGCGAGTAACACCGTGGGCGGTCCTTATACGGTTACCGCGACCGCGACTGGATATAATGGTCCGGCTGATTTCTCGCTGACTAATACCGCGGGCCCGGCAACGCACTTCACGGTCACGGCGCCGGCGAACGCTACCGCGGGCTCACCGTTCACCATCACGGTGACAGCGCTCGACACCGCGGGTAACACCGACACAAACTACACCGGCACAGTCCACTTCACCAAGACCGACGCAGGCGCAGGCTCGTCCGTTCCGGGGGATTACACCTTTACCCTCGCCGATGCCGGCGTGCACACCTTCACGAATGGCGTGACCTTTGTGACGTCGGGCACGCAGACGGTCACCGCGACCGACACAGTCACTAATACCATCAACGGCCACGCTGACGTCAATGTTAGTGCGGCGACCGCGACGCATCTGTCGGTCGTCGCTCCCGCGAGTGCGACGTCCGGCAGCTCTTTCGGCTTTACGGTTACGGCTCTGGATCAGTTTAACAACGTCGACGTCAATTTTGCGGCACAGGTGCACATTACCAGCACCGACGGCGCGGCCAGTCTGCCGGGTGATCACACCTTTAATGCCGGCGACGCCGGTTCGTTCATGTTTAGCGCCACGCTTAATACCGCGGGCACGCAGACGCTCACGGCTACCGACGTCAATAACAACGCCATCAGCGGCACGAGCGGCAACATCTCGGTCTCCCCGGGCGCGGCGACGCATTTCTCAGTGAGCGCACCGGCGAGCGCGACAGCGGGCAATGCGTTTAACTTTGTTGTAACGGCGCTCGACGCGGCTAATAACGTCGCGACTGGCTACCTGGGCACGGCCAAGTTCACGAGCACCGATGCCCAGGCCGCGTTGCCGGTGAACTACCAGTTCCTGGCTGGTGATAATGGAACTAAGACCTTGAGCGCGACGTTAAAGACGGTGGGGAACCAGACGATCACGGCGACGGACTCGGTCAATGCTGGCATCAATGGGACGAGCGCCAACATCAATGTCAGTGCCGGTAACGCGACGCACCTGGGTCTGGTAGCGCCGGCCTCCGTGCTGCCCAATAACGCTTTCAACTTCACGGTCATGGCGCTGGATCAGTTCAATAACACCGCCACCAGTTATGGTGGGACGGTGCACTTCACCAAGTCCGACGCCGGCGCGGGCTCGGCCGTGCCAGGGGACTACACCTTCCTGGCCGGGGACAACGGCGCCCACACCTTTAGCGCGACGCTGGTCACGGGCGGCAACCAGAGCATTACCGCGACCGATACGGTGACTAACACCATTACCGGCACGGCGAACATCACAGTAGGCCAGCCGCCCGCCATCACCAGCGCGAACAACGCGACCTTCAAGGTTGCCACGGCCGGCACGTTCACCATTACCACGACGGGATTCCCGACGAACGCGAGCATGGTTATTACGGAAACGGGTGCGTTGCCCGGGACAGTAACCTTCGTGAACAACAACAACGGCACTGCGACCTTGTCTGGAACACCGAACGCGAACACGGGCGGGACTTATCCGATCACGATCAAGGCCAGCAACGGCATCTCGCCGGACGCGACCCAGAGCTTTACCCTGACGGTGTTGCAGGGCCCGGCGTTTACGAGCGCGGACCACACGACCTTCACCGAAGGCTCGCCTGGCACGTTCACGGTCACGACCACCGGGTTCCCGACTAACTCGAGCATGTCGATCACGCGCACTGGCAATCTCCCGGCAGGGGTGACCTTCGTGAATAACAACAATGGCACCGCGACTTTGTCCGGCATACCCGGGCCACTTACCGGCGGCACCTGGCCGTTTACGATCGGCGCCAACAATGGCGTAACGGCGACAGTGAACCAGAGCTTTACCTTGACTGTTATCGGAACAACGCCGTCGCCGACTCCGACGGCAACGGCCACGCCAACCGCTACACCTACGGCCACAGCAACGGCCACCGCCACCGCTACGCCGACGGCTACAGCTACGGCCACCGCTACACCTACAGCAACCGCCACGCCGACGGCTACGGCGACAGCTACACCTACCGTCACGCCCGCCCAAGCCTTGAACATCTCGACCCGGTTGCGCGTCGATGTCGGCGATAAGGTGATGATCGGCGGCTTCATCATTACCGGTAACGTCGCCAAGCCGGTTGTGCTCCGCGGCATCGGGCCTTCGCTGGTCAATGCTGGACTGCCGGCCGCGTCGGTCCTGAACGATCCGGTCCTGGAATTGCATGGAGCGAGCGGCGCCTTGATTACCTCAAATGACAACTGGAAAGACAGTCCGCAGAAGGCGCAGATCGAGGGCACGGTCTTCCAGCCGACGGACGATCGCGAATCTGTGATCCTGGCGACCTTGCCGCCCGCGGCCTACACCGTCATTCTGAAGGGCGTCGGCCAAACAACCGGCATCGGTCTGGTTGAAGTCTATGATAACAACCAGGCGGTCGATTCCGCTTTGGCGAACATCAGCACCCGCGGTTTTGTCCGGACCGGCAACGAAGTGATGATCGGCGGGTTTGTTCTCGGGGGAAACAATCTCCCGACTCGGATCGCGGTGCGCGCTCTCGGTCCGTCGTTATCCGGCATCGGCCTGAGCAACGTGCTGGCCGATCCGACCCTCGAGTTGCACAACGCGAATGGCACCATCATGATCTCGAACGACGATTGGCAGAGCGACCCGACCGCGGCGGCTCAACTCACCGCCAACGGACTGGCCCTGCCCGATCCGAAGGAATCCGGCATCTTCACGTCGCTGGCGCCGCCGGGACAATTCACCGCCATCGTCGCCGGCAAGAACGGCGGTATCGGCATTGCGCTCGTCGAGATTTACAACCTGAAATAGCGCCTTGAGGGCCGGCCGCCGGCCGTCCCTCCATTAAAATGACGGAAGCTGTCACGGTCGAATTCCTTCCCGTCAAGGATTCGCGGATCGGTGAGCTGACCGCGAAGTTCGACATCGTGCTCGGCCTTACACAGGTGAGTTAGTCAAGATGTTAGAATCGATTCTGTTCGTTGCGGGCTTTGCGCTCGTGCTGGCGGGAGCGCTTTCCTTCCTCTATCCGCTTCGATGGCTGGGAATCCCCACGCGCGGAATAGCCGTCCTGGTGATGGCAGGAGGTTTTCTGGTCGTCGCGATCGGTGCGGGGATGATCGACTCTTACCTTGTCTATCTCGGTTTTGCGTTGTTCTTCGCAGGATTGATCTCACTCATTCGCCCATCACGCTTCGTCTACATTCAAACGCGCCGGAGGGCCTTGATGGTTTCGGGCGTCGGCTTGCTCTTGGCGGTCGGGATTTTGTTCCTGCCCTATCGCGATCAAGAGGCAGCGAACCACGTCACCAAGCTGGATGATTGGATGCCGCGGTGGCAGGTGGGCGAGCGCCATGTCCTGAAGGTCGCAGCCCCGCCGGCCAAAGTCTTTACCGCCATCCATGAAGTGCGCGCAGATGAGATCCTGCTTTTCCGCACCTTAACCGCGATCCGTCGCTGCGGCGGGACGGGGCCTGAAAGCGTCCTGAATGCGCCGGAACAGAAGCCGTTGCTCGATGTCGCTACCCAAACCACGTTCGTTCTGCTCGAGGATGAAGCGCCACGAGAGCTGGTGATAGGCACTGTTATTGCCGCCCCGCGGGCAGCGCGAGGATCGGGGCGACTGGAGCCGGATTTGTTTCGTAAGACTTTGCGTCCGGGTGTCGTGCTTGCGACGATGAATTTTATCGTGACGCCGGCTGAAGATGGAGGATCCACTATCGCGACCGAGACGCGCATCTGCGCAAATAGCCCCGCCGCGCTTCGGCAGTTTGGCATTTACTGGCGGCTGATCCACCCGGGGAGCGACATCATTCGCCGAATGTGGTTGCGCGCCATTGCGCGCCGGGCGGAAGAGAGCCGGCTCACCGCCCGATGACGGCGCGGGAAGCACTCGCCTTTGTAAAAGCGAATGGGATCGTGCTGGAGTCGGCGCGCGGGCCGGCGCCGAGCCTCGCGGCCGCGATCGCGGGCGAGCCGATCCGGGGAAGCTGGTGGAAACATCGGAAAGCGTCGCAGATTTTTCGGTGCACGCGCGCGGTACGCGCTTCGAAAGAGGTCCTGGTTTGCCGGTTACTTGGAGGCAAGGTGACCTATGTGCATCGCAGCCTCTGGCCGGCGGCAGTTAAGTTACGGGATCAATTCGAACCGAAGGATCTGAGCGCAATTCGCGAGATTCATACGGCGCAGGGCAAGCACAAGATCAGCGCCGTGGCTTTCCCAAAGTGGGTACCGGCGGAAGTTGCAGTAGAAGCAAAGAATTTATCCGCCAGCAAAGCCGCGGAAATGCTGGGGCTAAAGCTGGGAACGGAAAGGTAGCGTATGGCGGCACCGCGGGGTTGCCTTACCGCATCGGCTTCGCGAAATCCTCTACCGACATCACCACGTCGCGATCGTCGAATTGGACGCGCGTCGAGGCGCTGAAATTGAAGGCTGTTCGCCCCGAGCGGATTTCCTTGATGGTGAAATGGACGGTGCGCGAACGGATCTCGAATGACAGGGTCAACCCGACTTTGCGAAACCTCGCGTCGATATCTTTGATCCAGTCCTTAAACCGCTCCGGATTGAAGGTTCCCATGTCTCGGATGAGGACGAGGTGCACGAGATTGCGCACCGCTTCACGCTGCTCCTTCGGTCGCGAGTGCATCTGAATCATGACTCCGAATCTGAGCAGGACTGATACCGGCGACGAAGCGATGCGCGCCCATGTGCGAGGGGCCAACCATAACAATCGGCATGCGTCCTGCTTATGGAAACTATAATGATGTCGCTCTCGCGCCAGTTCCGGTCTCACCGGTGTGTTCCACGCCCCGTCGCCCTGCGTGCCGCCTTCACGCTGGTCGAGATCGTCATCGCCCTGGCGGTCCTTGGAGTTATGGCGGCGGGTTGTTACATCGGCTTCAACGCCATCAATACCTACGCCGTGACCTCACGTCTTTACAGCGAGGCCCAGACCGCCGCCCAAAACCAGATCGACCTGGTCCTTTCGAAAGAGCCATTCGATGTCTCAGCCGCCTATATCTCAGGCACCTTCAATCCAGCCCTGGGAAAAGTTCCGATCGAGGTCATGACCACGGCGGAACTCGATGCCTTGGCTACCTCGGGAGTGGCCTTTCCTACGGCGGCTCCAACCGCTACGCCCGCTACAACCAGTTCCTACTACCCCTATTATCCGTATTATCGGACGGCAAGCGGTCAGCCAATCTCCAGGCAGGCGTTCATCTACCAGGATCCGGTCTCTGGACAGGTCATCGTCACCGGAACTTTGGTCACGACCGTCGCCGATACCGCAACGACCATGACTTTCGCGGGAGCGACCACGAACCTGAACCTCCGCAGAGCCACCGCGACGGTGAGCTACAGTTTTCGAAATAAGAATTACGTCGTCGCGATGGACACCATGCGCACTGCCGACCAATGAAACGTTTGCCATTTAACAAAGTTACCGAGGCCGCTTTCACCGTTGCGGAGATGGGAGTAGCGGTCGGGGTCCTCATGCTCTTGGGCCTGGCATTCTTCCAAGTCCTTCAGGCCGGGCTCACTCTCTCGGCGAAGAACACAGCCGTTAATGCCGCCCACGAAGAGGCCCGGATGGGAGTGCTGCGACTCACCCGCGACATTCATGCCGCGATTTCAGTGCCGCAATTGCGCGATAACGGATTCAGCGTTGTCAGCTCAGATCCCGTCAGCGGCGTCGCTCCGGCCTCGGCGGGGGTTTCCTTTCAGAACATTGCGGCGGGGCCCAACTTTGTCTGGAAAGACCCCAGCAATGCCTCGCTCATCATGATCAAGGACAACCCAGCGAAACCAACGGAAGGCATGCGTTTGATCATTCCGTTCTTCGGTCTCGAGGAAGACATCACCAAGGTCGCAGCGGCAGGGTCCGCCAACCACAGCAACGTTTTCATCAAGGCGGACCAATCGACTCCGAATATCACCGCGCCGGATTACGGGGCCCCTTATGCGATCACCTATTACACGGACCGGACGATGTACGTCGTGCGCAAGGGATCTTACATCCCCGATTCGCAGGGCCTCTATACCGTAACGACCGCCACCTACGTAAGCGGGCTTAACGATCGCTATGTCCTCAGCGGCGCAAACTACGTCCCAAGCGCGACCGGCACGCTGGTGGTCACGCCGGCCCTCTACACCAGCGGCGGCGCCCAGCGCTACCGTTTTGAAGACGCCGAGCTGCATTTGTACAAGCAACGGTATAGCGGCTCGGCGGTGTATTGGCAGGACTTTGCGGTTGTCGCCAAATATGTCAGCAGCCCGCAGCCGTTCTATATTCCGTTGAACAAGAGCGGATCGGCCAACACGAAATACGTTGGAGTCAAACTTACGGCGCGCGATCCCAAGTCCAGCAATCGCGGCTACCTGGCGACCGCTTCTCTCCTGGATACCCAGGTGGACTACCGTTCCCGCCTCACGATCACTCAATAGTATGAAACTCAGAAATCATTCCCGCCAAGGCAGCACCCTTGTCGTTGTCATTAGCGTTGTGGCCCTCCTGCTCGTCCTTCTGGGAATGGCGGTTGACTATACGGGCACCATCTCGCGCGAATCCCAGCGTAGTCGCAAGACCGCCCTGGCGATGGAAATTGCCGATGGCCATCTTGAAATGCTCTTTACGAGCTGGCGGAACATTTACCGCGGCACCTGGACATCCTATTCGAACGGCTCTGGCGGAACCGACTACACGATTGTCGGGACGAATTACTTTTTTACTCCGCTTTACAACCCGGGTCCGGCGCCGACCGCGGTTCCTTCCATGACGCCTGCTGCGACGCCTAATCCTATTCCCACGCCGCCAAGCACTAATTTTCCCTCGAGCACAAGTTATACACTCGGTCAGTATCGAATCCAGGCCGTCGATCCGATGATCCAATTGGATTCGAGTGAGAACGCACTCCACGAAACCACCTGGGGCTCACAAAGCTACGTCGCTCTTTCACCGGCCGCCACACCGCCAGCCGCGTACGGGCCCAATAAATGGCAATATAGCTACTTTTATCTCGCGGCCGTAGACGTCACCGTCCCCAGCAGCACGGGGAACGTGACCGCGAAAGTCCGGCGCGTATTCGAAAAGAAGTTCGATAACCCATGGACCTTCGCCGTGTTTTATCACGACGATTTGGAGTATCAGCCAACCACGGCTCTTACCATCAACGGAAAGATTCACACCAATAGCGGCCTCTACATTGGAACAAGTAACTTCACGACTACGAACTCGGTTGATTACGCGTCGGAGTACGTCAATGGATACTCGCCCAACGATACCTACCATAGCGGCAGCACAACGAAACCAAACTTCGCCAAGAGCGATGCTTCTCTGACTCTATCCGATATGCCGCCGGCGCAGGTCTCGGCCTTCCTGCCTTTTGGCTGGAATATCCCGCTAAATAATGCGGATGGCAGCGTTAATAACGACAGTTACCACGAGATCCTCGAGCAGGCCGTCAGTTCGCCTGATGCGCTTGCGCAAGTTCGATATTATAGCCAGGCGTGCTATCGGGTGCTGATCGATTCGAGCAACAACATCACGGTGACAAAGAGCGACGGCACTTCGGTGGCGACGAACAACAACCCGGGCAAGGCTCTCAAGGATGCGATCACGGTCAATCAGGCCATTCAAGACCAGCGCGAGAACGCGTATGTTCGCCTGGCGACGGTCGATATCAGCCAGATCACATCGGCCGCGGAAGCGGGGACGCTTACCGGCTGGAACGGCGTGCTCTACATTGCCGATACCACCACGAATGGCACAAGCGTCACGTCTCCGCTCGGCGGCACCGGCGCTAATGTCACGACGACGGAACGCGGGATTCGATTGATCAACGGTTATCGCTTGCCCGCTAACAGCGGCAACACGAATAATATTAACGGCCTCACGATTGTCTCGGCGAACCCGGTTTACATAAAGGGAAATTACAACACTTCCACGAACAGTGGTGACGCTGTTCCCTCCAACAGCGGCACTTACACGGATCCAGACGCCAGCGGGTACGCGCGAAAGCTCGCCGCTGTCATCGGCGATTCCATCACCGTCCTTTCCGCCGGATGGAACGATCTTAACTCGGGCGCGGGCATTAACTCACGGCCCGCGTCGGCGAACATAACAATCAATGCCGCGCTGGTCGGCGGGATTGTCCCCAGTGGCGGCGGAAATTATAGCGGCGGTGGAGAGAACTTCATTCGCCTCCTGGAAGACTGGAAAACCAATACCATGTGCGTCTACGGCTCGATGGTCGAGCTTTACAAAAGCACGCAGGCCACTGCCGCCTGGACCGGCACAGGCAACACTTACAAAGCTCCACAGACCACTAAATACTATTGGGATCCAAATTTCGCAGACAATGCAATGAATACGTTTCAATCTGGCCCGCCAGGAAATCTTCAGATCGCCGCCTATCTCCAGCAACAGCGCTGGTACCAGGTTTACTAAGACGACCCCGATGCGAACCATGGTTCGAAGAGTGTTTCTCCTTCCCGCGGTGCTTGCTGTGATTACCACAGCGAATGCAGCAATCGATTTCACGCCAACGGTGAATCGATATCAGTCCGAGGGCGCCGAATATTCCTCAGTAAGTTTCAAGGACGATAAACGGAGCGTCTCGATCGTATTACCCCGACTCTGGAGTTGCCGGGGCGATTCTTCTCGATTGCAGGTCGCCCCGCCCGACCAAAATTTTGCCGAGGGCGTTCTCCAGTCGGCTCCGACGAAAGGCGTCCTGCAATTTGATGAAGCGGCGGTGAAGGCCCTGGAGCAGCAGGTGCTCGCCGGTCTTCCGGCGGGAAGCCAGGGAGCAACGGTGGTGAGCCGCCAGGAAAACATAATCCTCCTCTACCAAAATCTTAGCTATCAGTTCGTGGTCTCCTACCAGGCGCTCGGCCAGATCTTCTATCGCAGCGTTATCTTTGTGAATTGTCCGGATCAGCAACTGGTGTTCCGGTTCTCCGCGCCGAAGGCCGTTTTCGACAATCTCAACCGATCGTTCCGGCAGAGTCTCTATTCCTGGACATGGGCCGAGCCCTCCAAGACTGCGGCGATCGCCCAGAGCAATTAGCCGCAGACGGACGCCGCGCGGCAATAAAACAGCGTCCATTTGGGACCGGATGCGTCGCGGCATCCGAATCAAAGGGAAAGCGGACGCCGCCTTCTCGAGCGAGGAGGTGTCTCCTGGCGAATCGCCTCAAGGGAATCCAAAATGGAAAGGGACTAGCAGTGAAAAAGACACTACTCAGCATCGCGCTCGCGTTGGTGGCTCCGTTTGCCTGGGCGCAAACATCGAGCACAACGACGACGACAACGACAACTGACAGCGACGGAACTATTACCGAATATACGCCGGGCAGCATGATCACGCTCAAGGAATCGAGCGGGCCACGCCACTACCGGTTCGGCAAAACGGTCACCTACGTGACCAAGAGCGGCCGCACCCTGGATGAAGAAACGGTCAGGACTCGGATCAAAGTCGGGATTCCTGTCCACGTCCATTACACGGGCGAAGGGGACAACCTCCTGGTTGACCGTGTGATCCTCGACGAGGATTGATCGGCGGTTGTTTCTCCGAAGTTAGGATGCGCCGGCGTTTGGCCCGACTCGCTGAACGCCGGCATTTTTTTGATATGGAAGGCGGAACGCGAGCTGTTTAGAAAAACTGTAACCCTCCCCATCCACTCCAGCCGATCAATCCGTTTCTTTTTGAAAGGACGGCGGCACGGGGTTGCCGTTCGAACAACCACTTTAAGGGAACAATGGGATGAAAAAATTACTCTTTGGCTTAGGCGCGCTCCTTGCGCTCGGTCCCGCGGTTTTTGCGGGCGAAACCTATCGTTATTCCAGCAAGGACACCCACGCGGTGGTTCCCGAATGCCCGCAATGGTACGCCGATAATGAATTTAATCTGAGCCTCTCCGGTGTTTACGCGATGACGGCCAACTCATGGCGAGAGGACACCTATCTCGGAGTCGATCACGCCTGGGGTGGCAGCATCGACGCGAAGTATTTCTTCCACCGCTACTTCGGCATTGGCGCGCAGGGGACGCTCCTCTCCGTGAACAGCCGGGAAATTTTCGACAATGGCTTCACCCGGACGTGGGGACCCGAAGATAAACATGCGGTAGGTATGGCTTTGGGCACTTTTACGGTGCGTTTTCCGCTGAACTGCTCGCGGGTGGCGCCGTATGTCTGGGCCGGCGGCGGAGGAATCTTCGGCGGTGGCCGCAGCCATGATTTCTTTCTCGACCCGACGCAACCGCTCGGAATCGTGCGCCGGGAATTCGATAACAGCAAAACGAAGAGCATGGCTCAGGTCGGCGGCGGGTTCGAAGTTCGGATTTCACCGCATTGCGGTTGGATCACGGATTTCAGTTGGAACATCGTGTCGGGTTCGCAGAATAATTTCGGCATGGGCCGCACCGGCATCAATTTCGCGTTCTAGCCGCGCGGAATCCGCCAGCGGCGCTTATCCTCCCGGCAAGGAGCGCGTCTAGCTTTCGCTGGCCGCGTCCGCTAGCAGCTTCGCGATCGACTCCTGAATGTCGGCGATGCAGACGGGTTTCTTGAGGTAGGCGTCGCCGCAAGTCTTCAACGCACTTTGATGATCGGCCTCATCGCCATACGCTGAGTAATACAGGATCGGGATCTTCGGATTGAGCTCGCGGAGTTTCTGGCAGAGCTCGACCCCGGTCCCGTCCGGGAGCCGGACATCGAGGATGTAGAGATCGAAGTTTATCTCCTTCGCCAGCTCGAGCCCCTCGGCCACACTGCCGGCGGTGAGAACGCCGTAGCCGCAATCTTGTAACAGCGCGGCCATCATCAAACGCGTGTCCTGATGATCGTCGACGTGGAGAATGCGGGCCTTTGTCCGTTCCATGGCAATCGTTTCGTCCTTGGGGTCAACTTAACCGAGACCGGACCTTTGCGCACCGTTTCTCTTCGGGGGGCCGCGGCCCGCAGTATTTTCATTGACACGACGCGCTCTTTTCAGGCATCTACGAGCCGCCCCGGCGCTTATCATCCTGGTAAAAGCGATGCGCATTTTGGAACCCATCCGCACGGCTTTCTAAGGTCCATGATCGAACCTCGACAGCCGCTTCGCGTCCTTTGTGCGGATGACAACGTCCTTGTCCTGGACATGCTCTCCAAGACGCTCCAGTCCGCCGGGCATCATGTCGAAGTGGCGACAGACGGGCGCGCCGCTGTTTCCCGGGTGGAGGAAGATCCAGACTATTTCCAGTTGATCGTGACCGATACCCGGATGCCGCGGTTGGATGGCTTCGGCCTGGTCCAGGAGGCGCGGTCCGCCGGATTCGCGGGGCAGATCATCGTCTTTGCCAACGCCCTGAGCGCCGAGGACCGGCAACGCTATGCCGACTTGCGCGTCGATAGGGTGATCGATAAACCCGGCAAGACGGGTGAATTGGTCGGCGCGATCAGCGAGCTGCGGGCGAGTTTGGCGTAACGGTTCGGGGGCAGGTTTCGGCACGGGGAAAGGCGGCGTTTCCGAAAGCCGCCTTCGCTTCCTCTTCGAACGCCGTAATAACCGGTGAGACAGTGGTTTGTTGCGAGAATCCCCGGGAGGTGGCCCGGAAGCAGCTTATGGAAATTATAGATGAGTGTTTTTCCCCGCCGAGTTTGCGTAATCGCCGCCGTTTGCCTCGGCTTTTGCCTGGCCGGCCCCTTGGCGCACGCCTTGATCCTGGATTGGGATTCCGTCACGTGGACTCCGGGGTCACTGAATAATTCCTACGACCTTACCGGCGACGCCGTGAACGACATTACCATTAACATTACGAGAAGAGGCAATGGCCCTGTTTTCACGAATGATCCGACCACTGGGACTTTGACCCCGACAATCAACCAAACCCTGACCGGCGGTTTGTCCCCGGTGGAGAATTCCCTAATGATCGCAGGGAATCTGTTTACAAATTCGGACGTCACCGTGCAAATCAGCTTGACCGGCGTCTACCCGGGAGCAGCCAACGTCTCTTTCACTATCTTCGATATCGATATCACGACGAACAGCGACATTATCAACACGATCTATGGCCTGGCGCCGGACGGAACCCATGTTGCGGCGACTATCACGAATGTCGGGTCAACCATCAATCTGAGTGGAAGCGGTCTCGCCCAGACGCTCACCGGCAACGGTCCCTCACCGGATAACTCCGGAAATGGAAATGCAACGATCAGTTTCGGCGCCGCTGTCATTACCGACCTGTTCTTCACCTTCTCGAACAATGCGGGCGCGCCGCGTTACCAGGATATTGCGCTCGGCGACATTTCGTTCTCGCCGGTGCCCGAAATCAATCCCGCGGCGGCCTCGGCGATCAGTTGCGTGTTAGCGGTTGGCTTGACGGTGTTCACCCGTCGGCGCGCAAAACTCAAGGCGCACCGTTTGCACGCAGCCCAGCGTTAAACCACCGCCGGTTCGCGCGTGACCGTTGCGGGCGCCATCGCACGCAGCTTCGCAATCACGGCTGGAATAATCTCCAGCGCCTTGTCGACGTCCGCATCGGTATTAAAGCGCCCGAAGGAGAAACGCATGCTGCCGCGGGTTCGCTCCGCCGGCAGATTCATCGCGCGCAGGACATACGACGCCTCCAGCGATCCGGTGCGGCAGGCCGAACCGGCAGAGCAACAGAGTTGATGCCGATCGAACATGACCAGCGCGGCGTCCGATTCGATGCCGGCGAAGGAAAGATTCGTTGTGTTTGGCAGCCGCGCGGCGAGATCGCCGTTCACAAACGTGTTCGGGATCCGCTCCCGCAGGCCGTTCTCAAAGCGGTCCCGCATCGCGCGCACGCGATTGTTCTCCTCCGCCAGGGCCGCACCCGCGCATTCCGCTGCTTTTCCCAGCGCTACGATTGACGCCACGTTTTCTGTCCCGGCGCGGCGATTGTTCTCCTGGCTTCCGCCGATCAGCGATGGTTTGAAGGCAGAGCGCTTGTTCACGTAGAGCGCGCCCACCCCTTTCGGCCCATGCAGCTTGTGCGCGGAAAGCGCGAGCGAATTGATCGTCGAGTCCTTGAGCCGGATCGGGATCTTTCCCACGGTCTGGATCGCGTCGGTATGGAACAGGACGCGTTTCCGCCGGGCGACCTCCGCGATTTTTTCCACCGGGAACAGGACGCCGGTTTCGTTGTTAGCCCACATCGCCGTGACGATCGCGGTTTGCGGCGTGATCGCGCGTTCGAGTTCCTCCAGGTCCAAATTTCCGTCGCTGTCCACTCCCACAACCGTGACCGAGCCGCCGCGCTTCGCGACCGTCTCGCAGTGGCGTCGCGTCGCGCTATGCTCGACCGCGGTGGTCACAACATGTTGCCGGGCCGGGTCGAGCTGGAGCGCGGAATTGAGCGCCGCGTTGTTCGCCTCCGTCCCGCAACTGGTGAAGACGATTTCCCCCGGCTCGCAGCCCAGCAGTGCAGCGACCCGCTCCCGCGCGAGATCGATCGCCCGCCGCACCTGCGCTCCAAACGTGTAGCCGCTCGATGGATTCCCGTAATATTCCGTCAGGTAAGGGAGCATCTCCTCGATCACGGCTGGATCGAGCTGCGTCGTCGCGTTGTTATCGAGATAAATGATCTGATCGCGGGCGATCATGGAAGCGGCCAGTTTATCGATCTGGTCCATCGAGGTAAAGCGCGCGCTGGCGAATGGCCGGATCTATTCCGGCGGACGTGGTGCGTTGCCGGGGTGCTGCGGCGCTTGATGGGTGTAGCGAAAGTAAAGATTCCGCAGGTAGATCGGCAGCGGCAGCAGGCTTTGCAAAACTCCCACGGAATCGTGCCGGTAAATCGCAAAATAACTAAGTGTCAAAAAAGATCCGAGCGCGCTGCATTCCCAAAAGCCAACTGGGATCACGCTTTTCCGCGCGCGTTCCGATGCGATCCATTGGATGAGGAAGCGAAGCCCGAAGATCAGGCTCCCGCTCAATCCGATGATTTTCCATGGATTGAGCGCGATGCCGAGCACCTTCGTCTCGGCGAGGAATTGCAAGCTGTTCATAAGGCCGAAACGTTCCGACAGATCGGCGCGGGCGACCAGCTTTTTGTGTTGGACTTGTCTGCGGCAGCGCGATCTGTTCATCCTCCGAAATCCACCTAACATTCCACCCGCATGTCATCCATCTGGGATATCGCCAATCCGCAACTGCGCGACTTGGCCGTTTACGAGCCGGGAAAACCGATCGAGGAGACCGCCCGTGAGCTGGGCGCGGAGGCGGACCAAATCGTCAAGCTCGCCTCGAACGAGAACCCGCTGGGACCTTCGCCGAAAGCGCTCGCCGCGATGCGGGCGGCGCTCGATTCCGCGCATCGTTATCCCGATGGCGGCGGCTTTTATTTGCGCGAAGCACTCGCGAAAAAACTGGGCTTCGCCCGCGACCACCTCATTCTGGGCGCGGGCTCGAACGAGATCATCGAGTTTCTCGGGCACGCCTTCCTCGATCGCGGCGATGAGATCGTTACGTCCGAGCACGCGTTCGTCGTCTACAAGCTCGTCGCCGCGGTCTTCGGCGCGCGCACGATCGAAGTGCCGAGCCCCGATCTGCAGCACGATCTCGACGGGATCATCTCCGCCATCACGCCGAAAACGCGCCTCATCTTCATCGCCAACCCGAACAATCCCACCGGCACGCTCGCCGGGCAGGATGAAATCGACCGCTTCATGGAGCGCGTGCCTCCGGAGATTGCGGTCGTGTTCGACGAGGCGTATTTCGAATACCTCGATGATCCGCCGGACACGCTGCGCTTCATTCGCGCCGGCCGCAACGTCGCCACCCTCCGCACCTTTTCAAAAATCCAGGGCCTCGCGAATTTGCGTATTGGTTACGGCATCGCCCGGCCGGAGCTGATCGAGGTGCTGCACAAGACCCGACAGCCGTTCAATGTCAGCGGTCTCGCCCAGGCCGCGGCCCTCGCCGGCCTCGAGGACGACGCTCATTTGCGCGAGACCAAACGGATGACCGTTGAAGGGCGCGACTATCTCCAAAAGGAATTCGCCGCGCTGAATCTCCAGTTCGTGCCGAGCGTTGCAAATTTCGTCCTCGTGAATGTCGGCGTCGGCGCGAAGATTTTTCGCGCACTTCTCGAGCACCGCGTCATCGTGCGCGCACTCAAAGGCTACAATCTCGCGCCTTGGGTCCGCATTTCAGTGGGCACCATGGAGCAGAACCGGCGATGCATCGCAGCGTTGAAAGAAGTATTAGCGAGCTGGCCGGCGTGACCGTTCCATCCGAAACGAAGGCGCCGGGGGCGGACACGATCGCGGCCATTTCTACTCCGGCCGGCGAGGGCGCCATCGCGATGGTGCGCGTTTCGGGCGACGAGGCGATCGCCGTCGCCGACCGGATTTTTCGTGGAAACGAAAAGCCCTCCGAGTTTCCTTCGCACACCCAACGCCTGGGCGAGATCGTCGCAGGCGATCGCGCCATCGATCAGGTAATGCTCGCGGTGCATCGCGCCCCCGCCAGTTACACCGGCGAAGACCTGGTCGAGATCAGTTGTCACGGCGGCGTCCTCGTCACCGCGCAAGTGCTCGAAGCCTGTCTGGGCGCGGGTGCGCGGGCGGCGCGGCCGGGCGAATTCACCGAGCGCGCTTTTTTGAACGGCAAGATGGATCTGACCCAAGCCGAAGCCGTCATCGACCTGATCAGGGCGCGAACAGATCTGGCGTTGCGCTCCGCGCGCGAACAACTACAGGGCCGGCTCGGTGAAAAGATCGGCACCATTCGCGCCGAACTCGTCGAATTACTCGCGCATGTCGAAGCCGCGATCGATTTCTCCGAAGAAGGCATCGCGCCGGATGAAGGCGCCCGCCTTCGCGCTCGCCTCGATTCGATCCGTGAACAAATGCGCGCCCTGCTGGCGACAGCCGATCAGGGACACATTTTGCGTGAGGGACTGCGCGCGGTTATTTACGGCCCGACTAACGCCGGCAAGTCGAGTCTCCTCAATCGCCTGCTGGGTTACGAACGCGCCATTGTCAGCGCACAGCCCGGCACCACCCGCGACACGATCGAAGAAGTAATCAACCTGCGCGGCATTCCGATTCGCCTGCTCGATACCGCCGGCCTGCGCGAATCCGCGGATGAGATCGAGTGCGCCGGAATCGCGCGCACCGAAAAGTCGCTGGCGAGCGCCGATCTTCTCCTCCAGGTGCTCGATCGCAGCGTTCCGAAACCGGACGGGTTTAGTGAGAACTCGACCGAGCAAACCCGGATCGTGTTGTTGAACAAGAGCGACCTGCCGGAACATCCGGATTGGCGGAACATCGACGCGTTGCGAATCTGCTGCATCTCCGAGGATGGACTGCGCGGTTTGGAGGACGCGATCATTGCGAAGATTTCGGAAAAGCATTTGCGGCCCGAGAGCGGCGTGGCCATCAATGCCCGGCACCGCGATTGCCTCCGGCGCGCTCTGACTTCCTGCGATTTGGCAGCGGGCACCATTGAGGCCGCCTTCGCGCCGGAATATATCGCGGTCGATTTGCGTGCGGCGCTTCAGGCTCTCGATGAAATTACAGGCGCCGCGCACACCGAAGAGATCCGCGACGCGCTCTTCGCCCAGTTCTGTATCGGCAAATGAATGCTCTTCTGGAACATAGGCATGTTGCCTGTGCGGCCAGCGGACATTCTGTCCGCTGCTCAGAAATTCAGCGGATTGCAAACCCGCTGGCCGCACAGACTGCAAGTCTGTGTTCCGGCAGAGGCATTGGCAAATGAACGCCGAGGCTCTGTATCAACGTCTCGTTAGGCCGATTCTGTTTTCGCTCTCTCCCGAGGCTGCGCACAATCTGGCGATCCGCAATCTGCGCGCGATTTCCGCGCTGCCCTCCGTTCTCCGCCAGCTCGAACGTTTCCAGCCCGCACTGAGCCCGAGGACTGTTTTCGGCCTCACGTTTCTCAACCCGATCGGGCTCGCCGCCGGTTTCGACAAGAACGGCGTCGCGATTCCCGCCTGGGCCGCGCTCGGTTTTGGCTTTGTCGAGATCGGCACGGTCACCGCGAAAGCCCAGCCCGGAAATCCCAAACCGCGCATCTTCCGTTATCCCGAGCAGGAGGCACTGATCAACCGGCTCGGCTTCAACAACGACGGCGCAGACGTAGTAGCCGCGCGGTTGCGCAGGTTGCGCGAGAGTAGTCGCTGGCCCGTCATTCCCATCGGCATCAACCTCGGCAAATCCAAAATCACGCCGATCGAAAATGCCGTGGAAGATTATGTTTATTCCTTCCGGCTTCTTGCGCCGCTGGCTGATTACGTCGTCCTGAACGTCAGCTCGCCAAACACGCCCGGGCTCCGCTCCTTGCAAGAACACGCCGCGCTCGTGCAATTGCTCGCTGCCATTCGCCGCGAAAACGAAACCGCTCGGAAACCCGTCCTGCTAAAAATCGCACCCGATCTTTCCATCGCGGAGCTCGAACAAATTATCGCGGCCTGCGAGCAGCACGGCATAGCCGGAATCGTTGCCACGAACACCACCCTGGATCACTCCGCGATTCCTTCTGCTCGCGATCAAACCGGCGGCTTGAGTGGTCGCCCGCTGCGGAAAAAATCCACCGAGTTCGTTCGCGCGATAACTTCACGGTCCTCGCTGCCCGTCATCGCCTCCGGTGGCATCGCCGACGCAGCCAGCGCCCGCGAAAAATTCGAAGCCGGCGCCCAACTCCTCCAGGTCTACACCGGCTATGTCTACCGCGGCCCCGGGTTACTCCGTGAGATCGCGCAAGGATCGTAGGTCGCTCAGCGCGACACCCACTTGGCCTTCTCGCCGACGATGATCGGCAGCTCCTCCATCATGTATTGGGTTTTGCCGATCACGCCCCACATCGGCACGCCGGTCGCGGCGTACCATTTCTTGGACATGCTTTCGCCGGTGTGGCAGCCCCAGCTTTTGGCGAACGCGCCCCGGGCAAAGACGCGGCCATTGATCTTGCGCAGCTCGTCTTCGTGCAGCCACGATTTGCAGGCGCTCTCGATGTTGCTGCTGTAATCGAACATGAAGCACTTCGCGTTGGAGTGACCGAAGTATTCGAAGTCGACGACCTTCAGGCTGTCGCGCGGCTGACCGGCGTTGAGGTAGTTCATGACGTCATTGCCGTTCCCAAAATAGACGAGGTTCAGATTGAACTTGTCCCGGACGGAATCGATGAAGCCAAACAGGTCCTGCTTTTCCTGGACAGCGCGGTCCTTGTAGCCCTGACGGTAAATAAGCCAGGTGATTTTTGCGTCCGGCGCCTGGGCGCGAATCTGCTCGGTGCGGATGCGGGCGGCGCGGATGAAATTAGCCCACCAATGATCATGGGGTTGAAGTTTGTATTTTTCCCACACCATGAGCGACGGACCGCCGACGAGCAGCACGTATTCGCCGTTCAACGGCGTGGCCGCGGGCGCCTGGCGAACCAGAAGCAAGCCCAGGAGAATGAGAAGCAGGAGCAATCGTTTCATCGCAAAATGGTGGGAGCAGTATTTATGCTGGAGACGGACTCCTTGCAAGTGGCAGGAGGTTTTAGCATTCATCCCGAATGAGATCCTCGGTCGTCTGGCGTTGCCGAATGAGAGAAAAACGGTCGCCTTGCACCAGCACTTCGGCCGGCAACGGCCGCGAATTGTAATTCGACGCCATGGCGAACCCATAGGCGCCGGCGCTCATCAGGGCCAGGAGTTCGCCCTCGTTCACCGGCGGCAGCTCGCGATCCTGAGCGAAAAAATCGCCGCTCTCGCAGACCGGACCGACAACATCGACAGACTCGCGCGCCTTGTCGCTCGGTTCGCGGACCGGCACAATCTCGTGGTAACTTTGGTAGAGCGCGGGCCGAATGAGATCGTTCATGCCGGCGTCCACGATCACGAATTTCTTCTGCGCGGCTTGCTTGAGATAACGGACGCGGGTGAGCAGGACACCGGCGTTGCCCACGAGGAGTCGACCGGGCTCGAGCAACACCCGCAGGCCGATCTCGCGCAGCGGCGGGACGATCGTGGCCGCGTAGTCAGCGATCGTCAGGGGCAACGTCATTGTCGCGGCGACCCGATCTTTCTCCGTCCACCAATCGCGGCTGCCACTGGCGAACGAGGATTCGTAAACAATCCCGATCCCGCCGCCGACACTGAAAAACTCGAGCGGATACCGTTGCTTCAATTCCTCGATCAGCGGCGCGACTTTCGCGATCGCTTCCGCAAACGGGGCGGCGTCCGTGATCTGCGAGCCGATGTGCATTTGGACGCCGCGAATGGAAAGGTTCGGCAACCGGGCGGCTTGCTCGTAGACCGCGGCCACGTGATCCAGCCCGATACCGAATTTGTTTTCGCTCCGCCCGGTGGAGACGTAACGATGAGTTCCGGCATCGACGTCGGGATTTACCCGGAGCGCGATCGGCGCCTTGACGCCTTTGCTCCGCGCAATGCGATCGATCCTCTCCAGCTCCGCTTCGCTCTCGACGTTGAAACTCAGGACGCCTTCGGCGAGCGCATACTCGATTTCTTCGCGTGATTTTCCGACGCCGGCGAAAGTGCATTTCGCCGCGGTGCCGCCGGCCTTCAGGACGCGGAAAAGTTCGCCGCCGGAAACGATGTCGAAACCGGCGCCGGCGTCCGCGAGCAATTTCAGGATCGCGCCATTGGAGTTCGCTTTGACCGCGTAGCAGATCAGGTGGTCGAGCGGAACGAGCGCCGCGTCGAGGCGGCGATAATGATCGAGAATGGTTCCGGCGCTATAGACATAAAGCGGTGTGCCGAACTCGTCCGCGGCGCGCCTCAGCGCGACTTCCTCACAATAGAGTTCGCCTTCGCGGTAATGGAACGAATGCACGGGCAGAATGTAGCCTGTGCTATGCCCGCGTCACTCGCGGCCTCACCAGTGCGATCAGCGATGTTATGATAAGCAGCGCGCCAAAAGTGCAGACGATTGCGGCGCCTGAAGGGAAATCGCCCCGGATAGAGACGTACACTCCGCCGATCCCACCCAGGAGCGAAATTCCCCAGCCGATCAGCAGCCGCATCGAAATTCGGCGCGCCAGCGTCACGGCGCAGACGGCGGGCACAATCAAGTAACTGAACACGAGCAAGACCCCGGCGACGCGGACGAAGATCGTCACCACGATGCCGAACGTCGCGTAAAAGAAAAAGTCCCACCAACGCACACGCCATTTGCGGACGTAGGCTTCTTCGCGTTGGAACGAGACGAGCAGAAAATTTTTCCGGAAAATGAAATGAACGATGCCGACCACGACGAACACCGCGAAGCATTTCCAAACCTCGGCGGCGCTCACGACGGTGATGTCGCCGACGAGCATGTTCCGAATTTCTTCATTCCCGTGGGCGGAACGGCTGAGGAGCAGAATCGCCGCGGCTGCTGCGACGACGTAGCTAATCCCGATGACAGCTTCCTGCGGCACCTGGCTGGCGCGTTTTCCGGTAACGGAAAAAATCGCGGCGCCGAGCAAGGTCACGCCGAGTCCCAGGACGTAGGACATCACGCTTTCCGGTTCGTAATCGAGAAGCACTCCCAGGCAGATACCGAGCGAGGCCATCTGGGCCATGGCGATGTCGATGAAAATGATGCCGCGTTGAACGACGTGAAGGCCGAGGTAAACCAAGAGCCACGGCAAAAGGATGCAGGCCGCACAGGGCCAGAACATTAGTTCCCACATCATTCTCATTCGTCGTTCCTTTCAGTCGTTAGGCCAGAGAACTGCGGACAGATCATTTCAGTGCGGCGGTGAGATTTGCGACCAACCGGTCAATCAGTTTCACATATGAGTCCGTGTTTGGAAGGCCGCCGGGATATTGCGCGAAATCAACCACCTTCGCGCCGGTCGAGGTGGCCACTTTCTCGGCGATTTTTCGATCGTGAAACGGCTCGACAATGATGGCCTTAATCTTCTGCGCCTTCATTTTCTCGATGACCTCGGCGAGGTGCGACGGCGAAGGCGGGATGCCGGGCTTCGGTTCCAGGAACGTGTCGATGTTCAAACCGAACCGGTGCGCGAAGTAAACCCAGGAGTCGTGATAAGCGACGACGTTCTGCCCCTTGAACGGCAACATCGCCGTTCCCCATTCCTGGAGCTTCGCGTTGATGGCTGCCTCGAATTTCTTGTAGTTGGCGTCGTAGGCCGCGGCATTCGGCGCGTCGATCGCGCTGAAGGTTTGCGCGATGTGGAGCGCGACGGTCTTCGCGATAATCGGATCCACCACGAAATGTGGATTGCCGAGCGCGTGGACGTCGCCGGCGGCGCGGGTCGCGTTCGTGGGCACGTTCATGAGGCGGACGCCTTGTGAGGCCTGGACCCGGCCGGGTTTTCCCACTTCGATCTTGGGATTGCGCGCATTTTGGAGGAGTGGCGGGAGCCAACCGATCTCAAGCTCCGCGCCGCCGTCGATGAGCACATCGGCGTCGCGCAGTTGCACGACGAAACTCGGGCGGGCATCGACGAAGTGGGAGTCCTCGGTCGGTTTCGCCAGGACAGTGACATCAACTTTGTCGCCGCCGACTTCCCGCGCGAGCGAACCGAGATCGGGAAGGGTGGCGACGATTTTGAGTTTGGCGTGGGCGGTGAGAGCTGCGCCGATGCACAAGACTGCCAGGACAAAAATGCGTTTCATAAAGTTTTAGAATTTGTGGGCGCCGTGGGCGCCGAGGATGAATTCGAACTGGAGGAAAACAGAATCGACATCGCGACTGGCGAGGAAGGCATTCTCCTCCAGGAAATCGTGGTTGTATTGCAGGCGGAGTTTGGAGAACTCGGTCGGATACCAGGTCAGATTCGCCGAGATCCGGGCGCGCGATTGCCGGGTATCGTCATCGGTGAACGCGGATTCCTGCATGTGAAGGTAATCGCCGCGAACGCCGACGACCCAACCTTTCTTGAATCCCCAGAGGACCTGCGAATACATGCCCCAGTCCCGGAACGTTTCGCTGACTGGAAATAGATTATCGAGGCCGCGGCCGGCTTCGTAGCGGCGATACATCGCTTCGGTCTGCCATTTCACGAAGGGGAAACCGCCTTCGGCCCGGGCGCTCTTCCATTTGTAAAGAAAATCGGTGCCGTAAACCTGGGTGTGGGTATCGGATCCGGTTTCGTTCATTCCGAATGCACCCGAGGCGCCGAAGAGGACCGTCTGGGTGTCGCTCGGATTAAACGAATTTTCGAAACGCGGAACGTAAACGAGATCGTGGAGCGCGCTGGCTTCGCGATCGATGGTCATGCGCCCGTAAAACACGCCGTCCTCGCCGGGGTTGCGGAAAGAGTAGCCAGTTCCGCCGCGGCCATTTTGCACGGCGAAGATGAATTGTGAATACCAGGGAACAGGCAGCGTCCACGCGATCTGGGCGCCGACACCGCGCAGGCCATCGGCCCCGAGCAAACGTCCGTTAACGATCGGCGAATCCGCGAACTCCCACGTGTGCGGATGGGTCGCGTTGATCCGGCCGAACGCGTCGAAAAACTGGCCGGCCTTAGTTTGCAAGCCGTAGGGCAGGCTGGTCGTCTGGAGAAACGCTTCTTCCAGCTCGATCTCCGTCTCGTTGTTGTTGTCGAGCTTGAGAACGATGTTCGCGAACCCTTCGAAGTACGGATCGACCGCGCCATCGAGCGCGATTTCGGCGTTGCGCCCGTTGAACCCTCGCTGCTGCGGATCGTGGTCGCCCACTTCGAGCCGGTCGAGATGCCGCTCGCTCGATGCGGCCACGGAGAAGAGACCATCGAACGAGATGTTCATGTAGTTCTTGTTACTTCCGCCGCCGATGATCGGGAGAGGCTGGGTCAGCGATGAACCAGTGTCGGCAGTCGAGACTGTGGCTGGCGTTGTGGTCACCGATTCATCGCTGGTCGGGAACAGGGTTGTGCCGTTCGCGTTCACGGACGGCGCCGAGGACACGACCGCGGTATCGGTGGTGGGAAACAACGGCGGCGCGCTCGCTGACGGCGCGGGCGAGACGGACGTATCGGCCGTTTGGGCTTCGGAATTTTGTGGAAGGGCCGGTGCGCTGGAATTGTTTTTCTCCGTCGCGGCGGTCTGTTGTTCTTTCACCTGCTGTTGTAACGCCTGCACCATTTCCTTGAGCGATTGCACTTGTTCGCGCAAGGCCTGCACCTCCGCGGTGGTCGCGGGCGTTGAGGCGCCGGGAACGGCGGGCGGTTCCGTTGTTTGCGCGCACACGCAGGCCATGGCCCAAACGGCAAGCGCGAACTGAATAAGCTTTTTCATTTTCTTTCCTGACTGGCCCGGCCACGCGCCGGGAGAATTTCTGAACGGACTTGCGTCCAGCGCGCATTGGATGGGCGACCCGCGGAACGCGCGACAAGGCCACCGCCCGCCGAAGCGGGAACACCAATGGTCAGGAAACGGTCGGCGGCGCGTGCTCGAGCAGAGAACACTCGAGGCGGGCGCTGACTAACTGAAAACTGGCGAGAGCGTGGGCGAACGCCGTGGGCGGCGCTGGCGGCGCGAGCGAGATCGTGGCCGCGGGCGTGTGCTGGTAATTGCCCGAGGTCAGGAGCGTGACCGCGCACTCGTGATTCGGCGCGCTGGTCGCACCATGAATCTGCTCGTGGAGCTGCGGGATCGCGAAAAGGACGAGGGCCAGGAGCACGGCGGCGATGCACCCTGCCGCAATCATCGCCCGCAGAGCGATTCCTTTGCCGTCAGTGAAGCGCAGGCTCATGTGCGGGAGAGTGTGTGTCCGCGGGGTTCGCGGCGCAAGTCATTCCTGGCGCGACCTCCTAGACAGCGGGGGCGGCGCGGTTTACCAATGGCTCATGATCGGACCGGCAAAAATCTATTTCATCATCTTCGGGCTGCTCACCATCGTCGGCGGTGTGATCGGATACGTGAAGGCCGGCAGCACCGCGTCCATCATCGCCGGCGCGATCTCCGGCATCGCGCTCCTCGTCGCGGCGTATTTGCTCCCGGGTAATGCCGCGCTCGGCCTGATCATCGCGGGCATTGTCTCGGTGGGCCTGGCCGGCAAGTTCATTCCCAACTTCATGAGCACCGGTAAAGTGATGCCGGCCGGGTTGATGTCCGCCCTGAGCGTGATCGGTGTCATCATGGCGATCGTCGCCTGGATAAAAAAATAGTAGACTGGCGTGCGAAAAATCCGGCTCAGGACGCTCCGTTTCTTTGCGCTCCTTTTGCTCGCCGCGATGCTGACGGCGATCGTGCTGCGCTGGATTTCGCTCGAGCAATGGCATCGCACCCAGCTTTCGCCCGAGACGCCGGTCGAGATCGAGATTCCCGAAAAGACTCCGACGCCGGCGCCATCGCCGAGGATTCCAGTCATCACCGGCAAGCTCGATACGGCCCGGTTGTATGGCGGCATTACCGTCCACGCCGCGGTCGAACCGACGCCCGGCGGCGCCGCCTCCGACGAGCGCGCGGACCCGCAGAGTTATGTGCTGGAGCTGAAACTGCACGCCCGTGTTCCGACGCCGAACGCGACGATCGAGGATTTGGCGAAGGTCAGCCCGGACCTGCCGCGTTTGCTGCCGGGACTCGCGGCGATGTTTTCTCCCGAATCTGTCTCACCGTTTTTCAAGGAGCTTTACGACACGAAGCTGCGAAACCTGAAGGAAAACTTGGTGCGCCTCGATCAACTTCTTTCCCGGCACAATTTTTACGATTGTCAGACGGTCCTGAATTTGCGGCATCCGGAGAGCAAGCGGCGCGCCGTCCTGTTGCAGGCCGACATGGATGTCGATGCGGACGGCTCCGATTCCGACCGGCTGCCGGCGGGCTCCGGTCAGACGGCGAACTTCAAGCCGGTCACCAGTTATCGCTGGCCGAAGAAAAGCCAGATCCCGAATTCCTATCTCGGGCCGGCGGAAGAACGCTTGAAGCGCTATGAAAGCGAGCTGGCGGTGAAAACGACCGCCCCGGAGCGAAAGAAGGAACTCAAAGCCGGGATCGCCGCGGCGCGCGATGAAATCGAGACGCTGAAGAAATACAGCTTCCTGATCGGCGCGACCGATCCTTACATCGTCCTGCCCCTGGGATTGGGGAAAGCGGACGGCGGGAAAATTGGCGATTATGTTCTCGTCATTTTCGGAGACCGGATTTTTCCGGCGATCGTCGGCGACATCGGGCCCTCGGATAAAGCCGGCGAAGCGTCGTTGCGGATCGCGAAGGAGATCAACGCGGCTGCCACCGCCTACAACCGGCCGGTGAGCGATTTGAAAGTGACTTATCTCGTTTTTCCCGGCACGGCCGAGACGCCGTTCGGCCCGCCCGATCTCGAGAAGCTCCAGGCGCGGAGCGAAGCGCTCGTGAAAGAAATCGGCGGCGCCACGGTGCCAGTGCATCATTGGGAAAATATTATTCCGCCGTTGCCGAGCCCCACGCCCACGCCGAGCCCGACGCCATCAGCTTCGCCCGCTGGCAGTCCCGCTGCGCCCGGCGCGTCGCCCACTTCGACGTTTGCGTTTCCCATTGCGTCGCCTAGCGCATCACCGCGCTGAGCGCCGTCCCTAACTTTCTGCTGCTCGAATAATGGGACGTGCAGAAGCACATCCCTCCGGATAAAAGATAACGCCATGAACGGTCGCTTTTTCTTTGCTCTCGTCCTTGCCATCCTCGCCGCGCCGGTCGCCGGCGGATCGGAACCACCCGCGGCGGACAAGTTCGACATCGTCATCAAGGGCGGCACCGTTTACGACGGCACCGGCGAGAAGCCGCGCGTAATCGACGTAGCCGTCCGCGGCGATCGGATTGTGAAGCTCGGAAATTTTTCCGCCGACCAAGCGCGCACCGTGATCGACGCCAAAGACCTCGCGGTCGCGCCGGGCTTCATCAACATGCTCTCGTGGTCGACCGAATCGCTGATCGAGGATGGCCGTTCTCAGAGCGAAATCCGCGAGGGCGTCACGACCGAGATCATGGGCGAAGGCTATTCCATGGGCCCGGTCAACGACCGGATGAAGGAACGAATGCGGAGCCAGCAGGGGGACATCAAGTACGAGATCAAGTGGAACACGCTCGCGGAATATTTGCGATACCTGGAACAGCGCGGCATCTCTTGCAACGTGGCCTCGTTCGTCGGCGCGACCACGATCCGCGAGTTCGTCATTGGCCTCGAGGACAAACCGCCGACGCCCGAGCAGCTCGAACAAATGCGCCAGCTCGTCCGCCAGGAAATGGAGGCGGGCGCGCTCGGAATCGGGACATCGCTGATTTATCCACCGGCGTTTTACGCGAAGACCGAGGAGCTGATCGAGTTGTGCAAAGTCGCCGCGAAATACCAGGGCAAATACATCTCGCACATGCGAAGCGAAGGGAACCGGCTCCTCGAAGCGATCGACGAGCTGCTCCGGATCAGCAAGGAAGCCGGAATTCCCGCGGAGATTTATCACATTAAAGCGGCGGGCCAGCCGAACTGGGGGAAAGCGGACGCGATGCTTAGCAAGATCGAAGACGCGCGCAAAGCCGGGCTGAAGATCACCGCGGACATGTACACCTACACCGCGGCCGGCACTGGTCTCGATGCCTGTTTGCCGCCGTGGACGGAAGACGGGGGATATCCGGCGTTGTTCAAGCGGCTGCGCGATCCGGCGACGCGACAGAAAATCGCGGTGGAAGTGCGGACACCGAGCGATAAATGGGAGAATCTTTATCTTGCCGCCGGTTCGCCGGAGAAGATCCTGCTCTCCGGATTCAAGTCCGAAAAACTGAAACCGCTCACGGGCAAATCGCTGGCGGAAGTAGCGAAGATGCGCGGTAAAGATCCGGTCGAGACCCTGATGGACTTGATCAGCGAAGACGAATCGCGGATCGATTCGATCTACTTCCTCATGTCGGAAGAGAATGTGAAGAAGGAAATCGCGAAGCCGTGGGTTTCATTCGGCTCGGACGAAGCGTCGCAGGCGCCGGAAGGGAACTTCCTGAAATCGAACTGTCACCCGCGCGCTTACGGCTGCTTCGCGCGCGTCCTCGGGAAGTATGTGCGCGAAGAAAAAATGCTGACGCTGGAGCAGGCGATCCGGAAGCTGAGCGGGTTGCCGGCGACGAATCTGGGTCTGGATCATCGCGGTTTCGTGCAAGAGGGCATGTTCGCCGATGTCGTGGTTTTCGATCCGGCGACGGTGGGAGATCGCGCGACGTTCGACAAGCCGCATCAATACGCTGTAGGCATGAAGCACGTGTTCGTGAACGGCGCGCAGGTCCTCAAGGATGGCGAGCACACAGGCGCGAAACCTGGGCGGGCGGTTTTTGGGCCGGGGAAAACGAAACAAGCTCCAAATTCCAAGCACCAAACACCAAACAACAGCGCGCCTTCATAGGTGATTTGGAGCTTCCCGCGCCGTCGGCGCGGGACTACCGCCCCTTTGCGTCCACGCGGGATTCGATCTGATCGAGGGTCGGATTGTTTTGCCGGATCCATTGCTGGATCGCGCCGACGTCATTCGGATCTACGATCGTCGTCCGTGGCTCGCGATTCACTAAATCGCGGGACGAATCAGGCAACACTGGCTTTGCTTTTTTCACCGAGAACTTCCAGTGCCGCCCGAAACGGAGAAGCGCGTAATACATCGTCTTGGCTTCCACGGGGCCGACGCCGCTGCAGCGCATGGCGTTGTAAAACATCCGGTCGACTTCCGGCGGCGGCTTGTTTTTTTGGTCGTAGGCGACGTCGTGGAGCACCGACGCGTTCCGATATTTTCCCTCGAACGGCCCGCCCATGAACGACCACAACGCGCGCGGGATCGACGCGCCGTCAATCACCGAGCCAGCCGGCGCGATCCAGACCACGCCTTTCGGGTCGGTGTAGCGCAGCTCGTTCAAGAGCGTCATCGTCCGGCCATCCGCGTCCCAGCGAGTATCGATCGCGCCGCTGTAATAACCCCACGGCCCGGCCGGATCGAGATTGTTGTGCGCGGTCCGGTGTCTTCCGAAGACGCAGCCGCTCAGCAGAAGAGCGAGGATCAAAACGGAAACGCGCATGCCGGAAACGACCAGGAGCGAGCCGATCCATTTCAAAAGCCAGCCGGGATCGCGCAAAATCTGGATCGTGCTTTGGCCGAGGTTTTCGGGGTTCCAGGAGGCTTGCGACATTTTGAAGGTGAGGCCGGACCAGGTGCGCCACCATTCTCCGGGAAAATTGAACGGGTTATTCATCCAGCATTGGCCGGTGGCGGTCTGGCCTTCCGCGTTTGCGACGCGCACCGTGCTCTTGAATCCGGCGGGACTATCGCTGCCTTCGTTGCGCTGCACTTCGAACTCGAGCAACTCCAATCCGATCGGCAGCGGAATCTGTTTCCACCCATAGGCGGCCCGCACCTCCGCCGCGCCCACCGGAATACTGATCTGCCATCCGGCGGGAATCCATTGCTCTGAAATCTTGCCACCTTGTTCGATGCGAATCCGGATGCCGTCGGGTAAATCCGCGCCGGTAACGGGCGGCGGCGTTGGAATAAAATCCATCCATTCCTCGGCGTGCGGCATCGTGCGATCGACGGTTAATTGCCAGTCGGCCCAGCCGGTCGTGAGCGGTTTGTTCAACTCGATGGTACCGGTTGCGCGCCCCGTCTTTCGCGATTCCAGCGCGTAGGTAACCGTGCCGTTGTCCTCGAGAAAGAGCGTGAGATGGTTCGGCGCGGCGGCTCCATCTTCGGGCATCGCGGGAGCCGCGCCGAGTTTCGCCTCGCCGTGCGGATCCGGCGCGGCGGAAACGGGAACGCCTTTGCCGCGCAACGTCACAACGACGGCAGGATTGTTCGGCTGGTCGCTCGCCGAGCTCGGTTTTCCATTGTCGATCCGGAAATCGGCCCAGTAATTATCTATCCGCGCGGTGAACGCGCTGCCGTCCATGGCCGCGTCTTTCCCGAGGTTCCGCGCGACATCGAAGGTCCAGGTTTTTCCATTCAGGGAAATGCTAACGCTGCCTTTGTTCCCGCCCTGTGGTTGCGAGAGCCGAATTTTCGCGCCGCTGTTCCCGCCCTTGAGAACCCTCGCGATCTGTTCCTCCGGCGCCTTGGCGAACGCGAAGATCGCTTCTTCGATTTCCACTTCGCCGGTGGCGGGCGCGGGCGAATTGGCCGCGTCGGTTTTCGTCTGCGCCAGCGCGGCGCCGCGTTTCAATTCGATCGTCGCGAGTCCCATGTTAAACGAGCCGTGTTCGCGATCGTCGGCCATGAGCCAGCTCTCGAGGCGCTGGCCCATCATCGCGGTGGCGATGGTGAAATGCAGGGCGGGCGCGCCGCCTTGCTCAAGCGGTTTCGGGTTCAACTTGCCTTCGATGGCCGGAGCGTAATCGACGATGCTGAGCCGTCCGCCGCCGGCGAGCAATCCGAGGTCCCACGGCTTTTGCGGCGTGGGCGGCCGATGGATGAACTCGACGGGGTAACCTTTCACCAAGCCGTCGGTATCGTGGACGCGGAGCTGATGCTGATCGACGAGCAATCGGTTCGAGGGCGGTTCGCCTTTGAAGAGCGTGATCGTTCCCTCGATTCCCCAGATCCGTCCGATGAGCGAGCCGGTGAGCAGCGTGATGATGCCGAGGTGGGTGACGAGAAACGCGACGTGATGTTTTTTCCAAGGCCAGCGGGAGAGCGCCGAGACGGTAAGGTTCGCGGCGAGAAGAAGGAGCCAGGCGTTGAACCAGGGCGCGCCGTAAACGTAGGCGCGCGCCACTTTCGCGTCGAAGCTCGATTCCCAGAGCGTGCCGGCGATCGCGCCGATGATCAGAACGGCGAGGAGCACGACGGCGAGCTTGAGCGACGCAAAGAATTGGGAGACCGGATTGCGTTGCCAGCTCGGGCGTGAAGTCGGGGACGGCGTGGCCATGTCGTGGGCGGGTATTTTCCGCGAGAAGTGGGGGGCGTTCAACGGCGGAGTTACCCAGTCTTGTCGAGTGCTTCGTGAAAAGCTTTCAGATGCGTCGCGAAGGAACTGGCGTCGAAGGAGTCGAGGGTCTTTACGTCATCGAAAAGCTGGCGCAGTTCCGCCTCGACCTTGAGGCGAAAGTTACGGTCCTTGTTCAGCGCATTTACCAATCGATCCAGCGCGAGTGCCAGGCGTTTGGCGCGCTGCCCGAGGATTGGAGCGGCCGTTCCCCTGGCGGAAAATTCTCCATCGAGCGAGGCCAAGGCGGTGAGGAGCGATCGCGCGCTGCTCTCGTTCCAGTTCGATACCGAGGCGCGCCGAGCCAGCGAATCGGCCTGGGTTTGCATGTTCGCGAAATCGGATTGCGCCGGCGCGTTCGGCGGCTGGCTGATGGGTGACGAAATGGCGGCGGCCGTCGTCGCGCTCGCGCAAAGCCAGGCAAGGCCATTCCAGCGTGCCCGCGACCGCTCATCATTTCCCGGCTCGCTGCTGAGCGACCAGCTCATCTCGCGCAGAGCCACCGCCTGGCCGGTGAGCCATTCGCGCAATCCGCTCCACGGCTCGTCGTCTTTCCAATGTTTCGGCTCCGCGACCGACTGGCTGTCGAGCTCGAAAAAAAGATCGGGATGCCCTGCCTGCAAAAGCTCCGGCGCCAGATATTGATGGCAGGCCGCACAGGCCGTCGCGCGCACGTAAAGACTGCGGAGATCGCGCATACCGGCGCCGACCCGGGTGTCATAAGTCCAATCCTTGCGGGTATGGCCTCGCAGCCATCCGCTCGCCGCGCCGTGGCAACTCTCGCACGAAACGCCTTCATCGGGATGCGCGGTCGGCGCGAGGTGGCTCGCCGCCACGGATTGAAACGGCGCATGGCAAACGGTGCAGCGCACGCTCGTGGCCGCCGCGGGAGGCCCGCCTGCGGGAGCGGTGATCTTCAGGCTCTCCGCGATCCGGTCCGACCGCGCATTGAGCAGAATGGCGTAGGCTTTCGTGTGATAATCCTTCTCGCTCCAGGTGAAATATTGGCTGCGCTTGGGCCCGGCGCCTCCGTGGCAGCTGGATGATTTGCACCCGAGCGAGCCGACAAATATCCCGCCGGTTTCCTGGACTTGGCGCGGCTCCTTCGCGTTAACGATGGTCGCAATGGTCAGCAGAAAAGTGGTTATCGAGGCGGCTCGTAACGACACGCCGGCGAGATTAGCATCGCCGTTTCGCAAAATGCGACAGCAAAGCTGTCGCCGCTATCTTCTGGAGCAGCGTCCCTGTGGGACGCTCGGGAGAAATCGTTGCCGCAGCTCACGCCGCCCACAGGGCGGCGGCTACAGAAGAAGAGCGATAACAGCTCTTAGTTCGCCCACGCTCGCCACTTCTTGCGAAGCGGTTTCACGTAGCGATCGACATCGACTTTCTTCAACCGGCCCACGCCATCCTTCACCGCCTCGGCAGAATCTTCGTATTTGCGCCGGACCGACTTGAAGAGCGGCCAGAGAAACGGCAGGGAAAGAATGCTGAGATCGACATTGGCGAGGGGCGATTTCGCTTCGACTTCCTTTTCGGCGGAGCTGGAAGAATAGCGGATCGCCAACCCAATCGCGACCCCCAGGGCAAGCGCGCCGAGGACAGTCGGCACCGGGTTTTCGCGCAGGAAAAATTCCGTGCGTTCGCGGGCCACGCTGGCGCGTTCCTTGGTTTGTTCCCAGGCGTCGCCGGCAAAAGTTGAGACTTTTCCGGTCGCCTGGCGGAGACGGCCGGGAGTTTGTTCGGAGGCGCGCTCCTCGCTCGACCTCATCGAGGCAGCCAGCGGATCGTCCTCCATAAATTCATCACCATTCGGATTGATCATATAAATAATTCGTAAGTGGTGAGACTCCTGCGCCTCTCCTTTCGTTCGTTCTTTTCGTGCCGGTGGCGTCGCCTCGCGTGGTTTGATTTCGTGGAGGGGCGAGCTCCGGCGAGCCCGGCGTCGCTGGAGCTCCGCCCTCCATCGGCGGCAAGCCGAGTCAGCGCCACACGTGCTTGGGATACTTGCGCTGGAGTTCCTTCTTTATTTTCGGATAGCCCACGCGCCAGAAGGTTTCCAGATCATTGGTGATCTGGATCGGGCGATGGTTCGGCGCCAGGACCTGGATTCGGAGCGGAATGCGGCCACGGCCGACACTGAGACCGCGCGGAGTGTCGTATAAATCCTGGATCCGGGCGGCGATCGTGGGCGGCGCGCCATCGTCGGCATAGGTGATTTTTGCTGCGCGGCCGCCGGCCAGTTTGATCCGCTCCGGGGCGAGATCGTCGAGCGCCTTTTGTTGGGCGCCGTTCAACCACGATTTCACGATCGGCCCCACCGGCCGATCTTTGATTTCCTTGTAGCTCGTGGCGCCCTGGCAAATTTGTTCGAGGAGCAGCAGCTTCGCCGCCGCGTCGATCCGCGAGAATTCCAACTCCGGAAATTGCGCGGCGACGAAGTTGACCCGCGCGATCCATTGTTCGACGGCGTTGTCCCAATGTTTGATCGGACAGGTCCCGGCCACAACCTCGCGGGCAAGGAGCTGCGCGGTGGCGGGCTCATCCGCGGCGGAAAATTCTTCGCTCCGCAACACGAGATCATGAAACAGTGTAGCGCGGCGACCGATCACACGTCGGAGCGCCGAATCGAATTCGACGCGCGTTTCTTCGCGGAACGATTCCGGGAACAAATCGCGCAGCCATTCTTCCTCGATCTTCGTCGCCATCGTGAGCAAGACCTGGCGCTCCTTCTCGCTGCTTTCGATTTCCCGGATCTCGGACGCCACCAGCAAGCGCGCGTCGTGCACCGCGCTTTCGCGCGCGAGGACACCGCGCCGCGCATGCACGAGGGCGCAACGCAACGTCCCGGCATCGAGCCGGACGGCGACCTGATCGGGAAAACCGGCGAGGACGCAACGCTGGATCGCGCCGGTTTTCGCCTCGCCCCTCTGCAGATCGAGGCCTTCGTCCCGCGCGATGGCGAGGAATTGCTCGGACAATTGCGCGGCTTCGCGGGCCGCGCCCGCGTTGATCCCGAGGCGCGAACAACGTTGCCCATCGAACCGGCTGTTTTCCGCGTAGCGAAAGGCGCGCATCAAGATGAAAAAGTCGGATTCCGTTTCACCACCGAGGACATCGTCTCGATCTTCACGGGCCGGTTTGCCCTCGAGGCGGCGCAAGAGGTTGCGGCCCTGGGTGAGCGCCGCGATCAACGCGATAGCGGGGACGCAGCGATATTCGTGCGCCGCGAGCAACATGCGCGCGTAACGAGGATGGACCGGAAACGCCAGCATCCGGCGCCCGAGCGGGGTTATTCTCCCCGGAGAAGAAATTGCGCCGAGATCGACGAGCAATTCTTCGGCGCGGGCGAGAGCTTGGGATTCGGGCGGCTCGAGCCAGCGGAAGGCGGCGATGTCGTCAATGCCGCTCGCTTTGAGAGTCAGCACGACTTCGGCGAGATCGAGTCGTTTCACCTCAGGCAATTCCTGCGCGGCACGATCGAGATGCTCACGCTCCGTCCAAAGACGCAGACAGCGGCCCGGCGCGGTCCGGCCGGCGCGGCCAGCGCGTTGATCGGCGGAAGCGCGGCTGATTTTTTCGACGAGCAAGGTGTTGATGCCGCGGCGAGGATCGAACCGCGCGATCCGCGCCAGCCCGCTGTCGATCACGACCTGGACGCCATCGATGGTGAGCGAGGTTTCGGCGACATTAGTCGAGACGATGGCGCGCCGTTTCTGGTAATGGGCCAGCGCGGCGTCCTGCTCCGCTGGCGGCAGTTCGCCGTGAAGCGGCAGGACAACGAAGCGATCGCTGACGCGCGACGCGCGAATGGCGGCGATCGTTCGCCCGATCTCATATTTTCCCGGCATGAAGATCAGCACATCGCCTTTTGTTTGCGGCGCGAGCCGTTCCAATTCGTCCGCGGCGAGATCCCAGATCGGATAGCCGTCGCCGCCGACGGGCTTGGCCAGGTATTCGATCTCGACCGGAAAGGCGCGCCCGGCAGAAGTGAGGAGGGAGCAGGGCGCCAGATATTTTTGCAAGAGGCCCGCATCCAAGGTGGCGGACATGACGGCGAGCTTGAGATCGGGGCGTGAGGTCGCCTGGAGCTGAAGCGCACGGGCGAGAGTGATGTCGCCATACAGATGGCGCTCATGGAATTCGTCGAAAAGAATGGTGGAGATGCCGCGCAGCTCCGGATCCTGGACCAGTTGGCGCAGGAGGATTCCTTCGGTGACGAAGCGAATCCGGGTGCGTGGTGAGGTGATGTTTTCGAAACGGATCTGGTAGCCGACTTCATCGCCGAGTCGGCACTTGCGCTCGGAGGCGACGCGCGCGGCGAGAAGACGAGCGGCGAGGCGGCGCGGTTGGAGGATGACGACCTGGCCGTCGCCGAGCATGCCGTGATCGAGGAGAATTTGCGGGACCTGGGTCGATTTTCCGGAACCGGTGGGAGCCTGGATGATGAGGCGGGCGTGGGCTTGGAGTTCGGCGACGATGGAGTGCTCGAGCTCGTAGATTGGCAGGTCGCGCGGCATGGAGGGGAAAACGTCGAACGCCCAACGCCGAACGTCCAACGCCGAACGAAGAGGAGCGGTTCGACGCGTCAGGCGAGAAGCCGCTCGTATGCGGCTTCGATCTCGTCGGTGGAAACGACGAAGGTCACTTCCGCGATCGAGGCATTGTCCCGCAAGAATTCCGTGGTGGTTTGCACTGCGATTCGGGCGGCGTCCGCGATGGGATAACGATAGGCGCCGCAACTGATGGCGGGAAAGGCGATCGTGCGCAGGCCGTTCTCCGAAGCGAGGCGCAGAGAGTTTCGATAGCAATTGGCGAGCGTCTCGGGTTCGCTGCGATGGCCGCCGGACCAGACAGGACCGACGGTGTGAATGACGAAACGCGCCGGCAACAAATAGCCGCGAGTGATTTTGGCTTCGCCCGGGCGACAACCACCGAGCGTTTTGCATTCGGCGAGAAGTTCCGGACCGGCGGCCCGATGAATGGCGCCGTCGACTCCTCCGCCGCCGAGCAATGTGGTATTGGCCGCGTTCACGATCGCATCGACGGCGAGCTTCGTGATGTCGCCGCGAAGCAGAGTCAGTCGCGCCTCAGCCATATTGCGGTTTATGGATCAGGCCGACGCCGCAAGCATCTTTGTAGAGCGGTCGCGCTGCTTCCATCGAACGCGAATCGCTGTTGAGCGAAAGCGTTTCCGCTTCCGGATGGATTTTGCGCCATTCGGCGAACGCTCGGCGCACTCCGCCCTCGCGGGTAACGTCAAACTCGGCGGCGAATTCGCTCACGTCGTGAAGAACGAGCAGGCCGCCCGGCGCGACCGCGCCATACCAGAGATCAAGCTCGGCGAGCGTGGACTGGTATTCGTGGGAACTGTCGAGAATGACGAGCTCGGGATTGCCGTTGAGATATTTTCGGGCGGACATGATCGATCGGTCATCGAGGGAACTGCCTTCCGCGACCTCGACAAAATCTTGCAGTCCGGCGCGGATGATCCAGCGCCGTGACAGCTCACACATCGCGGGATCGAGATCCAAGGCGAACAGGGCGTGCGGCGTGTTCATCCGGCGCAGCATCCATCCCAGAAGTAGAGCTGAATAACCGGCGCACGTCCCGAGTTGCGCGATACGGCTAATACGATTTCCCATGACGAGGCCGTGGAGCAGGGAAATAAGCGGCACCGCGCATTCGCCGATCGGGCCGCTGCGATCCGTCTCCGCATACCACTCGCGGAGCACGGCCCATTCGGCGTCGCTTAGGTCGGAGTAAACCGGCGGGACGTAATCGGTTCCCGGCAGACGATGCCACCAATAGCGCGGATGCGGATTATCTTTCCAGCCGCGCGAGCGCGAAGAATCGCCGGGCGTCACGGCGCGAGGCGATCGATCTGCCAGGTTCCATCCGGGCGGCGCGTGTAACGGAAGCGATCGTGGAGCCGGTTGGGCCGGCCCTGCCAGAATTCCATCTGCTCCGGCAGCACCCGGTATCCGCCCCAGTGCGGCGGAAGCGCGATTTCTTCGCCCTCGAAACGTTCCTTCATTTCTTCGAAACGCGCGTCGAGGACTTTCCGGGCATCGATAACTTCGCTTTGCTTCGAGGCCCAGGCCGCGAGCCGGCTGCCGGGAGGCCGTGAGTGAAAATAAGCGGCGGAATCCTCTCTCGAAGTTCTCTCGACCGGCCCGCTGATCCGGATCTGGCGTTCGAGCTTCACCCAGTAAAATCCGAGCGCCGCATAAGGATTCGCTTCGAGATCGCGGCCTTTCGCGCTGTCGTAGTTCGTGAAAAAACTGAAACCGCGCCTGTCGATGCCCTTCAGCAAAACGATGCGGACGGAAGGTTTTCCATCCGGCGTCGCGGTGGCGAGGCTCATCGCGTTGACATCGCGGATGTCGGCGGCGAGCGCAGCGGCGAACCAGGCGCGGAATTGCTCGATCGGGTCCGAATGAAGATCGGCGCGGCGGAGCCCATGCGCATCGTATTCGTGGCGCAGCCCGCTCAATTCCGAAATCGGCGTTTCATCCATATTGGGAAACCCACGCTTCGCACAGCGAAGCGGCTACAGCTAATTAATGCTGACGACCGTGCCGATTGGCAGATCGACGAAAAGTTTTTTCGCCGCATCGCCCGGCAACCGGATGCAACCATGCGATGCCGGATAAGGCTGGACCACACCCTCGTGCATCCCGAAATCACGGCAGCTCAACCGCATAAAATAAGGCATCGGGCACTTGTAGATCGTGGAGCGATGATCGCGGTCCTTGTCGGTGATGACGTAGTAACCGGGCTTGGTAGTGAAACCATTGCGGCCGGTAGAAACTTTCGTTGTGAAAACGGTGATGCCGTCCTTGATCACGGCGGCATGCTGTTGCGCGAGCGAGATCTCGACGCGCAATTGCTCCGGCCCCGGTCCACCGCCGAGCAGCATCTGGACGCATTGCCAATTCTCCGTCCAGGCGGCGAAATAAAGCGGCAGCATTTTTTCGCGGGGCGTGTGCCGGTTGCGATCGGCCCCGGCATCGAGTAAAGCGCGGACGAAATCGGCTTTGCCGAGCCCGGCCGCGAGCATGAGAAGGTTCACGCCGTCTTCCTGGACATAGATCCGCAGGTATTTGGATTTAATCAGCGCCAGGAACTCTTTCTCGGCGGCTTTGGGGATGGCAAGGTTCGGATCGCTGCCGCAGGCGAGCAGGGTTCGGAAAAGCGGCAGGTCATCGCTGGCAATAGCGTACGCGATCAGCGGAACGGTGCCGCTTTCCCGCGTAGGCGGAGCGGGATGTTTGCTCAGAAGCAGGCGCACTTGTTCCTTCATGTCGTGGCTGAGGGCGGCCTCGAGCGCGCGGCGAGTATTGGCCGTCCATTCCAAGGTGGGCGGGAAGCGTTCGAGGATCGTCTGGAAAATCGCCATGTCGCCGGTGGCCAGCGCCGCCGTCAGCAGATCGCGCGCGGTGGCAGAATCGGGGTCAAAACGCGGGGCGTATAACACGAGAAGTTCCACCGCCTCCCGTTTCCCGGCGGCCATCGCATAATGGATCGCGGTGCGGCCCTCGAAATCCATGAAGTCGATGCGGGCCTGGCGTTCGAGCAAAGTGCGGAGCATCTCGATGTTGCCACGTTGGGCCGCCACCATGAGCGCGGTAAGACCGGTTTCATCCGCGGATTCAACCGGAGCGCCGGCATCGATCAATTTGCGGACGATTTCCCACTCCTCTTTCAACGCGGCCGTGATCACCGCGTTCTTTCCGCGGACGATGGGCGCGCTCAGATCGGTCTCAGGGTTGAAACAATTATCGATCCGGTGCGAGCGCCGCGCGGGCACTACCGGCAACTGCGTTTCTATTCCAATGGATGGGCCGGCGATGAGTGTCGCCTCCGCCGGCAGTGGTGCGGGAACAGTCGCGACTGACGGGCTGGGCGGCTGCGCTTTCGGCGGGTCCGACAGGCGCATCGTATAAACGATGAGGGCCCCGAGGGCGAGGCTGCCGAGAATGTTTCGAATCGTGGAAAAGCGCATCTTACGAATTTCTGGGGACAATGCTACACCCCCCGTCAAGTCGTTAGAGCACGATCGCAGCCAGCCGGTCTTGCGCAGTAATTCAGCCTTGACGCAAGGTCGCGGCGCTCCCTACGATTCGCGCCTCAAACCGATTCGGGGCCGGGCTCGCGCCTGCGCCAAATCCATAACGGGAGAACCAAATGAAGATCATTATTGTCGCCATTACCTCGCTTATCGCCGCCGCTGCCACGCCATTCGTTTTGGCCCAGGAGGACAGCCCGTCGCCCGCTGCTTCCCCCGAAGCAACCGCATCCGACCCAAGCGTCTCGGTCACGACCGAAAAAACCGCGTCGCCCGCACCAAAATCGGAAGCCTCGGCTTCACCGAGCAAATCTTCCTCGCCCGCGGCCACGAAGAGCAGCCCCAGCGCGACCCCGAGCGCGAGCTCGTCGCCCGCGGCGGTGATGCCGACGAAAAAATCAACGCCGGAAGCGCAGGCCTATCTCGCCGATGATTTCCGCGGCGTCAGCTCCAAGGGCAAGGTGATGAGCAAATCGAACCTTCTCTCCGAAATCAAGAAAGACACCGACACGTATACCTCGACGAAAAATGGCAAGGTGGAGGTGCGTGTTTTCGGCGGGCAGTTCGCGATCGCACTGGGCACTTCAATCGAAGCTGGAAAAGCCAAGGACGGCCAGGCCTTCAAACGGACTTTCCGTTGGACCGATGTTTGGGTGTTGCGCAAAGACAAATGGCAATGCGTGGCGTCGCAGGCCATGCTCGTGAAATAGCGGAGCGTTCGGGCGAGATCGCGACAATTGTGTCGCGAAAACAAACGCCGGATTGATGCGGGCAGGCGATTTGCCCTGCAAAATGCCCTCGGCACGACCGTTGCTAGACAACTGTTATGCTCACGTTATCTAGTTTTGTGATCGCCCTGGGCTCCGTGTGCATGAGTGTTTTCTGGGCGTGCAAAGAAGACACGACTGATCGCGCGTAGTTCGGGCCACGACGATTTCGCAAGCGCTGGTTTACTCCCTCGCCGGGGGCGTTACCTTACACGCCCATGCCGATCTCGGAGGACCAGGTCAGGGAAGCGTTGAAGCAAGTCAAATATCCCGGCTTCAGCCGCGACATCGTGTCGTTCGGCCTCGTAAAAGCCATCCGGATCGAAGGCGCCGCCGTCACTGTGCAAATGGCGCTCGCGACGAATGAGCCGGCGATTCCACAGGCGATCAAAACGGAATCGGAAGCGGCGTTGCGCGGAATGGCGGGCGTTGAAAGCGTGAAGGTGCTTATCGACATCCACGCTCCACCGGCGGGCGCCGGCGCGGCGGGAGTCGGCGCCACGCGGATCGAGGGCGTGAAGCATGTCATTGCCATTGCGAGCGGCAAAGGCGGGGTCGGGAAGTCGACCGTGGCGGCAAATCTCGCGGTCGCTTTGGAAAAAACCGAAGCGCGCGTCGGCCTTTGTGATTGCGACATCTACGGCCCGAGCATTTCGCTCATGTTCGGTTCGCGCGACCGGCCGATGGCGACCGAGGAAAACCGGATCGTCCCGATCGAGCAATACGGACTGAAGTTGATGTCGATGGGTTTTCTCCTCGACGACGCGGCGCCCGCCATTCTGCGCGGGCCGATGGTGACGCGGTACACCCAGCAATTCCTCCGGCAGGTGGAGTGGGGCGAACTGGATTATCTCGTCCTCGATTTGCCGCCCGGCACCGGCGACATCCAGCTCACGATTGTCCAAACTGTCGCGCTCGCCGGCGCGATCATCGTCACGACTCCACAGGAAGTCGCGCTGATCGACGCACGAAAGGCCGCGACCATGTTCGAGAAGGTCAACGTGACCGTGCTTGGCCTCATCGAAAACATGAGCTACTTCGCCTGTCCGAGCGACGGGAAACGCTACGATATCTTTGGCTCGGGCGGCGGTGAGCGGGAAGCGAAGCGGCTGCGGGTGCCGTTGCTCGGCCAGATCCCGATCGATATCGCCACCCGTGAATCCGGCGATCGCGGTATGCCGATTACCGCCGAATCGAGCGATTCGCCGGTGGCGGCAGAGTTCATGAAAATCGCGCATCATCTGCGCGAGCATCTTCTGTAGCCGCTTCGCTGTGCGAAGCGCGAGATCGGCATGGCCAGCACAGCGCCCATCGCGCCGCCCACAGGGCGGCGGCTACAGAAGAAGCAGAGTTTGAATAGGCACAGCCGCTGCTACGCCTAAGAGGGGCGTATCGTTTTTATTGACCTGCGCCCGCTAATATGAAAAACAGTGCCGACATGACGGCGGCTGAAGGCGAACAATCGCAGTTCGTTAAGAACTCTGTGCTCTACAAGGAGTTCCTCGCGGAGCGGGAAGAGATTTTGAAACACAAATGGATCGAGAGCGAAAAAGCCGGCGCTGATATCGGTTTCGAAAAGGCGTTGCTCGACTGGATCGTGAAATATCGTTCCAGCTGGCGGAACAAGCGGATGAAGGAGCCCAGAGCCGAAACAACAGCCGCTTAAATCTCCGCCGCTTTTCCTTTAATGCGATCCTGCGAGGTCGCCAAGGAATCCTGTGAAACCAAACGCTCCTTCTCCCTCATCCCTCACCGCGCCGGTGATGGATGCCGCGGCCATCGATCGCGCCCTTCGCCGCATCGCGCACGAAATCGTCGAGCGCAATCCGCAGCTCGATACAGTCATTCTCGCCGGGATTCCGTCGCGCGGAGTCGAGATCGCGGGACGATTGGCGGACATTATCGAGTCGTTAGGCCAGCCCCGGGTGGGAATCGGGGCAATCGATGTTTCGATGCATCGTGACGATATTGGGACGCGTCCGGAACTGCCGCGCGTCCAGGCCTCCACCCTGCCCCTGCCGCTCGAAGGAAAGACCGTCATCATCGTTGACGATGTTTTCTTTACGGGCCGAACCGTGCGCGCGGCGATGGATGCGATCAGCTCATTCGGGCGGCCCGCCAGAATCCAGCTCGCGGCGTTGATCGATCGCGGCCATCGCGAGCTGCCGATCCGCGGGGATTACGTGGGCAAAAATCTTCCGACAGCGCCGGGCGAACAGGTCCGTTTGCGCCTCGAGGATGTCGATGGCGAACCGGACGCGGTCTGGCTGATCAAGGAGGAAAAGGCGTGACGGCGCCCGGGAATTCCGAGATGCGCTGGCAACGGAAAGATTTGCTCGGCATCCGCGAGCTTTCCGCCGAGGAAATCATTTTCCTTCTCGATACGGCGGATGCCTTCAAGGAAGTCGGCACCCGCGAGATCAAAAAAGTGCCGGCGTTGCGCGGCAAGACGCTGGTGAATTTCTTCGTCGAGCCGAGCACGCGGACGCGAACCTCGTTTGAGATTGCTGCGATCCGCCTGAGCGCGGACGTGATCAACATCTCGGCCTCGTCTTCAAGCCTCATCAAGGGCGAGACGCTCAAGGACACGGCGAAAATCCTCGAGGCCTACCACGCCGATCTCATTGTGCTCCGGCACAGCTCGTCCGGCGCGCCGCAATTCCTGGCGGAGCGGCTCAAGTCCAGCGTCATCAACGCGGGCGACGGCGCGCACGAACATCCCACCCAGGCGTTGCTCGATCTTTACACGATCCGGGCCCACAAAGGCACCGTCGCGGGACTGCACGTCGCGATCATCGGCGACATTCTCTTCAGCCGCGTGGCGCGCTCGAATATCTTCGGGCTGCTGAAACTCGGCGCGCGCGTGACCCTCGTCGGCCCGAGCACGCTGGTGCCGCGCGAATTTGAAAAACTCGGCGTGACCGTTACCCACAAACTCGACGAAGTCCTGGAGACGGCGGACGTGGTCAATCTGCTTCGGATTCAGCACGAACGTCAGCGAAAGGAATATTTCCCGGGGATCGGCGAATACGTGCGGCTCTTTGGCCTGACGAAGGAGCGCGGCAAACGGCTCAAGCCTGATTGCCTCATCATGCATCCCGGGCCGATCAATCGCGGCGTCGAGATCGACAGCGAATTGGCCGATGGCACCCAGAGCGTCATCCTCGAGCAGGTGACCAACGGCCTCGCGGTTCGCATGGCCGTGCTCTATCTCTGCGGAGGGATCGCGACATGAACGGAACATGGGCCTGTGGCCTATGCGCCCAGCGGCGATGTTCTCCGCTGTCTTATTCGGTTCAGCGGAGTGCAACTCCGCTGGGCGCACAGACTGGAAGTCTATGTTCCGGCGCGTCGAGGAATTCCTGATGAGCATGACGATTATTCGCAACGGGCGGATCATCGATCCGGCGAACGAGCGCGATGAAGTAGGCGATTTATTTATCGTCGATGGTAAAATCGCGGCGAAGGCGAAAGGTTCGGATCCCGAAGTGATCGACGCGGCAGGGTTGATTGTTGCGCCTGGGCTGATCGATCTCCACGTTCATCTGCGCGAGCCGGGGTTCGGCTGGAAAGAGACGATCGAGAGCGGCGCGAGAGCGGCTGCGGCGGGCGGATTCACGACCATTGTCTGCATGCCGAACACTGCACCCGCTGCGGACAGTCCGGGGACGATCGCGTGGATCCGGGATCGCGCGGCGGAAGTTGCGTGCGTGAATGTGCTGCCGGCCGGTGCGATCTCGAAAGGTCTCATGGGCGAAGAGCTGGCGCCGATCGGTTCACTGGCGCAAGCAGGCGTGGTGGCGATCACGGACGATGGGCGTTGCGTCCAGAACAATGAGCTGATGCGGCGTGCGGTGGAATATGCGCGCATGGTCGGCGTGCCAATCCTCGATCATTGCCAGGATTACGATCTCGTCGGCAGCGGAGTGGTGCACGAAGGCTACTGGAGCACTTTGCTCGGTTTGCCCGGCTGGCCCAGCGCCGGCGAAGAAGCGATCGTGATGCGGAATGTTCTCCTCGCGGAACTCTGCGATCACCAGGTCCATTGCCAGCATATCAGCGCGGCCGGAAGCGTCCGGATTTTGCGCGAAGCGCGGGCGCGCGGGGTGAAAATCAGCGGCGAAGTTTGCCCGCACCACATCGCGCTCACCGATGACGCGATCCAGAACTTCGACACGAATTGCAAAATGAATCCGCCGTTACGCGCGAAGGAAGACGTCGCGGCGCTACTCGAAGGAATCGCGGACGGCACCCTCGATATTCTGTGCAGCGATCACGCGCCCCACGCGCAGTTCGAGAAGGAAGTCGAGTTCGATGCCGCGCCGTTTGGGATCGTTGGATTGGAAACGGAGCTAGGGCTTTTTCTCGACCTGCTCGTTCACAAAACCAAAACGATCGAGCTGCCGCGGCTGATTGAAATTTTCACAGTGAATCCGGCGCGATTGTTGGGGATCGAAGCGGGGACGCTTTCGGTTGATCGCGCCGCGGACGTCACGCTGATCGATCCGGAGCTGGAATGGACCGTCGACGCCGCGGCGTTTCAATCGATGTCGCGCAACACACCATTCGATGGCTGGAAGCTGAAAGGGCGTGCGGTGCGAACGATTGTCGATGGAAAGACCGTGTGGAAATTGTAGCGGCGGTCTATGACCGTCGATCTACGAACTGGCGGCGGTCACAGACCGCCGCTACAGGATCAACCCGTGTAACCGCCCGAGATATACATCTCCAGATGCTGGATCGCCGCGGATTGGGTGGCGATGACCCACTTCACCAGGTCGCCGATCGAGATCACGCCACGGATCGTCTCGCCATCCAGGACCGGCAGATGCCGAACCCGTTTATCCGTCATCATCCGCAGGCAGTTTGCCACCGGCTCGCGCGGTGGGACGACGGTGAGGTCGCTCGACATGATCTCGCGCACCTGAGTTTCGCGGGATTTCTTCCCGCGCAACATGACCTTACGTGTGTAATCGCGCTCCGAGATCATCCCGACCAGCTTGTCGTTCTCGACGACAAGGAGCGCGCCGACGTTTTTGTTTGCCATCAACTCGACCGCTTCAAACACCAGGGCGTCCGGCGAGATCGAGAAAATCTCGCTCCCTTTTTGGGCGAGAATCGCTTCGATTGTTCCGCTTACGTCCATGGTTCCAGAGCCGCCACCGACAGCCGAAGCCGCCGGCAGGGAACAGAACGTAGCGACCGGCTCCGCCGGTTGCAATACTTTCTCTCGCGGGAAATCAGGCTCGCTTCGCCGCGATGAAATCGAACTCCTTTTGCTGCGGCCGCGGAAGCGGCGCGGCCGCGGATAAGGAGTGACGCAAGGCGCGCAGGATGCGCAGGCCGCGTTCGATCCGATCGGGCCGAACGGAATACGGAACCGCCAGGAGATTGCGCCGCGGATAATGAGTTTTGTATCTTTTCATGGCGCAATCCTAAAACAGGGGGTAGGACATGGGCTGTCCGATGCTAAAAGAATTTCAAAATATTTTCTTCTGTAGCCGCGGCCCTGTGGGCCGCGTGAGAGTTGCGTCCAATGGCAATTGACGCGTCGATCAAGCGGCCCACAGGGCCGCGGCTCCAGAAGAAGGCCGATCGCGGGTTTTCGCGGCCGCCGCTCCAGCGGATGATGCGGCTGCATGCGGCCCTGAAGGCGAGAAAATTCCCAAACTGCCAGAAGATCGCGGCGGAGCTGGAGGTCTCGGCCAAGACGATCCAGCGCGACATCGATTTCATGCGGGACCGGCTCGGGTTGCCGATCGACTATCATCCGCAGGAGTTCGGCTTTTATTACACGGAACCGGTCACCGGATTTCCCAGCATCGAAGTTTCCGAGGGCGAGATCACCGCGCTGCTGGTCGCGCAGAAAGCGCTGGCGCAATACAAAGGGACACCGTTCGAGCGCCCGCTCCATTCCGCCTTTCGGAAAATTACCGATGGCCTGAAGGACCGCGTCTCGTTTTCCTGGCACGACTTGGAGGACGCGATCTCATTCCGGAGCGCGGGCGCGAGCGTCGCCGACCTCGAATTGTTTGAAACGGTGAGCAAAGGAGTGCTGCGCTGCGTGGAGCTGGAATTCGAGTACCGGAAATTGCAGAGCAGCGGCTACGAATCGCGGCGGGTGCGGCCCTATCACCTCGGTTGCCTGGAAAATCAGTGGTACCTTTTCGCCGAGGACCTGGAGCGCCGGCAACTGCGCACCTTTGCGCTCCCGCGGATGCGAAAAGTCGCGTTAACGACGAAAGGTTTCCGGCGCCCGGCCGATTTCTCTATCGCCGAAGTCCTGAGCGGCAGCTTTGGCGTTCACTCCGCAGGAAAGAAACAGCGTATCCGATTGCAGTTCGATTCCTTCGCAGCCCGGCTGGTGGCCGAAAGGAAATGGCATGAATCCCAGCGCGTCCGCGAGATCGCCGGCGACTCGATCATCTTGGAACTGGAACTCGGCGGGCTGGAGGAAATCGAGCGCTGGATCTTGAGCTGGGGCAAACACGTCCGCGTGCTGGCGCCAAAGGAACTCGCCAAGCGCGTTCGCGACGAAGCGAACGCAATCGTGAAGTTGTACGAAAGCTAGCAGAAGCGCTTAGCGCCGCGCGAATTTCGCTTCGATCAGTTCGTGGATATGTCCCGTGATCGCGGGATGATCGAGGCGATCGACGACTTCGTTCAGGAAGCCGCTAACGAGAAGCTGCTTCGCGACCGAGGCCGGGATCCCGCGGGAGAGAAGATAAAACATCTCGTTCTCGCCGAGCTGGCCGGAAGTCGCGCCGTGGCTGCATTTCACGTTGTCGGCCAGGATTTCGAGGCCGGGCATTGAGTTCGCCTCGGCGTCATCGCTCAACAGAAGATTGCGCACGGTCTGGTAGGCATCGGTGAAATGCGCGTGCGGCTCGACCCGGATCAGGCCGCCGAACGTATTTCGCGCCCGATCGGTCAAAGCGTTTTTGTAAAGCAAGTCGCTCGTCGTGTGCGGAGAGGCATGATCCTGAAGCGTGCGCGCGTCGAATTCCTGGGCGTTATCGGCCACCGACACCGCCAGCAGATCGCTGCGCGCGCCTTCACCGGTCAGACGGCTTAAACTTTCAAAGCGCGAATAAGCGCCGCCGAGATGAACATTCAAGCTTTTCGCCGATGCGTCGCGCTCGACCGACGTCGAGTTGATCTGAATGGCGAGCGCTTTTTGGTTCCAATTCTGGGTGCAAACGTAGTTCAGCTTCGCACCGCGCCCGACGACCAGATCATTCACGCCGCAGGCAAATCCAGCGCGATCGGAATGCGCGGACTGGAAATGCTCGATCACCGTGACCTTCGCGAGCTCGTCAGCGATCAAGAGCGTGTGCGGGAAGACAGAGGCATTCTCTCCGTGGAGCCAGTGGAAAATCTCGATGGGCAATTCTACTTCCACCCCGCGCGGCACGTAAACAAACGTGCCCGAAGTTACGAACGCCTCGTGCAGGGCCGCGAACTTGGCCGAGCCCAGCGTAGCCGGTTGCGCCATGAAATGCCGGCGGAACAAATCTTCGTGCTCGACGATTGCGCGCTCGAGCGGCTTCAGGAGCACGCCGGCCGCGAGCAATTCTTGCGGCAACGGATCACGCCGCAGCAATTGATCGTCGGCGAAAATTAATCGACCCGCGACCTGATGGAGACCTGACGAGCGCTCGAGAATTTCGTCGCGTTCACTCTGGCTCAGGGGCGCGCCGAAGTTGTAGCCGGAAAGGTCGAGCGCCTTGACGTTCGAAAAACGCCAGGGCTGGTCCTTCCGATTCGGGTAGGGCAGCGACCCGAACTTCGTCCAAGCCATCTGCTGCTGCTCACGAAACCACGCCGGAAGTTCCGGCGAGCGCGCCTCGAAAGAATTCGAAAGAATCGCGCGCGCAGGTGGCGGCGAATCGATCTCTTCCATGGTTTCGTCGAGGACGGCTGTCTGGTTGGTCATACCGTGAAACGCAAACGGCGGCCCGAGACCGCCGCCGCTCGCCTGTGTCTTGGGGGCGGAACCTTAGCCGACCGAGCCTTCCATCTCAAGCTCGATCAGGCGCTTCAGCTCGACGCTGTATTCCATCGGGAACTGGCGCACGAGATCGTTGACAAAACCGTTTACGCTCAGGCTCATCGCCTGCGCTTTGGTGAGGCCGCGCTGTTGCATGTAAAAGATCTGCTCCGCGCTCACCTGGCTGACGCTGGCTTCGTGCTGCACGGAATTACCGGTGCCGCGGACGGTGATCGCCGGATAGGTGTCGGTCCGGCTGGTCGAGTTGATCAGCAACGCGTCGCATTCGGTGTTGTTCTTGCAATTCTTGAGATGCTTCGGGATTTGGACGAGCCCGCGATAAGTTGCCCGGCCTTCGCCGATGCTGATGCTCTTCGAAATGATGTTGCTCGTCGTTTCATCGGCGGCGTGAACCATCTTCGCGCCGGTATCCTGATGCTGCCCATCTCCAGCGAGCGCAATCGAAAGTACTTCGCCGCGGGCGCGCCGTCCTTTCATGATCACGCCCGGATACTTCATGGTGAGACGCGAGCCGATGTTGCAATCGATCCATTTCACTTCCGCGTCCTCATGGGCGAGACCGCGCTTGGTCACGAGATTGAATACGTTCGACGACCAGTTTTGGACGGTGATGTATTGGATCTTCGCGCCTTTGAGCGCGACCAGCTCGACCACTGCGCTATGGAGCGTCGCGGTGTTGAACTTCGGCGCCGTGCAGCCTTCCATGTAGGTCAGCTCCGCGCCTTCATCGCAAATGATGAGCGTCCGCTCGAACTGGCCGAAGTTCTCGGCGTTGATCCGGAAGTAGGCCTGAAGCGGATGTTTCACCTTCACACCGGGCGGGACGTAGATGAACGATCCGCCGCTGAAGACGGCTGAATTCAGCGCGCTAAATTTGTTGTCGCCCGTCGGGATAACTTTCCCGAACCATTTCCGGAAAATTTCCGGGTGATCCTTCAATCCTTCCCGGCTGCCGACAAAAATCACGCCCTGCTCGCCGACAGCTTTCTTGATGTTCGAATAAACCGCCTCGCTGTCGAACTGTGCTTCGACGCCCGCGAGAAATTTTCGTTCCTGCTCCGGAATCCCGAGCCGCTCGAACGTCCGTTTCACGTCGTCGGGGACATCTTCCCAATTGCGTTTCGGCTGCACCCCACCGCTGAGGTAGTAGCGGATGTTATCGAATACGATCGCTTCCAAGTCCTTGCTCGCCCAATGGGTCGGCATCGGTTTGCTCATGAAAGTTTTGTAGGCGTTCAGCCGGAACTCCCGCACCCAATCCGGATCTTCCTTGATGTCCGCAATGTAATGGATCGTCTTTTCGGACAGGCCGACGCCGGCATCATGCGTGTGGGTCTCGGGGTAGGCGAAGTTCCCGACGTTCCGCTCGATCTCCAAAGGTGATGTTTCCTTGACCATAAAAATCCTCCGTTAAGCCATTGCCGGTTCGCCCACGTCCGCCGTTTCGTACCGTTCGTAACCTTTCTCTTCCAATTCGAGCGCCAGTTCTTTTCCGCCGCTCCGCACGATCCGTCCCTGGACCATGACGTGCACGTGATCGGGAATGATGTAATCGAGCAGGCGCTGGTAATGGGTGATGACAAGAATGCCAATGTCCGGGCCGCGCATCGCATTCACGCCGTGCGCCACCACCTTGAGAGCGTCGATGTCCAGGCCGCTATCGGTTTCGTCCAGGACCGCGTATTTCGGCTGGAGCATGGCGAGCTGAAGAATCTCGTTCCGTTTCTTTTCGCCGCCGGAAAATCCTTCGTTCACCGAACGCGAAGTGAACGAGCGGTCCATCTCGAGCAGGTCCATCTTCTCGTAAAGCTTCGCGTAGTAATCGGTCGCCTCGAGTTCCTCGCCCTCCGGCAAACGCGCCTGGACCGCGGCGCGGAGGAAATTCGCGATCGTGACACCAGGAATCTCACTGGGATACTGAAACGCGAGAAACAGGCCTTTCCGCGACCGCTCGTCGGGCTCCAGTTCCATGATGTTCTCGCCGTCCATCTCGATCGTGCCCGAAATGACTTTATAATCGGGATGGCCGGCGATCACTTTCGCGAGGGTGCTTTTGCCGGAGCCGTTCGGTCCCATGATGGCGTGCACCTCGCCTTTCGGCATGGTGAGCGACAGGCCGCGAATGATCTCCTGCTCCGCAATCGAAACGCGCAGGTCCTCGATAGACAATTGATTCATCAGTGGGGCAAGAAAGATAGCCGGTTTAGCCGGGATTGCGAGCCGGGAAACGAGGATTCCTCGCTGGGAACACTTCGTATTTCTCCCATTCTGGCAATTCTAACGACCGGCACTTTTCCTGCTTTATTTTATTCGGAGGCGGACGCTTACGCGGCCGATCCAAGAGCGATGAACGACGATACCGGGCCCGATCCCTCAGCTGACTCCGATGCTTCCGAAGCCTCGGGCCGCGCGGCACGAGCGCGCCGCATTCTTGTCGTCGATGACGAGCCGGCCGCGCGGGTCCTGGCCAACCGCGTCTTTTCCGAGGCCGGGTTTGAAGTGACCACGGTTCAATCCGGTTTTGAATGCCTGGAGCGTTTCCGGAAACAGCCGCACGGGTTCGACCTCATCTTGCTCGATCTCTCGATGCCGTTTATGGACGGCGAAGAAACTTTTCGTCGCCTGCGGGCCCTCAATCCGAACGTGGTCGTTCTTCTGAGCACCGGTTTTTTGATGCAGGCCCAGGATCGGATTGATCGGATGGTTGCCAGTGGCCTGGCGGGGTTCATCCGCAAGCCGCATCGGCCCGACGAGCTGCTCGCTCAAGTGCAGACCACTTTAGAGCGCGTGAAAATGTCTCGCGTCGGTGCGGCGAGCGACCTGACCGCTTCGGTCTAGCGACCAGCCGAATTGCGAATTGCGCATTGCAGTTCGCGGTCTAAGAATGTGAGCGGCGAGCGCCGCAATCGAAAATCGGCGATCGAAATCGAAAATTCGATTTACCCCGTGGTGTAACGGTAACACAGCGCCCTTTGGAGGCGTTATTCATGGTTCGAATCCATGCGGGGTAGCCACGTTTCCCACGGCGACCAGGCCGAAAACCCCGCCCAATGGACCTTTGTCGAACAATGCTTTTGCCTTGACACGATCCACGTGGTCTCGACATTGCTAAGTCTGTAAGACGCGCCCTGCTTGACCGAATGCTGACGCTTGCCGTCAGAGCCTGATGTAGGTCCAAGTGGGGCGTTTCTTTTTACGGCTTTGTCTTGCCCGCGTCGTAATGCGAATCGCTCGGCCTGAATACCCAATGCAGATATCCAGCCGTCCAGCGGCCGGCTGAATCTCCTCCCACACCGGTAGTACTGCCAATGTTGAAACGCCGATTTGTTGTTCGACATATTTCCGCATGGATTCTGCGGTACAATTGCTCCTTCGCACGCGTGCGATTCCCACGCCGATTTGTGCCCGGCAGCTTTGCGAGATGTTTGTCGTTTAGCCGGAAGGGCATCGCCCCCAACACTACGTCCAAGCATTGAAGCAGCACGTGGTCGTGTGAGCGGACCTCCGTGATATCTTGTTCATCAATCGTCAGGCCGGTACGGCGAATGTGGGAGTCCTTCGTCAGGCCCGCAATAAAGCCACGGAATTTTGCAATTTGCTCTTTTGTATCGCCAATTTCATCTAAATAGATCCGGAGACGCGGTGCCTCGTCATGCGGCGGCATATGTCGAAGCCCAAAGCCATGTTTCAAGAATTGATAATACAGAATGTAGTAGGACTGCGAGTGCTGTTCGGCAGTTAGGCCTCGCGCTTGGACGGCGTTTTGCGTGAACATCACGCGCATTGCGAGATGCCCAGCTCGGATCTCGTCGAAGAACATTCCAACAATTTTCGAATATCGTTCAGTGTTAGTCGGGTCCGTTTTCTGCCACTTGATCTCGCTGCTAAGCCCAAGTTCAGATTTGAAATCCGCTAACCGCTTTGACACTCGAGCTAATTCCGACGCGCCCACTCGCACGCCACCGTAAAAGTTTGAAAAATAAGTGCCGTAGCGTTCCGATTCGTCGCAAAAGATAATATATTCTCGTTCCGGGCTACTCACGCGCGTAACGGTCGACGAAGACGCCCGCGACGTCCATGCCTACAGGTGCACTTGGGTTGTCGCGCGGCGCTACCGTTCCGACAATTCTTTAATGTGGTTCATCACGCGGAGATGCACGGCGCGGGTCATGTCGCCCGTCCACAAATCGAAATACCATCGGGGACTGACGTGCAGGGTATACCAGCTTGAGCCGATCAATGTCGTGGTGCCGTCGTGATTATCCTGCAGAACGAACTGCCCGCGGTGGAGCGTGATGTGTCCGTAGGCTTCGGGATCAGTCGGTTGCTCGGCGACATCGAAGGTGAGTTTCTCGTTCGGGACGAACTCTGCGACTCGCTCTTTGATGAGGACGCCGTTGCTGAAAATGCATTGCCGATCGGCACCGACAAAATTCCCCCCGTTGGTGGTCTGCGTCGGATAAGGCAGACCGAGCCGGAAGATCCAGTAGCTGGGCGGATCGGGAATTTCGGGGAACGCGAGGACGTGCGGCCAGACCTTTGCTGGCGGCGCGTGGATCAGAATGCGATCGGTGACGACCGCTTGCTGTTCGGAGTGGTAGAGCGATTCACTGAGCGTGACGAGCGCGAGCAACGGAAAGATCGTGAGCTGAAGTTTGGAATAGTTCGGCCGGAAGCAGAGGCGACCCAGCAGTATTCCGCAAAGGATGAAAACATAGAGCGCCGGCGACACGATCACTAGGCAGACGACACCTTCTCGCAGGATGAGCGCGGCCGCGGCGAGGCCGACAAGCGTCACGAAGAATGCATCGAGCGTGCTCCAGGCGATGGTGCGATAAATCCGCCGCCAGAACCACGCGGCGATGAGTCCGACAACGAACGGGATCAGAAAGAAACTTGGCCAGGCGACGAATGTGGGAATGTCGGAATTCTTGTAAGCGCCGACCAGCCACACGACCCCGAAAAGCAAAGCACCGCCGATCGCGTTCGCGACCAGCACGCCGAGCATCATCGTCAAAACGACATTACGCGGCGGCAACGGAGGAGGAGGAGTGTTCATGGTCTAAGAAAACTTCGTCTCGTCCCGCGCATCATCATTATTTCTGCCGCGGGACTCAAGCGCGCGTTCCCGCGGCGGGATTTTCAGGCGAGGGTTGATCGCTCCGGGCAACAGATGGTAAGCTAGGCCTGTGATGAGAGCGACTTGGTTGCGATTCCTGCTCTGCCTGCTCATCTCCTGCTCGATCGCGGTCGCCGCCGTTCCGTCCCGGGCTTCCGCTCCCGTTCCGCAAGCCGAGAAGACGAGCTGCTGCGCGAAAACGAAACCGGAATCGACGACCCGCGATTGCGACCGGCACGCGCCGAAGCCGGATCCGGACAAACAGTGTTGCGCTCTCTGCACTTTCGGCCTCGCGCTTTTCGCCGGCTTCACCACGCCGTTCGTTTATCCGCCGGTCGGCGACGAAACTTTTGCCGCTTACATTTCTTCCGAGCACAGCCGCTCGCAACGTCCTCCGGTTCCACCGCCGCGCGCCTGATCCTGCTGGATCGCGTCGGCTCGTCCGCATTTTGAAGGACGAGAGAAACGGAACTCAACAGGAGGATTTCACATGAAATATCTACTGGCGATCGTAGCGGCCCTGGCGCTGGTCGGCACAGCGAGCGCGACTTCGCGTTCGGCTGATTGCTGCGGCGACGAGAGCTGCTGCCCGATCAAGATGCCGTGCTGCCCGGAGTAAATAGGCGCAGCTGATAGTTAAACGGGCCCCCGTCGGAGAAATTCGGCGGGGGCTTTCGTTTCGGGAAACTCCGCTCGATGATGTCCGATGCGCGCGATGCGTCTGCATGCGATCAGGCAGCCATTGATCGAAGATGAGTTGGTCGTTCCACGGCCAGCCTCGGGACAATTACTGATCAAGGTCGCCGCCTGCGCCGTTTGCCGGACGGACCTTCATGTGGTCGATGGCGAATTGACGGAACCGAGACTGCCGCTCGTTCCCGGGCACGAGATCGTTGGGCGCGTCGAAAAAATTGGGGACGGCGTTGCCGGTTTTCGAATGGGCGATCGAGTTGGGATTCCGTGGCTCGGCTGGACCTGCGGCGAATGCGAGTATTGCACTTCGGGCCGCGAGAACTTGTGCGAGCGGGCGCGTTTCACCGGATACACGATCGATGGCGGCTACGCCGAGTTCACCGTGGCCGACGCCCGCTTTGCATTCCCGATTCCGGACGCGTTTGATGACGTTAGCGCGGCGCCGTTGCTTTGCGCCGGGCTCATCGGGTATCGATCGCTCCGCAAAGCAGGCGATGCGAAACGGCTGGGCATTTTCGGGTTCGGCGCGGCGGCACACATCGTCGCGCAAGTCGCGCGTTATGAAAGCCGCGAAGTTTTCGCGTTCACCCGCCCGAGCGACACCGACGGCCAGAAATTTGCGCGCGACCTGGGCGCGCGCTGGGCCGGTGGTTCCGATGAAACGCCGCCGGAAGCGCTCGATGCCGCGATTATTTTCGCCCCGGTCGGCGCACTCGTGCCGGCGGCGCTCCGTGTCGTGAAGCGCGGCGGCATCGTCGTCTGCGGCGGGATCCACATGAGCGAGATCCCCGCGTTTCCGTACCGCGATCTCTGGCACGAACGAACGATCTGTTCCGTTGCTAATCTTACCCGTCGCGACGGCGAAGAATTCCTCCAGCTCGCCGCACGAATCCCGATCCGCACCGAAACGCAAACATTCCGATTGGAACAGGCGAACGAAGCGCTGGAGGCATTGCGTCGCGGGAAACTGCGCGGCGCGGCAGTGCTTGTGCCCGGAACATAGACCTCCGGTCTGTGCGCCCAGCGGAGTTCGACTCCGCTGAAAGAGGAACAACGGACAGAATGTCCGTTGGGCACACAGCCGGAGGCCTCTGTTCCGGATTAAGTTACTTCCGCGCTTCCGGCGTGACCGTCAGCGTCATCCGTTTCCCATCGCGCTCGATCACGATCTCCACTGGTTGCCCGATCTTCACCGCGTCGAGCGCGTACGTGTACTCGTAAATATTCGCAATCTTCTGCCCGGCGAACTCGACGATGACGTCGCCGCCCTTCAACCCCGCTTTCTCGGCCGGGCTCGCCCCGCGGACGCCACTCAACTTCACGCCTTTCACGTCCGTCGTGTAATCCGGGATCGTGCCGAGATAAGCGCGTAACGTTTCGCGCCCGCCCGCTTCCTGCGCGGTGCGCTCCACCTTCGCCAGATCGGGTCGCTCCGCGCTTTGCACGAGATCGAGCACGATCTGTTGCGAAAATTTCGTGATCCGCTCGAGCCCATCGTAATTGATCTTGTCCGCGGTGTCGGTCGGTCGGTGGTAATCTTCGTGCGCGCCGGTGAAAAAATTCAGGACCGGAACATTCTTCGTGTAGAAGCTCGTCACATCCGTCGGAAGATACGGATCGTCTTGCAACGTCAGGCTGAAACCGGCGGCAACGTTTCGCTTTTCAATGAGCTTTCGCCACGCGTGCGAGGAGCCCACGCCCTGCAATGTCAGTTTGTTGTCGCGCAAACGGCCCACCATGTCGGCATTCACATAGGCGACAATCTTGTTCAGCGGCACGGGCGGGTGTTCGCAGAAAGCGGCCGAGCCAATGATCCCGATTTCCTCCCCGGACCAGCAGGCGAAAATCACGCCGCGCCGGAGTTTTTCCGGATGCTCCTCGCGCTCTTTCGCGAGCGACGCCGCCAATTCCATTACCCAACCGGTGCCTGAGGCGTTGTCGTCCGCGCCCGGATGAATTTTGTTTTCTTCACCGGTCCGCTCGAGCGAACTGGTGCCGCCGCGACCGAGATGATCGTAATGCGCGCCGACAAGAATGTATTCGTCGCCGCCCGCGGCCGGCGGCAGATACGCGACAATGTCCGCGTCGGTTTTCTTCAAATGCTCGATGCCGCAGGCGAGCTTCACTTTTACTTTCGGCAAAACGAAACCGCCTTCGGCATGCGGGTTCTCCTGATCCAGCGCGGTCTGCAATTCTTTCAGGCTTTTGCCGCCCGGCGCCAGGAGTGAATCAGCCGTTTGGCTACTAATCGATGCCGCGACGATTCCGCTGCTTGCGTTTGTCCCGTCGCTCGTCAGCGAAAGAAGCTGGCCCGCATTCGGCGAATTCGGCCCGGTGACGACGAGCACGCCTTTCGCGCCGCGCTCGCGCGCCAGCATCGTCTTGTAACGCAACCCGGAGTAACGATTCAACTGCGCCCGCCGCGGCGGCTCGACGCTTTCCGGCACGTAGCGAAAGATCAGCACGATCTTGTCCTTCACGTCGAGCCCGGCGTAGGAATCGTAGCGCGCGGCGCCTTCACCCGGCACCACCAACCCGTAACCCGCGAACACGACCTCGCTGTTCACTTCGCCGTTTTCGCTGAACGCCAGCGGACGAAAGTCCGCATCCAACTTCGCGACCGCCGGCGACTTCGCCTCGCTCGCTGAAATCTCAAGCCGCGTTTTCTCCGCGAGAACGCGTTCGCCCGCGTTGAACTGGAACGGCAGCGCGAAATTCTCCGCGAACGATTTTAGTCCCGCTCGTTGGAAATAGTCCGCCAGCCACTTCGCCGTTTCCTGCGCGCCCGTGCTGCCGGTCATGCGTCCTTCACGCCTCTCATCCGCCAGCCATTCGATTTCCTTCCGCAGGTCCTCCGCTCTAATCTCCGCGCTGTAGCCGGGATCGGTGATCCCTGCCGCCGGCGAAGCTGAAGCCGCTTGAGGTTCCCCTTGCTTCGGCGCCGCTTGCAGCGCCGCTCGCGCCGCCGCGTCATTCCAATCGGCCAGAAACAATTGCGATTTGCCGTCACTCGTTCGCCCGCTCGTCCAGCACAGCTTCTTTCCATCGGGCGAAAAGACCGGCAGACCGTCGAACCCCGGCGTGAACGTTACCCGCACCGGCTCGTGTTCGCCCTTCGCGTCGACGAGGAACAACTCGAAGTTTTCGAAGCCGAGCTTGTTCGAGGTGAAAATGAGATAGTCGCCGCTCGGGTGATAAAACGGCGCCCACGACATCGATTTGAAATCCGTCACCCGCCGCTTGTCCGAGCCGTCCAGCTTCATCGTCCAGATATCGGCGATCATGCCGTTCTCCTCGAAGTGCCGCCAGATGATGCGCGATCCGTCCGGCGAAAAAAACGGCCCCCCATCATAGCCCGGTGCATCCGTCAGGCGTCGAATGTTCGAGCCGTCAGCGCCCATGATGTAGATGTCGCCGAACCAGGAGGCGTCTTTCTCGTAACGATCGCGTTGCGCCGCCGGAAGTTTTTCCAACGGAAACGCGGCGCGCAACGAGCAGAAAACGATCTGCTTTCCGTCGGGCGAATAAGAACCCTCCGCGTCGTACCCCGGCGAATGGGTAAGGTTAACGAGATCGCTGCCGTCCTGCTTCGCCGAGAAAATGTCGAAGGTCGTGTCGTAATCCCAGGCGTAGCGCCGCTGTTTTCCGCTCGCGCGAAATTCCAACTCCGCTTTTTGTTTCGCCACCGCCCCTGGATCAGCGTGAGTCGAAGCGAAGAGAACGCGATTGGTTCCCGGCTGGAAAAACCCGCAGGTCGTTTTCCCGGTGCCCGGCGAAACCCGCGTCGTCTCGCCCGTTTCCAGGTCCAGAATGTATTGCTGGTAAAACGGGTTCTCCGCCTCGCGCTCGCTCTGGAAAATGAGCTTCTTCCCGTCCGGCGAAAAATAACCTTCACCGCTCCGTTTCCCTTCGAAGACGAGTTGGCGCCCATTGGAAAGAAAACGTTTCTCCTGCGCGCTGTCGTCCGCCCCGGGGGCACTCACGCTTGCAAGGGTCAGGGCGAGAAGAATGAGTGGAAGCCGCCGCATCAAGAATTTCGTTTAGTTTCTTTCCGCGGCGCGGGCGAGCAAAAGGCGCACGCTCTCATCGCTGAGCTGAGCGAAATCTTCGTAGAATTGTCCGACGCCGCGGAACCAATCGGGCGCGAACAGAATCACCGTTTCGTCCGCCGCGCGCTCGATCTCGGCGAGCGTTTCCGGCGGACAAACCGGGACCGCCACCACAATTTTCCCCGGATTTTTTTGGCGCAACGCCGCGATTGCCGCCAGCATCGTCGCGCCCGTCGCGAGACCGTCATCGACCAGGATCAACACGCGCCCGCTGAGTTTCGGTGCCGGGCGGCCCTGCCGGTAATCGCGCTCGCGCCGGTCGACTTCGCGCGCTTCCTCGTTCGTCACGGCCGCGACCGTGGCCGCGGCATGCGGCATGGCGCGAAGAACGTCCTCGTTCAAAACGCGAACCCCGCCCGAAGCAATCGCGCCCATGGCCAGTTCCCGCTGGCCCGGCACGCCCAGCTTGCGCACGACGAAAACATCGAGCGGCAACCCGAGCCTGGTCGCGATTTCTAACCCCACTGGCACACCGCCGCGCGGCAGCGCCAGAACAATCGCGTTTGGATTTCGCTCGTAAGCGCGCAATCGTTCCGCGAGCAACTGGCCTGCTTCCGTCCGGTCGCGAAAAGTGGTTCGCATCGTTGCAGGAAGCTCGGACGAACTCGGTAGGGCGTCCAATAGGTCGTATAGGTCCTATAAGTCCTATTTAGAGTGCTGCATTATAGTAGATCCCGATGAGCGTACCAGAAAACGTCTACACCTGCCCGATGCATCCCGAGATCGAGCGGGACAAACCGGGCGATTGCCCGATCTGCGGAATGGCGCTCGAGCGGAAAACAATTTCCGCGGCGGGCCCGGACGACGACGACTCGGAATTAACCGACATGACGCACCGTCTCTGGATCGGCGCGGCTTTCACCCTGCCGGTTTTTCTCCTCGCGATGTCGCATCTGATTCCGAACGCGCCGCCCTGGCTGTCCGGCGACGCATCGCGCTGGATTCAATTCGCGCTCACCACGCCAGTGGTTCTATGGGCGGGTTGGCCGTTCTTCGTCCGGGGCTGGCGTTCGTTCCTGAGCCGGCATCTCAACATGTTTACGCTCATCTCTATCGGGGTCGGCGTCGCGTGGCTTTACAGCTGCGTCGCTCTTTTCTTCCCCGGTTTGTTTCCGCCTGCGATGGCGCACCACGAAAAGCCGGGCCTTTATTTTGAAGCCGCGGCCATGATCACCGTGCTGGTTCTGGTCGGCCAGGTGCTCGAATTGCGGGCCCGCCGCCGGACGGGAAGCGCGATTCGGAGTTTGCTCGACCTCACCCCGCCGAGCGCGCGCGTCGTTCGAAACGGAACGGAACAGGATGTCGCATTGACCGAAGTGAAAACGGGCGACCGCCTCCGCGTTCGTCCCGGCGAAAAAATTCCGGTCGATGGAGTCTTGCTCGAGGGCCGCACGACGGTGAACGAATCGATGATCACCGGCGAAGCGCTCCCGGTCGAAAAAGGCGCTAACGACAAAGTGATCGGCGGGACATTGAACAATACCGGCAGCTTCGTGATGGAAGCCGAGCGCGTGGGCGACGAGACGGTTCTCGCCCAGATCGTGCGGATGGTTTCCGAAGCCCAACGCAGCCGCGCCCCGATCCAACGGTTGGCGGACAAGGTATCCGGTTATTTCGTGCCGGCCGTTCTGCTCGCCGCGGTGATCACGTTCGCGGCGTGGATCTGGCTCGGCCCCGAGCCGCGCCTCGCCCACGCCATTGTGAACGCGGTCGCCGTCCTGATCATCGCGTGTCCGTGCGCGCTCGGATTGGCGACGCCGATGTCCGTCATGGTTGGGGTCGGCCGCGGGGCGCACGCGGGAGTTCTCGTGAAAAACGCGGGCGCGCTCGAGTTGATGGAAAAAGTGACGACGCTCGTGGTCGACAAAACCGGGACGCTAACGGAAGGCAAACCGCGCGTGACGAAGATCATCGCCGCCGCCGGACAGACAGAAGACGATTTGCTCGCGGCCGCGGCAGCGGTCGAGCAGCAGAGCGAACATCCGCTGGCGGGGGCGATCGTGGCATCAGCGCGCGAGCGGAAACTCGCAATTGAAAACATCCAAGATTTTTCTTCGACGACGGGCGGAGGAGTGATCGGGAGCAAAGATGGGACTCAAGTCGTGGTCGGTCAGCCCGAATTCCTGCGCAGAAACGGCATCTCTGGTTTGGAAAATTTCGAGGCGCAGGCGCGCGATCTCCAGGCGGAAGGCCAGACCGTGATCTTCGTCGGGATTGCGGACCGGCCCGCCGGCCTCATCGCTATTTCCGATCCAATCAAGCAATCCACCCCCGGAGCGATTCGCGAGCTGCAGCGGCTCGATTTGAAAGTGATCATGCTGACCGGCGACAACGAGCGCACCGCAAAGGCCGTCGCGAAGAAACTTGGATTGGACCAGGTCGAAGCGGGCGTTGCGCCGAAAGATAAACACGAGCGCGTCGAAGCCTTGCGCCGAGATGGTTCGATCGTCGCCATGGCTGGCGACGGGATTAACGACGCGCCCGCGCTCGCCGCGGCCGATGTCGGAATCGCGATGGGCACGGGGACTGACGTGGCGATGGAAAGCGCCGGCATCACCCTGGTGAAAGGCGATCTCAACGGCATCGTCCAGGCGATCCATTTGAGCCGGGCCGTCATGCGCAACATTCGGCAGAATCTTTTCTTCGCCTTCATCTACAACGCGCTCGGCATCCCGATCGCCGCTGGCATGTTCTATCCGTTTTTCGGATGGCTCCTGAGCCCGATCATCGCCGGCGCCGCGATGAGCTTGAGTTCGGTTTCGGTGATCGGCAACGCGCTGCGGCTTCAACGGGTTCGCCTTTAGGTGGATCGAGCGCTCCGTCGCTCGATGTTTCCCAGTCGCGGCTTCGCCGCACTTCTTCTGGCATCGCGCGGCGGAGCGCACGATCCACCATGTTCATCGTTCTCGTCTGCGCGCTCATCGCCAAGCTCGCGCAATCGATCTTCGCGCCGTAACCTGAGAAGATGATTCGGGCGGCGGTGATTCTACTGGCGATGGCAGCCGCGATAAGTGCGCGCCCAGGCGAGATCGTCTTTGAAAGCAAACCGGCTCGCGCGCATTTGATCGAACTCTATACCTCGGAAGGTTGCAGCAGTTGCCCGCCGGCCGAGGAATGGATGAGCGGCCTGAAGAACCAACCGCGGCTCTGGCTCGACATCGTGCCGATTGCGTTTCACGTCGATTATTGGGATCACCTCGGATGGAAAGATCCATTCGCCTCGAAACTCTGGACCGAGCGGCAGGCGGATTATTCCGTGCACTGGAAAAAGGGAAGCGTCTACACCCCCGCGTTTGCGCTCGACGGAAAAGAATGGCATTCCGGCGCGTTGCCCGCCGTGGCGACGGAAACGCCGGGCGTCCTGAAAATTTCGGTGAACGGCGATCAAGTGACCGCGACCTTCAAGGCTGCCCCCGGCGGAGGAGCCCGCTACGATATTCACGTCGCCCGCCTTGGATTTGCGGCGATGTCGAATGTGACGGCCGGGGAAAATAGCGGCCGCAAATTGATCCATGATTTCGTGGTCCTCGGCCTGACGAATGAAACCATGAAATCAGGCGCGAAGGAATTGCGTTTGCCCGCGCCGATAACATCCACCGCCGAGCCTCGCACAGCGATTGCGGCCTGGGTCACTCAAGCTGGTCAGATCGAGCCGATCCAGGCCGTGGGCGGTTGGTTGCCGTGAGGAAAAACAATGAGCGATAAAATCGAAAAGACCGACGAGGAATGGAAGAAGACGCTGACCCCCGAGCAGTACCATGTCCTGCGCGAGAAAGGGACGGAGCGTGCCTTCACCGGCGAATACGCGGACACGCATGATCCCGGCACCTACCGGTGCGCCGGCTGCGGCAACCCGCTCTTCAGTTCCGAAACAAAATACGAATCGGGCAGCGGCTGGCCGAGCTTCTATGAGCCGATCGCGAAGGATGCGGTCGCCACCGAGACCGACCGAAAATTCATGATGGCGCGGACGGAAGTTCTTTGCGCGAGATGCGGCGGCCATCTCGGCCACGTTTTCCCCGACGGCCCCGAGCCGACGGGTCAGCGTTATTGCATGAATTCCGCGGCGCTAAAGCTGGAGAAAAAGGAATAATTTCGACCGCGCACAATTTGCGTGTCATCGCGAGCGCCGCCGCCGGCGACCTCTTCAAAGCTCCAAATTCCAAGCACCAAGCTCCAGAGAAGCACCAAACATCAATCCCCAAACCTCCGGCGCACGCTGGCGATATTTGATTATTGGAGCTTCTCTGGTGCTTGGAGCTTGGCGCTTTTGCCTGCATCGGCTCCGGTCTGGCGTGGCGCGGCTGATAAACGCCGAGCTTGCCGTCGCCGGGAAGCGACGGATGGCAAACGCGTCTATGCCGAGCGCGCGACGAAAATGCCCTCGAACTCCGCCGCCGTTTGGCCGGCTTCGATCACGTTCACCCGAAGAGCGATTCGCGCTTTTCGTTTCGCGGCGAATTGAGACCGAAACGCCGCCAGGTCGTCCACGGCGGGCCGCAGGCAAATCGCGCGGATCGTTTCGCGGACCGGCCGGAGAAATCGAATCGAACTTTCCGCGACCACGACGTGGACGCTCGCGTCGTTCAGTTCCAGCCAGAGGAATCCGTAGGCAGCAAGGGTGGCCACCGCGTTGATGCTGCCGCCGAACGCCGTCCGCAGATGGTTTGAGTTCAGCGCTACGGGCGCCTCGACCGTGAAGCCGCCCTCGTCATTCGCGACCACGCGCAAACCCATCGCGCGCGTGATTGGAATTTGTTCGTGCAAAAATTTTTCCGCAGCGCTGAGCATGGCGCTATTTCGCCGATTCTTTCAGCAAGCGTTCCAGCTCGCCCTTCCAAAGCGACGCGATCGTGTGGCTGCCGTGGCCGCGAGTTTTCTCGCTGAAGGGAAGCACGACCGCGCGTCCTTTCGACACCCGCTTGATCTCGCGCTCGAGGATTCCCAGCTCCGGCGGATTGATCAGGTCGTCCGCGGAATTGATCGCGAGCAATGGCGCGCGGATTTTTTCCAGGCCCGGGCCGGGATCGTAATCGCGCGAGGCCTCGAGGGCGTAGAGCATGTCGTTCGCGTCGCCGGTCTTGAGATAATCGGCGACGAATTTGTCCAGGACCTCATCGGTCTTCGCCAGCATGGGCGCATCCTTCTGCCGCAAAACCGGATTGCTGCTCATGAGCCAGAGCATTTGCGCCGCGGTGCGCAGACTTTGCGGCTGCGCCGAATAATCGCCGCCTTTCCATTCCGGATCGTTCCGGATCGCGTCGATCACCATCCGGCGCCAGGCGCGATTCCGCCCGGAAATCTGCGTCGGCAAACTGGCCAGCGGCAGGAGCGCGTCCATGAACTCGGGATGGGCCGAGGCCCAGAGCCAGGTATGCATTCCGCCCATCGACGTGCCCATCACGAGCCGGGCGTGGTTCACCCCGAGCCCGTCGGTCAGGAGACGAAACTGCGCCTCGACCATGTCCACGTATCCGTAGCGCGGAAACTTCGCGTGCATCCCGTCGCTCGGCTTGCTCGATTTCCCGTGGCCGATTCCATCCGGCATCACGATGAAAAACTTCATGGCATCGATCGGCTGGCCCGCGCCGAAAAGTTCGCCGGCGAATTCGGGCCGGATGAATTGCGCGCCGCTCCCGGTCGTGCCGTGGGTGATGAGGACGGCGTTGCGCACGACGCCTTTCTCGTCCTTCACCGCCTTGCCGATCGTGCGGTAATGGATCTTCAGCTCCGGCAATGTTTCGCCCGAAGTGAATTTGAAATCGCGGATGACATAATCGCCTTCCGTCGGCGCCGGATACTCAGCGGCGCGCAATTCCCCTGCTGCAACGATCAGCAAACCAAGAGCGCAAAATCTGATAAGCGAATTCATGGGTCGAGCGTAGCGGCAAACTCACCCAATCGCGAACAGTCCCACGACGCCGAGCGCATAGAGGACCAGCACGACCAGCGAATCGATTCCCATCCGTGCGATCTGCCGGCGCGGTCGAAAGATCAGGCCGAAAATGTAAACTGCCGTCAGCAGCATCCCGAGCGCGGTCAGATACAGGTCCGATTTCGCGGCGTGCGGGAGGACTGCCTTTCCCGAGACGAGCGTCGCGACCAAAAAAATGACCGGCAGAAAGGCGTTGCCGCCGAAGATGTCGCTCACCGCGAGTTGATAATCGCCCAGCCGGACAGCCGCCAGACCAGTCGAGATTTCGGGCAACGCCGTGACCGCCGCCAGGATCGTAGCGCCGAAAACCACGCCGCTCATGCCGAACGCTTTCGCCATCGTCTCGCTGGTTTGTTGGAGGATCACGCCCGCGACCAGCGTGGCCACCGCCGCGAGCGCAAAGAGAATGGCCGCCCCCGCCGTGCTCGATTTTTTCTCCTGTTCTCGTTCGCGCTTTTGGTGCGCGGTGCGACGGCGTTGCCCGCCGGGCGCATCGCCGTGGCTTTGCCAGGGAAGGGCCCCGCGCGCTTTGCCAATGAGATAAAGTCCAACGACCCAGGTGCCACAGATCAGGACGTCGTCCGGCGTGATCCCTCGCCAGATCAGCGAGTCTGGCAATTGATGGCCCATGACCACGACCGTGAGCATCCCGATGACGAGGACTGCTTCGAGCACGAGATCGAGCGACGCCGCGTGACTGGTGAGCGGCGCTTTTTTACCCACGCCAAACACGTCGAGAAGAACAAGCACGACGGTCTGGATCGCGATGCCGCCCAGGATGTTTCCGGTCGCGATCCCGAGCTGATTCCGCAGCGCGCTGCTCGCCGTGATCGCGATCTCGGGCAGGTTCGTGACGATGGCGAGCAGAATGGCGCCGCCGAGCGCTTCGCCCAGTCCGAAGCGGGAGGAAAGAAGATCCGTCGTTTTGGAAACGTAGATGCCCGCGATCCAGACGACCGCCGCGGCCGCCGCGAAGATGAGCGACAAAACCGGCAGCGACATCTGCTTGAACATCATACAGCAATCGCCGGCGACTTCCCCCGCGGCGGCATTGGCATTCCCATTCGAGCCGCGCGATTCTCAGGCGATGACGATCCCGTATTACGAAGTGCTCGCTTTCACGAGCCAGCTTTTCGCCGGTAATCCCGCCGGCGTTTGCATCCTCAACGAATGGCTGCCGAATGAGCTCATGCAAAAGATCGCGACGGAAAACAACCTGGCGGAAACCGCTTTCCTCATCGAGCGCGAACATCATTACGATCTGCGCTGGATGACGCCTGCCGTGGAGGTCGATCTTTGCGGCCACGCGACCCTGGCGTCCGCGCATGTCATTTTCAATTATCTCGGCCGCCGCCGGGACACGGTGAGTTTCCAATCGCGGAGCGGCGAACTGAACGTGGATCGAATCGACGATCGCCTCGTGCTCGATTTTCCTGCGCAACCGGCGAGCCCATGCCATCCGCCGCCGCTCCTGGCGAAGTCGTTGCGGGCGCAGCCGGTCGAAGTGTTCAAGGGCGGCGATTATGTGGCGGTGTTCGAGCGCCAGAAAGATATCGCGGCGATCGCGCCGGATTTCACCGGGCTGGCCAGGCTCGACGGGCGCGGCGTCGTCGTTACCGCGCCGGGGGACGATTGCGATTTTGTTTCGCGCTTCTTCGCGCCCGCCGCCGGCATCCCGGAAGATCCGGTAACCGGCTCGACCCATTGCGCGTTGATTCCGTATTGGTCGAAACGACTCGGGCGAACGAAACTTCACGCCCGCCAGATTTCGCCTCGGGGCGGCGAATTATTCTGCGAAGACCGCGGCGCGCGGGTCGGCATCGGCGGAACGGCCGTGACCTTTCTCGAAGGAACGCTGCGAATTAATGGCGGAACATAGGCCTCTGGCCTGTGCGCCCAACGGACATCCTGTCCGGTGCTGCCGGTTCCGAAAATTACAGCGGAGTGCAACTCCGCTGGGCGCACAGACCAGAGGTCTATGTTCCCTTTACCAAGCCACCGTCGCGTTCCCGGCCGCGTCCGTCGTGACTTTGCGCCCAAGCAATCGAAGGTTCGTCAGGTTGTTGTCCGGATCTTTCTCGATGCGGCCATAGACGGTCACGTCCGCCGTCGAATTGAAATCGGACGGGATGGTCTTGAAGTCGGGCACATCCTTCTTCGCGACCATGACCCGGAGCGCGGAGTAACCGCTCTTCGCTTTCGGATCGTGCTGCCAGATCGAGGCTTCGTACCAGCTCGACGCGAGATGCCGCAGTTTTTCGCTCCGATAATGGAAACGGACCGCCACGATCTTGCCGACGAGCGACGCTTCCTGTTTCAACAGCGTCGGCACATCGTAAGTCTGGACATTGCGCCAGGCCGCGGCGTCGAAGCGTTGGCCGGCGATGGCACTCGTCAGGCAAATCAGGGTCGCGATCGTTGTCAGGATTGTTTTCATATTCCTTGGAGCCGGCACGCCCACGTGCCGGGCAGAGTTGCGTTGTTGGTTCAGGTCGAAGTTTCGCCGGATGTCGTTTCGATATTCTGCTGGGCCTGGGTAGCGGCGATCACTTTGGTCGCCAGGCTTTGGATTTTATCGAGCCGGTCGCCCAGGAGCGAGCGCAACTCATCCGCGCCGAGCGCTGGACCGTTGACCGGTGGAGTAGAGAGGAGGCGGATTGCTTCGTACGCCTTTTCGTTCAGCTCCGCGGTCGCGCGATCGAATTGCGCCTGGTCCGCCATCGCCGTCGAGATGACTTCCGTGATCCGGTCGAGGCTGACGGTGCAGCCCGCGAGATCGTCTCCATAAATAATTCGCAGAATCTCTTCCGCGGCCGCGCGCGCGGCCGGCGGCATTGGCGAATCGGGACGTTGGTCACTCATAACGCAGCGCCACCATCGGGTTCACCCGGATCGCGCGCCACGCTGGGAGCAGACAAGCGACGAGCGCGACGCTTATCATAATGAGCGCGACTTGCAGATAGGTCGCGACGTTCGCCGGACTCACACCAAAAAATAAACTCGCCAGATAGCGGCTTAGCCCGATACCGGCGCCGACTCCGATGACCACGCCGAGCAGAACCATTCGCATTCCTTCGCCGAGCACCATTCGCAACACGTCTTTGCTCTGCGCCCCGAGCGCCATCCGGATCCCGATTTCCTGGGTGCGCTGACCAACCAGCGACGCCAGCACGCCGAACAAACCGATCGCCGCCAGCATCAGCGCCAGCCCGGCAAAGACGCTCATGACGAATGATTGAAACCGGCGCTGGCTGGTATCTTCATCGAGGATCTGCGCCATCGTCCGCACTTCGAAGACCGGCAGGTTTTTGTCTACCCACCAGACCTGGCTTTTCACGGTGTTGATGAGCGCTTCCGGATCGCCAACCGCGCGGACCGCCAGGGTGAGCTGGGTAAAATCGACCATCGGCTTGGTGATCTCCGGTCGCGTCCGGCTTTCGAGCCCTTCCTGATGCGTATCCGCGACTATTCCGATCACGGTGGAAACGACCGGCGGCGTGCCCGGCCGCGACGGCACGTTACGTAAATGCTGGCCGACGGCTTCCTCGTTAGGCCAAAGTCGTTTCGCGAGGGTTTGGTTCATTACCAGGACGGGCGCTTTTGTCTGCAGCTCTTCGGCGGTGAAGTTGCGTCCGGCGATGAGCCGGATTCCCACGGCGTCGAAATATCCCGGCGAAAAAATCCCGCGCATATCGGCCGTCGGCTCGCTTCCGCGGGCGGGCGCCGGCTGGCCTTCGAGAACAAAGCGCGTGAGCCGAATCCGGGTGAGCGGCAGGCCGTCGGAAAAGCTGACGCTTTTCACCCCGCCCATTGCTGAGATTTTTTCCTCGACCTGGCGGCAGAACGCGGCGATCTGCGCGTCGTTCGCGTAACGCGAAGCCGGCATGCTGAACTTCATCGTCAGCAAATGATCGGCGCGAAATCCGGGATCGACGCTCAAGACCGCGAGCATGCTTTTCATCATGAACCCGGCGCCGACCAGCAGCACGCAGGCGAGCGCGACCTCGGCCACGACGAGCACGCGCCGCATCCGGCTCGATGACGATCCCGCCTGCGCGCCGCGCGTTTGATTCAGGAACGCGTTCACGTCGGTCCGTGCCGCCTGCAACGCCGGAACGATCCCAAAGAAAACGCCGGCAGCGATCGAGAGCAGGATCGTGAAAAGGAGCACGGTGAGATTGAGCTGGATATCTTCCGGCCGCGTGATGCCCGCGGGGCGCAGCGCCACGAGCGCCTTAATTCCGAAATGTGCCAGGCCGAGGCCGAGCGCCGCGCCCGCGCCACTGAGCAACAAACTTTCCGCGAGCAACTGCGAGACGAGACGGCCGCCCCCGGCGCCGAGCGCTTTTCGGATCGCCATTTCTTTTTGCCGCGCCGCCGCCCGCGTCAGCATCAGGTTGGCAATGTTCGCGCAGGCGATGAGCAAAACGAAACCAACCGCGCCGAACATGACGAGGAGATTGCGCCGCAGGTCCTGCCCCAGGTTTTCCACCGACACGGGGAAAATATTGATCCCGAAGCCGGCGTTCTGCGTCGGATCTTCCTCCGCCAAACGTTTCGCGATTCCATCCATTTCGGCGCGCGCCTGCGCGAGGGAAACGCCGTCCCGGAGCCGGCCATAAACCTGCATCTTGCGCCGCTTCGCCTCGACCTGGTTTTGGGTCGCGGTCGCATCGTAGGGCACCCACAACTTGGGCGAATGCTGGTCCTGGCCCTCGCGCGCGGCCGGCAAATGAAATTCCGGCGGAAGGACGCCGACGATGGTGTAGACGACGTCGTTGAGGGTGAGCGTCTGGCCGAGCGCGTTCCGTTGTCCGCCAAAATGGCTGCGGAAAAATGCGTCGGTCAACACGGCGACGTGCGTCTTGTCCGGATCTGTAGCGGCCGTATCGAAGGCGGTGCCGAGCGCCGGCTTCACGCCAAAGAGCGCGAAGATGTTCGGAGAAGCGCGCGCGCCTTCGATCCGTTCCGGTTCGGATCCGCTCGTCAGGTTGAAGTTCGCGTCTTCGAATCCGGCGATCGCTTCGAACTGCGTCGCCTGCCGGCTCCATTCGAGAAAATTCGTATAGGCCGACGGCACCCGCTCCCCAATCGAACCGCCGAGCGCCGCATTTTTCTCCCACAACATCACCACCCGCTCCGGGTCGCGGAGCGGCAGCGACCGGAGCAGCACCGCATCGACCACGCTGAACACCGCCGCGTTCGCCCCAATCCCGAGCGCCAGGACCGCGATCGTCGTGAGCGCGAACCCCGGCGATTTCCGCAGCATGCGAGCCCCGAATCGCAGGTCGGCCAGGAAATTCTTCATTTTCGTCTTACAGGTAGGGACGCTTTTCCGAAGCGTCCGACTAACTTCTGGCAAAAACATCAACCGTCCACAAGTCGGACGCGTCGGAAACGCGTCCCTACCTGGCCGTAGCGCTTGTTCTGCGCGGGTTTTTCTCCAGCGCGCCCGGCCTTCCGGGTGGTGATTCGCAAAGTTTTCCCGATTTCCACTCGTTCGATTTAATCGCCGACCGAATCCGGTCGCAATTGCGATTTCAAGAACGGGATGAATGAGGAAGCTTCCGAGCCGCGCCATCCGGACGAACTTGCCGGGATGGACCCAACTGGCGGGTTGGATGAAATTTTGATCTTTGGCAGCCCGGAGACGCGGCGTTATTTTCTAAAACAAGTCGCCGGAACCAGCGCGGCGATCGGCCTGGGGCCGGCGTTGATGGGAATCGGATCGGTCGAAGCGGCCGAAAGCACAGCGACTCCGGGCGTCGCGAGTGCCGTGGTCACGAAGTTTCAGCTTAAGATCAACGGCAAAGAGCACATCCTCGAAGTCGATCCGCGGACGACGTTGCTCGATGCGCTCCGGGAACATCTGCTGCTGACCGGTTCGAAGAAAGGTTGCGACCACGGCCAATGCGGCGCGTGCACGGTGTTGGTGAATGGCCGGCGGATAAATTCGTGTCTGAGCCTCGCGATCGTGCACCAAGGCGACGAGATCACGACGATCGAAGGTCTGGCGAAAGGAGACGAGTTGCATCCGGTCCAGGCGGCGTTCCTCGAGCACGATGGATTTCAATGTGGTTACTGTACGCCGGGCCAGATTTGCTCGGCGGTCGCGTGCATCGCGGAAGACCACACGAAGAACGACGCCGAAATCAGGGAATGGATGAGCGGCAATCTTTGCCGTTGCGGCGCGTATCCGAACATCGTCGCGGCGGTCAAGGAGGCGCAGAGTAAAACGCCGGCGAAAAGCGCATGAACCCCTTTGTTTATTCACGGGCGAATGATGCGGCTGGAGCGGTGACCGCCATTGCGGCCAAGCCGCACACGAAATTTCTCGGCGGCGGCACGAACCTGATCGACCTGATGAAAATGGGCGTCGAGACGCCGGCGCAACTGGTCGATATCACCCGGCTGCCATTGGCGCAGGTGGAAGAATTGCCGGGCGGCAAAGGCGTTCGCATCGGCGCACTCGCGCGCAATTCCGACGTGGCGGAGCACGCGATTATCCGGCAGCGCTATCCGCTTCTCAGCCAGGCGCTGCTAGCCGGCGCGAGCCCGCAATTGCGCAACATGGCGACCGTTGGCGGCAATCTCATGCAGCGGACGCGCTGCTATTATTTCTACGACCCGGCCTTTCCGCAGTGCAACAAGCGCAACCCCGGGAGCGGCTGTGGCGCGCTGAAGGGTTATAATCGTATCCACGCCATCCTCGGCCAGAGCGACCAATGCATCGCCACGAACCCGAGCGACATGAACGTCGCGCTCACGGCGCTCGAGGCGATCGTCCGCGTCCAGGGACCGAAAGGCGAACGCGAAATTCCGATCGCCGATTTCCATCGCCTGCCCGGCAGCACGCCGAATGTCGACACGAATTTGAAGGAAGACGAGCTGATCACCGCAGTCGATTTGCCCGCAAATTCGTTCGCAACTCGTTCGCATTATTTGAAGGTGCGCGATCGCGCCAGCTACGCGTTTGCCATCGTGAGCGTGGCGGCGGCGATTGAGATCGATGCCGGGAAGAAAATCACCGCGGTCCGGATCGCGCTCGGCGGCGTGGCGCACAAGCCATGGCGCGCGCAGAAGGCGGAGCAGCAACTGGTCGGCAAAACCGCGGATGAAAAAACATTCCGCGCAGCTGCGGAAGCGGAGCTCGCCGCGGCGAAAGGCTACGCGCACAACTCATTCAAGATCGAGCTGGCAAAGCGCAGCATCGTCCGGGCGTTGACAACCGTAGCGGGGATGACGTCATGAGCGCGGCGACCATGGGACCAGCGCGGAATCGCGTGGACGGCCGGTTGAAGGTGACCGGCGCGGCGAAGTACGCGGTCGAGTTCGAGGTACCGAACTGTGCGCACGGATGGACCGTCGAGAGCAACATCGCGAAAGGGAAAATCACGGCGATCGATGCGAAGGCGGCGCAGGCAGTGCCGGGCGTGCTGGCGGTGCTGACGCACCTGAACATGCCGAAGTTCAAGGAAGCGCCCAAGAAAGAAGAACGTGGCATTTCCAGCGGGATCAGGAACGAAGAACGTTTTCCTTTAAGCGACGACGGCGTCCATTACGCCGGACAATACGTGGCGCTCGTGATTGCCGAGACGATCGAGCAGGCGCGTCACGCGGCGTCGTTAGTGAAAATCAGTTACGCGCCGGAAGAGCCGCTCCTCACGATGGAGGCGGCGGTCAAGAAAGCGGAGAAGCCGAAAACGAATCACGACGAGAACGTGCAGATCAAGAAGGGCGACGCGGCGGCGGCGTTGAAGGATGCGAGCCTCGTGAAAATCGAGCAGACCTACATCACACCGACGGAAACGCATAACCCGATCGAGATGTCGGGCACGATCGCGCATTGGGAAGACGATAAAAAGCTGACGCTCTACGATGCGACCCAGTTCGTGAAGGGCGTGCAAAACGTTCTCGCTCGTTCGCTCGGGCTCGACCTGGAAAATGTGCGGATCATCTGCCCGTTCGTGGGCGGCGCGTTCGGATGCAAGGGCGCCGTCTGGATGCACATTCTCCTGGCGGCGATGGGCGCGAAAGTCGCAGGTGTGCCGGTGAAACTTCACGTCTCGCGCCGGAACATGTTTGTCGGCACCGGTCATCGCACTCCGACGCGGCAAACTTTGTCGCTGGCCGCGACGCGCGACGGGAAATTGCAGGCGATCCAGCACGTGAGCGAAACTCTGACTTCGCCGGTCGGGCAATTCACGGAATCGTGCGGTTCGCGTTCGACCGGGTTGATGTATGAGAGCCCGTCGATCCGGATCGAGGAAACGGTTTATCCCGTCAACGTCTCGACGCCGACGTTCATGCGCGCGCCGGGCGAATGTCCGGGAACTTACGCGCTTGAGTCCGCGATGGACGAGCTGGCTTACGCGCTGAAGATGGATCCGGTCGCGCTGCGGTTGGCGAATCACGCGGACAATCATCCGACAAAAAACATTCCATTCAGCGCGAAGCACCTGAAAGAGGCGTATCAGCTTGGCGCCGAAAAATTCGGATGGTCGAAACGCAATCCCGAGCCACGCTCAATGCGCGATGGAGATCTGCTCGTCGGCTGGGGAATGGCGACGGCAACTTATCCCGCCCACAAAATGAGCGCGGCAGCGAAAGTGATCCTGCGCGCGAACAACACCGCCACCGTGCAATGCGCCACCCACGATCTGGGGACTGGCGCTTACACCGCGTTCACCCAGATTTCTTCGGAACAACTCGGTGTGCCGTTCGAAAACGTCACCTTCGAGCTGGGCAAATCCGATTTCCCGTTTGGCCCAGTCGCGGGCGGATCGAATTCGACCGGCACCGTCGGGACGGCGATTCATGAAGCGGCCGTGTTGATGCACAAGGCGCTCGCGGAATTGGCAGTGAAAGATCCCAAGTCGCCGCTCTCCAATTTAAAGGTCGAAGATATTGCGATGGTTGCGGAAGGCCGCATCGGCAGCGTGGCCGACCAGACGAAATCGGACAGCTATGCGGATATTTTGAAACGCGCGGGCCGCGATTCGATCGAGGTGCAGAGCGAACAGAAGCCGCCGGAGCAAAGCAAGACCCTCGCGTTCCAATCGTGGGGCGCGCACTTCTGCGAAGTGAAGATCGATCCACTGCTGCCGCGGGTGCAGGTGACGCGGGTGGTGAGCGTGATGAATTGCGGGCGGATCGTCAGCGCGAAGACGGCCCGAAGCCAGATCATGGGTGGTGTGACGATGGGCATCGGGATGGCGTTGCTGGAAGAGACTTCCTACGATCCGGCGACCGGTCTGCCGGTGATTCGCAATCTCGCCGATTATCATGTCCCGACGAACCTCGACGTGCCGGAGATCGATGTCTCATTCGTAGGCGAACCCGACTTCGCGTTCAATCCCATCGGCGCCCGGGGCATGGGCGAGATCGGGATTACTGGGATGGCGGCGGCGGTCGCAAATGCGGTTTATCACGCCACGGGAAAGCGAGTGCGCGATCTGCCGATCACGCCGGACAAGTTGATTTAGGTGAAGCGACCGATACGAATCATTCGCCAATGAAGGAGATCAGGGACATTCTTCGCCTGGCCGAGCTTCATCACGGCGAGCCCCTCGCGCTCGCGACGCTCGTACGCGCGCAAGGATCCAGCTATCGGCGGCCCGGCGCGCGGATGCTGATTTGCGCGGATGGCGCGACGGCAGGTTCGTTGAGCGGTGGATGTCTCGAGGAAGAAGTGGCGCGGCGCGCGATGGAAGTGATGCGCACCGGAAAGCCGTCGTTGATGAGCTTCGACACGCGGCTGCGTTTCGGGTGCAACGGCACAATCGAAATTTTGGTCGAGCGGCTGCAGGAACAATTTCTTCCGGAGCTGGCGAGAAACTTTTCCGAGCGACGCAGTTGCGCCGCCGCCACGATTTTCGAGGGACCGAATGAAGATCGCGGAACGCGATTTGTAAGTCGTGAAGCGAAAATGCCTTCCGAGGCGTTCACTCAGGAAATCGAACCGCCGATTCGCCTCCTGATTTTTGGCGACGGGCCGGACAGCGTTCCGCTCCACGCCTTCGGGGAGATCCTGGGATGGGAAGTCATCGAGATCGATCAACCGGCCGATCTTATGAGCCACGTCGACAGTCGAACGGCCGCGATTGTTAAATCGCACAATTACGGACGCGACTTCGCCGCGCTTTGTCACCTACTGAAACTCGATCTGCCTTACGTCGGCCTGCTCGGGCCGCGGAAGCGGCGCGATCAATTGCTTAACGCCGTCCTCGATGAAGGCATCGCGATCGACGCCGAGGTCTTCGCGCCGGCCGGGCTCGATCTCGGCGCGGAAACGCCGGAAGAACTCGCCCTCGCGCTCGTCTCGGAAATCCAGGCGGTGTTTGCGGGTGCGAGCGCCGAGTCGTTGCGCGATCGCAAGGCGCCGATCCATGGCTGGAATATCGTTCGCCGGCATGAACCGATGCCGGTGGAAGAATGCGCAAGATCGGCGCGGTAGTTCTCGCGGCCGGCGGATCGTCGCGTCTCGGTCGCCCCAAACAACTGCTGAGTTTTCGCGGCGAGACGCTAGTGCGGCGCGCCGTTCGGGCCGCGACAGAAGCGCAATGCGATCCGGTCATCGTCGTGATCGGACCCGACGGCGAAGCGATCCGCGACGAGCTGCGAGCGACGTCCGCGCTGCTGGTGGAAAATGCGGAATGGCAAAACGGATTGGGAACATCGATCCGCTGCGGCTTGCATCAGTGCGCCGATTCCATCGACGCGATTGTGCTCCTGGCCTGCGATCAGCCGCTCGTGAACGCAACGGTTGTTGCCGCCCTGATCGCCGCGCACGAGAAGACCGGGAAACCGATTGTCGCTTCGAGTTACGCGGAGACGGTGGGGATTCCAGCGCTCTTCGATCGCTCCTGTTTTGAAGCGCTTCTCGCACTGCCGGATAATTCCGGAGCGAAATCGTTGATCGCGGCGCGACCTGACGACGTGGCGTCGATTTTGTTCGAGGGGGGCGCGGTCGACATCGACACGCCGGAGGATTTCGAACGACTCAGGTAGGGACGCGTTTCCGACGCGTCCGACTTTTTGCAGTGACCGCATCTCACGAGAGTTAATCGGACGCTTCGGAAAAGCGTCCCTACCTGAACGGCAAGAGTTCGGCTAAACTGCCTCCATGGCTGACGTAACAATCGAGATCATCGAGAACGGGCCCTACATCGTGACGGGGCAGGTGGAATTAAAGGACGACGACGGGAATATTTACCCGACGAAAGAACGGATGGCGCTCTGCCGTTGCGGCGCATCGACGACGAAGCCGTTCTGCGACGGCACCCATTCCAAGATCGGGTTCCAAGCCGCCGAACGCGCCGTGCCCGGTTCGGCGGAGCGCGGAACATAGACTTTCAGTCTGTGTGCCCAGCGGAGTTGGTCTCCGCTGACTCTGGCAGCAGCGGACAGAATGTCCGCTGGGCGCACAGACTGAAAGTCTATGTTCCGATCGAAATTCCAATCGCAGGACGGAATGACGATTGAACGCCGACCAACCGCCTAGGAGGAACTCAGCGGTTTCGGGTGGAGGCCGGCGCTTCGGCCTGCGAAGGCTCGCTGCCGCCGAACAACATCGAGAAAACAACGAAGACGGATGCACGCGGCGAATCATCCGTGACTCCAAACAGGGTGGAGACATCCAAGCGCGTGTTCCTCGATGGCTTCCAAGCGACTGTAGGTCCAATGACGCATCGATAGGACGGGTCTTCTCCCGCTTCCCGAATTCCCGCGTCCGTGAACGACGTGAATTGCATTTCCGCGCCGACCTTGAGCCGTTCGTTCGGTAGAATAATCGGGAACATGAGACTCTGGGCGAATCCGATCTCCCGGCCGCGATCCCCGCCCACTTCCTGTTCGAAGAAACCGTTCAAGGCCCATTCGACGTTGTTGCCAAAATCCTGGGCCAGGAGAAGGCGCACTTCCACAGCATCCGGCAACGGCATGTGCTCCTCGAGAAATGCCCGGCCTTCGCCTTTCGGCACCATTTCCGGCGGGCCTTCATCATGGAGGATGTCGCCGACGCCGAATTTGTATTCGACGAAAATCGTCGGGTTGAGCGGGATCTTGTTCCAATCGGCGAGCGCATAGCGGCCTTCGATGCTGAAGGTTCGCTCCTGGGTGGTTCCGCGATGATTCTCGACCGAGTTTTCAAACGCGATCCCGAACCGGCCCGGAAGACCGATCTCGATTTCCTGCGTCAACATGTGATCGGGCCGATTGAATCGAAGCGCGTCGCCTTGATAGATGAGCCCGGCGAAGACCGCGCCGGGCGGCAGCACATAAGATTGGGTGAGGTTCGAGAAACGGCTCCGGGAAAAACCGGGCGTGGCGCCATAAGAGCTCGGCACTTCTTCGCCGGTGACGTGGACCGGCTGAATAGTGACAGCTTCCTGGGCGCGAACCGTTCGTTCACCGCCGATGATGATAATCGCCGCCCCAGCGGAAATGGCGATGATGCGAGAGATAGAGCGAAGCGGCATTGCGCTGGATTACAAATTCGTAATGCCGACAGCAAGCCTTTTCTTTACATTTTTGTAATGCCCAAACCCGGGGCGCCCGAGGAACTTCAGTCATCACAGCTTCGCGCGACCAGCGCGGCTGCAACGAGATGGCCGGTTGTGTTCAGCACCGTGGCGAAGACGTCGGGGATCGCGTCGACTGCGATCAGGATCCCGATTCCTTGGGCCGGCAGACCGATGGCAAGAAAGAGTGGTGTCAGCATGATGAACGCGCCGCGCGGAATGCCCGGCACGGCGAACGCAAGGAACACCGCTGCGAAAGCGATTGTCGCTACGCTGCCGGCGTGGAGCGGCACGCCGTAGAACCAGCCGACAAAGAGCGCGCCGATCGTCCATGACACCGGCGCCGCAATCTTGAAGGTGGAGACTGCAAGAGGCAGGACAAATCCGGTGACCCGCTCGGGCAAGCGCAAGTTCTTCTCGGCCGTCTCGACGAGCGCCGGCAGCGCCGCGATCGACGAGCTGGAGCTGAAGGCAATGAGCTGCGGCGGCAGGGCGGCACGCGCGAAACGGCGCAGCGGAATCCGGCCCGCGATCGCGACGACAGGATAAAGGAGCAGTGTAACAGCGACGCTCGCGATCGAGTAGGCAGCGACATAAAAGCCAATCGCGCCCGCCAGCGTTCCGCCGGCATGGACGGCCAGGGGAAGGACGAGCGCGAAGACGCCGAGCGGCGCAGCGAGGATGATCCAGCGGACGAGGATGAGCATCGCGTCGCTCAGAGCGCGGAAGAAGCGCGTCAGCGTCTGGCGCGATGCCTCGGGGGAACGCGCAATGGCCAGCGCGAGGAGCAGCGTGAAAAGGATCAACGGCATCATCGCCCCGCTCGCGGCGGCGGCGATCGGGTTCGCAGGAAGGAGCGAGACAAGCCAGGCCGAGAACGTCTGCGCCTGTCCTCCCGCGGAGATTTCATTCGCCGCTTCGACCGCGCCGGGTGGGAGTTCCAGGGCACCGTGCGGCGGAAGGAGCCGAAACATCGCCAGCGCAACGGGAATTACGATTGCGGCGACTCCAATGAGAAGCAGCACAAAAGTAACGAGCGTCCGTCCGCCGAGCCGGCCGATCGACTTGATGTCCGAGACCGATGCGACTCCGGTGATCAACAGCGAAATGACGAGAGGGATTACGGTCATGCGAATGCCGTTGACCCAGAGCGTGCCGATCGGCGCGATCGCGTCGGCGGCGCGGATGAGGGAGGCGTTCTGCGAGGCCGCGATGAGGACGCCGAGGAGGATCGCGGCGACGAGAGCGAGAAGGACGCGCGTGCTCTCTTTCATCACATCATCAAGTCGCCACCGTTGATATCGAATGAT
>QHNH01000003.1 GCA_003218375.1 Verrucomicrobiota bacterium | reverse complement strand
GATCCGGTTTCCGATCCAGACAAACTGCTTGGTGCTGTTCACCGTCGTGCCCGTTTTCTCAACGATCTTCTTGCAATGGCTCAATCCGTCGTAGCTGAACTCGGTACGGTTGTCGTTGCCGGTATAATTGATCGCGGCGAGGCGGTTCGCCGCGTCCCACTCGAACGTGTTCCCGCCTCCGCGCCAATAGATTCGCGCCGTCTGGTTTCCGTTCAGGTCGTAAGTGTAGGTGTCGGCCGGCGGTGGCGGGGGCGGTTCGCCTTCTTCATAATGGATCGGTCCCGGTTCCGGCGGCGGAGTCGGGTCCGCTCCCGCGACGGCGGTTAGTTTATTCACGGAATCAAAACTTTCGTCCTTGCGAGTTTCAGTAGGATCCCACCCCCCACCGGGATATTCATCGTAAACGTCCGTCTGCCGGTTTCCGGCAAAATCGTAGGTGAGTTGGTGGATAATGCCACCGTGTAGCGGTGGGACCGAATTGTTTTTCCAAAGGACCAACTGGTCAGCGCCGTCGTAAGTAAAATAAAGCGGTTGCGCCGTGCTCGCGTCGTTCTGCTTTGTCCACTGCGTGATCATGTGTTCCTTGTCATAGATATAGTCGAATCGCGACAGGTTGCTGAGATTGGGGCGAAGATTTTGTAATGTTTGCAGCTGTTTGTCCCCGCTGTTGGGATAATAACTATAATTGGAGGTCTGTCCATTTGGGTAATGGAGCATCTGTGGCCGGTTCGTAGCGCCCACGTAAGTGTAGTCGAAGGTGCCGAGGTTATTTACCTCACCATTCGTTCTGCCCAAACTGTCAAAACCCACGGTGCTCGAGTTCGCTGTGCCATTGATCGAGCGATTTATTGTCCGCTCCAGCTCATCATAACCGAACGTGAGTGTGTCATTAGCCAATGGGCCGTCGACAGAGGCGAGTTGCCCGGCGCCAAGCGTCGGCGGCACGGTGATGGGATTATATCCATAGGTCGTTAGCCCGGTGCCATCTGTCATCGTCGAGAGCCGATCATAATTCGGATCGTAAGTGTAACTGACCGACGGCGTCGGTGGAGAGAGGGGTTGCCCTCCCGTGGTTGTGTAGCTCACCTGCTGAAGCGTGTCGTCAGCGAAATAGGAATAATTGGTTCGCTGGCTCTTGGCATCAGTCGATGATTTGAGCCGGCTCGTGGCACCGACGGTGTTTGGTGCGGTTTGGCCCTCGTAAAGATAATCGATCGTGGCGCCATCCTGAAAAACCTTCTGGTAAACACGGCTCTGAATATCGCGATAAAAAGTGGTGGTCTGATCCTTCGGATCTTTGATGCCGGTGAGCGCGCCGCAAGTGCACCAGATATATTGCGTGGTTCGATTCTCCGGGTCCTTGATCGAATCCATTTTCTGGTTAGCGTTATAATGTCGGTATGTCCAGAGCCCGCGCCGGTCGCGGCTCCCAGTCAGGTCAAGGGTCATAGCACCAGTGATGTTGTCGGTATATTGGAACTGCTCAAAGGTGGTGTCGGGGTACGTCACCGTGATTTTGCGGTCGAGATTGTCGTAATCGGTCGTGACGGTGTAGCTGTCCGAATCGGTCACCGCGTGAACGCGCTTAAAGCTGTCGTAGGTAAACGTCGTGACGGCCGAGACGCTATTGAACGGCGGACTGGTGATCGCAGCAAGGAGGCCGGCCGGGACAGTCCCGCCGTAGGTGTACGTGATCGTCTCATTCTTCGCGTTCTTGCGGGTGAGCACCTGGCCCTGGGCGTTGTAAGTGAAGGTGGTGGCCTGTCCGGCGGCGTCGGTATCGGTGAGCGGCTCGTGCAGAGTATTGTAGGTGAACTTGCGTTGAAGCTCGTTGTTCGTCCCGCGGGTCTGCCGGATTTCGAGCAGGTCGATGTTGTTCGTGTCATAGGCATAGCTCATGACGCGGCCAACCGGGTCTGTGCTCTTTGTGGTTTTGCCGATGCTGTTGTACTCGAACTGCGACAACTGCGTGCTGCCGTCCGCCAGGACTCGCGCGACCTGCGACGGATTTGCACTCGGCCCCGCATGCTGATAGTCGGGTTGACCCGCGTAGGTATACCAGACACGGTTCTCGAGTGGTTGTTTCTCGCTGGAAACAATGTCGGAGACGGTTCCATCAGGGTTATACAGCCAATGGGTAATCTTTGCCTGGGTGTAATCGCCGTGCGCCACAAGCATCGCTTTCTTGTCCCAGTAAAAGGTGTTGGCCACATCCAAGCTTGCGTTGGTAATCCCGGGGGTATTCGGCGCCACGGGATCAGTAGCGCTAATGCCCGGCGCCTGATCGCGGTATTCGACGCGCTCCTTGCCGCCGAGCGGGTCCGTCATTTCGATCCACCGATTGGTCCCGTTCTGACCGCTAACAAAGCTTGTCGTGCCGTACGGAGTCGTCAGCGTGTCAATCGAATCGGTTCCGGTGGTGTAGGTGAACTGCGACTGAATCCCGATCTCGTCGGTGATTTTCGTCAGTTGCCCATTGGTGTATTCGAAGGCAGCGAAGCGTCCAAATGGATCGGTCACCTTGGTGACCTTGAGCGGATCGGCGGGCAGCTCGTAGGAAACGTTCGTCACCTGGCTCAGCGCGTCGGTGATCGTGGTCACGCGAAAGCTCGCATCGTATCCGACCGAAACCGAGTTCCCGGCCGGATCGACGATTTGGGTCAGGAAGATTCGGCGCGGATACGAGGTCGCGCCGTCGCTCAGCGCGAAAACTTCCTTCGAGCCGTCTGGCAGTCGGCGCTCATAGCTGGCGGCGCCGGTCTTCACCAGCGTGGCATGGGTTCGCGCAGCGGTTACGAACGATTGCGAAGCATTATCGTAGGCAAAAATCTCTGCGCCGCCGCCTGAACGGTAAAGACCCGTGAGCGGCAACTGAGAATTAGGATCATCGCTGACGTAGGAGAGCCAGCCGAAGGTCCATTTTGGCCCGAGATTCGAGTAGGTGAAGGTGCCCGGCTGCTGCGTTTCTTTCTGGTTGTAAGTCACCGTGAAATCGATCGAAGGACCGTAGGCTGGCGAATAGCGAAGAGGCTTGTCCTGGATATTTAGACTCACCAACATTGAATGGCTCTGCTGGTTGCCGCCAGTCTTCGGCGCATCACACGTCGTGCCTGCGCCAGGTGACCGAACAGTCCGTGCTCTTGTGAGCGTAACATGCGATGTCGGCATTTGCGGTAGGCGCGGAGGGAAGCGCGCAGATAACATACGAGAAGGCACCGATTAACAGTTTACGCAGCGCAGCAAAACCGCGGTAAAGTTGAGTCGCTTCAAGGAATTGCGCGGTCGAAACTTTGGTTTTGGAAACAAACTGCGCGGGTACGATTTTCATAATGGCGATGGGCTAGGGTGCGGGAGGTGCGTGGGTGTCGGGGAAGTTCGGGGATTGAGGAGAGGGAAATTCTGGTGGGAAACGCGTTGGAGTCGGCGTGTTTTAGCGGGTCGCGCGAGACATGCAAGAACTTTTTTTGCGAATTTCAAAAAAAGTTTGTCCACGGGTTCTTGGGTGGAGTGAACTGATTGCGTGGGCAACACAACGGCACGAAACTTGTGAGCCTTGGAAAGCCCGGCCTCGCGCTTACGCGCTGCGTTACGGGTGTCCTTCGTGTGAGATGCCCTCAACCGACAGGAATTTCTCGCATCGCATCGGCGAAGTCTCGGGGAACTGGCGCTTCGAAACTCATTTCATCGCCGGAACGCGGGTGGCGAAAGGGGAGCTTCCAGGCGTGCAACATTTGACGCGGGAATCTCCGGCGCGTTTGCCGCCATATAATTTGTCGCCGAGGACGGAGAGGTCGGAAGAGGGTCACGTCTAAACATTCGACATTTGGAGGGGTCGAGGCGCAGCGCTGTTTGAAGAGCAATTGTCAAATGTTTAGACGCGACCCCAATGCTGCCCCCTGACCCCTTCTGTTCCTTCCGTTCGACCCGGGGAACCAATGCCCATGATCTGCCGATCATACTTGACCGACGCTAGCGTCGAGGGCAACTGCCGAGATTCTAAGACTGACCGTTCAGGTCCGCATTTGCTTTCATAGGGAGAATGCCGTTGACTGTCATATGTTCGCCGATTAACCCGGCGGATAGTTATCGGATATTTTGACCTGGCCATCCACGAAGTCTATCACTTTGCCACGCAATTGTTCAACAACCGTCGGACTAAGGGCAAACGGGATTGTGTCAATCATCGCTAGCGGCTTAATCGGAATGTCGCCGCGGGGAAACCAAATGATATCCCATTCGCCTACTTCGAATCTTTGCGGTGCGCTCAGGCTGGCATAGTTCTTTGTCCAGGTGAGGATTTCGCCTTCGGCGTCGTAGGTGTAATCCTGTTGCGAGATCAGGTTGTTATTCTTGCTGCTGTTCAGGTTCTTGATCTGCTGGAGGCGCTTGTTCTGTGCATTCGGGAAATAGAGGTAGTTGGCCGAAGCGCCACCGGGATAGGCCATCTTGCTCAGTCAATTCGTCGCCCCGACATAAGTGTTGGTAAGCGCGCCGAGTTTGTTTACATCGTGCTCACACGGCTAAGGCTGTCGAAAGTCCAGGTTTGATTGTAACCGGTCGTCGTTATTTGCGCTCGATTAAGAAGAATCGCGAACAGGCAAACTCGAATAAAAAGTGTTTGGCCACTTCGTTTTGCGAAGCTGTCTCGATGTAGCGCAGATCAATAAGCTCCCGCTCTGCGAAATCAAAGAAGTCGACAAAAGAAAAATGCTGACCGGCAATGTCCTCTAGCGACTCGCACCAAACCCATTTGACTATTTGCGGTTGCTCTACCTGTTTCTTCAGCACAGTCCTTGGATCGGTCGAGTCGTGTAGTTGGACTAGTATGATGGAATCCGCTGAGCAGGGTCGGAGAAAATCCATCAAGATTTGCCGTCTAATGATCTTGAACCAGTCGACAACGTCGAAGGGATCAGCGGCCAGGGTTAGATGCCGATAATGTTGGTTCCAAAGATCACGGATGCACTCTCTTGCCGTCGCAAAAGGTTTTGTTACGTCCCGTCTAATCATGGAGGGCTGCCTCCCGACATCCTTTTGGCAAAGCATTTACAAGTTTGCGGATCTTGATGATATTCAGTCCAATGCCAATGTCCGCGACTCGTGGATCCATGTGCATCGCCGGGCGCCGCCAGGATAGGCGATTATTTGTCGGGCTTGGGTTGCGTTCTCATTCTCGTCGCAACAAACCCCCGTATCCAAAGCGTGACATGTATCTCCAATCCAATCAGCTCGCGACGTTTCTGATCATAGCTTTCCGCGGCAGATCGCACCTCGTGACGGAGTTCGTTATCCGTCGCGATCTTCGAAAGATCCTTTCCCTGCTCGTGCAATTCTTCCGAAATCTTCTTTCTTACGTACGAATAGAGAGCATCGAAGTCATCCGTATTCTCGTTCCATCGAAGAGCTTCGATTCTGGCACTTTCTTCCGAGTGCCAATTGGGAATGTTGTTCTTTGCCGCCATGATAACGTTGACTTATGGGTAGTCGAAGTTTTTCCTTCATGCAATTGCGCATAAAGGTATCACGTTCTTGTTGATTTAACTTACCCTTACACGCGGTGTTATATTTCTCAAGCTGGCGGAGGCAATCATCCTCGGCGAGCCAAAATCTACGACTCAAGCTGTTGTGATAACCCGTCCACGCCCAGGGGTCCGGTCCCTCCTGATTCCGATAGAACAAGTTGTACATCAAATCCGTCGAGGCGTTGCGCACAGCGGGAATTTGATCGAGCAGATAGCCAGCTCCTGCCCCGAGCACAGCAGCCGCGGTAATCGGCGCAATTGCAGCGGCGCCCAAACCTCCGCCGCCCGTCGCAATGGTCACCCCCGGTATCGTAATTGTACCACCATCGAATAGTAGCCCAAGCCGGTCAGTAAGGTTAGCGGGCGTATTACCTACGTAGCCATATAAGTTGATGCCTCCGCGTTCCCCGATCGGATCTCGGCTTAGCCAGCGGCCGAGATCGGGATCGTAAGCGCGGTATGTAGCCAGATCCAGATTGCTCTTGGAGTGGCGGTAGAGACCGGTGAAGTTGAAGTCGGTGGGAGTTGTTCCAAGCACGGTGGTTGAGCGTCCGTAAGGATCGTAGTCATAACGAGCAACAACGGTGCCGCCGCCGGTAAACATTTCGCGAATCGATCCGAGGTGGTCGCGAGTGTAAAAGTAGGGGGTCGTGCCAACATATTGCCCCTGCGAATAATTGCGCTGGGTGACAGCGTCAGTCGCGTCGCGAAGCTCAAGCTTTTCCTGGCCGTCCCCATACGATCTTGCGCGTCGAATTGATCGTATTCCCCGTCTTCTCAACGATCTTGGCTACTCGGTTTAAACCGTCGTAGGTGAATTCCGATCGGGTGGTAAAGCCAGTATAATTAATCGCAACCTACCGATTCGCGCCGTCCCACTCGAAGGTGTGGATGCCGCCGTCGCTGGTGATGCTGCCATTGAGATCGTAGATGAGGGTGCGATTGACGCCGCCGCCGCCGCTCTGACTTGTGATCTCGTTGACGTTGTTCGGCGTGGACGTGGTCGTCGTGGTCGTCGGAACCAGTTCGGTCGTTCGGTTGCTCGCGGTATCATAGCCGTAGGTGTACTGCTTGATCAGCGCGTTCGTCGAGGCGTTTTCAATGGTGCGGTCATAACCTGGTCGGCGTTATCGTAGGCGAGATCGAACCGTTGTGGAGTATTGACACAAGCCGATCGATTGGTCAGCTGCACGGTATTCCCCCTCCGAAGTTAGCTCTGACCCGTTTCCACCGCCGGTGTTTAGACCGCGTCTTGTTCCAATTCAATCCGAGAAACCACGAGCGCCAAAGAACCCTTTGAAGCGTTGCCAAACGCTTGCGAAAAGTGCCAATGAGCTGATGGTCCCGAACGCCCTCTCAATCTGAGCAGCGTGGCAGCAATCATCTCCAGTCCGTCGTCGTCGGCTTCGATTATCACCTCATCACGATTGAGTCCGATCCTTACCGCTATATACTGTTGGCTCATATTATTTCGGGTTCCAAGTGGCACCATTATCCGTAGACCACTCTTGGCGCCAGCCGTCATGGAGATTCCCCCGATCCCAATGCGGCTCTCCGCCACGTGTGGCGTGAGGCTGATTATCCCAATGATAGTAAAGGAAGAGAAGGGGTCAGTCTTTGATTCTCGCTCATTTTCCTGATAACGCCTTCTTCAATTCAGGAGTCATACATTCGTTTTCGATCAGCAAACGATTGGTTCGCGGCGAATCGCGATGATCAACAGATGAAAAAGCGGTCCCGAGGAACTCGACCCATTCTTGCGAGCCATTTCTTCAAAATTATTGCGTCGGCTGGATTGGCGTCGACTCAAAGACAGCGAGAATCACCGTCTGACCCCTTTTGTTTTTTTTGTTTCTTTCCTTTTGTTTCTCTTCTCGGACTGAGCCGAGATGATCGTGGGTGTAAAAATAGGCGGTCGTTCCAATATATTGGCCTTGAGCATAATTGCGCTGGGTCACCGCGTCGGTGGCGTCACGGAACTCGAGTACCGGCTCGGCTTACAACTTTCGGTAGTCTTTCCTTCGGCTGAAGCCCAGACCCGCGCATAACCACACCCCCGCGACAATCAGCAGTAGAGCGACGACGAATTGTACCTGAGCGACGTGGTAATCAGAAGTAAATGCCAATAACAACATCCCTGCGAGAACCAACGCCACCCCGACGCCGCGGCGCCATCCGGGAAGCTTCGGCTGTTTAGGTCGGAGGGACGGTTCTACCGCATTATTCATAACGATCGATTAGTCTCAGCTAACGTGAAAACTAAAGCCAGCCATTTCCATTGTGTAGCCGACAGTTTTTAGGCTCGCCGTCTGGAACCCATTTTCCGCCGGTCGATCCCGAGCACTTATTGTCCGCGACGCACTTGTAGTCCTGGTCACAGTCGTACCAGTTGATCAATCGAAACATCGGAATCCATATCCCTTCGACGGGGAGTAGGCCTTCGAACAGTGGATCCCATTGGGGGTAGACATATGTCTCAGTCTTGCGCTCACCTGCCGTGCAGAGTCCCATTATGTCGGTGGACCGTACAGGGCGATTACCGACGTACTCGTAAAGACTTAATCCCCCTTTTTCGCCAATGGGATCCCGATTTAGCCACCGACCAAGATCGGGATCGAAGGCGCGGAACGTGGCCAGATCGAGATTGCTCTTCGAGTGGCGGTAGAGGCCGGTAAAGTTGAAATCGGTGGGAGTGGTGCCGAGCACGGTGGTTGAGCGTCCGTAAGGATCATAATCATAGCGAGCAACAACGGTGCCGCCGCCGGTGAACATTTCGCGAATCGAGCCCAGATGATCGCGGGTGTAAAAATAGGCGGTCGTTCCAACATATTGGCCCTGTCTGTAGTTTCGCTGGGTTACGGAATCTGTAGCATCGCGAAACTCGAGCTCTTCCTGTCCGTTCCAGACGAATTTGCGCGTCGAGTTGATCGTTGAGCCGGTCTTTTCAACGATCTTTGCGACACGGCTCAATCCGTCGTAAGTGAATTCGCTGCGGGTCGTGAACCCAGTATAGTTGATCGCCACCAGTCGGTTTGCGCCATCCCACTCAAACGTCCTCGTGCCTCCGTCGCTCGTGATGCTGCCGTTCAGATCGTAGGTAAGGGTGCGGTTGACGCCGCCACTTTGGCTTGTGATCTCGTTTACGCTGTTTGGCGTGGAGGTCGTCGTGGTCGTCGCAACCAGTTCGGTCGTTCGGTTGCTCGCGGTGTCATAGCCGTAGGTGTACTGCTTGATCAGCGCGTTCGTGGAGGCATTCTTTAACGGCGCGGTGGTTAGTTGATCGGCATTGTCGTAGCCGAGATCGAAGCGCTGGGGCGCCGCCAAGCCTGCATAGTTCTTGGTCCAGGTCAGGATCTCTCCTTCGGCGTCGTAGGTGTAATCCTGCTGCGAGATCAGGTTGTTATTTTTGCTGCTGTTCAAGTTCTTGATCTGCTGGAGCCGCTTGTTTTGGGCGTTCGGGAAATAGAGATAGTTAGCTGAAGCCCCGCCAGGATACGCCATCTTGTTGAGGCGGTTCGTCACGCCGACATACGTATTCGTGAAGGTGCCGAGTTTGTTCACGTCAGTGCCGACCCGGCCGAGGCTGTCGAAGGTCCAGGTTTCGCTGTTGACCGCGCCATTGACTGAACGATTGGTCACGCGACCGAGCTGATCGTAGGTGAAAGTGATGGTGTCGTTCGCCAGAGGGGCGTCGATCGACGCGAGCTGCCCGGCCCCTAATGCGGGCGGCACGGCTATTGGGTTATAGGCATAAGTTGTCGTCCCGATGCCGTCGAGCATCGTGCTCACCCGATTGTAATTCGAATCGTAGGTGTAACTGACGCTGGGCGTCGGCGGTGTTAGCGGCTGCCCGGCAGTATTGGTGTAGGTGACCTGCTGAATATTATCGTCAGCGAAATACGTGTAGTTCGTTCGCTGGCTTTTCGCATCGGTCGACGATTGAAGACGACTGGTCGCTGCGGCAGTATTCGGCGCGGTCTGGCCTTCGTAGAGGTAATCGATGGTGCTGCCGTCCTGGAAAACCTTCTGGTAAACGCGGCTCTGGATGTCGCGATAGAACGTCGTGGTCTGGAGTTTCGGGTCGGTGATGCTGGTCAAGGCGCCGCAAGTGCAATATCCATATTGCGTCGTCCGATTTGCCGGATCGGTGATCGAATCCATTTTCTGGTTGGCGTTGTAATGACGGTAGGTCCAAAGGCCGCGCCGGTCGCGGCTCCCGGTGAGATCGAGCGTCATCGCTCCGGTCACGTTATCGGTGTACTGAAACTGCTCGAACGTCGTGTCCGGATAGGTGACCGTGGTCTTCCGGTCGAGGTTATCGTAATCGGTCGTGACCGTGTAGCTATCCGAGTCGGTGACTGTCCGGACCCGCTTAACGGTGTCGTAGGTAAAGGAGGTTACGGCGGAGACGCTGTTGAACGGTGGGCTGGTGACTGAGGCGAGGCAGCCGGCAGGCACCGTGCCGCCGTAGGCGTAGGTCGTCGTTTCATTCTTCGCGTTCTTGCGAGTGAGGACCTGGCCCTGGGCGTTGTAGGTATAGGTGGTTGGCTGACCCGCCGCGTCGGTGTCGGTTAGCGGCTCGTGGAGGGCGTTGTAGGTGAACTTGCGCTGAAGCTCGTTGTCCGTTCCGCGGGTCTGCCGGATTTCGAGTAGATCGATATTGTTCGTATCGTATATGTAGCTCATGACACGACCGACCGGGTCCGTTGTCTTCGTTGACTTGCCGATAGCGTTATACTCGAACTGCGATAACTGCGTGCTGCCGTCGCCCAACACTCGCGCTGTTTGCGCAGGGTTCGCAGTAGTGCCGATATGCTGATAATCAGGTTGCCCTGCGTAGGTGTACCAAATGCGGTTCTCAAGGGGCTGCTTTTCGCTGGAGATCACGTCGGCCGGCGTGCCGTCCGACTTCAAGAGCCAATGGGTTATCTTGGCCTGGGTGTAGTCGCCCGGAGCAACGATCATCGCTTTCTTGTCCCAGTAAAACGTGTTCGCCATGTCGAGCCCGGCGTTAGTAATGCCGGTCGCGTTCGGTGCGACCGGATCGCTCGCGTTAATCCCCGGGGCCTGATCGCGGTATTCCACGCGTTCCTTGCCACCTAGCGGATCGGTCGCTTCGATCCAGCGATTCGTGCCGTTCGCGCCGCTGACAAACGTGGTTGTTCCGTACGGAGTCGTGAGCGTGTCGATGGAGTCGGTCCCAGCGGTGTAAGTGAACTGCGACTGGATTCCGATTTCATCGGTGATCCTCGTCAACTGACCGTTCGTGTATTCAAATGTCGCGAACCGTCCAAACGGGTCGGTTACCTTTGTGACCTTGAGCGGATCGGCCGGAAGTTCGTAGGAAATGTTGGTCACTTGGCTCAGCGCGTCGGCGATCGTCGTCGCGCGAAAAGTCCCGTCATATCCGATCGAGAGGGAGTTCCCGGCTGGATCGACGATTTGGGTCATGAAGATCCGGCGCGGATAAGAAGTCGCGCCATCGCTTAATGCGTAAACTTCCTTCGACCCATCTGGCAGCCGTCGCTCGTAACTCGTGCTGCTAGTCTTGACGAGGCTCGCGTGACTTCGAGGATCAATTACGAACGACTGCGAAGCGCTGTCGTAGGCGAAGACTTCCGCGCCACCGCCGGAGCGATACAAAGCAGTAAGAGGAAGCTGGTTGTTGGGATCATCGGTGACGTAGGAAAGCCAGCCAAAGGTCCACGTCGGCCCAAGGTTCGAATAGGTAAAGGTGGCAGGCTGCTGCGATTCCCTTTGGTTGTAGGTGACAGTGAAATCAATCGCCGGTCCGTAAGGCGGTGAGTAGCGCAGCGGCGTATCCTGAATATTCAGGCTGACGAGCATGGCGTGGATGCTGTAGCGCGCCATCGCATAACTGTTTGTCGGCGAATTACTGTTGCATGACGAACAGCTCGTCTGATTTCCCGCTGTCTTCGTGCTGCATTGCATCACTTCGGGATTCACTGGCGGAGTCGGCCCGATGGTTAGATGGACGGTAGCAATATTGTTAAGGGTGCCCTGGTAGCCATCGCACACGGCTTGGGCTGGCGCTTGACTGTCCCCAGTGATGGAGCCTGTGCCACCCGCCGGTGGCGATAAAGTCCACTGAGGCGTGTAGCCAACCCAATTGGAATACTCGTAACCGAATGTAGAGCCAGCCACGATTTGATAAGTACCATCAGAAGCGAGCCGAACGTCGTAAGATGTGCCGCTCACGCCGCGGGAGAAGAAATAGTCGCCGGCAACGTATGGTGGATTGACAGTAATAAGAACGTTGGACCACCAGATCTCTTCGAACGCGATGTAAGTCGCGCAGTCCGTCGTGTAATGATAATTGCATGGGACAGCAGCAGCCTTCGCCAGCGAGACTGACAACAATGGCAAGAGAGCGCCCAATAATGCAAACAAGCTTTTGCGACGCCATGGATATGTCCCGTTGGATGAAAGGACAGACGATAAAAAGGAGGTGTTCATGCTTGTGGGATTTGAATCAAGGGACCGTGGCGCCGGGCCAACGCCACAGCTCACGGAGAGTTGTCGGTTGGATGAAGTGCGAGTTCGATGAAGGGGGCATTCTGGTGGGCGATCTACTGGGAAGTCGGCGTGTTTTAGCGAATCGCCCGAGACATGCAAGAACTTTTTTTGCGATAAGCAAAAAAACTTTTGCTGGCCGCACTCAGGTCGTAGCGATCTGACTCACGCGCCCCACCCAAAAGATACAAGGCAGGACTCGATGACCCTTGCGTCCTTCGTGCAAGACTTCTTTCAGCGACTTGGAATCTGCCGCATCGCTTCCGCAAAATCGCGTGGCACCGGCGCTTCGAAGCTCATCATATCGCCGGTGCGTGGATGGCGGAAGGTGAGCTTCCAGGCGTGCAGCATTTGGCGCGGATAATCGCCGGCGCGTTTGCCGCCGTAGAGTTTGTCGCCGAGGACGGGATGGCCGAGGTGATGCAGGTGCACCCGGATCTGATGGGTCCGGCCGCTGTGCAGAGTGCATTCGACCAGGCTGATGTCGCCGCCGGAACGGAGGACGCGGTATTCGGTTTTCGCGGAGCGGCCTTGGCGTCGCGCAATGCTCATCCGCTGCCGATGGACGGGGTGCCGGGCGATGGCTTTGTCGATTACGCCCGAACTCTTACGCAGGGTTCCCGCAACGAGCGCGAGATAAATCTTCGTCATCGTCCGCGCGGCAAACTGGCTGGACAGATCGCGGTGGGTCGCGTCGTTCTTCGCGATTACGAGAGCGCCGCTGGTTTCCTTGTCCAAACGATGGACGATTCCGGGACGTTCCTTTCCGCCAATGCCGGAAAGATTCGCGCAATGCGCCAGCAACGCGTTCACCAAAGTATGCGCCCGATGCCCGGCGCCGGGGTGCATAACAATGCCGGCCGGTTTGTTGAGCACGAGAAGATCGTCGTCCTCGAAAATAACGTCGAGCTGCATCTGCTCCGGTTGCGCTTCGACCTTCTCGAGTTCCGGTTCCCGCAATTCCACGGTGTCGCCGGTCCGGACAAGATCGCGCGGGCGGGACGGCTTCCCGTTGAGGAGCACGAATCCGTCGCGGATCAGCGTCTGGAGCCGCGCGCGCGAAAAAGTGGGGAGCGCCTGGGCGAGGAAACGGTCGAGCCGTTGCCGTGCCTGTTCGGCTGGGACGATAAGCTTGATCATGGATGAACTGCGCGCCGGATGCTACAATGCGCCGCCATGC
>QHNH01000002.1 GCA_003218375.1 Verrucomicrobiota bacterium | reverse complement strand
CGGCCGGACCTGGTATTTCATCCGCGAAACCACGGGCGTCATCGGGTTTGCCGGCACGAAAGACAAACCGATCCCGATGCGGAAAGCGGAGGTCGACAACATGCTCGCCCAGATGCGCGAGCGCGAAGAGAAGGTGAAACCGAAAGTCAGCTTCGAAGTCGGCGAGACTGTGAAAGTGGCCGACGGTCCGTTCCAGAACCAGAACGGCATCGTCGAGGAAATCGATCCCGACCGCGGCAAGCTCCGCGTCTCCGTCACCATCTTCGGCCGCGCCACCCCGGTGGAGCTGGAATACTGGCAGGTGGAACGCGGATAAAAATCGGACAGGATTTACAGGATTAACAAGATTACGGAGGGAGACAGAGAAGCTTTCAGGATCAATCCTCAAAATCCTGTTAATCCTGTCTAAGAAAATTATGGCAAAGGAAGTTGTAGCTCACATCAAACTGCAGATCCCGGCCGGCCAGGCGAACCCGGCGCCGCCCGTCGGCACCGCGCTCGGACCGCGCGGCGTCAACATCATGGCGTTCTGCAAAGAATTTAACGCCGCCACCCAGAAACAGGCCGGCGATATTTTGCCCGTCGTCATCACTGTCTTCAAAGACAAGTCATTCACGTTCATCACCAAGAGCCCGCCTGCTGCCGTCCTCTTGAAGAAAGCCGCGAACATTGCCGCTGGTTCGAAGGAGCCGAACAAAACGAAAGTCGGCAAAGTCACCCGCAAACAGGTCATGGAGATCGTGAAGACGAAGGCCAAGGATCTGAACTCCCGCAGCGACGAAGCCGGCTTCCGCGTCATCGCCGGCACCGCCCGCCAGATGGGGCTCGAGATCGTCGATTAACGACTCGTTAGGTTTATGTCGCCTCCGGCTCTTTCTGAAATGGAGGAGCAAATCATCGTGCGCGAGCGCCTACGGTTGCTCGCCATCGGCTTTTACGTGAAGGGCGCGGTCGGCGCAATCTTCGTCTCGTTTCTACTGTTTCACTTCGTTTTCATGCTCGGGTTTTCATTCATGCCGGAATCGGCTTGGAATCCACCGCCGAAATCGGCGACAACCGTTCAGTCGTTGTCGGTGACGCCATCGCCCTCGCCGCGACCGATGAATCAGGGACCGCCGGTCGTCTTCTTCCGGGTTATTGCGGGGGTGATTGGCGTGATTATCCTGCTTGGCTGGACCTTTGGCGGATTGACCATTTACGCCGGGCGCTGTGTCCAGAAGCGCACCCATCGCTTGTTCATCTTCGTGATGGCAGCCCTGAATTGTCCTTTCATTCCGTGGGGCACACTCCTTGGCATCGCCACTTTCATGCTAATGCAAACGCCGGTCGCGAAACGAGAGTTTGGCCTGGCTTAGTTACGCCGGCACCCGCCCGCCAGATGGGCCTCGAGATCGTCGATTAATTCCACTGCGGATTCCGGGGATTGGGGATCGCACGCGCCTCGCGTGCTGGTTTCGGCGCCCTCGCCGAAATGAACTTTGTTAGAGCTTTCTGCTACGTTTCGGGCGGCGTCTGACTCAACGCGGACTCCATCGAAACGAATCGCTGATTATCGAAATCGGCCAAAGCATCAATGAAGTCTTGCGGAATATCGCTGGAACCTGATTCCCGCATATGCTGAACGAGACGTTCGCGCTCCGACTTCGGCAGAGCTTCGATCTCCCTGAGTATTTGTTCGGCGGTCATGTCGCCCGGCTTATTGGCGAAGTCATTAAACCATTCTTCCAACGCCAGAGCAACAGATGCGCTGCTATGGATTATCGATCCACGACGTGAGCTAATTCTGCCAGCTCAGGCTCGCGGCGGCGGTCCGTGTGGTCACGCCCATTTTCTTTAAAATGTGCTCGACGTGTTTGCTTACCGTGTAGCGGCTGACGCCAAGGCCGTTCGCGATTTCCTTGTCGGTGGCGCCGGTGCGGAGAAGATCCAGCACTTCACTCTCCCTCTGCGTTAGATCCCATTTGGCGGGCACCGCAATCGGATCGCCGCCGGTCTGGGGAGACTTCTTCACAACCAGTCAATACGATTTCCGTGTCGCGAAGTCCGCAAAAAACAAATACGGAATTCTCCCTATAGACACTTGGCGCGCGTCTCAGGCAGCATCTGCCGCAAGTGATCCTGTTCCCCCGCCACCTCCACAAGCAATCGCTCTGGTTCGGGTCGCATGGGCCTGCTCAGCACTATCGCGTCGGCGCGACTGGGGAGATGCGAAACAAGACTGGAAGAACCGGACTCGATACTGGAGCAAGACAGCGGCCCGGTGAAAACGCCTGTCTTTCGGCCGGGGTCTTCCGTCTGACTAGCGGAAGGAAGCTTCGCCTCGCCGGGAAGAACCGGGCGTCGTTTGGAAGCCTCGTAAGCAGCGCTGGAAAGACAGGCCGCCCATTTGGAAGCCCGCGGAGCACCGCTGGAAACGTCCGGTCAAGCGCTGGAACCAGCCGGAGCGTGGCTGGAAACGGTCATTCGCCAACTGGAAGCCTCCGGCGCTTCGCCGGGAAATCGCTGCGCCGTTTCACTTTCAACCCCAACCTTCCGCAAGCTCCATCAAACCCATGAAAGACACCATCGCCAATAAGATCGCCAGCTTCATTGCCACTCTCGATGTCGCCGACAAATCCGAATTCAAGGCCGTCTGGGAAAACCAGCCGCCGCTCGCGTTTACCGGCGGCATCGCCGCCGTGCGGCCGATGGTGGCCGCCTTGAGCGATAAAGCCGCCAAACAGAGCGCCGATATCACCGGCAGCGCCAAACAACTGCGCCAATTGCGCAAGCAGTTCGAAACTCAATTGCACGCCCTGCCCCGGGCCACCTACCAATGCCTCGCAAAACAAGGCCAGACCGCTACCGCCGAGAAAGCCAACCTGACTCCCAGCGATCTTCATGACGCCCGCGGCGTCGCCCTTGCCGGCATCGGGTCCACTGTCCTGGATGCCGCTGAACCGCTGCTCGCCTTGTCGTCGGCGGACCACCACCCGCCGCCGAGAAATACTTTACCCAGGCGCGTTCGATGCCGTCGACGCCCTTTGGCAACAATTCAGCACCGCCGTGGGCGCTCCTGCGAGCGCCCGCTCCAATCGCAAAGCGCTCACCGGCCAGCTCCCCGACGACGTCCGCGCCGTCGAAGCGCAATTCTCATTGTGCGACGATTTCCTGCCGCAATTTGCGCTCGCGAGCGATATCGGCCGTCAATTCAGCGACGCCTGGTTCGCCGCCCGTCAGGTTATCGATCTCGGCCGCCGCGCCGCGAAACCGAATCAACCCCCGCCGCCAAACCCATGATCGCCTTCGGCTTCAACGAGGTGTCCATCCTTCCGGCTTGAAATAATATGCCCAACCCTGAAGAATCTCATTGCCTAACGAATTAGAAACCGATGTGATTTGATTTAGGCCCCCACCAGTGAAAATCTCCTCCCCTCTTCCATCTTCTTCATTCGCGTTATCAGCTTTGTTGCTATTCTCGATCACAATTCTTGCGGATTTTCGATCAGCTGAAGCACAACCCCCTGCCCATGGAACGAGCGTTGACCAAGCTTCGGACAACGCGCCCGGACCAGCAACTAGCAATCCAGATAGCGCTACGTCCCAGGCAAATTGTAGTGTTTCCACCGAAACCATTCCTCAGTTACAGCCACTGTCACCATATGTCGCACGAGCCGAACAGGTGATCGAACACGAAATACCGACGCAGCCGCCTCAGCGAGAAATAACAACTGCCTTGAAACCTGAATGGTTTCAGGACACAAAGCTGCTTAATCCACTCGTTCCAAGTACGCCCGGTCTAGTTCGGAGTTTTCAGGGAATTACGTACACCGCATGGATTCCTCCAGATCCAATTATAGCCGCCGGCCCAAACCATGTTGTCGTAGCAACAAACAGCTCTTGGGCAATCTACACGAAGTCGGGTACTCGACAGTACACTACAACATTCGAAGCTTGGTTTTCGAGCTTAAATCCACCTCCACCAAGCGTTATTTTCGATCCCAAGGTGGTGTACGATGCCAACGCAGGACGATGGATCTTGTTCGCTCTTGCTAGAGATGATTCTGCGCAGAGGTCCTACTACCTTATTTCAGTTTCCGATGATACAGACCCGAACGGATCCTGGTGGTCATGGGAACTAGACGCTGGATTGAATGGTACAAACGCGTCGGGACTTTGGGCTGATTACCCCGGACTAGGCTACGACTCCGGCGAGGCAATTTATGTTACAAGCAACCAGCGCACTTTTCCAGCCGATACGTCCGCATCGGCGTACGCAAAACTTCGTGTCCTTCATAAATCACAGCTGTATTGGGTGGGAAGCGGTGGCAACTTATCATGGTGGGATTTTTGGAACGGGGCATTGCTTGATGCAGATGGAACGGCCGCATATTCCGTGAAACCGGCTCAAGCGACAAGTTCGCTTAGCGGAGAGTATTTGATTGACACTCGGCCAGGAGGTGGAAGCGCGATCACACTATGGCGACTTACAAATCCGCTTTCTGCACCACCCACGCTGGTACGCCAGAGCACCATTGGGATTGGGGCGTACTCGCTTGCGCCAAATGCGCATCAATTCGGCGGCTCTGATCTTATCGAGGTCGGCCCGTGTCAGACCCAAGAAGTTTTTTACCGCGACGGGAAGCTCGTCACGGCCTTCACAGAGAGATACAATTTTGGCAGTGGAGATGTAAGTGTTGTGCGGGGCGTGGGAATCGATGCCGCTTCCAACGCGCTGGAATGGAATCGCGGCATAGGAGTTGATGGCGCTTGGTACTTTTACCCGGCAATTATTCGAGACAGCGGAGGCAACCTTGCAATGGTGTTTGATCGGAGCAGTAGTTCAGAATACGCGAATTGTCGCTACACCGTGAAGCTGGCATCGGATACGGACTGGCAAGCGAGCGCAACTCTTAAATCGGGCGAGGGCTACTATGCGAATTACTTCGGCGGATCTAGGAATAGATGGGGTGATTATAGCGGCGCAGCTCTTGACCCGGCGGACATGAGTAAAGCTTGGATATATTCTGAGTACGCTTGGACGGGGGGATCTCAGTGGTCGACGTGGATCGGGCAATTCCAAGCAACCCAAGTGACGCCGACGCCCACTGCCACTGCCACACCAACAGCGACGCCCAGACCAACGGCAACGGCAACAGCAACGGCAACCGCGACGCCAAGGCCAACAGCAACGGCAACCGCCACGGCAACGGCAACTGCGACGCCAAGACCAACAGCAACCGCAACCGCGACGCCAACAGCAACTGCAACCGCGACGCCAACAGCAACTGCAACTGCAACCGCGACGCCCAGACCGACCGCGACCGCGACCGCTACTGCAACGGCAACTGCTACGCCGACCGCGACCGCAACCGCAACAGCTACCGCGACCGCGACCCCTAGCGAGACAGTTCAAATCTCGGCGCTGGCATCGCCTGCCAACGGTGGAACAGTCCAAACAGCTGGGGCCTACCCCGTAGGCAGTAATCCAGTATTCGTTGTCCAGGCGGCTAATTCCTGGCAAATAACGGACATTAGCGTCGCCCCGCGCGGCGCTACGCTTACTGATTTAGACATCGCATGGATCGTCAGCGACCGCCCCGGCGCGGGACCGCGCACTACTATCTCGGGAGGGGTTCTCGCGGACCAGAGCAAGACTGTTACGGCCACATTCGCTCCGATCCCAATTGCACCTCATTTAGGCAATATTTCAACCCGGCTGTCCGTCGGCACTGGTGAAAATGTGCTGATTGGCGGCTTTATTATCACCGGCTCGCAACTCAAGACAGTTATTGTTCGTGGAATTGGACCTTCCCTTGCGGCGCTTGGGGTCCCAGGAGTATTGGCCGACCCCATCATAGAGATTCACGATTCTTCCGGAGCGCTAATCCCTGGCGCTATTAATGACAACTGGCAAGATGCCGCGACGAAACAGCATATCATCGACAGTGGGCTTGCCCCGAAGAACCCCTTGGAATCGGCTCTTTGGGGAACAATCAGTCCCGGCGCTTACACGGTCATAGTCCGCGGCAAAGATGGTGGTACTGGCAACGGTTTATTTGAGGTGTTTGACTTGGACCAAACCGCCAATTCGAAGTTAGCCAACGTCTCGACCCGCGGTTTCGTTAATACAGGCGATAACGTTATGATCGGCGGCACGATCATCACTGGAGGTTCGTCGGCGAAAGTGCTGATACGGGCCATTGGCCCGAGTCTGAGCAGCGCCGGGGTCACCAACGCTTTACAGGATCCAACGCTTGAACTTCACGACGGGAACGGCGGATTAATCGCTTTTAATGATGACTGGCGTAGCGACCAGGAAGCCGACATCATAGCAACTACTATTGCGCCCAAGAACGACCTCGAAAGCGCTATCCTCCGAACTCTTATGCCGGGTGCATATACCGCGATAGTCCGAGGATTCGACAATGCGACTGGCGTAGCTCTGGTCGAAGCGTATCAGCTGCCGTAGGCGATATTTTTCTTTTCTCGGCTTCGCCGCGAATTATTTTGTCATCGAGCGGCGGAGCGCTCGATCCACCTGCGCCGTAGTCATTGCTCGGTTGCGCCCAAATATTCCCAGCGTTGCAGCGCGATCGGGACGTTGCCGTTTTTCCAGAGGAAATCGTGGAAGGCGCGGAGATTGAATTTGTCCCCCTGCTGCATCCGTGCTTCGGCCAGGAATTTCGTGATCTGGAGTTTGCCGATCTGATACGTGATGGCCTGGCCGGGGCCGGTGGAGAACGCGATCGCTTCCTGGCCCGCGGTGCCGGGATCCATCGGGACTTTTCCTTCGAGATATTTCGCGGCTTGTTCGAGGGTGAATTCGCCGAGAGCGAGGCGGACGTCCACTTCCACGCGGAGGGCGCGCAGACGCATGAAGTTGTAAATGATTTCGCGCGAGTGTGGGCTGTCGTCGAACAACCCGGCCTGCAACATCATCTCCTCGGCGTAAAAGCCGATACCTTCGTTCGCGCCCGAGTCGTAGTAATGGCGCCGGATCAGGTCTTCGTGTTTCCAGGACAGGCAAAGCTGGAAGTAATGGCCGGGAATTCCTTCATGAACAATGATCGGTCGCGAATCTTGGGCCGTGGCGCGCCAGAAATAACCGAGGTTTGGTGACGGCGGGTTGAGATAGCGGACGCAGTTTTCTTTCAACCGCGATGCCGAGGTGAAGTCATCCATTTCGCTGAACCCTTCGAGCGCGTGCAAATATTCCGGCATCAGTCGCAGCGTGTAATGCTGGACCCAATCGGGAACGGTCAGAATGCCGTGCTTCTCCAGGAAATTGCGGATCGATTGTTCCTTGGCCGCCGCATCCTTGATCCAACTCTCCGTGTTCTCCGCCAATTTTAGCGGCGGCACATCGCGATTGCGTTCCTTCTCGTAATTTTCAAATGCGACCGCCCGGTTCCATTCCTGACTTCCCATCGCGAGAAGTTCTTCCGGCGAGTAGGGGAGCAGCGCCACGTTCTTGAGAAAAAAAACATAACCATCGCGACCGATCGCCGTTTCCTTTGGAAACGATGGTAATTGCTCCTGAAGCCGCGCTCGAAAATGTTCGAGCGCCACCGCGGCGCGATCGACCGCGGCGTTTAACTCCTCTTCCTTGAGAGTCGTTGAGCTACGCAATGCCGCCGCCATCTTGCTCAGTCGCTCGCGGACGCCTTCGAGCGCCTGAATCGCGACGGTCGCAAACGGCGCGGGCGGCTTTTCGAGATTCGCTTCGCCCTGCTGCAAGATCGCCGGGATGTTTTCGATCCGCGTTAGAATCTCGTGACTGCGCGCCTCATCGTACGGCCCCGGCACCGTCAGCGCCTCAACCAGTGACGTCAGGGTCTGCTCGATGTAGAAAGTCGGATCGCGTTTCCAGCGCGGATTGATGTCGAGTTCCCACCGCACCCGCGCCAACGCCGAACCAATCAGGCGATAATCGACCTGGTTTGGAATCGGCCATCCGCTCCCATCGATTCTCTTCCAGCGCGTTTCGAACTCCGCGAGTTCTTTTCGGCGATTGTCGATCGCAGAGTGCGACCAATCTCGCGTCCCGCCCGGCCGCTCGATCCGATTTACATCGTCGCCGGTGAACGGCGCATACTTCGCGCGCCAGTTCCAAAAATCGTCCGCGAGCTTTTCGAGCGGCTGCGAGTCAGCCTTGGGGTTGTCCGGTTTGGTCTCGGCAAATACGATGGTGAGCGGCACAAGCCCAAGGAGAATCAGCGCGATCGCGCTCACCTTCATCTTTGAAGTGTTGAGGAGCGACCCAAGTCGGAAAAGCAAAATCGAATACTGATTAGGTGGATCGCGCGTTCCGTCGCGCGATGCTTGTTTTGCGCGGCTTCGCCGCGGACTATTTGGCATCGAGCGGCGGAGCGCTCGATCCACCTCTTGCTTTATCCCGCCGGATTTTGTATTCGCAGGCATGAAGCCTTTTCGATTCTTCTCTGCGCTCTCGACAGTGGTTCTTCTTGCGACCGCGGCACTCGCTGCTGATCCAGCGCCCACTGTCATCGCCCTCAAAGCCGCCCGCTTGTTCGACGGCAAATCGAAAGCGCTCGTCACGAATGGCGTCGTGATCGTGCAAGGCGACAAGATCGTCGATGCCGGGAGCAATTTGCCAACACCCCAAGGTGCCCAGGTGATCGATCTCGGTGACGCGACCCTCTCGCCGGGTTTCATGGACGCGCACACCCATCTGACGCTCGATTTCTCCGGCAACTACAACGACCGCCGCTTGAAAGAAGTGGACCTCAATGTCTCCGAGCAGGCGATTATTGCGACGACCCATGCGCGCGCGACTCTCGAAGCCGGCTTCACGACCGTGCGCGATCTCGGGAGCCGGTTTGTCGGCAGCAAGGAATTCGTTGACGTGGCGCTACGCAACGCGATCAACCATGGCGTCGTTCCCGGTCCGCGAATGCTGGTGGCCACCTACGGCATCGGCGCGACCGGCGGGCACTTCGATCCGACGAGCGGATTTCGCGACATGCTTTTCGGGCGCGAACCGGATTCCAGCGAAGGGATAGCAGACGGACCCGACGCAATCCGGAAAGCGGTGCGCTTTGAAGTAAAGAACGGCGCGGATGTGATCAAGGCAGCGGTCTCCGGTGGCGTGCTCTCGCTCGCGGATGAAGTGGACACACCGCAATTCACTCCGGCAGAAGTAGCGGCGCTGGTGGATGAAACCCATCGTCTGCGCAAGAAAGTCGCCGTGCATTGTCATGGCGACCAGGCCGCGAAGGAAGCGATCGAAGCCGGCGTCGATTCCATCGAGCACGGTTCATTTTTGAAACCCGAAACGCTTCAGCTCATGAAAACCAAAGGCACCTATCTCGTGCCGACGCTGATGGCCACCGAATGGATTCTGGGCAAGCTCGACGCATTTCCGCCCGCATTGCAGGCGAAGGCGAAGGCAGCGGGAGCGGCGCGTACCGAGATGTTCCGTAACGCCGTCAAAATCGGCGTGAAGATCGCACTCGGCACCGATGCCGCCGTTTATCCCCACGGCCAGAATGCAAAGGAATTCAAGTTGATGGTCGATCTCGGGATGCCGCCGATCGAAGCCCTTCGCGCCGCCACTTCCACCGACGCCGACTTGTTCGGCATCTCTGCCAAAGTCGGCACCCTCGAAAAAGGCAAACTCGCCGACATCGTAGCCATGCCCGGCGATCCCACCATCGACATCACCGCCACCGAACGCGTCTCCTTCGTGATGAAGGAAGGCAAGATTGTTAAGAACAGCGCGAAACCGTAGGTCTGCCGAGCGGAATCAGCGGGACGAGGTTGCGACGGCGAGCTTCACTGAATCGCTGGTGTGGCCGACGTAATATAGCGCGGTGCTGCCCACTCCATAGATCGGGAACAGCGTGTAGGGGACTCCTGGGATAACGACGGGGTGTTTGCGATCGATCGACATTCCGCGTGAGGCGGAGTGGGACGAAACGGCGATATAGTCGCCGATCATGTGGGAATCGTCCTTCAAGTCGCCGTTGAGGTAAGGGATCAGCCTGCCGGCGCCGCGGAAGTGCGGCACGGCGGTGCGCGGGCCGGTGCCGAGGACGCCGACGTAATGGGCGACATCGGTGTAAGTGCGGACGGTATCGACCAGGACGGGCTCGATGATGTTTTCGCCGGCGTATCGGTAGATGTTGAAGGCGAATTCGTAATCGGGACC
>QHNH01000006.1 GCA_003218375.1 Verrucomicrobiota bacterium | reverse complement strand
ACCTTATAAGTGGTATTCTATCGTATCAAAATTTGATAGCGTCGGAAATCATCTCTGGTCACGCGAAATAAGAAGCGATGTACAAACCACTCTATACATTGAAAGCATGAGTGAACTGTCTGATGGGGCCATTCTTGTTTCGGGCTGGCATGAGAATGTTCTGTCTATCACTCCTCCCACACCGGGAATAGATTTTTTTATTGCAAAACTTACTTCCGCTGGTGGACTCGTTTGGTTGAATACTTTTCACTCTTTACTTGGCAATGGTTGTACTACCAGCAATATCCGCTTTGCGTCTATGGCCGAAGGTGCAAATGGTGATATTTATGTGGCAGGCACGGCGCCCAATTGCCCTGATCCTACATATTTCGTGGTGTTCAAGATCAATGGCGCCGGAATACTCCAATGGAAATATAGTTTCGCGGCTCCTGAGTATAATGCTTTTTGTATGGGCATTTTTTATGAGGGTAGTACTGTGACTGTTCTCAACCGGTCTTCCGTGTCGTACGGTGGCATCATACATGTTGACTTGCTGAAATTAAATTCATCATCAGGCGCATATATCTCGCATAAAGGATGGCAGGTAGACCTACCTTATCCCCAAAATTTTTATGCCGGCTTTGTTAGCTGGACACCACAAGCTATTCGGCTAAATAACGGGAATTATTGCATCTACGGCCAAACCTTTGGTGATTTTGTTGCTATCAGTATGAATACAGATTTGCCGCATTTTGCTGTGCTGGAGTTTAACAGCGATTACGATTTTGTGAAAGGTTATACCATTAATTCTTCGTTGCCCGCTAATTCTTCTGAAAGCCGTATTAAGGTGGATCGTTTTGGACGAGCGGTATATATCATGACCACTTTCAGTGATTATCTCAATAAGACAAAATACATCGGATCACTTGATAATGGCAGCATCTTGAATCAACGGAAGAGACAATATACAAACCTGGAAATCTTCTACGATAATTTTGAACTCTTTGAGGATGGCTCCTACGTATACATCAATAATATGGCCACGCCCGGGCAGGATAATTTCTACCTCGAATACTCCAGGCTGAACAATTCTGATACCGGTAGTATCTGCCTCGGATTACGGGATAATTTCTCGCATATTGTACCATTGAAATACATCCCTTTCGACTTTGCGTGGATAGATATAAATCCGAACCCATTAATAGCCACCAATAATCAAAACAACATTATTCTTCCCATTACTTATGCCGCATCGCCTCCCTGTTTTGAGAAAACCTGGTGTGATACCTTACGCATCCGCGGTAATCCTCAATCCTGTGATTTGTAAAACCTTTTTACGTTTACTTGTCATAAAAACAAGCAATGTGGTTCTTCCATCAAATGGATGATCGATTCTTCGGTAATTCAGTCTTTTCAATTGCTTGATGATACGACTGTCCAGGTGAGATTTAATAAGGCCTGGCAGGGAATGCTGGATGCAGAAATCCAGACATCGTGTGGGCTGCTAAGAGATTCACTTAAGATTACGGTTGTGCCTTCACCCGGTTCCTTAAACTTAGGTGAGGATACGGCGGTGTGTCCCGGCAATTCTGTTTTACTCAATGCGAAAAGTGGTTATGCTTCATATCGCTGGAATAATGGCTCGACAGATTCTGTCCTCATTGTCACAGCACCGGGAAAATATTTTGCGGATGTGCAAGATGCTTGCGGAAATTTATTTAGTGATACAGTAAATGTAGTAGCAGCGCCGCCTATTCCTTTTGACATTGGACCCGACAGAAAAAAATGTGATAATGATACTTTACATCTTACCGCCCCCGGCGGATTCCTAAATTATAGTTGGACGCCAGCCTATAATATCAATACCCAAAC
>QHNH01000001.1 GCA_003218375.1 Verrucomicrobiota bacterium | reverse complement strand
TTCGGTGCGTTCTTTGCCTCCGGTCAGGACCATCATGGTGACGTCGGTGTACTTGCCTCGAGCAGGCCCCGGTCCTTCCGGGAGATCGAATTCAACCAGGAGCAGGGCGCCATTGCCAGGGACGGACTTGCGGCAGTTACGTAGAATACGGCGAGAGTCTTCGTCGTTCCAGTCGTGAATCACGCTTTTCATCAGGTAAGCACGACAGCCTGAGGGGATGTTTTCAAACAAATCGCAGGGCTGCATCGTGCTGCGTTTCTCCAGGTCGCCGCTGAGGAAGCCGCGATTTCGGGCGCGATCGAGGACGTGCGGCTGATCGCTCAGCACGCCTTTAAGCGTCGGATGCGCGCGGAGAATCGCTGCCAGCAGCACGCCGTTGCCGCCGCCAACATCCATAATGCTCTCCCACTGGCCAAAGTCGTAAGCGGCAGCAACTGCCGGAGCCACAAACGAGGATAGATCGGTCATGGCATCGTCGAAGATGCGTGCCATTTCGGGATTCTTCTGCAGATACTCCCAACCATCCATCCCCAGGGCTTTGAGTCTTCCGGGCTCGCCCGTCCGCAGCGTATGCAGAATCTCTCCAAACGATCGGTAGACGAAGTCGGTCCCGCGGAATCGGGTCATCGCGCGCAAGGATCCGCCCACGTCGCTGCGCAGGCAGTTGGAGACTTCATTGTTGGCGAAGATGCGCGGCGCAATTTCCGCAAACACTCCTTCGCTGGCGAGAAGCCGCAAGACGCGATACAGAGAGTCCTCGTCCGCTTTGGCCTGAGCGGCCAGGTCTGTGACCGATTTGGGACCGCCGACGAGCAGGTCGGCCAAACCGAGTTCCGCTGCCGCAAATACGCACTGGTGCAGGCCAAGGCTTTCTAAAATGACGCGCAGAAGCGGAGCCGGGTTGTTGCCGGACGGAGATAGCGCCGGCGCGGATTGGACTGTGGCCATAGTTGCCTCCTAAGTTCGTTCTGAAGTCATCTACCTGCAGCCGCTACTCGATAACGGCCGACAGTCTCGTCCGGCTGGCGGACGACATACTTATATGGACCGAGACGACTAAACAACACGACTGCGACCGATGTAGCCGCCAGGAATCCGATCAGGGGAGCAGTGTAGGAGCCGGTTCGATCGAAGCCGACGCCCATAATCAGCGCTCCGCACGCGCCCGCAAGCACAAAGCTCCCAAATGCGTATCCGTAAATTTCGCCGAACGCTTTGAGCCCACAGTAGCGGCTGGTGAGATACGCAATCAGATCCCCTTCCGCACCCATCCCGAGACCGATGACAAGGGCCCCGAGAAACGTGGCAGCGGTCCCATGCGTGAGGAGCAGCAGGAGGATTCCCACAGCGGTACCAGACGAGAAGCAAACCGCAAGATGCGGTCCGAAGAAGCGATCGAGCAAAAAACCGGTACCGGCTCTTCCCAGCAGCAGGCCGGAGCCTGCGACCGAACTCGCCAGCGCCGCGGTTTGTGGGCTGATGCCTCGGTCGGTGAGCATCGCAGCCAGATGAATCACGCACGCGTGTACGCTAGCTCCCAGCAGAACCACGGCAGCTATCATGACCCAGAAGGTTGATGTGCCTCGCGCCTCCTGCCACGTGAGCCCTTCGAGTTCGCTATGGTGAGCCCGAGACGAAGGAGAGGAGAGTCCATCAGGAAAGAGGCCCATGGACGAAGGCGTTTCTTTGATCAGGGCCGCAATTACCGGCAATGTCACCAGGAGCATCGCAATGCCGTAAGAAGCGTACGCTGCGCGCCAACTGACGGCGGTGATCATGCGATGAACAAGTGACGGCATCGCCACTGCTCCTGCACCCAGTCCGAGCATCATTACGGCGAGAGCGGTGCCGCGTCTAAGATCGAACCACTTGGAAATGAGCGTCGAATATGGGACTGGTCCCAAACCCATGCCGATGAATGCGCCCATCATATTGAACGCATAGACTCCCAGCATGCTGACAGTCACGAACCGGTTTCCAATCAGGAGCAGGGCAAAGGCCAGCGTTGCGGGGATGGCTACCTTGCGTACTCCGAAGCGATCGACAAGGCGTCCGGCGATGGGAGCACCAAGGGATGCCACCACGTTGTGCAGAGTGAATGCGAGCGAAATGGCTGACCGGCTGGCATGAAATTCGCTGGCCATCGCCTTCAGAAATACGGGAAAACAAAAAACCAGGATTGGGGGAGAGCCTAGACCGAGTCCGATGCCCGCCGCAACCGCGATCCACCAGCCATAGAAGACAGGCTTGCGCCGATTCTTCATTCGCCACCTCGGGGCGCCGGGAAGCATACTTCACTATGGGATTTCTGGAAACCTAAAACGTGAGAAGCTGCCCAACAGCTACGAAGCCCCGAGTCCTCGTAACTCCGAAGCTGCAGACAACATCACCTGCAGAAACCACTACAACTTTTCGGGAGAGCACTGAAGAAAGAGAGAGACTGATCTGCACGACCGGAAAGTATCATCGCAGATCAGATGTCTCGTTAGGGGCCCTGTGATTCGCCTTCACGCACCAATAGGAGCCACAGATCAAGCTGTCTCTGATCCGAATAAGCTCGCAATGTCCGGATTGCCGGATTGGCGTGCGAGCAACTCAAAAGCTCGGCCTTGCATGTCCTTCGCACGCCGAAGCGCGGGAAAACGAGTAAGGAATCGTCTGGCCCAAATAATGTCACCTCGTTCGATTGCATAGGCAAAGTCGTTCAGCTCAATTGCCAGGAACCCACCCAATTCACGCAGGTATTCAATCGCCCATCCCGTCGGCGTTGCTCCGAGTTGGCTGTCGTGAACATTGATTTCCGCCCCTCGAGCTACTAACAGCTGGACGTCAGCGCGATGTCCACCAAACGCAGCGTGGTGAACAGCGGTGGCGCCTAGTTGATCGCGTTGGTTGATGAGCTCGGAACGGCTCTCAAGAATTGACCTCACATCTTCCACTTTGCCCTGTTTGGCGGCCTCGATCAGCTTGTCGAACTCACCCATTGTCACCTCCGCCACGTTAACAATCCGCCGTCGGTGCATGTTCTAAACCAAAGAGGCCCCATGGTCTTCAGTTCGTTGCATGAGGCCGCAGCAGCTTGTAGGCTATTGATAATTTGTCTC
>QHNH01000034.1:3986-4912 GCA_003218375.1 Verrucomicrobiota bacterium | reverse complement strand
AAACTGCGGTGTACCTCATCAAATAGCTTCTCAAGCGCGACGACGTGGTGAAGGGAATGGATCGCAAGAATACTGTCGAATTGGTGTTCGGCTTTCCAATTGTTGAGATCGCATTCCATAAAGGAAAAATGTTCCGATAGACCCCTCTCAGCCGCCAGGACCTTCCCTCTTTCCAGCATCGGGCCGTTCATCTCGATGCAGACAAAATGAAAATTATTCGTACCGGATTCGCGGAGGCGCCTAGCCAGATCGACTTCAAAGTCGCTGTTACCAGAGCCGAGGCTCGCGATCCTGCTTGTATCTGCCTTACGGCGCCTGCAGCTGTTGGAAATGTAGCGCACAAAAAATGTCGGCAGCGAGTCAAAACCCAGGGCCTGGAGTTTTGGGAGAAGGTATTTTCCGGACCAATAATGAAAGACGTCCGGAAGAGCGTGGACCCTCTCCAGGTCCTGAAACTTGGAAAGCTCAGCATGGAACTTTTCTTTGTAAGCCGAGATCTTTTCCATGCACTTTATGGCAATGGTTCGCCTCTAACCTCTGGTCTCCGGGCTGAAAGTGGGAGAGACCACGGCTGCGGCCACCAGATGCCATGGACTAGGTCTGCGGCCCGGTGCACTTTGATATCCACAAACCCGGCATCCTTCAGATGTTGAACCAGAGCATTTTCGGAGAAGACGCGTATTTCCAGCGTGGCACCGGGGCCGCCGTGAAATACGAGGTCGTTGAACTCCTGAACAACGCCTGTCCTCGTTTTGTTTCTCAGCACGAACGAACCGTCGCTCTCGACTATGCTGAATTCGTTGAGTTCCGGGAAATGCTCGACTGTTTCCCGCTGGGCACCGTAGGGGACAGTGAGAACGAACACACCGCCCGGTTTCAGCATCTTCCAGACATTCTCGAACGCCCGGCTTACCGGAGGCACGACG
>QHNH01000034.1:0-3972 GCA_003218375.1 Verrucomicrobiota bacterium | reverse complement strand
TTTTGATAAGCGAATTTTTCGGCGAGTTTGACTGCGTAACCTTCCCAGTCGGTCATTCCCAGACCGTGAATTTCCCGGCGCGTGGGAAAGTCAGGTAGCAAGAGATTCTCATGAAAAAGTTCCGTTGAAAGAACCTGGATGACCGCGCGCACTCGTGCATTGGAATGGCAAGCCTGGCATGTTGGGGTCTCTCGGTCCAGGCGTCGGACGTCCGTTAGAGATAGTTTGCCACAGATGTTGCAATAGAACAAAAGTGTTGCCGGCTCCCGATCGACCCCGACCATCATAATTACAACAAAAAAAAGTTCGCTAACAAATGAATATCGCCGACTTTGGAGTCCGCTTCGCGCAGATGAGCACTTAGAGCGGCTTTGCAGGAGGCTGCCATTAGACTTGAAAATCCGCAGTGATCTGGGCCTCGTCAAGAATTCTGAAGTGCGCTTGTTCGGAGCTAAAGAGCGAAAAGGCAATCACTGTTTTCTTTCTGAGCTGGGATCGGTGAATTTGACGGTACGACATGACGGATTGCAATACGTCGTGGTGAGCGATCAATTTCATAGACCTCGTAAATCTTCTCGCTAGCATACCAGAACTCTTTGAGGAACAACAAGGTTCCACCAACAAACCTGAAGTGTTTGAGTTCAAAGCGGCTGGCCGTTAACGGTATAATTTCGCTCGCACGTATGCTTTCCGAAGGGTCCGAGTTGTTCATCATATCGAGCGAAAATCGAAGAGCTTCCTTTTTGATATTTTTGAGCCTCCGCATACTCCGGTAACTTTCTGGAATAGCTTGAAGAAATGTGTCCGCCAATTCCAGGTCGCGTCGTGGGAACTGCATTTGCGAAGACCCGATGTACTCGTACTAGGTCTGTTTGATCTGATCGAGTAGGTGTTCAAGCTAAAAAACATGATGTAACGCAGAATGGAAGTAAACAGCATCATACGTCTCGGCAGGAAAGTTCGCCGTGTTCAGGTCTGCGACTTCGTACGTCAAACCATCCAACCCCTCTGCTTCGGACGTTTTCCTAGCGCCTTCATTGCGCCCTCGGCAACATCCACCCCATGGACAAGCTGACAGAAGTTGCCACGACGTAGCACTCGCTCGATAACGCCGAAGCCGCATCCAAGCGATAGCGCTTTGATTGGCTTTTTGAAATGTGCCAGGACGCTTGCAGAATGATTGATCCAATCGATGCCTGGATCTCCCGTAGCACGCCGGTTCATGTTTTCTAAAGCACCGGGGACCTCAACGCATTGAGTGCCGGGGACCTCGCGTTGAGAATCGCTCCACCATTCCGCCACCTTTTTGGTGGCGTCACTTTTCGTGCCCTCAGCCATGTGAATAATGTCATTGTAACACACGCTGGAAAACGTGCACGGAAGGTTACAAACTGTCTCAGCTGTTCTAATTCCGGCTGTAATCAACCGTTGCCAGCGAATCGCGGGGCAGAGTTTGGATACCCGCCGGGATGACGCCGGCGTAGGGGGAAGCCCAACGGCTTTCCCCCTACAGTGTTTGCTAAGGTCCAGCGGTTCCAGCTATTCTTTGCGACCTTTTCCGGACGCTGTTTTCCACAGCTCAACCTGAGCCTTCACCTGTCGGATTCGCCCGGCTTTCTCTTTCGCGCTTACAGTGAGGGCTTTGATTTCCTCCTGCTGTTGCGACGCGGTTGTTTCCGCTGCAAATAAAATGGCTCTCAGCCACCTGAAAATAAACTTGCTACCTCCCGTTTTACGGGCGCATGGGCCACGGAGTCTATAGTTACAGAGCGTAAGCTTCTAGGCGCGCAATGCCGATTGTGCCGCCGGCGCCACGGACGACCGCGAAGTAATTCCCCGGCTGCAAATTCAACAGGATGCCCGCATCGCGATCATCGCCTGGCGCAAGGCCCGTTGCCTGGATTTGCGCTTGTTGATTACTCTTCCAATTATCGTTCGCTGCGATAAGTGTTCCGTGACTGTCGTACAACTCAAGCGTTGGATTGCGCAGCGCGAAAGGCACCCCCTGTGAGATGAGGTCAGGGCCAATTGCACGCAAAAGGACGGGCTGCGATGCGCGTCCGGCTACAGTAACAGCGCCCACCACCGCATTACTACCTCCAACAAGGCCTCGCGCCCACATGTTGGCCACTGTCGCGGTGGACGGCTGCGAGCGATCGTATATATCGAGCTGGCCGATGCCGGTCGTGTTGTTCAGTCCGCGCACGACCACCCCGTAGGAATCCGCCGGCAATATCCGCGCAAGCGCTGATTCCCTCGTGTCGGACGGCGCTAGGCCGTATGCCTGCACTTGGCCAGCGTTCACGTCGGTTGCCCAATCGTCGTTACGGGCGATGAGATAGCCGTTTTTGTCGTACAACTCGAGCACGGGATTCTGCAATTTTGCTCCATTTGCTTGGAGTGACGGTCCCAGCGCTCGCAACACCACTTGCTTCAAGCCGCTACCCTGAACGTTGAATCCGCCGATCAGCACGTTGTCTCCGAGGCCAACGTAATCAAGCTCCGATAGCTTCTGCAGACGCGGCGGGTTAAAAAGGCCGAACACGCCTATCGTGCCGCCGGTTGTCGCAACATAGACTTTCCCATTTGCAATCGTTGGGGTAATGAACTTGGTCCCCGAGCCAAACTGGTCGCGCGAATTTGGGGCTTGGCTGCTATTGTAAAGCTCTTGGGACAGATCCCTCGCGTTATAGGCATGCAAGACTGCGTTATCAGCGTTTTCTGCCGCCCAGAGGATGCCATACGCCGTCCCGTTGGCTGAAATGCTCGGCGTAGTCCCAGGAAATGGGAATGTGTTGGCGCTCCTCGACACGGCGTTGCCGTTCATGCGGGCGTTTGTGAAACTGAACGCGCGCAGGACGTCTCGGACGGGTCCGAAATAAAGCATTCCATTAAAAAAAGCCGGCGTGCTGAAATTAAATCCTCCCAGCGATTCAGATAGCTCCTGGTAAAGTGTGATGTTCCCGTTCGGATTGTACTTGCCCATGTTATCGCGGTCTACGATGTAGATGTGGGCATCTTTTCCGGAGCCTACTGCAAGATGGCGACGGATCCCGTTGCTGTCAGTCATGTCTGGCAGCAGCAGCGGCCCGGCAGAGCCAAGGTCGTAATCAACGTTACTTTCTTCGACCGTGTTAAACATCGTCCAATAGTCAGCTACCTGCAGAGAATTGTTGGCTGTGGATAATTTGACGAAGCAATTTCCGAAATCGCCCTGATTTGGGAAGCCATTCGCATCGAGCGTCGTCTCAAACGTGCCATTACCTAACATCGCGTAAAGGGAACCGTTAGAATCAACAGCTGGCGCGCCGCCAGATTGCCAGATCGCACCCTGGTGTCCATTGTGCGTGAGATTTATCACGCGAACTTGGGCGAGGCTGGGGTGAGGCCAGCTCGCTCGTAATATTGACTAGGGTCGAAAACAACGTTGCCGTTTGAGCTGTTGTCACCTGTCCCTGGATATGTGGCGACGATGTCTACTGGTCCGCCAAATTCTTCGGTGCCGGTGGTGAGATCGAGGGCGTGCAATCTCTGAAAATAAATTCCAGCCGCATTTTTGCTCATGGTCACAACGTAGATTGTTCCGTGGGGCCCGCTCCGGCGATCAATCACCGGCGTAGCGGTGACTCCCACTTCCGGAATGATTGGATCGCACTCGTCTGTATCCGCCGGTGTTTCGCCAGGCGGGAGCAGTGATACGTGCCAAAGCAAAAATCCGGTATCCGCATCAATTGCATAGATACTGTCATGTTCGGTGGCCACATACAAAACGTTATACGCATTAAAGCCTTCGCCTCGTATCCCGGTGACAATTAACGGTTGGGAATAAATTTGGCCATCGACGTTGGAGATGAAGAGTTTTCCGAAATCCGTGGCGTTTACATTGTCGTGCCTAAGAATCCATTCGCGTCGATTCAATCCGGTTCGAGCCAGATCATTATGCCAGGTCAAAACGTCTGTCCCAGCGAATGC
>QHNH01000033.1 GCA_003218375.1 Verrucomicrobiota bacterium | reverse complement strand
GCAATCCTAATACTTTCATTCCCGAGGGCGACTTAATCCCACCCAGCCTCAACGACTGTCCATATGAAGGTTGTAGCATTAATGTTACGAACCTAGTTAACAATTGGATCACGGGGAAAGAAGCCAGATATGGCTTTGTGATCGTAGGTGAGGATACGAAGTATGTATATGGCCTGTATCCAAGGGACAATGCTGCCTGCGAGACTTACTACGGCGATTTCAGCTTGACCGTGACTTACAGATTTGCGACCAGAAAAATATCCACACCGCCACAGACTTATCCGCTCGTCTGCCGCGGGATAGAGACCTTGAAAGTCGCTGACGTGGACGGACCCGTAGGTTTCAGGTGGATTGGCTTCACGTTCATTCCCGGAACTAAACCGGCTGGAGAGGGACTGCTTCCTGGCCAGTGCTCCTGGGTGGATCGCGGTATGAGGGCGGGCGAGCCTCACCGCGTTGCACAGCCAATCGAAGGTGCAGCTGCGTGGACCAGGGATCTTGATTCTTCAGATAGTTACTGGACGTTCGATGTGTATAACGCCGGCGGGCAATTGCAGGCGACGAGATCAGAACGTAACAAGTTCGTGATCCCGCTTAGAACCAACTACGCGTTGGCCTCCAACGGCGCGACCGCCAGTGCCTCAACGACCTACAACGCTTCTTTCGCTCCCAGCAAGGCCATTGATGGCGAGCATCGAGGGCTTAATTGGTTGAGTGGCGGAGGCTGGCAGGGCGCTGGTCCAACTAATAATGACTATTTGCAGGTTGATTTCAACGACAGCAAGACGATCAACGAGATCGATGTCTTCATGTTGCAGGACAATTATGCCAGTCCAATTGAGCCAACAGCGGATACAAAATTCGACCTCACGAAAGGATATGGTCTGATTGACTTTGTAGTGCAGTACCGGAGCAGGTTCGGAGACTGGTTGGATGTGCCGGGCGGCAAGGTAACCGGTAATGATAAGGTGTGGAGGCAATTCACCTTCCCAGAGCTCAGGACCAAACAAATTCGCGTGCTGGTTAGCAGAACGCCAGACGGCTATAGCCGACTCACGGAACTTGAAGCTTGGGGCAAATGATATCGACTTTTCTAAATTAGCCGAACGCTGGATCGCGCAAGCTGGCAGCGTACTGATGGATTGAGCTTTGTACTTAGTTCTTTGTACTTGGTTCCTCGTTCGAACGCGAGAAAATACTTGAGTGCGAGATCACAAGGACAAAGCTCAAAGAACCGATTCGAAAGTAATAGCAGACGAGGAAGAACAGGCATGAAGAGGACTTTTCTATCAGCGCTGATTGGCGTCGGAATGGTTGTAGCGATCCTTCAAATCTTCCCAGGAAGCAAGGCGGCGCAGACGCCGGCGAGTTATCTGCTCGTCCGCCGCGAGCCAGAGAGCTTCAAAAACGACTCTCCTGCGCCATCCCCTACACCGGCCGGCACGGTCCATATTCCATTACCGGCTGAGACTTATCCCCTCACCTGTCGCGGAGGAGGGAGCCTGGTGATTGGCATTGCGCCGGGTGAGAGAAATATAGGTTTCGTATTCACACGAGGAACCAAACCCGCAGGTATAACGCTGGCGCCGGGCGAGTGCTCCTGGACGGATCGCGGTATGCACGCCGACGAACCGGACAGAGTCTCTCAGTACGTCGAAGAAGGTTCTAAAAGTTTGAAAATGGGAGGAACACTTGCTCCAGAAAACAAGTGGTACGACGAGCTGCATTCTTCGGATAAGTACTGGACCTTCCAGGTATACAACAATGGAAAGGGACAGTTGATTGCGACAAGCGCCCAGCCGAACAAAGGAATGGATGTATCTCCCACAGCAAGAGTGCCGTCCGATCTTGAAGAGCTCAAAACACCACGGAGTTATCCGCTCCTCTGCCGCGGGAGCGAGAGTCTAAAAATAGCGTTTACGCCCACCATAAGAGCCATTGGCTTCAAATTCACCAGAGGAATCAAGCCGGCAGGTGAGGGGTTGGATCCCGGTGAGTGCTCCTGGGTAGATCGCGGTATGTACGCCGATGAGCCTGACGAGCTTTCTCAACCTGTCGAAGACAATTGGGAGAGTCTGGACAAGGGGGAAGGGGGAAGATTACTTCCCCCGGAAACCAGATGGTACGAGGAGCTTCGTTCTTCAAGAAAATCCTGGAGGTTCATGGTGCACCGGCAGCGGAGCGTGTTGCGTGTAACCAGCGCCGGATCGCACGGGTGAATTGTGCCGACGCGACCGACTCAAAGGGTTGAGAATCCAAACCGACGCAAATTTCAATCGAGTTCAAATACAGTCCATTAGCCAACCGACCTGACCACAAAAAGTGGACGAGGAGGAACAAACATGAAGAGGATTTTCTTGTCATTGTTGATTGGCGTCGGAATGATGGCCTTGATCTTTTCACTCTTCTCAGGAAGCAATGCAGCGCGGACGCCGGAGGATTACCCGCTCGTCTGCCGCGGAGGCGGGAGCTTAGTGATCGGCATTGCGCCGGGTGAAAGAGACATCGGGTTCACGTTCGTTCGCGGAACTAAGCCAGCGAGTGAAGGCCTAGCGCCGGGCGAGTGCTCCTGGAAGGATCGTGGCATGTACCCAAACGAACCGGACAGAGTCTCGCAGCACATCGAAGAAGGTTCTGAAAGTCTGAAAGTTGGAGGAACACTTGCTGCGGAAAACAGATGGTACGAAGAACTTCATTCCGAGGACAGTTACTGGACCTTCATGGTTTCGAATAACGGGCGCGGACAATTGATCGCCTCGAGCGCCCGGCCAAACAACGCGAAGAGTGTGTCACCCACGGCCATAGTGCCGCCCGCGATTGGACAAATCCTAAGACGCGATCTGCCGAGGGCGCGTACCCCGGATGATGAAACGCCAAAGTTGCTCGTTCTCAATGCTCCTGCGGTCCCCGGCTCATTCGCAGGACTGATGAAAGGTTCGCCTATCGCACGGGACATGGATACTCCGCCGGCGCCGCCCCCGTTTACCACGACAGAGAAAACGGCTCTTCTAAAGGCAGCGGGATTGGAAGCTTTCGATGAAAAAACTCCGCCGTACGTCAGGTTAACTCCGCAACAACCTCAGGTGGTGGGAAGAGGTGTTTTAACTTTTGTTCTTCCGATGTACGTTACCCCAGATGCAAATCTCGCAATCTGGAGAAATCCATTGGACGACACAACGTCTTCCGACGTGGGTTACCCCAGTGGGCTGATTGTCAGTCTCAAATTAGAGACCGCCGGGATATATTTGATGACTTTCACCGTTAGAGCCTCAGTCAGTTCCAGCTATAACCCCGTAGAATTTGTTATTACTGCGTATTCTGGAATTGGTTCCAAACAGACATTTCTGGGCAAGAAGACCGAAGAGTGGCAACGCTTGAATATGATTGTTGAGGTGGCTAAGCCCGGTCAGTACAACTTCACACTTGAAGCTCAGGGTAAAAACCTCACCGAATGGTCCTGCTCTCGGTTCAATCACGACGAAGGAAATTTCACGTTGACTACGGAGAAATACTTATGAAAAGGATTTTCTTGTCAGCATTGACTATCAGTACCGTGGCCGCGACCTTTCAACTCTTTTCCGGAAGCAACGCGGCGACGACGCAACAGAGCTATCCACTCGTCTGCCGTGGCGGTGGAGGTTTAGTGACAGGGATAGCTCCGGGTGAACGAAACATCGGCTTCACATTCGTGCGCGGAACTAAACCGGCGGGTGAAGGTCTGGCGCCGGGCGAGTGCTCGTGGGCCGATC
>QHNH01000026.1:66678-67792 GCA_003218375.1 Verrucomicrobiota bacterium | reverse complement strand
TTATGAACGCGAGCGCGGACGATTCAAAATTTTTCGCGCAAAAGCCATCGTGCTCGCGACTGGCGGGATCGGCCGTGCTTACAAAATCACGAGCAACAGTTGGGAATCGACCGGCGATGGTCTGGCACTGGGCTACGAAGCAGGAGCGGAATTAATCGACATGGAGTTCGTGCAATTTCATCCCACTGGAATGATCTGGCCGCCAAGCGTGATGGGAATTTTAGTGACCGAAGGAGTACGCGGAGAAGGCGGAATCCTAACGAACAACGAAGGGAAGCGCTTCATGTTCGATTCGATCCCGGAAAACTATCGCGCGCAAACCGCTGACAACGCAGAAGAGGGCTGGCGCTATTGTCAGGGCGACAAGAACGCGCGGCGCCCGCCGGAGCTGTTGACGCGCGACCACGTCGCGCGCTGCATCGTGCGCGAGATCAAGGAGGGCAGGGGGACTCCGCACGGCGGTGTGTATCTCGATATCGCGTGGATCAAAGAAAAGCTTCCGAACGCGGCCGAATACATTAAGCGTAAATTGCCGAGCATGTATCACCAATTCAAGCAATTGGCCGACATCGACATTACCGAGCAACCGATGGAAGTCGGACCGACGACGCACTACGCCATGGGTGGAATTCATGTTGATCCTGACACGCAAATGTCGCGCGTGCTCGGCTTATTCGCCGCCGGTGAATGTGCTGCAGGTATTAATGGCGCCAATCGCCTCGGCGGCAATTCCCTATCCGATATCGTCGTCTTTGGGAAACGGGCCGGGGAATTCGCCGCCAAATTCGCGAAAGAAAATCAGCACGGTAGAACTGACAGTGAAGCAATCGAGATAATCGCGCGCGAAGCAGTTGCGCCATTTGAGCGAGACGACGGGGAGAATCCTTACCAAGTGCAGAAGGATTTGCAGGAAATGATGCAGAACAATGTTGGTATCGTTCGCAATGAGATAGAAATGAAGACCGCTCTCGATCACTTGAAGAAATTTTGGGAACGGACTAATCGCGTCGGCGTCAGCAGGCATCGTGAATTCAATCCCGGCTGGCATACTGCACTTGATTTAAAAAATCTGCTGATCGTTTCGGAAGCAATAACCCAGGCGGCGCTCGAGCGG
>QHNH01000026.1:2839-66588 GCA_003218375.1 Verrucomicrobiota bacterium | reverse complement strand
AAGCGAACAGAAAACCAAACAAAGCAGTATAAGACGTTCGAAGATTTGGAAGTGTATCAAGTCGCGCGCGAATTTCGGAAAGCGATGTATCGCGTCGCAAAGCGACTGCCGGAAGAGGAAAAATTCGCGCTCGGAAATCAGATCCGGCGCGCCGCCGTTTCGCTTACAAATAATATCGCGGAGGGACATGGGCGATTCCACTTTCTCGAGCAGATCAAATTCATATTGCAGGCACGCGGGTCCTTGGAGGAGTTGCTTGATGACCTCAATGTCTGCGAAGATGAGCTGTATCTGACTTTAACGGAAATCGGGAAACTCAAGGAAGAAGGTTGGCGCGTTCACAAGCTGATCAATGGCTACATTCGTTTTCTTCGCGGTCGCGTCGCAAGCGATCCTTCCCGCGTCCAGGAAGGGTCATCGGATTATGATCCCGATGACGATGAGTTGGATGCCCTGCTCCTCCGCCCCTTCAACGCTTCATCCCTTCAACGCTTCAACGAATGAACGCAACGTTCAAAATTTGGCGCGGTGACACCAAAGGCGGCCAGTTCCATGGTTACACCACCGAAGTTTCCGAAGGAATGGTGGTGCTGGATGCCGTAAATCAGATTCAGGCGATGCAAGCTAACGATCTGGCTTGTCGCTGGAACTGCAAGGCGGGCAAGTGCGGCTCGTGTTCGGCGGAAGTAAACGGGATGCCGAAGCTCATGTGCATGACGCGGCTGAGCGATCTGCCGCTGGATCGGCCCATCACGATTGAGCCGATGAAAGCATTCCCAGTCTTGAAAGATTTGATCACCAATGTGTCTTGGAATTTTCGGGTGAAAAAGCAGATTAAGAAATTTAAACCGCGCCCCCCCGATGCGCCGGATGGCACCTGGCGAATGCAACAGGAAGATATCGATCGAGTGCAGGAATTCCGAAAATGTATCGAGTGTTTCCTTTGCCAGGATGTCTGTCACGTTTTACGCGATCATCAGATGCACGATCGCTTTATCGGGCCGCGCTTTTTGATTTACGCGGCCGCGCTGGAGATGCACCCGCTCGATACCGAAGATCGGGTGGGGGAGCTGCGCGAAGCTCACGGGATCGGCTACTGCAATATTACGAAATGTTGTACCAAGGTTTGTCCGGAGGAGATTCAAATCACGGACAACGGGATTATTCCTTTGAAAGAACGAGTGGTGGACGAATTTTATGATACGCCAGGATGGATTTGGAGGAAAAAGAAAGTAAAACGTTAAAACTATTACGCTGTTAAAATCGGTGACCACGTAACAAAGCATGTCTGAGTTGAAAACACTCTCAAAGAATGCGATCCCGGGCGCGCTAGAGAAAGCCGAACGCTACCGTCTGCTGAACGAGCCCGCGGAAGCGGAGAGCATTTGCCTCGATATTTTGACGGCAGAGCCGGAAAACCAGCAGGCGCTGATTATGTTGTTGCTGGCCGTGACGGATCGTTTCAGCAAGAGCTATGGAGTGAGCGATACCCAAGCCAAACAAATTCTAACGCGAATCAGAGGCGAGTACGAGCATGCCTATTACCGCGGAATCCTGGCGGAGCGCTGGGCCAAAGCACAGCTCGCGCGCGGGGCGCCCGGTTGTGGTCATCAGGCTTACGAGGGATTCCGTGAAGCGATGGATTGGTTCGAAAAGGCGGAAGCGGTTCGTCCCGCCGGAAATGACGATGCCTTGCTGCGCTGGAACACCTGCGCGCGCATGATCGACAAGAATCATCTTACTGCGCGCGAGGACGAACGAATCGAGCTGCCGTTGGAATAGCTAGCCGGAAGTATCGCTGGCGGTCCCGCCGCCATTTGCGCATGCGATCACTTCGATCTCGACTTTCGCGCCTTTCGGCAATGCCGAAACCTGCACCGTTGAGCGAGCCGGTGGCTGATTGCTGAAATAAGAGCCATAGATTTCGTTCACGATTTGGAAATTGCCGAGATCGGTCAGAAAGATGGTCGTTTTCAAAACGTCGCCTAAGGAAAGGCCTTCAGATTTCAAAAGGCCGCTGATGTTATCCAACACGCGCCGGGTTTGGTCAGCGATGTCATCCGATACCATCTGGCCACTTTTCGGTTCAAGCGGAATTTGGCCACTGCAGAATATTAAATTGCCGAACCGAATTGCCTGTGAGTAGGGCCCGATTGCGGCGGGCGCGTCGGGAGTCGCAATGATTTTCTTCATGGCGCGATGTTAGCGGCAGTCTCTGTCATGTCGAGTGGCTCGTCGTGCAGGTTGCCCAGGGAAGGCGGAAGTCGAGGGATCGCGGCGAATCCTTAAAGTTAACGCGTTGAGAGCCCTGCCTTCGCTGAATGACAAGTCGCCGAATCTCGACGATACTAAAAACGAAATGGTCGGTTGGATTTTAAAGAAAATTTTAGGCTCGAAAAATCAGCGCGAGATCAGGCGAATGGCGCCGATCGTCCGCCAGATCAACGAGTTGGAAAAGGAGTTTCAGAGTTTCTCTGAGGACGAACTGCGTGGACTGACTGCGAGTTGGAAGGAGGACTTGGCCAAACTACTCACACTAGAGGAGCAGTGGAAACGGCTCGATGAGATTTTGCCGGAAGCGTTCGCGGTTGTGAAAAATGCGGCGCGCCGGCTAACGGAGCGTGGGCACACTTTCACCGTCTGCGATCAGCCGATGAAATGGGAAATGGTGCACTTCGATGTCCAGCTCATCGGCGGAATCGTATTGCACCGCGGCAAAATTTCCGAGATGGCGACCGGCGAAGGCAAGACCCTGGTCGCGACTCTGCCGCTTTATTTAAACGCGCTGACCGGACGCGGCGCGCATTTGGTCACGGTGAACGATTACCTGGCGCGACGCGACGCCGAGTGGATGGGCCAGCTCTATAGCTTTCTCGGACTCACCGTCGGTTGTATTCAACACGATCAGGAACCGAGCGTTCGGCGCCAGCAATATGCCTGCGACATTACCTACGGCACGAACTCCGAGTTCGGTTTCGATTATCTGCGCGACAACGGAATGGCGACAACGCGCGAGCAGCAGGTGCAGCGTGGCTATAACTACGCCATTGTCGATGAAGTCGATTCCATCCTGATCGACGAAGCGCGCACCCCGTTAATCATTAGCGGACCGGCGACAATTTCGACGCATCAATACGACAAGTGGAAGCCGCTGGTCGAGCAACTGGTGCGCAAACAGACCATGCTTTGCAATAGGATTGCGAGCGAAGCCAAGGAAGCATTCGACGCGGGTAACCTGGAAGAAGGCGGGTTGCTAATGTTCAAAGTAAAGCTCGGTCAGCCGCGCAACAAGCAACTGTTGCGGATGATGGAAGATCCGGAGAAACGCAGGGCGATCGACAAGGCCGAGTTGTCGTTTTATCAGGAGACCCGCAAAGAAGAACTCTTCGCGTTGAAGGAAGAGTTGTTCTTCACCATCGATGAGAAATCTCAGGAAGCGGATCTCTCCGAACAAGGTCGATCGTTCATGAACCCGGACGATCCGAATGCATTCGTGCTGCCGGACTTGATCAGCGAATTTACCGAGATCGATCTCGACCCGAACCTCACGCCCGAGCAAAAAGAAAAGGCGAAGGTCGAGCGCCAGCAGCATTGCGACATGCAGGCGGAACGGATCCACAACATCTCGCAACTGCTCCGCGCCTATTGCCTCTTCGAAAAGGACGTGGCTTACGTGATCGAGGACAACAAGGTCGTCATCGTCGATGAATATACCGGCCGGAAAATGCCGGGCCGGCGCTGGAGCGACGGATTGCACCAGGCCGTCGAAGCGAAGGAAGGCGTCCAGATCGATCGCGAGACCCAGACCCTGGCCACGATCACCATCCAGAATTATTTCCGGCTCTATCACAAACTCGCCGGCATGACCGGCACCGCGGACACCGAGGCCGCCGAGTTCCACGATATTTACAAGCTCGACGTGAACGTTATCCCGACGAACCGTCCCGTGGCGCGGAAGGACGCGAACGATCGGATCTACAAGACGCGCCGCGAGAAATACAACGCGGTAATCAACGAGATCAAGGAGCGCCATGCGAAAGCGCAGCCGGTCCTGGTCGGCACCGTGAGCGTGGAAGCGTCCGAGTTACTGAGCCGGATGCTGAAGCGCGAAAAAGTTCCGCACAACGTCCTGAACGCGAAGTTCCACATGCAGGAAGCCGAGATCGTCCAGCGGGCCGGGCAGGCGGGCACGGTCACGATCTCGACGAACATGGCGGGCCGCGGCACCGACATCAAGCTCGGTGAAGGCGTAGCGAACGCCGGCGGCCTTTTCGTGATCGGCACGGAGCGCCATGAATCGCGCCGGATCGATCGGCAGTTGCGCGGGCGTTGCGCGCGCCAGGGCGACCCTGGTGGCTCGCGTTTTTACGTCAGCTTCGAGGACGACCTCATGCGCAACTTCGGCGCGGCGGATCGGATGACGAAAATCATGGAGCGTTTCGGGCTCGAGGAAGGCCAGGAGCTTGAGCACCCGTGGCTGAACAAGTCAGTCGAGACGGCGCAGAAGCGGGTCGAGCAGCGCAATTACCTCGCGCGTAAACGGACGCTCGATTTCGACGACGTGATGAATAACCAGCGCGAAGTGGTTTACACTTATCGCAACGACACGATCGATTCCGAGGAACCGCGCAAACTCGTCTTCGAGGTCATCGACGAAGCGGTCCCGGCGAAAGTGCAGGAATTTCTCGGCACCGGCGCGGCGGGCGACGAGCCGAATTACGCGGGGTTATTAAACTGGGTGAACGTCACGTTCCCGCTTGGTCTTTCCAAGGAGAAGGCGCAGTTCGAAACGCGGTCGGTCGATGAGAACGCGCAATTCCTGATCGGGAAGATCAAGGAATCGTACGAGCGCAAATCGAGCCACGAAGAGCCGACCGCGGTGAAGAGCCTCGAGCGCTACATCATCCTGAACGCGATCGACCGGCTCTGGCAGGAGCATCTTTACGCGATGGACGCGTTGCGCGAAGGTGTTTATCTGCGGGGCTACGCCCAGAAAGATCCGCTGATCGAATACAAGACCGAGGCCTTCGACATGTTCGTCGAGCTGATGGCGAACATTAAGAGTGAAGTGCTCCATAATCTTTTCCGCAGCACCTCGAACCTGCAGGCCTTCGAGAATTTCCTCTCCACCCTGCCGCAATTCCTTTTGAAAGAGCAGGCGCCCAGTGCCGCGACGGCGACCGGCCCGGTCCCCGGGCGTCACGGCGATCGCATTCCGGCAAGCGGCGGCGTTTCGTCGAATGGAGACGGATCCGAGCTGAAGCTCGATCTCGCGCCGGTCCGTCGCGACACCCCGAAAGTGGGTCGTAACGAGCCGTGCCCCTGCGGGAGCGGGAAGAAATTCAAGAACTGCTGCGGCCGGGTGGCGTAAGCCCCGCCGCGTTTTATTGCTCTTCTGTAGCCGCGGCCCTGCGGGCCGCGCGGGATCGAACGTGGACTGCAAAGTTTGCTCTCACGCGCCCCACAGGGGCGCGGCTACAGAAGAGCGGCTACAGAAGAGCGAACGTTAACTCGAGCGTTTCGTCCGGCTGGAGGCTTCTCCACTTGGCCGCAAGCTCGTCGAAGCGGGAACGCACCCGCACCAGGTCTTCGTCCGAAAGCGGACGCGGCGGTGGCATTCCTTTCGCGCTGGCGAAGGTCCTGGCCAATTGATTGAACTCCGCAGCGGAAGCGATCGCGCCTGCAGCGCGCTCGGCCGAAAACGCGGAGACGATGTATTCGACTTCGAGCGCTTCATTTGGCAACGCTCCGCGCGCGGTCTGCCCCGTCGTTTCATCGATGTTCCAGCCCTTCGCGATCAGGCCGAAGAATCCTTGGGAAAAGCCCAACTCGGTTTCGACCGCGTAATGCGTCAGATCATGCAACGGGAAAAAGCGGGCATTCCGATCATCGTTCCGCTGCCAGGTAACGGAGCCGTCGGCGCGCAGGCAGCGGAGCACAGTTCGCCCATCGGCGCGTTTTGTGAATTCGATAAGCACGACCGATCCTTGTGCACCGATGATTGATCCGCCACAATGGAAATCCCGATGACCCCTCACGACGTTCTCGAAAAGTATTTCGGCTTCCGCGAATTCCTCGACGCGCAGGAGGAAGTGATCACGGCTATTGCCGGCGGTTCCGACGCGCTCGTGGTCATGCCGACGGGCGGCGGCAAATCGCTCTGTTATCAATTGCCGGCGCTCTTGTTGGAAGGAACAACGGTTGTCGTTTCGCCGTTGATCGCGCTGATGAAAGACCAGGTGGACGCTCTCCAGCGCCGCGGAATTTCGGCCACACTGATCAACAGCACGCTCAGTCTCGGCGAGCAGCAGGAACGGATTCGCGCCCTCGCCCGCGGCGAATTCAAGCTGGTTTACATCGCGCCGGAACGCTTCCGGAGCCGGTCGTTTCTCGAGGCGCTCGGCCAAAGCACGATCGCGCTCTTCGCGGTGGACGAGGCGCATTGTCTTTCCATGTGGGGCCACGATTTCCGCCCCGATTATTTCCGGCTCGGCCAGGTGCTAGAAACGCTTGGTCGTCCGCAGGTGGCCGCGTTCACCGCGACGGCGACGCCGGAGGTGCGCCGCGATATTCTCACTCATCTCGCGCTGCGCGAGCCACGGGAATTCGTGGCGGGATTCGCGCGCCCAAATTTGAAACTGCTGATCACGCACGTCGCCAACGAGGCGCAAAAATACGAACGGCTGAACGCGCTGATCCGCGATCACAAGACGGGCATCGTTTATTGCTCGACCCGGAAACGCGTCGAGGCCGTGGCCGAAACGCTGCGCCTCGCGAAGATCTCCAGCATTCTTTACCACGGCGGCATGAACGACGAGGAACGCGAGAAAGCGCAGAACGAATTCATGCAGGGCCGGCGCGACGTCGTCGTGGCGACCAATGCATTCGGAATGGGGATCGATCGGCCTGACATTCGGTTTGTCGTCCACTTCGATGTGCCGGGCAGCGTCGAGGCGTATTACCAGGAAGCCGGGCGTGCCGGTCGCGACGGCGAAGCGGCCACGTGCGACCTCCTCTTCAATCACGCCGACACGCGGGTGCAGGAATTTTTCATCGAAGGCAGCAATCCGCCGCTCGAATTCATCACCCAGACTTACGAAATGCTGCGACGAGAGGCGAACGAGGAGCACGAGCTTCAGATTTCGATCAAGGAAATGGCGCTGCGACTCGGGGACGAAAGAAGCGACATGATGATCAGCTCGTCGCTCCACGTTCTCGATCGCGAAGGCTACATCGACCGGTTCGATATTCCGGGAAAGCGCGTCCGCGGAACGCGCGTGCTCCAGCCGGAAGTGCGCGGCCCCCAGCTCAAGCTCGACGCGGTGAAGCTCCGCGAAAAGGAGCGGCGCGACCGGGCGAAGTTGAAAATGATGATCGACTTCGCGTATGCGCGCGAGTGCCGGCAGCAGGCGATCCTGCGTTATTTTGGCGAAAGCGATCCGGCGCGCTGCGGGAACTGCGACATCTGTCTCGAGACGGCCGGGCCGGCGCGGCCGCCGACAGAGCAGGAAGCGCTCATTGTGCGGAAAGCATTGAGCGGCGTGGCGCGCATGTCTGCACGGATCGATGGGGAATGGCAGGCACGGTTTGGCCGTGGGCGGATCGTGCAGGCGCTGGTCGGCAGCCGTTCGCAGGAAATCATCAACGCGCAGCTCGATCGGCTTTCGACCTATGGATTGCTAAAGAACGAAGGGGTCGCCTATCTGAACCTGCTTCTGCGCGAGCTGCAGGACACCGGCATCCTGGTTTCGAGCGGCGGGCAATATCCGATGGTGACGTTGACCCGGAGAGGTGACGAAGTCATGAAGGGCAGCGTTGATTATCAGCTGCGCTGGCCGCAGCGAAGTGCAGCGGAGAAAGCCGCGGCGCGAAAACCGAGAGCGAAGGAAGCGTCGTTGGAGGAAATGCTGCCCGTGGATGCCGCGATCCTGGAGCGCTTGAGAAAATTGCGGCTCGATCTGGCGCGCGAGCAAGGGAACGTGCCGGCCTACATTATTTTTCCGGACGAAACTTTGAGAGCGTTCGCGCGGCTCAAACCGGCGTCGGTCGAAGCCGGTCGCCAGATTCGCGGAGTCGGGGAAGTGAAGGCGAGAAAATATTTGCCGGCGTTTATCGAAGAAATTCGAAGCGCGTATATCGAAACTCGAAACAAATCCAAATAAGCTAAACCGGGAAATTTCAGAGACGCGCTGCGAACATTTCGGGTTTTTGAAAATTGTTTCGGATTTCGAACTTCGGATTTCGAATTTGATCGCTTACGGCTGCGGGACCTCGGCGTGCTCCATCAAATGCACGTCGTAATCTTTCGCCTGCTCCAGCGCATCCATTCCTTCGCGGGTCGGTCCGTTTTTGGTAAATAGACGGCTGAGCAATTGCCACGATTCGGCGCGATACCACTGCGTTTTCAAACAAGCTGCCAGTTCGCGGATCGCGGCTGGGGTGTTGCCGGTCTGGTCGAGCACCTCGATGTAGCGGCGCTCGATTCTCCAATTCAGCGGCCCGGTCCGGGAGGCGAGGCGGAAACGCATGACGTCGACGCGGTCGTGTTCCTTCAGCTCAAGGATGGCGAGAAGCTCGTGGGCCTGCGCGTCGACCAGCGGCAGGTCTTTGGCGCGGTTGAGGATTTCGCGCGCCGTCGCATAATCTTCCTTCCGGATCGCTACGACCGCCAGGTTGATGACGGCGAACGGCTGGTTCGGTTCCTTTTCCAGCGCAGCTTCCAAATGCTTTTTCGCGGCATCGAGTTGCCCTTCATGCAGATCCTGGCTGGCGAGATTGATCAGCATCCGGGCCGAATCTCCCCCGGCGGCAATCGTGCGCTCCACAAACGTCCGTTGATTTTTCCAGTCGAGGGTGTGGACAAAGGTGCGCGCGCCGAGGAGGACGACGCACGAAGCCACAAGACCGGCGAGAGCAGGCGTTGGGACCCGCAGTTGCGAGATCGCCAGGGCGACCGCGAGAAAAACAAACGCTGTCGGCAAATAGAGCCAGTGTTCGGCAATGTTGGCGTTGAGAGAAAACGCGCCGCTGACCGGAAGGTAAGCGATTGCGGCAAAGACGAGGCAGCCGAAGATTGCGGGATTTTTTCTGCGACTTAGAAGGAACCAGTAAATCACAGCGGCGATGAGGACGATCCCGAGAAGGGTCTGGAGTTCGCGCCAGGCCGCGCCGCGGACGCTCGCGTCGCTCGGCCCGAACGGGTGGGATTCTACATCGCGATCCATGTGGAGATTGGCGGGGAACAAGATCAGGCCCGTGTATTCAGCGAAAGCGCGGGCGAAGATGATTGGCCTGACGAGTAATGGAGAGGGTGGCCGGAGGCGCGGCGCAGGAAAATGCTCGGCCGGCAATCGCAAACTCAAATAACTCACCGCAACGAAAAGGATGGCTACGAAAGCCGGCAGGATCTGCTTCCAGGATTTTCGGAGGAGAAGGATCGCCAGCCACAGAACTGGAAAGATGAGGCCGGTTTCTTTGCTGAGCGCGCTCAGGAGAAACAGAGCGGCGGTGGCGATGAGGAGCAGCCACCGGTTCGCCCGGAGCTGAGGCGTAGCGCGAATACCGCAGTAAAGTCCGAGAAAACCGAACATCGCCGCCAGCGGATCGGCCCGACCGGAGATGTACGCGACGGCGGCGGTATGCACGGGATGAACCGCCCAGATAAGCGTGGTGAGGAATGCCAGCCAACGTCGTTTGCGCTCCTCGACGTTCCAGCTGCGCAAGAGCTCATTGGCCAAAAGAAGGAGCGCGAGCGTGGCGCCGGCATGACAAAGGATGCTCGTGAAATGATAGCCGGCCGGTTTGAAAACGAACGCAGCGTAATCAGCGAGGTAAGTGAGCCGCTGAATTGGCCGGTAGAAATCCGAGGGTGTCGCGTCGATGAAAAGAAAATGCTGGAACGCCTCGGGCGCGAGCTGCCAGCTCCTGATGAGTGGATCGCGCAGGATCAGGGCGGTGTCGTCCCAGACAAAATCGTTTCGGAGCGCCGGCGCGTAGACCGCGAAAATGACGAGAACTAAAAAGAGCGCGGGCAGGAATTTTTTCAACGACAGCGATTCGGTTGGACAGAAGCAATAAGATGCGCGTCTAGGTTTGGGAAATGTTTATCAAGAATTTTCGCCGGGCATTGAGCGGCGTCGTGGCGTTGGTCGTAAGCAGTGGATATGCCGCCGGCGTACCGGATGACTGCACCCAACTCATCGTCGGGACCGGTCCCGATTGGAATTCCATGCGCGGCCAAATGCAATTGTTCGAGCGCGCGGCGGGTGGGAAATGGGAAGCCACCGGACCGTCGTGGCCAGTCCTCTTTGGCAAACAGGGCCTGGCCTGGGGGAGCGGGCTCGCCGGGCAAAGTGAAAACGGTCTGCGCAAGACCGAGCGCGATGGTCGCGCGCCGGCGGGCATCTTTCGGATTGGAAAAATTTACACCTACGATGCCCAGCTTCCGCCCGGCGCTGATTTCCCGTTCCATCGAGTCACGACCGCGGACGCCTGGGTCGACGATGTAAAAAGCCCGGACTACAATCGCCTCGTTACGATCCCCGATCCCGCGAAGCCGCCGCCCTGGTTCGAGAAACAAAAAATGCGGCACAATGACTTCGCCTATCGCTGGCTGGTGGAGATCAGGCACAACTCCGATCCGCCCGTCCCCGGCGCGGGCAGCGCGATTTTCTTTCACATCCGTCGCGGGGTCTCGCGGCCGAGTGCCGGTTGCACCACCATGGCCGAGCCAGACCTGGTGAAAATAATTACGTGGATGCGCGCGGCGCGGCATCCTTGTTACGTCCTTTTGCCGGTGGCGGAGTACGACAAAAAATGGAAGGGGTGGAATTTGCCGCCACCGGCCTCGTGGAAAACCGAGCATTGAAGCGCGTTTGCAGTCGCGCCCGCGCTACTTAGAGTGAGGCAGGTGAAAAAGAGAGCTAATCCCGATTCGGAGCAAAACATCCGGCGCATCGATACGAAATCTCGCGCCAAGAAACAGACCCACGGCTTCCAGGTGCACTTTCTCCGTGGAGGCAACACGGTAACTCGTTTGTTCAGCGACAATGGTCACGGTGGGAAAGAGGGCGCGCGACGCGCGGCGCGGAAGTTCCGCAAATCGGCGATAGGCGATCTGCCGGAGCGAATGTTCCGCGGGCCCGCCGGGGCGAAGAAGACGTGGGGGAAGAAGCGCACGACCGCGAAGAAAACTCGCGCGCGGCGCTAGGTACCGCTTCGGATTGCGCGTCAAGGAGCGGCGGTTTGTAACCGCCGTGGTATTAGGTCGGCGATTTCAAATCGCCTCTCCTTGATGCTCAGAGGCTTTCCAGCATTCCAGAAAGCCGGGCGCAAAATCGTCGGGCCGGGCTTTCACCCAGCGGGCAACGATCTCGGTCGGGAAAAACTCGCCATGCTCGATCTCAGTTTTGGCGAGGTTGAATGGCCCTTCGTGCTCTCCGCGGTAAAGCCAGATGAATTCCCAACCGGTCCGCTCGGAGCACGGCAGCTTGGCCACGCGCGTTAACTCGGCCTTGATTCCAAGCTCTTCCTCGAGCTCGCGGGCGGCGGTTTCATCATATTCCTCCCCGGTCTCCACATGACCCGCCGCGCTCGAGTCCCAGAGCAATGGATGACGGTCTTTCCACCGCGACCGTTTCTGCAGGAAGAGCTCGCCTTGCCCGTTGAAAATGAAGAGGTGAACGGCGCGATGCCGTAAGTTATTCCCATGCACTTCGCTCCGGGGCGCGTCGCCGAGCAGATGGTCCTTTTCGTCGACCACCGTGAAGCGCTCCGAGGCAGCGGTGTTGGGGCCAGTCGATAGTCCCGAGCGTGACTGCTCGGACAATGCGATCCATTGCTCCAGGCTCAATTGCTCCGCCCGGGCGCGAGGATCGAATCCGACTCTCCCGGCGGCTTCTTCCCAATTGGGGATTTCTTTCCGTAACAAATTTCGGAGCTGTTTCCGGCGCTGCGAAAATCCCTGGCGCACGAGGCGAAAAAACGTCTCCGGATCGTGCGGTGGAAGTTCATCCGGGAGGCGTGGCGTGATGCGAACGAATGCGGAATCCACATCCGGCTCGGGAAGAAAAACGGTCGCCGGCACGGTCCGAAGAAACTCGACTCGATACTGCAATTGCACGACCAGACTCAGCGCCCCGTAATCGGAAGTGCCTGGGGCCGCGGAAATCCGCCGCGCCATTTCCTTTTGTAACATCAACAGCCATAGCGAAATGGGACTTGGATATTTTGTGAACTTCAGGAGCAACTGACTGGAGATGTAGTAGGGAAGATTGCCCAGCAGCTTCACTCGCGGCTCGGCGAACAGCGATCGCAAATCGAAATCGAGCGCATCCCCGTGCACGACTTCGAGGCGGGAATCGGCGAATCGATTCCGCAGGAATTCCACCAGCCGCTGGTCCTTTTCGATCGCGAGAACACGCGCGCCGGATTCGAGAATAAATTCAGTGAGCGCGCCGAGCCCCGGCCCGATTTCAACGACGTAATCGTCCGGGGACGGTTCGGATTTGTCGACGATCCAGCGCGCCAGATTACGGTCGTGAAGAAAATTCTGGCCGAGCGTCTTGACGGGGGAGACCCGGATTTCCCGCAGGGTTGCGTCGATCTGGGACAGCTTCATTCAGGCGAGAATGCGGGACTCGACGGTGCTGGAGAAAGGCCTCTCTTTGTTCACAAAAAAATGTGAACAAAACGCTCCGTATCGCGGATTTTATTCACAAGTTATTCGACCCGGGTCGACGTTTGTAGCCACGGCCCTGCGGGCCGTCCTTTGCAACGTCAAATACGGCCACACGAGAACGGCCCACAGGGCCGTGGCTACAGGCTCCTGTGTCATGATGCTGTCTTGATTTGTTTGATGGCGTGAGGCTCTGAACGCTCGCGCTTTTTCCGGCTCGAAAGATAGGTCCGGCGCGCGTCTTTCAGTGAAAATCCTTCCAGAAAATAAACGATCGCGGCCCGGCCGATCGCGTAGGTGCCGGCGCCGGCCACCGCGCCGCAGACGACGTTGCCCCAGCCTGGGAAAAACTTGAGCAGCGCCCGCGCTCCTTCCCGCAGGATCATTCCGGCCCCGACGTTGACGCCGAGGGCCGCGACAAATTCAGTCGCAGCCCGCAGACTCCGTTCGCGTCCGCTGATGTACATGACGCCGGAGACCATCATGAGCTGGAGCGCAGTCAGGATGGGCAGATCGGCGAGGGGAATGGGTTGTGCCCCGATCGCGGCGGAGATGGCGGTGGTGGATTTCACCAGGGTCTGGGCGATCTCGGTTTGCGTAGTGCGATCGTGCGCGAGGCGAGCCATCTCCACGCGCGCTTCGTTCGGCATGTTGCGCGCGAGGAACGTCATGAATTGCGCGGCGCTTTTGTCGGCCGTCTCCGTCTGGATTTCGACGACCTCAAGCAAATGCGGGCGGACGCCGGCGTGCTCCTGGAGCGCGTTTTGTAACTGCGACCGCCTCCGGATCGGCGCTGTCCCTGGTCTGTCGCCATTATGCTGCCGCACGCGCGCATCCGCCTGCTGGAAAACAATGCCAATGACTTTGGGCGGAGCGTGCCCGCCCGGATTCGCGTTGAGAAACGTCGCGAGGTTGTCCAGCTCGGATGGCTCGATCGCGTGCGAATCATCCTCCGCCAGGTGCAGCAGAAGATCAGCCGGCTGCGTCTTCAGTTCTTTGCCGATCTTTAAAAGCGTTTCGCTGTCCGCCCCGCGAGCGTCGAGAAAAGAAACGGTCCCACGACCGCCCAGTTCCATGGCGTGCCAGCGAAAAAGCTCCATCAGGACTTCGCGCGGCTGGGGCGGCGGCGACCACGCGAAAAGCGTAGCCACGATCTCCTGGAGCGGCCGCGTGTTGTCGCCGGTGATGACAAAGCGCGGCGCGCGCTGTTGCAGAAACAATTCCTTGAGCGGCGTCAGTTCGTGCAGGACCGGCCGGCGAATCGCCTCTGGCAGTTTGCCGAGGAACCCTTCGAGTCGCTCGATGATGTGGAGCAGGCCAGGGCGGTTCATTCCATTTTGGATTTTCGATTCGGGATTTTGGATTGCGCTTGGTTTACACGGACCCGCCAATTATACCCGTGTTCATGAGTTTGAATCTCGAAATTCTTTCGCGGGCGGCGAACGAAGCCCGCGGGTTGTGCATGGACGCGGTCCAGGCTTCGAAGTCCGGCCACCTCGGGCTGCCGCTGGGATGCGCCGAAATGGGCGCCGTCCTTTACGGTCACGCGCTCAAACATAATCCCGAGCAGCCGCGCTGGATCGGGCGCGATTATTTCGTTCTCTCCGCCGGCCACGGCAGCATGTTCCTTTACGCCTGGCTCCACTTGAGCGGATACGATTTGCCGATGGAAGAGATCAAGCAATTCCGGCAACTGCACAGCAAGACGCCGGGGCATCCGGAATTTTTTGAAACGCCGGGCGTCGAATGCACCACCGGCCCGCTCGGGCAGGGCGTCGGCAACGCCGTCGGTGTGGCCGTGGCGATGAAAATGGCGGCGGCGCGATTTAACACGAGCGAGCACCGCATCTTCGATCAGCACTGCATCTGTCTGGCGGGCGACGGTTGTTTGCAGGAAGGCGTTTCCGCGGAGGCCAGCGCATTCGCCGGCCATTTCGGGCTCGATAATTTGATTCTGATTTACGATTCCAACGCGGTCACTCTCGATGCGCCCGCCACCGCCACCCAGAGCGAAGACACCGCCGCGCGCTTCAAGGCCTATGGCTTCGACGTCCAGGAAATCAATGGGCAGGACATGCAGGCGTTCCTCGATGCCCTGAACAATGCCAGGGAAAATAATAATGGCCGGCCGAAATTCATCGTCGCCCATACCCTGATCGGCAAAGGCATCCCGGAGATCGCCGGAACCTTCAAGGCCCACGGGGAAGCCGGCGCGAAATTTGTCGATGCCGGGCGCAAAGGTCTTGGGCTGCCGGACGAACACTATTTCGTTTCCGAGGAAACAAAGAAATATTTTGCCGAGCACAAAAAGAAGTTGCTCGCGGATTACGATGTCTGGGAAAGAATCTACAATGAGTGGCGGAAGAAAAACCCGGACCAGGCCCGGCAGCTCGATGACGCAATCGAGCGAAAAGTAGACGCCGATCTTTTATCGAAGATTCCGGAGTTCCCGAAAGATTCGAAGATCGCGACGCGGAAAGCCGGCAGCGAAGCCCTCCAACCGTTGGCCGAAGCGATGCCGTTCCTCATCAGCGGCAGCGCCGACCTCCACGGGTCGACCTTGAACTACATCAAGGACGGCGGCGATTTCACCCGCGAAACGCCGGCTGGTCGCAACATTCATTTCGGAATTCGCGAACATGGCATGTGCGCCATCATGAACGGCATTTCGTATCACGGAATCTTCCGCGCCTCCGGCGCCACTTTTCTCGTCTTCACCGATTATTGCCGTCCGTCGATTCGTCTCGCTGCGCTCTCGAAGCTCCCGAATATTTATATCTTCACCCACGATTCCATTGGGGTGGGCGAAGACGGACCGACTCATGAACCGGTCGAAACGGTCAGCAGCGTGCGCCTGATGCCGCAGATCGACGTGATCCGTCCGGCCGATCCGGAGGAAACCGCGGGAGCATTCGCGGCCGCGGCGCAACGCATTGATGGGCCAACCTTGCTTTCCCTGACCCGCCAGACCGTGCCGATGTTAAACGAGATCGATGCGAAGACGCGACGGGAAGGTGTGGCGCGCGGCGGTTACATCGCGAAACGCGAGAGCGGCAAGCTGGATCTTATTCTGATGTCGTGCGGGAGCGAATTGCAGCACGCCATGAAAGCCGCGGGCGAGCTGGGTGAGGGGACCCGCGTCGTCTCGATGCCCTGCTTCGAACGTTTCGAGCGCCAGTCCGCCGAATACCGCAAAGAAGTTTTGCCGTCGTCGTGCCGTCGTCGCGTCGCGATCGAAGCGGGCGTGCCCCACATCTGGTACCAATACGTCGGTCTCGATGGCAAAGTCGTTGGTCTGGATCGCTTCGGCATGAGCGCGCCCGGAGACGAGGTAATGAAAGAGCTCGGCATCGACGCCGCGCACGTCGTGGAAGCGGCCAAGTCGCTGTAGCCGCTCTTCTGTGGCCGCTTCGCTGTGCGAAGCGCGAGAGCCGGTGCCTTTGTTGCCCAGCGCAAGGCCACGCGGCCCACAGGGCCGCGGCTACAGAAGAACGCTACATCGGCTCGCTCACATTCCGCGCCCGATCTTCGAAGCGCGTGAACTCCTTCAAGAACGTCAGCGCGATTTCGCCGACCGGGCCATTGCGTTGCTTCGCAATGATCAGCTCGGCTTCTCCGGCTTTCTCGGCACGAGCATCTTCGTCTTCCTCGTAAATTTCTGGCCTAACGAGTAGTCCCACCAGATCGGCATCCTGTTCGATCGAGCCGGATTCGCGCAAATCGCTCAAGCGCGGCTTGCCGCCGGTCCGCGCTTCCGGCTGGCGATTCAATTGAGCAAGCACGAGCACCGGGACCTTCAATTCTTTCGCCAGACCCTTCAAGCCGGCCGAGATCTCGGAAATTTCCAGTTGGCGATTGTCTTGGGCTCTCCGCGTCGTCGATCGCAAGAGCTGCAGATAATCGACCACGATCAGCTTGATGTCTTTCTGCGCCTTCAAGCGTCGCGCTTTCGCGCGCAATTCCAGGATGCTCAAGCTCGCGCTGTCATCGATGAAGATTTGCGCCTCGGCCAGCTTCGAGGCCGCGGCAGTCAGACTCGGAAAATCGCGTTCCGCCAAAAAGCCGTCGCGAACCTTCTGCAAGTTCACCCGGGCGCGGGAGCAAAGCAGACGTTGCACGAGTTGCTGGCTGCTCATTTCTAAACTGAAGACCGCGACCGGCAACTTCTCGTTGATCGCGACGTGCTCGGCGATGTTCATCGCCAGCGCCGTCTTTCCCATGCTCGGTCGCGCCGCGATCACGATCATTTCGGATTCGTGCAGTCCGTTCGTCATCCGATCCAGCTCGGCAAACCCGGTCGAGATCCCAGTGATTCCGCCACGGCGCTCGTAGAGCTGCTCGATGGCCTCAATCGCTTCCATGACCTGGTCCTTCATGGTGAGGACCTGGCCTTTGAAGCGATCTTCGCCGACGGAAAAGATTTTCTGCTCCACTTCGTCGAGCAGATTGTGCACTTCGTCCTGCTCTTCGAACGAGCGCCGCACGCTCTCGGTGCAAGCGGCGATGATCTGCCGCAGGATGTATTTGTCGCGGACGATCTCGAGGTAGTAGGTCACGTTCGCCGCCGTCGGAACGAAGGTGAACAGGCTGGTCACTGCCGCGGCGCCGCCGACCGTCTCCAGCAAATTCCGGTCGCGCAGGACCTGCGTGAACGTGATCAGGTCGATGCCTTGCCCGCCGTTCCACAATTCGACCAGCACCAGGTAGATCGTCTGGTGCGCGGGAACATAAAAATAATTCTCGTTAATCTTCTCGACGCATTCCGCGATGATTTCGCGCGGCGAGATGAGCATGGAACCGAGCACGCCCTGCTCCGCCTCGATGCTATGCGGCAGGGTTCTGTGAATATCCTGCGCAGAACTTGTGAGTGACTCCCCGTTGCGCGGGCCGCCATTCTTTTCCGGCCAGCCTCGGCCGGGCTCATTGCCCGATTTTCTGCGAGACTGCTGACCTCCTCGGACGGATGGATCAGTAGCCAATTATTTGGAGTCGGTGCGTTTTTTGAATGGTCGCGCTTTTTCCGTGACCTCGCCGGCCGGTTCAGGGGCCGGAGCTTCTTCCTTCGAAGGTTTAACCTGGAAAATGAATTTCGCCGTCACGTCGTGGTGCAATTTTATCGCCACTTCGTGTTCGCCGGTCGACTTGATCGGATGATCGAGCACGAGGCGATGACGATCGATCTCGTTGCCGAGCTCGTTTTTCAAACGCTTCACGAGATCCTGGGCGGTGATCGAACCAAAGGCTTTGCCGGTCTCGCCGGTTTCCAGAGTAAACGTCACCCGCAGTTTGCCGATGCGGCGCGAGAGTTCTTCGGCTTCATTCAGCTCGGCGGCTTCCCGCGTGGCGCGTTTCGCTTTCAAATTGTCGAGCTGGCGCATGCTCTGTTTCGTCACTTCGTACGCTTTGCCCTGGGGCAAAAGATAATTGCGGGCGTAGCCGCGGCGGACTTTAACGACATCCGCCTCAGCGCCGAGGCCGGGGATGTTTTCGGTCAGGATAATTTCGGTCGAAGGCATGACAATTTTGGCTGATAAAAGTCCCGCGCGAAAAAATCGGCAGGCGCGGGGAGGAGGATTATAGGACCGCCTCAATCGCTGTCAAACGCCGAAAAAATCAGACCATGCCGAGCTTCATCCGGCCGGCTTCGCTGATCATGTTCTGGTTCCAAGGCGGATCCCAGACGAGCTGCACGTCGGCTTCGTCAACACCATCGATTGTGAGAATTTTGCTTTGCGCGTCATGCGCGATGGCCGGGCCCATCCCGCAGCCGGGCGCGGTGAGCGTCATCTTCACATCGACCTTGGTGCCGCCTTCGGGACGTTTCGTGAGCTGGCAATCGTAAACCAACCCGAGATCGACAATGTTTACCGGGATCTCCGGATCGAAACATTGGCGTAACTGGTCCCAAACCATTTTCTCGTCGACGTCCCCGGTGCTCGATGACGCCGGTTTCTCCGCGCCGTTTGCCGCCGGCTTCTCGATTCCCAGCGCGTCCAAATCTTTTTCGGCAATGCGAGCCAGTCCCTGATATGTGGCGACGGTGTAGCTCCCCCCGAGCGTTTGTGTGATTACGCCCGGCGTACCGGCCGGAATCATCGTCCTGGCGCCGCTCGGGATGAGGATCGACTCGCAATCCCGCGTCAAAGTGAATTCGGTATTTTCGTGCATAGCTGGCCTTCTAATTGTCGAGGACGATTTTTACTTTTCGCTCGGGGGACTGCCCGGCGTTTAGCTGACCGAGAAGGGTTGATCCCGTCGGCGGCATCTTGTTTTCGGAGACGGTTTCTCCGGATAGCGCTGAGCGTAACGCGCCTTCGACGAGTTGCGCGCAATGAATTTTCACCGGCGGCAACGGTCCCAGCGGCGCGGCCAATTCTTCGCCCGACATCGACTGCGCTTCCGCCACGGTTTTTCCGGCGAGCATCTCGGTCGCTACGCTCGCCACCGCGATCGCGGTCTGGCAACCGAAGGTCTGGAACGTGGCGCGATCGATCACCTTGCGGCCGCCTTCTTCCTTGAACTTTACCCACATTCGCAACATGTCGCCGCAATCTGCGCTCCCCACCGTCCCGATCGCGTCCGCGTCTTTCATTTCGCCAAGGTTGCGCGGGTTCTTCACCGCATCCTCGATCCGCGATTGGAGGTCGTCGTTCATGTTTGTTCGACGTGATATCGCGGCAATTTCGGATCGACTTCCGCGCTCCAGGCATCGATCCCGCCCCGGAGACTCTTCACGTTCTCGAATCCGTGCCCTTGAAAATAGGCGGCCGCGTCCATGCTGCGCACGCCAGTGTGATCGTAAATGACGAGGAGGTTGCCGCGCGATCCGTTGCCCAGGATTTCCTGCATAAGCTCCTGCGTGAACAAATGCGCGCCCGGCAGCTTGACTGCATCCCATTCTTCCCGGGTGCGCACGTCGAGCAGGTAAATGGGTTGTCCGGCCGCGATCCGCTCGGAGAGTTCACGCGGCTCGATCTGCATCGCCTGGTCGGCTTCGTGGCTCGTCGTGATGTGTTCGATCACTTCACCGACGTCGAGGTTCTCGTTCCGCGCACAAACGCCGGCGAGCGTTTCTTCCGGACTGAACCCGCAACTGCTGCAACCGCCGATATGGTACTTGCGAAAAAGCGCGCGCTGGGCGCCTGGGAACTGCACGAGCAGTTCCTTCATCGTGATGTTGAGGTCGATAGCAGGGATCGAGATCACGCTTCAAATTAGATTGCGCGTCGATAACTGCAACTTGGCGGGACGACCGCCGTCGTCCCGGGAATAATGGGACGGACGGCGCCCGTCCCTCCATTAGAGTTTCGCCGGATCGGCCAGCAGCTCGACGATCCGCTTCAGCAAACGTCCGGCGCCGCCGCCATCGAGGCTGCGATGATCGAAGCTCAGCGTGACCTGCGCCTCCGTCCGCGGAACGAATGCGCCGTTGCCTTCGTCCCACGCGGGAACTTTTTTACCCATGCCGAGCCCAAGCAAAAGCGTTTGATCCGGCAACGGAATCGGCGTGCCCCATTCCAAGCCGAAGGTGCCGAAGTTCGAAATGGAAGCAATCCCACCCGAAGTCATATCACCCGTGAGCCGGCGGCGCCGGGCGAGATCGACCAGCTCCGTATAACGACTCGTTAGGTCGGCGAGCGAAGTTTTGTCGGCGTTCCGGATCACCGGAACCATGATGCCGTCCTGCGCTTCCACCGCGACGCCGATGTCGATCGATTCGGAGCGAATCGCGCGTCCGCCAATCAGGCGCGCGGCGGCGTTCGGTTGCTCCGCGAGCGCGAGCGCGAGGGCGCGCAGTGCGTAGAGGGCGGGGCCCGGCTTGGGATCGCGTTTCGCCCGGTCCTGCAATATGGGATCGAGACAAACTGAAAGGCCAACCGTCGCGAGGGGGCGCGTCCAACTGCGGCGCATCGCATCCGCCACGCCAGTCCGAATCGCGCTCGGTTTCTCCGCCGGTTGTCCTTCGATTCCGCCCAGGAACTTCTCGAGATCTTTGATGGTAACCCGGCCCGCGTTCCCGCTGCCGGCGATCCCCGCGAGGTCGGCCTGGGTCAATTGCAGCTCGGCCATACGCGCACGCACCCGCGGCGAAAGATAGCCCGCGCCTTTGGTGCCAGCAGGAACAGGCAGCACGCCCGCCTTATCGACTTGGAAATGCGAACCCGCCGCCACCTGCGGCAGAGCGGTTTCATCGACTTGGAAATGCGAGCCGCTTCCGTTTTGGGTCCGCACGGCTGTCGCCGATTCCTCTTCGCGGCCCGGAACTTCCTTGGCAACATCGCCTTTCGGTAACTGCGGCGCGCGCTTCTGGAAACGCGCCGCATCGGCCTCGCTCGCTTCGACATAACCGAGCACCGCTCCGACTGCGTAAGTTCCTTTCACCTCCGCATCGATCTTCGCGATCTCGCCGGCGCACGGCGTCGTCACACCCATGACGGCCTTGTCGGTCTCGACCTCGATGATCTCCTGATCGGCGGAAACCTTGTCCCCCGGCTGGACCTTGATCGCGACGATTGTGGCTTCGGCCATCGATTCGCCGAGCTGCGGCATGGTGATTGGAACTTGTGGCATAATTATTCGGCGAGAACCTGGCGCACTTTGGCCGCGATCGTTTTCGCGTTGGGCCGATGCTCGCTCCAAAGATTCGGGTGATAAGGAATCGGGGTGTCTTTGGCGTTGATCCGCGCCGGTGCGGCATCGAGGAGATGGAATCCTTCGGTTGCGACGCGCGCGATCACTTCCGCCGTCACGCCGCCCCACGGGAACGCTTCGCCGACACATAGCAATCGCCCGGTCCGCGCGACCGACGCGAGCACCGTGGCGGTATCGAGCGGCTTCACGCTGCGCAGATCGACCACCTCGAGCTCGATGCCCTCGGCGCGGAATTGCTGCGCGACGGCAAGCGCTTCATGGACCATCGCGCTATTGGTCACGATGCTGAGATCGCGGCCCGGCCTAACGACTCGGGCTTTCCCGATCGGCAATTTCTCCGTCGGGAGCGCGTCGGCCTTGAGGTGGTAATAAAGATATTTGTGCTCGCAGTAGATGACGGGGTCGTCGATCGCGACCGCGTCGATCAGCATCGTGTAGGCATCTTCGACCGTCGCGGGCGTGAGCACGACCAGCCCGGGGTAATGCGAGTAAATCCCTTCCATGCTCTGGCTGTGGAAGGGGCCGCTGCCTTTTGTTCCGCCTGAGGGCAGGCGCACGGTGATCGGGCAGGGAGTCTGGGTGCGCCAATACTGCGTCCCGGCGTTGTTGAGGATCTGGTTGAGCGCGACACTGGAGAAATCGGCGAACTGCATCTCCACGATCGGCCGCATTCCTTCCATCGCCGCGCCGATCGCCGTCCCGACCATGGCGTCTTCGCTGATCGGCGTGTTCAGGACGCGCCCGGGAAATTGTTCCGCCAGGCCTTTTGTGGCTTTGAACGCGCCACCGAATTTTCCGGCGATGTCCTGGCCGTAAATGAAGACGCGGTCGTCATCGCGCAAGAGTTTCGCCTGCGCCTCGCGGATCGCTTCGAGGTACGTGACGCTCATGAGGGGAAAATGACGAATGACCAATGACGAATGACGAAGAGCGAACGGCTGCGCTCCGCGCTTTGGTTTCGACATTCGGGCTTCGTCATTGTTTCGACATTCATCATTCGGATTTCGTCATTCCGCGAGCGTCGGCTCGTCGGCCAGTTCTCGCGTCGAGACCGCGCACCAATCTTCTTCGCTGCCAACTGGCGCCTCTTCCTGCTGCGCGGTCGCGACGGCCTCGTCAACTTCAGCGGCAAGCTCGGCCCGCATTTGCTGCAAACCTTCCCGATCGACGAGTTCGTGTTCGAGAATGAACTGCTCAGTGCGTTGCAGCGCATCCTGGGCGAACGACTCGCGCTTGATATCTTCGGTCACGTAGCTCGCGTCGTCATGCTCACCATGGCCGGCGAGACGCAGAGTCGACGCGACGACGAGCTGCGGTGGACGGCCAGCACGCGCGTGCTTAACCGCGGCGCTGATAACTTCGAGGCATTGCGCGAGGTCGGTGCCGTCGACCGAGCTGCCTTCGTAACCGTAGCCCTTCGCGCGATCGACCAGATCCGCACACGCAAACTGGCGGTCGTTAGGCGTGGAGTAGGCGTAATGATTGTTCGTCGCGACGATGACCAGCGGCACGCGCTCGACCGCGGCGATATTCATCCCTTCGTGGGTGGCGCCGGTTTGCATGCCGCCTTCGCCGATGGTCGTTAGGCCAATAAAACCTTTCTCGCCCTTCATCCGCTTCGCCAGCAATTTGCCGACAACGACCGAAACCATCGCGCCGAGATGGCTGATCATCGCGAGCTGTCCCGCCTTCGGGCAACCGCGATGAATATTCCCATCGCGCCCCCGCATCGGTCCACTTCGCGAGCCGAGATAAGTGCGCGCCACATCGACCAGCGGTTCACCGAAAGCGGAGCGCCCGGCCTGGTCGCGAATGAGCGGTGCGAAAACGTCGCCTTTTTGCAGGAAGAGGCCGCAGGCGACGCTCACCGCTTCCTGGCCCTTTCCAAGGTAAACGCCCCCGGTAATCAAACCGCCGCGATAAAGGCTCGCGAGTTTTTCCTCAAAAATGCGCGTCTGGAACATGATGCGGAACGCCTTGAGATATTTCTCGTGCGGCGCATTTTTCGAAGTGGACGCGCCGCGTTCCGCCGTTTGAAGCATCTCCCGATTTAGCCATTGAGCCGAAAGCCGCGCAAAGTGTTTTTTCCCAATGCGGAGGGACGTGCTTCTGCACGTCCCACTTCATATCGCGGGCGAGGCAAAGTAATGGGACGTGCGGAAGCACGTCCCTCCGAGCGCTTATCGGTGCGCTGTTCGCCGATGTTCTTCGGCTTCGCCGGCGATGGCGAACTGGCCCTGGCGCGGCTTTTCGTGGACCGCCGAGCCGTTTCCGTTCGACGAAGTCCGCCGCAGTTCGCCGTCGCTGCCTTTTTCGGCCGCCAATTTCATCCCGACGAGTTTGCTCACACCGCGTTCTTCCATGGTCACGCCGTAGAGGATGTCCGCCTTTGCGATCGTGCGCTTGTTGTGGGTGATGATGATGAACTGGCTTTGCGAAACGAAACGTTCCAGCACCTTGATGAAACGGTTGATGTTGCTCTCGTCCAGCGGCGCGTCCATTTCATCGAGGATGCAGAACGGGCTCGGCCGCACCATGTAGATCGCGAAAAGCAACGCGACCGCCGTCATCGTCCGTTCGCCGCCGGAAAGAAGTGAAACGCTTTGGAGTTGTTTCCCCGGCGGTTTGGCGGTGATCTCAATGCCGCAATTGAGCGGATCGTTTTCATCCTGAAGCGAAAGATCGGCGCGACCGCCGCCGAACATTTCCGCGAACATCTCACCAAAATTGATCCGCACCTGCGCGAACGTTTCGGCGAAAAGTTTTTGGGTGGTGCTGTTGATCCGGGCGATTACGTCGAGCACTTCCCGGCGCGCCGCGGTCAAATCGTTGTTTTGCGTCTCCAGAAAACGGTAGCGCTCTTCCAGCTCATCGTACTCATGGACGGCATCGAGATTCACCGGCCCCATGTTATCGAGCTGGCGCGTTAGCTCGGCGATGATTTGCTCGAGGCTTTCGGTTTGGTGGATCGGCCGCTCCGCGGACGATGCTTCGGTGGTCGCGGCTTCGCCGCCATTATTAACATCGAGCGGCGGAGCGCTCGATCCACCGCGTCGCTTCGTGATCACGCTTAAGGTTTTCTGGAAGGCGAACGTGTCGGCGGCGAACTCGCGCAGATCGACTTGATATCGGCGCGTCACGTGTTCGACCAGATTCTCGATCCGCAATTGCAACTGCGTCTGGCGGACTTCCTCCTTGCCGCGCGAGTCGCGCAGATCATTTAGAGAATTTCGCAAAGCCCGCAGCCGGGTTTCCTGCTCGGTCACGACCGCGAGTCGGGCGCTTCGTTGTTCCGCGAGCGTAGCCGCATTTTGCTCGGCCGACTCCAATTCCGACGCGTGCGATTGGATCCTGGCCTCGGCCTGCTCTGATTCGCGGGCCTGCCGGGCGAGCCGGTCTTGATAGGTCGCGATATCGCCATTTCGCGCGGCGACGAGATCGGCCAACTCCGCTTCGCGCGCCGCCATCGGCTCCCGATGATGGATCAAACTTTCGTGGCGCTGCCGTTCCGTCGCCACGGCGAGGCGAAGCTCATTGAGTTTTTCCGCCGCTTCTTCCTCTCGCAAACGCGCGTTGTCCCGTGTTTTTTCCGCCGCGATTTGGAGACCCTGCTCGTTCTCCAGGTTCTTGCGATCTGCCTGAAGCTCGCGGTCGATCTCCGCGATCCGATCGTCGGCGTTCCGGACTTGCTGCTCGAGCGTACTCTTCTCCGTTTCGAGCTGCGCCAGTTTCCGTTCTTCGTCGGCCACGGCGCGTTCGGCTGAAAGAATCTCGACGCCGGTTTGGGACGATTTTTCGTGCGCGCTCTCATGGCTTCGGCGCGCTTCCGCGACAGCCGCCTCCGCGGACAGGACCTGCTCTTTCGCTTGATCGCGCGCGAGGATCGCCCCGGCTCTTTCTGTTTCGAGTGCCTGCGCTTCCTGATCGAGGCCGGTGATGATCGCTTTCCGTCCGAGCATGGAATCGGTGGCGGCGTTGACCCCTCCACCGAAAATAATTCCTTCCGCGGAGATGAACTCACCGCCGAGCGTCGCAAACGCAAGATTGCGCGCCGCCTGTTTCAGTTTCAAGCCGGTGGCAAGATCGGAAACAACCGCCACTTCGCGCAGAAGATTTTTAATAAGTGGCGCGAGTTCCGCCGGCGCCTCCACCTTGTTCACCGCCCACGCGATTGCGCCCTGCGGAAGAGGAGAGGTAGCGCTCTCGCCCGTCGTCGCGGAAAGCCCGGCGATGGCGAGCGCGGCCTGTCCCAATTTCTGGTCCGCGAGTTTCTGGAAAATGTCGGCCGCCAGATCCGGTGAGCGTAAAACGACCGCATGCATGTTTCGGCCGAGTGCGGCTTCCAGAGCCGGGACGAACTCTCGTTCCACGTTCAAGCTGGCGACGAGCGCGCCGGCGATCGCCGGTCGGATGCGTTCCGGATCGTCGAGACCTTTCAAGACCGCCTGCGAACCTTTTTCCAGACCGTGGCCCTCTTCGGTCATCTGACGCAAGACCTCGAGACGCGCCTGTTTTTCCGCGATCGTCCGCTCCAGACGTCCGATTTCTTTTTCCGCCGCCGCGACCGCCGCTTGATTCTGCTGCAGGCGTTCCTCCGCCTGGTGCAACGTTTCCTTCCGCTGCTGCGCGGTCTGTCGTTCCGTTTCCATGGCGGCGCGCGCGGCACTAAGATTCGCGCGCGCGGTCGCCAGATCGCGCGTCGCCCCACTGACCAGATTCGTTAGTTCTGCGACGCGCGCCGTGGTCGCGTCCCGCCGCGCCGACATTCCGCTTAAATCGGTCTGGAGGCTGGCGATCCGACTTTCAAGCTTCGAGAGCGACGTCTGTAAAGCCTGGAGCTCGTCTTCCTTTTGCGAGCGTTCAGCGCGCGCGGCGTGCAGCGCCTCGGTCAATTGTTCGACTTCCTGTTCCTTCGAAACCAGCAGCTGATTGGTGCGCGCGATCAGCGCATCGGCTTCCTGAAGCTGGGTGGCCTGCTCGCTCCGCTTCGCTTCGGCAGCCGCGATATCGCTCGCGTAACGTTCGATCAGCTCGCCGATTTCCTGGGCGCGTTGCCGGTTGAAATCGATTTGGTTCCGGAGTCCCGCCATCTCACTTTGCAAACGCTGCACTTCCGCGCGCGCATCGCCGATCTCGCCGTCCACTTGATCGAGGCTGCGGCGTTTCGCGGCCAAATCATTTTCGCTCGCCTCAATTTTGGCGTGCGCTTCCTGTTCCGCGTCGTGCAAGCGACCCATTTCGGTTCGCGCGTGTTCGGCTTCCGCCTCGAGCCTGTCCAGCTGGCGCCGCGAATGATGGGTGTCGAGCACCTGCAGGTCCGCATGCAACGCCTGGTAGCGCCGCGCCTTTCCCGCCTGGCGTTGCAGCGATCCGATCTGCCGCTTCACTTCCTTAATGATGTCGCCGATGCGAAGAAGATTCGCTTCGGTCGCTTCGAGTTTGCGCAGCGCTTCTTTCTTTTGCGTTTTGAATTTCGTGATCCCCGCGGCTTCTTCGAAAACGGCCCGCCGATCTTCCGGTCGCGAGCTCAAGATCAGATCGATCTTGCCCTGCTCCATGATCGAGTAAGCGGTGCGGCCCACGCCAGTGTCGGCAAAGAGCGCCTGGATATCGCGCAACCGGCACGGCGTTTTGTTCAGCAAATATTCCGAGTTGCCGTCGCGATACACGCGCCGGGTCACGCGCACATCGTGCCAGTCCACGCCCAGCTCGCTCCCGCAATTCGTGAACGTCAGTGAGACTTCGCCGAAGCCGACCGGCTTACGTGAATCGGTCCCGTTGAAAATAACGTCCGCCATTTCGCCGCCGCGCAGCGCCTTGGCCGATTGTTCGCCGAGCACCCAGCGAACAGCGTCGAGCACATTCGATTTCCCGCAGCCGTTAGGCCCCACGATGGCGGTGACGCCTTCGTGGAATTCGAAGGTGGTTTTGTCCGCAAACGATTTGAATCCGACGAGTTCGAGCGAATGGAGATGCATGAAAAAGCGCCTGGCGCTGAGTAACGTCCAATAAGTTACGAATTAATAGCGGCTGACAAGGAAAATATACCATTGGCTGCGGGGCAAACGCCGCCGGGCACAAGATATTGGGTTCTTTGGGACCCGGCCCCTAATCGCCCAACTGCGCCGCTCGTCTGACAGCTCGGACTCGGCTCAATCCATAAAGAACAGTAGCAACCGCCAGGACGATCGCCGCGATCCTGAACTCGAACAAGGTGGCGTGCGACAAGATCCAGAGGACCACCGCGACGGCCAGGATCGGAATCACTTTTTCGCCCGGGATCGAGAACGGTTTTCCGTCCGCGCGCACATCGCGCCGGATCAGCTCGAAGGCGGCGGAGCAGCAAAGCAAATAAAGAAGCAGCGCCGCGATGTTCGAGAGAATAGCGAGGTACTGAAAAGTGCTGCTGACCGCGAGCGCAAAGGCAATGACGGCGTGCACGGCGATCGCGATGTGTGGAGTTCGAAAACGCGAATGCACCGCGGCCAGTTTCGTGGGCAGGATGCGGTTCCGGCCGAAAACGTAAAGGGTCCGCGGCGACGCGAGGATGTCGCCACTCACATAGCCGAAAGCCGAGATCGCCGTCCCGACGAGGATGATCGACCGGCCCGCGTTACCAAGAAACCGGGAGGCCGCTTCGGCTAACGGCGCGTCGGTGAAATTCGCCAGCTTCGCGCCCAGCACTCCTTGCGCGACAAGCTGAATCGCCATGTAGAGCACGGTCGTGATCGCGAGCGCGAGGAAGATCGATTTGGGCACGGTGCGCGACGGATTCTTGACTTCACCGCTGGGAACGAGCGCCAGCTCGATACCCATGAACGCGAAGATCAAAAGCAAAACGGTTTGCCCGACGGATTCCCGCTCCGGCCACGCGGACCAACCGAGAGCGTCGCCTTTGACGAAGAAAACGCCGACCGCGATGAAGAGCAGGAGCGGCAACAGCTTTGCCACCGTCATGGTGGCGACGGTTCGGGCGCCGGCGCGCACACCGCGAATGTTGATGAATGCCAGGCTCGAAAATATGAGCAACAAGACGACCGACCGTCCCAGGCCGCTTCGGACGGCGGGAACAATTACGCCGACGGCCGCAGCCACCGCGCTCGCGACTCCAGCAACGGCGAGGACATTCGTTAGCCAGAGTAATACTCCGGCGAGAAAACCGACGTACGAACCGAACGCGACCTCGACGTAAGCGTAGAGACCGCCGGTGAGAGACACGCGACTGCCGGCGATGGCGAACGACGTGACGATGAGCGCCATCGCGATCGCGCAGATGATGAACGCAATCGGGGCCGCGGGACCCAACCCCAACGCGACGCCAGCGGGTAGGACGAAAATCCCCGCGCCCACGGTGGCGTTGATGATACTGGACGTGAGCGTGGGAACGCCGAGAGCGCGGATCAGCTTTTCATCGGAGTGCCCGGCACGATCCTTTTCCATAATCGTTCAGGCTCAATCAGCGGGCCCGCAGACGCAACGCGCAATTGTCGAAGTGGCCAAAGTTGGTTTAGCATGCTCGACCATGCGCGACACTTATCTCGACGATTACCTTTCTTTCCTGCGATTCCCGAGCGTTTCCACCGACGACCAGTTCAAGGGAAAGGTGAACGACTGTGCGCAGTGGCTGGTGAAGAAACTCGAGGGCATTGGCCTCGAGACGAAACTCGTTCCGACAGCGGGCCATCCGGTGGTTTGGGCGCGGAACAAACATCAGCCCGGTCGCCGTAGCGTCATGATCTACGGCCATTACGATGTCCAGCCGCCGGATCCGCTCGAGCTCTGGGAATCGCCGCCGTTCGAGCCGGTCTTGAAAGACGGCTACGTTTTTGCCCGCGGCGCGACGGACAACAAGGGCCAGATCCTTTCCCACATCCTCGGCGTTCAGGAAGCGATGGAGCAGAATGGCGATCTGCCGGTGAACCTCCATTTCGTCATCGAGGGCGAAGAAGAAATCGGCAGCGGAAATCTCCCGAAATTTCTTTCCGATAATCGCGAGGCGTTAAAGTGCGACGTGGCCGTCGTGTCAGATACCGGAATGGTGGCGCGCGGCGTGCCGACCCTCAGCTACGGACTGCGCGGCGTCACTGCGCTCGAAATCAAAATCACCGGCGCGAAGATGGACCTGCATTCGGGCGTGTTCGGCGGCGCCGTCGCGAACCCGATCACGGCGCTCGCGCGTTTGCTCGCGACGTTGCACGACGAAAACGGGCACGTCGCCATCGAAGGATTTTACGACAAGGTGAAGCCGCTCGAGGATTGGGAACGCAAAGCCTGGCGCGAATTGCCGATCGACGGCGACAAGGCCATTCTCGATGAAACCCGTGCGCCCGGCCTATTCGGGGAATCCGCTTACAGCACGTTCGAACGCATCTGGGGTCGGCCGACAGCGGAGATCAACGGCATCGGCGGCGGTTACCAAGGCATGGGAACGAAGACCGTGATCGCGAGTCACGCGATGGCGAAGCTGACGTTTCGCCTCGTGCCGAACCAGGAAGGCGACGAGATCCTCGCGCTTGCCGAACGGCATCTCAAAAAACATTTGCCGCCGGGCGTGACGATGGAAATCACACGCGGGCACAGCGGCCCGTGGTATCTCACCGATCCGCATTCGGATGTGGGTCAGGCCGCGCAGCGCGCTTTGCGGGAAGCGTTCGGAAAAGATCCAGCCATGATTCGGGAAGGCGGCAGCATCCCGATCGTGTCGCAGTTCCGGGATATTCTTGGAGTCGAGACGCTGTTAATGGGACTGGCCTTGCCCGATTGCCGCGCCCATTCGCCGAACGAGAATTTTCCGCTCGAAAATCTCGAGGGTGGGATTCGCCTCAACAAAGCAGTGCTGGCCGAGCTGGCGAAAAAATAGGCGGTATTGGAGGCGGCCTGCCCTCAGGCCGTGGAGTCGTAGCGTCGCATTCTCCCTCCGGCACGAGGGCGGGCCGGCTCCAATTTGCGCTTTGCGGGCCCGAGCAATTAGCGCTTGTGCTAAGTTCCGACTCTCAATGCGAGAGCTTCGAATAATGCTGATTGTTTGTGCGATGCTGACTGGCTTCTCAGTTCGGGCGCCCGCCGAAGAATCGTTCGGCACCAAGCTCAAGAAAATTTTCGCGCCCACGCCGACGCCAACTCCGCGCAAACACCCGAAGAAAAAATCCATAGCCGAGAAATCGCCGACGCCGAAACCGTCCGCAACGCCGGAGAAATCGCCATCGCCAAAGAAAAAAATAGCCGCGAGTCCGACTCCTACCCAAACGCCATCTCCGAGCGCGTCGGCGTCGTCCAAAAAGAAAAAATCTTCACCGAGCCCGACGCCGGAATTTTCTCCGACCGCATCGAGCAAGAAAAAGAAACGTAAAGCTTCACCCACACCGACTCCGTCCACCGCCGAATCGCCGGCGCCTTCAACAACCCCGAGCGCAACTCCTGGAACCGGCGAAACTCCGAAGCCGACACCATCAGCTTCCCCATCGCCGAAGAAAAAAGGCGCGCCGGCGACAATTTCGGCGAGCGAGATTGCCGATTACGAAAAGTATCCGGAGCACATTCGAAACGTAATCGACATGGCGCTCCAGTTAACAACACGCAATCTCGACTACAAATATGGATCGGCCGATCCGGCCAGCGGCGGGATGGATTGTTCCGGATTTGTCTTTTACGTCTTGAGCCAAAACGGACTGCGTGATGTGCCGCGCGATTCGAGCCAGCAATATGTCTGGCTGCGCAAGGCCGGGAATTTCAAAGCGGTCAATAGCCGCCATGAAGACACCTTCGAGCTCGACGAGCTGGTTCCCGGTGATCTGCTTTTTTGGACCGGCACCTACAGCATCGAGCGCGATCCGCCGATCACGCACGCGATGATTTACATCGGGCGCGAAAAAGGGACGAGCCAGCGCATTATGGTCGGTGCGAGCGACGGGCGGACCTACAAGGGCGAGTCGCGCTACGGCGTCAGCGTTTTCGATTTCAAAATCTCGCGCGCGGGCAAGACCGACGAAGGACGGCTAACGCCGATGTTCATCGGTTACGGTCACATCCCGGGATTGTAGAGGCGGCCTCAGCGTGTTCTGCGAATCGCGATGGTGCTTCAACCAGGCGCCGGCTACGAGCAGCAGAATTAAAACGATGATAAGCCGCTGTTCCGCCTGGGTCAGAACGAACAGATTGAAGAAGCGTTTCATCGTCGCGCATATCGAATCGGATCGGTTAGTCCCGCTTCGCGGAATCCGGCGAGCCGGAGCCGACAGGAATCGCACTCGCCGCAGGCCAGACCGTCAGCTGTCGGGTCGTAGCAACTGTGGGTGAGGGAGAAATCGACGCCGAGTTCTGCGCCTTTGCGAATGATGTCGGCTTTCGACATTGAGATGAGCGGCGCGTGAATTCGGAACGCTGTTCCTTCCACGCCGGCTTTTGTGGCGAGGCCAGCGAGCTGTTCGAATGCGGAAATAAATTCCGGCCGGCAATCGGGATAGCCGCTGTAATCGATCGCGTTTGCGCCGATGAAAATGTCGGCGGCGCCGAGAGCTTCGCACCAGGCGAGCGCATAGGAGAGAAAGATCGTGTTTCGGGCTGGGACGTAAGTGACCGGAATATTTTTCGTCTTTGTCTCGCGATTCTTCGGCACGGACATGTCTCCGGTCAATGCCGAGCCGCCAAAGATCCGAAGGTCGATCTGCGCGATGCGATGATCCGCCGCGCCAAGGGAGCGGGCCACGCGCTTCGCTGCCTCCAGTTCCACTTTGTGGCGTTGGCCGTAATCGAAGGAGAGCGCGTGTCCTCGAAAGCCATCGCGGTTCGCGATAGCCATGGTTGTCGCCGAATCAAGTCCGCCACTGACTAGGACGACGGCGCGTTTCATGGCGTGGCGGGGACGGCGCTACCTGCATACTCAGCGCGAACCGTGAGCGCGATACCGCCGCGCGTGGAAAATTCCGCGGTGACAACCGCTTCGCGCGGCGAACAGGCGCGGACGAAATCGTCGAGGATACGGTTGGTCACCGCTTCGTTGAAGGCGCGCTCGTTTCGATAGGAGGCGAGATAAAATTTTAACGATTTGCTTTCGACGCAGAGTTTGGCGGGGACGTATTCGATGGTGATCTGGGCGAAATCCATCTGCCCGGTCACTGGACAAAGCGAAGTGAAATCGGCGGTCTCGAAACGAATCCGGTAATTTCGTTTCGCGGGATTTGGGAAAGTCTCGAGTCGGGCGTCAGCGGGAGAGGCGGGGAGACGCGTTTCGCTTTTGCCCAACAACGTCAGACCTGTCTTCCGTTTCGCCACTCCGTGAAGGTATTCAGCAACCTGCGCTCAGTCGAGGATGGCCTAAGGTCAATCTGGATGGCGCAACATCGGGTCGGCCAGGGCGCGCTCGCGGTCGCCGGGCTTGTTGTAGTTCCAATAAGCGACTTTCAGGCTGCGTTTCATTTTCAGGTGGCTCCCATCCGCGGCCTTCCATTCGCGAAGGAGATTGGGGAAATCGCGATCGAGAATGAAATGGTCGACGCCGCCGGCATGTTCGACTGCGACGTCGATCTCGCGCTCGGTCGATTTGAGTGAGATTTTCGCGGACTTGAAAACGAAGGCGTCTTTTTTTGAATTGATCGTCGTGCCCGCGAGCTGGACCTCAAAACCGGCGCCGGGCTTCGCGAAATCGATCGTGCGCACGAGCCAGGGCAACTCGTCGTAAAAATAGCCGTTGGCCGGGACGCTCACGTTCTCTTTCCCATCTGCCATACCGTCCCAATAGGTGTGATATTCGTAGGCGAACCGATCGCCCTCACGGCGCGCTTCCTTGAAGGTGTTGCCGCAACTGTCGTTGCTCGTAAGCGAGAATTTCAGCAGCTGCGCATTATCGACCCGCCAGAAGTTCGAGTGCATCTGCTGATAAACGTAGAGGCCGGTCGGGACATGGAGGATCTGGTTTAGCTTCAAGACCGCGATCGCGTCGGGCCGGTTTGCGTCGTCCGGTTTGACGAGCTGTTTCGGATCGAACGGTTCGCGCACGAGAATGTGAAGGACTTCTGTGGGACGCGGGATTCCGTAGCGCGCGATTTGGGCGTCGTAAATGTTGAGCTCGGCTTTGCCGTCGCCCCAATAGCTATTGTTTTGGAGAAGGGCGGGCGAGAACTGGGCGAAGGCGGTGGTCGCGATCAGGAACAGAGCCAGCTGCAGACGAAGCATCACCTAAACTATGGCATTAGCTGAAGTTTCTGCCATTCGGCGTTGGACGTTGGGCGTTGGACGTTGGACGTTTTCTTCGATGGCTATCGAGCACGAGCGCGAGCCCGATGTATCTTCGACCGGCGTGGCGAACGCAGCCGTGATTGATCTCTTCGGGGTCGATGGGAAAAGTGGCGAAGTGGTTCTGGCGATGAGCGAGCCGCGGCCATGGGACGGCTCCGACGAGCGGCTCCATGAATTGCAGGAGAAATTCAACGCCTACGTTTCCTTCCTCCTCGATGGCGAGATGATCGCTGCCCATCCGGAGCTGACGGGCAAAGCCGCTCGGATCGAGCTGCGCTGCGATCACATGCCGGACGAGCGCGCGCTCGGGTTACTGAATCTGATTCACGACCAGGTCGCGCTCCAGGACATCGAGATGGAAGTCATCGTCGCGCAGCAAGGGTGCGGCGACGCGTGCCGCTGCAGCTAGCGTGATCCTTGGAGGGATGGGCGCTGTCCGTCCCAATAATTTTGGGACGACACTCCAACTGGATGATCAGTACTTCAGAAACGAAACAACCGGCGTGGACTCCAGCTTCTTGCGGCCGTGCAAAAACTCAAGCTCGATCAGGAACTGCGCTTCCAACAAAACGCCGCCCACTTTCCGGATCAACGTCGCGGCGGACGCAGACGTGCCGCCCGTCGCCAGAAGATCGTCGATCAGCACAATCTTTTCCCCGCGCTCGATCGCATCGACATGCAGTTCCATCTCGGCCTCGCCGTATTCAAGCGAGTACTTTGCGCTTTCCGTTTTGTAAGGCAGCCGGCCTTTCTTCCGCAGCGGCACGAACCCAATTCCCAAATCGTAGGCGACCGCGGAGCCAAATAGAAATCCGCGCGCATCGATCCCGACAATCTTGTCGATCTGTTTGCCGCGGCATTGCTCCAGGAACGCCTCGATCGCGGTGCGGAAGAGTTTTCCGTTCCCCAGGATCGGCGTGATGTCCTTGAAGATGATCCCCTTCTTCGGAAAATCCGGCACATCGCGCACTGCGGCGCGTAATTTATCGAGCGAATCGGAAAGCATCGCGGGGACGCTAGCGGCTCGCCCGGAAAGGTCAACGGGGGCGGCATTGCATTTGTTGGGCCGTCATTAAACTGTTCCGATCATGAAACGAATTGCCGCGCTTCTTAGTCTTGTTGTTCTCGCCGCGTGCCCGATCAGAGCCGCGGAGCCGGCCGCTACCCCGGAGGATTGCATCCGGAATTTCTATCGCTGGTATGTGAACAATCTCGTCGCAAACCGCGACCCGATGAAGCAACGCACGGAGATGAAGCGTTACGCCACCGAGCGGCTGCTGAAGGCGATCGATAGAATGGAGAAAGGTCCGAATGGCCTGGACGGCGACTATTTCACCGACGCCCAGGATTTCGACCCGCTCTGGGCGAAGAAGATTTCGATCTCCGATGTGCACACGAACGGGGACAGAAGCAATGCGCATGTGCTCCTTGATGGAGCGAAAGGGATGCGGAAAAAACTGCTCGTTCACCTGGTGAAGGACGGCAGTAATTGGAAGGTCGATAAAGTGCAGGGCCGCGATTAGCGAACGTGGCACGGGATCGTCTGCCGCACAGAACCGGCCCAGGCGCTCGCTGTTATTTCTTCGTTAGCCGCAATTCTTCGGTCCTACCGTTGGTGACGAGCCAATGCTTCCCACGAAGAACATAATGAACGCGAGTTTCGTCCGGCGACACGCAGATCCCGCCAGCCGTTTCCGTCGAGGCCTCGCGAGCTGCGCAAGCCATCCGTCGCCCGAGCCTCCCATCCGCGCTAACTGGACGTAAATAGCGTCGCCAGCTACTCCGATATCGGATACCCCGATTTCAGCAGGGGTTGTGTTAGCTGTCTCCAGAGTTGCCAGAGGCGCGTAGCGATAAGCAGCTAACGAGAAGTAACCTTCATCATTTTGGATTTCGCCGTGCCACAGGTCGCCGTAGGCGGCAAAGAACAAATCTCCATTGGCGGCGAAAACCAGACACGAAGGGTAGGGATGGCGCCGCATCCGGACGGGGACCCATTCATCGGATTGCTTCAGCATAAAAAGCGGATCGGTCTTTCCATCGGTAGTTACAAAGAGCGCTTTACTTTTTGGATCGTAAGCGACTCGCCAAAATCCAGTGCCGGCCGCGGCGTCGCGAATCTTAGTCAAAGTTCCAGTTATCGGATCGAAGGAATGAAGGGCGCTCTCTGTGGTGCAAAAGATCTTGTTCTCATGGGTGCAGGCGATGCCGCGGAGATACTCAGTGGTCAAGATCGTCCGGATAGTTTTTGCCTCGCAATCGATTTCCTCGACTGCCGGCTTGTAGTCCCGCTCGGAGTAACTTTTTCCCTCGGGCTTTAACGGTACCTGGGCAATTACATAGATTCGTTTCCCATCTCGGGAAAAGACTGCGTCACCTGCGACCAGGTGCGATGCGTGCGACCAGTTCAACAGCAGGGAGGCGAAGAGAACTGTTAACGCTGGGTGGCGCATCTTGATTGTTCCTGCCGTTGACCCGAATAGAAGCTACTTTGCCCAGCGCGCAAGCGGCCCTACAATTCGGGCCGGTGGATCGACAACTCATCATTGCTTCGACGGTCTGTTTCTTGGTTGCGGTCGCGCATACCGTGGCGACGCTGCGCGACGGCGTTTTCCGGCCGCGCCGATTTAATTTTTTCGCAATAGTCCTGGGGTTCGTTTTCCAGAGCGCGTTCCTGTCCGTTCGCGGCCATGCTCTGGGGCGTTGCCCGATCACGAACCTCTTCGAAGTTTTTATCTTCCTCGCCTGGTCGGTGGCGTTGATTTATCTGGCGATTGGACCGGCCTACCGGCTGTCGCTCATGGGCGCTTTCACGGCGCCGTTGGTCCTGCTCATCCAAACGTTCGCGCTTCTCGCCCCGATCGATATCCGGCATCCGGTCCGATTGAACGTGAACCCGTGGCTCGAGTTTCATGCCTCGATGTCAATGATCGCCTACGGCGCGTTCGCGCTCGCGGGAGTCGCCGGCGTCATGTACCTCGTGCAGGAACGGCAACTGAAGACGCACCAGTTGCACTCCATCTTTTACCATCTGCCGCCGCTCACGAATCTTTTCTCGGCGCTGACCCGGCTCCTTTGGCTCGGGTTCGCGCTCTACACCGCCGGACTCGTGAGCGGGTTCTTTATCGGGGAGCCGTTGCCGCGGGTGAAAATGATCTGCGCGTTCGCGGTCTGGATTTTTTACGGCACGATTCTGCAGAGCCGTCATCTGCACCGGCTGGCGCCGAAACGGATCGCCGCTCTCTGCATCCTCGCCTTCAGCGCGGCGGTCTCGGTCCTCTGGGCGATCAACTTTGTTTCTCAAAATCGACCGTCGTAATGAAACTGTTTTGCATCGGCATCAGCCACCACACCGCGAACGTCGAGACCCGCGAGCGTTACGCCGGCGGGTGCTCCGAGGACGCGTTCCGAACGGCGGCCCGTTGCAGCGAAGCGCTCATGCTGGCGACCTGCAATCGAGTCGAGGTTTACGCGGCGACCGGGCAATCAGTCGCGACCGAAGAGGTGCTGCGCGAACTGCAAAAATGTGGCGCGGGGGAAATAGAAAACGCCGGCGCGTTTTATCACTACGATGGCGAAGCCTGCGTCGAGCATCTTTTCCGCGTAGTCGCCGGGCTGGATTCGATGGTGATCGGTGAGACCGAGATCCTCGGGCAGGTGAAGAAAGCGTATGAGCGCGCTCGCGCCTCAGGCAACGCCGGGCCGTTGTTGCATCGTGTCTTTCAGCGAGCGTTTCGGGTTGCGAAGCAAGTGCGCAGCACCACCGATATCACCCGCGGCGCGGTCTCGGTCGGCTCGGTCGCGGTGGAGCTCGCTGGAAAAATCTTCGGCGATTTGCGGGAGCGCAGCGTGCTCATTCTCGGCGCGGGCGAGACCAGCGAGCGAACGGCGCGCGCTTTGAGTTCCCGGGGCGTGAGCGACATTCGGGTGAGCAATCGATCTTTCGAGCGGGCCGAAAATCTGGCGGTCCTTGTCCGGGGTCGCGCCGTCACGTTCGATCAATGGGCCGCGCAATGCCGCGAGATCGACATCCTGATTTCATCCACGTCGGCGGACGAACCGCTCCTGACTCGGGAACTTTTGGCGCCGATGCTTCGGGGCCGGGCCGACCGGCCACTCTTCATCATCGATATCGCGGTGCCGCGGGACGTCGCGCCGGAAGTGAACGAAATGGACGGCGTTTATCTGTACGATATCGACTCTCTGCAATCGATCGCCGAGCAGTCGCTCGCGATGCGGCGCGAACAAATGGCGGCGGCGGAAAAGATCATTACCGATCATGTCGCGGATTTTGCGACGCGTTTCGGCGGAGCCGCCTCTCGTGTAGCGTCGCTGGCCCCTGGCGCTCTGGCGTCGGAATCGTAGCGCTTCATGAGCGCGCCGGGTTCGCAGAAAATCATTCTCGGTTCGCGCGGCAGCGAGCTCGCGCGCAGGCAAACCGCCATGGTCGCGGCGGCGCTCCGACAAGCATGGCCGGATCTCGAAGTGGTGACGCAGATTATTTCGACGCGCGGTGATGTGCGGACAGCAGAGCCGATCGACCCGCGCGCCGGACGCAAAGGTCTTTTCACGGGCGAAATCGAACGTGCACTGATAGCGGGCGAAATCGATGTTGCGGTTCATAGCGCGAAAGATTTGCCGAGCGAGATGACTCCCGAGTTGGAGCTGGGCGCCGTCCTGCCTCGCGCTCCGGTAGAAGATGTTTTGATCACGAAGCAATTGAAGACTTCTGGGGCGATTGCGACTGGAAGCGTGCGACGCCAGCACCAGTTGCGTTGGAAATTTCCCGGAGTCGAAATCGTGGAGCTGCGCGGAAACGTGCCGACGCGTTTGCGAAAATTTTTGCAGAGCGACTGGCAGGCGATCGTGCTCGCGCGCGCCGGCCTGGAGCGACTGGGCTACGATTTAGCTCGCGGTGCTTTTGAATTCGAAAGCGTTTCCCTTCGCGCGGAAACGTTGTCGGCGGATGTATTTCTTCCAGCGGGCGGACAAGGGATCATCGCGCTCCAAGTGCGGGGCGATGACCGCGATCGCAGGAACGTTACCCGGGAGATTAATCACGCAGAGACGCTTTTGTGTCTGGAGGCCGAACGTGAATTCCTCCGGCTGCTCCAGGGTGATTGCGGTTCACCAGTCGGAGTCCTGGCGGCGATCTCCGGAGCGAGCATGACCGTTCGGGCGCAGGTTTTCGATCCGCCGCGCGTTGAACCGCGCACGGCTCGAGTGGAAGGTGAAGCTTCGGCGCCGAAGAAATTGGCGAGGGAATTATGGGAGGCGATTAATGGCTGAAAAAGGAGGAAGATGTTTCCTCGTCGGCGCGGGCCCGGGCGATCTCGGATTGGTGACCCTGCGAGCGAAGGCGTGCATCGAGCAGGCGGAAGTCATTGTTTACGATTACCTCTGCAATCCCGAGACGCTGCGCTGGGCGCCGGACGACGCCGAGTTGATTTTCGCCGGAAAAAAAGCGGGCGCGCACACGATGACGCAGGAGGAAATCAATGCTCTGCTCGTGGAAAAAACGCGCGCAGGAAAAAACGTGGTTCGGCTGAAAGGCGGCGATCCGTTTCTGTTCGGGCGCGGCGGGGAAGAAGCCCAGGCGTTGGCGGCAGCCGGACTGTCGTTCGAAATTGTTCCCGGTGTCAGCTCCGCGATCGCGGGGCCGGCTTACGCGGGAATTCCCGTTACGCATCGCGGCAAAAATTCGCACGTAACGTTTTTTACCGGGCACGAGGACCCGGAAAAATCCGGGAGCGCAATCGACTTCGGCGCGATGGCTAAGCTGGGCGGTACCCAAGTGATGTTGATGGGCGTCGAGCGCATCGAAGCGATCGCGCGCGAGATAATGGCGAACGGAATGCGGAAGGATTTGCCGGTCGCGTTGATTCGATGGGCTACAACCGGCCGGCAGGAAACACTCGTCGGCACCTTGGAGAACATCGCCGAGCGCGTTACCGCCGCAGGATTCGCCGCGCCGGCGATCGCGGTTTTCGGCGATGTCGTGACGCTCCGCGAAGAATTGAACTGGTTCGAAGACCGGCCGCTTTCCGGTAAGCGAATTGTCGTCACGCGGACGCGGACGCAAGCCGGCGTGTTGACCGAGCAACTGCGCGGGCTCGGCGCCGACGTGATCGAGCTGCCGACCATTCGGATCGAGCCGCCGACGGACCTGAGGGCGTTCGCCGAGTTGGTGCAGGACGCGCACGCCTATGACTGGATCGTGTTCACGAGCGTAAACGGCGTGAACGCGTTCTTCGATCTTTTCTACAAGCTCTACGACGATGCGCGGGAGATCGGCGGCGCGCGGATCGCGGCGATCGGTCCGGCGACGGCGCAACGGATCAAGGATTTTCGCATGCACGTGGACCTGCAACCGGACGAATTTGTGGCCGAATCGCTGGCGCGCGAGTTCGGAAAGCAAGGCGGCGTGGAAAATCTGCGCGTCCTGATCGCGCGGGCAGAGAAGGCGCGGGATTTGCTACCCAGGCAGCTGTCGGCTTTGGGAGCTATTGTGGACGAAGGATTCGCCTACCGCACGGTGCCCGAGACGCGCGACGATATCGGCGCGCGGCGCCGTTTATTGGAGGAAGGCGCAGATTTGATCACGTTTACCAGCTCATCCACAGTCGAAAATTTCCTGGCGCTCGGGTTGCCGTGGCCGGCCCAAATGCAAGTCGCCAGTATCGGACCGATCACGTCGAAGACGGCGCGCGACCACGGGCTCGAAGTGGCGATCGAAGCGCGGCGGCATGACATTCCGGGATTGGTTGAAACGATCCGCAAATTTTTTTCCGCGCGATGAAGAGCCCGATGGAGATCAAGATCACCGATGGGTTTGCCTCGGCGATGCAGCAATTGAGCGCGGAAGCCGAGAAGACAATGCCCGGGAACGGTGGGAGTGGCGACGGAGGCGGCGAACAGTTCGCCCAGATCCTGGAAGAGTTCCGGGCTTTGAATGGGCGGATGACGAGCTTCGAGCAAGCGGTTCTCGGGCGGCTCGAAAAGCTGGAGAACGCCGAGAAGAGCGACTTCGCGGAGCAGCTTCGCAAGATGGATGAGCACATGGTGGCGCTGCGGAACACCGAGACGGTGAACCAGCGGCTCTTCGATTCGCTCCACGACGAGCTGATCAAGTACCGCGATAATTTCCTGCACGAATCGCTCCAGAAACCGTTCATTCGCGATCTCGTGATCTTGTTCGACGACTTGAGCGGGTTGCTCTCGCAACTCCAGACCGCAGTCGAGGCGAGTGAAGGCAAGCGTAGCGCGCTCGGTCAGTGGCGGGACAACCTCGAGAACGCGATCCATTCCCTGACGGAAATCCTGCACCGGATGGAGGTTAGTGAAATCGAGCCGAAGGAAACGGTCGATCGCGCGTTGCACCGGGTGATCAGCTTCGAGCCGGCCGACTACGCGGAAGAGGACGGGCGGATCGTCATGCGAGTAAAGCGCGGGTTTCTTTGGCGCGACCAGGTGTTACGGCCGGAAGAAGTAGTTGCGAAGCGGTTCTCCTAGGCGCCGAAAAAGGGCTCCGCGTCGTCCGTAAAAATACGCGAACTGCCCCGGGACGGAGGCATGGAAATTGCACTTAGGCTGGGTGCTGGAAACCACACTTCTCCTTACCGCAGAATGACTCCATCCCTAACTCGACGAAAAGTAATCGGAATCGATCTCGGCACGACGTTCTGCGCCGTGGCCCATATCGATCCCTACGGCAAACCGCAAATCATTCCGAATCGCGAAAGCGAGCGGCTCACTCCTTCCGTGATCCTGTTCGATGGCCCGAGCGTAATCGTCGGCAGCCTGGCCAAGAACAACGCGGTCGCGGAAGCGGAACGGATCGTGGATTTCGTGAAGCGCGAGATGGGCAAACCGAAGGGGCAATTTCAGCGCGAATTCAACGGGAAGATTTATTCGGCGGAGGAACTTTCGGCCCTGATTTTGCGCAAGCTGAAGGCGGATGCGGAGAAGTATCTCAAGGAACCGGTGACCGATGCGGTCATCACGGTGCCGGCCTATTTTAACGACGCCGAACGGACGGCGACAATAACCTCGGGACAACTGGCCGGGCTCAACGTTCTCCAGATCATCAACGAACCGACCGCCGCCGCCGTGGCTTACGGTCTCGACAAACTCGACGAAGACCAGACGGTTTTCGTCTTCGATTTGGGCGGGGGCACGTTCGACGTCACCATCATGCGGATCGAGGGGCAGGGAATCCAAATGCTGGCGACCAACGGTGACCACCGACTCGGCGGCAAGGACTGGGATGACGTGATCGTGAATCACGTGGCGGAAGAATTCGATCGGGCGCACGGCGAGAACCCGCTGCTGGATCTGCAAAGTTACCAGGACCTGCAAAGCCGGGCGCTGGCCGCGAAGATCCAGCTCTCGAGCCGGCCGCGGACCGCGATTGTTCACAGCCACAACGGCAAGAGTGTGAAGGTCGAGCTGACCCGGGAAGAATTTGAGCAGAAAACGCGGCACCTCGTCGAGAAGTGCAAAACGATTTGCGAGATGGTGCTCCAGGAAGCGCGGATGGAATGGAGCGAGATCGACAAGGTGCTGCTCGTCGGCGGCATGACGCGGATGCCGATGGTGCGCGAGATGGTGGCGGGTCTTTCGCCCGTGCCACTGGTGGACGATGTGAATCCGGATGAAGCGGTTGCGGTCGGCGCGGCGATCCAGGGAATTTTGTCATTGCTGAAAGAGGAAGAAACCACCGGAGAGAAGACCGTTTCAGAAAATACCCGGCAGCAATTCTCGTCGCGCGAAGGCGGACTCATCCAGGTGACCAATATCACTTCGCACACACTCGGTGTCGTACTCTGGGATGAAGCGCACCTCGAGGAATACGTTTTCCCCATGATCCGCAAAATGACGGCGATCCCGGCGACGGCACGCAATTCATTCGGCACCGCCAGCGCGAACATGCAGCGCGCCGTGGTGCGGATCGTCGAAGGCGAAAGCACGCTGCCGGCCGAGTGCACGCCGCTTGGGTTGTGCGATGTCGAGTTACCCGCGTTCCTGCCGAAGGGTTCCCCGGTCGAGCTAACTTACGAATACAACGCCAACCAGGTGCTCGAAGTCGCCGTCAACGCTTCGGGCAACCAGGCGAAGGTGAGAATCGAACGCAACACCGGTCTCGCGCCGGATGAAGTGGACCGCGCGACCAAGGGCCTGGGCGCCATCGCCGTGGCGTAAGATGATGCAACTGGAGGGAAGCTTTCCCGTTCCGCTTCCGGACGATCCATACAAATGGGACGGCTGGAGCAAATACAAGTCGCCGAATTTTTACGAGCGGCTCTGCCTCGATCCGCGCGCGAACCCGAGCAACGAGCTGATCGAGCAGCATTGCCGCGAGCTGATGCGGTGGTGGCAGAAAAAGCTTCCGCTCAAGAACCAGCCGAGCAATCCGCTCGCCCAAATCCTCCGGCCGGGCCTCGATGAATCGTCGCGCTACCTCACGGAAGCGCGCGTCGAATTGCTCGATCCGGCCCGCCGCCAGCAAGTCGATTCGGAATTGGCGGCGCAAGCCAACGAGCAGGCGGTCATTGAATTCCATAAATACCTGACGTTTGCCCTGGCTGATGGCGTGTTGACGGCCGAAGAAGAAAAAAATCTGCATCGCTTCGGCGCCGAGCACGGATTGAGCGAGGAACAAATCGCCAGCTATATCGACGCGGAATTGAAAGACAGCGGTGCGCAACGCGTCGCCGCGGTAGCTGCTGCTCCGGTTCAGGCGCCGCGCGAAGCCCGGCCGCGCCGCCAGAAGTCGCTCGATCCAAAGGAAGATTTCATGCGCATGCTGCGGTTGAGCGGCCTGGACACCGACGGCATGGCCGACGACACGCGCGACGCTTTCGTCAACATGGCCGAGAACCTCGGCATCGACGCCACGGAAGCCGAAGAGCTGGTCGATCTTTATCTCGAGGAAGCCGACAAGATGTTGGACCCGGAAGCGTTGGAGCCAACGCGCGTGACGGTTGTTCATCAGCCGATCAAAGCGGCGATCAACGGCCACGCGGCTCCGGTTGCCGCGCCAGTCGCTGCGCCGAACCCGGATGCGGATCGTCAACGTTTCGCGAACTACGTGAACTCGCTCGGGGACCAGATGTTCTTCATTCCTTCCGGCGAATTCATCATGGGCAGCGACGCGGCGGATTCCGGCCCGACGGAACGACCACTCACGAAAGTAACGCTCAGCAAATTTTACATGTCCCGCCATCTGATCACGAACGCTGAATACGAGCAGTTCGATCCCAGCCACGGACGCAAACGCGCACCCGGCGCGGGGGATCGCCATCCAGTTGTTTACGTCAGCAGCCTCGAGGCGATCAAATATTGCCAATGGCTATCGACCCGGGAGCGCAAGAAATACCGGCTGCCCACCGAAGCCGAGTGGGAGTACGGGGCACGAGGCACGGACGGGCGCAAATACCCGTGGGGAAATCACGAGCATCGCGGCGACCTGGCGAATTTCGCGGACCGAAACACCGTCTTCGCCTGGAGCGACCGGGAGATCAACGACGGTTATCCGGAAAGTTCGCCGGTGGGCGCGTTCCCGTTCGGTGCCAGCCCGTTTGGGGTCGAAGACATGGCCGGGAACGTCTGGGAATGGTGCCTGGACTTTTTCGAGCCTTATCGCGGCATTGCGAAAGTGAACCCGCATGGGCCGACGGCCGGATCGAAGCGCGTCCTGCGCGGCGGCAGTTGGAAGTCGCGCTTCAACAGCTTGCGGGCGACCACCCGCAACTCAAACGTCCCGAATTATTCCTGCAACGATCTCGGCTTCCGGATCGTGTGCGAATGCGAATAGTCGCTTACCAAAACAAAAAGGCGGTCGCCGTGGCGACCGCCTTTGGGAAATCGAATCGCGAGTAAAATCGCGCTTAGGAAGGATTGAAGCGGAACTTCGTCCGGCCGCGCTTGGCGTTGGCCTTGGCTTTCCGGCGGCTCTTCTGGTTCGGGGTCTCGAACGCACGGAGCCGGCGCACTTCTTCCAGAATTCCTTCGGCGTCCAGCTTGTTTTTCAAGCGCTTCAAGGCCCGGTCCACCGGTTCACCTTTACGAACAATCACTTCAGGCATGTGTCATCCTCGTTTCTAAAAATGTCCGGTTTCGAACCGGCGCAGCCGAGCCTACGCGGGCGGCTGGCGGGCGTCAACTATTGTGAATAACTTTCGCCAAATGGGACTGTAGCAGCGGCCCTGTGGGCCGCTCGGGACTCGACCTCGGCCGCCCCAAAAGGCGTTTCGCACAGCGAAACGGCTACAGTTAAGTCGTACGGCCTGTGGCCGCTGTGGCTTTTTCCGTAATCTCGCGCCGGAGGCTCGAGACACTGCCGCCGCGGGCCCGCGTCCACCAGAGAACGATGGGCGAAGCAATGAAAATAGAGGAGTAAGTTCCAACGACGACGCCGACGATAATAGCCAGCGCGAAGTCCCGCAGAACGGACCCGCCGAAGAAGAAAAGACACAGAATCGGGATCAATGTCACGGTGCTGGTGAGAATCGTGCGGCTCAACGTCTGGTTGATGCTGTCGTTCATGATCTGCTCGATCGAGCCGCGTTTGCTGCTGGCGAGACCTTCGCGGATTCGGTCGTAGACGACGATCGTGTCGTTAATGGAATAACCGGCGATGGTCAGGACCGCGCCCACCATTGTCAGCGTCAGCTCGCGGTTGAGCAGCGAGAAAACGCCGACGGTAATAATCACGTCGTGCAACAAGGCGACGATCGCGCCAACCGCGAACGACAATTCGAACCGGAACGTCACGAAAATCAGGATGCCGAGAATTCCCAGCCCGAGCGCGATGAGCGAATTCCTCGCGAGCTCGCCACCGACGAGCGCGCCCACCCGATCGGATCCCTCCACGTGGAACTGCGCATCGGGCATGGCTGTGGGAAGCTGCTGTTTAACGGTGTCGCTCGTTTGAAGGGGAGTTCGGACGGTGATGTAATATTTGCCGCCCTGAGCTGATTCCTGGATAGACGCGTCCGCGATCTTCATCGAAGTGAGAGCACTCCGGACCTGGCCGACGTCGATGAGCTTTGGCGAACTCAGCGTCAGCAAATCGCCCCCCTTGAAATCGACGCCGAAATTCTTTTCGCCCTTGAGATAAAACGAGGTCGCACCGGCGATGATCAGCGCGGCCGAGCAGAGCACCGCCAACAGACCTTTGCCGAGGAAATTGATGTGCTGCGAGGAGATGAGGTGCAGCATCTTGATTTTCTTCACGCGGCCGCTGTCGACGAACCAGCCGAAGGCGTTGCGACCCACAATGAGCGCGGTGAAAAGTGAGGACAAAATAATCGCCGTGATCAGGGTGGTGACATTGGCGTCGAAGATCGAGCTGAACGCCTTTTGGTAGGCGGACTGCATCGCGATCTGCAGGGACTTGCCGAGCGCGAGCTCTTCCCGCAACCGCTCATAGATCAGGACGCTCGCGTCCACCGCGAGACCAATCGTGAGGATGATGCCCGCGATTCCCGGCAGAGTAAGCACCACCCCGCCGATCAGCTGGAACGAGCCGACGAGTAACACGATATTGATGAGCAGCGCGAGACACGCGATCACTCCGGCGAACCGGTAATAAAGGAGAACGCAGACGAGCGTGATCGCCAGGCCCAGCAGACCGGCCATGATGCTCGCGCGAATGGAATCGGCGCCGAGGGTGGGGGAAACGCTGCGTTCTTCTTCGATGCTGACCGGCGTCTGCAACGGGTTCTCGAGCACGCTCGCGAGGTTTCGCGCTTCGGTCTCGCCCATCCGCCCGCCGCTGATCTGAGCGCGCCCGCCGAAATATTTGGCGTTGATCGAGGGCGCGGACTGGACGGCGCCGTCGAGCAGAATGGCGAACCGTTCCTGGAAATGGGCGGCGGCGAGGTCATCGAAATCCTTGGCTCCCTTCGCATCCAACTCGAGGCTGACCTCCCATTCGTTCTGGAAGGCGGCGTGGGCGTGGGTGATGTGGTCGCCTGTCAGGTCCGGCCGTTTGTGAACGAGGAGCTTCTCTTCCTGCTTCTTGCCGTTGCGGTTCTCGAAAGTGTAAACTACCAGCCGGTAGTCCGGCGGCATGATGCCCTGGCCGGCCTCGATTTGCGGGATGAGTTCCGCGCTCTGCGGGTGCACGAGGGCGAACTCCAGTTTCGCCACCTGCGAAAGTTGCTGCCGAGTTTCCTGGATTTTCTCGGTACTCAGCCCGGGGATTTGAACCAGGATGCGGTCCTTGCCGACGGGACTGATGATCGGTTCGGAGGTACCCATCTTATCCACTCGCTTCCGGATCACTTCGACCGCCTGGTCGAGCATCGACGTAGTGATCTCCTTGTCCTTGTCGGTTTGCTGGAGCTTGATCAGGAACGAGGTGCCGCCTTTGATATCGAGGCCGAGCTGGATCTTTTTATCCGGCGGATAAATCATCACGATGCACGACACGACCGCGATGATTACTAGAGCCAGCGCGATAAGCCGCTTCCGGGTCCCGTAATCGGTTGCGAAATACCAGCCAAAGAGCGCAACCCAGAAGAGCGCGATGAAAAACATTAAGCCAGGACTCATGGAAAAGGTTGAGAGGTTGAGTGGTTGATGGGTTGAGTGGATTGGATCCGGCAGAAGGCGGGCGAACGATAAAGCTTTTTCATCTCAACCTCTCAACTCCTCTACCTCTCAACCTTGCCCCGTGGGTTTCACCACATTGGTGACCGAGCTCTTTTCCATCTCGAGTTTCACGTTGTCCGCCACCTTCACGATCACGGTGGTATCCTTGACGTTGGAGATCAATCCGTGAATTCCGGAGGCGGTCACGACGCGGTCGCCGGTCTTGAGCGCCGAAACAAGCTTGGCCTGCTCCTTTTGCCGGCGCATCTGGGGACGGATCATCACGTAATACATGATGACGATGAGGAAAACGAAGGGCAGCATGCTGAAAAGGCTGGAGCCCCCGGCGCCGGGCGATGGAGCCGGCGTTTGAGCGAGAAAAAAGAAAAGCGTGGCCATGATGTTGTTGAGTTCGTGGCTCTGGCAGGTGTTCGCGCCCAAAGCCGGACGAGCGGTCTCTTAGAGAGCACGGCCCCGCTGAAAATGCAAGGGAGGCAAAACACACGTCTTGGTCTTTGAGGCCTCTCGAGAGAAACATCCCTGTGCAAACCGCAATCAGCCCAATGAAAAGCGCCGGGCAGAACGGAAGGTTATGTTTCAGGTCATCTCATTCAAGCGCTTAGTTGAGTTGAATGGGCGCTAGGTATATCGTTTTCGCACAAGTGGCGATAATTGATACAGCATCGCTAGAGAAGGTACGCTCGGAGATCCAACCAGATCAGCTGGTCCAACGCGGTTTTCCTCGTCCAGATCGGGTTTCGCTCCTTGAAGGGACGGACAGTGACGGGGAGCACGCTTTTCATATTTACCTCGTGTTTTCAGACGACACACCGGACGAAGCGCTCCAATGGAACAAAATTGAACCGATGATCTCGTGGGTCCGAGATCACGTGTGGAAGGCTACGGGTGAATCCCGTTGGCCTTACGTGCGGGTCAAGCGACATAAGGATGTCGCAGGCGAGCTTGGATAATGGCCTTAAGCCGAGATCTCTTGGCACAAGCGCGCATCCTTGCAACGCGCGAACCTAAAAAACCAAAGCAAGCCAGCCTTCGAAGAGCGGTTTCAACGAGTTACTATGCGTTGTTTCACTTTCTTAGTGAAGAGGCCGCCATATTACTGGTCGGGGCCGCGCATGGAGACCTCTCGCTCCGTAATCTCTCCCGTCGCGCATTCGAGCACGGCAAAATGAAAACCGTGTGCACACAATTCGTGAAGGTTGACCCTAATAGTGTCCCTAAGTTGCTTCAACGGTTTTGGCGGCCCCATTAAATGTGGGAAATAACCAGCCAATCAAAATCGTTGCTCAAACATTCATCGACTTGCAAAATGATCGACACGACGCGGATTACGATCCGACGATTGCCTTTTCCCGGCAGGATGCACTAAACGCAGTTACGCGGGCCAACAATGCAATGAATGAGTGGCGCCGACTGAAAGCCAATAACCGCGAGCTGTGCCGCTTGTTTTCGCTGTCGCTGATGCTCTGGGCGTCACTTGGGAAGCGGTAACGCGTTTGAACCCGAAGCGGGATTCTCGTTCGTTTCTTATTGCTTAATAGATTCACCCCAGCACGGTTCCTCCAACTGCACGGTCGGATCGTCGATCTCGCTCCGGTTTATTTTTTCGAGTTGGTCGGCGACATCGGTCCAGGGACGCAGGCGCAACGTCACGCGGTCGCCGGGTCGGAGCCGCGCAGCCGCGGTGAGTATGTTGTCGCGCATGCTCTCGGCGTAAACCAAGGCTTCCAGGCCAGCGGTTTCTTCACGGCCTTCAACAACGAGATCGGTCAGGTGCAAAGCGAGGACGTGATCCTTGTAAGGAACGGAGCCGGGGCGGGGGACCGTTGAGATAGCTTCCACAGTTCCGCTGGCCGTGATCGATTCGCCGTTCTTCGGTACGAAGAATTTCGCGGGCACAGGCTGGCCGAGTTTCATCTCGAGCATCTTCCAGTCGCCGAACGCCAGTTCGCGCGCGGCAAATTCCCAGATCACCAGTTTCTTGCCCGCCAGCCGATCGCGACCGCGCGCCAGCTCGCGGCTCAGGATTTCGCGGGTGGCGAACGCGCCATCGCTATTGCGAAGAATGCAATCGATCGGCCCGCCGAGAGCGCGACTAAAGTGCTCGGCGAACCCGGCGGATTCGCCCCACCCAAGAGCACCGAGCGAGAAGATATTGGAAAAGCTATCGCCGAGCAGCAGCACATCCGCATTCTTCAACGCACGCCAAGGCGAGTTGTCGATCGCGACTTCATGGATGGTCACGATCTCGATCGGGTAAGCCTGTTGGGATTCCGGCAGTTTCAACATTCTGGCGATATCGCCGACGCCGCGGACCTCGCGATTGGCGAGCTGAAACGTTCTCCCGGCAGGTACGGGAGCGGTTCGGATCGAGGCGACCAGATTCTCCGCCACGAATTCCATCGTTTCCGGGCGCCAGTGCGTGTCCGTCTCCAAATACAAGGCAGCATTTCCGGGCTCCCCTTTGCGCTGCGACAGAAGAGGAGTGGGATCGAAAACCGAAACGCGGGCGCGCGCGAGCCGCTCTTTGAATTCAGCAAACGATGCATTCTGGAGAACAGCGTTGGATCGCGCGCGCGGTGAAAATTTCTCGCTTTCCACGCCCGGCTTCATCGGGATGGGAACCACAATTAGCGATTTGTTGCGCGCCGCGAGCTGGTCGCGAAAATCGACAATCGCTCTCACGGGGTCGGGTTGAACCGCGGCCGCGTGTGCGCGACGCGTCATCGTCTTGGGATCGAGGAACGGCGGACCGGTGACGTAATCGACATCGGGCCGGTAAAAGAGCCAGCGATCATGTCCGAGATAAACCTGTTCATTGCCCGCGCCGAGCTTTGTGCTGAGAACCCATTGGACACGTGGCAGCAGCCATTCCGAAACGACCGATTCGGTTTCCAATTCTTTTTCGGCGGCTTTGAGTTCCGCGGCGCGCGGGAGCAGGCGCCACAGCTCTCGCGGACCCCGGACCGCGCGAATTTTTTTCCAGGCGGGATATGCTTTGTAGAGGTTGAAAGTTCCAAGACGGCCTTCGGTACGCGGCGTTCGCATCTCATAGGCGAACTGGATCGTCGGCACGGATAAGATCGTGACCAGGAACAAAACGGTCAGCAAAATGCGCGCGCCGCCGGCGAACTGGGAATTCTTGAGCGCCAGTTCCGCCTCTTGTTCGCGCGAAACTCTCCGGTGCGTTTCCGGCGTCGGCTCGCTGTAACGCGGCAGCGAATGCGTCGGCTTGAGCGGCTCATCGCCGCCGACTGGAATATTAGGTTCGTTTGCCACGGTTGAGCTCCTAAAAAATGAAGTAGATAAAGGGGTTGTATTCCTGGGTGGCGAGGACTACCAAGGCGAGCCAGCCGAGGGCGAAGCAGAGCGCGGTTTTCGGCAACGTCATGCGCTGGGTCCAATCCCAGGTTTGTTTTCCAGCCCAAACCACCAGCGCGGCAACGCCGATCAAGAGCAGGTAATAGGGTTTGTAAAGAATCCCGCTCAGCAGCGCGGCGCCCGGCTGGGCGTGGCCGAAGCCGAACATGCTCGCGAAATATTCGAGGGCGCGCGGCAGGTCCGCGGCGCGGAAGAAAACCCAGCCGAGCAGGACGATCAGGAATGTGAACGCGATCCGAAAGGGGCGCGGAAGGTTGTGATAAAATCCTTCGCGACCCTGGCTCCGCTCGAAGGCCAGCATGCCGCCGTGCAATCCGCCCCAGATCACGAAATTCCAGGACGCGCCGTGCCACAGGCCGCCGAGCAGCATCGTGATGACGAGATTGAAATAGGTCCGGCGCGTCCCGCGGCGGTTGCCGCCGAGCGGGACGTAAAGGTATTCGCGCAGCCAGGTGGATAGCGAGATGTGCCAGCGCCGCCAGAAATCGGTGATCGATTCCGAGCGGTAGGGCGAATCGAAATTCTTCGCGAAAACAAACCCGAACATCAGGCCGAGCCCGATCGCCATGTCCGAGTAGCCGCTGAAATCGAAATAGATTTGGAACGAGTAGCCGATCGAGCCGAACCAGGCATCGAGCGTCCCGACCGAGCCGGCGTTGAACGCGACGTCCGCGATTTTCCCGCACGGATTCGCGAGCAGGATCTTTTTCGCCAGCCCGAGCATGAAGAACGCGACGCCGCGCGCGAATTTGTCCGACGTGAGCCGGCGATATTTCAGTTGGTCGGCGAGGAACGAGAATTTCAGGATCGGACCTGCGACCAAGTGCGGGAACATCGAAACGAAGCAGGAGAAATCGATGAAGTTCGACATCGCCTCGGCCTCGCCGCGGTAAACATCGATCGTGTAGCTGAGCGCCTGGAAGGTGTAGAAGCTGATCCCGAGCGGAAGGACTACGCGGAAGAAGGTGTCGAACTGCGCGTGCTGGAGTCCGAACGCCTGGACGAGATTGTTGTAGCTCTCGATCCCGAAGTTGAAATATTTGAAGAAGCCGAGCGCGGCGAGATTGAGCAGAACCGAGATCAGAATCGCGCGCCGCTGGGTGCGGGTGCGCGGCCCGCGAAGCGGTAATTGTTTCACTGGCGTGCGCAGCACACGCCAGAATTGCCAGGTATCGTGCGCGATGATCAGGCTCACGAGCCAATCCACAAACGTGGTCGCGAACATGAGCGGCATGAAGCGCGGCTCGGCCCATCCGTAAAAGGCGTAACCGGTGAGGATGAGCCAGGCATTGCGCCAGCGCTGCCGGGCGCGGCTGAGCGCGTAGTAGCCGAGCAGCGCGATCGGCAGGAAGTAATAAACGAAAATGTGAGAGCTAAAAACCACGGACGGTGGATCGCGCGCTCCGTCGCGCGATGGCAAGAGTGGCGGCGCAGCCGCGATTAACAAACATCGAGCGGCGGAGCGCTCGATCCACCTGCGCAGTAAAGCGCGTCGGTAAGGCGTGGGTCACGTGTGCTCTGATACGATGGGGACGTGTGTAACCGCGAACAAAAACAGCGAGCGCAGTTGAAAGAAAGCGTATTAGCGCTACCGGCTTTCAACTCCAATGAGATTTTTCTGCAGTCTCTTTGTTCTGGTGGCGCTGGCGGGCGTTCTGCCGGCGCAAACTCCGCTCTCGGAGGCGCAGCAGAAGTTCGCGGCCGAGCTGGCGGCGACATTCCAAAATGCGGAAAAGAAAAACGCCGCGGCCGTGGCGGGCGCGGATGGCTGGCTGTTTTTCGGCGGCGAGCTACGGCTGCTTTCGCTCGGCCGTTTCTGGGGGGACGACGCGGCGAAAGTCAGCCGCGCCCACAAACCGGAGCTGGCCGATCCGGTGCCCGCGATTCTCGATTTTCGACAGCAATTGAAAGCGCGCGGGATCGAGCTCGTGGTCGTTCCGGTTCCGCCGAAAGCGGCGATCTATCCGGAAAAGATTGTTCCGGGCTTTGACGTGCGATCGACCGATCCGGCAGCGACGCTGCACCGCTTTTACGACGAATTGCGCGCGGCCGGGATCGATGTGCTCGACCTGAGCGCGCTCTTCATCCAAAACCGTGACCACGCGCGCGGCGCTGTTTTTTGTAGAACGGACAGCCATTGGTCCGGCATCGGTTGCGTGCTCGCCGCGCAGGCGATCGCGGAAAAGGTTCGCTCGAAATTGCCGCAGCCGGCGACGCCGAAGGAGTTCGCGTCGGAATGGAAAGAGGTGCAGGTCTCCGGCGATCTCGATGGCCTGGTGACGCACGAAACCCACAAGCCCGGTCCGGAGAAAGTCGCCATTCAAAGCGTGAGCAGAAAGGGTAATGGCGCCGCGATTGAACCAGACGCGAACAGTCCGCTTCTTTTGTTAGGCGACAGCCACACGCTGGTTTATCATGATTTTCTCGCTGAACGCGCCGGGCTTCTCGACCAGCTCGCGCTCCAGCTGGGCTTCGCGCCGGACTTGATCGGGACTCGCGGCTCGGGAGCGACGCCAGTGCGGCTAAATCTTTATCGTCGCAGCGTGAAGGACCCCGGATATCTCGCGAAAAAGAAAGTTGTCGTGTGGTGCTTTGCCGCGCGCGAATTTACCGAAGCGACCGAAGGTTGGGCCAAGGCGCCGGTAGCGAAATAGCGCGGAACATAGGCCTCTGGCCTGTGCGCCCAGCGGAGTTTCACTCCGCTGAAAGTAAATCAACGGACAACATGTCCGCTGGGCGCACAGACTGGAAGTCTATGTTCCGGTCTTGACGCGGAACACGATTCACTGGAAAGCGATTCCCGTGCTCTCATGATCGCCCCCAAGAAAATCTTCAGTTCGTTCATCGCCCTGGCGCTGATCGCGTCTCCATTGTTCGCGCAGTCACCGGCTCCCGCGCCGCATGACGGCATCAACGTCCTGATCCTCGGCGATTCGCTCGCGCTTTGCGGATTCGGGAAACGGCTCGACGAAAGATTTCGCGAGAGTCCGTCCGTGAACGCGACCTTCACCTACCTCACCTGCGGAACGAATCCGCTGAGCTGGCTGAAGGAAAAACCGTACTCGAATATCAAGACGCATTGCGGTTTCGTGAGCATGGAGTCGCTCGGTGGGGGCATGATGAGGGAAATCGAGGATGTCTACGGTCAAACCCGGGGACATACGCCCGGTTCGCATCCGGTGCCCAAGCTCGAAGACCTGCTCGTCACAAAGCAGCCCGATATTCTGGTCATGCAGACCGGGACGAATCTTTTCGATTTGTTCCCGGACAAAAGAAGCGTGAACCCGAACCGCCACGCAGCCGAGCTACGGAATTTTCTCGTGCCGTTTATCAACAAGGCGGTGCGAACGCCGTCAAACCTGCGGAAAATTTACTGGGTCACGTCGCCCACGTCCGGCCGAGTCTCGAAAGAAATTCAGGATTTTGTCTTCGAACAAACGCGATCCGACGTTGGCCACGTCGCCCACGTCATCGATAGCCGGACGCTCGTCGCCTACCCGTATCATCACATGGAACCGGACAAGGAACATTTCCTCGGCGCGGACATGGACCAATGGGCCGACAAAGTCTTCGACGTCGTTGAGCGCGATCTTTCCTCGCAGCCGATCGCGTCGTTGCAGCCGCTGTCGCAAACAACGATCGCGCAGAATTCGGTGACCGAGCCAACGCCGCCGGCGGAAAAGCCGAAAGAACAGACGCTGCAGGTTAGGGCGAAGTTGATCTCGAAAACGCAGCCGGTTCCGGTGAACGAGTTCCTGCCTTACCAGGAATTTCTCGTCGGTTATCTCTACGAGGTCACGCGTGTCATCGCGGGCGAATATTCAGAGAACCAAATTCTCGTGATGCATCCGGCCTACATCAAACTCGAGGAACAGCGTCTCGGCCGGTGGCGGATCGGGCGAACCTACCGGCTCCAATTGCACGAGCTGGAAAACACTGTTTGGAAAACGGTGAAATCGAAGGATGATTCCGGCTTGATCAACTTGCAGCCCTACATCCGGGTGCAGGATGAAATGAGACATCCCGATCATGCGCGTTAAAAGAGATTGGTCGAAATTGCTCCAGCCGCTGCTCCTGCCGCTCGCTTTTATCGTCGGCATCGGCAGTTTCATTCTCGTGGCCGACGGCAAAACGAAGAAAACCACGAAGCCGTCGCCGGACGCGCCGCCGCCCAGCATTCTCATGATCGGCGATTCGCTTTCCGTGGGAAAATTCGGCGAAGTGATCCAGATGCACCTGGCGTTGAAACACCGCGTCGCGGCCTACGCATCTTGCGGTTCGTCGCCGGAACATTGGCTCGCGGCTGAGCCCGATTTCGTGACGAAGTGCGGCTATCGCCAGCGGACCAGCGATTCCGACATTTTTACCGATTGGGTGAACGGCCGGGCTCCGCGCCCGACTCGCACGCCCAAGCTGGCGGACCTGGTCCGAAAATATAAACCGACGATTCTGGTTGTTCAGCTCGGCACCAATTGGATGGACCGCAATCTGAGCGATGAGCAGATGAACGATTACCTGGTGCGTTTCGTGGAGGAAGCAAGGCGGAGCGGTTCGGTCGAGAAAATCATCTGGATCGCGCCGCCCGATTCGGCGCGGCTGCGCAAAACCCAGGGGAGAGTGCATCAATTGCTTCGGCGCGCCGCGACCCGGAAAAACTTCGACATCATCGATTCGCGGAACGTGACTCATTACGTCATGGGCAAGACCGGGGGCGACGGCATTCATTATAATAGTGAGTCCTCGGAAGCCTGGGCCCGCGGCATCCAGCGGGAGCTGGACCTCAAGCTCGCGCTGACCCGGCGCGAGAAGAAGCTCAGCAGTTTCACCCGCGACGAAGGAGCGCAGAACTGAACCCAGCGGAGGGACATGCTTCCGCATGTCCGGACGTGCGGAAGCACGTCCCTCCGAGCTACGGATCGGCGCGGGTTTGGTAGCCGCTGACGAATCGCGTCCTGAATTCGGAAAAAGTTCCGTCCTCGATCGCGCGGCGCGCTTGCTTCATCAGGTCGAGATAGAAATGCAGGTTGTGGATGCTGAGCAGCCGCAAACCCAGAATTTCTTCCGACTTCAGGAGGTGACGGATGTAGGCGCGCGAATAACCGTTGCACGCCTCGCACGCGCAGCCTTCTTCGACGGGACCGGTTTGCGAAGTGAATTCGGCGTTTTTCAAAATCAAACTTCCCGCCGCTGTATAAGCTGTCCCTGTCCGCGCCAGCCGCGTTGGTAGCACGCAATCGAACATGTCGATCCCGCGCGCGATCAGCTCGATGATCTGTGGCGGCGTGCCGAGCCCCATCGCATAACGCGGCTTGTTCACCGGCAAATGCGGCTCGCTCCATTCCACCGCGTTCATCATCTCCGGCTCCGGTTCGCCCACGCTCACCCCGCCAATCGCGTAGCCATCGAAATCCATCGCCGCCAGCGTCTGCGCGCTCGACCGCCGCAGCTCTTCAAACGTCGCACCCTGCACAATTCCGAAAACCATCTGCTCTTCTGTAGCCGCCGCCGTGTGGGCGGCGTGGGGACGACCGTTCGCTTTATCTCGCGCCGCCCACAGGTCGGCGGCTACATCTTTGCATCGCTTCGCCCACCGATGCGTCATCTCCAGACTCCGCGCCGCATAATCGTATTCGCACGGCCAGGGCGGGCATTCGTCCAGCACCATCGCGATGTCGCTGCCGAGCGTCGCCTGGATTTCCATCGCGATCTCCGGTGAGATAAAGGCCGCCGACCCGTCGATGTGGTTCTGAAAATGCGCGCCTTCTTCCGTGATCTTGCGCAGCTTCGCCAGCGAAAAAATCTGGTAACCGCCGCTATCAGTCAGAATCGGTCCATTCCAGTTCATAAAGCTATGCAATCCACCAAAGTGCCGAATCACATCGAGCCCTGGTCGAACAAACAAGTGATAAGTATTTCCGAGAACGATTTGCGCGTTGAGTTTGCGCAACTCTCGCGAGCTAACGGCTTTGACACTCCCCTGGGTTCCTACCGGCATGAACGCCGGCGTTTCGATCAGACCGTGTCCAGTTTTGAGCCGCCCAGAGCGCGCTTTTGTGCTTTTATCCGTCGCGCTTACTTCAAACATTGGCTGAACCTTGGAAATGATCGCACCGCTCGCAAGCAATCAATCGTCCCACCTGAGAACAGGGCCGCTTTGGCGGGCCTGTTCTTGGACTGCCCTTGCACTCGTTTTTGCCTGGGCGGTTTGGCAACGCTTTAGCCTCCCGCTCGATCCAATTGCCGACCCCGATACCTGGGGTTATCTCTCGCCCGCGCTACGAAAGTTGACCGGTGCCGGATTCGGTCACACCAACGGCCGCAATTTCGTTTATCCCGCTTTCCTCTTCTTGCTTCTCCGCGTTTTTGGGAGCTTTCGCGCGATTACGATCGCGCAACATTTCCTCGGACTCTTGGCCGGTGCAGTTTTTTTACTCACGTGGAAACGGGCACGCGTTTTCGTGCCAAATCCGCGGATCGGTCCCGTTGGTCATAATCTGCTGGGATTGGGTGGGGCCGCTCTCTTTCTTCTCCAGTGGCAGACGGTTACTTTCGAGCAAGAAATTCGGCCCGAGGGCATCTGCGCGTTCGTTCTGAGCGTGACTCTTTATTTTCTGGTCCAATTTCTTACCTGTTTTTTCCTGGAGCACCGGCGCACCGCCTCCGTTGCATACGGAATCGCCCTCTCTTTCACCGCGATTTTTCTCGCGTCGATCAAACCCAGTTTTGCTTTCGCTTCGCTTTTTGTGCTCTCGCCAGTCGCTGCCCTATTTGGGCGGAGCCGTTGGTGGTTGGAAAAGGTTTTGTTTTCTCTCGGGCTCGCCCTTAGTGCCGCTGTCCTTTCGTTGCCGGAATATTTTCTCAGCCGGAACGACGAAATGAGCCGGACGTTTTTGCCGACCACGCTTTTCGTAATTCATGCCCAACTGATCCGAGATCAATTGGCAGACGATTTGGCAAAGAATGTCAGTCTGCCGTATTCCCGTGATCGACTCGAACGTCTCTACCTTGCGTTGAACGCCGAGATTACAAAATCGCATGTGGGCCGGCAGTACGCCTACCATTCGTTAGGGTTTGATCCTGATTTCCTCATGCACGATCCCAATTCAATCGCGGCTCAAACTCGTCGCGAATTTCGTGGTGATGTTGCAGGGGTTTGTGCATTTTATTACTTTTATTACCGGCGGATCTGGCAGAAACGGCCGCAAAAGGTTGTCAAAAAGGTCGCGCGGCAAATGCTAAGGTTTTATCTGCCGTACTGCCGAGCCTACGACCCTGCTATAACCAAAAAGCTCGGCGGCGCATATCGAGATAGTATCGCTTCTCTGAGTAATCCAATCTGTCGCAAAGTCTGGACCGCTTATCCTCCAGCCGTGGATTTCATGACCCGGACGCAAGAGCTTTCCCAGCGCGAGTTGCGCTTTCAACAGCCTCTATTCTTTCCGATAATTCCGATTGCCGTTTTTCTGATATCGATAGGCTATTCGACCTGGCTTGTCATCGCTCTCGTTCTTGCCCTGATCGTCGCGCTGAATTCCGGGCGCTGGGGACAGCTGCGCTTCATCGCGACCGTGGTTGTGTTCATGTTTGCATTCAACGCAATCTGCTGCCTCGAAGTGGCAATCATCAGTTCCCTTGACCTTCGCCGTTACATGACTGTGCAAATGTATTCTACTCTTTTGGCGCAGCTTCTTGGTTTTTGGTTCGTCCTCGAGATGGTCATCCAAATGTGGCAACGCAGGCTGCAGGATGCATCTGAGCCAGGGAGCTAGGGTTTGAGCCGTAATTTTTCGCGAGCCCTTTGGTAAATTTTCCCGTGCTGCAGGTCAAACTACCGCAATCGACCGGCACGCGCTTTGTCATTTTGCCGCTAGTTCAACATTTGCCGCACTTGGAAAGATGATCGCCCAGTTCGCCAGCAGGCAATCGTCTCGCCTGAGAACCGATTCGTTTTGGCGAATTTGTTATGGGATTGCCCTCGTCTTTGTCTTTGCGTGGGCGGTTTGGCAACGCTTTGCGCTTCCCCTCGATCCAATTGCCGATCCCGATACCTGGGGCTATCTCTCGCCCGCTCTGCGCAAACTGACCGGCGCCGAATTTGGTCATAGCCAGGCCCGAAATTTTTTGTATCCCGGTTTTCTCTATTTTGTGTTGCGCTGTTTCGGAGATTTTCGGGCGATCGCGATCGTACAACATTTACTGGGGATGGCGGCGGGCGGTTTTTTATTGCTCACCTGGCGACGTCTCCGTGCCTTTGTCCCAAACCCGTGTGTCAATCCTTCGCTTTATGATGCACTCGGGTTAGTCGGCACCGCGATTTATCTTCTCGCCAGTGATACTACTCGAATTGAGACGCAGCTTCGGCCCGAAGGCGTCTGCGCGTTTTTGATCAGTATTAATCTCTATTTTGCGGTTCAGTTCATCAGCTACTCATTCTTGTTGCACCGGCGAGCCGGCGCAGTCGTCTGCGCAAGCGCAACTGTGTTGACTTCACTGTTGCTGGCATCAGCGAAACCAAGCTTTTGGTTTCCCGCTATCGTCGTAATGGTGCCTGTCGCTGCCTTCTTTCTGCGACAAAATTGGTGGCGGCAAAAAATCGCGCTCGGCTTCGCTACGGCGTTGATTGCGTCGGTCGTGCTGTGGCCGGAGCAAATTCTCAGCCGCGAGGACGAGGCGAGCCAGACTTTTGTGCCAACAATGCTCTTCGTTATTCACGCGGATCTGATCCGGGACCAAATGACCGAGGACCTCAAGGAGAACGCCCGCCTTCCCTATTCCAGAGAATGGCTTGAGCGTGTTTACACCGCACTAAACAGCGAGATCACAAAATCTCGGATGAAGTACCCCGGACATTATGCATTGCTCAATTTTGATCCCGAATACTTGTGGTTCGACCCAGGTTCCATCGTGGCGCAATTGAGCCGAGAATTCGACAATAATCTGCCGGCGCGGTGCGCGTTCTTCCGCTTTTATTATTGGCGAACCTGGCAGCGCCGACCACTTCGGGCACTCCAGAAAGTCGCGCGTCAATTTTCAATTTATTATTTCCCGAATTGCCCTGCCTACACGCCGATGAAAATTTGGCCGCTGAGTGAGGTCTACGAGCGAGCCGTTAATTCGCTTGATTTGGAGGAGTATCGCAAAATCGCGCCATCACTCCCGATATTGGCAGATTTCATGCAACGGACGAAGTCGCTGGCACACAACGCTCCCGCTACCAAACAGGCGGGCCTCCTTCGGAAGGCACTGACCGATCTCGCGGTCAGCTATTTGCCGATCGTTTTGCTCACGCTAATTTTAAGCGCAATCATTTTTTTGCGACCTCGCTGGCGACGTTTGAGGCGGCTGGCAGTCTTAGTGTTGTTTGGTTGGGCATACAATGCCGCCAGTTGTCTGGAGGTGGCGATTGTCAATTCGCTCGAAGTTCATCGCTACATCACCGTGCAAATGTACGCGACGCTTCTGACCCAATTCGTCGCTCTCTGGCTGATACTTGAATTCGCTGTCGAAATAAGGCAGCACAATCGCGCCGTCGTTTAACGCATAAGGTCGGAAAGCGATCTCACAAAACGAAAGCTTGCGATCGCGGGAGGCGATCGGTCCGAGCCGGACTGGCGATTTCACGCCGGACGTGTGTGCTACGCAGAGGGAGATGGGCGCGGCGCCAGAGTCCACACCGTAATCGCGCATGCGATCAAGCAAAGATCTTTCACCAGTGCGCCGTAAGGATCGATCATCATCGACGGATTTCCGGACGCCACCAGCGCGATCAAGATCAACATCCATGATGTCGCGATAAACACCGCAGCACGTTCCGCAAATCCGGTGATCAGCCACACGCCGACCAGCATTTGCGCGACGCCGAGAATTTGCAGGGTCAACTGCGGTGTTCGCCATACCAGATGGGACGCCTGCACCAGGCCGACTTCATCCGGGCGCAGGAACAAAATCTTTGGCAAGAGGCCCTCATAAAACCAGACCAGCCCGAGCGCGGTTCGTGAGGTGATTTTGATGGTGCGTAATTTCGTATTCATAAAATTAATGCCTCGCCCGACGTGACGCTGTGGCGATCGGAATTGTCGATTGCATGCGGCCAGCCCATCCAGACATTCACCCCGGGCGAGTAATTTCCTCCGATGCAACGTGCGTCCCGCCACCATCGTCCGGTAGAGTGAATCAAATCATCAGTCGCGATTTGGATCTTCGCAGGAACTTGCTGCCATGGTTCATGCCAGATGCGAAAGAACCGGCGACACTTCCGGAATTGCGTGAAAGCGGTGTAACGCTCGAGTAAAAATTCGTCGAGCGATTCCGACGTGCAGATACCGAGATCATTTGCCTCGAAGGTGGCGCAAAAATGGAACGAACGTGCGTCCGCTTCAACTTTCCCCCGCCGCTCATGATCACCTGCCGACCCGCAGCCTGTCGAAGGCTGGTAATCGATCCTTCCAAATCGATATGGCAATCCGAAGCTCCACGGCCCTAGGCATGCCGCGATCCGGCTCGAAAGCCATTCGCGCATGAAATAAATTCCCGGTTCGCCTTTGTGCCGGACGTAGGTGCGAACATTTAGGAAATCATGGGTCGCAATCGGTCTCAAAAGCAACTCGCCGATTCTGCCACCAAATCGTGGCCGCATTCCATGCATCGTGAATGCAACGAGGCTGACAAACGCACGCCCGTGGTAGCAGTCGAGATCGTAGGGAACGCAACGTTGCAATTCCTGCGGATCGGTCTCGTAATGAATGAAGATGAGATTTTCCCAATTCGCGAGGAAGAGTGGCTCACCGCGGATCGACAACAAATGACGTTTGGCAATTTCGCTCGTGCCGGAAATGGCGAAATTCGATGGCGAAATACCATTCCCTGCCGGCTCGGCGAGGTCTCGCCCTACCAATTCGTTGATTGCGAGACTTTTGGTAGAGCGACATCCTGCTGCGCCACGAGCCGCGTTCATCCATTTCTCCAAAAGGCAGACGTGAGATATACGGTTGCCATTGCGCCGTAACCGAGAAAAAGCGCCCAATGAATTACGGTTCGCAGCGCATCGCCCCGCCAAAGACTTGCGCTGTAGTGCAGCCATTGCATGGCTGATCGCGCGAGCCTTAACAATCCGATCGCTACCGCGAACCAAATCGCCAGCGGACTGGCCGCGCTGGCGATTTCATGGGCGAAACGCCAGGTCAGCACGGCGAAGATCGACAAAGTAATGGAAATGAAAACGATGTGAATGCGGAAGACTTCGCGGACAAGGAGCGGCGCGCGGTCGAGATCGGGTTTCCATTTCATAATCCGAACCAGAAACAAATTCAGTATTGCGACGGCCAACTGCGTGAGTGCTGCGGCGCGGAGGGAAAGATCGAGAGAGAGGAAGTGTGAAAGATTCATTTAGCAACCCCTGTCATCCCGAGCGAAAATGCCAGTCCGGCTCGGACCGGGGGATCCCGCCATGTTACCTTTAAGATAACTTCTACGGGATCCTTCGACTTCGCGTCACTCCGCTCAGGATGACAGTTTGGGTTCATTGATTTGGATAAACGTTGGCGAGCGCCGATCGCAGTTCCGGGAACCTGAAGCTGAACCCTTTTTCCAGAAACCGTTTCGGTATGCAGCGTTGACTAACGAGAGCTAGATTCGCTTCGGTGCCCATCAACCACGAGCCAATGCGGGCGGCGAATTCCGGAACGGGCGGACTCCATGGCCGATGTAGTGCGCGCCGTAATTCGCGCATGAGTTCAGCGTTGGTGACCGGGTTCGGCGAGGTAACATTGAACACACTGTATTGTCGCCCACTGCCGACATGCCCGCCCAGGAACCAGCGGGTCAGTTTGCTCAGCAGCTCGAGAAAACCACCGCTCGGGCCAAGCACGACACCCAGCCGGAACAAAACTTTGCGCGTGTTGGGTGCGTCAACAGAATCGAACGCCGCTTCCCATTTTTCACAGACCTTTGTCACGAAATCATCGCCGGGCGATGCGGTCTCGTCGCAAATGCGTTTGCCTTTATCGCCGTAAATCCCGACGCCCGCGATCTGGACAAAGGCCTTCGGCGGTTGCGCGCATCGCGCGATCGCCTGGCCAAGCACCCGCACCGAATTGACACGCGAATCGATGATCTCGCGTCGATTTTCGGGCGTGTGGCGGCAATTGATGCTGCGACCGGTCAAATTCACCACCGCGAAGGCGCCGTTAACGAATTCAAGCCAATCATCCAGGGTTTTGCCGTCCCAGTGTACATTGCGGACAGCGCCGCGATGATCCGATTCTGCGCGAGTGAGCACGATCAGTTCGTAATTTTTCGAAAGGAGAAAGGGCGAAAGAGATTGTCCGATGAACCCGCTGCCACCGGCTAGAACGATGCGTGGCTTCATATTGCCGCCTTCCCGTACACGAATAATAGAAACGCGAAGATGATGGTGAGCGCGTGATAACCGAGCTGGTAAAACCAGTTCGTGAGAAATGGCCGCGGATCAAAGATGGCGAATTGCACGAACAATCGTGCGCCCCAGAAAATCGCGATGAAAACGCAGAGCGATCGCGCCACTGGTTCGTGTGTGGCCATCGCCTCGGCGTGCCAAAAGGTGAAGGAGGAAAACGCGATGATTACCATCACGATGTACGCGCCGTAAACCCAGAAAAGTTTGCGCAGCAATGGATGGAGCACGGCGAGATTTGTTCGCCAATCCAAAACGCGTGGGGTCAACGCGCTGGCAATCAGGATTAATAGCTGAAGTGCCGCGGCGGATTGAAGAAGCAATTTCATAGGGCGCCAATCGCTTTCATGAACGGCAGAATGACATTGCGAACGAACGGTGGATGGAAAAGCCAGAACGCCGGGACTGCTATAATTACAATCGTGAAGATCTGACCGCGGATTTGCGGCAGCGCACGTTCAGTGAGAATTCCGATGCCCTGCAAAAGAAAATATGCTGTAGGCAAGCCGTAACCCGCGCTGGCTGGCAACGAGATCACCAGCTCGTGGATTAAGCCTGAAACAAGAAACGCAGCCAGTGTTGCGAGCCTTGTTCCACACCGGCTGGCGAGGGGACGAAATACGAAATCGAGCGCGAGTCGGTTGAAAGCACCATTCCAGCGACGCCCCCAAAATTCGCTGACGGATTTCGAACTCAGCGGCGCTTCCATGATCGGCTCGGCGTCTAGTCCGGCGGCCCGCCATGCGATTGCGAGAAGAT
>QHNH01000026.1:0-2703 GCA_003218375.1 Verrucomicrobiota bacterium | reverse complement strand
AAGACACAAAAGGAAGAACCGGTATTCTCTCCGAGTCGTCGGATCCTCCGAGCCATAGGCTGCCCGCTCTATCTGACATTCTCCCGCACCGCCCTTCGTTCGCGGTCAAGACGAACGTCGTGTTTGGTGTTTCGCCAGAGTCAGACTTCGGCAGATTTAAAACTTGACGGCTTAAAGCCGTCAAGTTTTTGCGCGCGGGCCGGTGTAGAAATTTTTCCGCGTCCATTCCCGGCCAAAGAAGGAAATAAGCGAGAGCGCGACCAATCCGGAAATGGACGATCTCTCTCCGCGCGCGCGAGAAAGTAAGCCATTTGCAGCCGAGAAAAATTGCGCCGGCCATCAGCCACATGAATTGCCAGGGCGCGACGCGATTGCGCGCGATAAGCGCAAGAAATGGAAAGAGAATGAGTGCCATCCACGGCCGCAATGACTCAAGAAGCGGCGGTCTCCAGACCGCCGTTTTTTTAAGCCGCCGGTGTTTGACGTCGCAGGCGAGGTGGTTGCAACCGCGGTGGGCAGCGATCCAACGATAGCCTCGATCCAGGAGTCTGTGCATCCCAGACATGCGCGCCAGTACAGCAAAAGGCCGGGTCCACCAGATTTGGCGGGCAAGGAAAATCACGGCATCCGCACCGCCGATGTCGCGGCCGTCGCTGGTCAAGACGCACATCTCTTCCAGATGTGCGCCAGGCTCGAGTGCGAGCCGCTTTATTACCCAGTTTGTTTGCAGCGGGAGGAAAAGGAAACCGCGACGGCGAAAAATCTTATCGAATCGTCTGGCGGAGGCGGTGCAAGAGCGGCAAGCGCCATCGTATAAAATCCAGCCGCGAAACGAACCGCCACAAGGAGGGGCGGTTTCCAAGCCGGTCTGCTCTACGGATCGCTCTTCCTTAATATCAGTCGTTTCTGTCAGTTCAGAATTCATCCGCCAAAAAATTTTGTCATCGTTTTGCCATGCCCAGCAAGCGCAAGGTTTTGTCCCCCATCTTTGCCAGTTTAAGCAAGGCCGCGCTTGGCAGTTTCTCCAATTGGAGGTAGGCGGTCTCAGCCAGCTCAAAAAATTGCAACAAATCAGTCAGTCGTTCCCAGGTGTAGTGGTCCGCCGATTTGGATTTACCAGCCTCAGCAATGCATTGTTGTAAAACCTGAAGGGTAGGATCGATCTCGCGCTTTTTTCGCTCGTGGGTGATTACCCGGAACATGGCAAAAACATCTTTCATCGATTCGAAATGGTCGCGCCGGTCACCGAGAACGTGAACGACGCGCACAATCCCCCAGTTTTGCAGTTCGTGGAGGCTGTTGCTGACGTTGGAGCGGGCGATTGCGAGGGTGGCAGCGATCTCCTCCGCCGGCAGTGGCCGCGGGGAAAGGAAAAGGAGGGCGTGGATTTGGGCAACGGTGCGATTAATGCCCCAGCGCGTCCCCATTTCGCCCCAATGGAGGACGAATTTTTGCGCAACGCGCGAGAGAGTATTCTTGTGCATCTGTTATTTCTGTCTAAACAGAAACTAGAGAAACATAGCCACGGAGTCAAGCGAATTTTTGCCCAAAAAATTTGGGGTTGTGAAAGGGTCGTCCGCCGCTCGCTATGCTTGCGCAGGTCGACCTGGGTAGCGCACGCGTCATGCGTGTTGGTTTCGGCGTCACGACGAAACAAGCTTCTCTGAAGTAGATTCCAGAATTGGGTGGGAGTTAGGACGAAAGTTCGCGATTGCGAGACGCAATCGCCAGACACGCGAAACGCGTACGCTTCCCAAGCGGGACAGCGATATCCGCGCGAGGCGGATCACGCGAAAAAATTCTTTGCAGCCTCGGGAAAGGTTCCTATATTGCGCCTCTCCGCATCAGTGGCGTGAGCAGGGGTTCACGGCCTGAGCGGTTTTTTTGTCGCCAAAACTTAATCGTCGCGGCGGCCTTTTTTGGACTGGAAATGCCAACGATCAACCAACTTGTGCGAAAAGGACGACGGAAAGTGTCGGTGAAATCGAAATCACCGGCTTTGACCGATTGTCCGCAGCGGCGCGGGGTCTGTGTTCAGGTAATGACGCGGACGCCGAAGAAGCCGAATTCTGCCCTGCGCAAAGTGGCGAAAGTGCGGCTGACCAACGGCCAGGAAGTGATCGCTTACATTCCGGGCGAGGGCCACAATTTACAGGAACATTCGATCGTGCTGGTGCGCGGTGGCCGGGTGAAGGATTTGCCGGGTGTGCGCTACCATATTGTCCGGGGGACGCTCGATTCCCTAGGGGTTGACGGACGGCGCCGGAGCCGTTCCAAATATGGCGCGAAACGTCCAAAGGCCGGCGGTGGTGGTGAAGCCAAGGGGAGTGCACCTAAAGCGGAGGCGAAGAAGTAATCATGTCGCGCCGGCGCAAAGTTTACAAAAAAGAAGAGAAGGTGGACTCGCGCTACGGCAGTCCGGCGGTGGCGCGTTTGATTTCCACGGTGATGAAACGCGGCAAAAAATCACTGGCGGAACGGATTGTTTACACTGCGATCGATAAATCGCGCGAAGGCTCCGACTCGGTCGATCCGCTCGAAATTTTAAACAAGGCGCTGGAGAATGTGCGACCTCGCCTGGAAGTGAAGTCACGGCGGGTGGGGGGCGCGACCTATCAGGTGCCGATGGAAGTTGCGCCGGCGCGGCAAATCTCGCTCGCCATGCGTTGGATCGTGCAATACGCCGATAATCGCCGCGGCCAG
>QHNH01000025.1 GCA_003218375.1 Verrucomicrobiota bacterium | reverse complement strand
ACGCTCCCCTGCGTCCCGACCGGCATATAGGCCGGCGTCTCGACCACGCCATGACCAGTCGTTAGGCGGCCGCGCCGCGCCCTGGTCGCGTGGTCCGTCGTGATCAGCTCAAACATTCAAATCCCTATCGCATTCCAGCCCGGCCGGCACGAGGGAATTCCTTGCCGCTTCGGAACGCGCGCAAACTTCATGGTTGACGCCACCGCCTGGTTTTGTGACTCTCGCGGCCATAAGCCGGGACGACCGGCGAGCCCCCGCGATGGCACCCCGGAACAACCCTCGACCGCAGAAAGAAAACCTTCCTTAGGGCCTCACTCTCGCAACCAATCTCATTTTCGTTAGGCCGAAGACTCTGAGTGCAACAGTAACGACACGAAAGGAGCCGGATGGCAGCCACCAAAGCATATCGAAGCAGACACAACGCGAACCACGTTATTTACGAGGACGGCGACAATAAAATTGTCTTCTCCGGCGGCTCGCTGGATTGGCGAACGAACAATCCAGGCGCCATGAACGCCAAGGGCGGTTTTTCCAGCCGCCACGGGATGATCGGATCATCCTCGCCCAACGCGATCTTCCCGGATTACCAAACGGGAAAAGCCGCCATGGTGGCGCGCCTGCAGACGCCAGAATTCTTCGATGCGAGCATCAATGACGCGATCGAAGATTGGGCGCAAACAGCACCATCTGATGTCGCCGCCTACCGAGCCGATGTCCACAACTGGACCGGTCTCGACATGAAACGAAAGGTATCGAGCTTATCATCCGGCGAATTCGAAAGTATGCGAGCCGCAATGGAGCGGCATGAGGGATACATTCAGGGTCAAGTGTGGACGATGAGTAAAGTGCAAGCCACCAAGTCTAAGAACGACAAGAATTTTACCGACTTTAAGGTGGACGGAAGTTGGATCAGCAAGAGCGCCGCGATCGCATTGGTACAGCAGGACAAGCTCGATGCGGTCGTATCTGGCGATTTTCTCCGGCCTTCACCGGGTCAGCCGAGTTTTAAATCCATCGAGGAGGAAGCCACCGACGAAGAAGAAGGAGAAGATCCGAACCACAAGGACAAGGACGATAAGTAACCTCTCCGTAAGATATCGGGCCAGCTATTTTCTCGCGGCGGCAATCCTCATCGGCTTCGTGCGGTCCGGGCAGGCCGGCGCCGCGCACTACCTCTCCTATGCTCCGGCGAGAGTAGAGTTGATTGGCTCGCTTCGGGAGCACACGTTTCCTGGCCCTCCGGAATTCAAGAGTATTTCGGGGGGCGACACCCCGGAACGGCAATGGATTCTGCACCTCGAGCGGCCTATCTCAGTGAGAGCGGCTTCCAGCGACGAGTTGAATTACACCGTGGAGAACGCGCGCGAAGTCACTCTCGTTGTCCTGAGCCGTTACGAGCACTTACCGTGGAAGGAACTTCTGAATAAACGCGTTCGAGTGACCGGCACCCTCCGATCCGCCTTCAATGCGCATCACCATACCGACTTGTCGCTCATCGCGGAAAGCATTCAGCGCGCACCCTGACCACGGGATGCTTCATTCGATAAGGCGCCAATGCACAACAAGAACCTTACCCTTCAGAGTTTCGTGCTGTCTGTGCTTTGCATATTTTTGCTGGAGGTGGGCTGCAAGCGCACAAGCAGCCCGCGACAACGCGATAGCTCGGGCGGCACTGCCGGCTTTATTTCTGGCCAAGTTTTCATAGTTACACGCAGCGCTGAGAACGTTCGCCTCGGACAATTGGCGGTATATCTAGCACCGCTCAAAACCTTTGAAGATCTTCACATTGCGGAGCGAAGAGCGGCCAAGGTTGCCGAATTGGAGCAGGCCTTTGCGAAGGCCAGAATCCGCGGCGACGAGAGCGAGCGGTTGGTTTCGGACATCAAGGGAAGCTACTCAGTTATGCTAGCTCAACGCGATAGATGGGTAGATCAGCTCTCAGCCGTCCAGTTAATCCATGCAAGATACAATGCCGTGAAAGCGGAGATAACGAGCAGAGACGCGTTGCTCGACCAGTTCAAGCGCGACCTGGGCACGATGGCGGGTGACTCGTACGACCTGTGCAAGCAAATCGCGGCCGACCTCGAATCCACCTCTGATGCCGTATTTTCGGCGGTATACAACCAGTTAACACCGCGAAGTGCCGTTTCCAGAACTGATGCTGACGGCCGGTTTCGGTTTGAATGCTCGCTTGACGAGGAATACGTGCTTTTTACGCGCGGTAATCGTCTTCTGCCCGCTGGGTCAAAGGAGCATTACGAATGGCTCGTCCGGGTGCGGCCGTCTCGTGACGAAAAACATCAAGTCCTACTCACCAATGACAATTTGATTGAAGGGCTAGCTCCGGAGAATCTGGTGCGTGATATTGCAGGCGGCGGACATCAGGTCGTGGAAATCATTCCTACATCACAATCCCGAAGTCTTCCTGAGCCAAAGCCTTTGCCCTCGGAGCCGCGTTGGGCACCGCCCGGGATTTTTTTCTTGTTGGGCTACACTTCTGTCAAGACCGATAGTGGGGTTCGAGGGTTGCCGCCTGGGACGCAGGTAAAGGAGCAACAACACAGCGGCGATAACTATTCCGTTCAATTCGAAAACGCCGTATTAGACGTGTCGTTGACTCAACTAACAAACAACGCAGACATTGCGCAGCGACTTCGCGATGTTGATACAAATGCGCAAACGCAAATTGCACAGTGGCAAAAGGCACAGGGTGAAATCGAGCGGCAGAACAAAGACGCTGAGGATCGCCAATCTGATGAGGAGCAACGTCGAATCCAGGAAAACTATAAGCGTCTTCATACGTTGACTGGCGAGTCGAGACTCAACGAACCCGCTCATCCTTGATTGATCAGCAGCCGGTGGTTCCGGAGGAGAGAATTCCTCCCTCGCCTGATCGCAAGCGGACAATGTGGTATCTGGAAGGATGTCGGAGCCGGTCCTGAATTCCATCGCGAGCGCGAGCGACCTCGTGGTGCGGTTCGGGAATCAGGTGGTGCTCGACCGGGCGACGGTGACGATTCTCGAGGGCGAACGTGTTGGGTTAGTCGGACGCAATGGATCGGGGAAATCCACTTTCCTCCAAATTGCGGCCGGTGTGATGCAACCGGACGCAGGCGAGTTCACTCAGCGGCGCGATCTCGTGGTCGGTTACATGCCGCAGATGTTCGAGCTGGAGGAAAAGGCAACGGTGCACGCCAACATTCTCGCGGGCGCCCAACGCGTCCTGGATTTGATCACCGAGTACGAGACCGCGCCGGCGGAAAGCGCGCGGAGTGGAATCCTCCTGGACCAGATCGCGCACTTCGACGGCTGGAATCTCGAACACCGGATCAAGAGTTTGATCACGAACCTGCATGCACCGGATCCGGAGCGAATCGTGGCCACCCTTTCCGGCGGAGAAAAACGCCGGGTCGCGCTTTGCCGGGCCTTGCTGGCACGCCCCGATTTTCTGATTCTCGACGAGCCGACGAACCATCTCGATACCGGCTCGATCGAATGGCTGGAAGATTTTCTCGCGCGCTATCAGGGCACCTGCCTGTTCGTGACCCACGACCGTTATTTTCTCGACCGCATCGCGACCGGGGTGCTCGAGCTTTCCCGTGGAAAATTTTACAGCTACGAGGGCAACTATACGGATTACCTGATCGCGCGTGCGGAACGTCAGGCGGTGGAGGAGATGCAGGAGCGCAAACGCCAGAAGTTCCTGAAGCGCGAGCTGGTGTGGGTGCGGAAAGCGCCGCGCGCGCGCCGGACGAAATCGGTGGATCGCGTGGAGCGCTACTTCGAGATGGCGGGACAGGACGCGCCGGAGGCAGAGCTGGACGTCGATCTGATCATTCCGCCGGCGCCGAAGCTGGCGAATCGCGTGATCGAATTGCGCGATGTAGGGATGGAACTGGGTGGCCGCACGTTGTTCGAGAATGTTTCGCTGAATCTCACGGCGGGAGAGCGACTCGGCATCGTGGGACGAAACGGACTGGGAAAATCGACGCTGCTCAAGGTCATGATGCGGCAGGTGGAGCCCACGAGCGGCGCCGTCGAGATCGGCTCGCGGACTGAAATCAATTACGTCGATCAAAACCGGCTCCTCCTCGATGACGCGAAGACGGTCTGGGAAGAAGTGGGCGAGGGGAGCGAATACGTGCGGCTCGGCGAAGAAAACATTACGCTGCGCGGCTATCTCCGGCGGTTCCTTTTTACTGAGGAGCGGATCAACACGAAGATCAATCAGCTTAGCGGCGGCGAACGGAGCCGCGTTCTGCTCGCGAAGATTCTTAAGCGCGGCGGGAACGTTCTGATCCTCGACGAGCCGACGAACGATCTCGATCTCGGCACGCTGCGGTTGCTCGAAGAAGCGCTCGTGGCCTTCGGCGGCAGCGTGATGGTGGTCAGTCACGATCGGTATTTTCTTAACCGCGTTTGCACGGCGATCCTTGCCTTCGAAGGCGAAGGCGTGCTCCGATACCACGTCGGGAATTACGATTACTACCTCGAGAAACGAGAGAGTTGTAGGGCAAGCGCATCGCTTGCCGATCCTGGACGGGCAGGCGGTGCGCCCGCCCTACAATCAAAAAGTCGGAAGCCTCGCAAATTGAAATGGAAAGAGGAACGCGAACTCGAAGGAATGGAGAGCGCGATCCTGGCCGCGGAGAATGAAGTGGCCGAAATCGAAGTGCTGTTTGCCGCGCCGGATTTCTACGTGACTCACACCGCCGACCTTACCGAGTTTGAAAAGAAGCTGCGCGTGGCTCGGGATGAAGTCGCGCGCCTTTACGCGCGCTGGGCGGAGCTGGGCGAAGTCGCGACCGCAAACGAGCGTTGATCTCATGCCCCCACGCCGCATCGAAATTTCCCGGCTGGTTTACTGGATTGCGCTCGGGTCTCTCTTTGCCTGGGCAGCGTGGCTGCGATTCTCGCTCCCGCTCGACCCAATCGCTGATCCCGATACGTGGGGTTACCTGTCGCCCGCGCTCAACAAGTTGCTCGGCGCCGGCTTCGTTCACCAGGGACGGAACTTCGTTTATCCGGCGTTTCTCTTTTTCCTCCTGCGCGTATTTGGGGATTTCCGCGCCATCGCCATCGTCCAGCATTTGCTCGGTCTGGGAGCCGGCGCCCTGTTGCTGGTCACGTGGCGGCGTCTCCGGCTTTTCATCCCGGATTCACGACTGAATCCGTTCGTTCACGACGGCATGGGGCTGATCGCGGCGGCAATCTTTCTCATCGCCGGCGAGCCGATCCGCGCCGAAATGCAACTGCGGCCCGAAGCAGTCTGCGCTTTTCTTCTGAGCGTAAATGTCTATTTCGCGATCGGATTCATCGCGCGCACCTTTGTCGAGCCACGGCGTCCGGCGGTTTGGTTTGGAATTTGGACCGCGCTCACAACCATCCTGCTTTGTTCGGTTAAACCGAGCTTCGTGTTTATAGGGTTGATTCCGCTCCTGCCGGTCGGATTTTTTTTTCTTCGCCGGAATTGGCTCTGGCAAAAGATCGCGCTTGGGAGTGGCGCTGTGATCGTCGCGACATTGTTGGTGTTGCCCGAGTATTTTCTAAGCCGCGATGATGATCTGAGTCGGGCATTCCTCCCGACGACCCTCTTCGTGGTCCACGCCGATTTGATTCGTGATCAAATGGCCGATGACCTCGCGCGGACGGCGACGCTGCCGTATCCGCGCGATTGGCTGAGCCGCGTGCATGATCAGTTGAGCGCCGAGATTGCGCAATCCGCCGTGGTCGATCGGGGACTTTATCCTTCTCTCGGATTCTGCCCGGATTACCTGATGTATAACGAAAACTCGATCGCGGCCCGGCTAGCCCGGGAATTCAATTACGATATGCGGGCGGTCTCAGAGTTCTATCGCTTCTACTATTGGCGAACGTGGCGACAGCGGCCGTTCCAAATGATGAAGAAGGTCGTTCGTCAGATGGCGATCTTCTACGCGCCGCTCTGTCCGGCCTACGATCGTTCAAAAACAATGTCGCTCACGGTCTGGTATCGGCTCGGGTTCTCCAGCCTCGGTCATTCTTCGTATTCCGACGTCTGGAAAGCTTACTCGCCGGCAGTGGAATACATGCGGCGCGCCGAGGCGCTGGCGCAACGAGCGCCTGCCATCGAGCAACGCAAGGTCGTGCGAATGGCGCTCACTTTCCTTGCCGGCGCGTATCTGCCCTTGTTCGCGAGCACGCTCGCGCTCGCTGCTACAACTTTGTTTCGCCGCGACTACCGCAGACGCATCGGCTGGCTCGTGGCGTTGACCTTGTTCGTCTTCCTCTATAATGCGACTGCCTGCCTCGAAGTCGCCATCATCAATTCGCTGGAAGTGCCGCGCTATTCCACCGTGCAGATGTTTTTTACGTTGCTGGCCCAGTTTTTTGCGACCTTGCTCTTGTGCGAAACTGTCGTTGGATGGCGAGAGCGCACGAATTTTTCGCCCGCCTAGACTCGGATCCGGTGCGGCCGGCCCATCCAGACTTCGGCGCCGGGGGAATAATTCGCGCCGATGTATTCCGTGGTTTTCCACCACGGTCCGGTGCTGGCAAGAAGAGTGTCGGCGGTGACTTCGATTTCAGCCGGCGCATGTTCCCATGGCGCATGCCAGACGCGAAAGAAGCGGGCGCGCGTTCGCCGTTGAGTGAAGGCCGTGTAGCGTTCGAGCAGGAACTCAGGGAACGAGTCCGGGTCGGAGGCCGCGAAATCGGATCCGGAAACTTTTCCTTCATAAGCGAGCCGCCCTTCAGGCGCGTCAACGAACCCGCGCAGCCCACGGCCACTTGGCGCGTTCTGATAAACGAGGCGCCCGAATCGATACGGCAAACCGAACGTCCGCGGCCCGAGACGCACGCTCAATGGATTCGAGAGCCATTCGGCCAGGAAATAGATGCCCGGTTCGCCCCGATGCCGGACATACGTGCGGATGTTGAGGAATTCGTGGGTCGCGATCGGCTTGAACAGCCACTCGCCAATCCGTCCCCCGATCCGCGGCCGCATCCGGGACAAAGTGAAAGCGACAATACTGACGTAGGCGCGCCCATCGTGAAGATCGAGCGCGAACGGAACGTCGCGCTGCAACGTCGCCGCGTCTGCCGCGTAGTGAATGAAGACGGCGCGATCCCAGCGCGCGTACAACATCGGTTCGCTCCGGACCGCGAGCATCCGACGGCGCGCCGCTTCACTCAAGGTGCTGCGAATCGCGGCGACGCTTTCCATGTGCAGTCAGGTTGCTGGCCTAACGATTGAAGGGGAGAGCGACCAGACCGTGTAGGCACACGCTGTCAGGCAAAGGTCTTTGACGAGCGCGCCGTAGGGATCGGTCAGCATCGTCGGATTCGCCATCGCGACGAGCACGATCAGGATCCACATGCCGATGGTAGCGATTGCGACTGCCAGTCGTTCCGCGAAACCTGTCAGCAGCCAGATCGCGAACGCGACCTGCGCCGCGCCCAACAACTGCAGGAAAAACTCCGGCGTTCCAAAATAGATGCCGGAGCGCCGGACGAGATCGACTTGGTCCGGGCGCACAAAGAGAAGTTTTGGGACGAGACCTTCGTAGAACCAGACCGCGCCTAATGAAAGCCGGCAAACTGTGACCGCCATTTTCATAACACGCCGCGCGCAGCTGCCGTGAAGTAGACCGCCGCGAATAGTCCGTAGCCGAGAAACAGCATCCAATGAATGAAAGTGCGCAACCGATCGCCGCGCCAATGCACTGCGCTGTAGTGCGACCATTGCATGACCGAGCGGATCGCCCAGAAGACGCCGATGCCGATCGCGAGCCAAACGCAGATGGGATGCGCGGCATTCGCAATCTCGCCCGCAAACCGCCAGGTCAACGCCCCGAAAACCGCGAGCGTGATCGAGATGAAATAGATATGGATCTGAAAGACCTCGCGAATAAGAAGCGGCGCGCTGACCAGATCGCGCTGCCATTTCATGATCCGGACAAGGAACAGGTTCAGGACTGCGACACCGAGCTGTGCCAGCGCGGCAAGTCGAAGGAAAAGTTCGAGATTATCGAGGAACAGTTTCATTTTGTTGCGTAGAGGTCGGCGAGTGCAGCTCGCAAGGTTGGGAATTCGAGAAGGAATCCGTGTTTCAAGAACCGGCGCGGGACGCAGCGAGAACTCAAGAGCGCGAGATCGCCCTCCGTGCCCATCAGCCAGGCGCCCGCTCGCGCGAGTGGCGCCGGCACGGGCGGACTCCAAGGCCGATGGAGCGCGCGACGCAGCCCGCGCATGAATTCGCTGTTCGTTACCGGTTCCGGGGAGGTTGTGTTGAATACGCGGGTTAGCTCCGCGCTTTCGATCGCTGAAACAAACATCCGCACGACGTCGGCGACATGAATCCAGCTGATGAACTGACGACCGTTCCCGACTGCGCCGCCGAGGAACCAGCGAGTTAACTTTTCCAGGATCGGAAGAGCGCCGCCTTCTCGGCCAAGGACAACTCCAAGTCGCAAAACGATCTTGCGCGTCGCGGGCAAGGTCAGCGCGTCGAAGGCGCCTTCCCATTGCCGGCAGACTTTCGCTGTGAAATCGTTCCCGGGCGGCGCGTCTTCATCGGCCACCTGGTCGCCGGTATCCCCGTAGTAACCGACACCGCTGACCTGCACGAAAACCTTCGGCGGCCTCGCGCATTTTGCGATCGCTTCGCCGAGAACGCGGACCGAGTCGACACGGGAACGAATGATCTCTAGCCGATTCTCTTCAGTGTGACGGCAGTTTATGTTCTTGCCGGTGAGGTTGACGATTGCTTCCGCGCTATCAACCGCGCTTGCCCAATCGCTGACTGTTTCTCCATCCCACTGCAAATAATCGACTCCGTCCTTCCGGTGCGCCGTGCCGCGCCCCAGCACTACGACGTCATAACTTTTCGCGACGAGACGGGGTGCAAGCGACTGACCAACGAAACCGCTGCCGCCTGCTAGAATGATTCGTTTCATATCGGGTGCAGGTTGAGCGCTGCGCAACCGTAAATAAAGACCAGCGCGGTGAAGAGAAGAGTCAGCCCGTGATAGCCGAGCCGCAAAAATGTCGTGGTGAGAAACTCTCGCACATCGAAAACGAAGAACTGCACGGCCAGACGCGCCAGCCAGAAGATCGCGATCATCGCGCAGACCGAGCGGGCAAGGGGAGTGTCTGAGGAGAGCTCATCCGCATTGAGCAGCGTGATTAGTCCGAAAGAAATAATTACCAGCACGATGAAGCAGCCGTAAACCCAGAAGAGCCGGCGCAGGAATGGATGCAGCGCCGCGAGGTTCGCTCGCCAATCGAGGACGCGCGGCGTGAGTGCGCTCGCGATCAAAATCACGAAGTGCAAAAGCCCACCAACGAGAAGCAACGTTTTCATAGCGCTCCGATCGCCTGCATAAACGGAATGATCACGCGCCGGACGAACGGTGGATGAAAGAGCCAGGACGCGGGCGCGGCGACAATGATCATGGTGAAGAGCCAGCCCGAAATATCGCCGCGTAGGACCGCCCATTTACGTTGGGCGAGGATTGCCAGGCCCTGAAGAAGGAAGTAACCGGTTGGTAATCCGAAGCCCGCGCCGGCCGGAAGCGAAATCACCATCTCGTGGATTAGTCCGGAAACTGCGAACGCCGCGACGGTCGCTGTCGTCGCGCCGACTCGGCGTGCCATGGGACGAAAAACCAAACCGAGGGCGAGATCGTTAAACGCACCGTTCCAGCGGCGGCCCCAAAATTCAGCGACTGACGTGGAGCGCAGCGGAGCATCCATGATCGGTGCCGCGTCGATGCGCACGGTGCGCCATCCCGCGCTGAGGAGGGAGAAAAGCCCGAAGTGCAGGAGTAAAATCATCCCGACCATTCCGATCCAGCCAGCGAGAATCGGATCGTGGACGCGTCGCGCGATCGCGAAGAGCAAGGATATTCCAACCAAGATTCGAGCAATCGCCACAACAGCAGTTTTCAGCATCGTCGAAATAGGAACCCGCGGCGCGGGATCTCGCGACAGAAAGCGCTTTGCGTCCATTCCTGGCCACGCGACGAGATAGGCCAGCGCGCGAAAGGGAGAGGCGCTCTTGGATCTTCTCAGCGCGATTCCGAGCGTGAGCCATTTGCATGCGAAGAAAATCGCAAAGGCCATTGCCCACATGAAGCCCCAGGCGGGCAGGAATGGCTTTGTACTCAGCCCGAGCAGCGGGAGGAGAAGTAAAGCGAACCACCCATATTCGGAGCGACGTGCTTCTGCATGTCCCATTCTTCGAGGCAACGCGTTCCTAGCAGAGTGGGACGTGCGGAAGCACGTCCCTCCGAGTTTTGGGGCGCACCTGCGCTGAGCTGCGACCCAGCGATACAAGCGATCCACCAAGACATGGATGAAGGCGAATCGGGCCAGCGCCGCGAACGGCGCCGCCCACCAGAGCTGCCGAGCGAGGAAGATCACCGCATCGGTGCCACCGCACACCTGGGCGTCTGCCGTAAGTACGCGCATCTCTTCAAGCGCCTGCGGTGGAGTAAGGTCTAGTCGGTCCCGAACCCACTGACGCTGCAACGGCTCGAAGTAGAAACCGCGCTTCGCAAAGACGCGCTCCAAACGGAGGACGAGATTACGGCAGAAACCGCAATCCTCATCGTAGAAGATCCAGCCGCGGAAGGAATTCACTTCCGCTCCTTCTGTTATTTCTGTCAGCTCAGAAATCATAGGGCAATTTTTTTTTAGGGGGCGGCGGAAATTCCCAGGAGCCTGAAGGCCCTGTCCCCAAGTTTCGCCAGCTTCAACACAGCCGGCGTTGGCAGTTTTTCCATCTGGTCGTAGGCGCTGGTCGCGATCTCGAAGAAATTCACCAGGTCGGCCAGGCGTTCGCGGGTGTGGGGCGCGGCCGCTTTCGGTTTACTCGCTTCCGCGATACAATCCCGCAGGACCCGCAAGGTCGGTTCTATCTCCCGCTTTTTTCGCTCGCGCGCGATGACCCGGAACATGGCGAAAACGTCTTTCATCGATTCGAAGTGATCGCGACGATCCCCGGCAAGATGAACGACGCGGACGATGCCCCAGTTCTGGAGTTCATGCAGGCTGGTGCTGATGTTCGAGCGGGCGACACCGAGCGTCCGGGCGATTTCATCCGCTGGGAGCGGCTTCTCGGAAAGGAAGAGGAGAGCGTGGACCTGGGCCACGGTGCGATTGATTCCCCATCGCGTCCCCATCTCACCCCAGTGAAGGATGAATTTTTGGGCGACTGGCGGCAGGTCTTTCACGTTGTTCCGTCCTTTCTGTCTAGACAGAAAATAGAGAAATGTGAGGCGGCGTCAAGTCAAAAAAATAAAAGCGGCCTCCGGGAGAAAATGCCGTGAAAATATTGTTGCGGGCTGGGGAATCGTTCCTATATTGCCCGCTCTCCGCATCAGGTGCGTGGGAAGAGCGTGGGGTAGATAGCGCGCCGGCCTGTGCGGTTTTTTTGTCGCCCGGATTTGAAGATCGGGCGGCTTTTAATTTAACGAAGATGCCAACAATCAATCAGCTAATTCGCAAGGGACGAAAGAAGGTCTCGGTGAAATCCAAATCACCGGCCCTGAAGAATTGTCCCCAGCGCCGCGGCGTTTGCACGCAGGTCATGACCCGCACGCCGAAGAAGCCGAATTCCGCCCTGCGAAAAGTGGCGAAAGTGCGGTTGACGAATGGCCAGGAAGTGATTGCCTACATTCCCGGCGAAGGGCACAACCTGCAGGAGCATTCGATCGTGCTGGTGCGGGGCGGACGGGTGAAAGATTTGCCGGGCGTGCGTTACCACATTGTGCGGGGAACGCTCGACAGCCTCGGGGTGGATGGCCGCCGCCGGAGCCGATCGAAATATGGCGCGAAGCGTCCGAAAGCCGCCGGAGAAGCCGCGGCCAAGGAAGCCAAGCCGAAGAAGTAGCCGCTGACGCGGAATGACGAATTTCTAATGACGAATGACGAATCGAATGAATGGCGAAACGAGGAAAACTGCAGGCGCAATGACGGGCCTTCGTCATTCGTCATTCGTCATTCGTCATTGGGACTCTGAACTCTAACCTGACAACTCTGAACGCAATCCATGTCTCGCCGGCGGAAAGTTTACAAAAAAGAGGAGAAGCTCGACTCGCGTTACGGAAGTCCCGCGGTCGCGCGCCTCATTTCCACCGTGATGAAGCGAGGCAAGAAGTCGCTCGCGGAACGGATCGTTTACACCGCGATCGATAAATCGCGCGAAGGCTCAGACGCGGTCGATCCGCTCGAAATCGTTAACAAGGCGCTGGAGAATGTCCGGCCGCGCCTCGAAGTAAAATCACGCCGGGTCGGTGGCGCCACCTATCAGGTGCCGATGGAAGTGACGCCGGCGCGCCAGGTATCTCTCGCGATGCGCTGGATCGTGCAATACGCCGATAACCGTCGCGGCATGCCGATGGCCGAAGCGCTCGCGGCTGAACTCAAAGACGCTGCGTCAGGCCAGGGTAACGCGATCAAGAAACGCGACGACACTCACAAAATGGCGCAAGCGAACCGCGCCTTTGCCCATTTCCGCTGGTGAACGCTACGCGAAATGACGAAGCACGAATGACGAATGACGAAGGAATGACGAAACACGAAACGATGAACGAAAACGAAAAACGAAGGGTGCGAAGCGCAGTGACGATGTTTCGTCATTTGGGCTTCGGCCTTACTTCGTCATTCGTTATTCGTCATTCGTCATTTTGATCTTATGGCTACGGCGACTCTCGATAAACCCAAGGCGACGGCGAATCCGAATTCGCCGGACCGGAAGTTCCCGCTCGAGCGGACGCGAAACATCGGGATCGCCGCGCACATTGACGCGGGCAAGACGACGCTGACGGAGCGCATTCTTTTTTACACCGGCATGATCCACAAGATCGGTGAAGTGCACGAAGGCACCACCGTGACGGACTGGATGGAGCAGGAACGCGAGCGCGGCATCACGATCACTTCCGCCGCGACGACCTGCGCCTGGATGCAGAAGCCGGAGCCCGATGTCTTCAAGACTTTCGAGGGCATCAAGATGCGGGTGAACATCATCGACACGCCCGGTCACGTGGATTTCACGGCCGAGGTGGAACGTTCGCTCCGCGTGCTCGACGGCGCGATCGCCGTGTTCGATGCGGTCGCTGGTGTCCAGCCGCAATCGGAAACGGTCTGGCGGCAGGCGAACAAATACAACGTTCCACGGATTGCCTTCATTAATAAGATGGACCGCGTCGGCGCGGACTTCGTCATGTCGATCGATTCGATGCGGAAGAAACTGGCGGCGAACGCCTGGCCGGTTCTGATTCCGCTGGGCAGAGAAGATTACCTGAAAGGTCAGCTCGACGTCGTAAACAAGAAGGCCGTCATTTATTCCGACAGCGATGAGATGGGCTCGGTTTACGAGCTGGCCGAAGTACCGGATGAGTACAAGGCCGCTGTGGATAAAGCCTACGACGATCTCGTCGAACAAATCTCGAACCTCGATGACGAAGTCGCTGAGCTGGTACTGGAAGAAAAACCGGTCACACCAGAGCAGCTGAAGGCTGGAATTCGCCGGCAAACGATCGCGAACAAATTTGTTCCTGTTGTTGGCGGATCCGCTTTTAAGAATAAGGGCGTCCAGTATCTCGTCGATGCGGTCATCGATTATCTGCCTAGTCCGCTCGACATTCCGCCAGCCATCGGCATGGAGCCGGACACGCACGAGAAGATGGAAGCGCTCACGGACGACAACGGCAATTTCTGCTCGCTCGCGTTCAAGCTTTGGAGCGATCCGTTCGTGGGCAAGCTGGTTTTCTTCCGCGTTTATTCCGGCACACTTTCGAAAGGCGACACGGTTTACAATCCGCGCACGAACAAGCGCGAGCGCATCAGCCGCTTGATTCAAATCCAGGCGGACAAGCGCGAAGACATCGAGACTTGTTACTCGGGCGACATCGCGGCGATCGTCGGAATCAAGAATATCACGACGGGCGACACGCTCTGCGACGAGGACCATACGATCCTGCTCGAGCCGCCGTCGTTTCCCGATCCGGTTATCTCGATGGCGATCGAGCCGAAGACGAAGCAGGACCAGGAAAAAATGGGCATCGCTTTGCAGCGGTTGTCCGAAGAGGACCCGACTTTCAAAGTCTATACGCACGAAGACACGGGCCAGACGATCATCGCCGGCATGGGCGAATTGCATTTGGAGATCATTCGGGACCGCATGTTCCGCGAGTTCAAGGTGGACGCGAACGCGGGCAAGCCGCAGATCGCTTACCGCGAGACGATCACCGCGCTGGCGGACGGCGAAGGCAAGCTCATCAAGCAATCAGGCGGTCGCGGTCAATACGGCCATGTCATTATCAAGGTTCATCCGAACGAGCGTGGCAAAGGCATTACCATCGAGAACAAGGTTGTCGGCGGAAATATTCCGAAGGAATACATCCCGGCCTGCAAGAAGGGCATTGAAGAAGCGATGCTCAACGGCGTCGTCGGTGGCTATCAGGTCATCGATGCGCACATCGACATCACCGATGGCTCGTATCACGACGTCGATTCGAACGAAATGGCGTTCAAGCTCGCGGCGATTTTCGCGGTCAAAGATGCGTTCAAGAAAGCGAAGCCGATCCTGCTCGAGCCGATCATGAAAGTCGAAAACTCGACGCCGGAAGAATATCAGGGCGACATTATCGGCGATTTGAATCGTCGTCGTGCCAAGGTCAACAGCATCGAAGCGCGCGGCAATCTCACGATCGTCAATGCGGAGGCGCCGCTCGCGGAAATGTTTGGTTACGCGACGGCGATCCGTTCGCTTTCGAAAGGCCGGTCGAGTTACTCGATGGAGCCATCGCATTTCGAGCAGGTGCCGCAGCAGTTGGTCGCAGCGATTCTCGATCAGAAGGAGACGAAATGACGAACGGCCAACGAATCCGCATCCGTTTGAAGGCGTTCGATCACCGGATGCTGGATCAATCCGCGATCGACATCGTGGAGACCGCGAAGCGCACGGGCGCGCGCGTGGCGGGTCCGATTCCGCTCCCGACTTTGATCGAGAAATTCACCGTGAACCGTTCCCCTCACGTCGACAAAAAGTCGATGGACCAATTTGAGATTCGCACCCACAAACGCCTGCTCGACATCATCGAGCCGACCGCGAAAACGGTCGATGAGCTGAAGAAACTGAACCTGCCGGCGGGCGTGGACATTACGATTAAAATTTAATCTGGAACCCAGGAAACCAGGAATTGGTAAAGACCAAGACAGAAATTATTCAGAGAAATTCATGGCTTCCTGGCTTCCAGATTCAATCGCTTTCCCAAAATGAGCATCGGTTTACTAGGACAAAAGATTGGCATGACCAGCGTTTACGACGCGAACGGTCGGATGCGTCCTGTGACCGTGATCGCGGCGGGCGATAACGTTCTCCTGCGCCGGGTGACGGCGGAGAACGATGGATATTCCGCCATCAAAGTGGGCTTCGGCGCGCAGAAAGAATCGCGCGTGACGAAGGCGCTCCTGGGCGAATTCAAGGCGGCTGGTTCGGAGCCGAAGAAGCTGATGAAGGAATTCCGTTTGAAGGCTGATGCGCCGGAAGGCGAGATCAATTTGAGCGTCACGCAATTCCAACCTGGCGATTGGGTGGATGTCATCGGCAAGTCGAAGGGCAAGGGTTTCCAGGGCGTGATGAAGAAACACAACTTCCAGGGACAAGGCGCGGCGCACGGCTCCAAGACGCACCGGCGCAATGGCGCCGTTGGCAATCGCTCCACGCCTGGTCGCATTTGGAAAAACATGGGTATGCCGGGTCACATGGGCGATGAGCGCGTGACCGTGCAGAACCTCCAGGTGATGCAGGTGCGCGAATCGGAGAAGGTAATTTTGATCAGCGGCGCGGTCCCGGGAGCGAACGGGAGTTATGTCGTGGTTCGTCCGGCGATCAAGCGCCCAGCAGCAGGAGGCGCGAAGAAATAATGAGCGCGAAAGTTTTGACAGCAGCCGCGGCGAAGGAAGCCAAGATCGAGTTGATCGAGACTGGGCGCGGAACACAGGCCCTTCACGATGTGGTCGTGGCGATGCGGGCGGCGCGCCGTTCGGGTACAGCCAGCACGAAGACGAAAGCCACCGTTAACCTCTCCGGCGCGAAACCGTGGCGGCAAAAAGGAACAGGCCGCGCGCGCGCCGGCTACAAGTCATCGCCAGTGTGGCGTGGCGGCGGCGTCGTGTTCGGTCCGCACCCGCGCGATTATTCGAAGAAGACTTCCAAGACGTTGCGTCGTCTCGCGTTTCAAAAGGCGTTGAGCGAGCGGATCAAGGCGGGCGACGTTTTGACGGTCGATAAATTTGCAGTCTCGGAAGCGAAAACGAAGGCGTTCGTCACGATGGTGAAAAAGCAGACGGACGCGCGGAAGGTTTTGGTTCTCTCCGATTCGTTCGACGAGAACACATATCGGTCGGCCCGGAACGTGAAGCCGGTCCTGCTCGCGACAGCCGCGAACGTGAATACCGAGCAACTGCTCGCGTTCGACAAAATTTTGATTACGCCGGCGGCGTTGGAACACCTGGCGGAAAGGATGAACCGCGAATGAACGAACCATACGATCTCATCCAAACCGTTCAGCTGACAGAAAAGGCGACGCTCCTGGGCGACAAGCTGAATAAGTATGTTTTCCGCGTTTCGCCGCGCGCGAACAAGATCCAGATCAAGCAGGCGATCGAGCGGCTCTTCAACAAGAAGGTCGTGAGCGTGAACACCTGCAATTACGCCGGCAAAAAGAAGCGCGAACGCCGCGCTGATTTCGGCCGCAAGCCGCATTGGAAAAAGGCGATCGTGACGTTGAAGGAGGGCGAGAAGATCGATCTCGTGTAATTCCTCATGGCGCTCAAAACTTTTCGACCATTAACTCCCGTCCTTCGTTTCAAGTCGCTCCCGGCTTTTACCGAGATCACGAAATCGAAACCGCACAAGGGGCTGACCGAGATCAAGCGGCGCAGCGGCGGCCGGAATAACAACGGCCGGTTGACCGCGCGCCACATCGGCGGCGGGCATAAGCAGAAGTATCGCAAGATCGATTTCAAACGCCGCAAGCATGGCGTTGCGGCCGAGGTGGCGGCGATCGAGTACGATCCGAACCGTTCGGCGCGCATCGCTCTTATTAAGTACAGCGACGGCGAGATGAGCTACATCCTCGCGCCGGATGGATTGAATGTGGGCGCGAAAGTCATGTCAGGGAATGAAGCGCCGCCGGACCTCGGAAATTCTTTGCCGCTCAGCGTGATTCCGCTCGGCGCTAACATACACAACATCGAGATCGCGCCGGGTCGCGGCGGACAGATTGCGCGCAGTGCCGGACAGCAGGCGACGTTGAGTAACCGCGAAGCCGGTTACGCGCTGGTGAAGTTGCCTTCGGGCGAGATTCGCCGAATTCACGAGACCTGTTTCGCGACGATCGGCCAGGTCGGCAACGTCGATCACATGAACGTTTCGAGCGGCAAGGCTGGACGGACGCGCTGGCAGGGCCGACGGCCGCATGTGCGCGGCATGGTCATGAACCCGATCGATCACCCGATGGGCGGCGGCCAGGGCAAATCGAAGGGCGGCGGCGGCCGGCATCATCCGGTGAGCCCATGGGGACAGCTCGCGAAAGGATTCAAGACCCGCGCGAAACACAAGCCGAGCGATCGCTTCATCATGCAGGATCGCCGGAAGAAATAATTTTTAGTTATGGCCAGATCATTGAAAAAAGGACCGTTCGTTCCCGCGCATCTTCTCGAAAAAATCGACAAGATGAATTCGTCGGGCGTGAAGAAGCCGGTGAAGACATGGGCCCGCCGCTCGATGGTGACGCCTGATTTCGTCGGCCACACCTTCATGGTGCACAACGGCAAAACTTTTATCTCCGTGTTCGTGACGGAGAACATGGTCGGCCACAAGCTCGGCGAGTTTTCGCCGACCCGAATCTTTAAGAAGCACGGTTCGCACACTGCGAAGGTGACGAAGTGATGTGAGTTTTCGATTTTCGATTTTCGATTTTCGATTGCTGAAGGCAGTAGTCGTTAGTCGCGGATCGATAATCTTGTTTGTGGGAAGCGTCTGCTCGGCTGGAGAGCTGGCAGCGCAAGGGAATAGTTCTTTGACAGAATCCAAAGTTGAAAACGCGGACACGAAAGTGACCGCCGCGGAGTTGCTCTCGCAAAACGAGGCGCTGCGGAGGGAGCTTTCGCTCGCGCGCGAATCGGTCCGGACATTGACGGACAGCCTGGCGGAGTCGAACCTGCAGGCCGAAGTTTTTCGCCGGAAGTCTTCCGATCTCGAGTTGCGAATGGAAGCGCTCGGGCTGGAATCAGCGGACAAGGATCGGGCAAAGGTCGAGCAGCGATTGCTGAGCGCGGTTTCCGATCTGCAGTTGTTGCAGAAGGAACGGGAACAGTATCGCGACCAGAGTTTGCGGTTGAGCGAAGCGATCCTGCATCTGCTCAAGACCTCGACCGGAGGCGACGCGCAGGCGCGGATGGAAGTGGAAACGCAGTTGCGCAGCCTGAACGAGTTGATCGCGAAAGCGGACAACCCGCCGGCCGAAACAGCGACGTTGATGGACGGCACTGTGATCAGCGTGAAAGACGAATGGTCGCTAGTGGTCGGCAACATCGGGGAAAAACAGGGCGTGAAGATGGGAATGCCGATGCGGGTGATGCGGGGCGACAAACAGATCGCGACGCTGCGAGTGGTGGATGTGCGCCAGCGGATTTGCGGCGCGGTGATTCAAAAAATGGATTCTGAAAAAGAGAAGATAAAGGTGGGCGATCGCCTCCAGGCGGACGCTCGCAAGAATGTGAGTTTGAAATAAATGCAAGTCAGATCGACATATCGGTACGCGAAGATTTCGCCCTTCAAGGTGCGCGAAGTCACCCGCGCCATTCAGGGCTTGCCGGTTTCGGCCGCGCTCGACCTGGTGGCATTCAGCCCGAAGAAGGCGGCGCACTTGATCGCGAAGACGCTCAAGAGCGCGGTCGCGAACGCGGAGAACAACGCGAATCTGCGCGTGGACGGCCTGGTTGTGAAGGAAGCGACCGTCGGCGAAGGCCCGACGATGAAACGGCTGATGACGCGGGCGCGCGGCAGCGGCAGCCGGATCCTGAAACGGAGCAGCCACATTCGGATCATTTTAACGGACGAGATCGAGATCAAGACGCGGGACAAGAAAAAGGGCGGGAAAAAGGCCGGTGCGTCCAAGAAGAAGGCTCACACAAAGGGCACAAAGGCCACAAAGGGCGCGAAGGACAAAACGGTTGAGGCTGAGAAGTCGGAAGCGAAAGAATAATTTTATGGGACAGAAAGTTAATCCGATTGGTTTTCGTCTCGGGGTGAACCGCGACTGGCGTTCGAAATGGTACGCCTCGCCCCAGGAGATGCCGGCGTTTCTCCACAGCGATCTCGAGATTCGCAATTACGTGAAGAAAAAGCTCCAGTTTGCCGCGGTCTCGAAGATCGTGATCGAACGCGCCTGGAACAGCATTCGCGTGACGATTTACACGGCGCGCCCGGGGATCGTGATTGGCCGCAAAGGAGCCGAGATCGAGAAGATGACCGAGGAAATCTCGAAGATGGCGCAGGGGAAACAAATCAAGATCGACATCCAGGAAATCAAGACGCCGGAGCTGGACGCGCAGTTGGTGGCGGAAAACGTCGCACTGCAGATCGAGCGTCGAATTGCGTATCGCCGCGCGATGAAGAAGGCGGTGCAGGTGGCGATGGATTTTGGAGCGCAGGGGATCCGGTTGCGCAGCTCGGGCCGGTTGAACGGCGCGGAGATCTCGCGATCTGAATGGTATCGCGAAGGGAAAGTGCCGCTGCACACTTTGCGAACGCCGATCGATTACGGATTCGCGGAAGCGAACACGGTTTACGGAAAGATCGGCGTGAAATGCTGGCTTTGTAAGAAGGAAGAAGCGCCTACCACGGAAGCGGCGCCTTCGGTGTTGCCGCCGCCGCCGGAACCGGTGGAAGCATAGGTCATATAGGACGCATACGACTCATATAAGGAAAGACTGATATGCCATTGATGCCAAAACGCGTGAAGTACCGGAAGACCCAGCGGGGAAGCCGCAAGGGAACGGCTTCGCGCAATCTGCGGATCGATTTTGGCGAATTCGGGCTCCAGACGCTCGAGCGCGCCTGGATCACGAACACGCAAATCGAAGCGGCGCGCGTGGCGCTGACGCGCAGCATGAAACGCAAAGGCAAGCTGTGGATCCGGATTTTCCCCGACAAATCGGTGACGGCGCGTCCGCCGGAAACCCGGATGGGTAAGGGCAAAGGCCAGCCGGAGTATTGGGTGGCGACGGTGAGGCCGGGCAACATTCTGTTTGAATTGGACGGCGTGCCGGAATCTGTCGCGCGGGAATCGCTGCGGCTGGCGGCGGACAAGTTGCCGGTGCGGACGAAGTTTTTGACCCGGCACCACGTGGCTGCGGCCTAACGAGTTTATGAAATTCAAGGAGTTAGCGGAAATGAGCAGCGAGGAGTTGCAGACGAAGAAGCGCGATATGCGCCAGGAAAGTCTGCATTTGCGGCTGCAGCAGCAAAGCGGACAACTGGAGCAGCCGAGCCGGTTGCGCTTGCTGCGGCGGGATGTGGCAAAGATCGAGACCGTGCTCGCGCAGCGCGTGGCGAAGACCGAAGCCGCGAAAGCGGAGAAGAAATAAGTTTTTATGGCTGAAGAAAATCAAGAAGCGAAACCCAGCGAGACCGCAGCGGCGCGCGGAGCGCGCAAGACCCGCACGGGTGAGGTGATTTCGAGCGGAATGAACAAGACGATCGTGGTGCGGACGGTGACGCGGGTGCCGCATGCGAAGTTCGGCAAGATCGTGAAGCAGATGAAGAAATTTTACGCGCACGACGAGGAGAACAAGGCGAAGGCGGGCGACACGGTGCGGATCATGGAGACGCGGCCGTTGAGCAAGCTCAAGCGCTGGCGGCTGGTGGAGGTCGTCCAGAAGTAGATTTAGAGGAAGCGGAAGAGGAAGATTCTTATGGTTTACCTGCGATCCAGACTCGACGTGGCGGACAACAGCGGCGCGCGCATGGCCACGATGATTGGCGTTATCGGCAAAGGCAACGCGCAGTCCGCCGGCATTGGTGATGTGATCGTGGCCAACGTGAAGGAAGCGAGCGCGACTGGCACGGTGAAGAAAGGTGAAGTGATTCGCGCGGTCGTGGTGCGGACGCGCCAGCCGATCAAGCGCAGCGACGGCTCGGTCCTCCGTTTCGACAACAATGCGATCGTCGTAATCGACAAGGATTTGAATCCGCGTGGAACCCGTATTTTCGGACCGGTCGCGCGCGAATTGCGTGAGCGAAATTTTATGAAGATCGTTTCGCTCGCTCCGGAAGTTTTATGAACCGAATCAAGCTGCACGTCCGGAAAGGCGACAACGTTGAGGTCATCTCGGGGAACTTTCGCGGTTCTTCCGGGAAGGTGCTCGAAGTGATCGCGCGCAAGCAGCGGGTGCTGATCGAAGGCGTGCGGCTCATCAAAAAGCATTTGAAGAAGTCGCAGGACAATCCGCAGGGCAAGATCGCGGAGCGCGAGGGCCCGATCCACATCTCGAACGTGCGGGTGCTGGAGCGCGGAGAACGTGCGGCCGCTAAAGGCAAAGGTTCCAAGAAGAAAGCGACGAAAGAAAAGACGCCGAAGAGCAAGGCCAAGGAAGCGAAAGAGGAATAGGCAGTGAAGAACGAGTTTTACGATCATTACAAAGAGCGGGTGGTGCCGGCGTTGCAAAAAACGCACGGCTACAAGAATCCGCATCAGGTTCCGAAGGTAGAGAAGGTCGTCATTAACACCTCTGTCGGCTCGCAGTCGGACGTGAAGCAGGGGCTGGAAGATGCGAAGGCGGAGCTGGCGTTGATCAGCGGGCAAAAGCCGTCGGAAACCCGGGCCAAGAAAAGCATCGCGAATTTCAAGTTGCGCAAGGAACAGGCGATTGGCGCGAAGGTCACGCTGCGCGGCGAGCACATGTATGAATTTCTCGAACGCCTGATCAAGGCGTCGCTACCACGGATCCGCGATTTTCGCGGCGTTTCGCCGAAAGGTTTCGACGGGCATGGCAACTACACCCTGGGTGTTTCCGACCAGTCGATCTTTCCGGAGGTCGAGCTCGATAAAATCAAGCGCAACATCGGATTTGATGTTACCATCGTCACCACCGCGCAGACGAATGAGGAAGCCAAATCGCTCCTGAGCGAAATGGGAATGCCGTTCAGCGACCGGGCCAAGAAGCTCGCCACGGCGAGTCCCGCAAAAGAGGAACCAGTCGCAGCCGCGCCAGCCGCCTAACCAAGATGAGCACAGTTACCGATCCTATTGCCGACCTTCTCGCCCGCGTGCGCAACGCCGGGGCAGCGCAGAAGCCGGAGATGTTTGTTCCTTATTCCAAGATCAAGGCGGAGGTCGTGCGCATTTTGAAAGAGGAAGGCTACATCATCGATTACTCGGTCGATACCGAGGCGGCGCATCCGCGCATCAAGATTACGAACAAGATCGCGAACCGGACGAGCACCATCACCGGCCTGAAACGGGTGAGCCGGCCCGGCCTTCGGCGTTACGTGGGCGCGAAGGAAATTCCACGCGTCCTGGGCGGAATGGGCATCTCGATTCTCTCAACCCCGCGCGGCATTTTGTCCGGCCGGGAAGCGAAAAAACAAAACGTGGGAGGCGAGCTGCTGGCTTACGTCTGGTGACTTTAACGCTGTAACGATTTAACGAATTACGAACTCATGTCACGAATTGGAAACAAAGCAGTCGAGATTCCCGACAAGGTGAAGGTGAACATCGGCAACGATGGCGCCGTCGCCGTCGAAGGACCGAAGGGGAAACTGCAGTGGACGTTGCCGCGCGAAATCAAGGCGAGCGTGAAAGATAATCGCGTCTCGCTGGTGCGCGAAGCGGAGGCGCGGAACGTGAAGGCGCTTCATGGTCTTTCGCGCAGCCTGGTCCACAACATGGTCCTTGGCGTGAGCGAAGGATTTTCGAAGAGCCTCGAGATCGAAGGCGTCGGTTTCAAGGCGGCGGTCCAGGGATCGAACTTGAATCTCAGCCTGGGCAAATCGCACCCGATCCTGTTCCCGATCCCGAAGGAAATCAAAATCACAGTGACCGAGAACACGAAACTCACGATCGCCGGCATTGACAAGAAATTAGTCGGCCAGGTCGCGGCGGACATTCGCCGGTATTACCCGCCGGAGCCTTACAAGGGCAAAGGCGTGCGTTACGCGGGCGAAGTGGTGCGGCGCAAGGAAGGCAAAACCGTTCAATAGTTATGGCATTGCGCGATCGTAAAATTATCCGGCACCGGATTCATACCCGGATCAGGAAACGCGTGAGCGGGACGGCGGAACGTCCACGGCTGGCGGTCCACTTTTCCGGCAAGCATGTTTATGCGCAGGTCATCGACGATGATGCTGGCAAGACGCTGGTCTCGGCGGCGACGACGGAAGAAAAGATTGGCGGCAAAAAGGCCGGGGCGAATCGCGCTTCGGCGGAGAAAGTCGGCAAAGCGATCGCGGAGCGGTTGCTCTCGAAGAAAGTCGACAAGGTGATCTTCGACCGGGGCGGTTTTCTTTATCACGGAAAAGTGAAAGCCCTGGCGGACGCGGCCCGCGAAGGCGGACTCAAATTTTAGAACATCATGGCACAACCACACAGCGGCGGCGGACGACGGCAGGAACGCCAGACAGACAAGAGTTCAGCGGCACGGGGCGATACGACCGAGAAGGTCGTGTTCATCAACCGGTGCGCGAAGGTGGTGAAGGGCGGCCGGCGGTTCAGCTTCAGCGCGCTCATCGTCGCGGGCGATCACGATGGCCAGGTGGGCGTCGGGTTCGGCAAAGCGAACGAAGTGGCGGAGGCGATCCGGAAAGCTTCGGAGGCCGCGCGCAAGTCGATGGAAAAAATGTCGCTGCATGGAAATACGATTCCGCACGAGACGATCGGAGAATTTGGCGGCGGCCGCGTTTTGTTGCGGCCAGCTTCGCCGGGGACTGGCGTTATTGCCGGCGGCGGCGTGCGCGCGGTAGTGGAAGCAGTCGGTATTCGCGATGTGCTCGCGAAATCGTTGGGCTCGAGCAATCACTCCAACGTGGTCAAGGCGACGATCGCAGCCCTGCGCGCATTGCGCCGGCGCGATGAAATTTTGAAGTCCCGCGGAATTCGCGTGAATGACGGAAAGGAAGCGGCGCAGTCATGATTCGGCTTCATAACATGCGGACGCGGCCCGGCTCGAAGCACCGCGTGAAACGGCTCGGCTGCGGCGAAAGCTCCGGCCACGGCAAGACCAGCGGCAAGGGCCACAAAGGCCAGAAGGCGCGCTCCGGCGGCAGCATCAGGCTCGGATTCGAAGGTGGTCAGATGCCGCTCATCCGGCGTTAGCCCAAGCGCGGTCTCAACAACGCAGCCTTCTACAAGAATTATGCGATTCTGAATCTGAGCCACCTCGCGTCCTTCAAAGAGGGAACAGTCGTGAACGAACAGATTCTGCGCGAAGCGAAGTTGCTGCGCGGAAACGGCGCCGGGTTGAAGATCCTCGGCGACGGCGAACTGAAGCACGCGCTGACGATCGAGGCCGACAAGATCAGCGCGTCGGCCCGCGAGAAAATCGAGAAGGCGGGCGGCAGCGTGACCTTGCGGCAAAAGCCGGTCCAGGGTCTGCGCGATGCCGAGCAGGAAATGCCTGCGACTGAAGCGGCGGAAAGCGAAACAGCTGCCAAACCAAAAGCGACGCGGACAAAAAAGCCGGCGGCGAAGAAGAAATCGCCGGCGAAATCCGCCTCGAAGAAAAAACCGCGGAAGAGCTAGCGCCTTGCGGTCAACCACCCAGTTTTAGTCGATGGTTTCGGCGTTCTTAAACACGGTCAAGATCCCGGAGCTGCGGCGGCGCATTCTGTTCACGCTGGCCATTGTCGTGATCGTGCGCCTCGGCGCGGCCATCACCACGCCCGGCGTCAACCAGGCGGTGATCCAGGAGTGGTTCCGGACTTCGCTCACGGAAAAACAGGGCGGCAACATTGCTGCGCTCTTCAACCTTTTTAGCGGTGGCGCGCTGGAGAACTGCGCGGTTTTCTCGCTCGGCATCATGCCCTACATCAGCGCGTCGATCATGATGCAGTTGCTCACGGCGGTGATCCCACAGCTGGGCCGCCTGGCCAAGGAAGACGGGGGCCGGCAAAAGATCATGCAATACACGCGGTATGCGACCGTGGCGCTTTGTTTGGTCCAGGCGTGGCTGCTGTCCGTTTCCTTCCAACATCCCGAGTCGTATCAGACGATGCTGCCCGGGATCATGGACACGGTTCACAGGCTTGGGATCGAGCTTGTCGATAATCCCGGCATCAGTTTCAACATCATTACAACAATATCGTTGACCACGGGCACGTTGTTTTTGATGTGGCTGGGCGACCAGATCACCGAGCGCGGAATCGGAAACGGCATCTCGTTGATCATCACGATCGGCATCGTGGCGCGTCTGCCCGCGGCCCTCGCGCAGGCCTGGAAGACATTCGTGCCTTCGGCCGCGACCGGGGCAAGCCCGGCGAATCCGTTCATTCTCGTGTTGATGATCGCGTTTTTGTTCCTGGTGATCGCGGCGGTGATCGCGGTGACGCAGGGCGTGCGCAAGATCACGGTGCAATACGCGAAGCGAGTCGTCGGCCGGAAGATGTACGGCGGCCAAACCCAATACATGCCGCTGAAAGTGAATTACGCGGGCGTGATGCCGATCATCTTCGCTTTCGCCCTGCTCCTTTTCCCGGCCACGATTGTCGGCTACGTCGGCAAGAACAGCCCGATCGCGGCGCAGATCGTCGGCGCGCTCAACAACGGCTGGCCGCATTATCTTGTGCTCGCCGCGATGATTTTCTTTTTCAGTTACTTCTGGGTCGCCACCCAGTTCCAGCCAGCCCAGATCGCGGACGATCTGAAGAAGTACGGCGGCTACATCCCCGGGGTTCGGCCCGGGAAACCGACGGCGGATTTTCTTGATTACACGATGACGCGATTGACTTTCGCGGGCGCGATCTTCCTCACGATGATCGCGATCCTGCCGACCCTGCTCAGTCGCGGGCTTAATGTCCCGCAGATCACGGCCCAGTTTTTCGGCGGCACGAGTCTGCTGATTATCGTGGGCGTTATTCTCGATACGATGCGCCAGGTGGAGACGCACTTGATTCAACGGCACTACGACGGATTCCTGCGCAAGGGGCGGATCCGCGGCGGGCGCTTCGATCGCGCAAGCTATGCGCGGGGCGACGCGGCGCGGAACACGACTTTGATGTGGCTCTATGTCGGCATCGCGATCATCGCCATCGGCGGGGTGGCGTTTTTCCTCTACGGGCGCTAAGTGAAAAGACGACTCGTGCTCCTGGGCGCGCCCGGTTCCGGAAAAGGAACCCAGGCCGAGATGATCACACGCCACTTTGGGATTCCGGTTACGTCGCCCGGCGCGATCCTGCGGCGCGAAGTGGAGCTGGGCACGCTGCTCGGAATAGAGACGGCCGAAAAAACGAAACATGGCGAGCTCGTGCCGGACAAGATCATCATCGACTTGATCGAGGACTGGGTCCGGCTCCACGGCGCCGCCGGCTTCGTGTTCGACGGCTTTCCGCGCACGATCCCGCAGGCCGAAGCGTTGCAGGGTATTTTGCAACGACATCGGACGCCGTTGGATCTTGCGCTCTGGCTCGATGTCTCCGCCGACACCATCAAAGACCGTATTTTGCACCGGCTGCAATGCCAATCCTGCGGATTTACGACCAGTGAAGGAGCAGCCGGGTTTTCCGAGCGCGCGATCTGCCCTTATTGCGATGGACACCTTATCCGGCGCACGGACGATGATGCCTCGGTCCTTGAAACGCGGCTCTCGGAATTCAATTCCAAGACGCAACCGCTCGCCGACTTCTACGGGAAGATGAGCACGCTCCGGAAGATTGATGGGAATCGCGACCGCGACGCGGTCTTCGCGGATATCTCGCGGTTGATCGAGCAGCCGGCATGATCCCGATCAAGAGCCCGAAAGAAATCGATAAAATGCGGCAGGCCTGCCGCACAGCGAGCGAGGTCCTGGATCGGGTGACGGAACTGATCCGGCCCGGCATTTCCACGAAGGAAGTCGACCAGGCCGCGGCTGACCTGATGGCGGAAGCGGGAGTGCAAAGCGCGTTTCTCGGTTACCGGCTCGGTCATCGCGTTTTCCCGGGCAACATTTGCATTTCGCTCAACGACGAGATCGTCCACGGGATTGGCAGCCAGCGCCGGATCCAGTATGGCGACATCGTGAAGCTCGATATCGGCGTGATCCAGGACGGTTGGGTAGGGGACACGGCGTTCACGGTTCCGGTAGGGATGATCGACGAACGCACGGAGCGATTGCTCCGCGTGACCGAGATCGCTCTGCGGCGCGCGATTGAAACGATGCATGAAGGCGTCCGGCTCGGCGACGTTTGCGCGACCATCGAGGAAATCGCAATGCGGGAGGGGTTCAACGTGGTGCGGGAATTCGTCGGGCATGGTGTGGGGCGGAAATTGCACGAAGAACCGCAGGTGCCGAACTACGGCCGGCGCGGGAGCGGCCCGCGGTTAAAGGCGGGGATGACGCTGGCGATCGAGCCGATGATTAATTCCGGCACCGCTTCCGTCAAATTGCTCGATGACGGCTGGACAGTATGCACGGCGGATGGGATGCCCTCGGCGCATTTCGAGCACACGGTTTTGATTACCCGGGACGAGCCGGAAATCCTGACATGGCGCGGAAAGACGCAATTGAAGTAGAGGGCACGGTCGTCGAGCTCCTGCCCAATACCATGTTTCGCGTCGCGCTGCCGAATGGGCACCGGGTCCTGGCCCATATTTCGGGGAAAATGCGGCTCCACTTCATTCGTATCTTGCCAGGCGACAAAGTTATGCTAGAGGTTTCCCCCTACGATTTGTCGAAGGGGCGGATCACCTACCGCCAGAAGTGACAACCGCGGAGCCCGCTCCGCGTTTTTCGTCTCGCCGAATCGAATATTTTATGAAAGTGCGACCATCAGTAAAAAGACTTTGTGTAGCGTGCAAGATCGTGAAGCGGAAGAATGTTGTCCGCGTCATCTGCACGAACCCCCGGCACAAACAGCGGCAGGGATAGGAATGTTTGAGGTTTGATATTCGAAGTTTGATTTATGCCCAGATTACTTGGAGTTGAAATACCGGCCGATAAACGCATCGAAGCGTCGCTGACTTACATCTACGGCATCGGTCCCAGCACGGCGAAGCGGGTGCTCGAATTGACGAACATCGATCCGAACCTGCGCGCGAAGGACCTCACCCCGCACCAGGTCAACGAGATCATCCAGGCGATCACCGGTCACAAAATGCTGATCGAGGGCGACCTTCGCCGGGAGGTGCAGGGTAACTTGAAGCGGCTCCAGGCCATTAATTGTTATCGTGGCATTCGGCATCGCCGCGGACTCCCGGTCCGGGGCCAGCGCACCTCGACGAATGCACGCACCCGGAAAGGTCCTCGCAAGACCGTCGGCGTCATTCGCAACAAGGAAGCGAAAACCGGCAAAGTTTAACGATTAGAATTTTTTGACCATGGCAGATTCCGACGAAAAGAAACCGGCAAAGACAAAGGCACCGAAAGCGAAGACAGAAGATGTAGAGGCGGCTGTCTCAGCCGCTCCTCCAGAATCAACGTCGGCCGCGCCTGCGAATGCTGAAGCGCCCGCCGCTCCCGCCAAGCCCGCGAAGAAACCGGCGAAAGCGAAAAAGGAAGAAGCCGCCGCCGCACCGGCTCCCGAGCCGCCGAAAGAAAATCTCTCGCTCGACCCGAACGACGTCGAGAAGCCGAAGATCATCAAGGCCAAGGGGAGCAAGAACGTTCACACCGGCATCGCGCACGTCCTTTCCACCTTCAACAACACCATCGTCACCATCACCGACTTGAAGGGTAACGTGATCGGCTGGTCGAGCGCTGGCAAAGTCGGCTTCAAAGGCTCGCGCAAAAGCACCGCTTACGCTGCCCAGATGGTGGCGCAGGACGCTTCCCGGCAGGCCATGGGCCACGGGCTGAAAGAAGTCGAAGTCCTCGTCCGTGGTCCCGGCGCCGGCCGCGAATCCGCCGTCCGCGCGTTGCAAGCCATCGGTCTCGATCTCACCGTCATCCGCGACGTCACCCCTGTCCCGCATAATGGTTGCCGTCCACCCAAACAGCGCCGCGTCTGAGTTTCCTACTTCCTAATTTCTACTTCCTACTTTTCTTCTCATGGGCAGATACACCGGACCGAAAACCAAAGTGAGCCGCCGCTATGGCGTCCCGCTTTTTGGACCAGCCAAAGCGCTCGAGCGAAAGAATTATCCTCCCGGCATGCACGGCCCGAAAGGGTCGCGCCGCAAGCAATCCGATTACGCGATCGCGTTGGGAGAAAAGCAGAAGCTCCGGTATCAATACGGTTTGCTCGAGAAACAATTCCGCCGGATTTTCCAGACCGCTTTGCGCAAGCGCGGCGTCACCGGTGAAACGCTGCTCCAGCTTTTGGAGACGCGGCTGGATAACGTCGTCTTCCGCCTCGGCCTCGCGAACACCCGGAGCGGTGCGCGGCAATTAGTTTCTCACGGCCACGTCCAGGTGAACGGCCGGAACGTCAATATCGCTTCCTACAACGTGAAGGCCGGCGACGAAGTCATGGTGAAAGACAAACCGAAATCCCGCCAGCTCGCCCTTCGCAATCTCGAGCTCACCCAGATCGCTCCCGTCCCCGATTGGCTCGTCGCGAATCGTGACGCGCTCAGCGGCAAAGTATCCCGCATCCCGACCCGCGAAGAGATGCAGCCGATGGTCAACGAACAGTTGATCGTCGAGTTGTATTCGCGCTAAACGCCGCTTTTTCAGTAGCAGCGGAACGTCGGCGTCTCCGTGGCGACGCCGCATATCGGCTCCGTGATTTGCGGCTTGTCTTGAGAAAACGGCTTGATTAGCATCGGGCCATGTTCCCCCGGTGCCGACGATTTCCATCGATAGCAGTTGAGAGGCGAACAGCGCTTCGTCTCGATTTAACCCTCAAGTGCGGATCTGTCCGCTTCTATTATGCCCAATACTAATACTCTAGCTCCCGACCCTCTTGATACCCGCGCTTTAAGGCACGTCTTCGGCCGTGACCGGCGCAGCCCGCAGGTCAACGATCTTTCTAAACATCATCACGATAATTCTCACCATGAGCCGCCGCCGCCGCCCGGGAATTATCCTTTCCACCTCGATCTGGAAGACCTGCTAGGCGCAGCTGAGGTCGATAAGATCAGGCAGGCCGGGAAGCTTGTCTTTCACACCATGGGCGACACGGGCCACAAAGATCATGGGTCCGAAGCGCAATTCGCCATCGCATTTCACATGGTCGGTCAATTGGAGTCGTTGCCCGAGCGCGACCGTCCCAAGTTCTTTTATCACCTCGGGGACGTCGTCTACTTCAACGGCGAAAAGGAGGATTACGACTCGCAATTTTACGAGCCCTACGACGAATACACGGCGCCGATCGTAGCCATCGCGGGAAATCACGATGGCGCCAAAGGCGATGACCAGAGCATTCCCACGCTGGAAGGCTTCCAGATGAATTTCTGCGCGCCGCAACCGACTCACACCTGGATGGCGGGTCACTCGAACCGGACGACGATGATTCAGCCGAACTTTTATTGGACGCTGCTTACGCCGCTGGCGACGATCATCGGGCTCTACTCGAATGTAGATGGAAAAATTAACGGCAAGAACAAGGCCCAGCAGGATTGGCTGACCGAGGAATTGAAAAATGCGAAGCAGCGCGGCGACAAGTGCGTGCTGGTGACGGTGCATCATCCGCCGTATTCGCTCGACAGTTCACACGGCGGCCACACCGCGATTCAGGACGTGCTCGACAAGGCTTTCGCCGACGCGAGTTTCACTCCGACGGCCATTCTTTCCGGCCACGTCCACGACTACCAGCATTTCGAGCGAAAGATCGGCACGCGCAAAGTACCCTACCTCGTTTCCGGCGCCGGTGGCTACGAAGGCTATTCCAACATGCATCAACTGAAGCCGGGTGCGGTTCCGCCAGCCGGGGTCAAGCTCAAGAAGTCGAACACAAAGCTGCCAGGCTTCCTCAAAATCACCGTCACCAAGACGGCGTTTGCCGGGCAGTATTACCAGGTCAGCCGTCCGAACGGACACTTCTCCAACAGCACGGCCACGTTGTTTGAATCGTTCTCGTATCCCTTGTAAACAACGGGCCTTCGCGGGCAAGGCTCGCTTTTGTTTCAGGGAGCGCTTTCGAGCAGTTCGAGTGCTTTGGTGTAGCTGCGACGCTGGAGGAAATGGCGGAGTTGGGGATCGATCTTCGGCGGCAGGGATTGTTCCAGGCGCTCGATCTTTTCGGAAACTTCGCGGAGTCGTTTGGTGTGGCGATCGGGATCGCGGCGGCTTTGCTCGTCGTCGATAATGGCGAGGCGTTCGCGGAGGGCGGCGGCGAGCGCGGTTAACGTTTCGTCCATCGGAAAAGCTTGAAACGCGGAGGGCTTTCGCGCAAGCGTCGGTTATGAGTGACGTGGCGCCGAAGAAGATCCTGATCGTGGATGATGACGTGGCCCTGATGCGGGTGATGCGAGAGGCGCTGACCTCGATGCTCCGCTGCGAGGTGGATACGTCGCCGAAACCGGAATACGGCTTCGAGTTGGCGCTGAAGAAAACGTACGATTTGCTGATGTTCGATTTTCAGATGCCGATGATCGATGGGGCGATGCTTTTTTTCCTGATCGGCAAGGTCTACAACCATTCGGTGCCGCCGCGGATCGTGCCCCCATTGCTGCTCGTGACCGGCAAGGGCGATGAAAAACGGGCACAGGAATTACTTCAGGAAGCGGGTGTGCGCGGGTTGGTGCCGAAACCTTTTGCGATCAATAGGCTGATCGAAAAGGTGAAGGAATGTTTGCCAGGAATCGAGGCGATCGGAACATAGGCCTGTGGCCTGTGCGCCCAGCGGACATTCTGTCCGATGCCAATGGTTCAGCGGAGTGCAACTCCGCTGGGCGCACAGGCTGGAAGCCTATGTTCCGCGGCTGGCTTCTTCGATCAATTGCCGCCGGGCTTCGATCCAGTCGTGCGCGGAATCGCCGGGGAGCGAAAGCTTCTGACGGCGTTCGGCGAGGAAATAAGCACGAAGGCGGATTTCGTCGTCCGTTGGTTCGACGGGATGTGAAGCGGCGGGTTTCGCCACAGAAGTGGCCGGCGGTTTCGTGGACGGTTTCTTCGCGGCCGCCGATTTCTTTTTCGTCGCAGGCATGGCGCTGGCGCGCGCTTTCTTCTTCGGCTCGGGCGCGTTCATCTTGCCGTTGGCAGAGGGCGCAGCGGCATTGTCTCCCGGGTTATCTTCGACTGTTGTTTTCGGTTTTCTGGCCACGGTTCTATTTCGTTTCTAAATGCTCTCAGACCGAATACCGCATGGAGCGGCCGTGCAAGCGGATTTTGCAAAGCGGCGGTTGCGCATGGAGCCCGAGTTCGCCTAACGTGCGGCCATGCGACACTTCGTTATCCGCTGGCTCGTGACAACGGTGGGCGTCATGGCTGCGGCCGCATTCATTCCCGGCATTCGCTACGACACGACGGCCGCACTCATTGGCGCCGCTTTGCTCCTGGGCATTTTGAACGCGTTTGTGCGTCCCGTGCTCCTGATCCTCGGTGCGCCGCTGATTCTGCTGACGCTGGGAATTTTTATCCTGATCGTGAATGGCCTGATGCTTTACTGGGTGCCGAGCATCGTCAGCGGATTTCACGTGGACAGTTACCGCAGCGCGTTCTGGGGCGCGATCGTGGTCGGGATTATCAGCTGGATGTTGAGCGCGTTCTTTCGCGGAAGCGATGGGCGGGTTCATGTGCTGACGCACCACACGCAATTGAAACGCGTGGAGGGCCGCGTGATCGAACCCGAGAGCCGCAACGAATGACCTACTGTCTCGGAATGATTTGCCGCGCCGGGGCGGTGTTTTTGTCGGACTCGCGCACGAGTGCCGGGATGGACAACATCACGATGTGCAGCAAAATGCGGATCTACGAGAAACCCGGCGACCGCGTCATTTGTATTCTCAGCTCGGGTAATCTTTCGCTGACGCAGGCGACGATCGCGTTGATCGACGAAGACCTCCACCTTGGGAAGCAAGATACGGTTCGCGAACAATTGACGAATCGGCAGACGCTCAACGAAACGGTCCGTTATGTCGGCTCGAAGGTGCGCGAAGTGGAAAAACGCGACCGGGAAGCGCTCGAGGCGGACGGATTCGATTTCAACATTCACCTCATCGTGGGCGGACAGATCGCGGGATTCGCTCCGGAGGTGCACCTAATTTATCCGCAGGGCAATAGCATCCACGCGACGCGCGATTGCCCGTTCCTGCAAATCGGTGAACGAAAGTACGGCAAGCCGATTCTCGATCGCGGATTCACCTACGAAACCGGACTCGCGGACGCGGTAAAGGTGGGCATGATCTCGATCGATTCGACGATGACGAGCAACGTCGCCGTCGGGCCGCCGATCGATATTTTGTGCTACGAAACCGATTCGCTTCAGGCTCGGTTGCGCGCGCACCTAGATGAGAACGATCCCTACCTGCGAACCATCAGCCAACGCTGGCAGGACGGTATCGTGAAGCTGGTCAACGAGATGCCCGCGCCCGATTTCAGCAAGCCGGCGCTCGGGTTTGCGACAGCGGCGTAAATGCTGCGCGTTAAAATCTGCGGATTGACGACGCCGCAGGACGCCGCTGCGGCTATCGAATTTGGCGCCGATGCACTCGGTTTCAATTTCTTTCGGGGCAGCAAGCGCTACCTGCAGATGGAAACTGCCAGCGAGTGGATCGGGGCGCTGCCAGGCAATGTCGAAAAGGTGGCGATCCTGGTGAATCCGAGCTGGGATGAGGCGAAAGCCGCGGCCGCAACGCCGGGCATTACCGCTTTGCAATTGCACGGAGCGGAAACGCCCGACTTTTGCCGCCGATTGATGGAGGAACGGATTCGGTTCGAGAAAGCGCTTCCGGTAATGGGCGCCGATTCGGTGGTCAACGTGCCGGACTTCTTCACGACCACCGTGCTGCTCGATTCCGGTGGGGCGGGGGAATTCGGCGGCAGCGGACGGACTTTCCCTTGGGAAATCGCGCGCGATTTCGTGCGGGCCAACCCGCATCTTCGCGTGATCCTGGCGGGCGGATTGACGCCTGAGAACGTCGCGGAAGCCGTGGCCGCCGTCCGGCCATTCGGCGTGGACGTAACCAGCGGAATCGAGTCTTCGCCGGGCCGCAAAAATCATGGCCGGATGCACGATTTCATCGCCGCGGCACGGGCCAGTTGAGGAGCCGCCCGTTCGGCGCGGGGCGGCGATGGCCGCAGCAGGGCTGGTCTGCTTCCTGCTTTTAACGCTGCTGCATTCTTCAACTTCCCATCATCTATGCCTAATCGCCTTACAACTGCCCTCTGCGCCGGAGCGGCATTTTTCACCGCCTTTACCGTCGTGAACGCGCAGACCAGCTCGCCTTCCCCGGCGCCCAGCTCGAGCTCTGTGGATTCCGTCCAGAAGGCTCCTCTCGCCGAAACGAAAACCAAACCGGCTAGCCCGCCGCTCCCCATCGGTCCCTCGACCAAGAGCGACAACCTTCTCCTCGTCCAAGCCTCAACCTCCAACGCGGCCACTTCGCCCGCCCCCACGACTTCAACGACTACCACGACGACGACCGCGACCACTTCTCCCGGCCCGGTAGAGCCCGACAGCGTCGCCGATAATGGCGGCGTCGGCGTGCGCGAATTTCAGGGCGACGACGTGGGCGCAGTGCTGCGTCTCCTCGCGCGCCAGGCCAAGATCAACATGGTCGTCAGCGAAGCGGTCACCGGCACCGTGACGATGCGCCTGGAAGACGTGACGGCGCTGCAGGCGGTTTCGATTATTGTCAAGGCCAAGGGCCTGTTCCTCGATAAGATCGAAAACGTTTACTACATCAAAACCGCGGCCGAGCGCACCGCCGAGCCGACCGAGAGCGACAGCTACCAGTTCAGCTATGCTCGGGCTAAGGAAACCGCGCCCCTCATCGCCGCGCAGCTCTCCAGCAAAGATGCGCCGCAGGTGGATGAGCGCACCAACACGATTTTTTTCCGGGAAACCCGCGGCAATATCGACAACGTCCGCAAGCTGTTGCTCCAAATCGACAAGCCGACCAAGCAGGTCATGATCGAAGCGCGGCTGGTGGAAGTAACCGCCAACCCAAGACAATCGTACGGAATTAACTGGGGTGGAGTCCTGGGCGGCGCGAATAACCCGCAGACTCTCAGGTTCCCGACGTTTAGCGTCGACAGCAGCGGCAAGCTCCAGGGTAAGGATTTCTTCTTCGACAAAGCGCTCAATGTCCTGGGCGGCCAGTTCGCCATTCTTTCGGCCCCGCAGTTGTCCGTGACGATGAGGGCCCTCAACGAAGATTCCGATGCGGAATTCCTGGCGAATCCCCGCGTGGTTACGGCGGACAACATGCAGGCCAAAATCGAAATCATCCGCAGCCAGCCTGTGCCGCAAATGAACTTCAACGAACAAACCGCCACGGCCGTTTTCGGCGGATTCCAGGACAAGAAGTTCGGCAATACGCTGGTCGTGAAGCCGTCGGTCAACAAAGACAATTTCATCACCCTCGCGGTGAAGCCGGAAATCAGTAACAAAGTCGGCGACCAATTTTTCACCGTCCCCGGTGGCAGCGGCGGCACTGTGGCCAGCCCGATCATCGACACCCGATCGCTCGACTCGAACGTGTTGATCAAGAGCGGCGATACGCTCGCGATCGGGGGATTGCTCCAGGATGAAGTCACCAAGGCGCGGACGAAGGTTCCGATCGTGGGCGACATCCCGATCCTCGGTTATTTCTTCCAAGAAAGATTAAACGCCCGGACCAAGCGCAACCTGCTCGTGTTCGTCACCCCTACCATCATCGACCAGCATTATGGCACCGGCCTCGAAGATCAGGTCAGCGGCTTGCATCACAGCGGCGAAGAATACGCCGACCCGAACGGCTGGCGGAACAACGCCAAGGGCGCCGTCCGCCTAGTCCCGACTTCAACCCGGCACGTGGCCGCCGATTACCCGAAACCCGGAACGCCGCCGGCCCCGGCCCGGACGGAACCCGAAACCACGACGACCACGAAGTCGATCGATTTCAAGACGAGCGCGAACGAGCGCGGACTTTAGACAACCAAAAGATGTGGGGTTGAGAGGGGGCGGATTCTCGCGAGAGGTCCGCCCTCTTTGTTTTTCTTACTCGCGCTCATGCTCCTGCTCGTGATCGTGATCGAAGGAAAAGCGAAATCGAGAACGAGCATGTTTACGACGAGAGATAGCGCTTCAGGTTTTCCCGCAATTCGGTCCGTGCCCGAAAGAGCAGGCTCTTCACGGCCGAGACCGATTGATCGAGCGCGTCGGCGATCTCCTCGTAGCTAAGCTCCTCGTAGCGGCGCAGGACCACGGCCATGCGCTGGGTCTCGGGCAGATTGGCGATGGCGGCGTCTACCGCCTGCTGAAGTTCGTGCTCGAGCAACGACGCATCGGGCGCGACAGCGTGTTCGTCCTTGAGCGGCCGCTCTTCTTCGTCAGACTCGGATTGGAGCGAGACCTGCGGATGGCGCGAGCGGCGCCGCAATTCGTTAAAAACCAGGTTGCGCGTGATCTTGAGCAACCAGGTAGTGAACTTCGCCCGCGGCTCGTAGCGTTTCGCATTTTTCCAGACGCGCACGAAGACCTGCTGGGCGATGTCCTCCGCATCCGAACCGCTCCCGAGCATGCGCCCCACAGTCCCGATCACCAATCGTTGATGGCGCTCCACGAGCTGCTCGAACGCGCCCTCTTCCCCGGCACCGACCCGTTCCATGAGCCGGATATCTTCGGCGTCTTCTGGAGTGCGGCCGGGCGGGCCGATTTGATGACCGGGCATGTTAAGGAAAAACGGACGCAGTTGGGCGGTCAGGGATGAAAGCTTCAATTGTGACCGATTCAACCTTCATTGGCGCTTTCGGTTGCAACCCAACACCAGCATGTGCATCATGGCTTCGAAATTCTCCGCCTTTCGATGAACTTTTCGCTCATTCCCACTGACCTTCGACCGATTGCCGAAAAGATCGAGGGCCGGCAGCGTCTCTCCGATGCGGACGCGCTCGAGTTGTTTCACTCGAAGGACCTCAATGCCCTGGGCGTGATGGCGAGCGCGGTGCGCGAATGGAAGAACGGCAATGTGGCCACCTACATCCTTAATCGCTACATCAACTATTCGAATATCTGCATTCTCTCGTGCCAGTTCTGCGCGTTCGCGGCCAAGAAGCGGGATGCCCATGCCTTCGAGCGCTCGATCGACGATATCGTCGCGGCCGTCGGGGAATCCCTGGCTTTCGGCATTACCGAGGTCCACATGGTCGGCGGGCTTCATCCCACCCTGGACAAGAATTGGTACCTGACCTTGCTCCACCGCCTGCGCGCACTCGACCCGAACATCACCATCAAAGCCTTTACGGCGATCGAAATTCGCCATCTTGCCCAGCGGATCTTTAAGCTCTCCATCCCCGACACCCTCGCCATTTTGCGTGAGGCGGGTCTGGGTGCACTCACTGGCGGCGGCGCCGAGATTTTCGATCCAGAAGTGCGCGACGAACTTTGCCGGGGCAAGGAAAGCGCTGAGGAATGGCTCGATGTCCATCGGCTCTGGCACAACATGGGCGGCCGCAGCACCTGCACGATGCTCTACGGTCATATCGAGACCCTCGAGCAGCGCGTCGATCATCTCCGCCAGCTCCGGGAATTGCAGGATGAAACCCACGGGTTCACCGGCTTCGTTCCTTTCGCCTTTGAACCGAACACCACCATCCTGGCCCACGTGAAGCCGGCCTCGGCCATCGAGCAACTCCGCAATCTGGCGGTGAGCCGGATTTACCTCGATAACTTCGACCACATCACCGCCTACTGGGTTTCGATGGGCCTGCCGCTCGCGCAGGTTTCGCTCAACTACGGCGTGGACGACCTCCACGGCACGATCATGGAAGAAAAAATCTTCCATATGGCTGGCGCGAAGACGCCGCAGGAACAAACGGTCGAGACCCTCGAGCACGTGATCCGCGAGGCCGGCCGCGAGCCGGTCCAGCGGGACAGCTACTATCGGCATCTTCCGAAGAAACTCCCGGCCGCCGCGACGGTCCCGCCGGCCGTCGAGTCCGAACTGGCATACGCCTGACGCGTGGCTGACGGCGGGCTGTTACGGATCGGTTGCGTTAAGTATCTCAACGCCCGGCCCCTCATCCATGGATGGCCCGGCGAAGTCGTGTTCGACCATCCGAGCGTGCTCTGCGAAAAACTGGCCGCTGGCGAGCTCGACGTGGCGCTCGTCTCGAGTTTCGAATTCCTGCGCAACCCGGTTTACACCCTCGTGGACGGAATCTCGATTTCATCGCATGGCCCGGTCCACAGCGTTTTCGTCGCCCATAATGGCGACCTGGCTGAGATCGAGGAGATCGAAATCGATCCCGCGTCACAGACAGGAATAAACCTGCTTCGCTGCCTTCTTTCTGAGCTTGGGCTGGCGCCGAAATTCGTCGTTCGCTCGCGGCTTATCCAGCGTGCGATCACGCCGCGTCTCGCGAAATTTTTCATCGGCGATCAGGCGATCCGCTTCCGGGACGAGACTGACAATACATTTCAATTCTGGGACCTTGGCGAAGAATGGCACAAACGAACGCAGCTCCCGTTTGTGTACGCGCTCTGGTTGATCAGGCCCGAGATTCAATCGCCCAAGGCAATCGCCGACGGTCTCCGCGCCTGCCGGGACAATAATCTGCGCGAGCTCGATTCGCTCATCGCGGCCGAACCCGAATTCAACCCGGACTTCTGCCAGTTTTATTTGCGAGAATGTTTGCGCTACCAGTACGGCCCGCCGGAAAAAGAGGGCCTGTCGATGTTTCGTAAGCTCTGCGAGAAGCACGGGATTTTGTGGCACGACTCGCGATTGATCATCTGACGACGGCGACGAAGCGATGGCCGCGCCAGGACCTGCACATCGGGATCTCAGACTGGACGTATCCACCTTGGCGCGGCGTTTTCTATCCGAAGAAACTGCCGCATCGGATGGAGCTCCAATTCGCCAGCGGCGAATTCAATTCCATCGAGATCAATGGATCCTTTTATTCGCTCCAGCGTCCGTCCAGTTATCAACGCTGGCATGCCGAGACGCCGCCGGGATTTGTCTTCAGCGTGAAGGGGGCGCGGTTCATTACCCACATGAAAAAATTGTGCCTGCGCGAAAAACTCGGTCCGATTCTCTGGCAGTTTCCGCCCAATTTCGGTTGGAACCCGGAGCGTTTCACCGAATTCTTCGAGCTCCTCCCGCGCGATACCCGCGAGGCGGTGAAGTTGGCGAAGCGCCACGACGACAAATTGAAAGCTGGCGCGTGGACGAAAACTGATGCCGCGCGGCCGATTCGCCACGCGGTCGAGATCCGCCATTGCACGTTCATGGTGCCGGAATTCTTCGCGCTTCTTCGGAGGTACAACATCGCGTTTGTCGTCGCGGACACCGCCGGCAAATGGCCGTACGCGGAAGACATCACCGCGGATTTTGTTTACGGCCGGCTTCACGGCGCGGAGCAGCTTTACGTGAGCGGATACAGCGATCATGAGCTCGATTGGTGGGCGAATCGCGTCGAGCACTGGCGCAAGGGAAAACAACCGCACGATGCAAAGTTAGTTTCCGATCGAAGAGCTAAAATTGGAAAGCGCGACGTCTATGTCTATTTCGACAACGACGCGAAGGTGCACGCGCCGTTCAATGCGAAGACCCTCGCGAAAAAGCTACGCGATTAGCCTTCGACCGGTTGTCAGCAGAATGCTTCGCCAATAAACTGCCCGGTGGAACGGCGTTGGATTGTTGCTCAAGCGTGCGCGGAAGCGAATGCGGAAATCCCGTGGACGAAAATTTGCGGCCTTCCCTGCATCGCCGAGGTGTTGAAACGGAAAGGCTTCACCTGCGTTGATGAAGTAAATGCGTTTCTCCAGCCGCGTTTGCGCTCGCTCAGTGATCCCTTTCTGCTTCCAAACATTTCAACGGCGGTCGAGCGCATCCTTGTCGCGATTGATCGGCAGGAGCGCATCGTCCTCTTCGGCGACTACGATGTGGACGGTGTCACGTCACTTGCGTTGCTGGCAGAGTTGCTGCGGAGTTACGGCGCCAGTCCGGAATTGTTTCTGCCGTCGCGGATGGAGGAAGGTTACGGGCTCAGCCCGGAAAGCGTGGAGCGTTGTTGCGAACAGCATCACCCGCAGCTCCTCGTCGCGGTCGATTGCGGCACCTCGTCGCTCGCCGAGATCGCGTCGCTGAAAGAGCGGGGGATCGACGTGATCGTGCTCGATCATCATGAGCCGAAATCGGCGCTGCCGGATTGCGTTGCGATCGTGAATCCAAAAGCCGAAGCGAATAACGCTTTCAAATATCTTTGCAGTGTCGGGATCGTTTTTAAACTTTGCCACGCGCTGCTGAAAACGCGCCCGGCACCGAGCTTTGATTTGAAGGCAAACCTCGACCTCGTCGCGCTCGGCACCGTCGCTGACATCGTTCCGTTGGAAAAGGAGAACCGGATTCTCGTCCTGCGCGGGATGATGGAATTAGCGCGTTCGAAGCGGCCGGGCCTGCGAAAATTAATGGAAATCGCCGCCGTCCGCTCGCCGATTGTGGCCGAAGATATTGGGTTTCGGCTCGGGCCGCGGCTAAACGCGGCGGGACGCCTGGCCACGGCGGAAAAGGCATTGCGTCTTTTGCTCACCAGCGATGAAAAAGAAGCGGAAGAACTGGCCACCCTCCTCGATGCGCAGAACCGCGATCGCCAGACGGTCGAGCGAACGATTTACGACGAAGCGGAAAAGAAACTGGCCGACCAATTCGATCCGGCGCGCGACGCGGCGATCGTCCTCGGCTCGCGGGACTGGCATCCAGGGGTGCTCGGCATCGTGGCTTCCCGACTCGCGCGAAAATATTATCGTCCCACGATCCTGGTCGCCTTTGATCCGGCGGGACTGGGGAAGGGGAGCGGGCGGAGCATTGAAGGATTGTCGCTTGTCGAAGCGCTCAACCGTTGTGAGAAACACCTGGAGAAATTTGGCGGCCATGAAATGGCGGCCGGGCTCGCCGTTCGCGAGCAGAACTTCGCGGCGTTCGCTGATGCTTTCCGTCAGGCAGCGCGGGAACTCTTGTCTGAAGAAGATTTCCAGCCACGGTTGCATCTCGATCACGAGCTCACCTTCTCACAGCTCAACAGCGACCTGCTGCGCTGGCACCAGGCGCTGGAACCTTTCGGCAGCGGCAATCGCCAGCCGATCTTTTTCGCGCGCGGGGTCGAACCTGCGGTGGAGCCCCAGGTTCTCAAGGAAAAGCATTTGGTTTTGCGCTTGCGGCAGCAAAGTCATTTCCGCCGCGCGATTTTTTTCGATGGAGCGTCAGCCCCGCTGCCGAAACCGCCCTGGGACATCGCATTCCGGGTGAACGCGGATGAATACGAAGGCGAAACGCGACTGCAAATCCAAGTCGAAGCTCTGCGCGCCGCCGGGCCAATCGAATGATCGAGTATTCGCAATCCCTCAGCGAATTGGAGTGGATTCCGCGGCCCAAGCTGACGGCGCTCCGCCGGCTCGAAATCGAAACCGTCGAAGATCTCCTGACCCATTATCCGCGTCGTTACGAAGACCGGACGCACTTTGTCGATTTCCCCCGCGAAGAAAGCGACACGCCGATTCTTCTTTGCGGAGAGGTCGCAAGAACACGGCTCGTTCGTTTCGGTGGCTGGAAGAAGATTTTCGAAGCCACGTTGGAGGAATCGAATCCGAACGCCCTCAGCCAGCCGCTGGTCCTGCGTTGGTTCAACCTGCATTACGTGCAGAAGATGATTGCGACCGGGCAGCGCCTGGTTGTTTTCGGAAAACCGCGTCTGAGGGGAAAACGGCTTTGCATGGAGCATCCGGAGTTCGAGGTGATCGAGAATGACGACGAAATCTCGGTTCACTTTCGCCGGATCACGCCGATTTATCCGGCCACCGAGGGACTTTCGCAGCGTGTTTTCCGCGCGATGATTTTCCACGCGCTCGAGAATCTCGATCCGGCGTCGGTGCCCACGTTGTTGCCGAAGGACGCGAATCTCGGAACGCGTGAGCACGCCCTGCACGAAATCCATTTCCCGACGACGACCGTACAATGCGACGCCGCGCGTGAGCATCTCGTGTTCGCCGAGTTTTTCGCGATGCAGTTGCTGATCGGTTCCCGGCGCGCGGAGGCCACCTCGCGAACCGGCCAGATGCATTCCGCCAGCGGGGAGTTGCTGGAAAAATTTCTGCGCGGATTACCGTTCGACCTCACCACGGCGCAGGAGCGCGTCATCGAGGAATTGCGGCGCGATCTCGCCTCGATCCATCCCATGAACCGCCTGCTTCAAGGCGATGTCGGCTCCGGCAAGACCGTGGTGGCGATCGCCGCCATGCTGCTCGCGGTGGAATCCGGCTCGCAAGCCGCCCTGATGGCGCCCACGCAGATTCTCGCCGAACAACATTACGCCGTCCTCTGCCGCTGGCTCGACCCGCTCGGCGTGCACCTCGCCCTGCGCACCGGCGCGCGGCAGGAAGAAAGCGGGACGCTCTTCGCTCGGGGTAGTGCACGCGTCTCGCGTGTGGGCGACGGCGTCTCGCCGTCGCGAACTTCGGAACGCGACGCTGACGGTCCCGCGCACTATTCTCGGCGACGGTTGCCCCATTTCGAGAAGCCTTGGGCGATCTACGCCGTAACCATCGGCACGAAGTTGCGACGCTGCTTGTCACCGGCTGCGCGGACGATCGTCCTCGATGCGTTGCGTCACTTTCACAACGACCGTTACGAATTGTTCGCGGCCTCGGTGATGCCCGATCACGTCCATTTTCTTTTTCAGCCATGGCCGAAAGGAGAGGACGACAAAGGCAATGTGCTCTTTTGGTCGCTAAAGGAGTTGCTGCACTCGGTAAAATCCTTTTCAGCACACGAGATCAACGCGATCGAAAAGACCAAAGGCACGGTCTGGGAGCGGGAGAGCTTTGATCGTTATGTGCGATCCGACGCGGATCTTGAAGAAAAGTTTCATTACATTTTGAGGAATCCCTGGGAGGCGGGAGTGGCAATACAAAACGAGGATTACTCGTGGGTCTGGACGCAAGAAGATGAGATGCGGAAGGAAAGTCCGTCGCGGCGAGACACCGCGACCAACGCGCGAGACGCGCGCGCTACCCGGAACGACGCCCCCCACATCATCGTCGGCACGCATGCGCTGCTTTATGAGGGCGTCTCGTTCGAGAACCTCGGGCTCGCGGTGATCGATGAGCAGCACAAGTTCGGCGTGTCGCAACGGGCGCGCCTCACCGCGCGCGAACCGGCGCCGGATGTCCTGGTGATGACGGCGACGCCGATTCCGCGCACGTTGACGATGACGGTCTACGGCGATCTCGACGTCTCGGTGATCGACGAGATGCCGTCGGATCGAGGCAAAATCATCACGGCCGTCCGCGAGCGAGGAAAACTTCCGGAGGTGCTCCTCTTCATGCGCCGGGAACTGGAGGCGGGCCGGCAGTCGTATGTTGTTTATCCGCTCATCGACGAGAGCGAGAAGCTCGAGGTTAAGGCAGCCGCCGCCGAATTCGAGCAATGGCAGGAGCGGCTGCGACCGTTTCGCTGCGAGTTGTTGCATGGACGAATTCCGGGACCCGAAAAACAATCGATCATGGAGCGGTTCCGCCGGGGTGAAACGAGCGCCCTCATCAGCACCACGGTGATCGAAGTGGGAGTGGACGTTCCGAACGCGACGCTGATGTTGATCGAGAACGCGGAACGCTTCGGGCTGGCGCAACTCCATCAATTGCGTGGGCGGATCGGGCGCGGCAGCCACAGATCGTATTGCATTCTCCTGAGCGACGAACAATCGCCGGAGACAACCGCGAAGCTGGCCGTGCTGGAAAAAACCACGGACGGATTTGCGGTGGCGGAAGCGGATTGGGAAATGCGCGGACCGGGCGACTTGCTCGGGACGGCGCAAAGCGGGTTGCCTGCATTAAAACTCGGCAACTTGATTAGGGACGCGGATCTGATGCGGAAGGCGCGCTCTTTGGCGACTGCGATCCTGGGCGCGGATCCCCGGCTTGAAACGCGCGAGAATCAACGATTTCGCCGATTGATTGTCGAACAACACGGACGAACCTTCTCGAACGTTAGCTGATGAAAAATCTGATCAAATTCCTTTTGTTTGTCCTGCTGGTGAGCGGCGGGATTTCCGTCCTCTACGATTACCGGATCAAAACGGGCGGCCTGAAATTTCTCGCGGTCGCCTCGGAGAAATACTCTCTCGCCGCGAATGCGAGCGTGGACCCGAAAGACGTCGCCGGTTTGGAAAATCTCAACCGTGAACGGCGGGCGCTAGTCAGTTCCGTTGTTCCGTCAGTGGTGAGCATTAAGACCTCGAGGAAGGTCGCGGTCCGGAAGCAGTATCAGCTCGATCCGGGGGATTTTTTCAATCGCAACCCGCGGCAATTCCGAAATCCAAACGAGGAAGCGATGGTGCAGAATTCCCTCGGGTCGGGCGTGGTGGTGACCTCCGAGGGCCACATCATCACGAACAACCACGTGGTGGATCAGGTGGATGAGATCGAGGTGCAGCTCAGCGATGGCCGGACGAAGAAGGCGCGTCTGGTCGGGTCCGATACAGTCGTGGACCTGGCGGTGCTCAAGGTGGACGAAGCGGGCCTCAAGCCGTTGAAGTTCGGCGACTCGGACGCGGTGCAGGCCGGTGATTTTGTGGTCGCGATTGGGAATCCTTTTGGGTTCGAGGAAACAGTGACGGACGGAATTATCAGCTCGAAAGGCCGCCCAAACCGCGTGGACGGGTTCGGCGATTACCTCCAGACCAACGCGGCGATCAACCCGGGAAACAGCGGCGGGCCCTTGGTGAATTTGCGCGGCGAGATCATCGGGATCAACACGGCGATCATTTCGCGCAGCGGCGGTTCGCAGGGAATCGGGTTCGCTATTCCATCGAATTCGGTCAAGACGGCGTTGGAAAGTTTGCTCAAGAACGGCCGAATTATTCGCGGATATCTCGGCATCCAGGCGCGGCCGACCACGCAGGGCGTGGCCGAGACCGATGGCGTGATCGTCGATGACGTGGTCGCGAATTCGCCTGCGGCGGAAGCGAAATTGAAACGGGACGACGTGATCAAGAAATTCAACGGTCACACTGTTCGAAACATCACGGAGTTGCGGAGTCTCGTCGCGCAAGTGGAGTTGAACAAAAAAGTGGAGCTGGAGCTGGTCCGCAACGGAAACACGCTCAAGGTCTCCGCGGAGATCAAGGAACAACCCGCTGATTATCTGACTTCGCGCAACAATCCGCGCCAGCCGCAGACACCCCAGCAGCCCGAAGACCAGCAGGATCAACCGGACGAAACGAACCCGCTCGTTTCGGTGGAAGTGGCGGAGGTGAATGCTGACGTGGTCAAGCGCCTCGATCTGCCGAACCGAATTCGCGGCGTACTCGTGACAAAAGTGGACGGCGAAGCGGGCGAGTTGCGCGCCGGCGACGTGATCGAAGAAGTGAACCAGCAACCGGTGACTTCTGTGTCCGAGTTCAAGAAAGTCGTCGCGTCGCTCGACCCGAATGGGACGCAAGTTCTCTCAGTTTGCCGGCATCGCACGCGATCTTTCGTGGTCGTCCGGCCACGCTGATTTTTCACAGAGCGGCGGTTTTCAAACCGCCGCTTGTTAGGCCGGTGATTTGGAAATCGCCGCTCCTTGGAAGAAGCACGCAAGACCCGTCTGGTTTCCGAATCATATTCGAGTGAATAACCCGCGCCCGGCGCAGGTCTAAACTTCCTCAACCAATCAAGCTTATGAAACGAATACTCCTGGCAATGGCGGTGTTGGCGCTGGCATTTCCTGCTCTCCGGCAGGCCGAGGCGCGGACAGATATCTCGATTGATTTCTTTTACGACAACCTTGGCGACGGTGGGAACTGGGTCGAGGTGAGCGATTACGGCTATTGCTGGCAGCCCAGTGTCGCTGTGAGCAACACAAGCTGGCGGCCTTATTCCGATGGATATTGGGCCTACACCGACGTCGGCTGGACCTGGGTCTCCTACGAGGATTTCGGCTGGGCGACGTATCACTACGGCCGTTGGATCCGGTTGCGTGGCCGCGGTTGGGTCTGGGTGCCCGGGCGCGATTGGGGTCCGGCCTGGGTTTCCTGGCGCACCGGCGGCGATTATGTCGGTTGGGCCCCGTTGCCGCCTCGCCGCGCGGGCGACATCTACGTTGATTTTAGCCCGATCAACTCGCGAGTGGATATCGATTTCGACATCGGACCGGCCTACTACAATTTCATCGATGTTCGCTACATCGGTGAGCCTGTTCTGCGGGAGCGAATTTTCGCCGCCGACCAGAACGTCACCTACGTCAGCAAGACGGTGAATGTGACGAACATCACTTACACCAACTCGACGGTTTACAACTACGGACCGGATTATGACACGCTGAGTCGTTATTCGACCCGGCCGATTCAACGGCTGAGTCTGCAGCGCGAGACGAATGTCGATCCAGCCGCTGCGGCGCAGTCGAAATCGCTGATGAAAGTGCAGGGCGACAAGCTCGTGATCGCGGCGCCGCAGCAGTTCCAAAAGCCCACGAAGACCATCGCGCCGAAAGTGGTGAAAGAGAAAGTGGTCCTGGCGCAAGCCCCAGTCGAGCGCGGTTGGGAACCGGTCGGCGATCAGAAAGCGCAGACAGAATTAAAGGAAAAAATGAAGAAGGAAGATCCGAAGGCGGTGCCGCCGCCCACGGTCCAGGCTTCGGAAAAGGCTGAAACGAGTCCAGCTGCGACGGCGCCTGCGACCACGACGGCAAGCGCAACGCCGGCGACGACAACCGCGAGCCCGACGGTGCCGGCCAAGGCGAGCCCAGCTGCCAGCGTCACTCCCGCGACTGCGGCGAGCCCTTCGGTTTCGCCGGCCAAGGACAAGAACAAGAAGGTTTCGCCGGCCCCGAGCGCGTCTGCGTCGGTGAATCCGGCGACGGCACCGGAGAAGAATAAGAACAAGCGGAACGAGAAAGTTTCGCCGCTTGCTACACCTTCGGCCTCGGTCCCGCCCGCGACGAGCCCGGCGCCCACTCGCGACAAAGGCAAGAACAAGCAGCGTGAGAATGTAGCCCCGAGCGCTTCAGTCCCGCCGGCAACCGGTGCGACCGAAACGACCGCGCCCACCGTAACGCCCAAACCGCCCAAAGAAAAACCGGAGAAGCGAAAGAACGAATCCGCCGTTCCACCGCCGCCCGAGGCGCCCAAAAGCGCTCCGCGGGTAGCTCCGCCACCGACTCCGGAGACCAAACACAAGCAGCCAGAGCCGGACATGACGAAGCCGGAAGCAACCGTGGAAAAACCGAAGAAAGAGGCGCCGGCTGACATTCCAAAGCCAAAGAAGGAGCAAGCACCGCAGGAGCGCGTCGTGCCTCCGGCTCCGGCGCCGAACGCGCCGGTGAATCCGCCCGGCCGCGACGAAGGAAAGAAACAAAAGAAAAACGAGCCGGCGACCTCGCCGACGCCGTAGGTGTAGTCGCGGCGCTCAATACCTGCCCATAGGTCGCATACGACGTATACGACCTATGGGCCGCAGCACGAGCTACAGCAGCTCGGCGATCTGCACCGCATTCAGCGCGGCGCCTTTGAGCAACTGGTCGCCGGAGACCCAGAAGGAAAGTCCGTTCTCGAAGGCGCAATCGCGCCGGACGCGGCCCACCTCGCAATTGTCTTTCCCGGCGGTAAACAGCGGCATCGGGTAACGATTGTTCTGCGGCTCGTCGACCAGCTCGAGCCCCGGCGCTTTCGCCAGGACTTCATGCGCCTGCTCGACGGAAACCGTTCTCTCGAATTCGGCGCTTATTGCAACCGAATGGGCGCGGTAAACCGGAACCCGCACGCACGTCACCGACGCGCGGAAATCAGGCAGGTGCATGATGCGCCGGCCTTCGTTCTGCATTTTCATTTCTTCTTTCGTGTAGCCGCTCGGCAAAAAAGAATCGACGTGCGGCAGGAGATTGAACGCAATCGGATGCGGGTAAATGCCGGCGACTGGCGGCTGGTTCTCGGCCGCGGCCTGGACTTGCGATCGCAGCTCGTGGATCGCGCGGGCGCCGCTGCCCGAGACGGCCTGGTAGCTCGAAGCGATGACCCGGCGGACGCCAAATGCGCGGTGCAAAGGGTAGAGCGCCATGAGCGCGACTGCCGTCGTGCAATTTGGGTTGGCGATCAGGCCGCGATGTTGCCGGACGTCGTCGCCGTTGATCTCGGGAATCACCAGCGGCACATCGGGTTCCATCCGGAAAACTGATGAGTTGTCGATGACGATCGCGCCGGCCTCACGCGCGACCGGACCGTACTCCCGGGAAATGTTGCCGCCGGCGCTGAAGAACGCGAGGTCGATCCCTTTGAACGAGCTCGAGGAAAGCTGCTGCGCCGCAATTTCTTCGCCGCGAAAAGAAACGCTCCTGCCTGCTGAACGCTCCGAGGACAACGGAAGCAATCGTCCCACCGGAAACGCGCGCCGTTCCAGGACCCTGAGCAATTCTTCGCCCACCGCCCCAGTGGCTCCGACGATCGCGACATGATAGCTTTTCTTTGCGTTAACCACCGCGCATCCTACCGCCGTTTTCGATGAAAAAAAGTCCCGAGCCGAAGATCCGCATCTCCGTCCGCCGGCAGGAGCTCGTTCTGAAATCCGGCCGAAAGAAGCTCGCAGAATATCCGATTTCCACATCGCGATTCGGTTTGGGATCGAAGGAAGGCAGCTTCAAAACCCCGACTGGAAAGTTCCGCATCGCGGACAAGATCGGCGATGGCATGCCGGCTGGGACGGTGTTCAAGAGTCGCCGGCCGGTTAAGGCGACGAAGAAACTCTTGCGGGAAGAGGACCTCGTCATGACGCGCATTCTCTGGCTCGAGGGGCTGGAGCGGCGCAACGCGAATACGCACGATCGCTACATCTACATCCATGGCACAAACCACGAGGAAAAGATCGGCACGCCCGCCAGCCACGGGTGCATCCGGATGAAGAACGCCGATTTACTGGAGCTGTTCGAGCGGGTCGCAGTGGGCACGCCGGTCGAGATCGCGCCCTAACGAGCGGCGCGGCTGGCCCGGAAAAAAGTCGAGAAAAGCGTTGCGTCAGGGGGCTTAACTGCCTAAATGACGGCAGCAACTTGCAGGGAAAGGAGGCGAAATATTACGTGAAGATTTTCAAAGTGATCATGATTTTGGCCGTCGCGGCCAGTGCGCTGAGCCTGGGGGCTTGCGCGCAGAAAAAGGAGGCGGCCACTACGACCACCTCGACCTACTCAAAATAACCGTCCAGCTTGTCCGTCTGCGGATAGCTTTAACCATAAAAGGCCAGGTCGTTTCGTCGGCCTGGCCTTTTTTCCGCGGCCCCTGGTGGGCGGCCGCTTTCTTTTCCTGGACCAATCCATAAAATGCGAGGCGTGGAACTGACCGGCCAGCCCTTGTCGCTCTCCGAGATCGCGCGCGTCGCTTACGGAGAAACCCCGCTCCGAATCGGGACGTCGGCGTATAAGCCGGTCGAAGCATCGCGCAAAGTGATCGAGGAGATCGTCGCGAAGGGTGGCGTCGTTTACGGAGTCAGCACTGGTTTCGGCAAACTGTCGGACGTTCACGTTCCGGTAGGAGAACTGCGACAACTCCAATTGAATCTGGTCCGGAGCCACGCTTGCGGAATCGGGAATCCGCTCTCGGCGCCGGAGGTGCGCGCGATGATTCTGCTCCGGGCCAACGTGCTCGCGCTCGGCCTGAGCGGCATTCGCTTGGAAGTGATTGAGCTGCTCTGCGAGCTGAATAATCGAGGCGTCGTTCCCGTTGTTCCCGAAAAAGGGTCGGTCGGGGCGAGCGGAGACCTGGCGCCGCTGGCCCATCTGTCCCTGACCTTGATCGGGGAAGGGGAAGCTTTTTCTAATGGCAAGCGGTTGCCGAGCAGTGACGCGCTCAGGAAAGCGGGGCTGCGACCGGTGGTCCTGGAAGCGAAAGAGGGCCTGGCCCTTCTCAATGGCACCCAGGCCATGCACGCCGTGGGCGGGCTTGCGTTATTCCGGGCGAAGCGCCTCGCGCGCGTGGCGGATATCGCCGGCGCCATGACCCTCGAGGCCCTAAAGGGGACGCCGACGGCTTTTGATTCCCGCATCCAAAAAGCCCGGCCGCATCCCGGCCAGGAAGCCGTCGCCGAACACTTGCGTCATCTCCTCCGAGAAAGCGAGATTCGGCAGTCTCATCTTGTGAACGATTCGCGGGTGCAGGACGCCTACAGTCTGCGATGCATGCCCCAAGTCCATGGCGCGGTCCGCGGCGCGCTCGAGCATTGCGAAAAGATCTTGGAAATCGAATCGGCCTCGGCGACCGACAACCCGCTGGTTTTCGCGGAGAACCGCGATGTTCTTTCCGGCGGAAATTTCCACGGCGCGCCGCTCGCCTTGGCCCTCGATTATGCGGCGATCGCGGTGACCGATTTGATGAGCATCAGCGAACGCCGCACCGACCGGCTGGTTAATCCCGATTCGAGCGAAGGCTTGCCGCCATTCCTCGCGCCGCACGCCGGGACGCATTCCGGTTTCATGATTTTGCATGTGGCCGCGGTGGCCTTGCTGAACGAGGCGAAGGTCCTCGCCCATCCCGCGAGCATCGATAATCTCCCGACTTCGGGCGGGAAGGAGGACCATGTCTCGATGGGCATGACGGCGGCGCTTAAGCTGCGGACCATCGTGGAGAACGCGGAACACGTTCTTGCCATTGAGCTGCTCGCGGCGGCTGAAGGCTTGGAATTTCGGCATCCGCTCAAAGCTGGCGTCGGAGTGGAAGAAGCCTACGCGCGCGTCCGTAAGATTTCTCCAGCGGTCGACGCGGATCGTTCCATGTCGTCGGACATTGCGCTCGTCGCGGCGGCAATCCGGGAAGGCGCATTCGATGGCGACGAGAAAATGATATGAGCGGACACCGGATCATTCGCGCCGCGCGCGGGAGCGAAAAGAGCTGCAAAGGCTGGCACCAGGAAGCGGCCCTCCGGATGTTGATGAACAATCTCGATCCGGACGTCGCGGAGAACCCGGACCGGCTGATCGTTTACGGCGGGACTGGGCGAGCGGCGCGAAGTTGGGAAGCGTTCGATGCGATCGTGCGCTCGTTACGCGAGCTGGAGAACGACCAGACGTTGCTCGTTCAATCCGGAAAACCCGTCGGAGTATTTCGAACCCACGAAGAAGCGCCGCGGGTTCTGATCGCGAATTCCAATCTTGTCGGTCATTGGTCGAACGCCACTGAGTTCAATCGCCTCGAACGCCTTGGCCTGACGATGTACGGTCAAATGACGGCCGGATCGTGGATCTACATCGGCAGCCAGGGAATCGTGCAGGGCACTTTCGAGACTTTTGCCTCCGCGGCTGAGAAACATTTTGGCGGAACGCTGGCCGGCAAGCTCATCGTCTCCGGCGGCATGGGCGGTATGGGTGGCGCCCAACCACTTGCCGCCACGATGAACGGCGCCCGCTTTCTCGGCATCGATGTGGATGCGGCGCGGATCGAGAAACGGCTCAAGAGCGGTTACTGCGACGAGATCGCGCACTCGCTCGACGAGGCGCTCAGTCTGCTCGACAACGCGCGCAAGAACAAACAAGCCATCTCGGTGGGACTCGTCGGCAATTGCGCCGATGTCGTCCCGGAACTGGTGCGGCGCGATCTCGTTCCTGACATACTAACCGATCAAACGAGCGCGCACGATGCCCTCAATGGTTATGTGCCCAACGGTATGTCGCTCGATGAAGCGCTCGCCCTTCGGACGAGGGATCCCGACAAGTACATCGAACGCACGATGCATTCGATGGCGACACACGTGGAGGCGATGCTCGCGCTCCAGAAGAAAGGCGCGATCACTTTCGACTACGGAAACAACATTCGGACCCAGGCGAAAAAGGCCGGCGTCGAGAACGCGTTCGATATTCCCGGCTTCGTTCCCGAATACATCCGGCCGCTTTTCTGCGAGGGAAAAGGCCCGTTCCGCTGGGTCGCGCTCAGTGGCGATCCGGAAGACATTGCTCGTACCGACCGGCTGGCGCTCGAGATGTTTCCAGAAAATGAAACGCTCGCGCGCTGGATGAAATTGGCGAAGGAGCGCATCCAGTTCCAGGGATTGCCCGCGCGCATTTGCTGGCTCGGGTTCGGCGAGCGCGCCGAGTTTGGCGTCGCCATGAACGACCTGGTGAAGCGCGGCGAGACCAAAGCGCCCATCGTCATCGGGCGCGACCATCTCGATACCGGCTCCGTTGCGTCGCCTTTCCGCGAAACCGAAGGAATGATCGACGGCAGCGACGCGATCGCCGATTGGGCCTTGCTCAATGCGCTGGTGAACACGGCGGCCGGCGCTTCCTGGGTTTCGATCCACAACGGCGGCGGCGTCGGCATCGGTTACTCGCAACACGCCGGCATGGTCGTCGTCGCCGATGGAACCGATGAATCGCGCCGCCGTCTCGAGCGCGTCCTCACGAGCGATCCCGGAATGGGCGTCCTCCGCCACGCCGATGCCGGTTATTCCCGCGCCATCGAGTTCGCTGCCGAAAACAAAATCGATATCCCAATTAGCCCGCAACCGCGCGACTAAAGCGTACCTCAATTTCGCCTATAAATCTCGCGACGGTGGCCGACGTAATGGAGAAAGATTCGGCCTTGGTCAGCGTCGAATTCGTAGAGAACGCGATAAACACCCACTCGGAGTCTGAACTCACTGCGCCTTGAAGTCGGTCATGGGGAAAGGCCTTCAGCCGCGTTCCCATGTCATCGATTTTGCGCTGGACCGCATCGCGCACCGGTGCCGGCAGGGAATCGAATGCAGCCGAAAATGTGGGCGACCAAATCTGGAGGGCGGCCGCCACAACTTAACTGGGCTGTCGCGTTGTGAATTGGTCCGCTGCGATTTCGCGCCGCGACTGATCCAGCTTGGCTTTCACTTCATCCGACAATTCAAGACTGTTCTCGAGACGTTCATCGATCCAATCACGAATTTGTTCGAGTTCGGCCCGGGACAACTCGGGAATCGCTGCCTCGATTTCTTTGACCGTGCTCATGGTGAGAGGTTAGCCGATTCATTTGGGTTTGGAAAGTTCGGCATAGGTCGGGCTCTATCGGGCTTTGGTTAATCAAGGGCTTATGCTAATTAGCCGCTAATCCATGCAAAAAATCATCGAGTGCGTGCCGAATTTTTCCGAGGGGCGGGATCTCGACGTGGTTCGGCAGATCACGGCCGCAATCGAATCGGTCGACGGCGTGTTACTGCTGAATGTCGATCCGGGGGCGAGCACGAATCGCACGGTGGTGACGTTTGCGGGAACTCCGGATGCGGCGGTCGAAGCGGCCTTTCGCGGGATCCAGAAGGCAGCCGAGCTCATCGACATGAGGAAGCAAACGGGCGCGCATCCGCGCATGGGCGCGACCGACGTTTGCCCTTTCATCCCGGTGAGCAACGTGAGCTGGGAGGAAGCGATCGCGTGCGCGAAGAAGTTGGGGAAACGGGTGGGGGAGGAGTTGAAGATTCCGGTTTATCTCTATGAAAAAGCGGCGAGCAATCCGGCGCGCTCTAATCTCTCGATCATCCGCGCCGGCGAGTACGAAGGCTTTTTCGAAAAGATAAAGGAGCCGCAATGGCAGCCGGATTTTGGGCCGGCGGTTTTCGGCGAGAAATCAGGCGCGACCGTCATCGGCGCCCGCGAGTTCCTGGTCGCTTACAATGTGAACCTGAATACGAAGGCCGTTCGCCGGGCTCACTCGGTTGCTTTCGACGTGCGCGAAAATGGGCGGGTCAAAACCGACGACGGCACGCCTTCGGGTAAACCGGTGCTCGATGCGAAGGGCGAGCCGGTCCGCGAACCGGGCATGCTCAAACACGTGAAAGCGATCGGCTGGTATGTCGAGGAATACGGGGTCGCGCAGGTGTCCATGAACCTGACGAACCTGGAGGAGACATGCCGAAGAAATGCGTGGTCGACGCGGGTCGCTATTTTTTGCGGAAACAAAAGTGGTCGGAAGGCGCTTCGGAGGAGGAGCTGATTGATGTAGCGATCCGCTCGATGGGATTAAGCGAGTTGAAACCGTTCGATCCCAAAGAGAAGATCATCGAATACAAGATGGAATCGGACGACAAGAGTTTGCTGGTGAAAATGGATCTGCGGCAGTTCTGCAACGAGACCCTGAGCGATTCGCCGGCGCCGGGTGGCGGTTCTGTCGCGGCTCTGATGGGCGCGCTCGGCGTTTCTCTCGGCGGCATGGTCGCGAATCTCTCGGCCGGGAAACGCGGCTGGGACGACAAGCTCCAGTATTTCAGCGACTGGGCCGTGAAAGCGCAGCAGCTCAAGGACGAATTGCTCTTTCTCGTCGATGAAGACACCGCTGCCTTCAACAAGGTCATGGCCGCATTTGGTTTGCCGAAAGATTCGACCGAGGAAAAGGCAACGCGTTCCGCCGCAATCCAAACGGCAAATAAATATGCAGCTGAGATTCCGTTGCGAGTCATGGAGACGGCGTTCAAGGTTTACTCGCTTCTTGGAGAAATGGCGGAAAACGGAAACCCGGCCTCGATCTCCGATGTCGGCGTCGGCACGCTTGCTGTGCGTGCCTGCATCGAAGGTGCCGCGATGAACGTGCGAATTAATTTGGGCGGTTTGAAGGACGAAGCCCTGAAGTCGTCGCTTCGGGAAAAGATGCAGCGCGTGGCCGGTGAGTCCGAAGCTGAGTTCAAGCGAGTTCACGCCATTGTGGAAAGCAAGCTAGGCTAACTTTTCTCGCGATGTTAGCCGCGGTTCTTCACGCAGCCCAATTGGTGACGCTCGCGGGGCCGAAGCGGCCGCGGGTCGCCGGGGAGATGCGCCAGCTAGGCATCATCCCGGATGGTGCGATGCTCATTCAGGATGGCCGGATCGTAAGCACCGGGCCGTCGGAGGAAATCGAAAAGGCATTGTCCGGCGACGCGAACGTGATCGACGCAGGGCGCGACCTACGAGCAGATCGCCGAGAGAGGTGGTGGTATTCGGTCGACCGTGCGGAAAACACGGGCGGCGTCCGAAGAGGAGTTGTTGACGCAAACGAAGAAGCACGCTTCGTGGTTTCTCAAAGGAGGAACTACTACCGTCGAGGCGAAGTCCGGTTACGGGCTGACGATGGACGATGAATTGAAGATACTCCGCGTGATCCGACGCCTGAACAAAGAAACGCCGGTCGAATTCGTCCCGACCTTTCTTGGGGCGCACGCCATCCCGGATGAATTTCGAAACGCGCCCGAACAATATGTGGCGCTCGTCATCCACAAAATGCTGCCGCGTGTCGTCGAGGAGCAATTGGCGGAGAGCTGCGACGTGTTTTGTGAGCGCGGTTACTTCGACATTACGGAATCGGAAAAAGTGCTGAGAGCGGCGCAGGAATATGGTTTGCGATTGCGGATGCACGTGGACCAGCTCACGAACTCGGGCGGAGCATTTTTGGCGGCGCGTCTGCGGGCGGCCACGGCGGATCATCTGGAACAAGTCAACGCGGCCGAGATCGCCGCGCTCGCCGAAACGGGCGTGCAACCGGTTCTGCTGCCGGGTTCGGTTTACTCGTTAGGCAAAACGCGTTATCCGCCGGCGCGGGAAATGATCGAAGCTGGCCTGGCGGTTGTGCTCGCGACGGATTTCAATCCTGGTTCATCGCCGACGCCGTCGATGCCGATGATATTGTCGCTGGCGGCAACGCAGATGAAAATGACGCCGGCGGAATGTGTGACCGCGGCGACGATTAACGCCGCGTATAGCTTAAACCGTGGCGACAAGATCGGCTCGCTCGAGTCGGGCAAGCTCGCGAATTTCGCGCTCTACGATTGCGCCGATTACCGCGAGATCGCGTACTACTTCGGTGTTTTGCAGACGCATTCGGTTTACGTGCGCGGTGAGCAGATCCTGTAGCCGCTTCGCTGTGCGAAGCGTTGGTTAGCAAGCATCAATTGAATCCCGCGCCGCCCACAGGGCGGCGGCTACAGAAGAGTCGCTACCTTGCGCATGCTGCGCGCTGCCCGTAACGTCGCTCCGCAAATGAAGGTAGAAGTGGAAAATCAACCTCCGGGCATGGCGACGTTGCGGATCGAGCTGCCGCCGGAAGATGTGCGCAAGGAATGGGACGCGATCGCGAACAATTACTCGCGCAATGCGCGGATCCCGGGTTATCGAGCCGGGAAAGCGCCGCGCCAGGTCATCGAGAAGAAATTTCGCAAGGAGATCCAGGACGAGCTGACGAAGGCGCTCGTCTCGAAAAGCTATCACGAAGCGATCGCGGAAAAGCAGCTGAGGGTGGTTTCGCTGGCTGATGTGGGCGATGTCGAATTCGGCGAGGACCGTTCGATGCGATTTCGCGCCACGGTCGTGACGGCGCCGGAGTTCGAGCTGCCTGAATACAAGAATATTCCCGTGCAATTGCCAGCGACCGCGGTGAGCGAGGCGGAAGTGGACGCGGCCATCGAGCGTTTGCGCGACCAGGCTGCGGATTTCGTCGATGCTCCGGATCGCGGCCTGGCGATGGGAGATTTTGCGGTGCTCGATTTTACAGGGGCGATCGACGGGATTCCGATCAGCGAGATCGTGCCGGAGGCGAGCAAGAACCTGCATGGCGGCAAGAAGTTCTGGCTCCATCTCGCGCCGGAAAATTTCCTGCCGAAATTCTGCGAGCAGATCGTGGGAATGAAACCGGGCGACACCCGGAGCGTCCAGGTGGAATTCCCGGCTGATTTTCCGGTGACCGAGTTGGCGGAAAAGAAAGCCGATTACGCGGTCACGCTGAACGAGATCAAGGAAAAGGTTTTGCCAACCGTGGACGATGTGTTCGCGGCGAAAATCATGCCCGAAAAAACGCTGGCCGAATTACGGCACGCGATTGAGCACAATCTCGAGCACGAAAAGGAACATGAGGTGGATCGCGCGAAGGAACAGCAAATCGTGAAGTTTTTGCACGAGCGGATCAGCTTCGATCTGCCGCCGCCGCTTCTGAAAAACGAAACCCGCCGGGCCCTCAACGAACTGGTGCATCGCAATCGCGAACGGGGCGTACCCGACGACCTGCTCAAGGGCAAGGAGAAGGAACTGATCGAAGGCGCCGGTTCGCTGGCGGCGCACCGATTGAAAACCAACTTCATCCTGCACCGGATCGCCGAGGCGGAGAAGCTGGAGGTGACGCGCGAAGAAATCGACGAGCGCATCCGGGCGCAGGCTGCGCACTACAACGTCTCGGTCGAAAAAATGCGGAAGGAATTTGAGGAAAACGATCGGATCAACGGCCTCGCGGAAGAGATCCTGCTGGGCAAGACCCTTGATTTCCTAAAGGCGAATGTTAGCATCGAAACGACTCCCGATACGGCGGTGGCCAGCGCTCCGCCAGAATAAAACATGACTTTTCCGAACGAAAATTTCTCACAATCAGTGCTCATTCCGATGGTGGTCGAGCAGACCGGCCGCGGGGAACGGAGCTACGATATCTATTCCCGGTTGCTCAAGGACCGGATCATTTTCATTGGCACCTCGATCGACGACCACATCGCGAACCTGGTGATCGCGCAATTGCTTTTCCTGCAAATGGAGGACGGCAAGAAGGACATCAGCATCTACATCAACTCGCCGGGCGGCGTGGTGACCGCCGGGCTGGCGATCTACGACACGATGCAGTTCCTGACTTGCGACGTGAACACCTATTGCCTCGGCATGGCGGCGAGCATGGGCGCCGTCCTGCTTTGCGCCGGGACGAAAGGGAAGCGCTTCGCATTGCCGAATTCCGACATCATGATCCACCAGGTCTCGGGCGGCGCCCAAGGCCAGGCGAGCGACGTCGAGCGCCAGGTGGAATACATGTTCAAGCTCAAGAAGCGCCTGATCAAAATCATCTCGCAACACACCGGCAAACCCGAGGACCAGGTGCGGCTCGATTCGGACCGCGATTATTACATGTCGGCGGCGGAAGCTAAGATCTACGGGCTGGTGGATGAGGTGATCAAATCACGCAAGGAAGTGAAGCTGCTGGACGGGGCCAGTCCCGACGCCTCAACGGCCATCGCCGAGGCCGCGTTGCCCCGGAAAATCGAGGAATAAAAGCTGCTCTTTTGACCCCCTGATATGGCGCGCGCTTCCAACCTCACCATGTGCTCCTTCTGTGGCAAAAGCCACGCGGAGGTGCGCAAGCTCATCGCCGGCCCCGGCGTTTACATTTGCGACAGTTGCATCAACGTCTGCAAAAGCATTCTCGACAAGGAACTGAACGAAGACGCGCGCCGGCAATCATCCACGATTCGCGTCCCGAAGCCGGCTGATATCCGGCGTTCGCTCGACCAGTATGTGATCGGGCAGGACATCGCGAAGAAGACGCTCTCGGTCGCGGTCCATAATCATTTCAAGCGGGTCTTGCAAAGCATCCCGCCGGACACGTCGGCGGCGTTTCAACCGGATCCGTTCGCCGATGTCGAGATCGAGAAGAGCAACATTTTGCTCATCGGCCCGACCGGTTCCGGCAAGACGTTGCTGGCGAAAACGCTCGCTAAAATTCTCGACGTGCCGTTTTGCATCGCCGATGCGACGACGTTGACTGAGGCGGGCTACGTCGGCGAAGACGTGGAAAATATTATCCTGCGACTGCTCCAAAATGCCGATTACGACGTGAAGCGCGCCGAGATCGGAATCGTTTACATCGACGAGATCGACAAGATCGGGCGCAAGACCGACAACGTCAGCATCACCCGGGACGTTTCCGGCGAAGGGGTGCAGCAAGCGCTTCTCAAGATTCTCGAAGGCAGCACCTGCAACGTTCCGCCGCAGGGCGGGCGCAAGCATCCGCACCAGGAATACATCCAGGTGAATACCGAGAAGATTCTCTTCATCTGTGGTGGCGCGTTCGTCGGCCTCGATAAGATCGTCCAGAAACGGATTGGGCAGCGGACGATGGGCTTCAACAGCCCGACGCTCGAAGTGGAAGCAGCGCTCGCGAGGGAAGCGGTGCGCCACGTGGAGCCGGAGGATTTACTGAGCTTTGGGATGATTCCGGAGTTCATCGGACGCCTGCCGGTGCTCAGCGCGCTCGACGCGCTCACGGAAGAAGAGATGGTCGCGATTCTGACGGACACGAAGAACGCGATGATCAAGCAATACACGAAGCTGTTCTCGATGGAAGGCGTGCGGCTGAGCGTGACGAAGGACGCTTTGAAGGCGCTGGCTGCGCAGGCCGTGACGAAAGGAACGGGGGCCCGCGCTCTGCGTTCCATGCTCGAGCGGATCATGCTCGAGATCATGTACGACGTGCCGAGCCGGGAAGACATCGCGGAAGTCACGATCAATCGTGCGGTGGTCGAGGGAAAGAAGCTGCCGCTGATTCGGAAGAAGCAGGACAAGGACGCGGCGTAAGGATCGCGCGCTGGCGCGCGCGATGTTACAGCGTTAAAGCGTTGAATCGTTAGAGCGGGCGGCGATTTGTAACGCTTCAACGCTTCAACGTGATCACCATCCTCATCAATACCGGCACAGAGCTTCTTCTCGGCGACGTTCTCAATTCCCATCTGTCGTTCATCGCGCGCGAAATCTTTCCGCTCGGTTTGCGGATCGAACGTCAAACCACCGTCCCCGATGGTGACGTGATCCGAAACGCGATCGCGGAGTCGTTGGGACAGGCGGAGATCATCTTCATCACCGGCGGCCTGGGTCCGACGACGGACGACATCACGCGCGAGGTCACGGCCGACCTCCTCGGGTTGAAATTGCGACACGACCCGGCGATCCTGCGCGCGATCGAAGCGCGGGCGGCGCGCCGCGGTTTCCGGCTGACGGACCGGGTGGCGCGACAGGCGGACGTGCCCGAAGGCGCAACCGTCCTGCCTAACGAACATGGCAGCGCGCCTGGCTTGTATCTCGCGGCGGATACGATGACGAAACGGCCGCATCTGTTTTTGCTGCCGGGCCCTCCGCGCGAACTACATCCGATGTTCCGCGCTTGGGTGTTGCCGATTTTGCGCGTGGTCGTGCCGACGGCAGTCACGGTGGAACGGCGGACATTTCGGATCGCCGGCATGGGAGAATCGCTAGTCGAGGAAGCGGTCGGCGCGCCGTTACTGGAATTGCCCGGCCTCGAGCTCGGCTATTGCGCCCGGCCGGGAGAAATCGACTTGCGCCTTTTGGGTGAGGCGGCGACGCTCGATCGAGCGGAACGAATCGTCCGGGAGAAATTGGGAACGGCGATTTTCTCGACGGATGGCAGCGAATTGGAAGAGGCCGTCGTGAAATTGTTAACCGTGCGCAAACAGACGTTGGCGGTCGCGGAGTCATGCACGGGCGGCTATCTGGCCCATCGAATCACGAACGTGCCCGGCGCCTCTGCCATCTTGCTGGCCGGTTACGTGACCTATTCGAATGATGCGAAGACCGCGATGTTGGGTATCGGTCCGCGTCTCATTTCAGAACATGGCGCAGTCAGCGAGGCGGTCGCGCTCGCGATGGCGGAGGGCGCTCGCGCGAATTCGAAAGCGGATTTTGCCCTGGCGACAACTGGTATCGCCGGACCCTCCGGTGGCACCGAAGAGAAACCGGTCGGCACAGTTTTTATTGCGCTAGCTGCTGAGGGTGAGCCGACAAAAGTAGAGCGCCGTTTTTTCCCGGACGATCGACCGACGTTCAAAGAGCTGACGACGCAAGCTGCGCTGGAAATGCTGCGCCGCCGCCTCTTGTAGTATCTTCGCTTGTTTCAGGCGCGAAGCGAGATACTCTGCGTGCGTGAAAAGTGTTCTCCCTTTCTTAATTCTCGTGTCCGCAGTGAGCCGATTAGCGGCGGCTGATTTCACGGTCACGAACACAAACGCCTTCGGGGCGGGCTCTCTTTATCAGGCGATCACGGATGCGAATAACACCGGGGAAGCGAATCGAATCCTTTTCAACATCCCAGGGGCCGGTGTGCACAAGATTGATGTCAGCCAGAACCCGTTGCCGCCGCTTATGCGGGATACGGTGATCGACGGCTACAGCCAGCCGGGAGCGAAGCCGAACACGCTTTCCGTCGGTGATAACGCGGTGATCTTGATTCAGATTGACGGTAGTGATTCGAAGGTCCCGCTGACGGGCCTTGGCTTGAGCGGTATAACGTCGCCAAGGGGCCAGTATTTTCCGGCGCATTATACGATCAAAGGGTTATCATTAACCGGTTTCACCGCCCAGGCCCCGCTTCCCGCAGGTTATTGTGGTCCGGACAAAGTCCAACACAGCTACGCCATCCAGGTGGGGACGGTTTATTCGGCTTTCATCGTTGGTAATTTCATCGGCGTTCTGCCTGACGGCGAGACACTGGCCGCGAATGACAGGGGCATACGCCTCCCCGACCATCCCGACAGCGCACTGACCGTCGATTACACAGTGGTTGGCGGAAGCGATCCCGCTTCGCGGAACGTTATCTCGGGGCACAGCGATTACGGCGTGAGTGGTGGTGGAATAGTGCAGGGGAACTATGTCGGCACGAATGCGAAAGGAACCAAAGCGATCGGGAACGCGATAGGAATTCAGGCCGAAGGCGGCATGATTATCGGCGGCACGGCCGGTACCGGTGCCGGCAATATCATCTCGGGGAATGGCACAGCGATCCAAGTAGGTGGCTTCAACTATTGCATGGGTGCGGTCACCAGCGTGCCCTCGGTGGGTGTTCGGATTCAAGGCAACCAGATTGGGGTCAGCGCTTTGCCGAACGGATCGGGAATTACAATTGTCGCCGGATCAAAAAACGTAATCGGCGGACCGGGGGACAACGGCGTGTCCGGCGGTAATGGGATTGAATTCAACGATTCCGGAGTGATCGTGACCGGTGGCGCGGCGAGCCAGGGTAATCAGATTTCGCAGAATGCGATCCTTCACAACCGGCAGATCGGGATCGACCTTGGCGGCGACGGCGCGACGCCTAATGATACTAACGATGCCGACAGCGGGCCTAACAATTTTCAGAATTACCCGCTGATCAGCTCGGTAAAGATTCTTAACAGCCCTCGCGGGTTCTCCACTGCGTTCGTCGATGGAACTCTTAATAGCGCACCTAACTCGAGTTTCCAGCTGGAGTTCTTCATTAGCTCTGCCGCTGGACTTTCGGAGGGCGAGATTTTTGTCAGATCAGCTAACGTGACCACCGACGCGAGCGGTAACGTTTCCTTTCACACAGGTTTCGACACGGACCCCGGCCGCCCATTCTATAGCGCGACGGCTACGGATTCATCTGGTAACACCTCGGAGTTTTCGCCCGCCTTCTCCGCGAAGGCTCAGCTGCTCAATATCTCGACGCGGGCGACTGTCGGCACCGGCGACAATGTATTGATTGCCGGTTTCATCGTCGTCGGAACGGATGAGAAAAAGGTGATACTGCGTGGCCTGGGTCCTTCACTCGCGCAGGCAGGCGCAAGCGGAGCGCTGGCCGATCCGACCCTCGAGCTACACGATTCCACGGGCGCCCTGCTCGCCTTTAACGACAACTGGAAAGACAGCCAGACCGATGAGATCAACGCCACTGGTATCCCACCCGGTAACGGATTGGAGTCAGCGAGCGTTACTGGTCTCGCCTCAAAGCCGGCGAACCAGGGTGGCGCAGCTTACACCGCAATCCTGGCCGGTAAAGGCGGCGCGACTGGCATTGGACTTGTGGAGATTTATGATCTCGCCGCAAGCGCCAATTCAAGACTGGCCAACATCAGCAGCCGCGGTTTTGTAGGCACGAGTGGAGGTGTATTGATTGGCGGCTTCATACCGGGGCCCGACGGCCGCTCGCCCGCGCGAGTTTTAATCCGCGCGCTCGGACCCTCGTTAGCTGCGCATGGAGTAGGCGGTACCTTACAGGACCCGCTGCTTGAACTCCACGATGCGAATGGCAATACGCTCGTCCGGAATGATAATTGGGGCGATGCATCCAACGCATCTCAGATATCAGCGACCGGCATTCCACCGACCGATAGCCGCGAATCAGCGATCCTCACAACCCTGTCACCGGCCAACTCTGGCTACACAGCCGTCGTCGCCGGTGTAAACGGGAGTACCGGTGTCGCGCTCGTGGAAGTGTACGCGCTGAACTAACCGAGCGCGCGGTCAGGGATCGACGCGCACCGGCGTGCCGACTTTAACGTGCGAGTAGAATTGCGCGGCCGCCGGCTCGGGCATGCGGATGCATCCGTGCGACGCGGGATAACCCGGCAGAATTCCCACGTGCATCCCGACGCCTTCGCCGGTCAAACGCATGAACCATTTCATCGAGGCTCCCACGAAATGAGTTCCGCTCGGCGCTGAATCAATCTGCGAGCTGATGCCACCGCGGACGGTGCGGCCGCCGGAGTCCTTGTAGTCGCCGTAGAGACTGGAGTGATGGTCCTTGTCTTTTTCGAGCACGCTGAAATTTCCGTTCGGACTCGTATGGCCGCGCTTGCCCGAGGAGATCGGGCTGTCGATCGCAATTTCATCACCGATCATCAGATAAGCGCGCTGTTTCGTGAGCGAAACGATCACGTGCGCGTTCTCCGGTGTGACTCTCTGCAGAACGGGGTTGTTTATACTCATCGGCGGCTGCTTGCTAATTAGCTCGCTCGCTTTCTTCATCGGTTGGGTGGGAGTGGGCGAGGGTTTTGGCCGATTCGCGGGTTGAGTTGGCTTGACTGTCGGGGAAGGCGCGGGCCGCGGCGGAGTGCGCCGAGGAATCTGGGCGGTTGCCTGGTCAAACGCGAAAAGGGTGAGCGCCAGAACCGGGACAAAACGAAGGAACCGCGAGCTCACCTTGATTTAGCCTCCAGCATACGTGTCGACGCGTTTGAGCCAACCGGGTAACCAGCGCGCTTCGTTGCGTTCCGGCGGTGAATTGCGCACCCGGTTCTTCAAAACGATTTTAGCGGACTCGGCAAAGCTTCTGACCGCGGCGCGGCCAGTAGTCTCTTGCGTCATTCTTTCGAGGACTTGTAGCAAGCCCCAACCCTGTCCTGCGTAACGCTCTGTGGCAAGAACACCTTCACCTTTGAAGTTCACATAATCGACCAGCGCATAGCAACCCGCCGCCGTGCCGGCCACGCGATCGAAGCGCTCCTCCACCTGCGCGTGGTTCGACGCGCCGCCTTCCGCGAGCATTTTGGGAAGCGCCTCCCGCAGCCGGTGAACCAGAAACTCGGCCTGGAGATCAATTGTGCGAGCCAGGAACGCGCGCAGTTCCTTCATGGCCGGGCTCTGCGCCGACTGATAAAATTCAGCGTGCGATTTCCAGGGGCAGCCGTCTTTCGCAAGGAGCACGGCGGGGAGCTTCGCGTGTCGCGCCCCAGCGAACTCGACAAATTTCGGGAAACTTTCGTCGAACGGCCCGCGGAGGCCTTTCGGGTACCAGATGAAGTGGCCGATCCCGAGGGACGCGAAATTTTCCCCGGTATTCCACGAAGTCAGTCCGGCGACGGTGCCGCCGCATTCGTTTTGCCAGATCCGGTTTCCGATCCGGCGGGTCTCGGCCGGCGAAAGATTGATCGCAGCGAAACTTTGGCCAGCGAGCGTGACCAAAACGCCTAAGACCGAGCATGTGAGAGACGCCCGGCGGCTTGACGTTAATGGTTTCTTCTCTAGCGTGGCAGTTCCCGCAGCGCCCAAATTCAGAAGCTCAACCGCGCGCGGTCCCATTCCTATGAAACGTCTCATCATTTGCCTCGGCGCAGTTTGCATCGCTTCGATTGGTTTAGCGCAGGATAAAGCACAGCTCAAAGATCAAAAGGACAAGGCCAGTTACAGCATTGGCTATGATATCGGGGAGACATTCAAGAAACAAAATGTCGAGCTGAATCCCGACACGCTTTTCGGCGGATTGAAGGACGCGCTCGCGGGCAAGGAAGCCCTTTTGACGAAGGAGGAACGCGAGAAAACCCTCCAGGCGTTCCAGAAGGAGATGATGGAAAAACAGATCGCGGCCAGCAAAGAGGCTGCGACCAAGAACGCTGCGGAAGGCGAAAAATTCCTCGCCGAAAACAAAAAGAAAGAAGGCGTGAAGACAACGGCCAGCGGGTTGCAATACAAAGCGCTGAAGGAAGGCGCGGGCCCGTCGCCCAAGGAAACCGACACGGTGGTGACGAACTACCGCGGCACGTTGATCGACGGCACGGAATTCGACAGTTCCTACAAACGGAATGAACCGGCGACGTTCCAGGTCAACCGGGTCATTAAAGGCTGGATCGAGGCGTTGCAGCTCATGAAGCCGGGCGCGAAGTATCAGCTCGTTATCCCGTCGTCGCTGGCCTACGGCGAGCGGGGCGCAGGCCAGCTCATCGGCCCGAACGCGACGCTCATCTTTGAAGTGGAACTCCTGAGCATCAAGCCTCCAGAACCAGCGGCGACCGTCGCGCCCGGCGCACCGGCGCCCACGACGGCGACCAGCCCAGCGGCGAAACCAATGCCATCGGTTTCCACCGCTCCCTCGGCGCCCGCGAAGCCGTCTCCATCGGCGAAGCCGAAGTAATTTACCGGTTGGCTTGCGCCAGCTCCCACGCCACGCGGGGCGCATCGCCCCAGAGATCTTCGAGGCTGTAGAATTCGCGTTTCTCGCGGCGGAAGATGTGCACGATGACCTGCATGTAATCGAGCACTATCCATTGGCTCGCCGGAAAACCGTCGACGGACACGGGACGAACGCCGTGGTCTTTCCTTAATCCATCTTCGATCGCGCCGGCGATCGCCTTCAGGTGCGGCTCCGAAGTTCCCGAGCAGATGACAAAGAAATCGGTAAAACTCGAGATGCCCTGAAGATCGAGGACCACGATATCCTCTGCTTTCTTGTCCGCGGCGAGATGGGCGCAGGCTTTGGCTAAATTTTCGGCGGTGATTTTCTAAGACTCCCGGTAAAGCTGGCGCTCGCGAATGATTTTCTCGACCGCTGGCGGTACGAGATAACGAATGGATTGCCCGCGCGCAACTCTGTTTCTGATATCGCTCGCCGAAATTTCGAGGTGCCGGCGGATGGTGGGATAGGGATGCGTGGTCTTCAAACCGCTGCGGTCCAAGACGGCGAATTGGACCATCCTGGAAAGATCGGCAAAGCGATGCCAGGTGGGAAGGTGCACGACGTTGTCCTCGCCGATCAGATACACGAAATCCGCGTCCGGCTCGCGCGTCTTCAGCGCTTCCATTGTGTCGACGGTGTACGATGGCGCGGGCCGCTCCAGCTCCAGCGCGTCCAAACAAAAATGTGACTCGCCTTCGATGGCGGCGCGCAGCATTTCCAGGCGAAGCTCGGGCGCAGTCGGCTGCTGTTTGAGCTTGTGCGGCGAAATGGCGGCCGGAATGAAGATCAGGCGGTCGAGGCTGAGCTGTTCGAATGCATCGCGCGCGAGGATCAAATGCCCGTGATGAATTGGGTCGAACGTGCCGCCGAAAATACCGATCTTGTTCAATTCAATCCTTTTTGTAGCCATGGCCCTATGGGCCGTGTTTGTTTCCAGCGGTGCACATCAAGTTACGTTGACGTTATGAACAGAGCTTCCCTTGGTCAATTGATCCTCACCGGCGTCCCCGGCTACGAACTCGATCCGGAAACGGCGGCGCTGTTCCGACGCGTCCAGCCGGGGGGCTTCATCCTTTTCGGGCGCAACATCCAGAGCGCGGCGCAGCTTCGGAAATTGATCGACGATCTGCGCGATGTGAGCGGAGTCGAACCGATCATCACGATCGATCAGGAAGGCGGCCGCGTTTCGAGGCTGCGGCTGATCGGGAACGAGCCGCCGAACGCGCAACAGCTCCGCGATCGCAACGACGTTTCCCTTGTCAGGCAACATGGCGAGATCACCGGCCGGCTTCTCCGCCTTTTCGGGTTCAACCTCGATCTCTGCCCGGTGCTCGACATTTCCTTCGATGACGATGCGGACAATTCCCTCCGCGGACGCTGTTACGGAAAGAGCGTCGAGCAGGTGGTCCGTCTCGCGGGCGCGTTCAACGACGGCCTGCGCGGCGAGGGGATCCTGAGCTGCGGGAAGCATTTTCCCGGCTATTCGGCGGCGACCGTGGACGCGCACCACGATCTGCCGAAGATCGACCGCTCGCGAGCCGAGTTGGATAACGAA
>QHNH01000008.1 GCA_003218375.1 Verrucomicrobiota bacterium | reverse complement strand
GGAGGGCCGCACTGGAGCCGACCCGAACGACGCGATGCTTCTGGGTTACTACGGCACCTCTTCCTATAGTTCATTCAACGATTCCAATTACCTGCGCTTTCTCACGGCCGTGGAAGCTCTGCCATCAAACTTGGAAACCGATACTCGCTGGGCGGCCGGCCTGGCCGGAAATTTTATTCCCTCGATTTTCGGTGGAGAGAAATACGCCCTCGTGGACGATCCGGAACCGTTCCAGAAGGTGGCGCAATACGAATTGGTCCGGCGTTACGGAGACAGCTACCTCTTCAAGAACCAGCTTTTCCTTCCGTTGGGCCTGACTTTTACGAGGTACCTTCCGCAGGACCAATTCCTCCAGCTTTCCCGCGATGCCAAGGAGCAGGTCCTGCTCGCCACGGCCATTCTTGAACCGAACGAGCAGGCAATGGCGCCAAGTCTCAAACGGATTAGCGTGGCCGAGCTGGAAAGCGAGTTCGCCGCTTCATCCTATCCCGGGCTTGTGGAGCAAAGACGCGCCAGCGCTTTCCGTCTCGCATCGTTCACCCAAAACAGACTCGAAGGTAGCGTGCGCCTCGACCAGGACAGTATTCTCATTCTCCAGACGCCGTTCAGTCCCGGCTGGCGCGCTTTCCAGGATGGTCAGCCGGCGTCCGTCTTCCGCGCGGATATCGGGCTCCTTGGTGTCGCTCTCAAGGCCGGAGAACATAAGGTGGAGCTGCGTTATCGAAATCCCTGGCTGCTTCCAGGAATGGTTACCACTCTTTGTTCGCTTCTTCTCCTGGCGGTGGGCCTTTGGCGCTGGCCGCGGCTGGCTACTGCTCGGCCGAGTTAGGGTTCGCGCGTTTCGAGACATCTTCGCGCAAATCTTTTCGCGCCTGCCTCGCTCGAGCGCGGATCATCAGCAGATCGAGCAAGGCCAGCAACAAAGCGGTCAGCGTTACCCAGGCACACGCGAACCAGAAAAAAATAAAGCGGCCGGCATGGTCCCGCGGTTCCAGCCACGATCGCAAACCGGTCAAACCGACTGCCACCATCGCGACCGCGACGAGGATCAAAATCGCCATCGTCTTGCGCCGGGTGCGCTCGTCGCGCACCAATCCTTGTGTGACCTGGATAATGAATCGCATTATCCAGGGACGATTTGCCGGCGGCCGCGTGTCCATGGCCTAACGACTAGATCAACAGCAGCGTCGGGTTCTCGAGCAGGTGACGAAGTTCCTTCAAGTATTCCGCGCCCAAGGCCCCGTCGATCACGCGGTGGTCGCAGCTCATCCCGATACTCATCCGCTGGCCGGGCACGATCTGGTCGCAATCGTCGATAACCGCTTTCTTTACGATTGCGCCGATCGAGAGAATAAAACCCTGCGGCGGATTGATGATCGCGGAAAAATTGTCGATGCCGTAGCTGCCGAGATTCGAAACGGTGAAGGTACCGCCTTGGAATTCTTCCGGCTTCATCCGCTTGTTCCGCGCGCGATGAGCCAGGTCTTTCACGGCTTCGCTGATTTCGCGGAGCGACTTACTCTGGGCCGCGCGGATCACCGGCGTGACCAATCCATCCTCGATCGCAACGGCGATGGCGAGATTGACATCGTTGTATTGGACGATTGCGTCGCCGTCAAAAGAAGCGTTCGCTTTCGGAACTCTTACCGCCGCGGCGACTGAAGCCTTCAAGACGAAGTCGTTTACCGTGATCTTGGAGCTGTCGCTGTTTTCACCGGCCGATTTCAGTTCGGCGCGCGCGCTCATCAACGGACCGGCATCGATTTCGATGTTCAGATAGAAATGCGGCACTGGTCCTTTACTCGCGACAAGACGCTCCGCGATGACTTTGCGCATTCCGGTCAGGCTGATGCGCGAACCTTCGCCGGCGGCAATGTGTGGAGCGGGTGCTGGTTTCGGCGCCGCGCCTTTGGATTTTGAGACCGCGCGCACATCGCTTTCGGTCACGCGGCCGTCGGGACCGGTTCCCTTCACGGTGGAAAGATCGACGCCCTGTTCCGCGGCGAGTCGCCGCGCCAGAGGCGACGCTTTCACGCGCGCTTCGCTGCTGCTTTCCGCCCGCGGCTCCGGCGCCGGTTTGGAAGACGGCGCGGGTTTCTTCTCCGCGGGTTTCTTGCTTTCCTGTGGCGGAGCAGCCTCCGGTTCTTTTTCTTCGGCGGGTCCAGGCTTTTCCGTCTCCGCCTGCTCTTTCTTTTTCGCCGGCGCTTTCTTTTCGTCCTTCGGCGTTTCCGGTTTTTTTTCTTCTTTCTTCGGCGCGGCTTCGCCTTCACTGCCGATGAACGCGATCTTCTCGCCCACGTTCACCTTCCCGCCTTCTTCGACATAAATCTCGGTGAGCGTCCCGTCCTCCGGCGATTCCCATTCCATCGTCGCCTTATCGGTCTCGATCTCGGCGATCACGTCGCCGGCCGAAACCTTGTCGCCCTTCTTCTTTTTCCACGCGACGAGAGTCCCCTCCGTCATCGTGTCGCTCAGCTTCGGCATCTGGATTTCGGGCATGGTGGTAGGTCAGGGGATGGGAACATAGACTTCCAGTCTGTGCGCCCAGCGGAGTTGCACTCCGCTGCAAAACGAACAGCGGATAGAATATCCGCTGGGCGCACAGGCCACAGGCCTATGTTCCGTTTCGTCATTCAACTCAGGAAATTTCAGGCACAGGTGATGAGTCTTCACGCGTAACAAACCTTCTTCACCGCGGCGATCAACTTTTCCGCGCTCGGCAGGACCGCTTTCTCGAGGCGTTCGTTGTAGGGCATTGGGACATCCTCCTGGGCCACGCGCAAGATCGGGGCGTCGAGCCCGTCGAACATTTCTTTCTGGATGCGATAGGAAACTTCCGCGCCGACTCCGCAGAACGGCCGGTCCTGCTCGACGATCACGACCCGATGTGTTTTCGAGACCGAGTTCAGGATCGCGTCCAGATCCAGCGGTTTGATGGACCGCAGATCCAGCACTTCGGCGCTGATCTCTTCCTCGTTCTCCAACGTTTTCGCCGCGGCGAGCGCGAGCGGAACGGTCTGCGCGTAACAAATAATCGTGACGTCGCTCCCTTCGCGTTTCACTTCCGCTTCACCGAGCGGGATCAGCAGCTCTACATCTTCTTCCTCGACCATTCCCTTGGAGCTGTAGAGAAGCTCCACTTCCAAAACCAACACCGGGTTGTTGTCGCGGATCGCGGTCTTGAGCAATCCCTTCGCATCGCGCGGCGTCGCCGGGGTGCAGATCTTCAGGCCCGGAACATTCGCGTAAAGACATTCCGTCGCGTGCGAATGGGTGGCGCCGAGTTGGTGGGCCGGGCCGTTCGGTCCGCGAAAAGTGATCGGGATGTTGAACTGGCCGCCGGACATGGTGAGCATATTCGGCGCATTGTTCACGACCTGGTCGAAGGCGACGAAGGAAAAACTGAAAGTCATGAACTCGATGATCGGCCGCAGCCCCACCATCGCGGCGCCAACGCCCATGCCCGCAAATCCGTTTTCGCTGATCGGCGTATCGATGATACGTTTGGCCCCGAAGCGTTCGAGCAATCCCTGGCTCACTTTGTAGGCGCCGTTGTATTCGGCCACCTCCTCACCCATCAGAAAAACATTGGGGTCGCGCTCGAGTTCTTCGGCGAGTGCTTCATTGAGCGCTTGGCGGTAGGTGATCTCTCTCATCTTTGATGCATCAGCGGCCTGCAAGCCCGCTGGCCGCACAGACTGGAAGTCTATGTTCCGACATAAGTGTAATCGTAAAGGTTCTCGAGCGGGGGATCGGGACTTTCCTCAGCGAATTTCACGCTGGCCAGTGCCGTCTCCTTTGCCTCCTTATCCATTTGATCGAAGCGCTCGTTCGTCAATTTCTCTTCGCGGGTGAGCTGGGCGCGCAAACGCGTGATTGGATCGTCGAGCCGATATTTTTCGAGCTGCTCTTTTGTGCGATAGCTCGCGGGATCGGACATCGAATGCCCGCGATACCGATAAGTGCGGACTTCCGCGAACGCCGGATGCGGATCGCCCCGGATCGAGCTGACGATCTCCGCAAGTTTGTTGCGAACTTCGCGAAAGTTCATCCCGTCGATGACGGTGCCCGGAATGTCGTAGCCTTCGGCGCGATCCACGATTTCTTTCAGCGAAGTGGAGCGTTCGACGCTCGTTCCCATCGCGAACAGGTTGTTTTCGCAGATGAAAACCACCGGCAGTTTGTAGAGCGCGGCCAGGTTCAGCGCCTCGTGAAACGATCCCTGGTTGATCGCGCCGTCGCCGAAGAAGCAAAGCGTCACCCGGTCTTCGTTGCGATACTTCGACGCGAACGCCATCCCGACCGCCAGCGGCACATGGGCGGCGACAATCGCGTGCCCGCCATACATGTGGTGCTCGCGATCGAAGTAATGCATCGAACCGCCGAGGCCGCGCGAGCAACCGGTCGCTTTGCCGAAAAGCTCCGCCATGCAAGCGTTCGCGCTGGTGCCGCGAGCCAGCGCGTGGGCGTGGTCGCGGTAGGCCGTTATCAAATAATCATCCGGCCGGACCGCGGCGACGGTGCCGCAGACGACCGCTTCCTGGCCGATGTAAAGATGGCAGAAGCCGCCAATCTTTTGCGCCTGATATTGTTGGCTCGCCCGCTCCTCGAAACGCCGAATGAGAAGCATCAGCGAGAGCATTTCGACCTCGTCGCGTTGCTCCGGCTGCGACATGGCCGGATTAGATCGGGCGCGGCAAGGCGGAGGACGCGCGGGTGGGCGCCGGCGTGCGACCCCAATGCATGCAGAGAATGAAAAGCCCGGTGAAGAGCAGATCGCTCACGACCGAGTTACGGAAAAACATCCAGCTCGGCGTGGCGCTGTATTGCGGCAGACCGACGGTGACCGCCTGGACGAGGCCGGCGAAATTTTTGGCATAACCGGGATCGCTCAGCCAGGCGAACGCGTTCGTGATGACGTAGAACAGGATAGAGCCGGCGAGCGAAGCGGGCAGGAGGGTTTTCCACGACGCGCGATTCGCCAGTGCCCAACCAAGCAAGCCGACGACGATCAAGGCGAGATAACGGCACCCAATCAGCGGGTCGATCATGGGTGCGCTGTAATGAAGGTTCAGGACGATATCCGAAATGAAGAGCGCGATGAGCGGTACGGTGAATTTGTAACGGCCCGGGAAATAAGCCGCGCCACAAAGAGCGATGGCGGCCATCGGCGCGAAATTCGACAGCCAGGTGGAGCCTGAAGTGATGGCGAGGCCGGTTACGATCCGATAGGCGACCGCGGCGACGATGAGAAGGAAAGCGGGAATCATTGCGAATGAAATTCTAGCCGTCCTGATCTGGAGCGCAAGCCTACGCCGCAGGAGCACTGCCAGCTGCGCCTAACGACTTGTTCAAACGCGCCTTGCGGCGGTTCGCGGCGTTCTTGTGAATGATGCCGCGCTTGGCTGCCTTATCGATGGCGGAAATCATTGCATGCACGTCCTTCGCTTCCGGGTTGGCGCCGGCGGCGGAAACGCCTTTCTGCATTCCGCGGAGACGGGTGAGGACGCTGCGATTACGAAGGGTGCGCTTGGTTGTCTGGCGGGCGCGTTTGGAAGCGGATCGGGTATTGGCCATGGTAAAAAATTTTGTGAGGCGGGGAGGGTCGCGGAGAGCTTCCGCCCTGTCAAGGCGGCTTCGCCCGGCAAGCAATCCGGTGACGCGAAGAATTACGCGCTGCGGCCGAAGTGCGGTTGTTCTTTGAGATTCTTCCGCACCGTCCGCGCCGGCTTTTTGACCGGCTTTTCCACCGGCGCCGCCGGCTCCTCGGCTACTGTTTCCGGCTCGGCCGGCGGTTCCGGCTCGGCTTTTGGTTCGGGCCTCCGTTCCTCGAGAGCGAAGACGGCTCCGCTGGGCGCCTTCGGAATTTTCGGAAGTCTGTCACTAACGATCTCGACCAGCGCGCCTATCGGCAGTTGCGCGTAAAGGTCCGCGACGTCGCGCGACTTCATCCGGATGCAGCCATAACTGGCGGGCCGGCCAATCGTTTTTTCCTCTGGCGTGCCGTGAATATAAATGCAGCGGCTAAACGCGTGAGCGTTCGAGGCCTCGAGGCCCTTGAGCCAGATGATCCGCGTGATCACAGGATCGCGCCCGGGCGCATTCGGCTGGAGAATCTCGCCGGTGAAACGCCGGTTGCGAAAGACCGCTCCCACTGGCGCATGATCGCCGATCTTTTGAGCGACCTGGAGAAAACCCAGCGGCGTGGTCATGCGACCCCAGTTGTCGCCGACGCCGAATTTCGAGGTGGAGATCGAATAGGTCGCAAGGCGGGCGCCGTTGCCCATCAACATGAGCTTCTGGTCTTTTACGCTGATGATAACGCGGCTGGGACCTTCCGCACGAAGTCCGGGCGCGAGCGCGAGGAGCGCAGTCAGCACCAGGAAGATGCGAAACATGCCGAGCTTCTTACTAGGATTTGGCCCTTTGTCACGCGGGAATTGTCGCCGCGTCCGCGCGTTCGCCGCCGAAATTCCAGCGCGGCATCCATCGACTGAAGGAGGAAAGCGACACGTAAAGGAACCCGATTTGGAACATGGCGAGGAACGGCACCGAGATCCATTGGCCGTGCTGAATGGCGAACCAGACGAAGTAGGAGAAGTAAAGCGCGAACGCCATTTCGGCCAAGGGCAGAAGCGATTTGAGCGGCATGTATTTGCAGGAACGCCACGGCTGGGTTTTGCGCTCGATCCCGTACTTCGGGGTGCGGGCAAAATCCGATTTATGATTGAAGACCGCTTCCAGGACGGCGCGGGCATTATTGATCGAGAGACCAACGCCGAGGGCGAGGAGCGCGGGCAGGAGGAGGATTTCCTTCATCCAGGTGCGCGGATGAAGTTCGCGCTGCGCGCATATGTAAAAGACCGCAACTGAGACGGAGGCCGTCAGGAAGATCGGCACGTCGAGGAGCAAGGTTCGGATCCAGGTGTTCTGCGGTCCACCGGTGGAAGGATGGAGGAGCACGCAGAGGCAGGCGAGGAGGAGATAGGCGAAATTCGAGGTCAGGTGCGCCGTCGCCTCGATCTTGATCATGAGCGGAAGTTGGCTGCGCCAGACCGTGGGCAGTAATTTTTTGCAGGTCTGGATCGAGCCTTTGGTCCAGCGATGTTGCTGGGACTTGAAGCCGTTCATGTCGACCGGCAACTCCGCCGGCGTGATCACATCGGGCAAGAAAATGAATTTCCAACCGGCGAGCTGCGCGCGGTAACTCAGATCGAGATCCTCGGTGAGGGTGTCGTGCTGCCAGCCGCCCGCCTCATCGATGCACGACCGGCGCCAGAGACCGGCGGTGCCGTTGAAATTGAAAAAACGTCCGCTGCGGCTGCGCGCGGTTTGCTCCAGCAAAAGATGGCCATCGAGGAACATCGCCTGGACCCGCGTGAGCAGGGAGTAGCCGCGGTTCAAATGACCCCAGCGCGTCTGGATCATCCCGATCTTCGGATCGGTGAAGAAATGGATCGTCTTTTTGAGCAGGTCCGGATTCGGGACAAAATCCGCGTCCAGGATGCAGACGAACTCGCTGTCGGCAGAAGCCAGCCCGGTCTCGAGCGCGCCGGCTTTAAAGCCGGTCCGGTCCGTCCGGTGGATCAGCTCGACGTTGAACCCGCGGCCCTGCAATTCCGCCACGCACGACGAGGTCAACGCCCGCGTGTCATCCGTGGAATCGTCGAGCACCTGGATCTGGAGAAGCTCCTTCGGATAGTCGATCTCGCTCACGGAACGCAGGAGGCGCTCGACCACATAAACTTCGTTGAAGATCGGCAGCTGCATCGTCACCTTCGGCAACTGGTCGAAGTGGCCGGCCGGCACCGCCCCGCGCTTCCGGTGCTTCAGAAACAGGTAAATGATGACGTAACGATGAATTCCGTATGCGGAAAGGCCGATGAGCACGCTCATGTAGCAAATCGTCCAAATGATTGAGGCCAGGCTTCCTTGCATAACGGATTAGAGAAACTGCTCCGAAGATTTACCCGGAGCAGGGCGACATGATGCCGCTTCCACCGCGCCCGTCAAATCAAAAATCGGGGGTTTGCCCGTGGAAACCGGAGACATTTTCGGGGGACAAAGGAACGACTTGGCTGAGTTTAGGGCGAGCGTTCCCGGCATGCAAGCAGCGGCCTGTCAGCACTCGATTCAGATAAGAATGAAAGCCATCTTCGGCGCCACCCCTCCTCGTACTCTTATTATATATGCGGCGGCGGCAACATTCTTCGCCGTGGCCACCCTCCACGGCCAGGAACCGGTGGAGAACCCGGCCGAGCACGAACGCGAAGAGCTGGGCGTGAATCCCTACACCGCGCCGTCGGTCGCCGAGATTTTCCAGCAGCTGGACGACCTGAAGCCGCTTCCTTTTGAGCTACTCAAGCGCGATTTTCCCCAAGCCGCGCACGCCAGCCGGGAACAAATGGGAATGGTTTTCGGCGGACTCGTCGCGGACGGGTTCCTGATTGTTGAAGCGCAGAAAAAAAATCTCGTGGAAGACCTGGGGAAACTGTTGCTGCGCCAGGCCCGCAGCCTCGGCGTAGGCGATCGCGTCATGCGCCACAGCGCCAGCCTGACGGAGCTGGGGAAAAAGGGCGATTGGCCCGCGGTGCGACGCGAATTGATCTCGACGCAGCAGGACGTGGAAGAGGCGATGACCGCGCTCCGCGACCAAAAGATGGCGCACCTGATCAGCCTGGGCGGCTGGCTCCGCGGCCTGGAGATTTGCGCCGGGGCGGTCGAGACCAATTACACCACCGATCGCGCGGCGGTCCTGTGGCAACGCGATTTGATCAACTATTTCGCCGAAGAAATTAAGACGCTCCCGCCGGCCGTCGCCCACAAACCGATCTTCGAAAAAGTGCGCGCCGGCGTGGACGCAATCCGCGCCCTCCTCAATCGCGCGCCGGAGAAGATGAGCCTGGAGGATGTGAAAACGCTGCACGCCCAGGCAAAGGAATTGAACCTGGCGATTGCCGCCGCGGATTAGAGCCGGTCAGGCGATTTAATTTTCCGGCCTTGCCGCGATCATCGAGAGAGCCGAACTTTTGCCTGCGATGTCCTGGGTTCAGTCGATTCCATTCCTCGCCCACCTGAAGCGGCGGGACCGCGATCGCCTTGCCCGTTATAACATCGTCGTCGCCATCCTGCTCGCGGGCTGGTTCCCCTCGATCCTGATGCTGGTCGTTTCCTATACGATCCTGACGAAGACGCTGGAGACCAAAATCCTGCACGATCGCCAGACGTTCGTGCAATTGATCGCGCATCTCGTGGGCGACGATCTCAGCCATACCGGCAGCGTGATCGAGTATTACCAGACCCAGCCGGACGTGGCCAAAATCTTGACCGGGCCGACCGCATCTACCGGAGCCCAGCAATGGCTGGCCCAAACTTTTTATTCGCATCCGCGGATCGACGGGATGTTCATTACCGGAACCGATGGCCAGCTGATCGCGTCCTTGCCAGCCATCGCGACCTCGGGCGACCAGCAATTTTCCCCGGCCCTCTGGCGGGAGGGGGCGATGGGTTCGCCGGACGTTTACATTTCGCCGGTGCATCCGCGCCCAACGGATGGCCGCATGGCGACCGCAATCGTGGGCACCGTTCGAGGGTCGGACGGCAACGTGGCTGGTTATCTGGGCGTCTGGGTTCTGGTGGAACGCATGGGGCGGCGCCTGTCCTCGATCGATTTCGCGGACCAGGAGATTTGCCAGATCGTGGATCAAAACGGCGCGCCGCTTTTTGCGAAAAACTTCGCTCCAAACACCGGCCCCCCACCGCCCCGGCTCTCGAAAATCATCGAGGAAATCCGGGCCTTGAAAAGCGGCTCGATCGAACGGGACGGCAACCTCTATTCATTTAACACCGTCGAAAGCACCGGTTGGATGACGATCGTCGAGCAACCCAAGGCGGTCGCCTACAGACCGGTCCGGGATTTGTTGGATAAGATCACGATCCCGGCGCTGTGGCTGATTGTGGTGACGGCCATCGCAGCCTGGCTCGCCGGAAGGATCGCGCGCCGCCAGGCCGAGGCCGCGCGGAGGATCGAGCGCGAAGTGATTTTCAACGAGAAGATCCTGGCGAACATGCCGAGCGGCATCGCGCTGGTCGATCCGGAGTCGCGCCATTTTCTGCAGGCGAACCAGAGCTTTGTCGAGATGGCGAGACGATTCGGTGAATTGCCGGAAGGCCGCGATATTTACGAGGCGATCTACGACGAGGTGAAGATCGCGCCGGGCGAAGCGATCGAGCGGGTGCTGGCGTTCGGCGCTCCATATCAAATCGTCGAGCACGCGTTCACCGATCGCGATGGACTCACCCGGTTCGTCAATGTGAACCTGCTCCGCCTCCAGACTTCGGAGCAAACCGTCCAAGGCGTCCTCTACCTCGTCGAAGATAAGACGCGCGACATGACGCTCCGCCAGGAGCTCATCGGCGCGAACGCGGCCAAGGACCAGTTCCTCGCCCTGCTCTCGCACGAGTTGCGCAACCCGCTCTCGCCCGTCATCGCGATGGTCGGCGAGCTCGAGGCGAGCGCCGGGGATTCGCCGGAAGTTCGCCGCGCCCTCGAGGTCATTCGCCGCAACGTCGAGCTGGAAGCGCGGCTGATCGACGATCTGCTCGACGTGACGCGCATCTCGAAAGGCAAACTCCAGCTCAGCCTGGAAACGGCCAGCGTTCACGAAATCCTGCAACGCTCCTACGAGATTTGCCGCGAGGAAATCGCCGCGAAAGATTTGAAGATCGAATTTCGGTTGCGCGCGGAACAGGCCTATGTGGAAGGCGATCCCGCGCGCCTGCAGCAGGTCTTTTGGAACCTGATCAAGAATAGCGTGAAATTTACTCCGGCCAGGGGTCGCATCGTCATCGAGACGTTGAATCCCACGCCGGACAAAGTGGAAATTCGAACCACCGATACCGGCATCGGCATCGAGCGCGACCAGATGGAAAGTATCTTCAACGCCTTCGAGCAGGGCCAAAGCTCGATCACCCGGCGCTTCGGCGGTCTCGGGCTCGGGCTCGCCATTTCCAAGGCCATGGTCAACGCGCACGGCGGAACCATCAAAGCGGAAAGCAGCGGGAAAAATCGCGGCGCCACTTTTATCGTGACGCTCACCACGGTCGCGGCCCCGGCGTTGGCGCCAGCGGTTCCCAAGGCGCGCGGCCCGAAAGAGGCGGCGGCGAAAGCCGCGAAGGCGAAGGGAACCGGTCCACGCGTCTTGGTGGTCGACGATCATGTCGATACCTGCACCGGCATGAAGATGATGCTGGAGCGGCGCGGTTATCGCGTGACCCTGGCGCACACCGCGGATCAGGCCGTGGAAAAAGCGGCGCGGGAGGAGTTCGACCTCGTGATCAGCGATATCGGACTGCCGGACAGATCGGGCTACGAGCTGATGCATGAACTGGGCACGACCAAGGGCCTGCGCGGAATCGCGCTCAGCGGGTTCGGAATGGAAAACGACGTGAGCCGCGCGCGCGCTGCCGGTTTTTCCGAGCATCTGACCAAACCAATCAATTTCGATCGGCTCGATGAAGCAATTCAGATGCTGCTGGGCGAACCCGAGGCAGCCGTCCGATCGTAAACCAGTTTTCTACTTTCTACTTCTGCTCGCTTCCTACTTTCGAAAGCTTTCTACTTCCGCGTGTTCCGTCCGTTACCTGAGGCTATTCACTCGCTGTCCACAAAAGGAAGCCTTCGCCATCAAAAGCGCCGACCACGATTTTCTCCGTGGTTGCTACAAGCTCGGCGAGCTGCTCTGTCTCGCTGATCTTTGGAGCCTCGGCAGCTCCGGCTGCACAGAAAATGCCCACGAGACCAATCGCGTAGCGAGGCTGCATGAGAAACCGTTCCATCTGCTCGACGGTGTCGACTTTCCTCGCCAGGTAATATATTTCGCCCGCAAGCAAAATGACTCCCGCTTTGTTCCGGATCGCGGGATCGCCAGGGCGCGCAAGGCCCTCTTCTATGGCGATCTGCTTACCCGGCTCCTGAAGATAGCGAAGACCGATTTCCGCCAGGGCGCGACGCGGCGATTCAATTGGCCCAATCCCGCCCGCGGCGAAATCCTTCATCTCACGCTCGCCAACCTTGGTGCTCAGGAGGGCGTGAATCTTACCGGCGGCAAAATCCACGCGCTCCAGGAGCAAATGGGAAAGAGATTTTCCAGATCGAAGCACTCTCTCGAGATAGAAGAGGCAGTTCGCATCGATGGCTAATTCTTGGAGCTCACTCATTATTCCGCGCAGGGATCATCGGCGGGGCATGGTGAGGTCGTTCCATGCCCCGGCCGGAGCGCATTTACGTCGCCGCGGATGCACGTGCTAACTCGCAAGACTTCGGAGCCCTTCGCCGTGCAAGGCTCAGGCCGGTTAGTCGATGCTCAGGGTCAAGCCATACTCTTGCCCGCGCGGCGATTTGACGAACGGACTTAGCGACGCCCAGCCTCAAGTAGAAGGCGTCAGCACGCTGATCGAACGTGATCCAGCCCTTCTGTCCTTGATCGTTGCCCGAGATGTCCAGAGCGTTTGCTCCTATCAGCAAACCAAAGCGCAAGATCTCGACTCCAACTAGCTGACGCGTTTCGTCGTAGTCGCAAATACACGGTACTTCAATAGCATCGACCTTCCCTTCGTGGAACGGTCCGAAGCGGATCCGGATCGAATCCTCACGCGAGCCGAGAGTGTAGGCGATTTGTCGTTTGATCATTGAACGTCATTCGGAACATCCATCATCCTCAGGTCCTTCTTCGTTTTCGGCTCCGTCTCATTATTGCTCGCGGGACCGGCAAGGTTTCGACTTAATGGGATTGAAACGAAACCTGTCCGCACAGGGCGATCAATGAACACCCATAGGAGGGTACCAGCCGAACGAAAAGCAATTCGCCATTAGCCAGCCGCGACGAGATAGCCTCCAAGAAATGCGCCTGCTTTAATCTCTCGACCTCGGTACCGAAAAGCGAGGCCAGCTCCGAACGATCAAGGGCCGATATGTCATTCCCAGTAGTGATATCGAAAATGATGTTACCCTCGCGAAAATTGCTCGCATGAAGGCGCTCCACCCCCTGAAGAACCAAGTCTAAATGTTTACCTTCAACATCGACTATTTTTAAGCAGGCCTGCGGCTTCTGAACGGAGATAGCTTCGAGTCGCGCATCATGGACATTGGGGTGCCGAACGATGCCATCGCGATCCAGCCGCAATGGTTCAGAGTGTTGCATCATCGAGTATTATCCTAGCAATCTTCTGCACTTTCGTCGGTTTCGCCACTTCCGTCGTCGGCCGGGTCGTCGGTCGGATCGTCGGCGGACGGATCGCTCATCTCATCGCGATTCGGATTATCGGGAGAAAGCTCCTGTCCCTCTCCACGATCTTCATCTGTTGGGGGCGAACCATCTTCGGGTCGGCCCCAATTGTGTTCGTGAGGTTGAATGCCGTTGTGCGGATGATCGAAGTCCGTATCCCTGTCGGGATAACCGTCATCTCCGTACTCGCGAATCTGTTTCGGTTTGCCGTTTGGTTGATCAATCGTCGAGGTGCCCCCTGGAGGACCATTAAGCGGGTTCGATCTTGAATTGGCATCAAGCAAGGTGCCGAGCGATCCGCCGATGAGAGCGCCTAATGACGCTCCGGCGCCGACTTCGGCCGGAGTCGCGAAAATATTTAGTCCGCCGGTCGCAAAGTCAGCTGGTACCGAGCCAATTAGTACGAGACCCCCTCCGACAAATCCTCCGATAGTGACTCCCCACTCCATCCAGTACAGTCCGCTTGGATCGAGCCGTGAAACTGTGTTGTTGCCCGCGTAACGATAAAGATCGATATCGCCCGCTGCAAAACGTACCGGATCTGTTTGCAAAAACCGGCCCAGTGCCGGTGAGTAAAAGCGGTTTCGGTAATCGTAAACGCCAACCGTCTGGTAGTATTCGCGGCCGGTGAAGAGAAAACGATTGTCGTAGCTCGAAGATGAGAGCGTTCCGCCATTCCCATCGAAGAATCCAGGCGCGCCGAAGACGTCATACTTGTAGCGCTCGATCACGGCGCCGTTCGCGTCGGTGAGCGCGATGGTGCTGCCGAGCGCGTCCTGGTGGAAATAGACGGCCGCGCCATTATTACTAAAACGGGCCAATATTTCGTCGACACCCGCACCGTGGACGTAACGATTGAGCGCAACACCGGCGGCGTTCTGCTCCTCGACGAGGTTCCAGGCATCGTAATAGAGGAATAAAGCCGAGCCGTTCGTCGTGCGCTTCACGCAGCGATTACGCGCGTCGTAAGCGAAGTTGATGGTGGTCCCGCTCGCCGTCGCGCTGACCAGGCGGTTTTGCGCGTCGTAGGTGTAGGTCGCTCCATTGAGCGCGCCGAGGTTGCCGTTACTGTCGTAGGCCGGCGACATGGCGCCCGCCATCGTGTACTGGTTCAACACATTGGTGGTATAGCTCTGCGTAACCCCGTTATCCGTAATGCTGAGGCGATTGCCGACCGCGTCGTAGGCGTAATCGACCTGGCGATCCTGCGTGTTCGCGCCGGCGTCGAAGTTGTATTTCACCTGCGTCAGCTCGTCGATGAAGTCGTAGCCATAGATGTCGGTAAACGGCGGCGCGCCGCTGTCGGTCTCCGTCCGGCTCGTCCGGTTGTTTACTGAATCGAGCGTGTAATCAACCTTGGCGAAACTTCCGGCGCTGTTGATCTGATCGACGCTCAGCCCGCGGCTGGTGTTGTCGTAGGCGTAATTGACGGCGGTCCCGTTCTCGACGCTCCGGCTGATCCGGTTGCCGTTAAGATCGTAGGCATAGGTCGCCAGCGGATTCGCGCCTCCGTCAGAAATCTCCACGAGTTGATTGCGCGCGCTGTACTCGTACGAGATGACGTCGCTCGTCGGATAGCCCGTGGTCAGCCGATTGCCATCGGCGTCATAGCTGTAATCGACGATCTCGGCGCCTCCGCCGCCGCTGATATTCTGGGTCTCACTCAGGAGTTGTCCAGCATCGTCGTAGGCATAACTCAGGGCGCTCACACTGCTGTTCAGGGCCAGGATCTTGTTGGCGGCATCGTAAACACTGGTCGCGCCTGGAGTGCTGTCGTTCCAGGCGAAGCCGGTCTCGCGATTGCGATTGTCATAAGTCGCCGTCCGAATCTGCCCGGCCCGCGTTTTGTAGGAGGCAAGATTTCCGACTGCGTCATAGGTGTAGTCTTCGTGCGAGCCGTCAGGATAAATCATTGACGTCTTCCGGTTTCGCGAATCGTAGGTATATCGGTAGGTGTTATTCCGCGCGTCCGTGATGGAGGCAATATTACCCGCGCTATCGTAGGTCTGCGCCGTGACATGACCAGCCGGATCGGTCGTTTGCACGAGCCGATTGCGATTATCGTAGGCGAAATGGGTTACGCCGCCGTCTGGCCGGGTCTCACTGATCTTATTGCCGCGATAGTCGTAGTCCCATAGGGTCGTGCGGCCGAGCGGATCGGTCGCGGACTTCCGCTGATGACGCGCGTCATAGGTAAAGGTGGAAGTCTTGCCTCGCGGATCGGTTGTCGAGGTCAGGTTGCCGGCAATGTCGTAGCCGTAACTCGTGGTCGCCGCTTCGGCGGCGCCGGCGCCGACCGTCTGGGTGAGGCGTCGTCCGGCGAGATCGTAGGTGTATTCGATCTTCTTGCCGGAGGGCAAAATGATGCGGCCGATTTTGCGCATGTAGCCGGTCTCGGGCGAATCGGGCGCCTGCCCGTATTCGTAAGTGGTCGTTCGGCCTAGCGGATCGATGATGGTCTTGGGCCGGTTGAATTCATCGTAGGTGTAATGCGTGGTGTGACCCAGCTCATCAGTCGCCGCAATCCGGTTGCCGAAGAGGTCGTACTCGTACGATATGGTCGTGCTATCGGGATGGGTGATCGTCAGCACCTGGCCTCGCCAGTTGTAAATGAACGAAGTGGTGTTGAGGAGGCCATCGGTGGCTGAGGAAACCAGTCCGGTCGGGTAGTAGGTGTAGCGGACCGAGTTACCGAGAGCGTCGGTGCGGGTGGTCAGGTTGCCTAAACCGTCGTAGCTGAAGGTTTCCGTGCCGCCGTTCCGCAACTGGTGGGTCGCCGGCTGGCTTTTCGCATTATAGGTCCAGACTTCATAACCGCCGTCCGAATAGTCGACCCGCACCGGCCGGCTGTTTACTGTGTCGCGGGTGATGGTCGCCGTGTGGCCGAGCTCATCCGAGTGGGCGATGAGGAAGCCTTTTGCATTGTAAGAATTCGTGCTGGCATTCCCGAGCGCGTCGGTGCGCGACAAAACGCGTCCGGCGTAATCGCGCCCATAACCAATGACCGCGCCGGTTCCCGCTTCCGTGCGGCTGCTCACGAAGCCGAAACCGCCGGCGTCACGGGCAAGGCTAATGCCTCGTCCGGCCGCGTCGATCTTTTGGCTGAGCAACCCATTCACGTACGTCCGCGTGATCTCGCCGCCGTTGCCGGCAAGAATCTGCGGATGATTGCCGCTGCCCATCGGCATCTGCGCGATCAGAGTGTCGGTGACGGCGCTGCGATTCTCCAGGGCCGTCCCGGTGATGACGCTGCCATAGGAAATCGCGTTGTAGTTGTAGGAGTACTTCATCTGGGCTCCCGTGCGACCTTTGGGATCGAATGTCTCCGCGAGGAGCGGGCGCGCCGTCGCCGAAGCCGTGTCGGCCGTGACGTAGGAGTAGGCGGCTTGCTCACCGCCGGGATAGTTCACCCCGGCCAGGACTGACTTGCCGGTGCCCGGCCAAGCCGTGTAGTTATAGGTCACAGTCCGTCCGTCATTGGTCGAAACGCCACTGATGCGCAACACTCCGTCCGGTCCGGTTTCGTGGCCGATCTGGATCCAGCTTCCAAAATTGTTAGCGATCTTCGAGAGCTGCTGGTTGGAATCGTAGGTACAATCCCACGAGTAGCCCAGGCCGTTGCGCACCTGCGTGAGATGAAACTTTGGCGAGAGATACCGCCAGAAATCGTATTCTTTCCCGTCGGGCCTGATCATCGTGTATCCGACCTTCGAACCGGTCCAACGGTAGAGACGATCGCCGCTGTTCGCAGGCGGGGCTAACTGGGTGCCGGTGCTGTCCGTGGCTTTGAAGTTAACGTCATTGCCATCGGGATAACGGACTTTAATGTCGAAGAACCCGTAGGTTTTTGTCGTGAGTTGCCGCACCTCGTAATTCCAGTTGTGCTGCCAGCTTTGCTTGTAACCGAGTTCCCAGTAGGGATCGTTGAAGTCTGTCGTTCGGCTGTTCAGGTTGCGCGCGAAGACGATCGGCGCCGGCCCGAACGTGCTGATGTCCGTGACATCCCGATGCACGTTGCCTTTGTGCGGGTCGATCGGGTCACCGATCCAATCCGAGCCAGAATCATCCTCGGGATCGTCCGAAAGAGGATCGCCGGGATCGTCGAGTTCGTCGTTACCGCAGCCGATCTCGTACTGGGCTTGCGCGTGCAAGGTGAGGGGAATAGCCGCGAGGACAAGCGTGAAAAAGAACGAAAGGAGGAAGAAATAAGAGCGAAGTTTCATGGGAAAGTTCTAGTGATTGCCGTTGAAAGTGAGGGTGGGACCGGGCTTGCCCTGGGGCGGTTCCTGACCGGCCCAGAATTCAAACGTACGGGTGGCGTTGCCGTGAGTGACTTCTACGGTGTAGCGGCCAGGGTTTGGCCCCGCGGAAAAATCGAAGCTGAGCGCCGGGCCATTCTTCGCCGTGTCCACTTCCAAGGTTTTCTTGCCGGCATTGAAGGCCCCACCGTTCGGCGCCACGATCCGCGCGATGCCGCGACTGACCGAGAGATGCAGGTCAAGATGAATTGTCTCGTTCGGTTCGATGTTGATGCGGGCATCCGTGCTCTCGAGGACGTGGCGAATACCGTGGGCCGGCCGGGTGATTTCGGCGCGCGCCAAAAGTTCGTCGGCTCTCAAGGAAACGAAAGTTATGGCCGTGAGTCCGGTAAAGAGGAGGGTCGCGACGAGCCCTCGACGATGGAGATGATTATGATGTTTCATGGGTTGGAGGTGATAACTGGCGCGAATTATTCGCGTTTGATGGCGGCGTGTTTACGCGACCTGGCGGCGACGCGCTACTGAAACAGTTTGAGAACAGTTAGGAACACTTTGAGAACAGAGTTGCCCTGTGGATCTCGGCAAGGGCACGGAAAATCCTAAACAAAACCGCGGCTTCGCCGCTGATTCCGGGAATGAGAGGCGAATCCTGGGATTGGGCGCTTCCTGCCATGGATGCCACCATCATTGCCGAGTCGTGCAGCCCTCCAGCCGTGGCTGGATGTGGCCTGTCTCGGCGGCCATGCTCCCAGCCACGGATGGAAGCGATCCAGCCAAAGCTGGAGCCAGCCATTCCCGGGCAGGCGGCGGCCAGCCGCGGCGGCGAGCGTTCCAGCCCGGGACCGAAGCGTCCCAGCCTTGGCTGGACGCGATGCAGCCAGCGATCGAGCGCCTGAATCCACGGCTGGACGCGGCGAAGCCACGGTTGGGGCATTTCCAGCCCGGGATGATTCCGGTCCCGCCGTGGCTGGAGGGGTTACGGTGGGAGTCATTCGGGCAGCGGCCTTGGCTTGGCCGTACGCGGGCGCGCCGGAGGCCGGGAACGAATGTTCTTAATTAGAAGACGGAACGCTCGCTGCGCTCTGCTCGGCCGCTTTGCGCTCGGAGGCTTCCTTCAATTCGCGGGAAAGTTTCTCCACGCGTTGGCGCATGATCTTGCCGGCCTTGAACTTTACGGTTGCCCGCGACGGGATCACAAAACTGCTGCCTGGCTCGTTGGGGTTACGGCCTACGCGCGGCTTGGTCAGGCGCGGTTGAAACACCCCGAAGTTGCGCAGTTCCACGGCAACGTTGTTCGCCAGGCTGTTAGTAATGTGGTCGAGCGTCCGCTGCACGACGTCAAAAACGTCGTGCTGCACCATCCCCGTCTGGTTGCTGATGGCCACAACGATGTCTCTCTTGGTGAGCTTCGCCATACATAAGGTAATCGTCTCCCGTCACTAAGCCGGTGGGCACCAATTGCAATTAAATTGCGGTGCCGGGATTGGAGCCGGCCTGCCCCCAGGCCGGTTTGCGCGCCAAATTGCGCCCTAGGCCGTCGCCGGACGGCTGAACACGCGGCTGAGGTAATAGGAAATCGCGCTCTGTTCCGCGAGCGATTTCCGGCGGGATTTCAACTGCCCCTGGACCACGCCAAGCTTGGTGAAAACACCGTTCCACTCCGTTTCCAGGCGCCGCACTTCCTCGTTCGAAAGCTCGCGCACCCCGCGCACCGAGACGCTGCGCTGAAGCACGTTCATGGCGCGCCCCGAGAGTTCGCCTAAAACCCCAAGCGCCCCGAAGACGTGCTCGGTCTCCTGCAAGAGATTGGCGCGGATGTCGGTAAATTGCCGCTCCTGTTCCGCCGAAATGATCGGCCGCGCCTTGTCCAGACCGTAGGTGATCAGGTCGTGAAGCTTTTTCCAGTTATCCAATTGCAGCGTGAGCAGCCGCAGCTGGGTTTCGAGGGCTTTATCTCTCATAGCGGACCGGTCGCGGAAAGTTCCAGGGTCTCGTCGAGCTTCTGCAAATTGTCGATCAACAGGTGCGCCCAAGGCCGGTCTACCGTCTGGACCTGGCTGATGATTCCTTCTTCAAAATAAAAGCGGCCCTGGCGCCAGCGGAAAATTTCCGCGACCGCCGATTCCCCTTCCAGCGACCCGTAGACCGCGTGCCGCACCGAGCCGTGCGCGAGGTAAATCTCGCTGTTGCCGCGGCCCGATTTGAACGTGAAACGTCCGCTGCGCTGGCCCAGGCAGCTCATCTGCAAAATCTCGGCCGCCGAAAATTGATTCAGATTCCCGATAAGCGAATGGCAGGGATCGATCCCTTCCGCCGGAGTGCCACCTTGGGCGAGGGATTCGATGAAGGTTTGCAATTGTTTGCGCAAGCTCCGTTCGTTGCTGTCGCTCGAAATCCTGGTGATCTTCTGCTGCTGCGCCGCGGACTCGGCGTCCTTCGCCTTGGGCGAGAGGCAGACAACTTTGAGCGAGGGGAAATGTTGCCGCGCGTTGGTGGCCTGCTCCATGGCGATCGGGTTTTCACCCTCGACCACGAACCCGTCGAAGTTCTCCCCGAGCAAGACCGAGACGGCTTCCGACATCGTGCGGACGACCCGGGTTTCGATGCCGTCGATTTCGTCGAGAATGGCCAGGGCCCGGTCCTGAAAGACCGGATCGGCATTCAATATGAGGAGCCTGGTTTCCACAAATGGCGCGTCAAAGGTAAAAACTAGGTAGCAGGAAGCTTGCCCTGCCGCCGTAGCGAGCCGCGACCGGTCTACTTTCGCCAAGAGCGCCGAGGCGGCGGAGCCGAAAAGTGGGAGGGCGCGACATCATGGGCCGTCCGGAAATGCACTTTTGCGACTTTTCGCAGGGCGTCGGGGCCCCCCGCTTCCACCAGTTTTCTGGCCGCTTCCTTCACCTCGGTCGAAACGCCGCGACCTAGCTTCACCCCCATCGCCTTCCCGCGCCGCTCGAGCCAGTCGATAAACGCTTCGCGGGCAAGGATCGATGCCGCCGCCACGGCCAGGTCGGATTCCGCTTTCGTTCGCTGTTCCAGGTGGATCGTCTGCCCGTGCTTGAGCAACGCGTCTTGGATCACACTGGCATCGGCGAATTTGTCCGACAACGCGCGCGGGCAATCGGGCTTTCGCTCGAGCAGGTTCTCGATCACCCGCGCGTGTCCCCAGCCCAGCAAACTGTTGAGGTTCCCGAACTTTTCGTAGAGATCGTTGTAGCGTTCTGGTCCGATCGCGACAGTGTCGCCTACCGCGCCCGGCGTGGTGCGAATGATTTCGGCCAGCGACCGGATCTTCGCGTCCGAGCCAATCCGTTTGCTGTCCTGGATGCCGGCGTCGAGAAATTTTCTCGCGATGTCGCGATCGACGTAAACGCCGGCGATAACGAGCGGCCCGAAGAAATCGCCCTTGCCGCTTTCGTCGATCCCGAAATGGGGCTCGAACATCTCGGGGGAATGGACTTCTTCGTAACCAAGCTTGGCTTCCTCCAGAATTTTCGGCTCCAACTCGAACTGGACGAATTCCTCGATTCCCTTTCCCTGCAGCAAAATCTTTGGCCCCTTTTCGTAAACCGCGACGCTGAGCTTGTTCTTCTGCGCGAAGAAAAGCGTGTAAGGCCGGTCCGCAAACTCAAAGCCGAGGTCCTGCAGTAAGGCGCGGAGCTTGGCGGCCTGGTCCGATGTGAGCGGGTGAGTATAGGAAGTCATCCTTTGGAAGGGGCAAACGTCCAACGCCGAACGCCCAACGTCCAATCTCGAATAAAGACTCTGAATTCGGCGTTGGACGTTCGGCGTTGGGCGTTCGACGTTTTCTTTATCAACGCGAACCTCGATCCGGACGCAGCCTCATTCCGGCGCGCCCTCCTTTCCTGGTACCGCAAAAATCGCCGCGATCTTCCCTGGCGCCATAGCGCCGATCCCTACGCCATCCTCGTCTCCGAGTTCATGCTCCAGCAAACCCAGGTAGCTACCGTCATCGCTTATTATAATGAGTGGCTCCACCGCTTCCCCGATTTCGCCACGCTCGCCGCCGCCTCCGAAAATGACGTCCTTCACGCCTGGCAAGGGCTCGGCTATTACAGCCGCGCCCGCAATCTCCGGGCGACTGCCATCGCCGTAATGGAAAAACATGGCGGCACGTTTCCGCGAGATCTCGAATCAATCCGGAAGCTTCCGGGAATTGGACGCTACACCGCGAACGCCATCGCCACCTTCGCCTTCAACCAGTCGGTCCCGATCGTCGAAGCGAACATCGCCCGCGTCCTCTCCCGCGTCTTCGACCTGCAGACGCCGATCGACACGAGCGCCGGACGCGAGCGGCTTTGGTCCGTCGCTGCGCAACTCGTCCCACGCCGCAACACCGGCCAACACAATTCCGCCCTCATGGAATTAGGCGCCCTCGTCTGCGGCGTTCGGCCCAAGTGTCTATCGTGTCCGGTGCGAAGATTCTGCCGGACTACGGAGCCGATGGTGCTTCCACGGAAAAAAGCGCGCCCGGCGCTGCAACTTCGCACCGAGCATCATGGCTTCGCGCTGCGCCGGCATCGCGTCCTGCTCGAACAATCCCAACGTCGCTGGCGTGGAATGTGGATCCTGCCTCGGTTAGAGAGCGCGCCGCCCGCGCTTCAGCCGCTGCATCGTTCCGAATTCCCTTTCACCCATCACCGCATCACGCTCGCGGTCTACGCGCACAAATCCGCCGCGCAAAGAACTCCGCGTCAAAACTGGTTTCCCATCAGAGAGCTTTGTTCGATTCCAATCCCCTCGCCCCATCGCCGCGCATTGAACAGGCTGCTGGCAGCCACCGAGCAACGCCTTTCCTAATTCGACGTTGGACGTTGGGCGTTGGACGTTGGACGTTTTCCCCCATGCCTGCGTACCAACAGCTCCCCGACGCCCATGGTCACTTCGGTCCCTACGGCGGCATGTTCGTGCCCGAGACGCTGATGTCCGCCCTGAACGATCTGGCGGCGGAATACGAACGCGCGAAAATCGACCCGGCCTTTCAGAGCGAGCTTGCTGAGTTGCTGCGCGATTTCGCCGGCCGCCCGACGCCGTTGTATTTCGCGGCGCGCCTGACGAAAAATCTCGCCGGCGCGAAAATCTATCTGAAGCGCGAGGATCTTCTTCATACTGGCGCGCACAAAATCAACAACGCGCTCGGCCAGATTCTCCTCGCGCGCCGTATGGGCAAAACGCACATCATCGCGGAGACCGGCGCGGGCCAGCATGGCGTCGCAACGGCCACGGTCGCGGCGCGGTTTGGTTATGAGTGCGTCATCTACATGGGCAGCGTCGACATGCAGCGCCAGGCGCTCAACGTCGCCCGGATGCGTTTTCTCGGTGCGAAAGTCGTCGCCGTCACCGCCGGCCAGGCCACCCTGAAAGAAGCGATCAACGAAGCGATGCGCGACTGGGTCACGAACGTCCGCAACACGCACTACATTCTCGGCTCCGCCCTTGGATCGCATCCCTATCCGATGATGGTCCGCGATTTTCACCGCGTCATCGGGCTCGAAGCGCGCCAGCAGATTCAGGAACGCGAAGGAAAATTGCCGGATGTTCTCATCGCGTGCGTCGGCGGCGGCAGCAACGCCATCGGGCTCTTTCATCCGTTCCTCGATGACGCATCGGTGCGAATGATCGGCGTCGAAGCCGGCGGCGAAGGCATCCGCACCGGCAAACATGCAGCCCGTTTCCAAGGCGGCCGGCTCGGCGTTCTCCAAGGCACGAAAACGTTCATCCTCGCTAATGAAGACGGACAGATCGAATTGACGCATTCCATCTCCGCCGGGCTCGATTACGCTGCTGTTGGGCCCGAGCACAGTTATCTGCGCGACAAAGAAAGGATCGAATACGTTTACGCGACCGACGATGAAGCGCTCGCCGCCTTCCGGACGCTCGCGGAAACGGAAGGCATCATCCCCGCGCTCGAGACCGCACATGCCGTTGCGCACGTGATTAAAGTCGCGCCATCGCTCCCCTCCGATACAATCATCATCGTGAATTGCTCGGGGCGAGGCGACAAGGATGTGGCTCAAGCGGCCACTTACTTCGAATTCTAATGCGCAGCATGACTGGTTACGGGCGTGGCGATGCGGACCATGCCGGGACGAAATTCAGCGTGGAGCTGAACTCGGTGAACCGGAAGCAGAGCGATATCGTCGTGAATCTTCCCCGCGATCTCGCCGGTCTCGAGCCGCGCATCCGCACGGCGATTAACGAAAAAATCTCCCGCGGACGGATGAATGTGTCGGTCGTATTGCACCAGGGCGCGAACGGCGCGGCGCTGGCGCTCGACACGGCGCTCGCTCGGTCATACCACGAAGCAATGCTCACTCTGCAGAAGCAACTGAGCGCCCCAGGCGAAATCACGATCGGGACGATCCTCCAGGCGCCGGGCGTAATGCGTTCGCCGGAACAGAGCCTCGATGCCGATGAAGCGTGGCCGACCGTCCAGCGCGCCCTGGCGACGGCGCTCGGCGAGTTGATCAAAATGCGCGAACGCGAAGGCAAACATCTCGCGAAAGATTTGATCCATCGTCTCAAAGTCCTGCGCCAGGAGATCAAGGGAATCCGGGCGTTGTATCCGGAGGTGGTGAAGAAGTACCGGAGCGCACTAATGGAACGCATTGAAAAGGCCGGGCTCGATCTTCCAGTCGAAGACGAACGCCTTCTGAAGGAAGTCACGATCTTCGCGGATCGTTCCGATATTTCGGAGGAACTAACGCGACTGGAAAGCCACCTCGCCCAGTTCGCCCATCATCTCCGCAAGAACGAACCGGTCGGCCGCACGCTCGAATTCATTACCCAGGAAATTTTTCGCGAGCTGAACACGCTGGGCGCGAAATCGAACGACGCTGGAATTTCTCAACACGTCGTAGCCTGCAAATCAGAGCTCGAAAAAATCCGCGAGCAAATCCAGAACCTTGAATAGGCAATTCACCCGCACCGGAATTTTGTTCGTTCTCTCCGCGCCGTCCGGCGCCGGCAAGACGACGCTCTGCGTCGCGCTCCGGCAGACGCCGGATTTCGTTTACTCCGTCTCCTGCACCACGCGCCTGCCCCGCGCCGGCGAGATCGAAGGCGACGATTATCATTTCCTGCCTGAGAACGATTTTCGCGCGCGCGTCGAAGCCGGCGAGTTTTTAGAACACGCAAAAGTGCACGAGCATTCCTACGGCACTCTGCGCGGGCCGATTATTGAGAATCTACAAAACGGCATAGATGTGCTGATCGACGTCGACATCCAGGGCGCGGCCGCGATTCGCAACTTCGACGACGAAACAATCCGCCGGGCGCTCTGCGACGTTTTCATCATGCCGCCCGATCTCGATGAGCTGCGAAGACGGTTGACCAAGCGCGGAACCGAAACGCCCGAACAAATCGAGTCGCGCATCATTACGGCCGCGCGCGAGATGGAATTGTGGCGGGATTATCGCTACACGATCATCAGCAAATCGATGGAGGAAGATCTGCAGAAGTTCCGCAACATCATGGGAGCGGAACGATATCTGAGCCGAAGGCTAAACTTATCGTGAAAAGAAGCACCAAGCTCCAAGCACCAAGCTCCAGAGAAACTTCAAGCTCCAAACATCAAACGAACTCATCTGCGGCACATTGGAGCTTGGAATTTGGAGCTTCTCTGGAGCTTGGTGCTTGGTGTTTGGAATTTTTTCTGCCATGAGTTCTGACCCAAAACAAAAGTGCGTCGTCCTCGGGGTCACCGGCTCCATCGCCGCCTACAAATCCGCGGAGCTGGCGAGCTTGCTCGTGAAGCAGGGTCACGATGTTTTCGTGGTCATGACGCGCGATGCCGCGGAATTCATCACCCCGCTCACCCTGCAAACGCTTTCGAAAAATCCGGTCAGCACCAGCTTCTTCGATGAAAAAGAAAACTGGCGGCCGGGACACATCGAGCTGGCCGATCGCGCGAACCTTCTCCTGATCGCTCCCGCGACCGCGAACGTGATCGCTGAGCTGGCGCACGGACTCGCCCGTCATCCGCTCGCTGCAATCGCGCTGGCCACCCGCGCCCAGATTCTGATCGCGCCCGCCATGAACGGAAAGATGTGGGAACATCCGGCGACGCAGGAGAATGTCGCGACATTGAAATCGCGCGGCGTCGAATTCATCGGACCGGAGGAAGGAATGCTGGCATGCGGCTACGAAGGCATCGGCCGTTTGTGGAAAGTGGATGACATCGCTTTCCGCGCTGAATTCCTCCTGGCGCGCCAGGACAATCTGATCGCGTGAGGTTCGTCGTCACCGCCGGTCCGACGCGGGAAGCGATCGATCCCGTTCGCTTCATCAGTAATCGTTCGTCGGGAAAAATGGGTTACGCGATCGCGGAAGCGGCGCTCGCGAGCGGACACAAGGTTGAGCTGATCACCGGACCCGCGAGCATCCCGTCGCCGCGCGGCGCGGAAATTGTTTCCGTCACGACGAGCGACGAACTCCACGACGCGGTTCATCGCGCGGTCCGCAAATGCGACGTGCTCGTGATGTGCGCGGCGGTCTCGGATTACAAACCTGCTGCGCGTTCAGGGCGAAAAATGAAGAAACGAAAAGTTCCGTTCGCGCTGAAATTAATTCCGACGCGGGACATTCTTGCCTCGTTGTCCCAGGAGAATCGGGATTATCTCGTCGTCGGCTTCGCCGCGGAGACGCATGATCTGAAACGAAACGCGCAAAAAAAACTGCGCGCCAAAAATTGCGACGCGATCGTAGCGAACGACGTGAGCAGCAGCGAAACCGGGATGGAAAGCGACGAAAATGAAGTGACGATTTTCTTTCGAAACGGCGAATCGAAGAAAATTTCGCGCACTTCCAAAAAAAATATCGCGCGCGAGCTCGTGAAAATAATTGCAAAGATGTGGGAAAAAAGTTTGACAAAAAAATCGTGGTGACTACTGACACAAGTAAGTGAAGTTAAAAAAATCCTTCACCAACCCACCGCGCGAGCGGACCGAAAGGGGGGATTAGTCGATATGGCAGCTAAGAAAAAAGCTAAGAAACCCGCCAAGAAAAAGGCGGCCGCGAAGAAAAAGAAACATTAGTTTCGAAATCAGCGGTCACTGACTACGGAGCTTTTTCGTAGTTCCAACCATTAACTTCAACCCGGGAGGAGAATTCATTTTCTCCTCCCGGTTTTTTTATGGGCGGAGCAGTTGAGTGGTTGAGAGGATTTTGAATTCGACGTGGCATCTGAATCCTCTCAACTTCTCAACCACTCAACCTCTCAACCTTTCCGATGACCCATTATCTCGACGCAGCGGTGGAGGCGGCGCACGCCGCGGGCGAAATGCTCCGGCATAGTTTTCAGCAGCCGCTCCGCGTGAATTCCGCGGAGGCGCATGACATCAAGCTCGAAATCGATGTGCGCGCCCAGACGCTGATCACCGAGCTGCTCCTAAAAAAATTTCCGGAGCACGCGCTCTACGGCGAAGAAGGAATCGTGGGCGACCAGGAGAGCGATCACCAGTGGGTCGTCGATCCGCTCGACGGCACCGTGAATTTTTTCTACGGCATCCCGCATTTCTGCGTGTCGATCGCGCTTCGTTACCTGGGCGAAATCATCGTCGGCGTGATTTACGATCCGATCCGGGACGAATTGTGGAAGGCGCAGAAAGGCGAGACGCCGACGCTGAACGGCAAGCCGTTCCGCGTGAGCGAGCGGGCGGACTTGAGCGAAGCGGTGATCTCGGTCGGCCTTTCCAAAACTGGCGTGACGATCGCGGCGGGTTTGCCGTTGCTCCAGGAGATGGTGCATCGCGCGCGCAAATGCAGATTGATGGGCAGCGCGGCGCTCGACATGGCGTATGTGGCGTGCGGCCGCTTTGACGCTTACATCGAACAGGGCATCAGTCTGTGGGACATCGCAGCCGGCTGGATTCTGGTGGAAACGGCGGGCGGCACGGTGGAGATGAAACCGCGCACCGACATGAAAAACAAATACAGCATCGTAGCTTCGAACGGCGTGATCGATTTGAAACTGTGAGCACGATCCGGTGTGGAAATGGTTACGATGCGCATCGGCTCGCGCCGGGGCGCAAACTGATCCTGGGCGGCGTCGAGATTCCGCACGACCGCGGTCTCGAGGGACATTCGGATGCCGATGTGATCTGCCATGCGATCGCGGACGCGCTCCTGGGCGCGGTCGGTGAAAGCGATATTGGACATCATTTTCCGAACACGGACGAAACGATTCGCGGGATCAGCAGCATCGAGATTTTGCAGCGGGTAACGGCGTTGCTCGCGGAGATCCACGTGCGGCCGTTGAACGTGGATGCGACTTTGATCGCGGAAGCGCCGAAGATCGCGCCGCACATTCCAGCGATGCGGGAGAAGATCGCGGCGGCGCTGCATCTTGAGACGGCCCGAGTGAGCATCAAGGCGACGACGAACGAAGGCCTGGGCGCGATCGGTCGCGGCGAAGGGATGGCGGCGATGGCGGTGGCGACGGTGGAAATGGAGTGATGGCAATCCGTCTCTTCAACACCTACTCACGCGCTCTCGAAGAATTCTCGCCGCTCGATCCGGCTGGGCGCGAGGTGAAGATGTACACGTGCGGACCCACCGTCTACAGCCACGCGCACCTCGGGAACTTCCGCGCTTATGTTTTCGAGGACCTGCTCCAGCGTCATCTCGGGCTGCGCGGATTCAACGTGCGTCGGGTGATGAACATCACGGACGTGGATGACAAGACGATCCGCGGATCGAGCGAGGCGGGTGTGCCGCTGGCGGAATTCACCGCGCCGTTCAAGAAAGCGTTCTTCGACGATCTCGATACGCTGCGAATCAAGCGGGCCGATTCGTTCCCGGAAGCGACTGATCCCCGCGAGCTGGCGAAGATGATCGAGATGATCGGGACGCTGATGGAACGGGGGCTCGCCTACCAGGCGGAAGACAAGTCGGTTTATTTTCGGATCAACAAATTCCCGGACTACGGAAAGCTGGCGCATTTCGACCTAGCCGAGTTGCGTTCGACCGGACGGGTGAAGAGCGATGAGTACGACAAGGAACACGTCGGGGATTTTGCGCTTTGGAAAGCGTGGGACGAGGAGGATGGCGCGGTGAAGTGGGAAAGCCCGTGGGGCGACGGGCGGCCCGGCTGGCACATCGAGTGCAGCGCGATGGCGACGCAATTGCTGGGGGAACAGCTCGATATTCATTGCGGCGGCGTGGACAACATTTTTCCACATCACGAAGCGGAGATCGCGCAGACGGAAGGATGCACGGGGAAAAAGTTCGTGCGCTACTGGCTGCATTGCGCGCACCTGATGGTCGAGGGACAGAAGATGGCGAAGTCGCTCGGGAATTTTTACACGCTCCGGGACGTGATCGGGAAGGGATACAGCGGCCGCGAAGTGCGGTATGCGCTGATGCGGGTGCATTACCGCGCGCCGCTGAATTTTACGTGGGAAGGAATGGAGGAGGCGAGGGTGGCGCTGGGGCGGATCGATGAGTGGGTCAGGAGACTCAACGCGGAGACAGATAGCAAAGACAATCCCGAAGCTCCAAGCTCCAAGCTCCAAGCTCCAGAGAAGCACCAAGCTCCAATGGCCGGGCCAGATTTTCACGACGCTCTGGACGATGACCTTAATATTTCTGGCGCGCTCGGAGTTTTGTTTGAGACGATTCGGGAGACGAATCGGCGGATCGATGGTGGTGAGATCGCTGCGGGTGAGGCGAAGGCGTGGCTGGATTGGTGGGGACGCGTGGATCAGGTATTGGGGATCAGCGGAGAGGAGGCGGCGCTGCCGGAAGAGATCGCGGGGCTGGCGGAGGCGCGGGTGCAGGCGAGGCTTGCAAAGGAATGGAGAAAAAGTGATGAATTGCGCGACGAACTCGCTGCGCGCGGTTGGGAGGCCCGGGACACGAAGGATGGGCAAAAGATCACGCGGCGCGGCGGCGCGTAGCTCCAATGTTTTCGCCGGCGGAATTTCTCAGTCTCGAACACACGGCGCACCCGAAGCTGTTTGAGTCCCAGAAATATGTCTGGGACGCGCTCCGGCAGATCGCGAGCTATTTGCAGTTTCGTTTGAAGCCCGCGGTGCTCGGCGAACTGGTCGGGAAGCCGTTTATCAGCAACGCGGTTTTCATCGGCGCGGGCACGATCGTGGAGCAGGGAGCAGTGTTGAAGGGGCCGGCGTGGATCGGCGAGAATTGTCACATCCGGAGCGGCTGTTACGTGCGCGAGAACGTGATCGTGGGGAACGGGGTGGTGATGGGGAACTCGTGCGAGTTCAAGAACTGCATCCTGTTCGATGAAGCGCAGGTGCCGCATTTTAATTATGTCGGCGATTCGATTCTCGGGCATCGCGCGCATCTAGGCGCAGGCGTGATTCTCTCGAACGTGAAACTGGACCATCGCGAGATTCACGTGAGCGCGGCGGATGGCGACATCGCAACGGGGCTGACGAAGTTCGGCGCGGTGATCGGAGATCGGACGGAGATTGGGTGCAACACCGTGATTAATCCAGGGTCGGTGCTGGGACGGGATTGTATCGTTTACCCAGGCGCGAATTTCCGCGGGGTGTTGCCGAGCGCGAGCGTGGTGAAGGTGCGGCAGAATTTGCAGGTGCTGACGCGGCGGAGCGTGAACAGCGAGTAGGTTCGAGCACCAGCCTTCGCAAGGCTACGGCTTGGCAGGCGAGCACGAGGGGAAACGGATGGGCAGGGATTCGAACCCTGGTTGCCTTTCGGCAAACACGCTTTCCAGGCGTGCGCATTAGACCACTCTGCCACCCATCCAAGGGAAAGCTCCAAATTCCAAGCTCCAAGCTCCAAAGAAATTCCAAATTCCAAACACCAATTTTCGCGTCATCGTCGCAGAGCAAAGGCGTGCGGCGTGATTTGGAGCTTCTCTGGAGCTTGGTGCTTGGTGCTTCCTAAAGTTGCAACCGCCGGAATAGTTCGTCGAGCGGGAGTTGCAGGCCGATGTAGAATTCGCCGAACTCGCCATACTCCGCACTGACCGGATCGAAACGCATCTCGTAAACGATCGCTTTGATTTGAAAAGTGTCCTGGGAGAACAACGTCACGCCCCACTCGGCATCGTCGAGTCCGGTCGAACCGGTAATGAGCTGTTTCACTTTGCCGGCGTATTGCCGGCCGACGGCGCCGTGACCGAGCATTAACTTACGGCGATCTTCGAAGGCGAGGGCATACCAGTTGCGGTGTTCGCCGCGCCGTTTGCTCATGTTATAAAAACAGACGACCGGCCAATCCGGCAGCGTGGGATAAACGCGCTCGTGCCGGTAATGTTTCATCCGCTCCTCGAACGCCGCCATCGCCTTCTCAAATTCCGGCGTGCCGGGACTGATTTTCTGCTCGTTTTCCAGAACCGCAGCGTAATCGTCCGCGGTGGTTTTGTATTCGCTCTCCTCAGTGAGCGAGAGGTAGCTGTAAACTGGAACCAGAACGTCCGGGCCGAGGGCGAGGCCGAGCTGTTTCTCGATCCGATTCGCGACCTGGAGATCGGGCGTGATCAACATGAAACCAAGATCGGCCTTCGGCGTGACGATGCTCAAAGTCAGGAGCTGGGTCGAGACCAGGGCGCGAATTTCCTGGACCAGAGACGAGAGCGCGATCTTGGCGTTGCGCTGCTCCTCAGCGCTGAGCAATTGCCATTGCCCGTGTTCGATCCGGTAAAAAAGATGGAGGCAATGCCAGCCCTGCTCCGGAATCACCGGCGCGTCGTTCTCGTTCATCGCGTCAGATGGGAGCATTCGCGGGACGGGGCAAATGGGCCAGACAATATTCCTCGCCATCCCGCGCCACGCGAAACTCGAGGCTCGGGTCCGTCAATTCCGTCGCGCCGCAGGTCGTGCATCGATGAAGCGGCTCGTCCTCAGGGCGCGCCTGCTCTTCGAAGCGCTTCCGGCGCGAGGAAACCTCCTGGCGATGTCGCACCCGATGGACAATTTCCGGACCGAAAAAGATGAAGAAGTTGGAGAAGGCCGCGATCATCGCCGCTTTTTCCGAGAGGGGACCGGTCGCGAAACCGAGAAGCAAAAAAGCGGCTGAGATCCAGGCCAGCCACTTGAATTTCATCGGCAGAATGAACAAGACGTAGATGACTTCGTCGGGGCAAAACCAGGCGGTGGCGAAGAAGATCGACAGCCCCAGCATGGAATTTGAAAACTGCGCGCCGAAAAGGAAAGCGGCGATGGTGGTCCCGATCATGCCGACCAGGAAATAGAGCGTGGTGCGAAACGGGCCCCACACGGCCTCGAGTTTCTCGCCGATGAACCAGAGGAACCAAAGAGCCAGGACCACCCACAGCGGTTGGAGTGATCCAGCCCCGCCGATTCCGCGCGGAATAAAAATGTAAGTGATCAGCCGCCAGATTTCTCCGTGCCGGATACGCTCGGGCTTTAGGTCCAGGACTGAGAAGATCTCCGGGTTCAGAAAGGTCAGGACATAGGCGAGCGCGGTGAAGCCGACGACGATGCGAATTAATCCGGGGATGGCAATAAAGCCGAGCCGCCGTTCGAGTTTATCCAGCATCCTCATCGCAGCGAGCACGGTAGAGTAAGCGTGGCGTGCTTCAACTCGCGGGCCGTGCGTTGACACGAAAGTTGCGGCATCTAGGGTGACGCTCATGACCGGGGCCGGGCCAAAAAAAACGCCGCTCTACGACGAGCATGTGCGGCTCGGGGCGAAGATGATCCCGTTCGGCGATTGGATCATGCCGGTGCAATACAGCGGGATCATTGACGAGCACCTGGCGGTGCGAAAGAACGTCGGCGTTTTCGACATTTCGCACATGGGGCAACTGATTGCGCGCGGCCCGCGCGCCGGCGCCTGGCTGAATGAGATGCTCACGAACAACATCGACAAGCTCGAGATCGGCACCGGGCAATACACTTTTCTGTTGAACGAGCGCGGTGGAATCATCGACGACCTGATTGTTTATCGAACCGCGCCGGAGACTTTCCTATTGGTGGTGAACGCATCGCGGACCGATGAAGACTTCGCGTGGCTGCAAAAACATCTCGGCGATAATGCTGAGCTGGAGAATCGGAGCGCCGATTTCGGCGGGCTCGCGATCCAAGGGCCGCGTATGATCGAGCTGCTCCAGGCGATGGTCGGAAAAGAGGCGGAGCTGCCGGCGCGAAACCAGATCCGGGATTTCGATTCCGCCGGCATCAAGCTGACCATCGCGCGCACCGGCTACACCGGCGAAGATGGCGTGGAAGTTTTTTTCGCGGCCAAAGATGCGGCGAAAGTTTGGAATGAGGTGCTGGCGAAAGGAAAGGAACTCGGGATTCGTCCTTGCGGGCTCGGCGCGCGCGACACGCTTCGTCTGGAAATGTGTTATCCGCTGAATGGCTCTGATCTTTCCCCGGACCATAACCCGATCGAGGCCGGCCTCGGGTTCTTCGTGGACCTGAAAAAGCCGAAGTTCGTCGGACGCGAAGTCTTGGCCGACGCGAAGGAGAAGGGCACGCCGAACCGGCTCGTCGCGTTCCGCATGAAGAGCAAAGGGCCGCCGCCGCGGCCGCATTATTCCGTGTGGCGGGACAGCGAACGGATTGGCGAGGTCACCAGCGGCAGCCTGTCGCCGAGCTTGAATGAAGGGATCGGGATGGCCTACGTTGCGGCGGTGCACGCGAAGGTGGGGACCGAGATCGAGATCGAAATTCGCGACCGGAAACTGCCGGCAATCATTGAGAAAAAACCGCTCTACAAGAAATCATGAATGTTCCTGACGATCTTTATTACACCGAGTCCCACGAATGGGTGCGCGTGGAAGGCGAGAACGCGCGCGTCGGCATCACCGATCACGCGCAGGCGGAATTGACGGATGTTGTTTACGTCGAGCTGCCGAAGGTCGGCGCAGCGGCTGAGGCGAAGGGACAAATTGCGGTGGTGGAATCGGTGAAAGCGGCGAGCGATATTTACGCGCCGGTCAAAGGCACTGTTGTGGACGTGAACAAAGCGCTGGAAGGAAATCCCGCGTTGATCAATACCGACCCGTTCGGCGAAGGCTGGATTTTCATGCTGAAGATGGATGCGCCAGAGCAGGTGAAGCAACTCAAGGACGCAGCCGGCTATCGCGCGGCGATTGGTTAGCGCTTCCCTTTGACTCGGACCTGTACCGGCGGCGCAGGGCTGAGCATTTCCTCCACGAACCGGACGAGATCGTCCAGCGTAACCGCGCTGGCGAGGAAACTGAAGCCGGAGAGGAACCCGCCCGTTATGACCTTCTTCTCCGCAGTCGCATTGCCGCTGAGATAGAGGAACGGCGTGTTCTTCAGGGTCGGCTCGCTATGCAGCTGGCGATTCATTTCTTCACTGTCCGATGCTTTGGAGGCATCGAGCAGAACGAGATCGGGCCGAAACCATGGAGCGGCGTGTTGAGCGAGTCGGACGTCCGCCTCGACCTTCACGAGAAATCGGCCGGTGCCTTCGAGGGCGCGCCTAACGAGCGCTGTGACTCGCGGCTCGTGATCGACCAGCAGGATCTTTTTCAGGAAGGTCATTGTCCTGCCGCATACCAAGCATCGGATATGCCAGCGCCGCGCGGCGGGAACTACTGATGGAGCCGGCACGCCCTCGTGCCGGACATGAGGGATGCGGCCGCTATTACCCAACGGCCTGGGGGCAGGCCGTCTCCAAATTTAGAACAAGGCCGAGACCGTGTTGATCGTGAGCGCGAGGATGACGGTGTTGAAGCCGAACGAGAGCATGCCGTGAAGGAGCACGAGGGTGCGGAAATCGCGTGAGGTAATGACGACGTCCGAGACCTGGAAGGTCATGCCGATCGTGAACGAAAAATAAGCGAAGTCCAGGTAGTCCGGCTCGTGGTCGCCAGGGAATTGCAGGCCCCCGGCGTGCGGTTTCGGTCCAGTCGGTCCGTCGGGATCGCCGTAATAGGTGTGGGCGTAGCGCAAACCGAAAACGGTATGAACGAGCGTCCACGAACAGATCACCGCGACCAGACTCATCAGGAGATGGGCGAGGAAATGCGAGCGCTCCACGATCACGGTTTTGTTGAAGAACAAAAAGCCAACGGCAAACAATCCGGCGCAGGCCGCGATCAGCACAAAAATAAAAATCAGGATATGACTCAGATCCTGCATCTGGGCGCGGGCGCGCAGTTTCTCCGGCGGCGTGGTCAGGATCGTGAGCCAGGCGAGGCTGAGCACGCATACTGCGAAAACATCCCAGGTGAGGATGGATTGAGTCGAGGTTTGGACGCGACCGCGTAACGCGAACCAGGCGGCGGTCGCGATGGCCAGCGATACGGCGATGCGATGCCGGGCATCCTGTTTGGCGATCCAGTTCATCGGTTCGGAGCGATTCGAAGTAATCGCTTATCGCCCGATTAGCGCAAGCGCGGAAGAAAATGTCGAGGCGCCTGGCACAAGCGCCTCGACATCAGCCGAAGATGCCCAGATTAGGATGGGCGAAGCGGCCAATGTTTGGAAGGACCGTCGACAGATCCGAGGCGTTAACGCCGAACCAGGTCGCGAGCGTCGCAGAAAACTCGTCCACCGAAGTTGTTGGAATCCAGCGACCCTGTCCGGTGTCGTCGGGACCGTTGACGGCAAGGGTCGGGAAGGTGCCGAACAATCTGCCGCCTTGGACGGCGCCGCCCATCACGAGCTGGTGGCTGCCCCATCCGTGATCGGAGCCGCCGCCATTCGTTGGATAAGTGCGTCCGAAATCCGAAGCGGTGAACGTGGTCACATTCTGCGCGACGCCCAGCTCGTTGGTCGCGTTGTAAAACGCATTCAGGCCCTGGCTCAGCTCCGTGAAGAGATTCGCCTGGCCGTTCAATTGATCGCCGTGCGTGTCGTAACCGCCGACCGAACAAAAGAAAATCTGGCGGTTCATGCTCAGGTTGGTTCGCGCCGCGATCAGCTTCGCGATCATATTCAATTGCTGACCCAGGCTGCTGGCCGGGAACACGGTTTGAAACGCCGGAACTCCCGCAAGCGCTGAGGTGAGCAAGTCGTTGGCCGCAATCGAGCGCGAGACGGTGTCGGAATAGGCCTGCTCAAACAAATTGTTGTGCGGCAGGGCGAGCAAATCCTTGAAGGCCTGGAGCCGGACGTTGGCGTTAGCGCTGCCGTCGAACCCGGCGAGGCCGACGCTGCCGCTCGGCGAAAGAATGTAGGGCAGAACCGTATTGCCGACTTCGAAGGTGTTCGTCCCGGCGATGGAAATGTTGAGCGAGATCTTCGAACCGGCGTTGAGCGATTGCAGCATGTCCGCCATCCGGCCGCCCCACCCCGTTTTGGAAATCACATCCGGCACTGAGGTTTGCCATTGGACGGATTGATCGGCGTGGGAAAAAAGCTGCGGCGGCACAGCGGCGCCGCCGGCCAGATACTGAGCGCGCGTGACGGGCGCGACCAGCGTGCCGACGTTCGTTACCACGCCGAGCTTTCCTTGATTAAAAAGGCTTTGGAGATCGGTCAGGTTCGGGTGAAGCCCGAAATCGCGCCCATCGCCGTTGAGCATCGTCAACGGAAGGAGAGAGGCCTGCGGGATGGCCAGGGCGCCACGGGCTGCGGAATAGGAAGCGTAGCCGCTCGCGTCGTGCGGGACGATGAGGTTGTTCGCGTCGTTGCCGCCGTAGAGAAAGAGGCAGACGAGCGCCTTGTAACCGCTGGCGTCGAGCGGCGCCGCGCTGAGACGACGCAGATCGAAGATGGTGTTGAGAATGCCGGTCGTGGTGAGCGCGGCGCAGGCGGCCTGGCGAATAAAAGTGCGGCGAGTGGTTTCCATACTTACTTGTCGACGACGAATTCAGGAGAATTGACGACGAGATAGATCGCGGTGCGGGCGCGCTCGAGCGGGTTACTGGATGGGATTTGGGTGACGGCGTTGATCATGATATTGCGCATGCTCGAAGACATACCGCCGGACATGAGAACGCTGTTGAGGTGATCGACCAAGCCGGCGGGATCGGAGGCGCGGGTTTGTTCGGCCGTGAGATTCAGCGTGATCCGGTCGCTCCCAGGTCCGAGGTAAACATAAATGGCGGTGCGCAGATAATTCGAGGCCGAGATCACCGTGGTATCGGTCGTGATTTCAAACTCCGGACTCTTGAGCCCAGCGGCAGCGATCGCTCCAGGCGCCGCGTAATCGGGGCCGAAGAAATTGAAGACCGTCGGCGAATGCATCGCTTCCTCGTCGAGATTCGCGTAGGCGTTGCGGACCGAGTATTTGCCGCTCGGCGATGTGGCGTTAAAGGCGCGCAACAAATTCGTGACGCGGATTACCGGCTCACGCTCGTGTCCGGCGCCCTGGACCGTGACGAAACCGACGCGCGCGTCGTAATCCATCAGGATCGCGCGGACGACCGCTTTCAAATCGCCGCGCACGCCCTGGCCGTTGTCGTTGAACACCGACGCGACCCGGTAAACGTAACCCGGGCTTGGATTGCTCGTGACCAGCCGCTGAATGAGTTGCCGGCAGATAAATGGCCCGACATTCGGATGATTGAAAATCGTGTCGAGCGCGGTCTTCAAGTCCTGGGCCGCCGTCTGGTTCGCCGGAAGCGCGACGCCGTTCAAAATGCTTTTCGCCGTCGTCTGATGATGGCTTGCGATATTGATCATCGGATCGCGCCAGCTCTGCGCGGCCGCACCGGGGAAGAAAACAGGATTCGCCGAGCCGGGCTGCGCGTAAGTCCAGCCGGTCAGAACCGCCGCCGTCCCAAGAATTGCGTTCTGGTCATAGGTCGCGATCGGGAAACCGCTCGAGCTGAGCGTGAGACTGCCGTCGAGATTCAGGTCGTAAAGGCCGATGGAGAACAACTGCATGAGCTCACGGGCGTAGTTCTCATTAGGCAAAGTCCCGCGCGCCGGATTCGCCTTGTCGTTCTGGAGCATGTTGAGGTACGCGCCCATCGCCGGGTTGAGCGTGATGTCCTCGAGCAGCTGGCGGTAATTGCTGAACGCGTCGCGCACGAGCACGTCGTAGTAAGTGGGCAAGGCGAAGGGCCGGTTCGCGAGTCCCGCGCTGTTGAGCGAGGCGACGAGGGTCTCGCTCAAGGCGAACGCGACGCGTTGCCGGACTTGATCCTGGCCGGAGATCGCATTGGTCCACCAAGCGTCGTTCGTCATGGTCAACGTCGGCTGATTCGGGGTCGCGCTTGGCGACGGACTCGGGCTCGGCAAGGCGGCGACCGCCGCATCGACGAACGCCAGATGCGACGACATCGGCGCGGCGAACTGCGCGTTCAGGAACGCGTCGTATCCCTGGCTTTGCACCTGGGCGATCAACGCGTCCGTCGCGCCGAAGGTGGCCTGGGAGAGGAAACGTCCGGCAGCTGCTGCGGTCGGGGTGCCCGCGGGCAAAGCGGGTGGCGGCGTCGGGATAGGAGCGCTCTGCGCGCCGGTGGACAAATTGAAGAAGCCCTTGATCTCGCCGGCGGGATACAGCGCCGTGTGGACATTGAGATAAGTCTGCCCCGTTTTTATCATGTTCAGGATGTCCGCGACGGTGAACGAACCGACCGGCACGAAGACCCAAATCAAAGTTCCATCCGGTTGCGGCGTGGCCGAGTCCACGTCGAATATGATGCTGCCGTCCGCGGCGTGGACGTGCAGGCCGGTGATCGGGCCCGTGAGATTTGAATACGTGTAGGCGATGACCGCCGACTTGCCGTCCGCCGCGAGACGCAAAGTAGCGGTGCCGGAACCTTGTGACGTAGCCGCTCCCTGCGGGCGCATTTCGGTGACGTAAAGAGTGGAGCCGTCCGCGCTGGGCGGTTGATCGAGATCGTACATCTCGACCAGCGCGATCCCGGTGGTGTTATTAACGCCGCGCACGATCGTCGTGTAATTGCCGGGCGTCAGTGTCCAGACCACCGCGGGCTCGGTGTCATCCGTTGGTGCGATCGAGCTGGCAGCGATCTCGGCCTGCTGGTCGGAGCGCCAATTGTCGTTCGCCTTGATCAAGGCGCCGTTGGCGTCTCGCAGTTCCAGTGCCGGATCCATCAGCCGTCCTGCGATCGGGGCGCCATTCAAAAACAACGACGGGCCCCGGGCGCGCACGATTGTTCGCTTGGGCACGTCACCCCGTACGATGAAGCCGCCGATCATCACGTTGTCACCGGTGAGCACATTGCCTCGGGTGGAAATGTTCGCGAGCCGGGCCGGCGAGCCGTCCGGATCGAGATCGTAAATCTCCATCAGCCCGACGCCGGTGGCATTGTTCACGCCTTTAACAACAACCGTGTAAGCGCCAGGATTGATCGTCGTGATCAGGGCCGATTCGAGGTCGTTCGCGGGCGCGAGCCCGGCAGCGATGATGAGGTCCTGTTGGGCAGTGCGCCAGTTATCGTTCGACGCGACGATCGCGCCCGTGGCGTCATGCAATTCGACCATTGGGTCGGCTAATTTTCCCGCGACCGGAAGCGACGGACCCATCGCGCGGACCGCGATCTTCTTCTGGCCGCTGCCGTAAACGATAAACCCGCCAATCAAAACGTTGTCGCCGGTTTGGACGACCATGCGGGTGGAAAGATTTACCGCACTCGAAATTGCCTTCGCCTGTTCACCGAACAATGTGCAGATCAACGCCGTCGTCGCCGCCCATCCCGCGCCTGCAAAAAAACGTCTCATTTTTTGTTAGAGGTCGTGCCGCAGGAGAGTCTCAGCCGGGCTGAGGTGGCGTTGATTTGTTCCCTAAAAAGTGAGCAGGAATTAGACCGATCCATTATTTCGTTTGTCTTGGATTTCTTTGCGATCGCCCCACCGCAAACCCCGCGCTATGAAACACGATATCTAACCAGAAGTCGCGCTTTTTATCCAGCCCGCCTGGTGCTTTATTGGCCAACATGTCTTCCGCCCCGAAAAAAGCCGAGCCCCAGTTGAACTTCGAAGGGGCGATGGATCGACTCGAAGAAATCGTCGAGCAGATGGAGTCCGGCAAAATGATGCTGGAAGAATTGATCGTGCGCTACGAGGAAGGGATGAAGCTGGTGAAGATTTGCCAGGAACGCCTCGCCAGCGCCGAACAGCGGATCGAGATCATTACTCGTAACAATGCCGGCAAACCTGTGGTAAAGAATTTCGAGCCGGCCGCGGAAAAGGAACCTCCCGCGCGCCCGGAGGAAAAAGGAGCAAACAAGAATGACGACGTCAGCCTCTTCTGAGACAGCCACCGCCACGCGGGAATTGGATGGGATCCGTTCGCCGGCCGACATCAAGGCGCTGAGCGAGCAGGACCTGCCGCAGCTCGCCGAGGAAGTGCGCGAGGAGTTGATCAAAGTGCTCTCGCAAACCGGCGGTCACCTTGGCCCGAACCTCGGGGTCGTTGAGCTCACGATCGCACTTCATCGCGTCTTCGAAACGCCGAAGGACCGGTTTGTTTTCGACGTCAGTCACCAGGGTTACGTCCACAAGATGTTTACAGGCCGGCTCGATCGGATCGGGACGATGCGGCAATACCAGGGCCTGAACGGATTTCTGCTGCGGACCGAGAGCGCGCACGATTGTTACGGCGCCGGGCACGCCGGGACGGCAATCTCCGCCGGACTGGGCATGGCGGTCGGCCGCGATTTGCGCGGCGGGAATGAGAACGTCGTGGTGGTCGCGGGCGACGCCGCCTTCACCTGCGGCATCAGCTACGAAGCGCTCAACAACACGAAATCGCAGACGCGCCGGTTCATCGTGGTGCTGAACGACAACGAATGGTCGATCGCGAAGAACGTCGGAGCGATCGCCAGTTACCTGAACAACATCGTGGCGAATCCGACCTATGCGGGATTACACGACAAGGCGCGCCGTTTCGTCGAAGCGATCGCCGGCAAGAGCGCGGTCGAATTCGCCCACAAGGTTGAGGAAGGCGTGAAAAACCTTCTCGTGCCGAGCGTGATCTTCGAAGAACTCGGGATGCGTTATTATGGGCCGATTGACGGACACGACATTCCGCTTCTGATCAAGACGTTCGAATTTCTCAAGACCCAGGACGAGCCGGTGCTGCTCCACATTTTGACGAAGAAGGGCAAAGGCTACGAGCCCGCCATCGCCAAGCCGGACAAGTTCCACGGCCTCGGCAAATACAAAATCGAAAGCGGCGAGACCGCGCCGGCGCCGACGCCGACCTACTCCGAGTTGATGGGCAAAACGCTGGCGAAATTTGCCGATTCAAACCAGAAGATCGTCGCGATCACCGCCGCCATGCCGAGTGGGACCGGCCTCGGGTTTTTCCAGGCGCAACATCCGACGCGTTATTTCGATGTCGGCATCGCGGAGGAACACGCGGCGCTCTTCGCCTGCGGCCTGGCGACCCAGGGACTGAAGCCGTTCCTCACCATCTACTCGACCTTCATGCAGCGGGCCTACGACATGATCATTCACGACATCGCGCTCCAGAATCTCAACGTGGCCCTTTGCATGGACCGCGCCGGACTAAGCGGCGATGACGGGCCGACGCACCACGGCCTTTTCGATATCGGTTACCTCCGACACATCCCGAATTTCGTCCACATGCAGCCCAAAGATGAAGACGAATTCATCGACATGCTCTGGACGATCGCGAACTACAGCTCCGGCCCGATCGCGATCCGTTATCCGCGCGGCGCCGGCACCGGCGCGGTACCAAAAGCGTCGCCGAAGCTTCTCGAGATCGGCAAAGCCGAAGTAGTGCAACACGGACGCGACGTGGCGATCTTCGGACTCGGCAACATGTTCGAGGTCGCCGAGGAGGCCGCGCGCAAGCTCGAAGAAAAAGGCATTTCCGTCGCGCTGATCAACCCGCGCTGGATCAAACCCATCGATACCGGCACACTGGAGTTCTTCGCGCGCGGCGTCGAAGTGGTCTGCACGATCGAGGACCACGTCCTTCACAACGGCTTCGGTTGCGCCGTCATGGAGCATCTCCATTCGCAGATGATCAACACCCCCGTCGTCCGCATCGGCTGGCCAGATCAGTTCGTCGAGCACGGCACCATCCCGATCCTGCGCAAAAAACACGGCATCACGGCGGACGCGCTGGTGGAAAAGGTCCTGCCGCTCTTGAAAAAGAAGGACGGCGCTAAGACGCGTCCGAGCGCGGCGTAGGAAAGGTTGAAGGATGAGGGATGAAGGATGAAAAGGACGACTTGCGCGGTCGAACAAAAGCGTTCGCACTGCGAATCATCGCGCTTTATCAGACTCTCCCGAAATCTGGGTCGGCCCATGTTCTGGGTCATCAAGTTCTAAGGTCTGGAACGTCGGTCGGTGCGAACTTTCGCGAAGCGCACCGTGCTCGTTCCAACGCGGAATTCGTTTCCAAGGTCGGGGACTGTCTAAAAGAACCGGAGGAAACGGCCTATTGGCTTGAACTGTTGGCCGATTCCGGCGCCGTCAAAGCAACGAAACTCGCCTCCCTGCTCGACGAGACTTCGCAACTAACGGCGATCTTGACCGCCATCGCCAAAAAGGTTCGCGCCCGATGCTAATACTTTCATCCCTCATCCCTCATCCTTCATCCTTTTCCCCATGCCCGTGATCGAAACGCGCGGTCTGACGAAGGTCTACCGTACCTACCGTAAAGAAGGCGGACTTCGGGGTTCTATTAAGGGACTCGTTAGGCGGAAGTACGACGAAACGCGAGCGGCGGACGACGTAACGTTTCAGATCGAAGAGGGTGAGCTCGTCGGATTTCTCGGACCGAACGGCGCCGGCAAGACGACCGTGCTCAAAATGTTGTCGGGCTTGTTGAATCCGACCTCGGGCGAGGCCCGAGTGCTCGGCTTCATCCCATGGGAGCGGAGCAACGAGATGAAGCGACAGTTCAGCCTGGTGATGGGCCAGAAGAACGCGCTCTGGTGGGATTTGCCGGCCCAGGAATCGCTCGAACTCAACCGCGCCATCTACGGCATCGAGCGCGACCGGTTCAAAAAAGTCGTGAACGGCCTGAGCGAACTGCTCGACGTCGGGGACAAGATGAACGTGATGGTGCGCGAGCTGTCGTTAGGCGAACGCATGAAGATGGAGCTGATCTCAGCGCTCATCCACGAGCCGCGCGTCCTCTTTCTGGACGAGCCGACGATCGGCCTCGACGTCGTCAGCCAGAAACGAGTGCGGGAGTTTCTCCGGCTCTACAATTCGCAGCACAAGATCGTGACGATGTTGACCAGCCATTACATGCAGGACATCGAAGAGCTGTGCGACCGCGTCATCATTATCGATCACGGCAAAATTTTCTTCGACGGCCCGCTCGACTCGATCATCGACCGGTTCTCCGGCTACAAGATCATTAGCCTTACGTTCGAAACGCCGGGCGATCGCGACTTCTCCGCCCTTGGTGAGGTGCTCCAACAAACGCCGCTGTCAGTCCAGCTCAAGGTGCCGCGCGCGAAGGTGACGGAGACCTGCCGGCAGGTCCTCGCCGAGTGCGCGGTGGTCGATATCAACGTCCAGGAATTACCGGTCGAAGAAGTGATTCGCCAGTTGTTCGGGCAACGCGATTCGGAACGCGCCGCGGCCGAGCCGGTCCCCCTTTTGTAACCGCGACTAGCGGCGATACAGCGCCTGTCTCAGCTCGTTCGCGTAGGCGGGGTTCAATTCAAACGCCGTCACCGGCATTTCGGCGAGCTGGACTTCGTCGTAGTACGGAAGGGATTCCACGAATCCGGCCGACATCAGGCTGTTGAGCGTGTCCGTCACATCCTCAACTTCCATGTGCGTCTGGTCCTGGAGTTCCGCCCCCATCATCGGCTCGGCAAAACCGATCGCGCGCACGATCGTCGCTTCCCGCCCACTGAGTTTGATAAACCGCATGCATCTTTTTTAGCAGCTTCCATACCGGCATTTTTGCCCCGATTACCGAGTCAAAAACCGAAACTGGGGAGAATACTTTCCGTCATCGCGCTTTCGAAATCCGGATAGCGCGGCTCCCATCCGAGCGCCCGCAGTTTCCGATTGCTCACCTGCTTGTTACTGTCGCCACGTTTGCGCTGTCCGGTGTCGCCACTGTCCAGCACCAACGGCCTTTTCAGGTGTGAACTGAGCCATTCGTTCGCTGCGTTCGCCTTGACTGGCCGGTCCGCGACGACATTAAAGATTTCGCCCCGACAGTCGGCTCGTCGGTCCGCCAGCAACAAGAGCGCACTGACGATGTCATCGCGATGGATCTGATTAATAAGCCGATCCTTTTGCGCAACAAACGCCGCTCCTTCCAGAAAACGGCTCAGAAAAAACGAACGGTGCGGTCCGTGAATTCCTCCGAGCCGCGCGACGATTCCGCCCGCTGCCAAGACCAGCTCTTCGGTCTCCCGCAGAATTTTTCCCTTGGCCCGCGGCGGTTCCGCCGGACTGAATTCGTCGACCACGCTTCCATCTGTTTGCGCATAAACGCTGGTGCTGCTCGCGAAGAGGAACGTCGCACGCGGAAATGCGCGCAGGAGGTTCTCCGCGCCCTCGAGATACAAACGCCGATACTGTTCCTCGTCGCCGCCACGTGAGCTGACGCAATGGATCACCACATCAAATTCATTCGACGCGTTGGATACCGCGCTCCTGTCTGTGACGTCGACCGCACGAACCGGATAAGGCCGCTCAGAAAGCTTCGCCGCTGATTCGACTGTCGCCGTCCAGCCTTCCACTTCCCAGCCATGCTCGTGAAACGCATCCGCGGCGGCTTCGCCGACGTAGCCGCAGCCCGCAATCAGAATGCGCGGCATCAATTTGAGACCGCGGGCGCGATCTCGATCTCGTCGAACGGGCTCGATTGCGTCGCGCGCACCTGCTTCAGCCGGATCAGTTCGAGCAGCGCCAGGAACGTCACCACGATTTCCACCCGCGACGCCATCTGGGCGAACAGCTCCGAAAACTTCAACGTCGTCCCACCGGCCACCTGCCGCAGGATTGATTCGATCTTGTCCGACACGGTGAAGTGTTCGCCGAAAACCTCCCGCAAATCCTCGCGCGCTTCGACCCGCTTGATCACAGTCTGGAGCGCATTGATCAACTGAAAAATTCCGACTTCCCCCAGCGGCAACGGCGCGCTGGCGAAATCGGCCACGGCGAGCCCGGCCCGGGCAAACATCCGCTCCTGCTCCAGCGCGCGCGTCTGCAACTGCGCCGCGGCTTCCTTGAACTTCTTGTATTCGATCAACTGCCGGATCAAATCCCAGCGCGGATCGTCTTCGGCCGCTTCTTCATCCGGCGGCTGCTGATCCACCGGCAACAGGCTCCGGCTTTTCAAATAGATCAGGTTCGCCGCCATCACGATGAACTCGCCCGCGATATCGATGTTCAGTTCCTTGAACGCCTGGAGATATTCGAGGTACTGCTTCGTGATCCGTTCGAGCGAGATGTCGTAGATATCGATCTCGTCCCGCTTGATCAGGTAAAGCAACAGATCGAGCGGCCCCTCAAAGACCTCGAGCTTGACCTTGTAATCCGTTTCCATGCAGCGCCGCGAATGTTACGAGTCGCGCGTCCGAAAGTAAACGGCGCGGCAGGTCAAGAATACTTCCGCTCGCTTAGGCAAACAAAACCACGATCGCAACAATGGCCCAGATGGCTCCTAGCAGACGGATTACCGCTGACTTCACGGGGCGAATCGACTTGCGTCCAAGCCAGGCATAAAACGGAATTACAGACTCAGGAAATCCGATCCACCACATTGCGAAAACGAGCGCAAATGCGGCACCGATGTAAGTCCCTATTGGCAAATTGATCGCAATCATTAGTGCCCGGGAAGAAAAAAAGCGGGTTTATGCGTCTACCGCTCCACGATTTCTTTGCGGTGGATCCAGACGCTGTTGATGATGCCGAGACCGAACATGATCATGAGCACGAATGAGCCGCTGGAACTGATGAGCGGAAACGGAACGCCTGTGATCGGGAGCAGGGATATCGTCATCCCGATGTTATGACAAATGTGGGTGAAGATGAGCGACGTTATGAGACACGTGAGCAAGAGTAACGCGAACGCGCCAACGAGAAACATTCCGCCAACGAAGCCCCATTGCTCGCCGATGGCGGAAAAGATGTAATCGTTGTGGACGGCGGTGGCGGGCAGGAATCCCATCTCGATCTGGGTATTCGGCGCCTTGAATCCTTTGCCGGCCCAGCCGCCGGAGCCGATCGCGATCAGCGATTGATTGATCGCCCAGGCGGATCCCTGCTTGTCGATATCGGGATTGATGAACGCGGTGATCCGCTCCTGCTGGTACGGTTTCAAACCGAGATTGATCGCGATCGGAATCATCGCGGCGACGATGAGGACGATGCAGATCAGATAACGCAGCGGCAGCCCGCCGACGAAGAGCAAGGCGAGCAGGACCGGGCCCCAGATGATGGTCTCGCCCAAGTCCGGTTGGAGCATGATGAGCAAACAGGGCGCGCCCACAATCACGGCGCACAAGAGGAGCTTGAACATCGGGTGCATTTCCCGGAACTGGTTGTGACTCAGAAAAAGCGCGAGAACCATGATGCCGGCGACGACAGCGAGCTGGGCCGGCTGAAAATTAATCGGCCCGACATGGAGCCAGCTTCGCGCGCCGTAAACTTTCGAGCCGATGAATTTCGTCAGGACGAGAAAGATAATGCCGGCGAGATACATCGGAAGCGCGCCCCAACGGACCCAGCGGTAATCGATCAGGCTCGTGACCATGAACGCGAGAAAGCCGACGGCGACCCAGTTCGCCTGCTTGCGCCAGAACTCAGACGCCACGGGATCCTCTCGCATGAAGGTGGCGCTGTAGATGGCGACGACGCCGAAGATGGCGAGCGCCAGCATGGTTAACAACAGCACCCAATTGAGGCCGAGCAATTTTCGCAGCAGTGGAGTCATTGCGATGAAATCGAAGCGCGCGGGACTATACGCGCACTCCCGGAGGTCGTAAAACGCGAAGTCCGGAAGGAAAAAGCCAAGGCTCAAGAGGCCTCATGTTTCTCGAATATAGGAAAAATATCTGCCAGGCAAGGCTCTGATTTTGTGACGGTTAAGCGACAGGAAAAATATTCCGCGCCGTTACTTGTGAAGCTTCAGCCGCATCGATAAAATGTTCTGGAGCTGGGCACAATTTCAACGAACGAGGGACGATCATGGCAAAGAAAACGAAACGAAAAAGCGCCCATCCGAAATTACCGATGCAGCGGCAGCTCAACCTGCAGCACGAAGGAAAGTGTTTCGATCTGCGAGAAAATTTCGAGCGGTTGAACGAACGATTTTTTCGTGGACGCCTGCGCGGATACAAGGTGGTTTGGGGCCGGAAACGGAAGAGCCGACCGAAGGATTATTTTATTTTTGGGACGATTCAGGAAGAGGATCGCGTGATCCGGATCAACCCGCTGCTCGATCAGCCTTTCGTTCCGCCATGGTTCCTCCGTTACATTCTCTATCACGAAATGCTGCACGCGGTGGTGCCGGACGAAGCGGGCTCCAACGGACGGCGCCGGGTCCACACCGAAAAGTTTTACGAGCGGGAACGCAAGTTTCCGCGGTATCGAAGCGCGCGGCGCTGGGAAGAAGAGAATCTCGCGCGGTTTCTGCGGTAGTTGGAGCCGGGGATCGAACGCTGTCTTAGCGCCAACGGCGCGACGCTCATCCTAGCCTGGGGCATCGCCCCAGGCTGCAAATGACGGTCGCGCCTTTGGCGCTAAAACAGTACCAATCCCGGCGATAATCGATCAGCGGCGATCGGGCGCGGTCGCTTCGACGGGGGTATCAAACGGCGAGAGTGTCGTTGCGACGTTCTTCTTGATCAGGTACCAGAGCGTCGTCGCGAGGAGGAGGGAGATCAACTTCGCGCGCCAGTTGTTCAGGATCAGTTTCTTCATAGGCCCCTTGCAGCAACAATTCGCCGATGCGTTTGCGGAAAGATTCCGGCGTGAAATTGCGTTCGATCCGTCGCCGGTGACAGATCGAAATCCCGCCGGTCTCTTCCGAGACCACGACAGCGATCGCGTCCGATTCCTCGGTAATGCCGAGGCCCGCGCGATGGCGCAGGCCGAGACTGCGATCGAGCGTCTCGCGCTGGCTTACCGGGAAAATACAGGCGGCCGCGGCGATCCGGCCATTCCGGATGATGACGCCGCCGTCGTGAAGCGCGGCTTTCGGATGGAAGATCGTGAGCAGCAGCTCGACGGAAAAATGCGAATCGATCGTCACACCGGTCTCTTCGTAAACCCGGATCGCGGTATCGCGCTCGATCGCGATCAACGCGCCGAATTGCTTATTGGCGAGCTGCGTCACGGCTTCGGCGATGTCATGGACGGTCTCGCGTTTTTCGCTCGTGAGAGAAAAAATCGGATGGCCGCCCAGCTCAGCCAGGCCGCGGCGCAATTCCGGTTGGAAAATCACCACCAGCGCGACGGCAAGGAAAACGGAGAAACTCCGGATGATCCAGCCGATCACGACGAGGTTCAGCAGTTGCGAGATCAGAGTCAGGGTCAGGAAAACGATGGCCAGGCCGGTGAGCACTTTCGCACCGCGAGTCCCGCGGAAATAAAGATAGCCGTAATAAATCCCGACGCTGAGCAGGATGATTTCGATGAAACTGCGCCAGCGCTCGATCCAGAACTGGAGGATTTGCTGCATCATTTCGCCGTTTCCAAAAGTGCTTCGGTGACGCGCAACGCGGCCACGTTTTCTTTGACGTCATGGACGCGCAAAACATTCGCGCCCCGCTCACGCAGCAGCGCGCTGAACGCAATGGTGGGCGCGAGCCGGTCCTCCATGGCGTTCGATCCAATCATTTTCCCCAGTGACGATTTGCGTGATACTCCGACGACCAGCGGCCGTTCCTGAACTCGGAGGCGTTCGAGATGGGCGAGCAGCGACAGATTGTGCTCCACCGTTTTCCCAAATCCGATGCCCGGATCAAACGCGATGGCCATTGCATCAACGCCGTACTCTAGGGCGCGCTTATATTGTTGTCGAAAAAAATTAGTCACTTCAGTGACAACATCTTCATAATGGGGAGCGGCTTGCATCGTGCGCGGCGTGCCTTGCATGTGCATGATGATGAGAGCGGCCCCGCTTTCCGCCGCGAGCGCCATCATTTCCGGATCGGCCCGGCCGCCGGTGACATCGTTGATGATAGTCGCGCCAGCCTGCAACGCTTCGCGCGCGACGCTCGCCTTTGACGTGTCGATGGAGATGAACGCGGAAACGCTTTCGTGCAATTGCGTTATCACCGGCAGCACGCGTCCGAGTTCTTCGTCAACTGAAACTGCTTCTGCCCCGGGCCGGGTCGATTCGCCGCCTACATCGATGATCTGCGCGCCCTCCGCGGCCATTCGTTTTCCCTGCTCGACGGCTTTTTCCGTCGTGAAGAATTCGCCGGCATCGGAAAAAGAATCCGGGGTGATATTGAGCACGCCCATGATCATCGCGCGCTGGGAGAGATCGACCGTGCGGCCGGCAATTTTCCAGAGCGTCCCACCCATCGAGGGTGAGACTATCACGAGGTCATGTCGGAACATAGGCTTTCAGCCTGTGCGCCCACCGGACATTCTGTCCGCTGATGAAAGACAGCGGGTTACAAACCCGCTGGGCGCACAGACTGGAAGTCTATGTTCCGTCGGCAAAAATTTGCGCTCGTGCAACAGCGTGTTCGTGCGGAGAGTGCAGACCTTGTGAAACCGGACGGCGCTTCGTTGCGCGAACAAATCCTTTGCGTGCTGAGCGCGCCCAAATACCGGCCGCTCGATAAGGTCGAGCTGGCCAAAGTTCTCGGCCGCAAGAGCGGTGTGCGGATGGGACTGAACGAAGTCCTGCGGCAGATGGAGCAAGCCGGGGAGATCGCGCGCATTCGCAAGAACCGTTACGTCCTGCCGGCGGAGGCGGACCTGGTCACGGGAACGTTGCATGTTCACCAGTCCGGCTTCGCTTTTCTTCCGCGCGAAAAACCGGGGGAACAGGATCTCTACATCTCGGCCGAGAACACCGGCACGGCGATGCATGGCGACAAAGTCGTGGCGCGGATCACGCGTGACGAGCGTTACGCGCGCGCTAAGGGCCGGGACCGCGCAGAAGGCCGCGTCATTCGGATCCTGGAGCGTGCGCACGATTCGATCGTCGGCACCCTCGAACAATCGAAGAACTTCTTCTACGTCGTGCCGGACGATCCGCGGATTGTCCACAACGTTTACGTCCAGGTCTCGCCACAGCCGGCGTTGCCGAAGATTCCGCAGCGCGGCGACAAAGTGGTTGTCCGCCTCGAGCCTTGGGAATCGCGCCACGTCAATCCGGAAGGCCAGATCATCGAGGTGCTTGGGCCGAGTTCGGCGCCGGGCGTGGACATGCTTTCGATCATTCGGAAGTATCATTTGCCGACAGAATTTCCGAAGGCGGTCCTCGAGGAAGCGCACCAGATCCCGGAAACGGTCGCCGAGGAAATGTTCGCGGGCCGCGAAGATTTGCGCGGAAAATTCATCGTCACGATCGATCCCGATGACGCGCGTGATTTCGACGACGCGATCGACGTGGAACGAATCCCGAGCGGCGGCTGGTGGCTCGGCGTCCACATCGCCGATGTCTCGGCCTACGTGAAACCGGGCAGCGCGCTCGACCGGGAAGCTTACAAGCGCGGCAACAGCGTTTATCTTCCCGATCGCGTCATCCCGATGTTGCCGGAGCGCCTCAGCAACGGCGTCTGCAGTTTGAACCCAGGAGTCAACCGGCTCACCCACTCCGTCTTCCTCGAATTCACCAAGGATGGCCGCACGAAAACCGCGCGCTTCGCTCGGACGGTGATCCGCAGCGCACGACGGCTCACCTATCGCGAGGCGTATGCAATCCTCAAGGCGCCGCCTAACGACCAGTTAGGCGAGCGGCTCCACGTGGCCTGGGAATTGGCGGCGCTCCTGCGCAAGAACCGGTTCAGGGAGGGTTCGCTCGATCTCGATTTCCCAGAAGTGAAAGTGCGCCTGGACGCGGAGGGAAAGCCGATCCGGCTCGAGCGGATCGAGAACGACGAGTCTCATCAACTGGTCGAGGAATTCATGCTGGCGGCGAACGAAGCCGTCGCGCGCGAATTGAAGAATCGGATGATCCCGACGGTTTACCGAGTTCACGAAGATCCGGATCCGCAACGGCTGGCTGAATATCGGGAATTGATCCTGAGCTACAATTACAAGGTCGGGGACCTGACCAAACGGACAGAGCTGCAGCGGCTGCTGGCCTCGCTCGCTGGCAAAACGGAGGAACAGGCGTTGAAGATTGGCCTGTTAAAAAGTCTCAAGCGAGCGCGCTACGCGGCGCAGCCGCTGGGGCACTATGGCCTAGCCAAAAGCAACTACACGCATTTCACCAGCCCGATCCGGCGCTACGCGGACCTGGTGGTGCATCGCGGGCTGGCCGAGCGCGATCAGTCGCGGCGCGCGCGGACCGACATGGGGCAAATCGCAGCGACGGCCGAACATATCTCCGACACCGAACGGGTCGCCGCCGACGCCGAGATGGACGGCGTGAAAATGAAGAAGCTGGAATTTTTCCAGCGCCAACTCGACGCGCGCGATCCGCAAGTTTTTCGGGCGACCGTACTCGAAGTGAAGAACTTCGGATTGCTTGTGGAGCTGCCGGATGTCCTCCTCACCGGGCTCGTCCACGTTTCGTCGCTGACTGATGATTTCTATGCGTTTGATCCGGCCCAGCGCCGATTGATCGGCCGGCAATCGCGCCGCCGGTTCTCGGTGGGCGATCAACTGCGTGTGTTCGTCGTCCGGGTCGACGTCTTTAAGCGCCAGGTCGATTTCGCTATCGTCGACGAGCGACCGCCGAAGTCCCGGCAAGGCGGACCGCACGATCGTCGCCGTCCTGGAAAACGACGCTCATAGAGCACCCGATGTGGAGAGGCCTTTTACGCCGGAACATAGGCCTCCGGCCTGTGCGCCCAACGGACATTATGTCCGTTGTTCTTCTTCAGCGAAGTAGAACTTCGCTGGGCGCACAGGCTGGAAGCCTATGTTCCGGGACTGAGGCCGCGGCCTAACAGAATTTGCTTCCCCTCGGGGAGCCAATACCCCTAGACTCCTCCGTTTTCGATATGGACAGCATCATCGACGCGAAAGAGTTCCAGATCGAGCGCAAGCGTTTTCACGTAGAGTTTCGGGAGAACGATCGCGGAAAGTTCCTGCGTATTACCGAGGAAGCGCACGGGCGTCGGAACACGATTATCGTGCCGAGCACCGGCGTGAGCGACTTCACGGCCGCGATCGGTCAGGTCCTTGACGCCAGCCGCAGCGCCGCGGTCAACTAATCATCGGTGTCCGCCGCGTAAGGCTCGCGTGCGTTGACACCTTGAGCGGCGGATTTAGCTTGGCGTTCGTTCCCGCCGCGTTCGTCGATCTTCACTCTGCCATGGCCACGAAAAAAAAGATTTCCAGAAAAGTTCCTCAAGCAAAGGCGAAAGCCGTCTCCCGGAAATCGAAGCGTGCGCGTTACGTCTATAATTTCGGCGACGGAAAAGCGGACGGCGATGGAGGCATGAAGCCGCTCCTGGGCGGCAAAGGCGCGAATCTCGCGGAGATGACGCGCATCAGCCTGCCAGTGCCGCCCGGGTTCACGATCACGACGGAGGTCTGCACTTATTTCTACGCGCACAAGCGCACCTACCCGCCGTCGCTCCAAGGCGAGATAGCGAAGAGCATCGCCAACATGGAACGGATCATGGGGACGAAGTTCGGCGACACGGAAAAAATGCCGCTGCTGGTCGCGGTCCGTTCCGGTGCGCGGGATTCCATGCCCGGCATGATGGACACGATCCTGAATCTGGGTCTGAACGACGAGACGGTGAAAGCGCTCGTCCGGGCGACGAAAAACGAGCGGTTTGCGTGGGATTGCTACCGCCGTTTTATCCAGATGTATGGCGACGTGGTCATGGGCGTGCAAAAGCGCGAGGGCGAGGACCACGATCCGTTTGAATCGGTGATCGAGCATTTCAAGGACGAGCGTTACGGCCAGCACAACATCGACGACTCGAAGCTCACCGCCGCCGATTACCAGGAGCTGGTCGTGCGTTTCAAAAAGCTGGTGAAAGATCGCACCGGCCAGGCGTTCCCGAACGATCCGTGGGACCAGCTCAAGGGCTCGGTCGGCGCCGTCTTCGGATCCTGGATGAACGATCGCGCGATTGTGTATCGGCGGAAATACAACATCCCCGAGGAATGGGGCACGGCCGTGAATGTGCAGGCGATGGTCTATGGCAACACCGGCGCGAACTCCGGCTCCGGGGTGGCGTTCACGCGGAACCCGGCCAACGGCGCGAACGAATTTTATGGCGAATTCCTGATCAACGCGCAGGGCGAAGATGTCGTGGCCGGAGTGCGGACGCCGCAGCCGGTGATCGAGCTGGAGAAGGTAATGCCGAAGTGCTACGCGGAATTGCTCAAGGTCCGCGCGACGCTCGAGAAACATTTCAAGGACGTGCAGGACGTCGAGTTCACGATCCAGGACGGGAAGCTCTTCATGCTCCAGACCCGGAACGGCAAACGGACCGCCGCCGCCGCGCTGAAGTTCTCGATGGACATGTTCAAGGAGAAGCTCATCGACTGGAAGACCGTGGTGATGCGCAATCCCGCGGACCAGCTCGACCAGCTTCTCGCGCCGATCTTCGATGTGGCGGAAGTGAAAAAGGCGAAAGCGATCGCGACCGGACTTCCGGCGGGACCAGGGGCTGCCTCCGGCAGAATTTATTTGAATGCCGATCGCGCGGCGACCGCGGCCGAAAAGGGAGAAAAGGTGCTGCTCGTCCGCAACGAGACGAGCCCGGAAGATTTGCGCGGGATGATCGCGGCGGAAGGTATTCTCACCGCGCGAGGCGGCGTCTCGTCGCACGCGGCGCTGGTCGCGCGGCAGATGGGCAAGGTCTGCATCTGCGGCGCATCGGCGTTACAGATCGATTACGGGAAGAAGACGGTTTCCGTTGACGGTCAGACGTTTCGTGAAGGTTACGATTTTCTCTCCATCGATGGGACCAGCGGGACGGTTTACGCCGGCCAGCTCGCCACCGCGCCGAGCGAAATCATCACCGGCACGCTTCACGGCGACAAGTCCGCGCAGAAGACCGAGAAGTTCAGGGCATTCAACCAACTGATGAAATGGTGCTCGCAAGCCACGCGCCTCGCGGTCCGTTGTAATGCCGACAACCCGGAGCAGACCGAGAACGCACTCGCCTTTGGTGCGGTCGGCATCGGGCTCACCCGCACCGAGCACATGTTTTTCGAGGGCGATCGGATCGACGCGATGCGGGAAATGATCCTGGCGGACAACGTGAATGATCGAAAAGCCGCGCTCGCAAAACTTCTTCCGTATCAGCGCGGTGATTTCGCCGGGATCTTCAAGGCGCTCAAGGGTTATCCAGCAACAATCCGCTTTCTCGATCCCCCGCTCCACGAGTTCCTGCCGCACGACTTGGAAGCTCAGGCCGCGCTCGGCAAGAAAATCGGCGTGAGCGCCGAAGCGATCGCGCATCGCGTGAAACAGCTGCACGAATTCAACCCGATGCTAGGCCATCGCGGTTGCCGCCTTGGGATCGCCTATCCGGAAATCACCGAGATGCAGGCCCGCGCCGTCTTCGAAGCCGCGGCCGATGTCGCGAAGCAGAAGATCAAAGTAAAACCCGAGATCATGATCCCGCTGGTCGGTTTCAAAAAGGAATTCGATCTCCAGGCCGAGATCGTCCATCGCGTCGCGACGCAGGTGATGTCGGAGAAGAAAGTGAAGTTCGATTACCTGGTCGGCACGATGATCGAAGTACCGCGCGGCGCGCTCACCGCCGATCAAATCGCCGAGAGCGCCGAGTTTTTCAGCTTCGGCACGAACGATCTCACCCAGATGGCGCTCGGCATCAGCCGGGACGACATGGGGAACTTCCTCATGCCTTACGTCGAGAACGAGATCTTCAAGAAGAACCCGTTCTCCTCACTCGACCAGACCGGCGTTGGCCAGCTCATGCAAATCGCCGTCGAGAAAGGGCGGAAGAGCCGCCCGAATCTCAAGCTCGGCATCTGCGGCGAACACGGCGGCGATCCCGAGAGCGTGAAGTTCTGTCACCGCCTCGGGTTAAACTACGTCAGTTGCAGCCCCTTCCGCGTCCCCATCGCTCGATTAGCCGCCGCCCAGGCCGCCTTGGCGAAATAGCCCTCTGACTTCTCGATCTTACTTATCGAGCGCGTACATTTCGACCACGGCGATACCGGTGGCGCCGTTCGCTCCGCGGACGACCGCAGTGTAGGAAGCGTTGTTTCCCGGTAATGTCTGGACGATGGCGGCTTCAAGCGGGTGACTTGGCGGAATGGTGCTGTCAATGATCGCTTGTTTGTTCGGGCTCTGCTGCCAGTTATCGTTCGCTTCGATCAAGGCGCCATTGCCATCCCGCAATTCCAGGGTCGGATCACTAAGCTTCCCTGACACGTTTAACGAAGGCCCAATCGCGCGGACGATTACTTTGCGCGGGGTGGGACCAACGACAATCGTCCCGGCAATCAGCACGTTGTCTCCACTCTGGACTCGGCCACGCGTGGAGATGTTAGCCATCTTCGCATCAACCTGTGTGTCGAGGTCGTAGACTTCCACTACTCCGGTGCCGATGCCGTTGTTCACACCACGGACAATGGCGGTGTAGCCGGTGTTATTCGCCGGGAGCGTCGCGACGATCGCGGACTCCAGATCGTTCGTCGGCGCGACCGTGCTATCGATGATCGCCTGTTTATTGGGCGAATTAATCCAGTCATCATTGGAAGCAATAATTCCATTCGGGCCATACAGCTCGAGAGTCGGATTAGCGAGCGGTTCGGCGACGCCGAGAGCGCCTAAGGAAGGTCCGATGGCACGCACGATCACCTTCTTCGGTTCCGCCCCGCTGACAATAAATCCACCGATGAGAACGTTGTCGCCTGTTTCCACCCGAAGCCGGGTGGAGATGTTTCCGAGAACCGTCTCCGGCGTTGGAGTCGTCGCCTGGAAGGCGAAGCCGGCGACAGCGTGACGCGCGGAACTGAAGACGTGGTTTTGACCGTTGGAAATGTCCGTCGCAACAAAACGTCCGAAGCCGGCTCCCACCACTGGACTCTGCCACGCCACCCCGCGATAGTTCGGAGACTGGCGCAATCTAAGGGCGCCGCCGGTCCCGATCCACAACCCGCCATCGGAAGAAACCGTAAGTCCATCGAGCGCCGTGGATCCGAGCTGACGAGCGAAGCTTTCCGTATAAGTGTTTGCCCCATACTGCCAGAAATGCCCCGCCCCGGCGCTATCCGCGAGGATCAGGCCTGCGGGACTGCGACCCTCGGCAATCAACTTGGCGCCGGTCTGCTGCTTCAGGCTTTTCAATTGCCGGGTAGGTCCATCGAACGTGTAAAGGTCGCCGGTGGAGACCAGCGCGGCGATCTCCTTGCTGCCGTTGCCGTCGAGATCGGCCACGACCAAACCGGCCACCGACGCGAAACCGCTGGCCATTTTGACTGAACGCCAAGGCGCCGCCGTCGATGGATAATCGAAGACATAAACAAACACGCCCTCCGAACCGGTGGTGGCGACGCTATTGCCGGCGATGATTTCCGCCGTGCCGTTGCCATCGAGGTCGGCGATGTCGACGAAATTAAAGGGTGAGCCGGAAGGGCGGGTCGGGTTAGTCCACTTCAACGTGAAGGCATTCGAAGAGTCGAAACCGTAAACCTCGATCGCACCATCATAGCCGCGGTCGGTGGCGATTATGATTTCGGCGCGTCCATCGCCTTCCAAGTCGCGCAATTTCAAGTCATGCACGCCGGTAAAGGAGCTGTTGGAGGCTGTGGAAATCCCCCGCAACGCCAGGGTCGCCAGGTCGAACACAAGAATGCGCGCGCCAGCGTAACCGGAAGCGGACTTTGTCGAGCAAATGACTAACTCAGGCTTTCCGTCGCCATCGAGATCCCCGATTAACGGCCCAAGGAACGGTCCTTCGAGATCGACACTTTGCCACTTGATGGTGTGCGTGTCGGTCGTGCTCGCCACATATAAATAGTCAGCTCCCGTGGAAGTCCAGCCGGCGCCCCAAATAAGATCCGGCACTCCGTCATTGTCGACATCCGCGACCGCGATGTTGGTAATGCCGTGCTCGGGATTGTTCGCTTCCCATTTTTTTGCCTGGGTGTTCAGATCGTAAACTCGAACCTTGCCCCACTGGCCGTCGCCGATCAGCAGCTCCGGGACGCCGTCGTTGTCGACATCGGCGACTTGAATGGCCCCTATATCCTGTGGCGTAGAGATTGACCATCGGGGAAGCTGGGTCGCGACATCGTAAGCATACACGGTATACCAGGCGTCGGCCGCGATGAGTTGCTGATAACTCGCCCCCGCGATCGGCGCCAGCTTCAAACGCGCTCCGAACCCGCCGCTGCGGGTCCACTGGGCAGTGTGGGTAACTGAATCCGTGACGACACCTTTCGTCGTCGCGATTTCGATCGCTGGATCCAAATCCATCTGGCCGGCCACAACATCCAAGCCACCGGCGCCGGCTAGTTGCCACAGGAGAACGCCGTTGCCGCTGAAAACGAACAGATCATTTGCGGTAGTGACGATCAATTCGGCGACGCCGTCGCCATTAAGATCGGTAACGCTCAGGCCTTCGAGGCCCGTAAGGCCAGTGGAGATGTAGCCCAGCTCCGCCTTTGTGGCGAAATCGTAGAGATAAATGCGGCCATCGGCCAACATCACAACTATCTCCGGTTGAGAATCGCCAGTCACATTACCCAGGGCGATCCGCTTAATGACCGCAGAATAAATTGGGCTAACGAAAAGCTGATCGTAATTGCCAGTGGTGGAGCTGCGCTGGATGACCTGCCAGAAATCGTCGCCCCCAAAGTCATTCTTCGAGTTACCGCCGATGATTATTTGCGGGGGAAGTCCGCCCGCAGCAGGCGCCACCACGATATTGCTCGCCCCGATGCCCGAACCAAAGATGGCGTATTGCCAAAAAGGCGCCGCTCCTCCAGGGGCCGACGGGATAAAACCCTGGGGCGCGGTGGGGCTGTCGGCAATTTCCGGGCTGGCGGCGTTTCGGACAAGGCTCTCACTCTCCATTTTGGTAAGGTCCGAGCGCGAGTAGTTGACAGGTGAACCAGCGGCATCCCGCACGACCACTCCAAAGGCATTAACCGGCGCTTCCGGCTGGCCGGCGTCGATGGCAGCCACAGAGAGGTGGATTGCACCCACGAAAGCCAAAATACATTTGCCGAAATGACCGAGAGGAATACGGGGACCAGAGTTCATGAGGGGACCTCAATAATCGAAGGCATCGATCAGCGCGAGCCGATCACTTTGGGAACACTTAGAAACACTTTGGGATCAGAATCCCTGGAACCTAGAACAAACTGTAAATGAACGGCGCGAGGGCGGAGCCTTCGGTCAGGACAAGGATCAATCCGAGAGTGAGAAGCAGGATGACGATCGGCGCAAGCCACCACTTTTTGCGGACGCGGAGGAAGCTCCAGAATTCTCGCAGGATGGAAATTTTGCCGCTCATCTAAAACTGTTTTTCGTAATCGCTCGGCCCGGCAGTTCGGCGCTGCCAATAATTGGTCTCGCTGCTTTTGAAACCAAATTCAAGCGCGCGTTTTCCGCAGAAGCGTTGCAAAAGACCGATCGGTGTTATCACCACAAAGAAGGCAAGGGTGAGCAGAACTCTGCTGGCGATGCTGCCGAGCAATAGGGCGAGCATCATCCAGGGACGGTAAACGAAACGAAGCGATGCTGGCACCAGGATTGAGATAATTAGCAACAGAAAAGCCAGGGAAAGCAAAGGCCAGCCGGCGGTTCGATGACCCCAGAGCATAAAGCTGCCTAACAAGACCAGGACGGTGCCGATCGTGAAAGCAAAACGGCGCAGCGCAGGAACAGAGCAGTCGAGTTCTTCATCAAGAAGCGGCGATTTCCAAATCACCGGTTTTTTTGCGTCGGCGATTGGAAAAGCGCCGCTCCTTGAGGCTGCTGCTTTGTCGACGAGACAATTGCCAACAACGAGATAGTCCATCTCCGTTTTCATGAAACAACGGTAGGCGTCTTCTGGCGTGCACACGGGCGGTTCGCCGCGAACGTTGAAGGAGGTATTAACGAGGACTGGGCAACCTGTTCGTTGCTCGAACGCCGTGAGCAGTCCATAGAAGCTCGGGTTAGTGACGGCCGAAACCGTTTGAACGCGCGCGGAATAATCGACGTGCGTGATCGCCGGCAGGGTCGAACGCCGTTGCTTAAGCCTGGTGATCATATCGGATGGTTCTTCGCCTTCTCCGTTTAGCCGCAGGGTTTCTTTCACCGGCGCGACCAGCAACATGTATGGACTAGTATTCTTCAGTTCGAAACAATCGCTCACACGCTCTTCCAGGATGGCTGGTGCGAAGGGTCGGAAGCCTTCGCGAAATTTGATTTTCAGATTCAGCTTCTGTTGCATGTCCAACCGGCGTGGATCGCCAAGAATCGAACGGTTGCCAAGGGCGCGCGGGCCAAACTCCATCCGGCCCTGGAACCAGCCGATAACTTTTCCTTGCTCGAGTAACTCGGCGACGCGTGACGGTAATTCGTCGTCGTTCATCGCAGTGTGGGGGATCGTGTGTTGTTCCAGGAACGTCGCGGCATCGTAGGACGGGCCGAGAAATGAGCCGCCTTGCGCGTCTCGTTCGCCCCGGATCTGTCGCGGCTTCTCGTGATAATGGTGCCAGCCCAGGAGAGCGGCGCCTAACGCACCGCCGGCATCGCCGGGCGCGGGTTGGATCCAAATCTTTTCGAACGGGCCTTCGCGCAGAATACGTCCGTTGCCAACGCAATTGAGCGCGACGCCGCCGGCGAGGCAAAGGTGGCGTTCGCCGGTCAGTTGGTGCGCGTGACGCGCCATCCGCAACATCACTTCTTCAGTGACGGCCTGGACCGAGCGAGATAGGTCCACGTGGCGCTGGGTGAGTTCCGCTTCAGGTTTCCGCGGCGGGCCGCCCAATAACTTATCGAAAGCGCGATTGGTCATCCTGAGACCGGCCATGAAATCGAAGTAACGAAGATTGAGCCGGAAGGAGCCGTCCGGCTTCAGATCGATCAATTCGGAAAGAATCAGATCACGGAACCTCGGCTCGCCGTAGGGGGCCAGACCCATGACTTTGTATTCGCCGGAGTTAACCCGGAACCCGAGGTAGTAGGTGAAGGCGGAATAGAGCAGACCTAACGAGTGCGGGAAGTGCAACTCCTCCAGAAGCTCAACTTCGTTCCCCTCGCCCCGTCCCACACTTGTGGTGGTCCATTCGCCGACGCCATCGATGGTGAGGACAGCGGCGCGTTCGAACGGCGACGGAAAAAACGCGGAGGCGGCATGGGATTCGTGGTGCTCGGGGAAAATGAACGGTCCTTCGAAGCGCAGCTCTTCGCGAATGTCCGCCTTGAGCCAGATCTTCTCTTTCATCCAGACCGGCATCGCCTTGAGGAAGGTGGGCAGGCCGCGCGGCGCGCACGCCAGGTAGGTGGAGAGGAGCCGCTCGAATTTCAGAAACGGTTTTTCATAAAACGCGACGAGATCGAGCTGCGCCGCGTCGGCGAGACCGGCTTCGCGCAGGCAATAATCGACCGCTTTTCCCGGAAATCCGGCATCGTGTTTCTTTCGGGAGAAACGTTCTTCCTGCGCGGCAGCAATGATCTCGCCATCGCGCACGAGACAGGCGGCGCTGTCATGATAGAAGGCCGAGATGCCAAGAATGTTCACGGCTGGCGGGCGAGAAATTTGGCGAGCTCCTGCGCGGCGATCTCGTGGCCGGCGGCGTTCCAATGGGCGTCATCTGGGAAATAGACCGGGCGTCCGGAAGCCGCGGCTTGTTCGAGGGCCGGGGTAAGATCGAGAAAGGAGATGCCGGCGGCGGCGCAGAACTCGCGTATCAGCTCGTTTTGCGCGAGCCGATTGGCGCGGATGTCCGCGGCCCGAAGCGGCATGTGATTGTAGGTGCTGACGAAATCGAGAGAGCGCTGCAATTCTTCCTGGCCTAATGACCGCTCAACCAGCGGCCAGTAAACTTCGTCCTTCGAAGGAATGAACACGACCGTCAGGCGGCTCCCATGTTCGGCGCACGTCTCGCGCATCTTCAGCAGCGCGCCGCGGACCAGCTCCCATCCACGGCTTCGCTCGATTTCAATGCGGGAGCTGGCGAGCTTTTGCAGGTAGGGCGGCATGAACGCAAATCGCAGCGGGATTCCGAATGCAGTTGGAATTTCGTAGGCGCCGCGATCGAAACGGGCGCGGGCCAAACTATCGCGTGGCGTCCCCGGCAAATTCTTTTCTTGAAGTGGACGCGAAGACGGCAACGCGATGCGAGCCAGCGTCGCCAGATAGAGCGTCTCGTAGCGTCGATATTTTTTCCGCAAACGCCAGCCAGTAGGTTCTTCACCGGGTTTGTCGCCACCGTGTTCCCAATTGTCGAAACGCTCGGCATCGAACAGGTCGTTGCCGGCAAAATAACCGAGCACGATTTCGCGCGGTTGATGCCGGATCGCGTAGTCCTGCAAAACATAGAGCTCCTGTTGCGGGCCGAAGGACGATGTGCCGTAGTTTTGCACCTTCTTTCCGGTGATCTGTTCAAGCCGTGCCGGCCACGATTCTTCGCGTGGCGAAGTCATCGCCTCGACGAACGAGTCGCCCAGAGAGGCAACGTCGATCGGCTCGCGCACGGCCGGATTCCGAAAACCTTCAGCGTCGGTTTCGAACGGATAACGATGATGCTCGCCGCCAAAAAGCTCCGGCGAAAGAAACCCCATCCGTACGATGTCGCCGTGTTCCCACTCACAGTACGTCTTTAGATTCGGCCGCAAGGATCGCCGGCGGCAATTTCAGTTCCACGGTGCGAAGAACGATCTCGATGATTCCAAGGCACAAGAGGGTGCAGACGCCGAAGGCGAGCCAGTTACCAGCCCTGCCCGACAGGCGGCGCGGCTCCTGACGCGTCAGCGCAAACAGGACGAGAACGACCAGCGCCAGATAGAGCGGCCAGTGAAACTGACGGGTCAGCCGCAGATCGAACCAGGCGATCCGGCCGTGGACAATGAACCGCAGCTCGCCGGCGCCGGCGGGGAGCGAAATGCTTCGCGACGTCGGACGATCGATCTTTCGAATCGCGATTTGCCTGTCGATCGCGTCTGAGTGCAAAACTATTTCGTACTCCGCAGGACCATCCGGATAGACGGCGAAGCGGAGGGTATGGCGCGCTGATAAGGAAATCGGAAAGGTGAAACGGGCCTCATCGCGGCTGATAATCTCGGGCACGACTTTGTTTCCTCGCACGGCGAAGTGCTGCCAGACCGTGCCTTGCTGCTGGGCGGCGGCGCTGTCTTCATCGACGTAGAGGCGTTGCGTGCTCGCCAAGAACCAATCGAGGAGAGCAATCAGGAAGACGGTGACGAGGAGAAAACACATCAAGGAGCGGCGGTTTCCAAACCGCCGAGTCTTTTCTCCAGAATTTGCGCCTGCGGCGTGAAGCGCCGGCGATTTCGAAATCGCCGCTCCTTGAAGTTGCGGGGACGTTTGCACGCTCATTTAGCGGGCGCGGCGTTGAATTTCTCCCGCGCTTTCCAGGCGCGCTCCCAATCTTCCTTGGCGGCCCAGGCTTCGGCTTCGAGGAAATGGAAATAACGTGGAGCACCGGGCAGGTCGGTGAAATGCCGCACGGTGACGAGGCCTTCGTCGATCAGCCCGTGTTGCATTTGCTCGTAATACAGCTGGAAGCCGAGCGCGTAATTGTCCGGGCTCGCGTGCAGCGCCTGGCGCAACTGCTCGATGGATGAATTCTGGGCCGCAGCTGGAAGCGCCGGCGCCTCTCCATATCGGCGCACCAACTCAATCGCTGCGCGAAAATTCTTCTGCGCTGCCTGGTACTTCGCGAGGCCACGCCAGGCGTGCGGCATCCAATCCGGATGCGTCTCGACTGCGCGCGCTAGTTCGGCGGCGTCGCCTCGTTCGGCCCAATACTTGAAGAATGTGATCTTCTCCTGCGCGGTCATCGTTTCCAGAGCCGGGTCGTGATCGAGAAAACGCTGAACCGCGGCCATGAAAGGCGCGCCGCCGGAAGTCTCAAGAAAAATCAGGGCGAGATCGTGATGGATGATGCCCAACTCTTCCAGCCCCTGATGCACGCGCGGGCTCGACCGGCTCGCGACGGTGAGCATCGCACGGTAAACATCCGCGCGTTGAGGGCCAGCGCGGCGCAACGCCTCGCGCCATGCCGTCAATGCCAGCGCCGGCTGGTTCGCGCCCACCCAGACGTTTCCCTCCTGGAACGGAACTTCGTAGACGTTCGGCTCGAGAAAACGCGCCCGGCGAAAATCGTCGGCAGCGTCGTTCATGGACAAACGCGCGCCGACTTTGCCCAGCGCACGAAGGAAATAGAGCTGCCAGCGAAGCGGCGCCCAGCCCAGGGCGCGTGTCGTGCGCTCGATCGTTTCGGTAAAATTCCGACCCTGGTTCGCCGCAGTGGCGAGACGCATTTCATTCTCCACACCGACCGCGCCGGGCAGCGGTTTTTCGTATCGAGTCGCAAACAGCCAGGCGCTGCCGGCGATGAGAAGCATGAGACCGACCGACCGAAACACGATCGGAATCGCAACGCTGCGGCGCAGTTCCGCCGGGCGACGCACGGCAAGGCCGAGGAGGAACAGGGCCGCGAACGCGGTCCCGACGCGATGAGCTGAGACGTCCAAGATTCCATGAAGCGCGAAGAGGAGCGCGGCGATGAGGGCCGCGACCCGGAAACGCTGGTTCGTTCCTTCGCGCAGCGGAAAGACGCGCCAGACGAACAGGACGATCCCGGCAATGGTCAGCACGACGGCCGGCCAGCCCGCCTCGACCCAGAGCCAGAACCAATCGCTCTCGGGATGGATCGTGCGGGCGCTCGTCAGCGAGACGTCGCGAAAGACGGCAAACACTTCATCGAAATTTCCGAGCCCGATGCCGCACCAGGGCGACGCGCTGATGAGATGAAGCGCGTCGCGAAAGATCGCCCAGCGCAGGTCGGTGGCCACGCCGGTTTCGCCGGCGCGAAGATTAAAGCGCTCGAAAGTTTGGCCGCCGAAAAGCAGCATCACGGTGAGCAAAACCAGCAGCACGGAGACGCCGAGGGCGATGCGCGCGGCCGACCCTTTGCGCAGGGCAAACGCGCCCAGCCAAAGTCCGCTCCCGGCCACGAGAAGCAAAACGCCGGCCCGCGAAAAATCGAGGACGATTCCTACGATGATCACAGCCAGCGCGGCCAGCCAAAGGATCCAGCGTTTTCTTCCGTGGCGAATGTCCTCCTGCCCGCAGGCGAGGATCACGACGGCCGTGAGCCCGAAGAGGTTCGCAGTCTGGTTTCGATTCGGGAAGGGCCCGAAGCCGCGCTCGTTATGCCAGAACGAGAGCGCGGTGTGCCCGGAGCGCAGCGCGATGCAGAGCGCGGTGAGACAGGCCACGCCGAACGCGAAATTTCGCAGCTGGGTGCGCACCTCGCGCAACTCGAGATCAAGCGTGCTCACATAATAAAGCCAGCTCAGTGCCGCAACGAAACTCAGAAAACAACCGAGACTGATCCAGGGTTGCGGTGAAAGGGTGCCGGGAAGATTGATTCCGAAATCTTCCACGAGCGCAGTTCGCCACGCCGGCTGCAGGAACAAATGCGCCGGCAGGAACGCGGTCGCGGCGGAGGCGAGCAGCGCGAGCAGAATCAGGTTCAACGTCAATCCCCACGAAACCTTCGGCGGCTGCACGAGCAGCATCAGGCCAAGGAGCGCGACCACGATTCCTTCACTCCATTTCTGGGTGGCGCCGCCGAGGAAACACGCCAGGACCGGCAGCGCCGGCACGGCCACGTTCAACCACCAACGCGCGGGCGCGCCGGTGAAGGTGGCGGAGGTTCTGGTGTGCCTGGTTTTCGATCTTGGCATCGGCAGTGGGCGACGGCGGTAGTGGTATGGGAATAGCTCAGTAAATCAACAACGCTCCCCAATCTATGGCAGGTCCGGTTTTACCACGAGTTGAACGCGGCCTGCCATCGCGTACTCTCAGCCTCGGCATCCGGAAGTAATCATGGTCACCCAACGCACGCAGGGTCTATATCGCGTCTTCCTGTTGTGCCAGATCGTAATCGTCGCCGTCCTCTTCTGGTTTGGGGTCTGGGTCATGGTGACATTTTATTCGCCGGGGGCGGAGCTGACGTGGCGACGCTACAGCATTTATTGCGGCCTCCTCGTCCTCGGCATGACCCTCGAATCGCTCAGCCGCGACGGGTCGAAAAACTATTTCCTGCAGAACGAGTTGCTCCGCCAGCATCGGCTCAGTCTGCGCCAGACGTTCGCCAGCGTCGGCACGCTCGTCTTTTACCTGATCGCGACCAAGGACTCGTTCATCTCGCGAATCTTCTTCTTCAACTTTGTGCCCTGGCTCTATGTCGCCCTGCTCTTTTCGCATCATTACCTGCCGCAATTTCTCGCCCGCCGCATCTTCACCGGGGCTCGGGAAGAAAAGACGGTCCTGGTCGGGAGCAGCGCGAAAGCCGCACAGTTACGCGCGTGGCTGCGGCGAAAGGGCGATATCGGACTGCGTACGATCGGGTTGATCTGCAACGAGGCGATTGAAAAAACCGAGGACGGCATTCCCGTCCTAGGCGGCTCGGATGCGCTCGAAAGAATTATTGTCGAGCGTGGCGTAACCCAGGTGATCATGCTGGAGTTTCCGGTCTTTGACGACGGCAACCGCCAGATTATCCAGGTCTGCGACCGCGTGGGCGTCCGGCTCCTCATCGTGAGCGACCTCGAGGAAAAACTGCGGCATCCGGTCACCCATTTCGAAGATGACGGTTTCCGTTTCATCGGGCTCCGGGAAGAGCCGCTGGAAAATCCGCTCAACAGATTCTTCAAACGCGCCATCGACATAGCGATCTCGTTGCCCGTCATGCTCATCGTTTTTCCGATCCTCACCCTCATCGTTTGGATGGCGCAGCGGATTCAATCTCCCGGCCCGCTTTTTCATGTCCAAACCCGGGCCGGAATGCAGAACCGGCGGTTCAAGATTTACAAGTTCCGCACGATGCGTCCGGACAACGCCGAGGAAACCCGGCAGGCGAGCGATGGCGATGAGCGCGTTTATCCGCTCGGAAAATGGTTCCGCAAACTCAGCATCGATGAGGTGCCGCAGTTCTGGAACGTGCTCCTGGGCGACATGAGCATCGTCGGGCCGCGCCCGCATTTGATCGAGCACAACAACCAGTTCTCGCAGTTGATGGCAAACTATCACGTGCGCGCTTTCGTCAAGCCGGGCATCACCGGCCTGGCCCAGGTCCGCGGATTTCGCGGCGAAGCGCGCAACAACGCCGACATCCAGAATCGGGTCGCATGCGACATCGAGTATCTCGAGAATTGGAACCTTTCCCTCGAGTGCGGGATTATCCTGCGCACGTTTGCGCACCTGATCTCCCCGCCCCGGAGCGCGTATTAATAGGTCCCAAAGGTCCTATGTGACCTATAGGACGCCGGCCAATTCGTCCACGAAGTTTTCGAGCACCCGGCTCTTCTCGAATTGCTCCACGTAACGCCTTCCGGCGGCACCATATTCTGCGAGTTTTTGCGGATCCTTCGCCAGCGCATCGAGCACCGCGGCTAATTCCCGCGGTTGTCCCGGCGGCACGTTCACGCCGAAATTTCCTTCGCGGAGCGCGAGCGCCAGCTCACACTCGGGCGCGGCGACGGTCACGACAGGCTTGGAGGCTGCGAGCAAACCAAGAAGTTTGCTCGGGAAAAACGAATTTCCGGCTCCGGATTGCTGGGTGATGAAGCAGACATCGGCATCGACGAGAAGCGCCGGGTAATCGGGTCCGGCCTGCAACGGCAGCATGCTGAAATTCGGCAGCTTCATTTCGCGCGCCCGCGCCGCGAGCACTTCGCGTTGCGCGCCGTCCCCACAAATCAAAAAACGAATTCTCTGGTCGTTAACCATGGCGGCGGTTTCAAGCAGGACTTCCAGTCCTTGCTTCACCCCGAGGTTGCCGGCGTAAACGGCGAGAAAGTCATCCTCTGCGAAGCCCTCTCGTTTCCGAAATTCTCCCCGCGCGGGAGCGACTTCACCTCTTCCTAAATCGATCGCGTTCGGGAAATAAATCAGTTTCGATTCCGGCACTCCTTTGCTTTTGAAAGCAGCGAGCATCCCGCGAGTGATGCCGGAGACGCGCGCGGCGTGCCGATACGCGAATGCTTCGAGCCCGTAGAGCACGCGCGTAAACCAGTTTTGTTTCAGCATCCCGAGGCCGACGGCGGCGTCGGGTTGCATGTCCTGGACATGAAAGACGAAAGGCGCGCGCTTGAGTTTGCCCACGAACCACGCGGCAACTCCGAGTAGCAATGGCGGCGAAACGACGACGTAGACGTCGGGACGCGGCAGGAAAAGCGCGCGAAAGGTCGAAGTGAACACGAAGCTTCCTTCGTGGAGGATGCGCTTCAGGGCAGAGACCCGGGCCGGAACGAAATGCCAGCAGCGAAGAACAGGCACAGCATTGATCGAATCGGCACGATAAAGTTTTCCTAGATCCTTTGTGTGCTTCCGCCAATTCGGATAATAAGGAAAGCTGGTGACCATCTCGACGTCGTGCCCGTGCGTGCGCAGGTATTCACAGAGCGCCACGTTGTGCGGTGCGATGCCGGTAAACTCCGGCGCGTAGTTGATTCCCCAGACAATGACGCGCATCGCCTTCAGTCGTTAGGCGCCGCCTTCGTCCGCATCAGCTCGTAGGTTTTCGCGACCGAAAGGAATTCATAAACGGCGTGAAGCCGGGCGAAGTAATAACCCTCGCGTCCATCGAGAAAACCTTTTTGCCAGGCATAAATGTAGAGAAAGCGAAGGAGCGGACGGAAGGGCAGGCGCTGGGAAAACTGTTTTAACTTTCGCCGCCGGCCGACTTCTCCGCTGCTGATCTGGGCCGCGCTGCCGGAAAGTCTTTGGTCGGCGGAAACGCGCGCCTCCCAGTTCGAGTAGCGATTATGCTTCTCGATGAAAACCTCGACGCTCGGAAAAGCGTAATGGTCTATCTCGCAACCCAAACGGCCCGTCGCGCCCCGGACGATCACGTGCTCGTGCACTTCGTTATCGCCGCTCCGCGTGTCGGCATCGGTCAATTTCTCGTAGCGGCCTAACGAATGCCGGAAAAGACGCAAGTTCCAATTCGGGTAATAGGAATGCCGGAGCCATTTCCCCATGAACATGAAACGCCGGTTGATCCAATAACCAGCGAGCTCGCCGGCTTCCGCGATGGCCCTGGCGAATTCCGGTTCCGCTTCCGGCGGCAGGACTTCGTCGGCATCCAGGATGAAAACCCATTCGTTCCGGAATGGCAGGTTCTCCAGGGCCCAGTTCTTTTTCTTGGGCCAGGTGCCGTTGAACTGAAATTGCACGATTTGCGCCCCGTACTGTTGCGCGATCTCGGTCGAACCATCGGTGCTCTGCGAATCGACCACGAAAATTTCACCGGCCCAGCGAATCGAGTCCAGGCAACGCGGCAAATTGCCAGCTTCGTTCTTTATCGGGACGAGGACCGAAACCGGCACTTTCGGTGGCTGGTTCATTCGACAGAAACTGGGTATCCAAGTTCGGCCAGGGCAACGGCCACCCGCCGATCGAGTTCTCGATTCAAGGCGAGGACGTTGACGGTTTCCGCCGTCACGAATCTTTTCCGATCGGAATCAAAACATTCATAACCGTATTCCTCGAGGAGCGCGAAGGTTTGAGCGCGATCGCCAAACATTTCGAGAAGAAGAATGGGGCGATGCTCGCACAAGAGGCGGCGACCACCTCGCAAGACTCGAAGCTCCGCGCCTTCGACATCAATTTTCATGATGACGGGCGGCGCCCATCCTTGAGCGATAAGGTGATCGATTGTGACCGTCTCGACTTCGACGCCGCGCGGCACGGCGCCATAATGCTTCGCGTTAAAGGTCGCGGTGGCGGCCTCGAGCGAACCGGTCGCGCGAGAAATTTCATCGGTGAAAAAAGTGGTGCGTCCCACGGTTTCCGCAACGGCGCACGGGACAATCTCGTGCCTGGACAAGTTCCAGGCCGCGCTGGTCCTGCGAAGGCATTCGAGGTTTTTCGCATCGGGTTCGAACGAGACGACGTGGAAATCGGGACGCGCCTGGGCACAGGACCAACTGTAAAGGCCGATGTTCGCGCCGATGTCCCAAAACCCTCCGCCGTTTGAACTCGGCAGGTCCGCAAGAAGCGCGAGAAAAGTTCGCCGGATGCTATCTTCCTGGTGTTTCGGATCGGCGATCAACGAGGCGTTGGAAATCAAGCGCAAATAAATCGGCCGGGCCAGAAGCGGCGAGCGCCAGCGGATGACCGGATCGAATCGGCGGGTGATTCCGCGGAAAAGGGCGCTCTTGCGCAGGGTATGAAGAGGATGAATGCGGCCGAGTGTTTCGGTGAAATTCATCCGGAAACAGGAGGCATTCTTGGCCCGAGAACGCGACAAGGATTGCCGGCCGCGAACACATCCGGCGGAACGTCCTTGGTCACGACAGAACAGGCGCCGATGACACTGCGGGCGCCGATCTCGACGCCGGGCAAAAGAAAAGCGCGCGCACCGATGAATGCATCCGGACCGATTGTGATTTTCGCAGTGACTAATTGAAGCGCGGGATGGGAAAAATCGTGGCTACCCGTGCTGAGATAAACTTCCTGCGCGACCGTGGCCCGCTCACCGATCTCAATTTCGCCAAGACTGTAGGCGTTCGCGCGATCGCCGAGACAAGCGCGATCTCTCAAAGTCAGATGCCACGGAATCGCGATGCGCGCCCGTTGATGCACGAACGGTTTGCCTTCAATGGTGGCGCCGAAAACGTCGAGCCAGAAAAGGCGCCACGGGTTCGCCGGCTTCGGGGTCCAGGCGCAAAAGACAAACCAGCAAAATTCCCAGAGTAAACGCAGCGCGCGATCCTGCCCGGACCAGGGCGATTCCTGGGCCGCGCTTTGGTCGGGATTTACCGGGGTTTTCGTCTCCATGTGGGTCCAGCAGCTAACCAAGCAGAAAGACAGCCATGGATGAACAGGGATTTTTCATGGATTCTCGATCACGGCCAGGAGGGAATCCGTAGCGCGCTCGATTTCAAAGCGGCTCGCAAAGCAGTTCTTCGCGTTTTCCTTCATCGTAGCCCGCGTCTCGGGCGGAGTCGCGAGCCAGCGTCTGAGTAAATTTGCCGTCCCGCCGAGATCGTCATTTTCCACGTAGCCCGCGCCATCGGCCTCTATTTCGCGCCAGATATTTACCTTGCTCGAAATCAACACTGGCGTCCCGCAGGCGAGAGCCTCGGCGACCGCGATCCCAAAATTCTCCTGGTGCGACGGGAGGACGAACGCTTCCGCCGCGCTCAACGCGCCCCATTTTACGTCGCCGCTCAACATGCCGGGAAATGAAATTACGTCGTCGCTGGTCGCTGCCATCTGCTGAAGATGGCAAAGGTATTCCGGTTGTGCACACGGCCCCACCATGACCAGGTGAATTCGTCCGGCAGAATTCCGGAGTTGGCCAAACGCTTCGATCAACAAATCGCAGCCTTTCTTTTCGTGAAGGCGTCCTAGGAAAAGGAAGAACCGCTCGCCACGCAGATTTGGGAACGCGTCGAAGAAAGCGTTGCGCGCGCTTTCCAGGTTTGCCGGCGCCGCAGTGCCGTAGTTCACGACCACTTCCTTGCATTGGTAGAGCCCGAAGGATTCGCGGGCCAAACGGCGTTCTTCCTCGGAAGTGAAAAGCACAGCCGCCGCATCACGCAGAACCCGATACTCGGCCCAGGGCCAGTACAAGAGTTTCTTAATATGTTTTGCCGGATAGGTGCGTTTGAACCAGGGATCGAGCATGCCATGCGGGAAAACAAAGTAGGGCGTCGAACTGCCGGCCACCGCCCGCCACACACCAAAGCTGCTGTATTGCCAGAGACCGTGGACGATCACGGCCGCGTACTCGGTTCGATGCTTCTTTATCCAGCGCGAGAATCGAGGGGCGTATCCGTAGCTGCCGAGGCCCGGGCCGAGCGCGTGAACTTGCGCTGACGACTCTCGCACCCATGGATCATCGGGCGCATCCAGCGAAACGATTTCCACCTCGTGGCCACGGCGAAGGAGGGCCGCGGATGATTGCTTGATCGACTCGATCGGGCCGCCAAGAGCGGGGTTAATGGTGTGGGTGGATCGGAGAATTTTCATCCGGAGTGCGAACGAGTTGCCGCCGCTTCGCATAGTGCCCCAGCACGACGAGGTTCCACAATCGCGTCCAATGGAGGCGGTCGCGTTGAAAGGTATCCCGCATTTCCTTCACGAAAACCTCGGGCAATAGATGACGCGCAATCGTTTCATCAAGCCCGTCCTCGACGAACTTTGCCAGCGGCCCGCGCATCCATTGTTTCATCGGCAAAACGAATCCGGCCTTCGGGCGATCGTAAACTGACGCCGGCAACAAATCGCGGCACGCTTCGACGAGAAGACCTTTGACGCCGGCATAACGCTTCTTCACTGCGGCTGGAAGTCCAAGGACATACTCGACCAGCTCGTGATCTAGAAACGGGACGCGCATTTCGAGGGAAACCGCCATGCTCATTTGATCGGCATCGCGCAACAGCATCCGACGCATGTAACCGGTAAGCTCCGCCCAGCTTATCTGAGCGAAGTCGTCGGGGAGAGCGACGGGAACATCGCGCGCTTCCATCATGATCGGCAGTCCGGCGCGACGAATCGATTCGTCGGTCAGGAAACGGCGACGCCAATGGGCCAGCTCGCCCGCGTCGCCACTTCGGGGAAGATCGGCCAGGCGATCGCCCAGGTTCCCGGCGAGTCCGATAATCCGCCGCAAAAAAGAGGGCAAGGTAGCGACGAGTTGCAGGCGCGGAACATCGCGGAAACTCGGATAGCCGCCGAACAATTCGTCGCCGCCCAAACCGGAGAGCGCGACTTTCACGCCATGGGCCGCGACCGCGCGCGAGACGATGTAAGTATTGATCGCGTCCACCGAGGGAAGATCGAGTTTACCGACGGCTTCCGTGACCCATGCGATCACTTCCTCTTCCGAAAGCTGGATGCGATGATGATCGGTCCCGTAACGCTGCGCGATTTCCCCGGCGATCGCACTCTCATCGAATTCGGCAAGGTCGAAGCCGACGGAATAGGTCTGGAGTTTGTGCGCGAGTTTCCGCGCCGCCAGCGCGGTGACGACGGAGGAATCAATTCCCCCGCTGAGGAAACTCGCGACGGGAACATCGGAGAGGAGATGTTCTTCGACCGCGTTATCGATCAGGCCGCGCAACCGCCCGGTCACGTTGTCCGGGAATAAAGCGAAGGTCTTTCGCGAAGGCCAATATCGCCAGGTCTTGATTTCACCATCCGGCGAAATACTCATGGCGTGTCCGGCCGGCAGCGCTTGGATGCCGCTGTAAATAAGTTCGCCTTCCGGGCAGGCGCCCCATTCCAGATATGCGGAAACAGCTTCCGGCTTGATCACGGCGGATACAGGCGCAAGGACCCGGACCTCGGAAGCGGCGAGGACGCCACTCGCTTCGGTGGTGTAATAGAGCGGCTTTATTCCAAGGCGATCGCGCGCCAGAAACAATTCGTTGCGCGCCGCATCGTAGATGGCGAAGGCGAACATGCCCTTGAGATGTTCGACGACCGCGTGGCCCCAGCGGGCGTAGCCCACGAGGAGCGTTTCGGTGTCGCTGGTTCCCCGCCAGTCGACGTTGCGGCCGAGCTTTTCGCGGACGGCGCGATGATTGTAAATCTCGCCGTTAGTCACAATGACGTTGCCGGTCGCCGGGTCGTTCATCGGCTGCGCGCCCGTCGGTGAAAGATCTACGATGGCCAGGCGCGTCGCGCCGAGCCAGCACCGGCCATCGGGCGATCTCCATTCCCCGCGCGAATCCGGCCCGCGATGGTGGATCAGATCGAGGTCGAGCGCGGTCGCCTGGCCTAACGAGTTAAAATGAACTGCGATGCCGCACATGATTTTATCCTGAGAGCAAGCGGCGTCCGCTCACCACACGAATCCTTCGGCTCGGCGGAAATATTCCAGCTCGGGAGACAAGTCCTTCACAGGATTCGCCGGAACGCCGGCATAAAGTCGGTACGGTTCATCCCATTTTTTGTTCAAGAGCGCAATCCCCAGGGCAGGAGGAGCGAAAGAAAACCGAGCAGCGTTTTCATGCCGCGGCGCCGAGCGATCGATAAAGCTCGATGTATTGGGTAACCATGCGCTCGGTGGAAAAACGTTTGGCGTTTTCGAGCGCCTTGGCGCTCCAACGCGCCCGTTCTTCCGGATTCGTCAGGCGGAGGAGATCGGCGGCGAAACCGGTTTCGTCCTTGACGGGATGGGTGAGCGCCGCGCCGCCGGCGACTTCCCTCATCGGCTCGCGGTCGGCGCAGAGAACAGGGCAACCGCAGGCGTGGGCTTCGGCGATCGGCCAGCCGAATCCTTCAGCGCTCGAGGGGAAAAGAAGAACGTCGGCGCAATTATAAAGTGCTTCGAGCAGTTCATTGCTGACCCCCGGCAGCTCCACGATTCGATCCGCGATCCCGAGATCGCGGCCTAACGAGCGGAGCGAATCTGAAAGCGGTTCGCCTGCGAAGACGAGGCTCCGGTTGAATTGTTCGCGGCAGGCGGCGAAAATCCGAAGGACGCCCGGACGATTTTTGTAGGCGACATTCGAGCCGACGTGCAGGACAAATGGGAGCTGTGGATCGAGCGGAGAAGATTCCGAGAGTCGCTTCCACGCTTCGCCCGGAGGCAACTTGCGATAGGGATAGCTCAATCCCAACGTGACCTTTTTCAATTTCGGCCGACCATTTCCTTCACCGACAAGCCGCTTAACGTCTTCCAAAGTCGCCTGCGAATCAGTGACAATGACGTCCGCTTTCCGAAGGCCCGCCACGATCCAGCGCTGAAGGATCTTGCCGGTCGCGCTCGCGGGGCAATCCGTGTCCTCGCCCAGGGCCCCGCGGACCGCGAGCAGGTCGTGGCAGGTAACGACGACCGGTCGCCCGTGAATTTTCGCGGCATACATCGCGTTCGAATGGTCGCAGATGTGAACGAGATCGGGATGCATCGCCAGTTCCTTTCGAAGACGGCGCGGGAAAAAAATGAATTTGTCGATGTAGGCCAGCCACTTGGCGACGAAGGGCCCGAGAATGCGAACGCGGCCGAAGCGGGCCTGCGGTTGGATCAGCTCCGCGGGCACCCCCGCCGCCGTGAGCCCGGCGAGCATCATCGTGGCGAAGCGCTGCATGCTTTGCTGCCGATCCAGCGGGTAATTACCGATCAACAAAATCATCCGGGATGTCCTGCCGAGCGGCGGCGCCATGCAAGCGTTCTGCGTAACGAGACCGCCGCGCGATCCGCCCGCTCATCCGCTCGGGTAGCACGGGCGTTCCAACCTCGGCCGGCGCCGGCGTATTCCCCGCTGCCAGGCAAAGACCGGAAATGAACACAGCGAATCCAAGATTGGTCGGCTGGCCGAACTGCCCGTTGAGCAGCGCGAGAAAGCCGGCGCAGTAAAGCATGATGGGAAGAATCTCGCCGCGCTTAAGTTGCCGGAAGCCGAAGAAGCCGAGATGAAAAGTGAGGATCGTCCGCCAAAGGAGGTAGGCCACCCCGAGAATCGGTCCACTTTCCAGAACGACGCGGCCCCATTCGCCTTCGGTGAGCAAAAACATCGCGCGGCCGGTGAGAAATTTCGCGCCGCCATTGGTGCCAATGCCAAGACCGTAACCACCGATAGGCGCGTGCGGAATAAAGAGGAATCCTTCCGTGAAACCGCTGAACGTGCGCGCCAATAGGCCGCCGGCGATACTCGTTTCCTCCGCTTCCGCAACGGCCGTGAAACGATCGGACAAAACGTGGACGCCTTCCTTGAAGATCGGCAACCGAATCGCGACCATCAGAATGACGACGGCAATCAACAGGTTGCGTCCGAATTGATTCACCGCGCCGGGGCGCACGACAATGATGAGCAGCAGCGAAGCGACCACCACCAGGACGGCGAGCAGAACGGAGCGGCTGCCGGAAACACCGATCGTCACGACCAGGGCGAAGCCGCCGCTGAACAGAAGCCAGTTCCGATACGCGCCACGTGTCAACGCGCCGTAGAGCAAATAGGCCGCGGACAGCGCCGCGTAAAAGATCACCCCCGAGACAAACGAGAAAGTCCCGGGCGGCCTGATCTTTCCGCCGCCGGCGGTGATCTGCTGGGTTTCGCCGAGACCCGCAGTGCGGTTGATAGCAGAATCCGGCGCGGCGTTGAACTGGATCGCGAGGAGGAGAGCGATCGGGATCAAGCCGATCAAAACCCAGCGGCCGAGTTTCTTCACGTCGTCGGCGTCAAGCGCGCAGCCGATAACGAAGATGAGCGGGAGATGGAGGAAGTTGGAGCGGAAACCAAAACCGGTGACGAGAATGAGCGGCTTGAGCGAAAGAAACGGCTCGAGGACAACGAGCGACACGAGCCAGGAAAGAAGCGCGATGATCGCGAGAGCCAGCATGTAGGCGTTCCGGGGAAAGAGGCGCGCTTTGATCGCCAGCATGTAAATGATGAGGACGACCGGATCGCGCACGACCAGGAGCACGTCGGAGAACTGCGGCAGGATCCATTTCCGAAAGGTTCCCTCGAAAATGAGGAAGAAAAAATAGACCCAAATCCATCGTTTGAGGTGGACGAGGACTCTTTGGTTAGTCGCCGATTGCATGGAGAATTTTCGCGCCGTATGCGGGCCAGGTTAGCTCAGCAGCTTTCGCGCGCGCGGCCTCACCCATCCCGGGCAATTTGCCACGATTTTCGAGGAACCATTCGATCTTTTCGGCGATCGCGGCGGGCGATCCGGCGGGAACAAGAAACCCGGTTTCGCCCTCGACAATCAAGTCTTCTCCGCCGGCATTGCGGGTCACGATCAAAGGCAGCCCACAGGCCATCGCTTCCTGTTGCACAAGGGCGCGTCCTTCCACGATCGAGGGCAGCACCAGGACATCGCACGAACGCATCAGGCGCAAGACCGCCGGGTGCGGCCGGGGCTGCTCGTAAATGAAGTGCTCGAATTGATTGCGGTAAAATTGCATCGGCGAAATCAGCGATCCCATCACGACCAGTTCGGCGTCGCCCGGCTTCACTAGTTTCATCGCGGCGAAAAGATCGGCCAGACCTTTTCGTTGCGAGAGCGCGCCGGCGAAAAGGAAGCGAATCGATTTCCCATAGGTCCTATGCGACTCATAGGTCGTATGGGATGGCGAACCGAAGGGAACGACTACGCACTTCTTCGAAAGCCGCGTCTGCTCGGGTAATGACTCCAGCACAAAAGAGCTGGGACAAATCACGGTCTCCGCCAGGTCGAGCTCGTGAGTTTTGCGCGCGAGTTTTTCCTCCGAGTCGCGCGTTCCGCCCAATGTCGGTTCCCAGTCGGGATAACGTTGCGCTTCCTCGCGCAGCAGACGTTGCGCGGTTTCCCAATAAGCGATGGGCAGATCGTAAATCCGCCGCAGCCCGAGCTGCTGCGCGGTCTCGAACGAACGCGCGGCGCAATCTTCATAGGCGTAAACGCCGCGGAGCTTGAGCCGTTCGTGATTTTGCCGCAGATAATCGGCTGCGACTTCATCGAGCCCAGTCCAAACGCGGTCGATGCTGGCCCAGCCGGTTTCGTGTTTCGTCAGCCAGCGGAGACCGAGCTTTTCGGCGAGCAGACGAACGATCTCACGGGCCGGATGCGTCTTGATCTTGTAATGCGGCAGGTCGTAGCCGCGCCGCATGATTTCGGCCTGCTGATTTTCCGGCAGCGCCCGCAGGATCGGCGAGCCCGCCGACCAGCCCAGGGTGGTGAGAAATTTTCCGAGGCGATCGTCGCCATCGAGCGCGGCGAGGACCGCGCGCACATTGGCGTTGCCGAAAGGATGAACGAGCAAAATCATCGCAGCGTTTTTCCCATCGCGTCCAAATAGATTTCCGCGATGTGTCGCGGAGTGAATCGGGCCAAGTGCGTTGGCGCGGCTTGGCGGAGCCGCGCGCACTCGTCGGGATCGGCGAGCAGTTGAGCGATCGCCTTGGCCAGGGCGGCGGCATCGCCGTTTGGAAAGGTCACGCCGCACGGGCCGATAGCTTCCGCCAATCCCCCGCCGGCGGAACCGATCACGACGCAACCGCATGCAATCCCCTCCAAGGCGACGATGCCGAAAGGCTCCTGCCAGAGCGACGGAACGACGATAATCTGATGTTGCTGAAGCAGCTTCGCCAGTTGCTCGCCGTTTTTCCGGCCTACGAATTCGACCTGCCGTCCGAGCTGAAGATCGGCCACCTGTTTTTCCAAAGCAGCGCGTTCAGGCCCATCGCCAGCGATCGTCAGGTGAGGTCTCGTCTCCAGCAATTTCATCGCGTCGAGCAAAAGATTCGCGCCTTTGTCGGAAACCAACCGGCCGACGAAAATCAGCTCGCGGCTGCGCGGTTCGGCTGGAGACTCCTTGAAGACTTCGTCGTCATACGGATTGCCGACGTGAATAGACGGTACCGGCAACGTCTCGGCGATCGCGCGGCTGATCGCGAACGATGTCGCGTAACGAAGCACGAATCGTTTCAAACGATGCTGCCAACCGGTGCTGCCATCGGGATTTGTGATCCAGGTCTGATGCGCGACGAAGAGCGGCCGGCGGACGAAGAACAGCGGCCAGAGCGTCCGGAGCGAAATATTGTTTTGCAGAAAGACGTCGCACCAGCGGACGTGGCGCAGGAGTTCGAGCGGGCCGGGCCGGCGAACGATTTCAAACGGGAAATCGCCGTCGCCGGCGGTTTGGGTAACGACGCGCACTTCGTGACCCAGCTCGACAAATTCGCGCGCGAGCAGCCTCGAGACAGTCTCGATTCCGCCGGTGCTGGGAAAAAAATGATGGGAGCCGAGGAGAATTTTCACGAATTGGTTTCAGCCATCATGCGCGCAGCCAGGCGCCAACAAATTCCCGGAAGGAAGGCCGTGAGCGCATCTTGCCGGCGCGCAATTTCAGGAAGACGCCGAGTTGGTGATCGATCTCGAGAAGCCAGAAGCGGAATCGGTCCGCGTTTTGCCGGGCGAGACGATGGGCGAAGCGCGAAGTGGCGGAAACTTCCAGGTCGTCGAGGACGATGACAGCGCCGGCGGGCGCCTGGTCCAAGGCGAGAAACAAGGCATGCTCGCGCTTCGCCGGATTCGGCGGGCTATCCACGAGGATGAGCTTCGCCTGTTGCAATCGCAGGAGCGATTCGCGTTGCGCCGCGACATTGAAGGATTCGATCGGCCGGAGACGATTCCAGCACCGGGTCAGCGGCACGACGCCGGAGAAATCGGAGTCGCGTTTTGGAAGAGAGCCTTCCAACTGCTCGGTGCGATCCAACCAATCCGCGGAATCTTCTATACTCGCGGCGCCTGCGGAAGTCCGCCGCAATGAATGGGTGGAGCGGCCCGAACCAAACTCGAAGGCAGTCGAGCCGGGCGGCAGGAGAGCGGCTACTTCTTCCAAAAACCGGCAACTGCGCGGCGGAAGAATCCAAGCCGGGACTTCTTCGGTGGAGCGAGCGGCGCCGTTGTATTCCTCGACAAGGCGCTCCAGTTGATTTTCAAGGGTGGCATTTGCAGGAGCCAGGTTGGATTCAGCGATAACCTTTCAGAACTCCTTTCACCATTTCGATCCGCGTCTGCAGTCTCGGCTCGTTTTTCCACAGAGCAACCGCGGCGAACCAGGCCAGCTCGAACAAATGCCTAACGAATAGAAGAGGACGCAGGTAAAGGCGCGACGCCGGATAAAAATTCTCGTAGAGGTGGACCCGCGAGCGATACAAATCGAGCACCCGCGCGGCGCCGCCGCTCTTGCCGCCGGCCCCTTCGTGTTTCACGCCGTAACCGAGATCGACGCCGACGCGGTAGCCCGCCTGGCGCAAACGCAGGCTGAGGTCCATATCGGATTGGCACTGCCAATACCAGCGATCGAATCCCTCGACGGCGCGAAATGCTTCCATGCTGACAAGCGTGCAACTGGAATGGGCCGCTTCCACTTCGGCAATGCGCGCGCCTGGCCGGGCGACCGGGCGGCCCTGAAATTTTTCCCAAAACTTCAAAGCCTGGTTGCCGGCGGCGAAAATCCACGGCGGCATCAACGGCTGTTCGTAACCGGCCTGCGGTTGGCCCTGAAAATTTGTCTGCCGAAAATTCACCCAGGCCCACTTGTCTTTTTGAAACTCCGCGTAGCCGCCGGCGAAATCGCCGGGTTCGAAAAGCACGTCGGCGTCAACGAGGAGAGCGTAGCGCGTCCGCACCGCCCATAACGCCACATCGGAGGCGTGGCAGAAACCGTGGGGCTGCTCGTTGCGAATCAAGCGCACCGCACTGCTCACCGGTGGAAGCGAACAGGGGCGGCTGGATCCATCATCGATGATCACGATTTTATCGACGGTGCCGAGGTTCGTCTCAAACGATTCGAGCATGGCGGCCGAAGTCTGGGCGTTATTGTGCGTCGTCGTGGCGAGCGTGAGATCGCTGAAATGAGTCATGTCAGCGCCTCCGCGTAAACGCGCGCGGCTTGTCGGGAGGCGGCATGCGCGTGATACCAATCGTAAACCTGTCGGCGGATCTCATGCACCTGCGCGGCCGGCGGGAAATTGGCCGCGCCGGGAGCGAGGTAATACGCGTCGGGCAAGGCGTGGCCGTCAACTGCGATCGGGTCTTCCCGATGGGAAGCGACCGGAATAACGCCGTGCGCACAAAGCGCGGCGAAGGCCGTCGATTTCAGAAGCATGCCTGGCCACACTTTTCCGGCGCCGAAATAATCGATGAATCCGAAAGATGATTGCCGGAGGACCTCAGAAGCGAGATCGACGCCGACTTCCGGATAGTGATGCACGGCCAAATCAGGGCAGCTCCGCTTTAATCCATCGAGAACGGCACTGATGGAAGCATCCTCGCGGCCGCCGACGACATCGAGATGTTCCGGCGCGAAAGCCTCCGGAATTCGCGGATGCAATTGCCCAAACGAACTAAGAGAACGCGCAATCAATGCGGTCCCGCCACAAATCGCCCAGCGGTTCGGCGAGGCCGCTTGGAAATTGATCAGCTCGGGTTCGCCAAAATTCGACATGACGGGCACGAGATGGACTTTCTTGTCCGCAGCATGAGCGTGAATGGCCTTCTCAATCGGAGTGTTGCTGACGACGCAGGATGTCGAAGCGTCGATCATGTCGCGCGCGATTCGGACTTGGAAGGGCCGCAGCCAAAAGGCGCTTTTCCACGGCGGACCCGAAGCGTAGAGCTCGTGGAAAGTCGTCACCCAGCGGCCGCGCAATTGTGAGCGCAGTTGCCGGACAAAGTCCCGGAGCGCGAACGGAACACCGCGCGCCTGATAGCCGTAGTTTACGTAATGCAAAATGACGTGCTCATGGTCGCGCGCCAACTCCGGGCAGCGAGCGGCACTCAACCTGGAGATCACGGCGTAACCGTCCCTGGCAGTCGCCGACGTTTTTCCGGCGACCAGGAACGTCGTGTCGATTCCGTGATCGGCGGAAAGCGCCCGGGCCAGGTTTAACGCGTAATCTCCCACCCCGTCAAACGTGCCGGGAAGGTGCGGAACGATCTGGAGCACGCGGTCGTGGCGAATGCTCATCCCGCGTCAGGCAAACAAGCGGCAGTAATCGACGCGATAATCGAAGGTCGGATCGCGGTGCCCAATTTCTTTCGCCGGTGAGCCGGCCACAATCGCCAGCGGCGGAACTTCCTTCGTGACGACCGCGCCCGCCGCGACCACCGCGCCGCGCCCAATCGTGACCCCGGGCAAAATCATCGCGCGCGTCCCGATGAAAACGTGATCGTCGATCCGGACCGCGCGTTCGCGTCCAGCGAAGGTGGGACTGTGCGGATCGTGATCGGCCGTGAGAATGCAAGCCTGGGCGGAAATCGAAACGTTATCCCCAATGACGATGCCGCCGCGATTATCCAGCCGGCATTCTCCGTTGATAGTGCTGTGATTGCCCATTCTGAACCCGCCCCGGGCATCGAAGTGAGCGCGGCAGAAAATGAAACTCTTTTCGCCGATCTCAATCTTCATGACCGAGCGGTAGAAAAATTTTCGGAGCGCGTGGCTCGGCAGATGGCCGACGACCCGGTTACAAATGAAGAGAATTCCGTCGAACCAGATCCGGCGCAGTGAGGGAAAAGATTTCATGAGTGCCTGACCACTGTGTTATCGAGCGTCCGGTCGAAGGGCACAAACGCACCGATCGCATTCCAGAATCTGTCGCGCTGAGCCTGCAGGGTGAAGTCTTTCCTCGCGAGTGCGAGCGCGTTCGATGCTTTCTCCCGGACGAGCGCCGGCTCCTTGAGAAACTGGGCGAGGCGGGCGGCCAGCGAATCGGCATCGAGCGCGGTCTGGATCAAAGCGGCGTCGTTTTCCACCAGCAAATCCGCCACCGCGGCGCCGCGCGGCCCGTGATACAAAATTGGAATGCCGCTCCCAAGATAGGTGACGAGCTTCGTCGAAAGACTCAACCGGACGAACGGCTCGAAATTCGCGCCGAACGGCAACGGTAAATAGAGAAGATCGGCTTCCTCGAGATCACGCGAAACATCGGCTTCCGAACCGAAGGGCAGGATCCGGACGTTGGCGGCCTCGCGAATATCGCGAGCATTGATTTGTCCACAACGCAGGGTGACCGAAATGCGCGCGGAAGGGTTGGCCGCCTGGACTCGGGCGATGGCCTGGAGCAACCCCCTCAGGTTCTCCTCGTAACTTATGTGGAACAGACCCATGAAATAAATGCGGAGCTCGTTTCCGCGCGGCTCCACTGGCGCAGTCGCAACTCGATCGATCCCGTCGGTGATGATAATGAACTCCTGCGGGCCATAACGACGGACATATTCTTCGCCCATTTGCCGGCTGATCACGAAACGAAGCTGAGCGCCCCGCCACACTTCCTGCAAAGCGGAAGAAGCGAAGGAAAGGTTGATGCCCCCTTTGGCGCTATAAAGCAGATCGTCGTGCACCTGAAGGAAATAGGGCAAGCCGAGTGCCAATGCGACCAGATAGCTATCGTAAAAATCGAGAGCGCGATGGGGAATGGCATGAAGCGCAACCGCCTTCTGTTCGCGACACGTGACGCGCAAGCGCCGGCGAAACGAGCTGCGAAACAATGGCGTCACCAGCTCGGGAAGGGAATGCCAGCGCGTCTGTTCGATCCGGCCGAAGGAGGGCCGCCGCGGGATGTGCAGCTCGCGGAATTGTTCCCGGGCCTGGGGCGCATCGGGCGCAGTGGAAACAATGGCGGGTCGAACGGGCGGATTTTGTAAAAGCGCACGGAGAATGCGCGCGCCGCCCCCGGGAGAAGAAAGGCCGAACGGCTGAGCAAAAATCACCGAGGGCGCGGCGAGAGTGCGCAGGGCGGAATGGTAAGACTGCAAAGTATCGCGGGCGATGACGGACCATGAGTGACCAGCGACTGCCTTCGTGCTGCGATCGACCAGGCCGCGATATGTCGCTGGATCGAGTTGCAAAATTTTCATCACCGCCCCCGCGAATGCCGGCAGATCGCCAGGCGGGACCAGCAACTCCGGTAAGGCGCGCTTCAGAATATCCCGCGGCCCCGGAACATCGAACGCCACCGTCGGCAGACCGGCGGCTAGTTGCTCCAGAACGGCCAGGCCAAAACCTTCGACGTAACTTGGAAACGCGCCGGCAGTGCAAGTGGCGAGCAGGCCCGAAAGCTCGTGCGGCTCGTAATCCGAAACGAACTCCACTCGTTCGGCGTTCGCTCCGAGCTGCGCCTGGATCCGCCCGGCCGGCACCATCGTGCCAAGGAAAATGAAGCGCGCCTCCGGGATTGCCGCGCGAATGAGAGAAACGAGCTGCGGCCAATCGTACGCGCCCTTTCGCGCGCCCCACATCCCGATGAAGCAAACCTTCTTTTCCGCGAGGCGCGTGTCGCAAGTCGCCGCCACCTTTTGCAATTCTTCCCGACGCATCTCGGTGAGGCCGTACGGTTCCACCAGGACCGCAGCGCCGCGGTGGAGGCCGCGGAGGTGCACGGATTCGGCCGCGTTCGGAACGTTGATCAAATCGGCATGCGCCAAGGCGGCCTGGCTTGCGCGAACCCGGCGGCGGCGCGCCCATTCGTAAAAGATTCGGCCGCGCAAACGGCCGCGGGACCGGCCCGGCCAGCGCCGCGGCACCGTCTGTTCGAATTCATCGTAAAGCTGCGGCAATCCCACCGAGCGCGCGACGAGCAAACCGCGAAAACCGAGCTGCGCCTTCGAAAACGGCAGGTCGCCGACCAGGGCATCGACCACATCGTACCGATCCCGGTTCCGGCGAATGAAGGCAGCGGCTTTGCGGGCGAAGAGAAATTGGCGAATGAGAAATTTCGCGCCGGACCCGGCCCCATTCGGATACGCGTCGGAGAGGCTGAATTTTTCGACCACGTTACCGGAGGCGCGCCATTGCTCAGCCAGCTCCATGTAAACGCGGGGCGCGCCGAGTCGCAGGTCCCAGGGGTGACTAATGACTACGAGAATGCGGAGCGGTTTATGGGCGATCACGATCGAAAACTTCCGCGAGCGAGGGTGCTCCAAAATTTGTGGCGAACCGGGTTGACGTAATGACGCAGCACCAGATCGGGCCCGGCGTAGCGATCGGCGAACTCGAATTGGTCGTCCAACTGGAGAACGAATTTCTTCGGATCGAACGCGACCGCGCCCGCCGCCGTCATCGCGAGGTGGGTCATGGTTTGGTTCGTAAAAAAGTTAGGCGCACCTTCGAGTTCCAGGAGCCGGCCGACACTCTTCGACCAATCGATTTTTCGGGTGAGAAATAAAACGCCGGTATTAACCGGGTTTTTCTTTTCGTCCTCGCTGCGGTAAAGGCGTTCGTCGGCGGAGAGACGGCAATCGGCGAGATATAAGGCCGGAGCGTCGCGCTGAACGAGTAACGAGGAAAGCATTTTGGCGCCCGGGAAAAACAGGACGTCGGAATCGACATAGAGCGCCGGCTCTTTTTGCGGAAGCGACATGATGAGGGCGAGTTGTTTCCCGGTGGGATGAGCGCTGAGATATGACGTTGCCGCCGGCGGAATGTTCTGCGGCTGCCAATCGCCTGCCGGCGAAACCCGAACGCAAGGATCGAGGCGCCGGAGCCGTTCCAGACTGCGCTCCGAATGAGTGCCATCGGAGACGACGGTAAATTGTTTGGGCCGGCCGGCGAACCGGAGCAGCGAGCGAATCGAGGCGACCTGTTCCGGTACCATGTTTTCTCCCGAATAGGAAAATACGTCAAAGGGCAATGTGACCGTGACCGGAATCGAGCGGCGCACGATTACTCCGAGCCGCGCCCGGTAAAGGCGACGGAACCAGGCGCCCTGGGCGCGGGCCAGGTGATAGCCATAGTTCGGCATCGTCACGCCTTTTTCCCGCGCAAGGTGGCGAAGCCACGAAAACTCAGGGCCAGATTGAGCAACAAATTCGGCACGGCCGAGAGGAGGTTGAATAGAAGCACGCTGCGGACGCTCGAGAAATCAGTCACCGGGATGAGGGCTATTTGGGCCGCGAGCGTGAGCGGGATGTAGAGCCAGGAACCGGCGATCCACGCCTTCGATGCGTTCAACGTCCAGAACGTGCCGGTCAACGCGCCAACGACCGCGCCGCTCACCATTATGACCAGTTCCCGCTCGAGATGTGCGTACTTGGCGCCGAGAACGAAAAGAAATGCGCCCGGGAAAAGAACGGCGGCGGCAATGAGCGCGATACTGAAACCGGTTACGCCCCCGACGATGATCGCATATTGCCAGCGCAACCGTTTCGGATCGTGGCAGCGTGCGAACGCCGGCCCAAAAATATTGCTGAGCAAATTGGTCAGCACGGTAAACACCATCGCGAGCCGGCCAAGGGCGCCGACTTCGGCAACGGAATTGATGTCGCGTCCGAAAAAGCCAATCAGAAAAATCGTGATCTGCCCCTGGAAACAGAAGAAGACCGCGTTCGCCGCGAGATTGCGAATGAAACGCTGCATGGCGCGGCGATCTTCCTCGTTCTCGGGCGCATCCAAATCGATCACGCGGGCGGCGTAACGGCGCAGCATCCAGTATTGGAGCAACAAGGTCGCGGAACCGACCGCCACCGCGACGGCGGAATTCAGAAACAAAAACATGAGCGCGACCAGAACCAGGAGGCGAGCCGAGGCGCCCGCCAGGTCGATGGTTTGAATCCGCCGGATGTCCGAGAGCAACCGTGGAACCACGCCGAGGACACCAAGGGCAAGCTGAACAGCCAACCCGGCGAGCACGAGCGCGATCAGGACAAAGGTGTAAGGGACTGGCGCGCCGTTTTTCACCAGCATGAAAAAAAGAATCGGGGTGATGACGATCGCGGCGATCGCGCCCAGTTTGCGGCGCAGGTTGCTGGCGGTCTTGATAAGCTGGCCGAAACGATTTCGGTCCTGCCAAACCCGGCCGCCGATGGAGACGAGCCCGACGCTGATGCCGATGTCCGCGAGGGTGTTCAACGTTCCCTGCATCGTGTTGGCAATCGTGAAGTAGGCGTACTCCCGCTGATCGAGATGGCGGATCAGAAGGATGCCGCTGAGGAACCCAACCATCTGCACGACGGCCTGGACGATGGCGAAATTGCCGACGACGCGGGCGCGATTGAGAGCGAGCCGAAGGATCGGCGTGGCGGCCTCGTTGAGTACCGGGGGCGAAATCGGGCCGAAGAAACTCATCGGTGGATTTCGCGCGACGTTGGACCGTCCGAGATCACGGTCCGCAAATCGGGACGCGCGCTAGGAAGACTGGATTTGTCTCGGCTGATGATGACGATGCGCGGCGGCCACGTCATCGTGTTCTTCAACCGGCACCGGCGTATTGTAGTACTCCGAATACTGGTAGTAATAGTATTCCGGCAGCGAGGTATCGACGTAATTCAAAATGACGCCCGGCACGTTCACCTGGCGGTTGTAAAGCAGCTCGAGCGATTTGCGGGTGAGCCGCGCGGAAGTGTAGGAAAGGCGAACGACGAACAAGGTGGCGTCGATTTTCGGCGCGAGACTTGTGGAATCATCCGCCGCCAGGACCGGCGAGCTGTCGATGATGATGTAATCGTAGTGATTATACATGTCGCGCAAGAGCGCATCGGTCGAATCGCGGAGGAGATGTTCGCTGGGCTGGCCGAGGGTTTTGCCGCGCGGCAGAACGAACAAATTCTCGTAGGTGGTCGGCACCACGACTTCCTGCCAGTTCACTTCCTGTTTCAGGACTTCGGAGAAGCCGATCTTCGAAGAAATACCGAATGCTTCGCGCAACGCACCCCGCCGCAGGTCGCCGTCGATCAGCAAGGTGCGGGCGCCGGAGAGCGCCATGGTGATCGCGAGGTTCGACGAGATCGTCGACTTGCCTTCGTTAGGCACCGAACTGGTAACGAGCATCGTCTTCGGCCGCGGACCCTCATACGGCATGAAGAAAATGGAAGACCGCACGTTGCGGTACGACTCCGCGAAAACATGGCGCGCATCGTCCGGTTGGAGCAGGCTCACGCGGCCCTTGGTTTTCTCCTTTGGAATCTGGCCAAGGACGTTCTCCGAGAAATGATGCTGGAACTCGCCGAAGGACGCCATCCGATCGTCGATCCGATCGAGCAGCAGTAGGATGGCGATGCCGGCCAAGGCGCCGATGCCCAAGCCGATCAGCAGGCTCTTGATCAAACCGGGCCGCACTGAGACGGGGCCGCTCGCCATTTCCATGATGGAAACCTGGTCGCCACTGTCGACACTCTGCGAAACGTTAACGTCCTTGAGGCTGTTCGTTAGGCGATCATAGAGGGTCTTGAGGCGCTCGGCTTTCCCCTTGATGCGATTGAACTGGGCGAGCCGCTGGCTGAGATCGAGCGCTTTGGTCTCCCATTCCTTTATATTGGTCTGCAGGTTTTCCATCTGTTTGCCGATGGATTTCCGGCGGGTATCGAGTTTCTCCACTGTGTCCTGGCGATAAAGCTCGATCAGTTTTTCCTGCTTCGTGACTTCGTCGTTGAGCTTGATGATTTTCGGATGCTTGGGACGCAGGTCCTTGGAAAGCGTTTCGCGTTCGGCCTTGAGTAACTGGAGGGCTTGCTTGGCCTTCAGGTAATCTCCCTCGGGACCGACATCGGAAAAAGCCATCCCCGGCGGTTTATCATCGTTGGACTGAGTATTTGGCGCTGAGGGCATGTCGTTCTTGCCCTGGGCGCGGTCGAGATTCTGATCGAGATCGAGGAGGCTCAGCAGATCGTATTCAGTTTTGAGCTGCGCGTATTGCTGGTTCAACCGAACCAGGTAGGCGGCGGCGCTGTTTCCTTCTTCCTGGATGAACCCGATGTTGTTCTGCTTCTGGAACTCGATCATTTCATCCTCGGCGCCGCGCAAATCTTTCTCGACCTGGATGAGCTGCTCCGTGATCGCGGTCGTAACGGTCGACCCCTGGTTCTCGCGCATGCCTTTTTTGAAATCGAGATACTTCTGCATCACAGCGTTCAGATAAGCCTGGGTATAATCGGGGGTCGTGCCGATCGCGACCAAATCGAAAATCGAGGTGCGAGGTTTCTGGACAACGGAAATCTCAACCATGACCGGCTGCATTTCGGGATGGGTCGAGCGAACAAGTTGCTCGGCGCTCTTTCGCACTTCCTGGCTCTGCATCAGTTGAATCTGGGTGCCGTAGAAATTGACGCTGTCTTCGCTGTAGACGGCGCTTTGGCTGATGTTCAGTTTGCCCGCCAGCATCATCTTGCTGCGCGATTCGAAAGAGGGCGGCGTCTGGTAGATGAACCAGGCCTGGACGAAAAGGCCGAGGCAGATGGTCAGGACCGGAATCCACCATCGGCGTTGCAGCAGCGCCTTGTAACGATGGAGGCGGGTGATGAACGCGGTGCTCCAGGGAGCGGAGACGGGTCGATCAGTCGTGGCAGGAGCGGGAGCGGGCATGGCTACATGTTGATCAGGTCTTTCCGCGTCACCCGGATCTTGCGCTTGTTCGCAAAATCGCCAAACCCTCCGGCGCGAATAATTGCCTTGCTGACCGTGTAGGATTCATCGGCTGGAATTTCCTGCGGGCCCTGCGCTTTCACCGACCCGTAGACATAAATCTTACCGCGCGACTTCTCGCTGACGTGGTCGACGGCGATGATGACCGTGGCGTGATAGTAGTATTCGCGCTCGAGGGAAGCCTTGACCGAGTAGGCAAGCTCCTTGCAGGTGCGTCCGGAAGCCTGGACCAGCCCGATATATGGAACTTCCAGCTCACCGCTGTCGTTGACACGGAGACGCTGGGATTCGTTGTCGCGATCCTCGACGACGCGGAAGCTGACGTAATCGTTAGACCCGAGCCGCTTCTTGTCGTCGAGCACGGTCATCGAGTTGGTCCGCATCACCGTGCTGGTGGTGGGCGGCTCGACCGTGGTGGCTTTCGGAATGGAAGGCATGGGACTGGAATCCTGGGCCGGGAGCGCCAGAGGCCCGGCGAGGTAGGCGGCGGCGATCAGGGTGAAGGTCCAGATTTTCATGCGGTTGCAAGCGTTTCCTTTTTAGAAGCTGTAAGTGCCATCAAACGCGACGCGATTCTGCCGGTAATCGCGCAGCGGCTGGTCCGAATCCTTTTGGGTGTATTGATAACGAAGTCCGAGAGTGACGTGCGGCGTCAGCTGGTAGCCAAGGGTGAGCGCACCGCCATAACGATGAATGTGCTCCGCGACAAAAGGATTGATATTCGGCACGCCGGGAATCGGCTGGAACAGAAGACCGCTGCCGCCGGAATCGTCGGCGTCCTCGTAGAAGAGCTCGGTCGAAAAGAGCGTATGAAAGAAGATATTCCAAGTCGTGGTGTGGCGGACGTAATTGAGCTTCACGTAGTTTGAGTTAACCCCGAGCTGGGTCTCGTGGCCGACGGAAAGATTCTGGGTGAGGACCGCGTTCACCCGATGCGAGAGCAGCGCGTTCGCATAATAATCGTTGAGATCATGGGCGTCGTTAACGAGGCCGGTGTGATCGAAATCGATGGCCTGGTAGCCGCCCGCCACGCGCAACTTCAGGTAACTCGTGAGCTGCGTCTCGAGGAACGCGCCGCCGCTGTAGCTGCGTGAATCGTTCAGGATGTTCTGGTCGTAATAGGTATCGACGAACGATCCCTCAAGACCAACCGTAACGGTCGAGCTGGGCGTGAAGCCGATCGATCCGGAGAAGATTTCCGCGTTGCGATCCAGATAATCGAAAGCGGTCGTGGTCGAGATAAAGTTGTAGTGATCGTAGCCGAGGGTGACGACCGCCTTATTCAAATCCCAGAGCACGGAGATGCCGGCGGTGTTTTGGAAGCGGCCGTAATCGGCCACGTTACTGAGCGCGACTTCCGCGACCGGGTCCTGTTCGAGAGAAAAACGGTCGTGAATATTGATCCGGAAATCGCCCACGAAAATATCGAACGCGAGCTGGGATCCGGGCGAAACGAGGACGCCGTTCGTGTTGTAGTTCGAATGGTCGAGATAGAACGCGTAGCCGACGCCGATATCGAGCTTGAGGGTGTTGAGCTGGGTGATGGGCCAGAGGGCGTTAATATTGAACTGCGGACGCAGGATGATGTCGTCCTGCGGCGCGGTCGTGATAAGGATCGGGCCGGTCGGGCTTGGGAAGACGGCTGAACCATCCTCGGCCAGATTGATGTTGTCGTTGTACTCGACGCCCATCGTCGCGCTGAAGCGGAATTTGATCGGGCCGATCTGCAGATTGTACGGAATCTTGTCGATCGACTGGCGGCGTGCTTCGGCCGCGGCTTCACCAGCGAGGGACGGGCGAATGGCATCCTGAGCGCGCAACATTCCGGTCGCAAAAAGCAGCGGCAGAAGAAGAGTGAGAACGAGTCGGCGAGCGAGCGGAGAAGGAGAAGTTGCGTGACTCATGTGGGTGTCGGTCCGGTAGATTAGCAGATGTAATACCAAAACGGTCGAGCGCGGCCGGAGGCCGTCTCATTACCTCGCGCAGATTCGGCGGAGGTCCGTTTGGGATTCAAAATTTGGTGTTTCAAGGTTAGGCGATCGAGGGCGATTCTTCTATGAGAACTGCCGCGCAGCAAGGAAAATCGCCCGGCATCACTGGGCGGAAACTAGGATCGGGAAAATACCGATCGTTTTACTGGAAGGCGGTATTAACCAGCCGCTTAGGGATTCGTTCATAAAAATCTAGAACAGTTGGCGCATTCCTAGCTTTTGGGGAAGACAATATGAGTTGGTTCCGCCCTTTCAGATTCTGCGGCGCCTTGAGTGCGGCGGGTTGCCTTTATCTCACGGTCATCGCGCAGTCCGTCATCGCCGGCGAAACGACGAATGCCACCAGCTTCGATGATCGCAGTAATCCCGCCAAGAACCTGGCCCGGATGAATTGCGGCGCGACGATCGAAGTCATCGGCCCCGATGGGCGGACCGTTTCGGTCACCGATAAAGACTCGAGCGCCAGCGCGCTTTTGCTCGACGACGACACCTTGAACTACCCGCTTCCGGAAGGCGACACCACGTTCGTTCTTTCCTTCCCACGAACTTCGACGCTGGATCGCTTCACATTCGTAAACGAAAACGCGGCGGCCGCGGGCGAAATGACGGTCGCGGTTTCAAATTATCGGCTGCCGGCCCAGAGCCGGAAGTGGAATGAGGTCAACGGGAGCACGTCGTTCACGGGCAAGCGGCTCTTCGATCTTTCGTTGCTCGGAACGGAAGCGCGTTTTGTGAAACTTTCGTTTCACGTCACCAAAAGCGGAACCATCGCGGCCGTCGGCCTCTATGGCGGGCAATCGCTCCAGAAATTTGCGGCCCGCCAGCGAGGCGTGGTTCGCGTCACTAACAGCGCCGCCACCCGGCGCCTCGAAGACATGCTCAATTTCAACTTCGCCAATCTCTACGCCCGGGCGCGCATCGTTTTCATCAGCTCCGGCCTGGAAGAATACGCCCAGCGCATGATCGACGACAATGTCGCCACCGCCTTCCAGTTTGCGCCGGCTGATCCGCATCCGACCGTGATCGTGGAGTTGGCGGATCGCGAGCGACTACATCGGGTAAGCGCGGTTTACAAAATGGAAAAAGGTCGGCTGGATGTGTTCCTGCTTCAGGATCTCGGCGCCAATCCCGGCGATCTGAGCGGCGCGACCCCGGTCTCTTCCGTGACTGACACCGATGGGGGCGGAAAAGCCGCGGTCGATTTCGATCCGCATGGCGCTCGTTTTGTGGCCCTCCGCTGGACGCCTGCCGACGCCAAGGAGCCGCACAGCTTCGAAGTCGCCGAGGTCAGCGCGTTCGGCGAAATGCCGCTCTCGATGCTGAGCACGCAGGAGCTTCCCGATATCTACGCTGACAATTCCATCGGATTGATGAGCCCGCCGTTGGTGGTTCAGCCTCCGGTGCTGCCGCTCGTCAGCGAGTAGGATTCTCCGGCCGCAGAATTTCCTCCGCGGTTTTCGCGAGCGCGTCACTCGCCTGCGCAAAATCGTCCAGGCCCAGAATGGCGACTTCGAGCAAACGCTGACCGAGATTCCGCTTCCCATCGAGCGCCGCCCGCAAGCGGCCGCCCAAATTCCATTCGCCGGTATCGGCGGGCCCGGAAGCGACACGCTTGTCTTCCTGAATGCAGACGAAAACAAAAAGCGGCCGGCCGTTCTGCTCGAATTCGTAGGAACGAAAATCGAGGGACACCGGCCCGGCCCGCAGATTCACCTCCGGCCGCGCCCTGCGAAAATTCCGGCCGATCGCCGGCAAACAAATCTCGGGCGAATGGCTACGCACCAGTTGGAGCGCGGCGCGCTGCGGTTTCCAATGCGCGAAGAAGCTCCACCAACGCACGCCGCGCGGCTGTTCCCAGGCAGCGGTCTTCGCGTCGTCGTAGCGAAGAATCACTCGAGTGGATTCCGGAATGGGCAGCGCGGCGACGGTGTCGTTTCCCGCCGGCCAAGTCACCTGCCAGGAAGGGCGCTCAAGCAACTGGCGCTCGTGGATGCGATACCAGATTTCGGTGCCGGCGAAGATGAGAGCGAGCCAGGCCAGGGCTGTCCACTGCGACGCGAAAATCCTGGGCGCCGGTGATATCTCTCGGTCTCGCGAAAAGTTTTCCGGTTCCGCTTTCCAGAGCCACGCGAGACCAAGGATGCCGGTCAGCCCGCAAAGCAACGCCGCGGTTCCGATCCAATCGTGCCAGCGCCCGAGCGCTTCGAGACCGCTGTTGGCCGCGACAAAAACAAGCGCCGTGGCCCGAAAGACGTTGCAGACAAAGACCCAGCCGCATCCGAGCAGCAGCAAGGCGATACGCTTGTCCCAGCGCAGTCGAAGCAGCTCGCCCAAAACAAGCGCGACCATGATCCCGGCCTGCAGCGTCTTCACTCCGCTGCACGCTTCATCCACGCCTACGAAGCCATTACGCAGTTGGATGACATTTCCAATTTGATACGCCCCCACTCCGAACCAGCTGACGATTTCCACAGACACGTAGGCGACCGCGCGCATCATTGTCTGGACGACGAAGTTCTCGAGCTGGACCGGCCACGGCACCGCCGCGAGCGGAAAGAAAACTGGAAACGCGAAGTGCTTCAGCCAGCCGCGCCCGCCAGTTCGAAAAAGTGAAAGGAGAGAGAAGTCGATCACGCAAATGGCCAGGAGCCAGCTCAACAGGCGCCAATCGGGATTTGCCTCTTCGATTACGCGAATGGGAAAAAGCAGCGCCAGGACAAACCACATGCTCACCTTCGCCATCGAGTCGTTTCGCAAGCCCGGATGAGGCCCAGGCCGGCGTTGCCAGCGAAACCAAAACATCAGGAGCGCCAGGAAAGGCACGGCCCACCCATAGTTGTACTGCGGGTTAAGCGACCATTCGACTTGGAGATGGGAAAATAGCCAGAGCCAAAGCGCCGCCACCACGATCCACGGAGCAAAAATGTTTACCAACGGCCGCCGCCACATTCGGCGAAAGTTTCAGCACGCGACCGAGAAAGGGAAAGCACGAATCCGTGGAGGGGGCCAGTCACCCAGCGGCATGGCGGTTGCTAGTCAGGGCCGTTAGTTAGCGTCTCTTTTCATGCAATCCGTTCTCCGAGTCATCCTCATTTTCCTGCTGGGTCCTTTTCTCGCGGTGACAGCCAATGCCGTCACCTTGGACTGGGACACTGCTACCTGGACCCCGGGGTCGCTCGCTAATTCCTACGATGTGGACCCAGGAAATGCGGGCAATGACGTAACCGTTGCGGTTTCGGGCAGCACGGCACAATTGCAGCCCAGCTTAGTAGCCCCAAATCCGCAAACGCCCGCAATCACCACTGCGCTGGAAGGCGGGCTTAGCCCGGTGCAGAAGTCGCTCGAGATTGCGGTCGATTTCACAAACCAGACGCAATCGATTGTCGTGACAGTGAATTTCGCTGCCGGTTATACCCAGGGCGTTCAGAATGTTTCCTTCACGCTCTTCGATGTCGATTTTGCCAATGGCGGCGGCAGCACATTCCAGGATCAAATTAGTTCTATCCAGGCCGTCGGCGCGGATGGCGTCACCCTGGTCGCGCCGACGATCACGGTGGGGTCTGATGTCTTGCTTACCGGCACCGGCCTCAGCCAGATGGCAACCGGGATCGCAACTAATGCCGATACCGGCGCCACTTCGGGCAATGGCAATGTGACAATCAGTTTTGGGGCCACAGCCATCAGCTCTTTCACTTTCACTTACGGCAGCGGCAGCGGCACGGTCGCAAACCCCACCTATCAGCACATTGCGCTGGACGACATTTCCTTCACGCCGGTACCGGAGATTAATCCCGCCTGGAGCGCGCTCGGTTCCTGCCTTGTCGCGGCCGCTTTGATTCTTCGCCACAGTGGAAAATTCCGGAAGTAACGACTGTTTCGGAAACGTCCGGGCGTTGGAGCGCCGGGATTTTTACAAACGCTGGGCGCGCCGGTTGACGGTCTGCGGGCTCGCGGCAATTTTCGCGCTGGGAGGTTATCGTGGCTACAGCGTCTGGCGGAAGCATCATTTGTCGGCACAGGCACAGGATTTCTTCGCGCACAAGGATTACCAGAGCGCGGTGCTCGTCGCGCGGCACCTGTTGCAACTCGATCCACAGAACGTCGCCGCCTGCCGAATCATGGCGGAGACCGCGGAGCTGGCGGGAAAACGCGAGACGCTTTCCTGGCGCGAACAGATCGTCGCCCTCGAGCCCGGCGTTGCCGCGAATCAAATCGCGCTCGCCAGCGCGGCAATGTGTTTCGGCCAACTCGACCTTGCCCGGAAAACGCTCGACGCCGTCGACGCGACCCGCCGCGCGAACGTAAAATATCATCAACTCGCGGGCGCAGCGGCGATCGCGGAGAAAAAATCGGCCCTGGCCGAAAGCGAATTCGCCGCAGCCTTGCAACTCGAACCCGAGAATGCCCAGCTCGCCCTGAATCTTGCCACTGTCCGGCTGACCTCGACGGATTTACCGACGAGGGAAAAGGCCCGCACGGAGCTGGGACGGCTGTTCGCGCAGACCGCGTTACGCCTCGAGGCACTTCGCGCGCTCACCATGGACGCGCTGGCGAACAAGTCGTTAGGCGCCGCCGAAAAATGGGCGACGCAGTTACGGCTCGAGAAGGGCGCGACCTTTTCCGATCTGCTGCTCTACCTCGACGCGACCGAAAAAACGGAGGCGGCGGCGACCGCCTTGCGCGATGCCGAAGCGAACGCGACCCGGTCCCCGTCTATCGCCGCGGTCCTTATTACGTGGATGAATCGCCATGGCATGGCGACGGCCGCGCGCGAATGGGGCCTCACGTTGCCGAAAGAAATTCTGGACGCGCATCCGGTTCCGCTCGCCATCGCGGAAACCTGCAGTTTTCTTCAGGACTGGAGCGGATTGCACGCCTGGGTGAACGATAAGAATTGGGGCGAGGAAGAATTCCTCCGCCTGGCGGTGCTGAGCCACGCGCTCCATCATCTCACGCCCGGCGATCGCGCTTCGATGGAATCGCAGACGGCCTGGAATGCGGCGTTGAAGGCGACAAAAAATCGCCCCGAGCGGTTGGCCGCGATCGCCCAACTCGCGGAAGGCTGGAATTATTCCGAGGAAGCCGCGGACGCCTGGTGGCTGATCGCGAATGGAAATGAAAACGCGAAAGAGGCCCTGAGCGCGTTGCAGCGGCTCTATAAAGCGAAACAGAACAGCCACGGATTGCTGCGCGTGGCCAAGCGAGCCCTGGAATTGAACCCGGCCGATCTGGTGGCGGCGAACAATTGCGCCAGCCTCGGTTTGCTCTTGAATGGAGACAGCTCCGCGCGCCGGCTGGCGACGAAGTTGCACGCGGAAAACCCTGCGAATGCGGCTTTCAGTTCCACCTACGCGTTCGCGCTCTTTACCGAGGGCAAAACCAGTGAAGCGCTCAAGGAAATGGAAACGCTCAAGGAACCGCAGCTGCGCCATCCGTCGATCGCGGCCTATTACTTCGTGATGCTGGTCGAGAACGGGAAGATGGAACGGGCGCACTCATTCCTCTCCGCAGCGAACAAAGCCCAGCTTCTGCCGGAAGAACAACAGTTACTAACCGCCGCGACCCGCAAACTTCTGCAACACGATTCGCAGACCGTGATGAAAACCGCGGCCGCGGACAGTTAGCCGCCGGTCGCGAATCCCGGGTAAAGCGTCATCCCGCCATCGACGAAGAGCGTCGTGCCCGTCACGTAATCGGACGCATCGGAGGCGAGCCAGACTGCGGTGCGGGCAATGTCTTCCGGCAATCCGACGCGTCCTTCCGGGATCAGTTTCAACAATTCCGCTTCCGCCGCCGGCGTTTCCCACGCGGCCCGGTTGATCGCGGTCTTGATCGCGCCCGGCGCGATGCTGTTCACCCGGATTTTTTTCGGCGCGAGCTCCTGCGCCATGCTTTTCATCAAGAGCATCACGCCGCCTTTCGACGCGGCGTAATTCACGTGGCCGCCCCACGGAATCACCTCGTGGACGGAACTCATGCAAATGATCTTGCCGGCGGCCGACGAAGTTTTCGGCACCACGCCGCGCCGCAAGAACTCCCGCACAGCTTCGCGCGCGCAGAGGAACTGCCCCGTGAGATTCGTCGAGATCACGGTGTTCCATTGCTCGAGCGTCATGTCGGCAAAGGCCGCGTCGCGTTGCAGGCCGGCATTGTTCACCAGGATGTCGATCGTGCCGAATTCCTTGAGCATCCCGGCAAACATCTGTTGCACCTCTTCCTCGCGGCTGACATCGGCGCGAATCGCCATGGCCTCGCTTCCGCTTGCCTGAATGGAAGCGACCACGCGCTCGGCTTCCTCGGAATCGGAATAGTAATTGACTACCACGTCGGCGCCAGCCGCGCCCAGCGCGAGGGCGCAGGCTTCGCCGATGCCGGAGTTCGCGCCGGTCACCAGCGCCTTCTGGTTTTTCAGTGGTTTTAGTGGGTCTGGCGAGAGGCTCATGATCTGTAAAATGCGAGCGGCAAAGTCATTTTCCTGCGCAGCAAAGGCAAGCGCTTTGATAGTTGGTAACAGCTTCGCACAGAGGCATGGAATTAGCTTATTTCATCGTGGGTTCCAACACGACCTGAAGATGCGATTAGCGGCCGAAATTCAGGGAGACGAGGCATCCCAGCAAAACCATTACCGGGGAGCAATGGACGCTCCCCATCAATCTCATGAAACTCCTTCTGACTCTTCGAGCCGCCCGGATGAAATCTCGCAACATCTTGCGCGCGCTGCCCAGGCTACGAATGATGCTGTTCGGGTTTGGACTGTAGCCACCGGCGCGCTTTCCTGGCCTCAGGGCCTCGATTCCCTCCTCGGCTACACGCCCTCTCCTTCCACGGACGAGATCGGGTTCTGGCAAAAACAGCTTCATCCCCAGGACCGCGCCCGCGCCGCCGCCAGCATTCGCGATGCGCTCGCCGCTGACGGCAATCATTGGACCGGCGAATACCGCTTCCGGCACCTGGACGGGTCGTATCTCGATTTGCTCGAGCGTGCTTACATCGTTCGTGATCGCCTGGGCCGGCCAGTGCAATGGGTCGGCTCCCTCATGAACATCACGGCCCGGAAACAACTCCAGGATCAGCTTGTTCGTTCGCAAAAAATGGAAGCGTTCGGCCAGCTCGCCGGCGGGGTTGCGCACGACTTCAATAATTTCCTCACCACCATTCTCGGTTATAGCGATCTGCTTCTCGACGAGCTAGAAATGAACGGCGAGATCGCAGGTCACATTCGCGAAATCCGCGGCGCCGCGGGCCGGGCCTCGGCCCTGACTGGTCAGCTTCTTGCGTTCTCCCGCAAGCATCCGCTGGCCCCCGCCGTCGTGGACGTGAATTTACTCCTCACGAATCTCGAGCGTTCGCTCCTCCGGCTGCTCGGCGAAAACATTTCCGTTCAATGCGACTTCGAGCGCGGCAAAAACGGAATGCACACCAAAGTCGATCCAGGACAGTTGACCCAGATCATTCTCAATCTCGTGGTGAACGCCCGCGACGCGATGCCCGGTGGCGGATGTCTGGGGTTGGAAACGACCTCCATCACCATCGAACCGACGCAAGATCACGAAGGCGCCGCGGAAGAACTTCCGGCCGGCGATTACGTTCGCATCTGCGTGACGGATAACGGCAGCGGCATGACCGACGAAGTGAAGCAGCATTTGTTCGAGCCGTTTTTCACGACGAAAAGCGAAGAAGGCCACGGCAGCGGCCTTGGTCTCGCGACCAGTTACGGGATTGTGCGACAAAGCGGCGGTCATATTTGTGTCGAGAGCGAGCTGGGCCACGGCACGACTGTGAAAATCTTTTTGCCCAGGGTTCCAGCCCCGGCGCCGCCTTCTTACAAGAAGCCCGGCGCGAACAAACTTCCCACCGGCACCGAGACAATTCTCGTCCTCGAGGACGACATCAGTGTGCGGCATCTTTCCGTGCGCGTCCTGCGCAGCCTTGGTTACGACGTGCTGGAAGCGGCCAACGGCGACGACGCCCAGCAATTGATCGGCCGCCGCGCCGGAAAGAAGATCGATCTATTGCTCACCGACATGGTGATGCCGCAGATGAGCGGACGCTGTTTTGCCGATTGGATGAACAAGACGAGCCCGGGGACGAAAGTGATTTTCATTTCCGGTTACCTGCAGGAGTCGCTCCATCCCGGCGATCGCCGCGACCAGGAAATGTTTTTCCTCCCGAAGCCGTTCGATCCCGAGCAGCTCGCCGCAAAGATCCGCGAAGCACTCGACCTATAGGTCACATAGGTCTTAAATGACCTATTATGCCTCGCGTGATCACGTTGAAGGACATCGAAGCGGCGCGGAAACGGATCGAGGGCGCCGTTTATTACTCGCCCTGCCCCGAATCGATTCCGCTCAGCGAAGTCACCGGGATGAAGATCTTCTCGAAGCTCGATTACCTCCAGCGCACCGGCAGCTTTAAGGAACGCGGCGCGCGCAACGCCCTCGCACAATTGCCGCCGGAACAACAGAAACGCGGCGTGATCGCAGCCTCCGCCGGGAACCACGCCCAGGCCCTCGCTTACCAGGGAAAATTGCTCGGCATTCCGGCCACCGTCGTCATGCCGAAGTACGCGCCGCTCATCAAAATCGGCAACTGCCAGAAGCTCGGCGCGAACGTGGTGTTGCACGGAAAAGATTTCACGGAAGCGAAAGAACACGCGCACGAGATCGCGACAGAACGCGGGCTCGCCTACATCGATGGTTTCGACGATCCCGCGATCATCGCCGGCCAGGGAACGATGGGCCTGGAGATCGTCGAGCAAGTGCCGGATCTGGACGCGGTCGTTATTCCGGTCGGCGGCGGCGGCTTGCTCGCCGGCGTGGCGCTCGCCGTGAAAAGTCTGCGGCCGCAGGTGAAGATTATCGCGGTCGAAGCGAATCACGTCGCGAGCTTTTCCGCGGCCATTCAGGCTGGAAAACCGGTGCGCATCGCCATGCAACCAACGCTCGCGGACGGCCTCGCCATCGCCCAGGTCGGGCAGAATGCTTTCGCGACCGCCGCGCCGCTCATCGATCGGATCGTCGTTGTTACGGAAGAACAAATCGCTGTTTCGATTCTCCGCGTGGTCGAGCTCGAGAAAGGCGTTGTCGAAGGCGCCGCCGCCACAGCACTCGCAGCCTGCCTCTCCGGCCAGCTCCCGGAACTCGCCGGCAAACGCGTCGTGCTTCTTCTTTGCGGAGGCAACATCGATCCCAACGTGCTCAGCCGCGTCGTGGAACGCGGCCTCGTCGCTGACGGACGGCTCTGCCGTTTCACCGCCATGATCAGCGATCGTCCCGGCGGCCTGGCTGATCTCGCCTCCCAAATCGCGTCCAGTGGCGCGAGCATCAAGGAAGTCGTGCACGATCGTGCTTTCGCCAGCTCGGATGTTTCCGCAGTCCATGTCCTCTGCACCGTCGAGACGCGGAACCATCAGCATCTCGCCGAACTCCGCGCCCGGCTGAAGGAACACGGCGTCGAAACCTTCGATTCGAAGTAACCGGCCAATGCGCTTTCTCACTCGGCTCAAACGCTCGCTCCGAAAGCGATCGTTGGCGCGAAAGTTTGGCGAAGCCTGGCACGAGGAAAGCGATGCATTTCGAAAACGCAGCTACGCGTCCTACGACGATTACCTCGCCCACCAGGCGGCGAAACTCGAAACCCACGAATTTGGCGAATACGACACGGAATTTCGGAACGCGCTCCGCGAACGGTTGGCTGCGCTCGATATCGATTGGCGCGATCGCCGCGTCCTGTGCCTCGGGGCGCGCATCGGCACGGAGGTGAAAGCGTTTCTCGAACTCGGCGCCGTCGCCATCGGGATCGATCTCAACCCGGGAGAGAATAATCCGTATGTCGTCCAGGGCGATTTCCACGATCTGCAATTTGCCCCGGAATCGATGGACGTCGTCTACACGAATTCGCTCGACCACGCCTTCGACATCGATCGGATCGCCAGAGAAGTGCGGAAGGTCCTGACGCCCGGTGGGCTTTTTGTGCTCGAAGCGGTCCATGGCCGCGATCAAGGAATCAATCCGGGATTCTTCGAAAGCTTTTTCTGGAAAAATATCGATGAGCTCGTCCGCGTTTTCGAGAACGCTGGATTCACCGTCGGGAATCGGAAACCGATCACTCGTCCCTGGCCCGGCGAACAGATTTGCCTTTCAAGGAACGGCGATTTGCAACCGCCGAGCCAACAAAAACGGCGGATTCAAACCGCCGCTTCTTAATGCCCAAGCCGTTTTCCATGCTGGGGCTTGAATGCCCAAATCGACTCCGTAGTTTGGCGGATGCCCAGCGCTGAAACGGAATCGCCGGCCAAATCCACGTCCGCCTCGCGCCCGCCGCGCGAGAAAGATCGGGTCGATTCTTTCGCGCACCGCCATATCGGCCCGAACAACCAGGCCCGCGCTGAGATGCTCACCGAGCTCGGTTTCGAAAACCTCGATGCACTGATCGACGCGACCGTTCCGCAAAACATCCGACTCGATCGGCCGCTTAATTTGTCCGAAGGCAAGTCGGAAGCGGAAGCGCTCGCGGAATTGCACGGGCTCGCCCGGAAAAACACCGTCGCGCGTTCCTTCATCGGCGCCGGCTATCACGACACGATCACACCGCCGGTCATCCAGCGAAACATTCTCGAGAACCCGGGCTGGTATACCGCCTACACCCCTTATCAGGCCGAGATCGCGCAGGGCCGTCTGGAAGCGCTCCTCAATTTCCAGACGATGATCACCGACCTCACGGCGCTCGACATTGCCAACGCATCGCTCCTCGACGAAGGCACCGCCGCCGCCGAAGCGATGGCGCTCTGCCGGGCCGCCGTCGGCGTCAATCGGACGAAGTTTTTTCTCGCCGATAACTGTCACCCGCAGACGATCGAAATCGTCCAAACCCGCGCGAAGCCGCTCGGCATCAAGATCGTCGTCGGAGATTTTTCGCGCTTCAAATTCGACGAGATGGTTTTTGGCGCGCTCGTCCAATACCCCGCGACTGATGGCGCGATCTACGACTATGAATCGTTCGCCAAAACGGCGCACGAGGCCGGCGCATTGCTGGTGGTTGCGGCGGATATTCTCGCGTTAACTTTACTGAAACCGCCGCGCGAATTCGGCGCCGATGTCGCCGTCGGCAGCACCCAGCGTTTCGGCGTTCCGCTCGGATTTGGCGGCCCGCACGCCGCCTACTTCGCCACCCGCGACGCCTACAAACGCCACATGGCCGGTCGTCTCGTCGGCGTTTCCCACGATGCCACGGGGCGTCCCGGTTACCGGCTCGCGATGCAAACCCGCGAACAACATATCCGCCGCGACAAGGCGACGAGTAACATTTGCACCGCCCAGGTCCTCCTCGCCGTGATTGCATCGATGTATGCTGTCTATCACGGCCCGCGCGGCCTGCGCGCGATCGCGCAAGGCGTGCACGGCCTAACGAGTCAGCTCGCGGACTCTCTGCGGACCGCCGGCATCAAGATCGTGCATGACGATTTCTTCGACACCCTGCGGGTCGAATCCGCCGATCGTGACCCTATCGTGACGCGCGCTGCTAAAGCCGGGATCAATCTGCGGCGGCTCGACGAACATAGCGTCGGAATATCTCTTGATGAGACAACGACCGAGAAGGATCTAACGGCCATCTGCGAAATCTTCGGCGCCGAAATCGAAGCGAAATCGACCGAAGAGACATTCCGCATTCCGCAATCCGCAATCCGCAATTCCCCCTTCCTCACCCATCCCGTTTTCAACACCCACCACACCGAGACCGAGATGTTGCGTTATTTGCGCAAGCTCGAGTCGCGCGATCTCTCGCTCACGACGTCGATGATTCCGCTCGGCTCATGCACGATGAAACTGAATGCCACGGCGGAGATGTTCCCGATCTCGTGGCCCGAGTTCGCGAAGCTGCATCCGTTTGCGCCGGACGAGCAAACGGCCGGTTATCGTGAGATGTGCGATCAACTCGCGGGTTGGCTCGCTGAGCTTACCGGCTTCGCCGCGGTCGCGCTCCAACCGAATGCCGGTTCACAGGGTGAGTATGCCGGGTTGCTCGCCATTCGTGAATATCACGCCTCCCGCGGCCAGGCGGGTCGTAACATTTGTCTCATTCCTACCTCGGCCCACGGGACCAATCCGGCCAGCGCCGTCATGGCCGGATTCAAAGTCGTTGCCGTCGCCTGTCTGAAAGATGGCGACATCGATCTCGCCGATCTCCGCGCGAAAGCCGACGCCCACGAGGACGATCTCGCCGCACTCATGGTCACCTATCCGTCCACTCACGGCGTGTTCGAAACCACCATCCGCGAGATTTGCGAGATCGTTCACTCACACGGCGGCCAGGTCTACATGGATGGCGCGAACATGAACGCCCAGGTCGGCCTCTGCCGCCCCGGCGACATCGGCGCCGATGTTTGCCATCTCAATCTCCACAAGACCTTTTGCATTCCGCACGGCGGCGGCGGCCCCGGCGTTGGTCCGATCGGCGTCGCCAAACATCTCGTCCCCTTTCTTCCCGCTCTTGCCCAAATCCGAAATCCGAAATCCGAAATCCGAAATGGAGTCGGCCCCATCACTTCCGCGCCGATGGGCAGCGCCAGCATTCTCACGATCTCCTGGATGTACATCCGGATGATGGGCGGCGAAGGGCTCACGGAAGCAACGAAGATCGCGATCCTGAACGCGAACTACATCGCGAAACGGCTCGACGGTTATTTTCCCGTGCTCTTCAAAGGCAAACGCGGCCTCGTCGCGCACGAGTGCATCGTCGATCTGCGCCAATGGAAAAGTGGCGGCGTGGAAGTGGAAGACGTGGCGAAGCGCCTGATGGATTACGGCTTTCACGCGCCGACGGTTTCATTCCCGGTGGCTGGTACTCTGATGATCGAGCCGACGGAGAGCGAAGCGAAATCCGAGCTGGATCGCTTTTGCGACGCGATGATTTCAATTCACGCCGAGATCCAGGCCGTCGTTTCCGCAAAGGCCGACAAGCAGAACAACGTCTTGAAAAATGCGCCGCACACGGCGCAGCAAGTTATCGCCGACAAATGGGACCGGCCCTATTCCCGCGAGCAGGCCGCCTATCCCGCGCCGTGGACGCGCGAGCATAAGTTCTGGCCGGCGGTCGCGCGGATCGACAGCGTCTACGGCGACCGGAATTTGTTTTGTACCTGCCCGCCGATGGAAGAATTTGGCGCCGGAACATAGGCTTGCAGCCTGTGCGCCCAGCAGACTTGTAGTCTGCTGACAATCGAGAAGCAGCGGGATGCAATCCCGCTGGGCGCACAGGCTGCAAGCCTATGTTCCGCCGTGACGCGCTACGTCTGCTCGGATGCGAGCTCCGGCGTGGCCGGCACGCGCGTCGGCACATTGCGCAAAGCAGTGCCGTTCGTTTCTTCCGCCGCGGCAGCGCCGGCTTCGTGATATTCGGCGTCGCTGTTCACGTCCCAGAGATCGTAAAGCTTCGTGTCGGCCAGGATGTTTTCCACGCACAACATTGCGGTCATCATGGCGTGGTCCTGGTTGTTATACTTGTGCATGCCGTTGCGGCCGACGAGATGCAGGTTTGGATAACATGCGTCGAGTTCCTGGCGAACCGTATCGACGTGCTTGGCGTAGTCGTCGTCGTAAACCGGATAAGCTTTTTTCTGCCGAACCACCGTGCCGTCGAGCACGTCCCCCGCTTTGGCCAGGCCTATCTGAAGCAGCTCGCTCTCGGCTAGCTTGATCAGGTCTTCGTCCTTCGAATCCCAGACGCCGTCGTGTTCGAAGCAGAAATACTCCAGGCCGTAACAGGCCTTGTCCGCGTCCGGCACCATCTCGGGCGACCAGGATCGGAAGTTTTGGATGCGGCCGACTTTGACGTTCGGATCGTGGATGTAAATCCAGTTGTCGTGAAAGGCATCGCGGTTCTTCACAATCAACATCACGGTGAGAAAGTCGCGGTACTTAAGGGAATCGGCGGCGGTCCTGGCCGCTTCGGAAACAGCCGGGCGAATTCCGCGCACGAGCTCGCGCATCGGCGCCGAGGAAATGACATGGTCCGCTTCGAACTTCTGCGTTTCCCCTTGTGGATCCTTAAACGAAACGCTCCATGTTTCGCCGGCGGCGTCATAATCGAGGCCGACGACTTTGCAGCCCATCTCCACCTTGCCGCCCATGGCCCTGGTTTTTTCCGCGCACGCTTCCCACATCATGCCGGGGCCTTTACGCGGGTAGCGGAAGGAATTGATCAAGGTTTTGATGACGTGGCTCCGATCGCCGTTGTAACGCTGCGGGAAAAGCGCGTTCTTGATCGCGCTGCCTAACGACAGGCCTTTGATGCGCTGCGCCGCCCAGTCCGCCGAGATGTCCTTGCAGCTCATCCCCCAGACCTTCTCCGTGTAGCTTTTGAAGAAGGTGTTGAAGAGCCGTTTGCCGAACTGGTTGCTGACCCAATCCTCGAAATTGTCCGGTTTACGAACGGGAAACAGTTTTGCCTTCAGATACGAGAGCAGGCACAAGGCCGATCGGACGACGCCGAGTTTGATGAGCGCCTCGAACGCGCGCAGCGGGTAGGCGAAAAATTTGCCGTTGTAATAAATGCGCGAGGAACGCGGGCGCACCAGCATGTCGTTAGGCAAAATCTCAGTCCAGAAATCTTCGACCGCCTTCGACTTCGAGAAGAACCGGTGCCCGCCGATGTCGAAATGAAAACCCTTGTAGGTGGCGGTCTTCGAAATGCCGCCGACATAGACCGGGTCGGCCTCGAGCACCGTGACGGGCACGTTGTTCTTGGAAAGAAGATACGCCGCCGTCAATCCGGCCGGTCCCGCACCTATGATCGCTACCTTGGTTTTCATTCGTCCTTAAGCTACCCAGTTGCCCCTCGTAAAATTCCACACGTACCACCCCTGCACGCTGAGCCCAGCCGCACTGAGCAACGCGATGGCCGCCATGCCGCTCGCGCGCACCCACAGTCGCGGGGCCGGTAATTGATGCAAAAAATGGAGAATTGCCAGCACGATTAACGCGTGGACGCAAAATTCGTAGCGCAGCATGCTCTCCATCTCCACCGAGGCCACCCCGCTCACCGAAATGTAGTAAATGACCGCGGCGCAAAAATAGAAGCCGACCCGGGTGGTCCCGGGGAACCGGCGGCGGACAACGGGCAGCAGTTCGCAAAGAATCACCGCGAGCAGCAGAATGCCGCCCAGTGTCATCGTCATCTGGCTGGCTTCGGTCGGATTGTTGAGCGCTGGGACAAGCCAGTGGTAGCTCGAAGGCTTAAACACTGCCAGATAATCGGGGATGATCGCCCAGCCGGATTGCTGCGTGAGCATGTACATATCCCAGCGTCCCCAGCGCAGGAGGCAATAAAAAAAGAACAGGCCAGCCCCTAGCGTGGCTCCCACCATCAACCCTGCGGGCGTGGCATACCGCCTCCACCAGCAACGGACTTCCACCAAGCCGCGCCAGCCGTCTCGAAAAACCGTCTGGACGACCGGATAAGCCGCGCACGGAATTCCTACGATCCGCGTCGCCGACATGAGAGAGCCGTGAAGCACGGCCAGGGCCTTCGCTCCCTTTCCCTCAGCCGTGCTCCAGAACATGAACCCGAACAGCCCCATCATGAAAAGCGACTCGGAATATCCGGCCACGAGAAAGAACGCCGTCGGATGCGCGAGGATCGAAAGGGCGCCGAAAAATTGGAGGAGCGGCGAGATGTTCCAGCGTTCGCAGAAGAGAAAGAAATAACTCCAAAACCCCCACGCCGCCGCCTGGGCCGTGACGAGGAGCGCGTCATAAATACTCAGGCGCAATCCGTAGTGGAGGACCGCCGCGATCGCCGGATAAGCTGGGAAAAACGCCACGTTCGAGACTTCCATCATTTTATGGCTGATGGGCGGCACGGTCGTCTCGTAACCGCGATCGACAATGTTCGCGAACCAATAGCTGTCATGCTGGATCAGCGTGTCGTAACGATACGAAAGCGGCCCTTCCGGCGCGATCAGGCCCACCGCGACGATGATCTGCAGCAGCGTCATCATCAATCCGAGCGCCCACGGTCTGAACAGAATCGGCTTGGAATTCATCGGGCCCGCTTTCGGAAGGGCCGAGGAGACACGAAAGCTCTCGCCAATACAAGGCTCTGTCCGCGGTTCCACCAGCACGGGCTGGAATCGCGGAGGCTCGAGAAGCTGGGTGTCGTTTGCCGTTTTCAGAGCAATCTTGGACGGGAGGGTAGTCCATTTATTCGTCGGTCCGTTTTGGCTCGGTCGCATCCAGTCCGCCCGGCGCGGTTCAGCTTCCTGAAGCACCAAATTCCAAGCTCCAAGCACCAGAGAAATACCAAACACCAAACATCAAATGCCGGCTGACGCGCTGTTTGGAGCTTCGGATTTGGAGCTTCTCTGGAGCTTGGAGCTTGGAATTTGGAGCTTTTGAGGCGCCTTCTGCGCATCAATGCCCGCCCGTCACCGTATACCCTTCGTTCCGCAGATCGTCCGCCAGCTCCAGCTCCATCTGGAGCGCGGCTTCGTACGGCATTGGGTTCAGATGCTCATAAAGTTCCGGCAGCAACCGCACCCCGTACTTTTCCACCACCCACGCCGCCTTGTAACCATGCTTGTGATTCTCGAACCGATGCTCCGGTGGCAGCCCGCTCATTCCGACATACACACACGGCTTCTTCGGATCCCGCTTCGGATTCATCCGCAAAATCGTCGGATGCCGCGCCACCTTCGGATCGAGGAGGATCACATAGACATTGTGATGAAATTTCACCGCCGTTTCTTCCTTCAGCTCCTCGTCCGTCCGGTATTTCAGCCGCGCCATTAGGGTTCATGATAGCGCAGCGTCGCGTGTATCAGTTGAAATTTGATTTGACGTTCTTTTCAAACTTTGAAAAGCACGGGAATAGATGTCCCCTCAGTTCGAAGTCACGATCGGCGAAGTTGCCGCTAAAGATTTGGCAGAATTGCCGACAAATCTCTTCGATACGATCACCCGTCGGATTGACGCACTGAAGAACGGTCTTCCGGGCTCGGTCAGGCGGCTGTCGAACTTTGGCTACGACTGCCGGTTGCGGATCGGCGATTACCGGATTTTATTTGACCTGCGGGGCGCTCAAATTACGATTCGGCGCGTCCTGCACCGCCGCCATGCCTACGCTTCATCACCGGGCCAGAAAAAACGAAAGGGCGAGCACTAAGGCAGCCGCCATCAAGAAGGCTCGTCCGTCGACGATTCGAAAATCGCCCGCGAAGAAGAAAGCGAGCCGATACGTCAGAGCGAGCGTTTCGACCGACCTAAGCCGCGTTCGTGAAGACGCTCTGGACCTTCGTATGATTCGCGAGGCTCGCGACGCCGACAAAGGCAAGATGCGCTACAGCGTGAACGAATTGCGGGCACAACGCGGTTTGGTAGCGATCTGAGTCTCGAAGTTCAGGCTCCCTGTCGTTTTTTCATACCAGCCAATTCGGGAAATCGCCGAAAACGCGGCAAAAAATCTTTCCGCCTTACATGAAACTCGCGCCGTCTTGTATAAGGCGCCGTCCGCTTCACCCTCATCGCCACCGGCCATGGCCAAACCATTTCGCAATGCACTCGAACCGTTCAGCGGTTCATGCGATTCGTTCAACGTCACGGCCAAATCCCGCACCTAAATCGCCGACTGATCCATGTGCATTCTCCCACGTTTCATGCCCGTCGCCGCGCGCCTCATATAAGACGTTTCGCGCTTTATTATAAGGAAAACGCCTTCTTGCATCGGCTCAGGAGTCATCCGTGCCCGCTAAACCGCTGCGCAGCGGTCTGATGTATCATTTGCCGTGAAAATCCCGTTTCCCGCGTTCCCGACACACACGCACGGCTTCGCCGGATCCCGCTTCGGATTGATCCGAAAAATCGTCGGATACCGCGCCACCTTCGGATCGAGCAGGATCACACAAACGTTATGGTGAAATCCAAGGCCGGCTCCCTCGGGTTCGGTATGCGTTTATAGCGGAGGCGCGCGCATCGGCAGGATATAGGCCAGCGCCGTCACAATGGCGAGAATCGCATTGCCTTCGAATGTGCGCCCTCATTGACGCGGCCCCCACGGAGTCGGATAACTTCCGTTGTGCCAGCCAAATCTTCGGCGCCCATCGGTCCGCTCGCGATTTACTATAATTGGCTTTCGGCCTCCCCCGAATCGCAATGGATCTGAATGACACGTTGAAGCAGTTCGAGGCGGTTGAAGCAAATCTTTCAAAGCTTGAACGGCTGTGGACGCAAATTAAACCACTGCTTCCGGCCTCCGAACGCGAGGCATCGGTCACAGATGAAGGTAAGTACATCGAGCTTCAGAGGTCGTTCAATCACATCGCAAGAGGAATGCCGAGAGTCGACGGTTTCGGTCTTGATTGTTGCCTTCTTGATCCTGACGAAATTCTGAAAAATAGCATTGATTGCTTGGAGCTCGGTGAGATCAGCGTTTCGGTCACTTTCACGCGGGAGGTTTTCAGACAAGGTGAGGTGCTGGCGGAATACCGCTTCCGCGTAGAATCAAAGCGACGAGAGCTTGCGCGGCAATCCGTCGAGTCACTGTCCGCAAAAATCGAGCAGTTGCTTCAAGGGTTGCGATTTACCGCCGCAGAGTTGGAAGACAACAAAAAAATGCCGAGTGAAGAGTGGGATGAACTTAAGAACAGTTTTAAGAGCATCGACGCATTACTTGGTAGCAGCACGGGCCGGGCACCGCGCTGGGGCATGATGTTGAGACACATCAGCTTCGGGGTCCGGCAAGACTATGACGATATTGTAAAACACGATTGGCCTGACGTTCGTCGCTGGCTTGACCGAGCATTATACAGTGAGGCCGATCCGCTGCCCGTGACCGCAACGGACTTGGGAGATTTGGTTAGGGCAGAACCGCAAGGGCCGGTTTCGACGGAGTTAAATTGGGCTGTCCTTTCGCCCACAGAATTCGAACGCCTGATATTTAATCTCATCGATCGAACTCCCGGGTACATCAATCCGAAATGGCTCACCCATACTAACGCGCCTGATCGCGGTCGGGATCTTTCGGTGGAGCGAACGATCGAAGATCGTCTCGCGGGAACGAGAACCCTCCGGATTATTTTAGCCTGCAAACGTGTCGACAGCGTCAATTTACCAATGGTTACGGAACTTAAAGAACAGATGAAGCTGTGGGAACCGCCAAGGATTGATGAATTGATAATCGTTTCTTCAGGCCGATTTACGACAGACGCCATAGATTATGTCGAAAGAAGTAACCGAGGAACCGAAGCTATGCGGATTGAGATGTGGCCGAGCAGCCATCTGGAACGGCTCCTTGCTACACGGCCGGAACTTATCGGCGACTTTCACCTTCGATCTTGATCTCGGCACCTCTCTGACAAACTAACGGCGTCCGCAGCAGCGGCGCGCCCATCGGCGACTGAGTCGGACGGCGATCCGGCGCCAAGGCGGACACTCTCCCGTCCGGGCGACCGTAGCCAGCGCGAGACATTTCAATGCGTCAGTCCCCGGAATGGGCGAGAAAATGTTCGCCTTTGCTTGCGAATATCCGTCTAGTTCTCGTTAGGCGATTCTGCAGCTTTCCATCATGACCAAACACCCTCCGGAAGGACTCTCCCACGCGGCTTATGCCTCCCGCATCGCAGCGTTGAGCACGCATTTGGATGGCGTCCTTTCCGCGTCTCCGATCGCGTTCGCCACGATGAAGCCCTCTCAACTCCCAGAGTTGGCCGGCGTCTATATCATCTACACAACGGCGTTAGGTCCTACCGCTCCTTACTACATTGGCCGCACAAAGAATCTGAGGCAGCGCCTCTACAACAACCATTTAATGGGACCACTCAACAACGCGCGCCTGAAGAAATATCTAATTGAAGCGCAAGAGTGCCTCGACCTGCCCACCTCAAAGACATTCATTCGCGCGAACTGTCATGCGCGCTGGATTGCTATTTCCGATATGCGGGAGCGATTCCTGGCAGAGTGCTTTCTGGCCGCCGTGCTACAACCGAAATACGGACTTTATGAGGAACACTAACTCCAGAGCGCCCTACCACGCGCTGACCTTACTCTCATTATGCCCAGTACTATGACACCCGATGAGAGAGAGAAGTACGTCCGTTGGCAGGATTACCGCATCACGCAGTTCTCGTTTGCCATCAATTTGTTTCTCACGTTCGCTGTCGCAGCGCTCGGCTTTTCGTTCGCCCTGATTAAGGAAGCGGCATTCATACCACCACCGGGCAGCGGATGGTTACTTCGCCACGCGATATACGGCTTGGCGGCTTCGATAGTATTCGGGACGCTAACCACGCTTTCTCGACTGCTCGATTTCCGGTGCACGACCATCAAAATCAAAAAGAAATATTCGGACTGGCGCCAGAGCGCTGCAGAATTTCTTGCCAAATGGCTAGGGCCAATTTCGTGGAGTTTATTTTATGTTCAGCTGGCAGCGCTGGCGTATGGAGCCTGTCGTTTGGCGTGTGCGATCCTCATGACATACGGGGCTAAGCTCGCACGATGAAAGTGGGTCGTTCGCAGCGAGCGCTGAGCCCACTGAACTTTAACTCGTTACGCAGCGACGCTTCTCGCGTCGGCTAATTCTTCATAAAGCGTTTCGTAGCGAACCGCGGCTTCGCTCCAGGAAAAATCGCGGGACATGGCGCGTTCCATCAGCGTCGTCCACGTCGGTTTGTCGTGGAAAACTTCGCGGGCGCGCTTGATGGAATCCCAGAAGGCGTCGGGAGTTTTTTCGTAGCAGAGAAAACCGAAGCCGGAGTCGATCGACGGATCGTAGTCTTCGATGATTTCCTGGATGCCGCCGGTCGCGCGCGCGATGGGCAGCGCGCCATACTTCAAGCTATACATCGCGCTCAGTCCACTCGGCTCGATCTGGGACGGGATCAGCGATATATCCATGCCGGCTTCGATGAGGTGGGCGAGGGCTTCGTCGTAGGTCCGGCGATAGGCGAATTTCGTGGGATATTTCCGGGCGGCGATGGCGAGCGCGGTTTCGTAGCCGGCATCGCCTTCGCCGAGGATGATCAGACGGACGTCGTCGGAAAGGAGGCGATCGAGCAACGGCATCAGCAGATCGAATCCTTTTTCCGGCACGAGGCGCGTGACCATTCCGAAGACCGGGCCTGAGGGTCCGGGCGCGAGCTGGACCGCATCGAGCAGCAACGCGCGACAGATCACTTTGCCTTCGAGATTTCCGGGACTGAACGCGTGCGGCAGGAGTTGATCGGTTTCGGGATTCCAGCGTTGGTAATCCGCGCCGTTCAAGATGCCGACGAGCCGATGCGCGTGCTCGCGCAGCACGATGTCGAGCTCGCAACCGCCTTCGGGCGTCAGCATCTCGCGCCGGTAACGTTCGCTGACGGTCGTGACTTTGTCAGCGAAAACGATTCCCCCCTTGAGGAGGTTGAGGCGTCCGAAATACTCGACGCCGGCCGGTTTGAAATAGCGCTCGGGCAAATTCGTCAGATCGAAATCGAGGCCCCAGAAACTTCCCTGCTCCGCCAGATGATGAATCGTGAGCACGGTGGCGAAGGGAAGCTTTTGATCGGCCACCAGCACTGGGACGAGCGCGGCCGCCCAATCGTGGACATGCAGGATCTGCGGCGTGGGCGTCATTCGCCGGGCCAATTCGAGCGCGGCTTTGGAAAAGAAGATGAAGCGCGCGGCGTTATCTTCGTAGGCGATGCCGTGTTCGCCGTAGATGCTGGCGCGGCCGAAGAACTCATCGCAACGAATGAAGAACGTTTGCACCCCGCCGGCCGTGCGGCCTTCGATGAATTCCGCCACATGATTCTTCGCGCCGAGGCGGATATCCACCGTGATCCCGGTATCGCGCAGGTCGAACGCCATGTTCTCGCTGATCTCGCGATAGAACGGCATCACGATCCCGACCTCGTGTTTGCGCGCGCGGAGTTCGCGCGGGAGCGCCTCGAGCACGTCCACGAGCGCCGTCGCTCGCGCGAGCGGCGGCCCTTCCGCGCTGATCATGAGGATACGCATTGGGTTGAGTGGTTGATAGGTTGAGAGGTTGAGAAGATCAAGACGTAGCCAACAAAAACCTCTCAACCACTCAACCGCTCAACCCCTCAACTTCTTTTCGCACCCACGCCAGCGCTTCCTCCCGATCTTTCAGCGCTCCCTCCAGTTGCCGCGTTTCCACCGCCTCCAAAATCTCGCCGAACTTCGGTCCGGGCTTCAATCCCATCGCGATCAGGTCGTCTCCAGTCACGAGCGGCGGCGGGATGATCGGCTCGTTCGCGAACTCTTCCTTCTTCTGCAGGAGGAATTCGTAGTTATCCAGCATCGCGTGGCTGCTCGCGCAATCGACCCGATGCAGCTCGAGCTCGTCGGTGAAAGTCGGACGCGCCATGAACCGTTTCAGTTTCGCCACCCGCATGTTGGGCACGTCCTTGAAGACCATGTGCTGCCGCACCGCCTCGACGGTCGCGTCAATTTCTGCCCGGGAAAATCGGAGCCGCTCCATGATCGCCGCCGTCATTTCGGCGCCGATCCGGTCGTGGCCGTTGAATCGGATGCGTCCTTCTTCATCCACGATGGAAGTCGGCGGCTTGCCGATATCGTGAAACAAAACGCTGAAGACCAGCGGCAGCGACGCTTCCGCCGGCAGCATCTCGAGCATGATCCGGGTGTGCTTGAAGACATCGCCTTCAGGGTGGAACTGCGGCGGCTGTTCGCAGCCTTTCATCGCCTCGAGTTCCGGCAAAATGATTTTCATCAGTCCGCTCGCGTCGAGCAAATCCCAGCCGCGGGCACGATTTGTCGAAAGGAAAATCCGCACCAGCTCCTCCCGGATTCTTTCGGCGCTGATTTCCGTGATCGACGCCGCGCTCGCCCGGACGGCGCCCCAGGTCACCGGATCGATCTCAAAACCAAGAACCGTCGCAAACCGGACTGCGCGCAACATCCGCAACCGATCTTCGGCGAAGCGCTGGGCCGGATCGCCGATCGCGCGAATCAATTTGCTTTCGAGATCGGCCCGGCCACCGACAAAATCGATGACCTCGTCTTTTTCCGGATCGAAGAACATCCCGTTGATGGTGAAGTCGCGTCGGGCCGCGTCTTCCTCCGCCGTCGCGAAATGGACTTCCACCGGGCGCCGGCCATCGAGGTAGACGCCATCCGACCGAAAGGTCGCGACCTCGAACTGGAAATCGTTTTCGAGTACCACGATCACGCCGAAATGCGCGCCCACTGCATAGGTGCGCGGAAATAATTTTTGCACGACCTCAGGCCGCGCGTCGGTGGCGATGTCGAAATCCTTAGGAACCTGGCTGCGTAACAAATCGCGCACGCAACCGCCGGCATAGTAGGCGACGTGGCCGGCCGCGCGCAGCTTGCGCGCAATGGAATGCGCCGTCTGCTCCATGATCGTGGCAGTTTTCATGACCCGTTTACTTTGGCGAAATTGTAGAGGCGCTTGGGCCCAGCGCCTAAACCAAAATAACACGGCCCGCCGCGGCGAGCGCCGTCTCAGATTGGAGCGACGCGCTTCTACGGCCCGCCGCCGCGATCGTAAACTTCCACCAGGCCGTTGCCGGTGCTGTTGTTCAACCCGGCCAGGATCGCGGTGTAGAGTCCCGGCGGAAGCGTCGCGGCAATGGCGGACTCCTTCATGTTCGAAGGCGCCAGCCCAGCAGCGGTAATCTCGGCGGCTTGCGCAGCATCGTCCGTCCAGTCGTTGTTCGCCCGGATGAGAGCACCATTGGGATCGCGAAGCTCCAGGGTTGGATCCTGGAGCGGGTTAGGAACACCATATGCACTGAGGCTTGGACCGAGGCCGCGGACAACGATGCGGTCGTTGCCTTGATTGTTACCCAGAATAAAGCCGGCAATCACGACGTTGCTACCGGTGCCAACGAAGGCCCGGGTGCTGAGATTACCGAGCTTCGAAGCGGCCGCAGTATTGAGGTCGTAGACTTCGACCAGCGCGATCCCGGCCTGGGCTGTACCGGTATTCGCTTTCACGATGGCCGTGTAATTGCCCGGAGGTAATGTCGCGTCGATAGCTGACTCCAGATCGTTTGTGGGCGCTAAGCCGTCGGCTTGGATCTGAGCTTGCTGCGTATCTTTCCAGTTATTATTCGTAATGGTCCCGAAGCCTCCGGGGCCATGGATCTCCAGGAACGGATCGGCCAGCAGTTGAGCAGACGGGAAACCGAATTTGGTTAATGAGGGTCCTATAGCTCGAACGACCACATGCTTGGGAGCGTTTCCGGTGATGATGAAGCCGCCGATTCCAACATTATCGCCCGTATCCACTCGCATGCGGGTCGATAGGTTAACGGCCTGAGTGGGAGTCGCTGTAGGTGTGGCCGTAGCAGTAGCAGTCGGCGTTGCAGTAGCTGTAGCCGCAGGTGTGGCCGTAGCAGTTGCTGTAGCTGTAGCCGTAGCAGTAGCAGTTGGCGCAACGGTCGCGGTAGCTGTCGCGGTCGCAGTCGCAGTCGGCGTAGCCGTAGCTGTAGCTGTCGCCGTAGCAGTGGCAGTTGGTGAAGCGGTTGCGGTCGCTGTAGCGGTAGCTGTCGCAGTGGGTGTGGCCGTAGCAGTAGCCGTGGGTGTCGGGGTGGCCGTAGCTGTGGCAGTAGCTGTTGGGGTCGGAGACGGCACCCCATTGGGCGCGCAAGTATTAGGCAAATTAATATTCGTTACCGCGACGTCATCGAGATAGAAGCCCGCGAATTGCGCGCCCGGGTCGGAGGTGAACCGCCAACGGAACTGGATGGTATCGCCCGCGGTCAGTCCAGTGAGCAGGTGGCAGCGGCGGCCATAGGCCGTCAGCGCGCCGGTCATGTAGGTAGTGCAATTACCGCCGGGGACATTATTTGGGCCGGTAATGACCGACTTCGAGGCGGGATAGCCGCAGGCATTAATCGGCGGAGCTCCGGTGCACTCCAAGGCCGCATAGTCAGCCGTTATGTCTGAAACCATGCATCCATCTGTGGTTAACATGCTCGGCGCCGGGACGTCGGTCCATGCACCACCGTTACGCGAATACTCGATCGCGACGCCGTCCCAGCCTTTCTCGAGTTGGTGCCGTTCCCAGTAAGTCAGATTGAGAGAAGTCGAGCCGACGGTCAGGATCGGCGTTTCGGCTACCGCGCATGTATTGTTGGCATAGGCCGCATTAGGGCCTGGTCCGGCGTTGCGGTAGGCGTAGGAGCCGCCGGAAGTATGGTTGGCGCCTGGGTCGTCGGCATTCCTTACGATTCGCCAGGCCTGTTCCGCCGTGTTGCCGGTTCCGGTGGCATTGAGCTGGAGCAATGCGGTAGTGTCACCGCCGCCATCCGTCCAAGTACCGGTCGTGGATTGCGTGCCGGAGTCGTAGGCGGTTCCGGCGACACGGACATTGTTAGTTTCTTCGTTACCGCCGCCGCATGGGCCGCCATTGCCCGCGCTGTTGTCCTCGGCGCGCACTACATAGTAGTAAGTCCTCCCGCTAATAAGGGCGTTGTTATCGGGATAGCTGGAACCCGAAACGCAGCTGGCAATCCGGTTCGCCGCCGACGGCACGAAGTCGGGCACGGTCCCGCGGTAAACGTTATAGGTCAAGCTCGAGGCGAGCGGACAACTCGAACTGCCCGCCGACCAGGCCACTGTTATACTGCAAGTGGGGCCGGGGAGGTTGGTGGCACTCGTGATACCGGCGAAGGTTGGTTTCAGGGTGCAGTTTCCGGTGGCGGTAGCGCTGGCGCCGCCGCTGCGAACGAGCGCCTGGCATTTCCCTGCGGAATCAGTCGCCGCAATCACACGGTAGGTATAGGTCAACCCGCCTTGGACCGTCGTGTCGGTGAAACTGGAGGACGAGCCGGGAACGGAGGCGAGCGGCTGATAAAGACCTTCACTGCCAACAGCGCCGATCGCGCGTTCGATGGCATAGCTACCGGGCGTGGGCGTGATACCGGTCCAGGTTATTTGGATCTGGTTATTGCCGATAACTGATGCGCTCCCAATAGTTGGCGCACTCGTTGGGCGAGAGGTGCAAGTAGAAGGCTGGCACTGTCCGGCGCCGGTACCGGCCGGAAAACTGGCGGAAGCGATTTGAGTATGCCAGTCCGCGTTGGTGGCGCCACCGGCGGCATAATATTCGTTCGCATGCCAGAAGGTGCAGTCGTCGGCGGGATCGATGCTCGTGCTGGTGTAATCGCCCCAGCGCCCGGGCGAGGCACCGGCGGGATCGTTCACAATATTTCGAGTCCCGGTAAAGATGATGGCTTCAGGGGCCGTCATCGTCCCCAGCGGATCGCTCTTGGCCCGGCCCGTGTAGCGGATGGAGTGAGCGTCGGTCGCTGCTACCGTGCCGGTGGTGCTGTAGCCGACGATGATGTTCTCAGCGCCATCCATACTGATCGAAGGCATCCATCGAGAACGGCCGTTAGGCGCGTCGGCGATGGTCCCTTGCTGATAGGTGCACGGATAGGTCGAACAGACAGCGTCGGGCTGTCCGGAAATTCGGAAATCATACCAGCGAACGCCCGAGACGACTCCGGTGATTCCGGGGTCCACCGAGTGGGAGACTACGAGGGATTCATGGTCGACGAAGTTCCGATAGGCGAGACGGAACATGAGACGATCCCCCAGCGAAGCGATGGCGAAAGCGCTTTGGGGTTGTGGAATACAATAACCGCCGCCGCAAGCGCCACTGGCCGGGGCGATGGGCATGATCGCTTGGAGTGTTTTGGTTTTTGTCGGCGTCGTGAAATCGACCGTCATGCGATAGAGATGCATGCCATCCGAGTGGACCGAGGTGAAAATGCCCGGAGCACCTCCCGGAGGCGGAGTGAACCCATCCAAGTCGGCGGGCAAGTGGCCACCTTCTGAAGGATCGAGGATGACCTGCCACGTGGCGGTCGGATCGCCCGCGAGCATCTTCGTGCGATCCATGGCGCCGAACAAGCCGGCGACGAAGCTGGCACTGGAAGAGGCGGCGGTGAAATTGTGGGCCATCACATAGTAGGCGTCGGTCCAGACGCCATAGTGCGGATAGTCGCCGAAGTTGCCGTTCGGCACCGCAAAGGCGTAGCGGGCATAACTCCCGGCGGCATTGGCCGTGGTGGAGATGGCCACGCACTGATAGTAGACGCCGCCCGATGCGGCAGAGGTAAACTGCGAGATCAACCATCGGTTCGCCAGCTTGTCATAGAGCACAACCGGGTCGCCGGAATTCTGGGTCTGACACGCTCCGCCGAAGCCTGCCCAGAGCGTATTGATGCTAACCGGGCCAAAAAGCGAAGTGGCTACGTTGGTGCTGCGGTTGAGGGACCACACTTGGTATCTTGTATTAACCGTCTCGACGTACTGATCATTACCCACCGAGCCGTTGGTGTCCGGCGGGAACCCACCCGTCGGCGACCCGGTGATGCCCGCGAAATTGAAGCCAGTGCTCGGCGCCGTCGGAGCCAGCGGGCTGTTGGGAAGTCTGACGGGTGGCGCGACCTGAGTCACCGGGTCCGGCCGATCCGAGTGTGGGATGAGCCAGGATGGCAGTTCGAGTTCCGGCCGTTCTTCCACCGGCAACTCTGGAATCACAATCTTGGCCAGTTCAGTCAGCGGCGGGGAGATGTCGAAGTTCGAAGGCGAGATCGAGTAAACGATCTGGCCCAGGTCGTTGGTGTGCTGCGTAACGGTGTTTTGCGCGACGTTGCCAGGCTGCGTTTGGGTTGCCGGATTCGGCGCGGTCGTTCCGCTGCCGGAGCTGCTTTTCACGCTCATCGAAGCCCCGCCCGGGTAGTGGCCTTTAATTTTCGATTTCGCCGCAGCGCTCTTCTGATTCTGCGAGTTCGCCCGCATTGCCGCCGTTAAATCCGGCCATGCCCCCAGCGCCGTGATCGCCAGGAAAAATCCGGCCAGACAAAATGTGAAGGCAAGGAAGACGCGGAAGTGAGTGTACGCAGATCGTGAGTGGCGGTTTTTTTTCATAAGGGACCTCGGCATTTTTTAGTTCGGATCAAAACAGGCCCGCGCGTGCCTGCCCCATGCAAAGACCCAAACCGAAAGCTGGCGGGCGACGCCACCTTGCCGATAAAGTCACCCAGATGAAACCGTCCATGAACTGGCTGCTCGCTCTGGTTCCAGTCGCCGTCGCTTTTCGTTACTGGCCCGCGATCGCGAATCCGACGGCGCTTTTTATTTGCTCCGCGATTGCCATCGTGCCAGTCGCAGGCTGGATCGGAAGGGCTACGGAAGAATTGGCGGCGCGCGTCGGCGAAGGTGTGGGCGGATTGTTGAACGCGACGTTCGGGAATGCGGCGGAGCTGATCATCGCCGGCGTCGCGTTGTCGAAAGGACTCACCGGCGTCGTGAAGGCGTCGATTACCGGCTCGATCATCGGCAACATCCTGTTGGTCCTCGGCCTGTCGGCGCTTTTCGGTGGAATAAAGCACAAGGAGCAGCGCTTTAACCCGACGGGCGCACGCACGTCGGTGATCTCGCTTTCGCTCGCCGCCATCGCGCTCATTATTCCGACGGTTTTTCATATGACGGCGGCAGCGAGCCCGAGCGGTTGGGTGCCAAACGTCGAGCACAGGCTCTCGTTAGGCATCGCCATCGTCCTGTTCGTGACCTATCTCTGCGTGCTCGTTTTTACCCTCGGGACCCACAAACATTTCTTCATCGGTTGCGAAGGCGACCGCAGTGGTCGCGCTTCTCTCCGAATTCCTGGTTGGGACAATCGAGGCCGTCCGCAATTCGCTCGGCATCACCGAAGTTTTCGTCGGCGTGATCGTCGTGGCCATCGTGGGCAACGCCGCCGAGCATTCCACCGCTATCGTGATGGCGATGAAAAACAAGATGGACCTGAGCGTCGGGATCGCGATCGGCTCCAGTCTCCAGGTCGCGCTCTTCGTCGCGCCCCTGCTCGTCTTTCTGTCCTATTTTCTCGGCCGACCGATGAATCTCGAGTTCTCGTTGCCGGAGATTTTCGCCGTCGTGGCGTCGGTCTACATCATCTTCCAGATCAGCGGCGACGGCGAGACGAACTGGATCGAAGGCGTCCAGCTGCTCTCCGTCTACCTGATCCTCGGGATTCTTTTCTTCTACCTGCCCGAACCGCACGTCGGCACGGAATCGCCTTTGCCCTGAGCGGATGTAGCGGCGGGTGTCTCACCCGCTCCAAACGACAACTGCTATCCCTCCAAACGACAACTGCTATCCCTGCGGGTGAGACACCCGCCACTACACCGACGTTTCTTTTCGTTTCCTCAGCGAATGAACGATGAAACAGAAGACCGCGATGAAAATGCACGAGTCGGCTACGTTGAAGGCCGGCCAGGGATGGGCGAACGGCACGTGCAGATCGAACAATGCGAAATCGATGACGTGACCGTGGAGGAATCGGTCCGTCAGGTTTCCCATGATTCCAGCGAGGAGCAAGGCAAGCGAGATATCGCGCAGCCGATCGCGTGAGCGGGTGCGCCGCAGGAGCAGCGCGAAAACGAAAACGAACGCCACGCACGACAGCACGATGAAGAACCAGTTGTTGTTCTTGAACGAACCGAAGGCCGCGCCGTCGTTGGTGATATTCACGATAGCGAAAAAATCCGGGACCACGATGTGTGGAGGATCCTCCGGCCCGATTCTACGCAGCACCAGTCCCTTCGTGATCTGGTCCAGCGCGTAGAGCGGGAGCGAGAGCAGCACGATGTATTTCATTGTTTCTCCACGACGGCTTCGCAGCGATCGCATAAATCGGGATGGGCAGCGCTTTGGCCGACCGCCGGCCGATGCCGCCAGCAGCGCGCGCACTTTTGATAAGCGGTCTTGGAAATCGACGCGGCTGGTTCCTTGCCGGGCTGCACGGTCAGATCGCTCAGGATGAAAAATTCCTCCAACTCTTCTTTGGAGACCGCGGCGATCGTCGCTTCATCGCAGGTCAGCGTCACCGCCGCTTCGAGCGCGTTTCCAATTAGCTTTTCCTGGCGCGCGGCTTCGACCGCCTGACCGATCACGCCACGCAAATTCAACAGTTGAACGATCCGTTCATGCGCCTCCGGATTTCGAGACTCCGGCGCTTCATCGGGAAATGTCTGGACGTGAACTGAACCGGATCCGCCAAGATATCCCCAAGCCTCTTCCGCCGTGAAAACAAGGATCGGCGCCAGGAGCCGGCAAAGCGCATCGAAGATCCGATGCATCGCTGCCTGGGTCGCGCGCCGTCGTCCCGCGTCCGCCGCATCGCAATACATCCGGTCCTTCGTGATGTCGATGTAAAGACTGCTCAGATCGACCGCGCAGAATTGGTTCAAGGTGTGATAGACCTTGTGAAACTCGTAAGCCGCATACGCGGCGCGGCATTCCGCGATCACGTTCTCGAGTCGATCCAAAATCCAGCGATCCACTAAAGTAAAATTCTCCTTCCTGGCTTCCTGGCTTCCAGATTCAAAATTCCGCAGATTCCCTAGCAAAATCCGCAGCGTGTTTCGAATGCGCCGATAGGTGTCTCCCAGCCGCGTAAACATCTCTTCCGAGAACGGAACGTCGTCCGTGTAATTGATGCTGCTCACCCAGAGCCGGACGATGTCCGCGCCGTGTTTCGCCACGAAATGGCCGGCATCCATCGGCTTGCTGTAGCTGCTCGATTTCGAAATCTTTTTCCCGTCGACATCGACGACGAAGCCGTGCGTGACGCAGGTCTTGTAAGGTGAACGGTTGTGGAGCGCGATACTCGTCATGAGCGACGATTGAAACCAGCCGCGGTGTTGATCGGTCGCTTCGAGATACATGTCCGCCGGATCGCGCAGCTCGGGATTCGTCGCCAGGACGGCGGCGTGCGAAACGCCGGAGTCGATCCAGACATCGATCGTGTCGGTCCGATGGCGAGTGCCCTCCGGCAAACCGAGTTCCCGCGCCAGCGCCGCGTCATCGAGTTCGAACCAAACATTCGAGCCGCGTTGCGCCACGACATCCGCCAGTTTCCGGATCCATTTCGGATCGAGAATCGTCTCGCCGGCGGCGGAATAAAAAACCGGCAGTGGCACACCCCAGCTCCGTTGCCGCGAGATCACCCAGTCGGGCCGCGATTCCACCGTGCCGGCGATGCGGTTTTCGCCCCAGGGCGGGATCCAATGCACGCCTTTGATCGCGGTCAGCGCATCCGCGCGCAGGTCATCGATGCGGATAAAAAATTGCTCGACCGCGCGAAAGATGATCGGCGTTTTCGAGCGCCAGCAATACGGATACGAATGCTGGTAAACCTGTGCGGCGATCAGCATCCCTTTCGCCCGGAGGAGTGCGACGATCTCCGGGTTCGCGTCGAAAACATATTTGCCGGTCAGCTCCGGCAATCCCGCTTCATCGGTGAAACGGCCGTGGTCGTCCACTGGCGAAAGAATCTGGAACCCGCGGGCCCGGCCTAACGAGTAATCTTCCTCGCCGTGTCCCGGCGCGATATGGACCGCGCCCGTGCCGCTATCCATCGTGACAAAGTCCGCCGCGACGACGGCTGACGTTCGCGGCAGGAACGGATGTTGCGCGGTGACGCCTTCCAACTGCGTTCCGGGAAAAGAGCTGATCGGTTCGCCCGTCGGCTCGAATCCGGTGGCGGCGCAAAACGCTTCCACGAGGGATGCCGCGAGCACGAGAATTTCGGCGGCGCCTTCTTTTCGGAATTCGCGTCTCACGTAAAGTTCCTTCGGGTGCACCGCGATGGCGAGATTCGCCGGCAGCGTCCACGGCGTCGTCGTCCAGATCGCGATGCTCGCTTTGCCTGCGAGATCACCGGAGACGATCGGGAACTTCACGTAAACCGCGGTGTCTTCGCGGTCCTGGTATTCGACTTCAGCTTCCGCCAGAGCGGTCTGCGCGCCGCTGCTCCAGAAGACCGGCTTCAGGCTTTCGTAAACGAGCCCTTTCTCGACGAAGATCGCAAAAGCGCGCAGGATTTCCGCTTCGTACGACGGATTCAACGTCAGGTAGGGATGTTCCCATTCGCCGAAGACGCCGAGCCGCTTGAATTGTTCGCGCTGGATGTCGACGAATTTTCGCGCGAACGCTTCCGATCTTTTCCGCACTTCGAGCGGGGACAGTCCGCGCGATTCTTTGACGACCTTGTATTCGATCGGCAACCCGTGACAATCCCATCCCGGCAAATACGGCGCGCGAAAACCGGCCATCGTTTTCGATTTCACCACGAGGTCCTTGAGGATCTTGTTGAGCGCCGTGCCCATGTGAACGTCGCCATTCGCAAACGGCGGCCCGTCATGGAGGACGAACAATTCCGCGCTGGCCCGCGCCTCTTGGATCTGCGAATAGAGTCCCGCCTCGTTCCACCGCTTGAGCATTTCAGGCTCACGCGTGGTGAGGCTTGCCTTCATCGGGAAATCCGTTTTCGGCAGGTTGAGCGTGTCCTTGTAATTCTGGCTCATGCGCGGAGCGGCGAGGCTAACATCCGTCGCGCGCCCGCGCAATTTTCTGTGAGGCTCGGACAGTGTTTGTCCTTCGTTCTGCTAGAATTAACAGGTGCAACTGGAACTGGAGCTTCAACCGCGGCGGGGGCACGCCGTACTGCTCGCGTCCTCGCCGGAAGCAGCCTGGCAGGGTGCGATGCTGAATTGGTTCAAGCAGGCCGCTGCGGAGGCTTGGAGAAACGAACGCCCCACGCTCGTAGTCGTTCCGACCCGGGGTCAAAGTCAGGCGCTCAAAGGCCAACTTCTCGAAGCCGGACTCTCCGCGCTCGGTTTAGAATTCGTCACGCCGCCCTATCTTCGTGCGCACCTCAGCGCGGAAAGTGGGACGCTGCCGCCCCCGCGCGAGCACCTGCGCTTCTTGCTGGCCCTCGCCGCGGAACAGTTGCTGGCCGGTAAAGGACTTTCGGAAGCAGCGCGTCTCGCCGCGGTTTCTGTCCGCCGCACCCCAGATCATCTCCTGCGCCTGCTCGAGCAACTCAGCGGCGCGGGAGCCGATTTCGAGAAGATCGACCTGCCGGCTTTTCGTCCAGTAGTGCAGAAATTTCACAGTTACTTGAAGGCAACAGAGTTTGAGATTTCGCCGGATTCCGATCGGCGCGCGCTCGGGCACGCCCAGCACGAAACGCCCGCGCTAGGTCCGGTTCTTATCACGGGGTTTCACGGCGGCCACTGGCCGCTCTGGCATTTGTTACGCGCGGCAGTGCAGTCTTCGCAGCACGCCACTGTCATCCTGCCACATCCGCGCGAGCAAGCGCACGATCTCGACTCCGCCTGGATCGGCACTTGGGAAGAAACGCTGGGCGAAGCGCAGCTTATCGCGATTGACTCGGATGCGGCCGCATCCGGGCGCGCCACAATCTTCCTGGCTGGCATGGACATGCGCGAACAGGTCGAAGCGATCGCCGCGGCTGCACATCAGTTTCTCGCCGACGAACATTGCACTCGCCTTGGCATCGTCTTCCCAGCGGCCGGGTCACTTCCGCGTCTCGTGGCGGCCGCCCTGACGCGCCACGGCCTGCCGCACTACGACGCAATGGGCCAGATGGCGCCAGGGCTTTTCGAAGCGCCTGATTTCTGGAGCTGGATAGAATTGCAGCGCACGCCGCGGTTGAACGTGCTTCTTCGATTCCTGACCGCCCTGCCTAACGACCAGTCGTTCCTCCAGGACCCGTCCCGCGACAAAATCGGTCGCGTGCTGGAACGAGCGCTGGCCGATATCGCGATTGACGATCTCCCTCTGTTGATCGCAGCTGCACGCGCCAGCGAAGGCAACAGCGAGCGCATTTCCGCTGCGCTCGAGAACATAGTTTTCCTACCGGACAACGCGACGTTCGCCGAGTTTCTTCGGGTCTCTGCGAATGCTTTCGCGGTTCTCGGTTGGAACCAACGCTGGCGCGAGATCGCGCAACGCACAGCCTGGACAGCGAAGGTTGACGCCATCTTTTCGCGCACTCTCTTTCTGCAATGGCTCGACGAGCTTGCTGTCAGCGTCCGCGTTACGCGCGATTTGCTCGGCCAGCATCCGTACGCCCGCATCCAGCTTCTCACGCCCGCGCAGGCCGAGAATCAATCGTGGTCGCATCTCATTCTCTGTGGTTTGAACGAAGGCGCGTGGCCCGCCGGCGCGCGCGGCGATTTTCTCCCCGCCGGTCAGATCGACGCGCTCAACCAACGCGTGCGGAAACTCAACCGCGCCGCCACCCAGCGTGGCAGCCAGGGCGAAGGCCACGCCGTGGTCCGCGAAGGCGACACGCTTTTCCTCGGCACCGAGCAGCAACGTCAGCTCGCGCGCGCCCAGTTCGACGGCCTTATCGAATCCGCGAGCCACGGTCTCGCCCTCACTGTCAGCCTCGTCCAGGAGGAGGCCCCGGAGCGCCTCTCCAATCCGGGCGAATTCTTCGGACGCGTTTATCACGAGGTGCACGGGCACCCCGTCTCCCAGGCGAACATGCGCGCTTTGCGCGACCAAACCCGTCGCTGGCTGGATGCCGCCAGTCTGCCCGAGCCTAACGACCAATCAGAAACGCCCGGCATTCGCCAAACGCGCGCAGCCTATCTGAGCCGCCGCGCGCTGGAAGCGTCGAACGAATACGACTTCGCGCTCCGGACCGCGCCTAACGAAATCAAGCCGCTGAGCGTGAGCGACACAGAGGCATTGCTCAAGTCGCCCGCGCTTATTTGGATGGAACGCTTTCTCGGCATCGAGGGCGCGGAAGACGCGACCTATGCCTGGAACGCGACTATCGGCAAATGGACCCACGATTGGCTGGCCGCCGTCTTCGGGCGCAGCGACGCTTTCGTAGCGCTTCCCGATGGTGACGAGTGCGCGGCTCGCATTTCGGCCGCGGCGGAACGGAAGCGCGCGGAAGTGCGCGAGCTTTGTCGGCGTGTGGGCCGGACGATTCCTGACTGGTGGGACTCCGGTTGGGAGCATGCGCTCTGCCTCGCGCAAACCCTTGGCCGCATCGTGGGCGCAATCGAGGGCTGGAAATGGGCGGCGGCGGAATGGCGGCTCCAGGCCCAACCTATTGCCGTCGGCGAGAATCGCACTCTTCTCCTGAGAGGACAGGCCGACCTCTTGTTAGGCAAAACCGACGCGCTGCCGACTTCTCTCGCGCTGCCCGATCTCTGGATCGTCGATTACAAAACCGGGAACAAAAGTTCGCTCGCTCCGAAGAGCCGTAAAAAAGACGAACCGCGCTCGCCCCGTGTCCTGAAGTCCGTCCTGAAGGGCGACGCGCTCCAGCTCGCGCTCTACACTCTCGCCGCGCAACAGCTCAGAGCGCAAAGCGTGGAAGTGAGCATTTTTTCGCCCATCATTGCGAAGCCCGAGCCGCAATTGCGCACCGAAGACTTCACGGATTGCGGCCCGGCGTTTCGGGAGCTCGCCCGCATGCAGGCCACCGGGATCTTCGGAATGAAGGGCCCGCTCCGCGGCGCGTTTAGTTTCACGAAAGATTATCCGCTGGCCACGCTTCCGATTGATCCCGAAATCATCGATGAACGCTGGGAACTCACCCACCCGGACCTCGCGTTGGAAGAGGAAAGCTGGTGACGATGGAGCCGCAAGATCAGGCCGCCCGCGATCGTTTTGCCCAAACGCTCGATCGGAATTTTTCCGTAATCGCGGCGGCCGGTTCCGGGAAAACCCGCGCGGTGACGGATCGCATCGCACAACTGGCGCAGGCCAGCGATGCGGTGCGGATGTTGCCGCGTCTGGTCGTCGTCACTTTTGCCAACCGCGCCGCCGATGAAATGCAGCAGCGCGCCCGGGAACAAATCCTTCGTGCGAAACCAAAGCCCGAAATCCTGGCGGCGTTCAATCGCGCGTGGTTCGGAACCATTCACGCTTTCTGTCTCAAGTTGCTGAACGACTACGGCCATTACCTCGGCCTGCCCGCACCGCTCGAGTTGATCACGGACGACGACGATCTCTGGAACGAATTCGTTCAGCAGCAAACGCGCGTGGGTCGTTCCCTCTCACCGAAAAATCGCGCCCGGCTGCTGCGGCTCGCTTCCATCCGGCACATCATGGAACTGGGACGACAAGCCGGCTCGGCGTTGCTCCGTCCCGCGGAACAATGTCGGTGTCCCGAGATTGAGTTGCGGGAAGTTTACCGCGCGGCCATGGCGGCGCGGAAGAGCGACACGATTGGGAATTCCATTGCGCAGCTCCAGGCGTGGGAGAAAGGCTATCGCGAAGGGACCGGTTTTCTGCGGTGGCCGATCTGTAGCACCAAAGCACAGGGCATCGATCAGATCTGGGAGCAGGCTTTTGTTCCATTGCGCCGCTGGGTGAACCAGACCGCGATCTGCGTCGCGGCCGAAGTGCAGCGCGATTACCGCAATTTTCGCCTCGAGCGCAGTGTCGTTACCTATGCCGACCAGGTTGCGCTCGCCGATGAACTTCTGCAACACCCCGAAGCCGCACGCCGTATTCGCCAGCTTGATCCGATCGTTATCCTCGACGAAGCGCAGGATACCGATCCCGCGCAGTTTTCCGTGCTCCTCGAATTGACGCGGCCGCCCGAGGCCACCGGCCGCTGGCTCGAGACGAAGATTGATCCGCCCTGCCCCGGGAGCTTCTCGATGGTGGGTGATTTTCAGCAGTCGATCTACCACGACCGCGCCGATCTCGCGCACTATCAGCGCGTCCACGATGCCCTGGTCGCCGCCGAAGCCGGTGAGGCCGTCACGTTTTCCGTGACCTTCCGGCTCGATCAACGACAACTCGATTTCGTCAACGCGACCTTCGGAGAAATCCTGAATGGCGAGGCCGGCCAGGTGAAGTTCGTGGAGCTCCAGCCGCGCCCGCACGTTTTGCCCGGCCAGGTGATTCGCCTCTCGCTTTCCGCCGCGCTGCGCAACGGCAAAGAGAAATTGAAAGATCGGCAGGTCGCGCGCATCGAAGCCGAGGAGCTCGCGCGTTGGCTGAAGAAGCATGGCCCCGAAAAGTTGCGCGCGCGCAGTTGGCGCGAAGTCGCGATTCTTTGTCCCCGGCGCGATTGGTTGCGCACGACGGCGACCGCGCTGCGAAAAATCGGCCTCCCGGTCGAGGTCCAATCGGAAAGCGATCTGCAAGTGGACTCGCCCGCCTACGCGTGGCTGACCGCGCTTTGCACCATCATGGTCGAGGCGCAGAACCACTATGAGATCGTTGGCGTCCTGCGGGAAGTTTACGGTGTGTCGGATCACGACCTCGCGGTGTTCAGCGAAGGACACGGCGACCGATTTCAAATCGAAACTCCGCGCGCCGCGGCGGGCATTGTCTCATCGCAAATCGGCGAGCTCGCCGAGATTCGTAGCGCGATCCAGGAGCTGCCGCTCTTCGCCGCGGTCGAGCAACTGATCACTCGCACCGCCTTGCGGGCGCGGCTTGCTTCGCTTCCGCCGGAAGACTTCAAGGATCCCCTTGCCGACCTGGATACCCTTGTCACCCTTGCCGCCGAATCGGCCGCATCCGGCGCCACTCTGGCTGATTTCGCGGACCGCCTGCGTTCCGAAATGGAACGCCAGCGTCCGGCGCGTCTTTCCGATAAGGACGCCATCCAGCTCATCACCGCGCAGAAAGCGAAAGGCTCGGAATGGGACGCCGTCATCGTCCCGTTCCTCAGTCGGCGCATCACCGGATTCTCGCCGCGTTATCCGTCCATAATCCGCGTCCCGGGAAAAGACGAAATTATTGCCGCACTGCACAAGGAAGATCGCGAGGAGGAAATCAAGGAAGCCACGAAAATCTTGCGCCGACAGGAAATGGAGCGGCTGCTTTACGTCGCGGTCACGCGCGCGCGGCACACGCTCGTGCTTGCGCTCGATCGCAATCTTTTTTCGCCGGTGCACGATCGGCTGGCCGTTGATTCGCAACTCAAATATCTCCGCGGCGACAAAGGCGAAACGAGTTGCGTCGCGCTCGAGGCGTTGGCCACGAACGCGGAAGCGTGTTCGAAAACCTTGCGCGCCGCGGCGAAAATAATCGACGCGTCCAAGGCCCCGGCCTTTGCTTTCGCTCCGTTCGACCCCGCCGCGCTCGCGCACGCTCGCGCGCGTGCGTCTGATTTCATCCGCAAACAAATTCCCAGCGGTTACGAGGAGTTACCTGAGCCGGCGCCCGAATCCGTCCATCGTCGCACAGCTCTCCCGGCGCGTTCCCTGGCGGACAACGCGGCCACGCTCTACGGCAGTTGGTGGCACACCCTCTTCCAACATTTCCCCTGGACCAGCGCCCCGTCGCAATGGCAGACCGCGTTCACCGCGTTGCAACCAAGTTCGCCTGAACCCGATCGTTCCGCGCGCGAGTGGAAACTGTTCACAAATGCCGCGCCGGCTTCCGCGCTCACGAAATTCCTCGCGCGTCCCGCAATCGTCCCGCACACCGAGTTCCCGTTCCTCTGGCGCATGAACGAGCGGAGCTGTGTCGAAGGAATGATCGATCTTCTTCTTGTCGATCCGGCCGCGCGCCGCGCCTTGCTCATTGATTGGAAAACGAATCGCATCACGCCGGCCGACGCGGAAAACCTGCAACAACGTTATCGGCCGCAGATCGCCGCGTATTGGAAAGCTGTGCATGAGATCACGGCGTATAAAGTCCAGGCCGGCATCTTCGCGACGGCGATTGGGAAATTCATGCCTTACGACGCTGACGAGCTCGAAGCGGAATGGGAACGCCTGAGAGCGTTGCCGCCCGAGCAGCTTTCTGTAGCCGCGTCCCTGTGGGACGCGTGAGATCGACGCTGAATTTGAAAACGCGCGCGCCCCTCCTCGCCCACAGGGCGACGGCTACAGAAGACGCGCGAACTAGCTCGCGCGCGTGCCGGCGATGAATTCTTCGACGCTCCGATGGGCCTCGTCGTCGGTCATCTGCTGGGGCGGATGTTTCGAAAAATAGGCGGAGGCGGAATGGAGGACTCCGCCCTGTTTGCGATCGAGCGCGAGCTTGCAGCAGCGGATGGCGTCGATGGCGACGCCGGCTGAATTCGGCGAATCTTCCACGGAAAGTTTTATGTCGAGTTCCATCGGCACGTCGCCGAAAAGTTTTCCCTCGACGCGGATGAAACAAATCTTGTTGTCGTTTTGCCACGGCACGTAATCGCTCGGGCCGATGTGGATATTTTCGTCGGCGAGCCGGGTGCCGATGACGGATTGCACGGCCTCGGTCTTGGACGTCTTCTTCGAGGCGAGCCGGCTCCGGTTCAGCATGTTCAGGAAATCGGTGTTGCCGCCGGTGTTGAGCTGATAAGTGCGCTCGACTTTCACGCCGCGCTTCCGGAAGAGATCGACGATCGTGCGATGCAAAACCGTCGCGCCCATCTGCGCCTTGATGTCGTCGCCCACGATCGGCAGATTTTTGTCCGCGAAGCGTTTCGCCCAGGCCGGATCGCTCGCGATAAAGACCGGGATGTTGTTAACGAACCCGAGCCCGGCTTCGAGCGCGCAGGCCGCGTAAAAGCGCGTGGCTTCCTCGGAACCGACCGGCAGGTAATTCGCCATGATCTCGGCGCCGGACTTCCGCAGCTCCTCGATGATCTGTTCGCGGGTCGATTCTTTTTCCAGGGGGAGAAAAGTCCGGTCGGCATCGTACTCCTTCATGTGCTCGGCGAAGCCGTCGAACACGCAGCCCATCATGACGATGGCGCCCGTCGGCGCGACCTTGTCGCAGAAAACCTTGGTGCAATTCGGCCGGGCGAAGATCGCTTCGGCCGCATCGAGTCCGACCTTGCGGCGATCGATGTCGAACGCGGCCACGACTTCGATGTCCTGCGGCTCGTAAGGCCCGATCCGGCGATGCATCAACCCGATGTCCGCGGAACCGTTGCTGGAGGGGCGCCCATAAAAATTGATTCCCTGCAGGAGCGAGCTAAAGCAATTTCCCACCCCGACCACGGCAATTCTGATTTTGTTCATTGCAGGAAAAACACCGAGATTAGCCGCCGCCCCTGGGGTTGCGCAAGGCCAAGGTGGCCATCATAGAGCAAATGTGCGTCGATGCAATCTTAGGCCGGAACTTTCCCCGCGGGGCCAGGCCAGCCGGCCTTTTCCCTCGTGGGATTATGGGAATTTTGTTGATAAAGCCCGCGTCCGCACGTGAGATGGGATGGATGCGCCGTAGGGTCCAGATCGTTCTTTTGCTGGTCGCGGCTGGGTTGGGAACCGGCGTTTGCGATGCGGGCCCGGCTTATACCGTCGACGAGGCCGTCGCGACCGCGCGCAAGCAGAACGCGGAAATCCTGATGGCGGCGAAACAATTGGAGGCCGCGAAGGGCGGCGTGACCGAAGCGCGCTCGGGCTTTTTACCGGGAGTCGTTTCGACGGGGCTACTGCGGAAACGGGAACGCGCGGAAGCGTCGCGGCTCCGGTCCGACGACTACGAAGCGACGTTGCGGGTGGTGCAGAATCTTTACACGGGCGGCGCGATCACGAGCCAGGTGACGATCGCGCGGTTGATCGAGGAAAAGCGGACGCTCGAATATCAGGCGCTGGTCAACCGCGTGTCGATGGATGTGCGGCTGGCGTTTTACGATGTCCTCCTGAACCGGGCGAAGATCCTGGTGCGCGAGCAATCCGTCGGCGTCTTCGAGGAGGAACTCAAGACGCAGCGGCAACGCTTCGAGACGGGAACCGTCGGCTCCCTGAATGTGAGCCGCGCCGAAGTCGCGCTGGCGAACGAGCAACCGGAATTGATCGACGCCCAGACGCGCCTGCAAAATTCCGAGCTGCGACTGGGTCAGCTCATCGGCGTGGACGCCTCCGGTAAACCGGTCTCCGCCGACACGGCCGGCCACTTGCAATACGCGCCGAAGCATCCTGATCTCAATGAATGCCTCGCCTACGCGGATACGAAGCGGCCGGAAATCCGGGCGCGCGAGATCGACGTCCAGATCGAAGAAGCGCAGTTGATCCTCGACCGGAGCGAGACGCGGCCGCGCGTGGAAGCTTTCGCAGGCTACGAAGCTTACAGCGAGCGTGATCCGGCAGTCGGGCCGGAATTCAATCATGGTTTCGTCGTCGGGCTCAACGCGACCTGGCACATCTTCGATGGCTTCGCGACCCGGGGCCGCATGCAGGCGACGCGCGCCCGGCGCGACGCGGCGCGCCATGCCCTGGAAGCGGCGAAACTTTCCGTCGCCGCCGATGTGCGCAGCGCCTTTCTCGATCTCCGGCAGGCCGATCGCGTCCTGCAATCCGAGACCCGCAATGTCCAGAACGCCGACGAAGCGCTCGAGATCGCGAAGGGAAATCTCGGCGCCGGACTTGGGACCCAGCTCGACATCCTGCAAGCCGCTTCTGATGTAACCCGGACGCGGACCACCCGGCTGGGCGCGATTTACCTGCATAACGTCGCGCTCGCGCGCCTCGCTCGCGCCACCGCGCGCGAACCAGACTCGTTAGGCTTCGCCCCGAAAATTTCACAGAATGCGCCCGGAGCGAAAGCCGTTGCGGACGTCGCCGCCCCGCCGGCGACACTGGGAGGCGCGAAGTGAAAATCTTCTGTAGCCGTCGCCCTGTGGGCGACGCGAAAAAGCGCGCCGTGGACAAATTCAGAGCCGATCTCACGCTTCGCATAGCGAAGCGGCTACAGAAGAAGTTAGCTCTCGGCTTTATCGTGTTCGGCGTCGCAAGAGTCGACGGAATCACCCTCGATGCCGCGCTCTCCCGGACGCTCGAGAAAAATCCCGAGATCGTGCAGGCGCGCATCGTTCTCGAACAAGCAGCGGGGAAGCGCCTGGTCTTCCGATCCACGGCGTTGCCCGACTTCAAGATCCAGGGTCTCGCCGGCTTGCAAGGCGGCAAACGCGCGGACGAACCGACGCTGCGTCCCTTCGCGTTCGCGCGCGGCTTTTTTTCGCAGCCATTATTCGACGCCGCAGTCCCGGCCTCCCTGCGGCGCGGCAACATCGAAATGTTGATCGCCCAACAGCGCTTGAACGTCGCGATCGTCGAGCAACTCCACACCACCCGGATCGCTTTTTACACGGCGCTCTATAATGATTCGCTCCGCGCTCTCGGGGAAGCCCAGCGGGAACGGCTTGCCCAAAATGTCACGACCCAGTCGGAACGTTATCGCGCCGGCCAGACGAACCGTGCCGCGATCGTGAGCGCGCAATTGCTGGAGCGCGAGCTCGAGCCGCGCATCCAGGAAGTGGAACGCGGCTACGAAGGCGCTCTCCTCACTCTCGCTACCACGATGGGAAGTGCCGACGACACGGTTCGACCTGACGGACAATTGCAATTTGCCGCCCTTAATTACGACGTCGCCTCCGAAACTTCGACCGCCCTTTCGCAACGCGCCGATCTCCAGCTCGCGCGTCTCCTGGTTCGCGCCGCCGCCGAGGACCAGCGCATCATCGAGGCGCAATATTATCCCGCGCTCGATGCGGTCGTTTCCGGCCTCGGGATTCCGGTGACCGTCAGGACCGCCAACAGCGGGTCCGCGCTCAGTTCGAACGACATTCTCTCCTCGGAAATCGCCGGCGGCGTCGCGTTCACCTGGCGCGTGATCGACAACGGCCGGGTCGGCGGCCAGGTCGCGCGGCAACGCGCCATTCGCGAGATGAACGAGATCTCGCTGCGCCAGATCGAGGCCAACGTCTCGCTCGATCTGCAACGCATCTCGAATAACTTCCGCGCCATCGAAGGACGGTGGAAATCCTTGAACGCCGCGGTCACCGGCGCGGAGCAAAACGTGATCGTCATTCAGCGGAGTTTGGCGGAAGGGCTTTCCTCGCAACTGGAATTCCGCACCGCCGAAAGTAGTTTCCTGGAAACCAGGAGCGCACTCCTTTCCGCCGCTTACCAGCAAAACGTCGCGCTGGCGGAGTGGGACCGGGCCACCGGCCGCTACTTTCAGTTTTCGAACGACCGAAAGGTGCCTTAGTTGGAGCCATTGAAGTTTCCGCGCTCGAAAAATCTCATCCTCGCCGGGATCGCCGCGGTCCTGGTGATCTTCGCGATCATTTATTTCATGACCCTGCCGGTCGCGGAAGTCGCGATCGTCCAACGCGGCCCCGCGATCTCCGCGATCTACGGCACGGTCCGGATCGAGCCGTCTTTGGTTATTCCGGTGCGGGCGCAAAACGCCGGGTTCATTCAGCTCGCCGAAGTGCTTTCAGCCGGCCGCGGCGCGATCGGGCGCAACGTGGAGAAAGGCGAACTGCTGGCGACGATCGCGGACGAAGCGACGGCGCGTCTTCTGAAACAGGCGCGGGCCGATCTCCGGGCGGCGATTCAACGCGCGGAATTGCCGTTACCGTCCGCGGAAGCGCTGAAAGTGGCGGAAGACAACCTGGGCCGGCTCGAAAAACTCACGGGACTGAGCAACGTGGCGCAGGTGGATTTTGAAAAAGCCAAGAGCGAAGTGAACCGGCTCAAAGCGCTGGTCGAGACGGAACGGATCGAGCGCGATCGCAATTTGGCCGCGCTGGATGAGGCCGCGAAAAAGCTCGAGGCCCAGATGAAGAATTCGGAGATCCGTTCGCCGATGGACGGCCTTCTCACCGGGATCAAGACCATCGATGGCGAGCTGGTCGCCGAACGCGCCGAGCTCTTCACCGTTTCGTCGCGCAAAAATTATGTGCGCGGCGAAGTGGACGAGGAAGATGTCGGCGAAGTAAAGGTCGGGATGGAAGCGATCGTCCAGGTTTATGCCTTCCGCACCCGGACGTTCCGCGCGAAAGTTGCCGCGATCCAGCCGGCCGCGGATGTCGAGACCCAGCGTTACACGATCGTGCTCGATCTCGAAAATCCCCCTGAAAATCTCATGGCCGGCATGACCGGCGAAATGAACATCATCACCGGCAGACACGAGAACGCGTTGCTCCTGCCGACGCGCGCGTTGCTCATCGACCAGGCGCTCATCGTGAAACACGGCATCGTCCAATCGCGCACCGTCAAGATCGGTTATCGCACCCTCGATTTCTCGGAGATCCTGGACGGCGTTTCCGAGGGCGATCACGCCGTGCTTTCCGACCAGGACAAACTGCGACCGGGCCGGCCGGTGCGGCAACGGGTGACCAAAGTCGCGCCCCGCGCCGATGTCCAGTGACTCCGCCCCTCTACATCGCGCTGCGGTTTCTCCGCCATCGCAGGCGGTCTTTTATCCTGAGCCTCTCCGGCGTCGTCTTCGGCGTGGCGATTTTCATCTGCACCCAGGCCCAGACCCAGGGGTTCGCGAAGAACTTTATCGATTCCACTCTTGGAAGTAACGGCGCGCTCCTGCTCCGTTCGCGTTTTCAAAACGCGACCAGCGGTCTGCTCGTGCCGCCGAAGAACGTCCGCAATCCCGATCAGCCGCGGCGCCATTCGCTCGATGGAATTTCCAACGCGCCCGAAATCATGCGGATCAGCCGGCAATTCGCCGACGTCGCGTCTTGCTCGCCGGTTTTGCGCGGCACGGTCAGCGCCCGGGCCGGGTTCGATAACGCCACCGTCGATCTTTTCGGGATCGACGCCCCGTCGCATCTCCAAACCACCAATCTCGCGCAGCAACTCACCAGCGGTGACCTCGACGAGTTTCGCAACAACCCCAACGCCGTCATCATCGGTTCGCGCCTGGCCGAGGCGCTTCAGGTTGGTCCCGGTGACGCCCTCCTCCTCCTTTCGCCCGGCGGCGAATACCGTCGTTTTGCGATTGCCGCCACGGCCCGAAGCGGCGTCGGCGTCGTCGATATCGTCCGCGTTTATTGTCACGTGCGCGTGGCGCAGACGCTCCTGCGAAAACCGTTCGCCGCCTCGATGATCGTCTACAAACTGCGCGACCCCGAGCGCGCGCCCGGGGTCGCCCGCGCGTTCGAATCGTTGTTTCAACACGAAGCCCAGAGCTGGCAGGAACGCGAGGAAGCAAACCTTCAGCTCTTTCTGACCGTGCGCATCTCCGCCGCCATCACCGTCTCGCTGATCATCCTTCTTGCCGGCTTCGGCATTTTCAACGTCCTGACCATGTCGGTCCTTTCCAAGATCAAGGAGATCGCGATCCTCCGCTCGATGGGCTACCGCTCCCGCGACATCTCATCGATCTTCCTCTGGCAAGGCGCGATGATCGCCGCCGCCGGCTCAGTCATCGGCTGCCTCGTGGGCGCTCTTTTCACCTGGGGCGTCTCGAAAATTCCGATCCAGGTCCGCGGCCTGTTATACGCGAACCATTTTCTGGTGACGTGGGACTGGCGCCATTACTTGTGGGCTACCGTGCTCGCGATTATCGCTGTCTTCATCGCCAGCTACGTCCCCGCCCGCCGCGCCGCCCAGCTCGCTCCAGTCGCGACATTGCGCGGCTCGAGCGCGTGAACGATTCGTTAGGCTTGTAGATAGGCTAGGCCTTCCGGCCCTGGTGCCGATAACCTAAAGGCTCGAAGAACGGCATCGCGGCTTCATCGGGCTGTTCTAGATCGGCCGCGAGGACTGCCAGACCAAACTCCCCTTTGTAGAGACTGTGGGGATATTCTTTCGAGTTAGGGCTGGCTATCGCGCCACGCACCGCCAGCGCGCGCGCCCGATCCACCCAGATCGTTTCGTCAGTGTGGCGGTACAAATTAAGGAGCGCATAGGCCCGGCCAGCAAGACCGCAGCAAAGAGTAATGACTCGATCGGGCGCATCCCAACTTCGCCAGGCCGCGCCATAAGCGAGGTCGAGGTAACAAGAATCACCGAGGAGGCGGTGCGCCAGAGTCCAAAGAAAAACATAGCCACACGCACCGTTGCACCAGCCGGGCATCGTGACAGGCTCGCCCGATTGACCGAACATCCAAGGCCAGTCCAAGCCGCGATCCGCGGGCAGGGCAAGGGCTGCCAGTTCCCCAAGGCGTCGCTCGAGGTTTGGCGGCAGTTCAGTTTCCGAGATACTGCACCACTGGAGGGTCGCGTAGAGAAATCCCGCCCAGCCGTGAGCGATACCTGGGTACGCTATTCCGGCGCGAGCAATTTCCGGTTCGGCATCGAGGGCCTGCCAGAGCTCGCGGCGGAGAGCGTCACCGCGGGAACGCAAAGGTGAAAGATCGATCAGGCCATCCCGGGGAAGCGCATCGAGCAGGATTGCCGCGCCCAATAGAATGCTGGCGCGGCCGAGGGTCAGGTCCAAGCCATTCGTCGGCTGGTCTACTGCTTTAAGGAAATGAGCAAGGCTCTCCATTTGAACCAAGGGATCGGCCGCGGCGACCGCCACGAGCGCGGCCACGGCATGAACTCCGCTCGGGGAATGGTACGGTGAAGATTTTCCTACCAGCTCGGGTGTGATCTCGATCTCCTCGTTATAGAAAGCATCTTCCCGCCCCATCTCACGAATAGCTCGACGCGACCAGATGTCCGCCAGCGCCAGGAGCGAACCATCGTTTCGCCGCGACGCGATCTGGAGTAATCCGAGCGCCACGCCGGCGGATCCGTAATTTAACGAGGTTGCCGGGGCGGGCGTGAGGGCGGCCTGACTCCATTCCCCATCCGGCGCGGCTCGCGTGAGGGCGCGCTCAAGCAACTGCGCGAGCGGCTCTCGACGAGCCGGCAAAATCGGGACCGACGGCGGCGAGACGCCGGACAGGGCGCTGGCAAATGCCGCCATGGATCGGAATCGATCGGCTGGGACTTTTGACAACGCGCGGACGAGCACGGTTTCCAGGGCGGGCCAGGAAGAAACCCCGCGTTCTCGAAAGCTCAAAGGGGGAAGCGTGGCGATATCCTCAAGCATCGCTTCGCGGCCGAGCCGAAAGTTTTGCCAGTGAGCACCTGTGAGCAGCAGATAAATCAAAGAAGCGACGGCATGCTGCTCGCCCGCCTCGGAGGCGGGAATTGAATTAAGTCCGGCGAGCGCGGCAGCAGCCATTTCCGGTTCAAAAAAAAATGGAATCCCGCCACGGTCAGGGGGCTTGGGAAATGAAGTGGCCGACGTCGTGGCGCCGGCGACGCCGAAATCAATCAGCACCGGCGTGCCATCTCGCTTGATCAACACGTTGCTGGGATGAACGTCGCCGTGCAGAATGCCGCGCTCGTGCAATGCGGCATAAGTCCGGGCCACGTTTTGGGCCAAGCACAAAAGAGCGTCCTGGGCCTGTTCTCCGCCGCGCTCGCGCCATTCCGTGGCGGCAGTCACGACATCCACGCCGGGAATGAACTCCATCTCCAAGTAAAGCCGGCCATCGAGTTCCCCCTTTCCCAGGAGCCTTGGAGCGAGAGCGCCCTTCAGGCGCGAGAGAAATTCGGCTTCGTGCTCGAGGCGCCCGCGAACGGTGGCCGAAGTGCCCACGCGCCGAGAACGTCGTTCGATCTTCAGCACCGACGCCGATCGATCCCCTTTCCCGAGCAAATAAACTTCGGTGTCCTCCAGCACATGGAGGGTTCGCAAGACCGAAGCGTCCAGCACCCTGGCGCCAGGAACAATTTGCTCCGGGACTAGTTTGCCCTCCTCGTCCGCCGAACTCGACGGAATGAGAAATCCGCCATCGATCATGTTTCTGAGAAACGGGTAGGCACCTTCCAGGACGTTATTGGGATCGAGTTGTTTCTCTCGCGCGAAAAGGATCACCGCCTCCACGACGGTGCGTTGATCGCGAAAACGCCCGAGGAGAGCGGCCGCATCCGGGTCGATTATCTTCGATCCGCTGCGTGCCTGCAGGCGCGATACCGCAAAGTCACCGGGATGGAATTCGATCTGCGTCCGGGACTCCTCCGGCAGATCGGCTACCGGAATAATGAGAACATCTTCGTTTAGGATAAACGGACCGGAGAGATGGAAGGACATCGGTTTCTTTGGCGTAATTACTTTCGTTTCTGCCAGATGGAAACCGACGGAGTCCAAGTTTCCACATCCACTCCTTCATGCCGCAGCCGCTCGAGGGCGAATTGCACCGGTGTCATCCCTGACTTGGCGTTGCTTTGCGCCGCAATCATGGCGGCAGCCAGGCGGCGCACAATCCACAGTCGCCAGCTTTCTGGTTCTTGCCAGCTGAGCACTCTTTGAGCTTGCGGCGGATCCATACCCCACGAGAGCAATCCATCCGAGGTGATCTCCGCCGAGAATGGCACGCCGTGCGCCACGATTCCGCTCAACCGCGCCGCCAATTCGGAAGCCACCTCGAAGAGAGCCTCCTGATTCTGGAAGTAGAGGACCATTTTGTCTGGCCGCAAAAGACCTGCAGCATCACTGCCAATCTTAAAGTGGCCGCCACGTCCCGAGGCCACCTCCACCACCGCCGCGAAAGCTTGGGGCAAGACGTGGGCGGCGGGGCTAACGTATAGCTTGAAATGGACGTTTCCCTTATCCGATTTCCCCGGCGTCCGGTTAAACCAGACAAGCCATGCCGGCATTTTCGGATCGTCCATTTCCTGCCAATCGGAATCGAGACGCCGGCGAGAATCTGTCCCTGCTCCCGCGCCCAGAAAAGACAGGATAGCTTCACGATTTCTAAAAAGCCGGGTCCACTTTGGCGTCACGGGTAGCCGGCCAAATCCGTACAAGCGGAAAGCGAGTTGACGCGGTTCGTCCAGCAGGAGGCTCTCTCCATAACGCAACGCGGCTTCGGACAGGTGCGCCAGCCGGCCTTGCGCGCCCGCGGAAACCATCGGACGATTTTGCGCCAGCAAGTCAGCGGCTTCTGCGCCGCAGAGAAAACGTCCGTTGTCCTCCATCTCCAGGACACCGTCGAGCAGCAACTCCGGAATCGCGTGGAGCGCTTCGCCGTCGTCTTCGAAGACAAAAAAAGGCAAGGGGCCTGCCGACTGTAGTGTCAACCACAGCAGGGCCGTTTCTTTTCCCACCGCTTTGATGGTTCGTCCGCTGTGCGGATCCGGCCTTAAGACTCCGTAAAAATCACGATCTTCCCGCAATTCATTCAACAATACTTGCTCCCCTGGCGGGAGGCGATCGAACACTACCAGGTTGTAAGCTTTTCCGGCCCGAAAGGTCCGTCGAGATAACTGGGCAATTTCCTCGGCCGTCATTTCAGGCTAGCGCTCCCACTTCCGGGCGTTACTCGACGCAGAAGTATGCTCACCAAGGCGGGGCGCCTGCCGAGGCTAGCGCCCCACCGTCGCCGGACCGGCGTGCACAATCACTATTTAAGAAAGATTCTTTTTGGCCGCGCGCACTTGATCCAATGCTTCGCTTAATCCGCGCTCCAGCGAATCGGCCTCTGCCTTGGAACCAAAGGCCAAGTCCTCGGGACGTTAGAGGACCCAGGCGTCGCCGGCGCCGCCGACGCAAGGGGTGGTCGGATCACAGACTGAAAAACCGCCACAAGACAGACCAAACTGGCAGCCGATCGTGCCTTGAAACGAGCAAGCCGCGCAAAGAGTGCCGATCACGGTGCATCCAATACAAAAAGTCGGACGAAAATAGCAGCCGACCGAACCTCGCTGACAGAAGGTTGGGTATCGACAGACATACGTTCGAAGGAGACAGAGCTTGGCCAGCTCCTTTTCTGAAAGCTGGGCCTGCGGTAATACGGTTACAAGGAGATCCTTGGTTTTGAATTGCATAACTGCTTTTCCTCTCTGGGGTTCAGGGTTTGGGCATCCGGGATAGAAGTTAGTCGGGGTGAGTGGGGAAGGGGTTAATCGAGAGATTGCGCCGAAAGGCGCCGGCTGTGCAAGCCAAAAAATCAGCCGCTGGCAAGTTACCCCGAATGACTTGGTCCGGGTTCCCCGCCGCGCAGGTCTATAAGTAGGGCGCCGTGGGCTACGTCAATAATGGATGACAGCCCGGAGTGCGCCCGGTACAGTCTGTGGCCGCTCCGGCACTCCATGAATCTGCTCGATAAAATCGGCCGGGAATTTTCCGGGTTTAATTTGCTCGAATCGGGCAAGCGGCTCTTCGATCGGAAGCCGCTCCAGTGTAGCCTCTACCTCACCGACCGCTGCAACCTCGATTGCTCTTATTGCACCGAGTACGACAACTCGCGGCCGCATCCGAAGCTCGAGGACCTGAAGATTTGGATCAAAAAAATCCGCGATCTGGGGACGATGCGGATCGCGCTCGTCGGCGGCGAACCGCTCATGCATCCGAACGTGGTCGAGATCGTGCGCTATTGCCGCGAGCTCGGCTTCGCCACCAGCCTGACGACAAACGGGTTCTTGCTCACGCGAAAACTATTGAAGCAGCTCGAAGAAGCTGGCCTGCAAGTGATGCAGATCAGCGTCGATCGGATGACCCCGAGCCCGGTCACGAAGAAATCGTTCAAGACGATTTTGCCGAAGCTCGATTACTTCAAGGATTCGAAGATCAGCCTGCACATCACCGGGGTGATCTGCGCCGACACGCTGCCGGAATCGAAAGCGGTCCTCGAAACGGGATTATCCCGCGCAATTCCCACCGAAGTGCGGCTGGTCCATGCCGATCCGCTCAGCCGGTTCCGGGTCGAGCGCGGCAACAAGGAAGAACTGGAAGCGTTCATCGATTCGATGATCGAACGGAAACGGCGCGGCGAAAAAATCCACACGAACGAGGCGATCCTCCGCTACCAGAAAAGCCTGCTCCGCGGTGAGCCGGTCGAGTGGACCTGCACGGCCGGCTACAAACTTTTCTTTGTCTCGGCCCAGGGAAAATTCTGGGAGTGCAGCATGGTGCACACGGACAAACACATCATGGATGTGACGCTCGACGATCTCTACGCGAACTATCGCAAGAAAAGCTGCCAGACCGGTTGTGGAGTGTATTGCGCGGTGAGCACGTCGTTGCTCGTGCAAAATCCGGCCAGCGTGATCTCAAAGGAAGTCGTCAATCGCGCCCGGCGCATTCCCGGTTTGATCAAGCAGGCGATCAGCACGCCCGAGCCGACCGAGCCGAGTCAGCCGGCGCCGGCTGAGGCGTAGTGGATCGCGCGCTCAGCCGCGCGATGTTTATTTAAGATTCATGGAAGCCGAAGTTTCGCTGAGCTGCGAAGGGATCGAACGCTACCTCGGCGAGGAAGATTCGCGGGTCCACGCGTTGCGCGGGGTGTCGCTCCAACTCGAGCGCGGCACGGTCCACGCCGTGGTGGGTCCATCCGGCTGCGGCAAAAGCACGTTGCTCTATATCCTCGGGCTGCTCGATCACGCGGATAGCGGCTGGGTCACGATCGAGAACGAAGCCGTCTCGCACCTGGTCGATGACGCGCTCGCGCGAAAACGAAACGAGCTCCTCGGGTTCATCTTCCAATTCCATTTTCTCCTCGAAGACTTCACTGCCCAGGAAAACGTGATGATTCCGATGCGGCGCCTGGCCGTGTTAACCGAAGAAGAGATGCTGGAACGGTCCGCGTATCTGCTGGAGGAAGTCGGGCTCGGCGCCAAACGGAAACGGCCGAGCCGTCATCTTTCCGGCGGCGAACAGCAACGCGTGGCGGTGGCGCGTTCTCTCGCGAATAATCCCAGCATCATTCTCGCCGACGAACCGACCGGGAACCTCGACAGCGCGAATTCCCGGCGCGCCTTTGAATTGCTCCAGCGCATCGTGCAGGAAGAGCGCAAGGCGTTGCTGCTCGTGACCCACAATCCGGAGATCGCCGAGGCCTGTGATTGGATCCATGAGATGCAGGATGGATTGATCGTTGGCAGTCATCCCCGCGGCCGCCGATGAAGCGGACCGCCGGCGCAATCGCTTCATGACCGCGGCCGAGACGATGTTGCGGCCGATCACGCCGCCGGGGGGCGTGGTCCATACCGTCGATCCGGGGCCGGAATTGAAACGCGGCGCCTGGCCGAACTTCATCGCAATGCTCGCCTCGAATTTCCGGGGCATCTTCACGTTCCTGGTCACGCGGCTGCTCGGTCCGGCGGCGCTCGGTGTTTTTTCAGTGGCCTGGGCCACGACCGATCTGGTGAGCAAGATCGGCATCTTCGGTCTCGACGATACCGTCATCACCTTCATCGCTCGCGCCGAAACCTCCGGGGACCGCGCCCGGAGCCGGGCGCTCTTTCGGCTGGCGGTTTTTTTGGGCGTCGCCCAGTGCACCGTCCTCGCCGCGTTTTCCATCGCGCTCGTCCGGCTCCTCGGCCATCGCTTCGGTCTCGACCCGGAAATGGCGGACGCGCTCTCGGTGATGTTCTGCGGCATGCCGGTGATCGCGCTCTACCGCATCAACACCGCCGTCTCCCGCGGCATGAAAGTAATGCGGCACGACATTTTCTCGCGCGGCATGACCGAAACAATCGTCACAACGGTCGCGTTTCTTATCGCGCTCCAGCTCGGGCTCAGGAAATTCGGTCCCGAGATCGCGGTGATCGTGGGAATGGGCGCGTCGGGAATCGTCGCGCTGTCTTTGGCGGCGTCGTTATTTCGGAGGGCCGGCGCGCACGCGGCAGGCTTTTCTTATGCGGCCGAGTCCCGGCGGTTGCTCACCTACGCTGCGCCCATTAGCGCCTATGACTTGCTCAACTCCATTATCGTTCGTCTCGACGTCGTCATGCTCGGTTGTTTCGTCGGGCGCGCGCCCGGCGTGACGCTTATTACGCTCGGCATCTACGCGGCCGCGGTCGAAGTCGCCGGCGGGTTGCGCAAAATCAATCAGGCCTTCAATCCCATCTTCGCGCCGGTGGTCGCCGGCCTGACCGTGGACGGCGATCAGGAACATGCCGCGCTCGCCTTCTCCCGGGTCTCGCAATGGATGCTCTGGATTCTCCTCCCGCTCGTCGCGGTCATGTCCCTCGCCGGCTCCTGGATCCTCACGCTTTACGGACCGGCCTTCGCGCAGGGTGGACTCTGGCTCGGCATCATCGCGCTCGCCTGCGCCACGAACGCCTTCGTGAGCCTGGCCGAAGTCGTGATCATGGTGCAAAAGCCGCGGCTGAATTTGTTGAACTCGATCATTACCTGCGTCGCCGCGCTGACCGCGAATCTTTGGTTGATCCAGCGTTTCGGCGTGACTGGGGCCGCGTTCGGCATTCTTCTTCCCTACGTGTTGCAGGGAATTTTGCGGTATCGCGCGTTACGGATGGTCTTCCGCTGGCGAAATCCATGGGGCGACATCGGCCATCCCCTGCTGGCGGCCACGATTGCGGGAATCCCCGCGATCGTTTGCCGGATGATGATCGACAGCGCGGCCGGCCAGGTTATCAGTGCCCTTGCGTTCCTGGTCATTTACGGGGGAGCGTGGCTGCATTACCGGCGAACGCATCGGGCCCGGATTCTGATCTGATATGAAACGCGTCTTCATCACCGGCGCGAGCGCTGGCATCGGGTTGGCGACGGCGAAATTGCTGGCTGGGCGCGGGGACGAAGTTTGGGGAACGTCGCGCGATCCCTCTCGGGTCCCGGAATTGCCGCGACTCCATGCGGTCCGGCTCGACCTGAGCGATAACGTCTCGTTAGGCGAAAATTTTCAGATCGCGCTCCGCGAAGCCGGCCACTTCGATGTGGTCATCAACAACGCGGGCAGCGGCCACTTCGGACCGGCCGAACATCTCTCGCCGGAAGCGGTCCACGCCCAATTCCAAACCGTCCTCTTCTCGCACATCGAATTATGCCGTCTCGCTTTGGCTTCGATGCGCGCCCAGGGCAACGGCCGGATCATCAACGTCACGTCGCTCGCCTCGCGTTTGCCGGTGCCGTTCATGGGGGCCTATAACGCCGCCAAAGCTGCCATGGCTTCCTTCGTCCTGTCGCTTCAGCTCGAGCTCGCCGGGTCGGACATTTGCGTCATCGATCTCCAGCCGGCGGACATTTCGACGAGTTTCAATAACGCGGTCGCGAGAACGGACGGCGGCGACCCGCGTTACACCGAACTCGTCGAGCACGCCTGGCGCATGGTGGAGCAAAATATGCAGGCCGCGCCGAAACCGGAGCTAGTCTCGCGGCGCATCGCGAAATTGATCGACGACAAAAACCCGCCGCCACGCGTCACTGTCGGCGGCACATTTCAGGCGGCGATCGCGCCGTTCATCCTTCGGTTCCTTCCGCAGCGGGTCCGGATCTGGGGCTTGAAGAAATATTACCGGTTGCCGAATTGAAGATCAGCGACGCGGTCATTCTCATGGCGGGAACCGGCTCCCGTTTGCGCGGCTCGGCGGAGACAATCGCCAAGCCGCTCATCCCGATTGTCGGCCGGCCTCTGATTTCCTACGCAATCGATTCGTTCGACAAAGCCGGCGTCGAAACGATCCACGTCGTCGTCGGCCCGAACGGCGACGAGCTGGCCGCCGCGGTCGCGCCTCTGCTGCCGGCGCTCATGAAATTCAACCCGATTCCGAATCAGAACTGGCAGAAACAAAATGGCGTCTCGGTGCTCGCCGCAGCGGGGAAAGTTCGGGCGCCGTTCTTTCTCGCGATGGGCGACCATCTCTTTGAACGGTCGATCCTCGACCAGCTCCTCGCCCAGGCCGATCCAACGCGGCTCAACCTCGCGATCGACCGGAAGATCGCTTCGATCTTCGACCTGGACGACGCGATGAAGGTCCGCACCGCGGGCAACAGGATCGTCGCCATCGGGAAAAAGCTCGATGATTACGACGCCATCGATACCGGTATCTTTATTTGTCCGGAATCGATCTTCGAGTATTTGCGGCGCGTTTTGAGAAAAGGCGATTGCAGCCTGGCGGACGGCGTTCGCTTAATGGCGGAGGAAGGAAATGCGCTCGCCGTGGACATCGGCGAAGCCTGGTGGCAGGACGTCGACACGCCAGAAATGCTGGGGCGAGCGGAGCAGGAAGCGACGCGTCTTCTGTAGCCGTCGCCCTGTGGGCGACGTGTGTGCTGGCGACGTCGCTCTCGCGCTTCGCATAGCGAAGCGGCTACAGAAGACGTGCTTTCAACGCCAACCCAAGACTCGCCGCTGTCACGACGAAAAGCAGATGAAGAATAAGAGACGGCAATCCGATGGCCGCGAGAAAGACGAAGAACAGAACGGCGACATCGCGCTTTGTAAGCTGGATAAGGAGCGAGGCGAATTTCTCTCCGAACCTAAGCAGGCCGGAGCGCTCGACCAAATCGCGATGGCGTGGATAGAGCGCGCCACCTAACGAATCGGCTGTTGCCTCGCCGGCCGGCGCCGGCTTTCGCGTGGCCAAATACCATTCATTGATCGCGACCAGCACCCCAGCAACGATTCCCTCCACCAGATAGAGCCATCCGAACCGAGGATGCGCCTGCCGCAGTCCGAAGCCGAGACCAAGGACAAGCAGGATGTTGCTCAGGACATCGAAGAGATCGTCGAGCTTCCGGCCGCGTTCGCTTTCCATGAACTTCGCGCGCGCGATCTCGCCGTCGCAGCCGTCGAGAATGCTAAAAATCTGAAAGAGAACGAGACCCCAGACGAACGACGAGTAAGTTCCGTGGCTGAGAACAAGCGACCCAATAACGGGAATCGGAAAGATCAACCAGGTCCACGCGTCAGGCGTGGCGGGAAAACGCAGCAACAGCCGGGTGATGGCGCGGGAAATGGGACGATTCAGATAGCGGGAAACGAAACCATCCTGCGACTTGCCGCTGGCCCGGAGAAATTTCTTTTCGATCCGGTCGATTTGCTCGCCGGCGGTGATGTACTCCCACGCTCCTTGGGCTGATGGCGGCAGAGATTCCGCCGCGCGCCGATAGTTCTCCCAAGATTCCTTCTCACTCGGAGGGACGTGCTTCTGCACGTCCCCAGACTTGGGGAGCGCGTCGTCAGAAGAAATGGGACGTGCGGAAGCACGTCCCTCCGAGAATAACGAGCGGACGCCCTTTCGATAAGGAAACAGACGCGTAGTCAAAACGAGATCGTAAGGCTGGGTATCGATGTCCTGGGTAAAAGCGACCTTGGTCAGGCGCGGGTTGCCGGGGATCCAGCGTTGCGATTCGTCGAGATCGGGCCGCCAGAAAATGCAGACGACGATGGGCGCGGTTTCATTATTGTCGACGGCGTATTCATCGATCGCGAGGGCGAGGCGATCGAGCTGGCGCAAACCGGCGACGATCCAATCCGCGGATTCATCGGCGAGGAGGAGGACTCGGCACGGATTCATTTTCCCGGCGGCAGAGGACGGCGGTAAATCCGGTAGGTCTTATATTTCTCGGCGCCGATCGCTTCGAGGAAGCGATTCATCATGACATTGTTTTCTAGGATCAGGCTGCATTCGCCGATGAAGCCGCGTTTAATCATCGCTTCCTCGATGATGCGCAACACCAGCATCTCGGCAATCCCGTGCCGGCGATACTTCGGAACCACGCCGAGCGCGACAAGCCGGGTGGTTTTCAGCCGGCTTTTGTAATAAAGCAATTTCGCCAGTCCAATCGGCAAACCGAAGGTCGTCAGGCGTCCGTTGATTTTCTTGAGCGCGGCGTTGATGTCCGGCACGCAAAGAATGAAGCCGACCGGTTCGCCCTCGATCTCGGCGAGCCAGATCAGCTCCGAGACGACGAGCGGCTTCAACTCCTTGGTCATGTAGTCGAACTCCTTTTCCGTGAAGGCCACGAAACCCCAGTTATTCCGCCACGCCTGATTATAAATGTCGCGGATTCTCCGGCCTTCCTCGGCGATGCGGCGCAGATTGGCCGGACGAAAGGTCACGTCGGCGCGCCGTTTTTTCAGCGCGCCGGCGAGACGTCGCAAACGCTCGGCAGCCTCCGCCGGATTCGCAAACCACCACGCGTATAGGTCCATCGTTTTCTCGAAGCCCCAGCGCTCGATCAGCCCGCTGTAATACGGAGGGTTATGCGAGGTAAGGAGCATCGGCGGGAATTCGAACCCGTCGATGAGCAGGCCGCAGACGTAATTCGTCGAATAATCGATCGGTCCCACGATCTCGTCCCGGCCGAGCCCGCGCAGCCATCCGGCCGCCGCGTCAAAGAGCGCGGTCGCCACTTCTGGATCGTCGATCGATTCGAACATCCCGAAACAGCCGACATTGGATTGATGCAGGGCGTTGTAGTTCGGATCGTCGCTCGCCAGGATGCGCCCCACGATTTCGCCGCCTCGGCGAGCCAGGAAAAGCTCAGCTTTCCCATGCTCGAAAAAAGGATGCTTCTCCTGATCAAGAAATTCTTTTCGCTCGAGCAGGAGCGGCGGGACCCAGGCCGGATCGTTCGCATAAATACGCCAAGGGAACTTGATGAAAGCGTCGCGGTCCGATCGAGAAGCGACCCGGCTAATTTCGATTTGCGGCATGAGACAATCTTGTCTCAGGCGAGGCTACGCCGCCAGCGTCAAGCTTGCAGCGCTCGCGAAACCGAGTAGTAGCAACGGCCTTGTGACGCCCCGCAACGATGAGCCAGTTTTCGCCCAAGGCCTCGCTTTTAAAGCGGTCGAGATCGAGGAACTAACGGACGTTTATTTTTTCCGCCCGGCCGGGTCGCTCATCGCGCGCGGCGCTCGCTCCATCGGTATGGGTCCGATTGGAGTTACAATCATTGGCGCGTTGATTGGGATTGCCGGGGGCGCGTTGCTCTATGACGAACGCCTGGGCCTGCTTGCCTTTGCCCTTCTCATTCTGCACGGGATCATCGACTCGGCGGATGGGCAGCTCGCACGAATGACGGGCCGGGTGACGGATCTTGGCCGAGCCCTCGACGCCGCGGGTGGATACTTCACTCATGCCGCCATTTTTCTGGCGATCGGCGCGAGTCTCCTTCACCGCGGCTGGAGCGCGTCGATTCTTTTCTGGATGGTGTTCGCCGGGGTCGCAACCGCCGTTCACGCCCAGATGTACGTGTATCATCGCGACGCCTACATCATTGTTGTGACGAAAGGATTGGCGCCAGGCATCGCTCCGGCAAATATCCCGCCCGTGATCGGCTGGCTGTTTCGCGCCTATCTCGGGGTGCAGCGCTGGTTCGTCGGACTGCATGACAAAGTCGAAGCGGCCCTGGCGGCGCGGGCCGTGGCGAGTCAGGTCCGCGAAGAAGACCGCTCTCGTTATCGCGAAATCTTTTATCCGCTAATTCGCGGCTGGAATTTCCTCGGTGACAACACCCGGTTCTTTGCCATCGGCGTCCTGGTCTGTCTGCACCGAATCGATCTCTTTTTCGCTTTCGTTCTGGTGGCGATGAATTTGGCTTTCGTCATCCTCTGGCTTTGGCAACGCCACGCGGATCGCAGGTTTCTCGCCAGCCTCTAATCGACTAAACTTCCGCCAATGCTTCGCACGATCCTTTTCGACATGGGCGGCACCCTCGATGGCGACGGTCTGCATTGGCAGGATCGCTTCGTCGCGCTTTACCGAAGTTTCGGGGTGGAACTTCCGCGCGAATCGCTTCGAGAGGCCTTCGACGCCGCCGAGCGAAAGGCCGTCGTGGACGAAACAATCGGATCGTCCAATCTCTCGCAGATGACGGAGCTCTACGTGAAATGGCAGCTCGCGCATCTCGGATTGCAGGACCAGGAGCTCCAGCGACATTTGGTGGAAGGATTTGTCACGCCGATGCGCGCGACGACGGCGGAGAATGCGCAGTTACTGGCGACTCTTGCCGAACGCGGTTTTGAGTTGGGCGTGGTCTCCAATGGCTGCGGCAACGTCGAAACGCTCTGCGCGGATTTTGGTTTTGCGCCTTTTCTCTCGGTCATCGTGGACTCGCGGCGGGTGGGATTTTGCAAACCGGATCCCGCGATCTTTCGCTACGCCGCGGAAAAGCTGGGATGCGATCCCGGGACGATCCTGATGGTGGGCGACTCGTTTGAGCGTGATGTCGTGGCTGCGAAAAAGGTCGGGATGAAAACAGCATGGGTCGAAGGCGCCAGGCCGCGTGAGTGCCCCGATCCTTCCCTTGTCGATCTTCATCTGCGCCGGCTGGCTGATCTTCCCGCGGCGTTGGCGAATGCTTCGATGGCTTTGGCATGAAGACATCCGGCGCATTTTCTCTTCGAGCAGGAGTGCTGGCCGCAGGACGCGGCGAGCGCTTGCGTGCAATCTCGGGCGACTTGAAACCACTCGTGCGCGTCGGCGGCGAGACCCTGATCGAGCGCGTCCTGAATTCCATGGCGGAAGCGAATGCCTCGGAAGTGACCGTGATCATCAATGAAGATTCCGCCTCCGTGCGCGATCATGTCACCGCCAGGCGATGGCCTTTTACATTGCGCTGGATCGTCGAGACGACGCCGACTTCAATGCACAGTTTTCTTCGGCTGGTGGAAGCGCTCGCCGCCGATGGAAACCAAGGGCCGTTCTTGCTGTCTACTGTCGATACGGTGGCGGGCCCAAAAGCGTACGCCAATTTCATGGAACGCGCCCGCGCCCAGCAAGTCGCAATGACTCTGGCGCTCACCTCCCCAGGTAATGATGAGAAACCTCTTCTGCTTCGGTTGGCGGCTGGAGAATCGCGGATCGCCGCGTTCGGCGAAGGCGAATACGCGACTGCGGGCGTGTATGCCGTGCGTCCGGACGTTCTTCGCGAAGCGGAGGCGGCGCGCCGGGATGGAATCGACGCGCTGCGAAAGTTCGTGGCTCGCCTGCTCGATCGCGGCTACCCCCTCGCCGGCATTCCGATTTCCCGATCGGTCGACGTCGATCGTCCGACGGACATTGAGGCCGCTGAAACATTTCTTCGAACCGCTCGAATATGAAACGCCTTCTTGGATTGTACCGCGAGAAGCAGTATTCGCCCGGCCGCCATCAATCGAACGACGTGCTGCTCCTCGACCAGATCGCGCATCGGCTGCGGGAACGTGAATTTTCCGTCGACCTGATGACGCTGGGTGAAGCGAATGGTTCGCGTTCGGGAGCAGCGCTGGTTTTTTCCATGTGCCAGGGAAGATCGGCGCTCGAGAATCTGGCCGAGTGGGAGCGTGACGGAGTGAGGATCATCAACAGCCCTCGCGCCGCGCTGAACACGCATCGCGATCGTTTGCCGGCGTTGATGGTAAATGCGCGAATTCCATTTCCGCGGACGCATCTGGTAAACACGAACGAAAACGCGGATGCGCATTCGCTCGATCTCGATGCCGGCATCTGGCTAAAGCGCGGCGACGTCCATGCCTCCGTCACCGCGGACGTCCAGTGGATCGACTCGCGCGAGCGTCTCGTGGCGGGGCTCGCGGACTTCTCCCGGCGCGGAATCGACCTGGCCGCGCTCCAGGCCCATCGCGCGGGTGACGAGATCAAATTCTACGGCGTCGCCGGCGGCGCGTTCTTCCACTGGTTTTATTCGGGCAACGTGCGCAAACATCCGTTCGATTTTTCGGAGCTGCAAAACCTCGGGAACGCAGCGGCGGCGGCGGCCGGGCTCGACATTTTTGGCGGCGACGTGATTGTTTCACCGTCGGGCGAATTGACCTTGATCGATCTCAACGATTGGCCGTCATTCGCGCCCTGTCGGGAACGCGCCTCTTATGCCATCGCCGAGTTCATCACCAAGCGTGTCCATGCCGGCTAAAACCGAAAGTCCTTCTCAGGCCCGCACCAAAGCGCTCTTCGATGAAGAGCAGCAATTCATCGCGCCCGGAGTGCAAACGATCGCGCTCGTGTCGCAACTGGCGATCGCGCACGGTCGCGGCGCGACCCTGACCGATCTCGATGGGCGGACCTACCTCGATCTGAACGCCGGAGTGTCGGTGGCCAGTCTCGGCCATGCGCATCCAAAGTATGTAGCCGCGCTAACGAAGCAGTTGGAAGCGGTCACGGTCGGGAGCTTCACTTCGCAGCCGCGCGCTGAACTCGTTAGGCTGATCGCGGAGCTGGCGCCGGGCGAATTGTCGCGCACGCAATTTTTTAGCGGCGGCGCGGAAGCCGTCGAAGCTGGGATCCGACTCGCCCGCTCGTTCACGAAGCGAACGGACGTGGTCGGTTTCACCGGGGGTTTTCATGGCAAAACCGCCGGCGTTCTCCCGATCTCGGACGTGGATTGGAAAACGCTCATCGGTCCGCTGCCGACGGGACACCATCTCGCTCCCTTCGCCGATCCGACGCGGTTCGCGGGCTCGCCGGACGAATGCCAGGAACACGCGATCAAGCAGCTGCGGCGGGTGATTGAAGAAGAAGTCGGCGGGCGTCCCGCAGTCGTCGTGATCGAACCGATCCAGGGAACGGCCGGCAATATCGTGCCGCCTCCGGGTTTTCTCCGCGAAGTCCACGAGGTGGCGCATGAATACGGGGCGCTGCTGCTTGCCGATGAAATGATCACCGGGTTTGGACGCACCGGAACTCTGTTCGGGTGCGATCACGACGAAGTGGTTCCCGACATCATGACGCTCGGAAAAGGAATGGCCTCCGGCTTTCCGGTGAGCGCACTGGTCTCGACCGAGAAGATCATGGCGGCCAAACCATTTTCGCTGCCGAGCGCTTCCTCCTCGAGCTACGGCGGTAATCCGCTCGCCGCAGCAGCGGCGTTGGTCGCCATCCAAACGATCTTGTCGGAGAAGCTGATCGAGAATTCTGAAAAGGTGGGACGCGTATTGCGCGACGGGTTCGAAGCGATCGCACAGAGACGGCGGTCGATCGCGAACGTTCGTGGAAAAGGCCTGCTCATCGGCTTCGATCTCGTGGCCGATCCGGAATCGAAAACGCTGCTGCCGAAAGAACGATGCATCGAGTTCTTCAAGCGGGGCCTGGCCGAGGGGCTGATCATGATGAGTTACACGCCGCGGGTGCGCGTTCATCCGCCGCTCATTCTTTCTGTCGAACAGGCGAATTCCGCGCTCGAGATCGTCGACCGCGTGCTCGAGAAATTCGAAACCGAATAAGACCGTGTTGCGCGGCGCGATAATCGGTTTTGGCGCAGTCGCCGCCAACGGGCATGTGCCCGCGTATTTGAATTCACGCGAAGCGAAGATCGTCGCGGTGGTCGATCGGACGGAAACACGGCGGAAAGCCGCGGAAGAATCGCTGCCGGGAATTGCGACGTTCGCGACGATTGAAGAATTGGCGGCCGGCGCCGAGATCGACTTTGTCGATATCTGCACGCCACCGGCGCTGCATGGTGAGCCGATGGTCGATGCGCTCCGGCGCGGTTGGAATGTTCTCTGCGAAAAACCGCTGCTGCTCGACCTCGACGAGCTCGAGAGAGTGCGAATCCTCGCCCGCGATTCAGGCCTGGCCGTGGTGCCGGTTCATAATTGGAAATACGCGCCGATCATTCGACGTGCGACCGAAGCGTTGCACGCCGGTACGATTGGATCGCTCCGCGAAATCGAAATCGAAACGCTACGCATCGAGGATTGCGCGGCCGCCGACCCGGCCCATCCGAATTGGCGGCGCGATCCAGCCCTGGCAGGCGGCGGGGTGCTGATGGATCACGGCTGGCACGCGATCTATCTGGCGCGCCATTGGTTCGGGGACGATCCGATCGGAGTCGACGCCAGGCTGCATCGCGCGACGGCGAGCGGAATCGAAGACGAAGCGACGTTGACCCTCCATTTTCCGAAAGGTCCCGCGAAAATTTTTCTTACCTGGCGGGCGGAGACGCGCCGAAACACAATGCGATTGACCGGCGATCGCGGCGAGATCGCGATCAACGACGACACGTTAAAGATTGGCAATGAAGAAATCCGATTCGAGAGCGCGTTGTCTGCCGGGTCGCATCACGCCGATTGGTTTGCAGCGATGTTGCCCGATGTGCTGGCCGGCTTTTGCTCCCCGGAACAGGCGCGCGAATCTTTCGAAGAGGCCGCGGTCTGCCTCTCAGTGATTCGAAGTGCCTACCAGCTGCCGATCGGTTTCTAAGGAGCCGGCCTCAGCCTGCCCACGCGGCGCTCTCGTGCCGAAAACATAATCCCACAGCGGCGAGCTGACTCCGTAGCCGACGTGGTCGTCTTCGTAATGATGACGCATGTGATATTTTTTCAACCAAAGCCACACGCCGCCTTTCATCGAGAAATGGTGGGTCGCGTAGTGAAGCATGTCGTAGAAAAGATATCCCAGGAGCAACCCGGCAAATGCCGCCGGCGCGAACCGGCCAAACCCGGCCAGGAACAATCCGTAAAAAAAGAGCGCGAGCGGAATGCTCACAACTGGCGGCATCACGAGACGGCTGGCATCTTTCGGATAATCGTGATGGACGCCGTGCAAGAGAAAGTGGAGCTGCTGGCCCCAGCGGCTGGTCGGTTGATAATGGAAAACCCAGCGGTGCATCGTGTATTCGACGAAGGTCCAAATAAGAACGCCGAGGGCTAACCAGCCGACCACCGCGCCGATCATCTGCCCTCGTTGGCGCAGGGCCAGATCGACCATGAAGCCGATAACCGGCAGGTAAATCACGAGCGGCGTGACGGGGTGAACATGCGAGAGGAATTCCATGAACCGGCTCTCGAACATGCGGACCGATTCGTTCTTATTCGAGACGTAACGCTGCCCCATACGTTTTACGATGCTCTATTCTTCGGCCGCATCAAACCGCGTGCTGGAGCTGCGGGACCCGCGCCGGCAACAGCGTGTCCGAGAGAATATTGAGCGCCTCATCGAGGTCGGCGCGGGTGTGGTTCGCCGTGACGCAGGCGCGGAAACAGATTTTGTCCTGTGGAACGGCCGGGTAATCGACGGGCGCCACCCACAATCCACGCCGGCGCAATTCATGCCCGAGGTCATAGAGACGCTCGCGGTCCCCGATGACGATCGGCATGATGTAGGTGGTCGAGTCCCCGGTGTCGATCCCGAGCGAATCGAGCTGGCTGTGAAAATATTCGGCGTTCTCCCAGAGACGCTGACGCAATTCTGGCCTGGTCGTTCCGAGCTCGAGCGCTTTCAGGATGGATGCGACCATCACCGGCGGGAGAGCGCAGGAATAAACGTAGGGATGCGAATAGAACCGCAGATAATCGATCATGTCCCTGGACCCGGCGACAAATCCACCCATGGCCCCGAATGCTTTCGAGAACGTGCCGTAAAGCATACGCACCCGCTTTTCGATCCCGAAATGTTCCACCGCGCCCCGACCGTTCTCGCCGCAGGCCAACATCGAATGCGCTTCGTCAACGAACACTCTCGCTCCATGTGCGTCGGCCACATCCATCACCTCATCCAACTGCCCGAAGTCACCGTCCATGGAGTAAATGCCTTCGACGATGACGAGGTGGCGCTTGCCCTTGTGACGGGTCAGCGCCCGGTCGAGCGACTCGGGATCGTTATGATCGAAGCGCTCGCAGCGGGTGCGCGCGAGCACAGCACCATCTCGCAGGCTCAAATGGGAACGGTTGTCCATCACCGCGACATCGGACTTGCGCAGCAATCCTGAGATCGTGCCGAGGGCGCCGCCGAAACCGCTATTGAAAAGCATCGCATCTTCGTAACCAAGAAATTCCGCCATCCGTTTCTCGAGCTGGCGATGGAGATCGCTCATCCCGGAGAGAACGGGCGAGCCACAGGCGCCGAGGCCGTGAGTGGCGAGAGCTTCATGCGCGGCTGCGATCACCTCGGGATGATTCGCGAGGCCGAGATAGTTGTAGGAAGAAAAATTGATGACCGGGAGCGATTTCCCGCGATAGCGCAAAGTGGTGCGCGCCTCGGCCGGACCGAGCAGGACCGGCTCATACAATTCGACCGCTTTGTTGATGGCATGCAGCCATTGCGTAAACGCCGGCGGCGGCTTCAAGGGATCTTTGCTGTCGCCCACCAGGAAATCGCCGAGGCTGAATTTGTTCGGATCGTTTTCGACCGCGGAATTGATCTTGGTTGCGGGCGCCGAAAAATCTGGATTCAGTGACATATCGGGAAGGTGCGGCGCTTGCGCGCCTGACGATTATTCTTATCGGAGCGAATGAGGCGCCACGCAGCAGCGTTCGCCGGGATAGTCATTCGATTAAGCAGCCCAGCAAGATATGGAAATGCCGGGGAGACGTCTACAGAAAAAACAGCCATGCTTTTTCGCCTATCCCGGGGCCGCCGCGGGGCTCGGCGGCTTATCCGCTGGATGAGGTCTGACCCGGGACGCTATCGCTGCCATCAGGGCGGCGGCGAAAAGAACGAAGTTCAGGAACGTCCAGAAATAAATTTCCTCCTCGCACAAATCCCGCATTCCACGCGCGTTGAAAATGGCCAGACCAAGGGCGCTCGCCACGATCGTCAGCTCGCGCCACCATCCGAGCAGGAGCAATTGATCCCAGACGCGCGGGCCGGCCGGGGAGAGACCGATTACGGCAAACGCCGGGAGCAAGGCGAAGGCGTACTTGGCCGCAGCCCATGCGATCAGTTGCGGCGCGCGCCAGACTTCCCTGGCGAATGGGAAAATCTTGTTCGCCGCAAAACGAAAATCGACGTGGCTCAGGGCGAAGCCGTTCAGGAAGAAGGTGAGAAGGACGAAAAGAAAAACCGCGCTGACGAGCGCGAACCAGCGGACGGGAAGTTGCGCGCGCCGGAAAAGCTCGAGACACCCGGCCAGCCACAGACAGGCACAGAGCGCCCCAACCAATTTCGAGAGACCGAACTGGAAGAAGAACAAGCCAAGAACCAGCCAGACCGCCACGAAAAGCGCCGCTGTTATTGCACGGCGACCGTCCCGCCGGAACGGAAGGACAAACAACGCCGCGGCGAGGATGACCACGAGCCATTGTCCGCCTGGAAGCAGCTCCGGGATCCGGTCGACCAGCGGATATTTGAGGTTGAACGATTCGACGTCGTACCAGATGAGAGGCAGCAGGCCGGGAAGCAGGAGTGCCGGTTTGGAGAAGAATGTGCTGAGCCCGCCGGCCGCAATCACCGCGGCGATCGGAAAGACGGCCAGGACGACAAGCGATCCCTGGCGATTCAGCGAATAACCGAGCGGCCCGAAATAGGCGAGAAGCCAGACTGCGAGCGCCATTATCCAAAGCACGTCTGCGACCGCAATTCGCCACGAAGCGGGCCGGTAGGCGCGAGTGAAAAGAACGCCGCAGACGGCGGCCGCGATGTAAAACGCGATGAAAGCGAGCGGTCGATGCGCCTCATCGTGAATCCAGCTCAGACCCGCCGGAAACAACCAGAAGGCGGCGGCGCCCAGGATCGTTACGGCCAGCAGCAAAACCAGCGAACGCGCGATGTCGAAGCGTTCAAGACAACGAAGGAAGGTCGTGCCCGCGATGATCCAACCCGCCCAGTTCCAACCCATCGAGACGAGCGCGAGACCGAGCGCGGAAAGCGCGATCTGCAAGAACCGCGCCCGGCTTTTTTCCCGGGCGCGTCTCTCCACCATCGTCCCAGTCAGAAACAGAGCAGCGGCGAACCAAAACGGAGCGCTTCGCCACGCCGCTTCGATCGCGTTTGCGTGCGCGTCCTCGGTGCCACGACGAAGCATCTCTTCGTTCAGCCGCGCCTGAGCCTGGTCCAAGGGCAACCCTGCGATCGCGATCCGCCAGGATTCCGCCTGCGCGGTGAGCCATTTCTCCGCCGCATCTGGCGCGAGTCGCGTTAGATCAAACCGGATCTGTCCGTCGTAATTGGCCGGCAGCAGCAGACCATAGGGCACGCTTAGAAAAAACAGCAAATCCTCGGCGTTCAAGTCCTGGTGAACATCGGCGGGAAAGACCGGACCGTGGGCGAGATAAGCCGCGTCTTCGGTGTGGCCGCCCAGCTCATTGTGGCCGTGGTCGCTGATTGCGAAGAGATAATCGTCCGGCTGGAGACGATTGCTCACTTCGCGGATGAAATCGTCGACCTCGCGGTATTTCTGGCGGTACTCCGGACCGCGGACCGGATATTCATGCGAGACCTTATCGGTCCCAATGATGTGCAGAACGAGCACGTCGATGGAGGGATCATCGAGCCACTGCCGGGCTTTGCGGTAAACAAACGCGTCCCGTTCCAGGAGCGGCGCGTGAAGGTCCTCGTAATTCAGCGCATCGACGAAGGCGTGCGGATAGAGCCGGTTCAGCGTGTGATCGGAGGCGACCACCAGCCGCGTGCCCATTGCCGCGAGCGACGCCGGCCAGGTGGTGCGACTCGAGGCGAACGCGGAGAAATCCTGGAGCGTCGTTCCCATCGTCGCTTCGCGCCCTTCGAAAATGCTCTTGATGCACGGAAACGTCGCCTTCGCCGCGCACGATCGCGACCGCCCTGAAAGCGACGATTTTTGCAGCGAGCTGAGAAACGGCATCAACGCCGGATCGAACATTTCCGATTTCCCCGCGCTATCGAGAATGAAGACAACGATGCGAAAATGCTTCGAAGGCTCGAAAGCGCGATGCTGGTTCGCGGCCCGATCCCTCGCTTCAGGCGCGAGGCTGTGCATCGCGGCCAGCAGCAACACCAGCGGCACCAGACCGAGAGCAATTTTACGCCCGTTTCTCACAAGATTGCCGCTCCCCCCGGAAGAGGCGGACGACTCAGACAAGACCGAGACGCGGGGACCGGGAATCGATCGGAGGAAGATCGTTCGACCGCTCGACGCGCGAAAACAAGGTGTAGCGCCGGTCGAACAAAAACTGGATCAGCAACCGGCTCCAGGAAGAATGCGATCGCAATGAATCATAAAACTCCGGGGCGAGCGCTCGAAGTTTCGGCAGATTATTCCAGGCGATGGAAGGGAAATCGTGGTGCTCATTATGGTAACCGACATTGAGCGCCACCCGGTTAATCGGTCCGTAATAGCTGAACGTCTCCTGATCCGGATCGAGTGTGTAGTGTTCCTGCACCCAGCGCGCCCCCACCGGATGAAGGCCGACGGAAAAGAAGAACGAACATCCAAGATACCAGAGCCCGACCCAGCCGCAGAAATAGAAAACGGCGAGCCCGTAGCCGAGGACGGCAAGGACGTTCACTACCGTCCAGGAATTCCACATTGCGATCGTTTTCAGGCGCGGCGGCCGCGTCAGCTGAAAAATCGGGAAGAAGAAAAGCCAGAACGCTTTTCGGTACCACTTGTCGCCGACCAGGCGCGCCTCCCATTGGTTGGGAATATCGGCGTCCACTTCGTAATGACCCTGATGCGCATGATGCTTGAGATGGTAAATCCCGAAGGAAACCGCGGCTGGAAGGAGGTTGGGCAAATCGGCGCCGATCGCGACCAGCTTGTTCAGGATTCGAGAGCGAAAGACGAGATTATGGGTGGCGTCGTGGATGATCACGTAGGTGCAATGGTTCGCGAAAGCGCCGAACGCGTAGGCGAGGAGAAGGCCGGCCCACCAACCGTTGGGACCGAGGCGGCTCACCCCGAAGGCGATCGCGGTTTGAACCGCCACTACCAGCAACGCGATCAGCGCCGTGAATGGGTTGCGGCCCATCAGGGAACGGACTTCCGGATGCGCCTTGAGGATTGCGCGCGTTCGCTCCGGATGGGGCTGTTCGAATTCGGCGTAATAGAAGGTCCCTTGCATGGCGAGCTTCAAAGGTTAGCGGGTACGATCCCAAAATTCCACCCTGATTCCAGTTTCGCGCATTAACGTTCTACATTGGGTAATGATCGAGACGACAACAGAGTGGGAAGGCCGGTTTGCGGCGTTCCTCGCGGAAGAACAGAGCGCGAGTGACGCGGCGCACGACGAGGGGCATGTGAGGCGAGTCGTCGCGAATGCGAAGAAACTTGCCGAGGCGGAGGGGGCCGATCTCGCGGTCGTGTTGCCGGCCGCGTGGCTGCATGACTGCGTGTCGATCGCGAAGAATTCACCGCAACGCTCGTCGGCCTCTCGTCTCGCCGCTGAACGCGCGGGCGCATTGCTCCGTACGGCCGGGTACCCCACGCAGCATATCGCCGCGATCGAGCACGCGATTGAGGCCCACAGTTTCTCCGCTCGGGTAGCGCCGCGGACGCTCGAGGCAAAGGTCGTGCAGGATGCGGATCGGCTCGAGTCTCTGGGCGCGGTGGGAATCGCCCGCACCCTGATTACCGGCGGCACGAACGGCACGCCGTTCTACGATCTTTCCGAGCCGTTCCCTGTCACCCGCGTGGCCGATGACCGCACCAGCATCATCGACCATTTCTTCACCAAATTACTGACGATAGCGGAGACGATGCAGACCGCCGCCGGACGCGCCGCCGCCCAGCAGCGCGCGGAGTTCCTGAAGCAGTTCCTCACCCAGCTCGGCAGCGAGATCGGTGTGCCGTTCCGCTAAACCGCTTCATGGCCGCTCTTCTTCGCGCGCGCGCAGGCTGCAAAGGCGCGTTACAACGGTGGTTTAGGCCGAGGAGGACAAAGTCCCCTTATCGATCCGGCAGCTTTCGATTCCAGCCTTGTTTTGCAGCCTTGGGAATCATTCTCAAAAAATCGACAAATTTAGTCGTTGTCGATGGATGCTCAACCGCCTGGACGTATTTTGAGATTCGCTCAGCGAAATGGGAGACCGTGCTAGGCCGTAAGGGTCGAGTAGATTGATTCCACTTGACGCCGGACGAGACATTGTTACTCACAAAATTAGGGAGGCTGCCGTTCTTCATGACGGGCAGACTATTAGCTGCTTCTGTACCTGTCAATTGCCATTCCCACGGCGCTAGCAGCGACTTGCGCGACGTGAATATCGGTCATGTTGAACGCATTCTGATGCTTTGAATCGACGTTTAGCACTCCGAAAGTAATTCCTCCGGATCGCACGGGTGTACAAATAACGCTGGCGAAATTCTCGATCTCGCTGTGTCGGTAAGCTGTCTCCAAGAGCTCGTATTGTTCGTCAACGACGCTAATCCCGTGACGATATCGGATTGCAGGGAAATAAATGCTGATGCCTTCGCTAAACGCGGTACCTGCTCCACCTTCACCGGCGGCAAAAGAAATACCGTCTTCATACTTTGCACTGACAGGTTCAAAAAAGTGGATTCGCAATAGGCCATCGCCTTCTTGTAGCATTACGTTTATTTGAGGCCGGTACTTTGATTCATATACGTTCACAAACGCGATCAGTACCTTGTGAACGAAATTCTGCAGCGCTTGATAGTTCCCTGCTTCGCCAGAAACGAAGTGCAGTTGCGCGATCTCCTCAAAAAGCCACGTGACGGTAGTGGCAAAAACCGACTCTTTCTTAATCTGTCGAAACTCCTTATAACGCTGATAAACCAACCAAAAAGCGAGCAACACAATCAACACTTCCGCCCATCGCGGCAAATGGATCAATTCAATGTGTTTACTTAAAACCTCACTCCCAATCTCCAAAAACACAACCCCGCTGGCGAGCAAGATAACGATGATTGCCGACTCCGTGAGCAATCGTCGGGCGAATGAGCTGATCGTCCACCACGCGATATAAACGTAACAAATTACCAGCCAAACAACTTCAACAATAGAGTGGAACAATCGACGAAATAGTTCGCCAATGCCCGCGGAGCATTGCCTGATCAATCCCATGAAGGCCTCTCCCGATCCGACGAATGCGGTCTCGTATGACGCGTTGGCGGATCACCAAACGAATGACTGCGCGCAACCTTTGGACAGGAATAGTTCGCAGGGTCCGAGGGGCTCATAGGACCACGTTATTCAGTATGCACTTCTGATGAAAGAACAAAACTGGACGCGGTTCTCTCCAAAACAATATTCCGCGAGTTCCAAGGGGCATTGTGCTTCTTAACGCCGTTTAGTGGAAATGAAACAGCGCCGCTAGCCTGAAAATCGCGACCCTAACGGGATTCGAACCCGTGTTACCGCCGTGAAAGGGCGGTGTCCTAGGCCACTGGACGATAGGGTCAGGAAAAGCGGGGGCAATATCAGAAGCGGCTCCCTACGTTGCAAGTTATTTGCGGGTCCGCGGTTTCCTCTTGTCCAAACGGATGCGGTTCGATTAGCAAATGGAGGTCAGTCCCAACCCCGGAGAAAACTCCTATGAAAAACCCAAAGCCTCGCCGCGTATTCAGAAACGCAATCACAATTGTTGTCGGCTGCCTCATTTTCGGCGCGCCGTCCGTATCACTCGGTTGGGGACCCGGCGGGCACATGATCACGGCGCAAATCGCGTTCGACCGACTCAATCCGAGAGCGAAAGCGCAGGTCAAAACGCTGCTGGCCATCCCGATTAATCCGTCCGCCGTATCAGCGAAGAGCAAACACTTCGTCAGCGCCGCGCACTGGGCCGACGACCTCAGATCAATTCCAGCCTTCAAATCCTTTGAACCGCTTCACTTCATCGACAAGCCGTTCTCCAGCGATGGAACGCCATTGCCGGCCATACCTGCGCCCAACATCGTCACGGCTCTTCGGGACAATGTAAGAATCCTCAAGACGAGCACCGACAAGAATGCCCGAGCCCAGGCGTTGCGGCTGATCATTCATTTTGTCGGCGATATCCATCAGCCGCTGCATTGCACCGACAGAGTCAGCAACGCCCTTCCCGGCGGTGATCACGGCGGAAATTTGATGACAATCAAGATAACCGATTCGAACGGGAACCTGCGAAGCATTAACCTGCACAGCTACTGGGACGGCGGAATTGAAAGTTTCCCGAAGGGCGGGCCGCCACCGCAGTATGTGCCGCCACCTCTGAGTCAAATTCCGCCCGCCGTGGTTTTGGTGACGAAAGGCAATCCGGCGACTGATCCGGCTTTGAAGTTGAATGATCCGTTCAACTTTACCGGGTGGGCAAACGAGAGCTTTGGTCTGGCAAAAAGTGCCGTTTACAATGGCATCACAAACGGCAGCCAGCCAAGCGCCGCCTACAGGACTAAAGCGTTGAAGGTCGTCCGGCAAAGAGCGGCTTGGGGCGGATATCGTTTGGCCGCACTCCTGAATTCGATTTGGCCCTGACGGCACAAGCGCACTTTACCGCTGGAGAGCATCGCGATCGAAAGTGCCGCGTAATTGCTGGACGCAGGCGAGATTGCAGGCGTGAAAACGGAAGAAGGGCGCGAACATTCTTTTCTTCAAATCGAAGTCGAAATGCGGGGCAAGCAGCGCCAGTAATTGGAAAGCCGACTCGTCGTGCATCTCGCCGACGATCCATTTGCATTGGCGCAGCAGGTCCGGCGGCAACGCAGTCAAAACAGCGTACTCGGCGCCCTCACAATCGATCTTGATCAGGTCGACTCTCGTCACGCCAAGATTTCTGACAACGTCGCCGGCGTGCTTAAGCTGGCACGCCGTTGGAGTCAGAGGCCCGGACCAGTCCGCGGTTTTGTCCTCCGACATGAAGCGGCTGAAATCGGCACCATCGAACGGGACTGACATGTTCGCGTCAGCCGCGCCCAGGCCGTAATTGAAAACCTCGACGGAAGGAAGTGAGCCGACGTTCTTTTGCAGGACTCGAAAAGTCTCGGGGTGCGGTTCGAATCCGTAAATCCTGGCCGCGGGAAATTGCTCGTGAAAAAACAGGATGGAAGCGCCGATGTTGCTCCCAATATCGAGGATGACTTCCGGCTGCAGCGCGGGCGGCAGGTAATATTCCGCTTTGCCGCGTTGCCGGAGCAGCACCTGGTAAATGGCGAGAGGATCGGAAGTCGCCGGGCGATAGAAAACGTCGCGGCCACGCCAGCGCAATTTCGCCAGCGGCTGGCCGCGGACACCCGAGAGCGCCAGGGTGCGGGCGCGCATGACGTCGAGCGAAAATCGCAATGACCGCGACCGAGCCAGGACCCTGAGAAAATGCCGGATGCTCATGAAGCTGGTTTTAACTCCACCACAAGAGCGGCGGTCCGCGCCGTAGCGCCATTGTGCCGGGCGAGGACGGATTGCGCGTTGGCGACCAGGCGCAACGCAGCTTGCCGGTCGCGCAGAAGCCAGGCGATTTGTTGCTGTAACGAATTCGGATCGCGCACCTGCACGGCGGCCTTGTTCGCGACGAGCGCCTGGGCAAGGGCGGAAAAGTTTTCCATGTGCGGACCGAAGAGAACCGGTTTGCCGGCGAGAATTGGCTCGACGGGGTTTTGTCCACCGCGCGCGGTCAGGCTTTTGCCGACGAATACAATCGTGGCAACGGCGTACCAATGTTGCAGCTCGCCTGTGGTATCAAGGAGAAGACATTCGGGCGGAGAAGCCCGGGGTTCGCCAGCTTCGCTGCGCAGGCAAACGTTCAGTCCGAGTCGCTGGAGACGGTTACGAATTTCGCCGGCACGTTCCACGTGTCGCGGCGCGATGATCAAAGTGAAGGCCGGGAAATCCGCCCGAAGGCGTTGAAAGATTTCGCCGAGAATTTCCTCTTCGCCAGCGTGCGTGCTTCCGCCAAAGAGAATTGGGCTGTCGCGGTCGATCCCAAAGGTGCGGAGGATTTCGAGCGGAAGATCGGGATTCAGTCGCACCTCGGCCGGATCGTATTTAATGCTGCCGACGGGATGAATGCGGTCGCGCGAAACGCCGAGGGCCACCCAGCGTTCCACGTCCTCCGGCTCCTGGACGCAGATCGCATCGAGACAACGAAAGGTGGGCGCGATGAGAGAACGAAAACGCTGGAACCGCGCTTCGGACCGCTTCGACAGACGGGCGTTGACCAGCGCGAGCGGAATCCGTCGATTACGCGCTTCCGCGGCGAGGTTCGGCCAGACCTCCGCTTCGACTAACACAATCCGGACCGGATCGATTGTGGCAAAGGCCCGGCGCATGATCGGCCAGAAATCGAGCGGGCTATAGAGAACTTCCATCCGCTCGTTAGGTTCCGAGTTCGCGACCTGGAATCCGGTCGTGGTGGTAGTCGTGAGCACGCAAAAAAAATCAGGATCGAGCTGGCGGAGCTTGGAAGACAACTTCAGCGCGATCGCGACTTCGCCGACGCTCACGGCGTGGATCCAGGTGCAGCGGTGCGCAGCGAGTCGGGCCCGCGTTTCTGCGTCATAACAGCCGAAGCGTTGTCCCAGCTTGTGCCGGTAATTTCCGCGCCGGACCAGCTTCGAGATTTGCCCCGGAAGAAAGAAGAGCAGACCGAGCGGATAAAAAAGATTGTAGAAAAATCTGATCATGAACGGACGCGTGCTTCGGCAGCGACACCGGTCCGTTGCAGGAACAACACTTCGGTCGCGCCATATTTCTTCGCGCGAGTGACGTCCCAAAATGCGGATGGCGGCATCTTTTCCGCCGGGCGTTTTTCCAGGACGAAAAATCCCGATCCGTCGAGCATCCCGGCGAGTTCTGTGCTTTCAAGCAAGAGCTGAGTGAATTCGCCGCCCGACTTTGTTTTCTCGTAAGGGGGGTCTGCGAAGATGATCCGGAACGGTTCCGGCGTTTGAGTCGATTTCAAAAAAGCGAAAACGTCCTGTTTGCGGACGCGGCCTTCGAGTTTGGTGCGCGCCAGATTGCGTTCGATCACAGCGACCGCGCCGGAGTTCTCTTCCACAAACAAGGCCGAGGCCGCACCGCGGCTCAGCGCTTCGATGCCCAGCGCGCCCGTGCCGGCGAAAAGATCGAGAACCCGCGCACCGATTATTTCCTCCCCGAGACTTGAAAAAATCGCACCTTTCACGCGGTCCATCGTCGGGCGCACGCCGTTCTTCGGAACATCGAGTTGGATGCCGCCCGCTACGCCGGCAATCACTCTCATGGCGACGCGCTCGCCGCGGGCGAAGCTGTGCTCGAAGGCGCGGCCGCGGCCGGTTCTTGCGCCGGCTTTTTTTTCTTCTCGGATTTGCCGCCACCTATCAAACCAGTGATCACGCTGCTGAGGTCCTTGAGATCGCGGCCGATTAATTTATCCATCAGGTTCGTCTTGGGCCGGCCCACCGTGCCGCTGACTTGGAAATTCACAGCGGTGTAACCGGGATCATCGATCGGCTTGAAGTTCTCCCGGATCGCGCGAAAGAGCTGGCTCCTCATTTTTTCATTCACCGCCAGCTGCGACTCGAGTTGGAGTTTCCCGTCGAACGAGACTGTCCCCGTCGCCGACAAACGAATATTTTCCGAGCGGAAGACCAGCTCGTCGATCGTCACCACGCCCGGATTGATGTGATACTTCACCTGGGCCTGATCGAGCCGCAGTTGTTGCAGCTCCTGGATTTGGAGCAACTGGCCGAGCGCGACGAGCAGGCTGTATTGCCGAACCTGGCCGTCGTGCAGAATGATTTCGCCCGAGCCCTGGAGTGCGTTCGGATCAGCGGTCTTGCCGCTCGCGTCGAGACGGCCTTCGAGTTTTCCGGTGACGGTGCCGAGCGCGCCACCCGCCTCGGTGATGATTTTGTCGGCCTGTACTTCCTTGAACTTGATGCTGACTGTGAAAGGAGAATCTTCGGCCTGCGGCTGGATCGTGAAGCGGCCACTGATCTGGCCTTCGCCGGCGCGCGCGGTGATCTGCGAAAAATCCAGCTCGCTCGAATCGTAGTGCAGCGGCGACTCCAGTTGCTGGAGGAAGAACCGATCGCGCAACGACGTTTTCGCGATGACGATGTTGCCGTGCAAATCGCTGGCAGTACGGAAGCTCGATCGGAAATCGACCTGGTCGAACGTGGCCACGGCTCTCAGTTTCTCATCAAGAAAACGGAAGGTGGCCCGGGCGACGCTGACGCGCTCCACTTCTGGAGTGAATGGCGCGGCTTTCTTCTCGACCTGCGCCGGAACGAGCGGCGCGGATGTCGCCGGCGCCTCTTGCACCACGATTTTTTCTTCAGGCGGTGGCGGCGAGGAGCTCGGGATTTCTGCCGGCGGGACTTTGTCTGGCGCGGTTGTTTTCGGCGGCGCGAGTGGCGGCAAGGACGGCACGCGCCATTTTCCATCGGTATTCTGCGCCCAGACGACTTCCGGGTTGATCAGCGAAACTTCCTTGATGACGAGATGCCCACCGAAGAGCGACGAGAACCTGATCCGCAGCCGGAACGCTTTCGCCGTCAAGAAATCAGGGGAAACGCCGGGCTGGCTTTGCGGGATGGTGATGCCGGTCAGCTTCAATCCCGCCCAAGGAGTGACGCTGATCCGCTGGATGCGCAGGGTGGTGCCGAGGCGCTGGCTGAGTTCCTGCTGAATCCTCGCTTGTGTCCCGCGCGACTGCACATACATGTTCACGCCGATTAAAATGAGCAATGCCACGCCCACGATCAGCCCCAGCCCGATCAACAACAGGCGGCTCATTTTTTTCACGCCGGAAGGTTACGCCGCCGGGGTTTGAAGAAAAGCCAGTTCTACCGCCTTGAAAGATACTCTCATCATTTTGAATCCAGCCGCGCGGGGTGCCAGGACCCAGCGTCTGCGCGCGCAGGTCGAGAAGCTCGCGCGCGGAACTACGCTTTGCGCGACCACGAACGCAGGTGAAGCTGAATTCCTGGCGCGAAATGCCGCCGCGGAGGGTTACGAACGGATCGTGGCCGCGGGCGGCGATGGAACGATCAACGAAATCGTGAACGGCATCGCCGGGCATAACATCACGCTCGGAGTGCTTCCGCTCGGCACCATGAACGTCTTCGCGACCGAGCTGGGTTTGCCGGTCAACGATCTCGCGGGCTGCTGGAAAATTATCCAGCGCAACCGAACCCACCGCGTGGATCTGCCCCGGGCCAATCGCAAACATTTCGTCCAGCTCGCCGGCGTCGGCCTCGATGCGCAGGTCGTGAAAGAAACCAGCGGCGCCTTCAAACGCAATTTCGGCCCGCTCAGTTACCTGATCTCGGCGGTCCAAATCGCCTCGCGGACACCGCCCATTTTGCGGATCGAATCGGAGGAGGCCGTCACGGGCGAAGGATCGTTCGTGCTGGTGGGGAACGGGCGATTGTATGGCGGACGGTTTCCGTTCTTCAAACAAGCGGTCATGGACGATGGCCTGCTCGATGTGATCGTTTTCAAGCGGCTGAATTACGTCGATATCATCCGGTATTTGCAGGATGTCGTGTTCACCCCGCAGATCTCGTCGCGCGAGGTCGAATATTTCCAAACGAAACGGCTTCGCGTGAGCAGCGAGGAAATCGTGCCGGTGGAGATCGACGGAGAGCTGGTCGGCAATTGTCCCGTGGAATTCAAGATCCGCGCTGGCGGCTTGCGGGTCCTGACGCCGCGCTAGCTCTAATCCATCGACAACGAATTCTCGTTGGGATACGCTCGGGGACATGCGCCTCTCTGGCCGGAAACCGTCGCCGACTACGCGGCGTTGGATCCAGCGGCCGCGGGTCGTCTTGCTGGGCCTGATCGGCGTAAACATCGCGGTGTTTATCGCCCAGCTTTTTCTCGATGCGTACCAGCCCGGGTTCGTCCGCCAATATCTTGCGCTGAGCGATCGCGGGCTGCACGACGCTTATGGCTGGCAATTCATTACGGCCGCTTTTTTGCATGACGGCCCGTGGCATCTCCTCGGGAACATGTTCCTGCTTTATCTGCTCGGGCGCGACGTGGAATCGATCATCGGCCAGCGGCAATTTCTTTTTCTTTATCTCACCGGCACCCTCGCCGGTGAGCTCGGCCATTTATTCCTGATGCCGGAAAGCTCGGCGTTGCTGGCGGCCTCGGGTGGACCGGCGGCAGTGGTCGTGGCCTACGCCGCGATCCTTCCGGAATTGGAACTGACTTCGATAATTCTTTTCAAGCTGCCGGTTCGGCTGAAAGCAAAGCATCTCGCGTACGGCGCCTTCGCCCTCGCCACTCTCGCGGTCATTTTCGATCGCACCGCGACCGTGGCCCACAGCTCGTTCCTCGGCGGTTCGATCGCGGGCTGGTTTTACGCGCACCTGCTTGGATTCGGCCGGCCTTCGATTCTGCAACGCGCCCTTTCTCAGCGCCGGGCTGAGGCGGAACGTTATCGCGCCATGACGCCGGAACAATTCATCGCCGAGGAAATCGATCCGGTGCTGGATAAAATTTCCCGCGAAGGCATCGGCAGCCTGACGCGGGCGGAGCGGCGCTTGCTGGCGAAAGCGCGGGAGAAGATGACGGGACAAGGCTGATCAGCCGGAAAACGTCGAACGCCCAACGCCGAACGCCCAATGTCGAACTAGGAGGCGGTTCGATTACGCCTTTTCTGAATTCGATATTGGGCGTTCGACGTTGGACGTTCGGCGTTTTCCCCTTTTCTTTGCCACTCTGAATGTAGGTTTCGCGCTGATGAATTTGCCGGATTGGATCAAGAGAAAAGCTGAGCGGACGCTCAATCCGTCCCAGGTCCAAAACACCCTCGAACGTCTCGCGGAAACCTGGCCGGCGCGCGCAGCGCCGCTGGCTGACCTGGTCGAGCAATTTCCCCTGGGTGACGCGGCGTTGCTTCATCTTATCGCGGTCTCCAGCGTTTGTGCGGCCCGGCTGGTTCGATATCCGGAGATTCTTCTCTGGCTGGCGCGCCCGGAAATTTCGGACGCGCCGCGCGGCCGGCCCGCGATGCTTGTCGATCTGCAAAGAGCAGGTGAAGACTCGACCTTCGCAGGAAATTTTCAGGCGCTTCGGTTTTGGAAAGGACGCGAGATGACCCGGATCGCGTTGCGCGAAGTGGCCGACGCCGCGCCGCTCGAAGAAACGACCCTCGAGTTATCGGGGCTGGCCGAAATTTGCCTGCGCGAAGTCTACACTTATTGGGACTCGGAGCTGCGGAGCCGGCGCGGCGGACCGGAGACGCCGTTTGCGATTCTGGGCCTGGGAAAACTCGGCGGCCGGGAGTTGAACCACAGCTCCGATATCGACGTAGTCTTCGTCTATGGCGAGGAAGGACAGGTGTCGCCGAACCTGACCTATCACGAATGGTTCAATCAGCTCGGCGCGAAAATAATCGAGACGTTCGCCGCCCACGATCCGGCGGGCGCGCTTTTTCGGATCGATCTGCGGCTGCGCCCGGAGGGAACGGCGGGACCGCTCGCCCGCTCGATCGACAGCATGGAAAATTATTATGCCGGGTTTGGCGAAACATGGGAGCGGCTGGCGCTGACCAAGGCGCGCGGCATCGCCGGCAGCCGCGAGCTGGCCTACGAATTTCTCCGGCAACATCAGCCTTTCATTTTTCCAAGGAGTCCCACCCGCGATGTCCTGGAAGAAATCGGCAGTATCAAAAGGCGGATCGAGCGCGATATCGTCGGCCACGAAAATATCGGGCGCGACGTGAAACTGGGCGCGGGCGGGATTCGCGAGATCGAGTTCGTGGTCCAGGCGCTGCAACTTTTGCATGGCGCGCGACACGCCTTTCTCCAGGAGACCAGCACCCTCAAGGTGCTGCCGGTGCTGGCCGACCTGGAGCTGCTCCCACATGAGGAAGCCCGCGTCCTGGAAAACGCCTACCGTTTTCTCCGCAGCGTGGAGCACCGCCTCCAAATCGAAGCGGAACAGCAGACGCATACCGTCCCGGAAAATTCCGACGCGTTGCGCCGCCTCTCAAGCAGCCTCGGTTTTTCGTCGCCCAAAGAATTCAACGCCACCTTGCGCGAACACATGCGGCAAGTGCGGACGATCTTCCGCCGCGTAATCTCCGAACCGACGGGTCCCGCCGAAGGAGCGGGAGAAAACCTGCATGTTTTTCGCGATGGAAAGACAGCCGCCAAATCGCTGGCGGACCTGGCGAAAGCGCCGGGTGGATTTCATGTCGCGCCGAGAACGCGCCAGGTGTTGCGCAACCTGCGCCCGCTTCTTTTTCGCTGGCTCGAAAGTGCGGCGGATCCCGACACCGCGCTGAACCAATTCGTCCGGTTCGTCGAAGCCTACGGTTTGCGGAGCATGCTTTTCGAGTTGCTGGTGGTGAACCCGAAACTGCTCGAACTGCTCGTGAAAACGTTCGACGGCAGCCGGCACGCTGGCGACCTGCTCATTCGGCGGCCGCAGTTGCTCGAAGAAATCACGCGGCCGGGAATGCTCGATCGGCAGGTGGACCTGGCTCATCATCTCGAGCGGCTCGAAGCGCTCGAGATCGGCGCCGAATCACTCGATCTCCTCCGGGCTTACCGGCAAACCCAACTCCTGCGCATCTTCCTTCGCGATATCCTCGGGCTCGCGCCACTCTCTTCGGTTCTCGCCGAACATTCGGCCCTGGCCGAAGCCTGCGTGGTTTTCGTGAACCGATTGCGCGGGAGCGAGAGCGATCTCACCATCATCGCGCTCGGAAAATTCGGTGGCTCGGAGATCGGGTACGGCGCGGACCTGGATGTGATTTTCGTGGGTGAAGATGTGCGCGCCGCCCAGCATTTGATGGTGGCGATGGCGCAGCCAACCGGCGAAGGAAGCATCTGGACGCTCGATGCGCGCCTCCGCCCGGACGGCGAGAAAGGAATTCTTTCCTGCTCCCTCACGGCCTACGAAACCTACTATCAAACGCGCGGCCAGCTTTGGGAAGCACAGGCGCTCACGCGCGCACGGCCGATCGCGGGACCGCTCCAAAATGAATTCATGGACCTTGCCCAGCGCGTCTGGCGAATGGCGGGCCAGCGTCCGGATTTATTCACCCAGATCAATGCGATGCTGCAACGGATTGAGCGTAACCGAGGCAGTTCTTCCGATGAGCTCGATTTCAAAACCGGCACCGGCGGAATCATCGAAGCCGAATTCCTGGTGCAGGCGCTCCAGATGCGAACCGGAATCTGGAGCCCGCAAATGATGGGCGCGCTCGAGCAACTCACGGAAGCTGGGACCCTGGCCAAGGACGATGCCGACGCGCTGCGAACGCATTACCAATATCTGCGCGCGATCGAATCGGTTCTGCGGCGCTGGGAAAACAAGAGCGTCTCGATCTTGCCGGCGGACAAGGCTGGCCAGGAGCAGCTCGCCCTGCGCCTCGGTGAAAAAGATCTCGATGCGTTTGCGCAAGTGTTTCGCGAAGCGCGCTCAGGCATTCGCGCGATTTACTCGCGGTATCTGCGCTAGCAGACTGAGCGTTCTTCTGTAGCCGCTTCGCTATGCGAAGCGTTTTTGCAGCGCCGATTTCTCCCGCGCTTCGCATGGCGAAGCGGCTACAGAAGTCAGCGACCGAAAAGCAAACGGACCATCGCTCCCAGGACCAGGAAACTGAGCGCGATTCCGACGACGACGACGGCAACGAGCACGAAGAGCACGCTGATTACAAAAAGCCAGTCGCCCTTCCGCGGCGCGCTGGGGCCGAGCCGGTGAGTCTTGATGATTTCGTAATTGCGCGCATTCGATTTGAACCAAAACGAGAAAGCATCGCCTACGACCGGGACGATGCCGACGACTTCGTTGACCAGGATGTTGAGCGCCATGCGCATAAGGAGAACTTTCGGAACGCCGAGCCGGACGGCCTGGACAAGGGCGAAAGCGGAAACCAGGGCGGAGCTGGTGTCGCCGATTCCGGGGATCAATCCGATCAACGGATCGAGGCCGAAGCGGAAATTCGTGCCGGGGACGCGGATGATTTCATCCATAATGAACGCGAGCCATTTGAAGAGCGGCTCGAGACCCTGACGCTTCCGCTTCTCTTCCGGCGGCAGGACTTCCCAATCGACTTCTAGAATTTTCGATTCTCGATTCTCGATTTTCGATTGCATGATCGCTTGCCGATTTCCCAAATCGAAAATCGCCAATCGAAATTCGAAAATAACTATCCCGGGATGCCTTTGAGCATCTGCTCGTTGGTCGGGAATTTCTTCACGAACATCAGCAAACGCTCGATCGCTTCGCCGGGCTTGTGGCCCGCGAGTCCGCGCCGGATCAAATTGATCTTCTCCAGCTCCCACGATTGGAGGAGCAATTCCTCGCGGCGAGTGCCGGACAGGAAAATATCCACTGCCGGATAAATGCGCTGATCGCTGATTTTGCGATCGAGGACCATTTCCATGTTCCCGGTGCCTTTGAATTCCTGAAAAATCAGCTCGTCCATCCGGCTGCCGGTATCGATCAACGCCGTAGCGACGATCGTGAGCGAGCCGGCCTCTTCCGTGTTGCGCGCCGCGGAGAACAATTTTCTCGGAGTTTCCATGGCGCGCGCATCGATACCGCCGCTCATGGTCCGACCGCCGCCGCCCATCGCATTGTTGAAGGCGCGGGCGGTGCGGGTGATCGAGTCGAGCAGGATGAACACATCTTTGCCGGCTTCGACGAGACGCTTGGCGCGCTCGACCGCGAGCTGGGCGATGCGGGTGTGACTCTTGATATCGCTGTCGTTCGAGCTGGCCATGATCTCGGCCCCCGGACAGGACCGCCGGAAATCCGTCACTTCCTCCGGGCGTTCGTCGACCAGGAGAATGATCAGTTTCATGTCCGGATGATTTTTTACGACGGCGTCGGCGATGTGATGGAGCAAGGTCGTTTTGCCAGTGCGCGGCGGCGCCACAATCAGGCCGCGCTGACCCATCCCGAGCGGCGTCATCAAGTCCATGATGCGCGTTGTGTAACGGTCCGGGACGGTCTCGAGCTTGATCTTCCGGTTCGGATTGATCGTGGTCAGCTCTTCGAACGGCCGCAGGCCCTGATACTTCGTCGGCTCATCCTCATTGATCTTGTTGAGCCGGGTCAGTTGCGGGCCGCGATTGCCGCGGCGGGTCTCGCCGTAAATCCACATGCCGTCGCGGAGAGCGAAACGGCGCACGATCTCGGGCGTGACGAAAATGTCGTTCGGCGTCTGGACGAAGTTCCGTTTCGCGTCGCGCAGGAATCCAAAACCTTTGCCGGAGATCTCGATAATGCCGTCGCCGAATTCCGGTTCGCGCTCGATCTCCCCGTTCTGCGAAGGTCCGCCCTCGCCACGCGTCGATTCATCGCGCTGATCGCCTTCATTGACGCGGGGAGCGCCTCCAGTCTCGTCCGCGACTGACGATTCAACCCGTTCGCCGGGTTCATTGAGATCGCCGCGTTGTTCCTGCGGGCCGCGGTCGCGCGGGCCGCTATGCCGTCGGGGAAATCGCCGGCGTGGACGCCGCGGACGGTCCGACTGAGTGTCGGTTTGCGGCGATGGCTGATTATCGTTTTCTTCGCTCATAAATACAGAGATTCATCTCGTTGCTGCCGGAGCAGCGGCCGCCTTTCAAACCAGCGGCATTGTTACACCGGCAATTTCGCCAGCAATTCGTCGGGAATATCTAAGTTGGAATAGACGTTTTGGACGTCGTCGTCGTCTTCGAGGCTGTCACACAAGCGCAAGATCTGCAGCGCGACGGCCTCCTCATGGACCGGAACTGTCGTATCTGGAATAAAAGTAAACTTCTGCCCACCGGTGGCGACGCCCGCGTTCTTGAGCGCCTCAGCTACTGCGTAGAGCTGGTCGTGGGAAGTGGTAATAACATACTGTTCTTCCTCCGTTGTCAACTCCTCAGCGCCGGCCTCCAGGGCCAGCTCGAAAATGCGCTCCTCGTCGATGGAACCCCGCGGCACGGTGATCCGCCCCTTCTTGTGAAACATGTAGGAAACGCTGCCGCTCGAGGCGAGGTTGCCGTGGTTCCGGGTGAAGATGCTGCGGATGTCGGCGGCGGTGCGATTCTTGTTGTCGGTGGCGACTTCGACAATCACGGCCACGCCGCCGGGCGCGTAACCTTCGTAGACGATTTCATCGAAGTGCTGCGCTTCCATTCCCTCGCCGGTGCCGCGCTTGATCGCACGCTCGATGTTGTCGTTCGGCATGCTTTGGGCGCGGGCGGAAAGGATCGCGCTGCGGAGTCGGGCGTTGCCGTCCGGATCGCCGCCACCGGTTTTCGCGGCGATGGTGATTTCGCGGGAAAGCTTGCTGAAGAGCGCGCCGCGTTTCGTATCGAGCGCGCCCTTGAACCGCTTAACCTTGGACCACTTGCTGTGCCCCGCCATGAGATGGGAATTCTAAGTTGCCGGACAGACCTGCGTTCTTTTTTTGGAACCCGGAGAGCCTCGAAGGGAATTCGTTATCGAGGAGACAAATTAACGAAGGAATTAAACCGTTGCGGGTGGTTTTTGTCAATCACCGCTATTCCGGTTGAACGGTCTCCCTGCGTGGCCCTCATCCTAACCTTCTCCCACAGGGAGAAGGAACTCCCTCTCCCCGAGGGAGGGTTTGGGTGAGGGTCAATGCGCGCGACGGCGGATCGTCACGCCGCATTTTGGGCGCGCTTCCGAGCGGTCGGATCGAGGATGCGTTTGCGGAGGCGGAGCGATTTCGGGGTGGCTTCAACGAATTCATCGGCGCTGATGTATTCGATGGCGCGCTCCAAGGTCATGCGAAGCGGCGCTTCGAGTTGGATACCTTTGCCTTCGCCCTGGCTGCGCATGTTCGTAAGGTGTTTTGCTTTGCAAGGGTTCACGGGCAAATCTTCGGGCCGCGCGTTTTCGCCCACGATCATGCCGGAGTAAATCTCTTCCTGCGGGCCGACGAAGAGTTTGCCACGGGCCTGAATATTATTCAGCGCATAAGCGGTGCTGATGCCAGGCTCCATCGAAATCATCACGCCGCGCGTCCGGCCTTCGAGCTCGCCCTTGAACGGTGCGTATTCGCGAAAGAGGTGGCTCATCAATCCTTCGCCGCGAGTCAGGTTGATCAGGTCGCTTTCGAAACCGATCAGGCCGCGCGTAGGGATAATCGCTTCGACGGAAACGCGGTTAGCGTGGTGATCCATGCTGACGACCTCGCCCTTGCGCGCCGCCAGAGTCTGCAAGACATCGCCGAGATTGTCGTTCGGAATTTCGACGTAAAGGTTTTCCAACGGCTCCAGCAACGAACCGTTTTCGTCGCGGTGATAAATAACTTCCGGGCGGGAGACCATCACTTCGTAGCCTTCCCGGCGCATCTGCTCGACGAGGATCGCGATCTGCATTTCGCCGCGGGCGTTGATCTCGAAGGAGCCTGCGAGTTCAGTCTCCTTCATCTGGAGCGAGACGTTGGCGCGCGTCTCGCGAACCAGGCGTTCGCGCACGTGGCGCGCGGTCACAAATTTTCCTTCACGGCCCGCGAACGGCGAGTCGTTGACCAGAATTCGCATCCGGATCGTCGGCGGATCGATATCGACGAACTGGAGCGGCGGATGCTCTTCGCGATCCGTCAGCGTTTCGCCGATGTAAACTTCTTCGAAACCAGTCAGCCCGACGATGTCGCCGACGCTGGCGTGCTTCAGCTCCACCTGCCCCATTCCGGCGAAAGTGAAGAGCCCGGTGACGCTGGCCCGCTCGCGGCGGCCATCGCGGTGAACGCACACAATCGAATCGCCGACGTTGACCCGACCGCTCACGATGCGCCCCAGGGCGATCCGGCCGAGGTAATCGCTGTAGTCGAGATTTGAAACCAGCATCTGGAAAAATGGTTCCGGCGAAACAGGCGGCGGCGGCACGTACTTGACGATCGCCTCAAAAAGCGGCGTCATGTCTTCGCTGTTTTCGTGCAGCTCGCGCATGGCAAAACCATTCTTGGCGCTGGCATAGATGATTGGAAAATCGAGCTGTTCGTCGGTCGCCTTCAGCTCGACGAAAAGATCGAAGACGAGATCGAGCACCTTGTGCGGCCGTGCGTTCTCGCGATCGATTTTGTTGATGACGACAATCGGCTTGGCTTTGTTCTCGAGCGCCTTCCGCAAAACGAAACGCGTCTGGGCCTGGGGCCCATCGTGCGCGTCCACCACGAGTAACACGCCGTCCACCATTTTCATGATGCGCTCGACTTCACCGCCGAAATCGGCGTGGCCGGGGGTGTCGACGATGTTGATCCGGTAACCGTTCCACTGGAAGGCGGCGTTCTTCGCGCGGATCGTGATCCCTTTCTCGCGCTCGAGATCCATCGAATCCATCATCCGCTCCTCGATCTTCTGATTGGCGCGGAAGGTGCCCGATTGGCGCAGCAATTGATCCACCAGCGTGGTCTTGCCGTGGTCGACGTGCGCAATGATGGCGATATTACGAATCTTCTCCATGTGGCCGGTTTTGTAGGGCAACCGCCTCGGTTGCCGCCCTTTGTAATTGGCAGGGTCGCCGCGGCGACCGCCCGCCCTACAATTTCGGAGCGCGGAATATGGCCGTGAGATGCCGATCCGTCAACGGGAAGGATCGCGCGCGCTTATTACTGGAAATGACGGCGCGGCCCATCAAGATTGTCGGCTCGTTGTTCATGGCCCGGAAAAAGAAAAAAAGTTATCTGGCTTTTGCGATTATCGCGGCGGTCCTGGTCGCGGCGGTGGTTGCTGGCGTCTTTCTGTTTCAGGCGCGGAAGACGAAGCCGATGCTGCAAGTCGCTTCGACCTCCAAGCCGGGCGCCCAGCCTCCACATATTCGCGGGAACGCCGCGGCGCCCGCCACCCTGGAGGAATTCGGCGACTTCGAATGTCTCCCCTGTTTCATCCTCTGGCCGGCGCTGCGAAATCTCGAGAAGGATTTCGGAGAGCGCCTCGCGGTGATCTTCCGGCAGAACCCAATGCCGCAGCACTCGAAGGCCCTCGATGGCGCCCGCGCTTCCGAAGCCGCGGGACTCCAGGGAAAATTCTGGGAAATGCACGACCTCCTTTATCTCCAGCGCGCGAGCTGGGTGCGGTCCGATGATCCCCGGGTTCCATTCACCGAATTCGCGCGCCGGCTTCAGTTGGATGTCGAACGCTTCAAGAAAGACATCGACGGTGAAGAAGTGGCGAAGCGAGTCGCGGCCGACCGGGAACGCGGCGCCGCCCTCGGGCTCGACCGCACGCCAGTCGTCTTCGTCAACGGCGGGCGCGCCCAGCTCCAGGGCGATGTGGAAAAAGGACTGCGCGACGATATCGAGGCGGCATTAGGCGGGAAGGCGCCCGGCAAATAAGCCGCCCGGGACGCATCTCTCGCCGGTTGGTTGTCAACAGCGCCGGCGTTGGTAACCTGTCTCAATGTTAAGGAGATTCGCGGGAAAGAAGTTTTGCGAGTTACTCGGGCTCCTGTTGTTCTTCTTCGTGCCGGGCCAAATGAATGCGCAAACGTCCTCAATCGCGACCGGGATTGAAGGGATAATTTCGGTCGGACCAATCCATGGCGGACCATCGCACGTGGGCGTGACCGATTCCGCGCCGCTGCCTAACGTCGCATTTGAAGTGGCGAATGATGCCGGCCCTGTGACGGCATTCACAACCGATGCCGCTGGCCACTTTCGGATCCCGCTCGCTCCCGGCCGTTATTCGATCAAAGCGAAAGATCCGAAAGCCAAACTGCCGCGTTGCGGGCCATTCAACGTTGAAGTGACCGCGGACGGTTTCAAGAAAGTGCAATGGGAATGCGACAGCGGCATGAGATGAGAGCGCGCAGGATTTTTCCAGATCGCAACTGGATGCGGAGCGCTCTCGGGGCGCTTATTTCATTAAGCATATCCGCGCCGGCGGCGGTGTTCGCAGCGGAGAAGGCCGTCGAGGTCGATGCGAGGACGCGCAAGGAATTGCAGGCCATGGAGAGTCGGTTCGCCGAAGCCATTCAAAAGCGAGACGACAAGACGCTGGCGGAAATCCTGGCCGAATATTATGCGGATTCAATTGGCGACGAAGAGAGAGCGGCCAGCAAGCGACTCGTGCTGGCGCGCGCGAGGGCTGGAACCCTGGTTTCCTATCCGATCGAAAGAGAACTCCGTTTCACGGTCAGCGCTCAAACCTACACGATTGAAGGCGAGGCCAAATCTCTGCCGCGCCTGGTTACCGATAAGCCGGTGGAAACAAAATGGGTCCAGGTCCGTCGGATTTGGATCAAAAAGGACGGACACTGGCTTCTCATTCTTCAGAACGTCCGCGAGGACGAGAAGACGGAGCGCGAAGAGAAGAAGAAATAGCAGGGCTGTTCCCTGGCCGCGCGCGGCGCGAAGCGCGCGAGAAATCGACGCCGAACCGGGCCGCAATATCCCACTGCGTTAAGACCAAGCCGCGTGCAGTGCGACTGGCGGGTGGGGTTCTCGCAGTTTAAAAAAAGCGGCGCAAGCTCCAGGAACTTGCGCCGCCAATTTTTCTTCCGGCTCGGCTGCCTCTCCGAAGAGAGGCAGCCGCATTGCCAGAGATGTTGGTGGCCGAGGACTACGGTCCCCGATCGTAGACTTCCACCAGGCCTACGCCAGTCCCGCCGTTGAGGCCGGACAGAATCGCCGTGTAGAGACCGGGCGGCAGCGTGGCCGCGATCGCAGATTCCTTCGTGTTCGACGGCGCCAGGCCGGCTGCGGTAATCGTTGCAGCCTGGGCGGCATTGTCCTGCCAATCGTTATTCGCAAGGATCAATACGCCGTTTTCGTCGCGCAGTTCCAAGGTCGGATCGGCCAGGGTGTTCGCTATGCCGAACGCGGCCAGGCTCGGGCCGAGACCGCGCACAACGATGCGATCGTTCCCCGCGTTATTGCCGAGGACGAATCCGGCGATGACCACCGTATTGCCGGTGCCGACGAAGGCGCGCGTGCTCAGGTTAGCCAGCTTCGAGGTCGCCGCCGTGTCGAGATCGTAAACCTCGAACAGGCAGATACCCGCAGGAGTAGTACCGGTATTGCCGCGGATAATCGCGGTATACGCTCCGGCCGGCAGAGTCGCGTCGATCGCGGATTCAAGGTCGTTGGTCGGCGCGAGGCCGTCCGCCTTGATCTGGGCTTCCTGCGAATCTCTCCAGTTGTTGTTCGTGATGGTTCCGAACGCGCCGGGGCCGTGGACCTCGAGGGTCGGATCAGGCAGGACTTCCGCCGCCGTGAAGCCGAACTTGGTCAACGAAGGACCGATGGCCCGGATGATCACGTGTTTCGGCACAGCGCCGGTGATGGTGAAACCACCGATGCCGACGTTATTTCCCGTGTCGGTGCGCATGCGCGTCGACAGGTTCAACGTTTGCGAGGCCGGGGTCGCGGTTGGCGTCGCCGTGGCGGTGGCAGTCGCGGTCGCGGTCGCCGTGGCCGTTGCGGTTGGCGTCGCGGTCGGCGTTGGGGCTGCCGCTACCGTGGTGGATTCATTCGCGTCGCCGCAAGCACCGCTGGCGGCGGCGTTATTAGCATCACCGCTGTAAGCAGCGATCCAGTTGTAGACGCCGGTCGCAGTCGGGGTGAAGGATTGCGAAAGATAGGTACCGTCGCCATTCACGGGGACGACCGAGGTGAAGATCGGTGATCCGGTGCAGGTCCCATTGTTCGGGCCGAACAACCTGAACGTGATCGAGCCGGACGGACTTCCACCCGTGGTGAGCGTTGCCCTATCGGCAATCGAATTGCCGAGCGTTGTCGCGGTCGGGGTCACCTGCGTGCTCAGCGTGGTGGCACACGGGCCATTGCCAGGCAGCGCGGGAGCACTCAGACCGTCCACTTTGATGGTGTAGGGAGTGCCTGCGCCCGCATTAAAGGTGCTCGCCTGGTTGGCGGTCACTTCCCAAACCACCACATTAATGGTGCCTCCCGCCGCGACCGTCTCCTGCCATTTCACGTCGCCGTTGGCGCTGCCACCCGGGTCCCCAGCATAGTTGGTGCAGAAGTTCGCCGGAACGAACGGGCCGTTATACGAGGCGCCAATCAACTGGACGCCATTCGCTGAGTTCAGGGTGATCGTCGCGCAGGCCGAGAGTGGGCCGCTGTTGACGAACGAAACGACATCGTAATGGTTGTTGGTCGCGTTCAGGCTACCGGGGCAACCCTTGCCCGAGCAAGTGCTGATAGCACCGTTGCGTCCCAGGCGTCCATTGCCGGGGGTCGTCGGATCGGTGCTATCGAGGTTGCCGGTGGCGGACTGCGTCGGCTGCGTTTCCGTGCACGTTGGGATGCTGAAGGTGCTCACCGCCGTGCCGCCGTTGAACGTCGCGGTCAGCGTGAAGTTAATCGCGGTTCCGCAAACAAATGCCGGTGAGGTGGTGAAGCGGAACGGCTGTTGATTAAAGCCGAGCGCATCGATCGGGATATCGGGGTAGGTCGAGCTGCCGGGCGAATTAACGGTGACCCCCGGAGTGTTCGTGGTCAGCACTGCCGAAACCGTGCGTCCAGTGGCGCAACCGGTGTTGGTCAAGCGCACATTAATCACGTTGCATTCATTCGGATCGACAATCCCATTGCCGTTGCCGGCGGTCGGAGAAAGTACGACCGAAACGGGATTGGTGGTATCGACAATCGGATGGGCTACACCATTCAAGCACGCGTCTTGGGTCTTGGTCTGCTGATCAACAATTGTCACCGTGAAGGGTCCACTTGCCGTGCAAAGGCGGCCGGGGCTCGAAAACGTCACCGTGTAAGCCGTCGAGGTTAGTCCACCAGCCGGTGCCGGCAATTGGATGGAATATTTTCCGTCCGGACCAGTCCCGGCCGAGAATCCGTTCGAGACCTGAACCAGCACATTCGACAGCGGCGCGCCGGTATCGCACGCCGTGACGGTGCCAGTGAGTGTGCCCTGGCTCGGCGCGGTGCAGGACGCAAACTTGAACGCACCGATGCGGGTCTTCCAGTTGAACGAGCTGGTTACAGCATAATACTGATTGGTCGTCCAGAACGTGCAATCGTCGCTCGGATCGACTTGCAGAGACTGGTAGTCACCCCAGCGATGGCCGCTGCCAATTTGGGACCCGGCGCCGGCGAAGAGCGTTGTTTCGGTGCTCAGCCCGGCCGCGGGAATACCGGCGGCGTTAAAGTCTCGGCCGGCATACGTGATCGACGGGAAGACCGTCGTGCTCGAGGTGCTGTAGCTGACGGCCAGGTTGCCTTGGACGTCAATCGCGGCACTCGGCAGCCAGCGGTTCAGGCCGGTGGCCGGATTGCCGGCGTCAGGCGAAAAGGTCGCCTGGTCGAACATCACATAGGTCCCGGGCGTGGTGTTGGTGGTTCGTCTGATTTCGAAATAGCGAATGCCGGCCTGGTAGTTGGCATTACTAGCCGAGGGATCGACGCCACTAACGTTGACCGTAAAGCTGCCGGTGAGGTTTTCATTGGCGGCCGCGAGCCGGCGATACTCCAACCGGTACATCAGGTGGTATCCGATGTTATCAAGTGCATCGACGGCGTTGTTCGCCGTCGGTGGCTGCTTAATGTCGTTTCGTCCGTTCGAGCCGGTGGGATAGCGAGGGTCGTAGGCAGCCATGGCGAGCGGGCTCTCGGCGCGCTCGGTGAAGGTGGAGTTAGCCGGCGTCGTGAAGTCCGCGAGGAAATTAAACATGCGCAGCGCATCCACGTTGAAAGGCGCGCTTTCAAACTCATCCGAAAGAATGTAGGCGAACACGTTCGGATCGCCCGTGGGCGGCAAAAGGAAACCGTCCATATCGGTCGGCTGCATCGCAAAGATGCCTTCCGGATGCGAGGTCAGATCGAGGTTAAAATAAATCGCTCCCGCCGTTGGATCGCCCACAAGCATCTTGGCCCGGTCAAAGGCATACACCCCCGTGCCGTTGAAGCTTAGCGTCGGCGCCAGGAATTGATTGACCGTCATGTAATAACCGTCCGGCCATGTCGTAAGCTTGGGATAGTCAGGGAAGTTGCTTCCCACGGTGACAAAATCGTAGGCATAGTACGCGCCCGCCGGATCGCTTCCCTTGGAAACCGCGATGCATTCATGGTAGGGCGGCGCGGTTTGGCTGGCGAAGCCGAACTGGGAAATGATCCAGCGATCCGCCATCCGATCATGCTGCACGACCGGGTCGCCATCATCGAAACTAGCGCACACTCCACCCAGTTTTGTGAACAGTTTGCTGATCTGTTTCGCTGCGACCTTTGGCGCCCCGGTCTTACTCCAAATCCGAAATCCGTTGTTAACCGTCTGAACGACGTCATTGGGACCGACCGCGATGTTCTCGTCCGAGGGCGCAAACTGGGTGCCGTAAAAGACCGTGTTAATGGTGTCGTCCAAACCATCGAAAGTAACGATAGGCGCACCGACCGCGCTCGGCGCCATCGGCCCCGCCGGCTTCCCGGTAAGCGCGGCATCAAGGGAAGGAATCCTCGCCGAGGCCGCATTTGGTGTCTTTACCAGCGTCGAGTTCAGCTCGTTTATTTCTCGCCCTGGAATCTCGCTGTTGGGAGGCACCTCTGAGAGGTCGAGTGTTTTCATGTCGGGCAGATCCCGCACTTCCCCGGTTTCGGCGAAAGCGACCGGCAGGATCGTGATGGGGGCGACGGTGTTGGCGGTTTTACTGGCCGGCTTTGGTTGCTGCGCCTCACCGCGGAAGGTGAAGAAAGCGGCCACGAGTGCGACCACCAGCGTGATCGGGAAAAGAGTCTTTAGATAACGAGACATAAGGTGATTCGGTTAGTGTTAACGAGTTAGGTGAGCTGCCAAGGTGAGGGGATGTTTTTATCGGGCCGTAAAAATCGAGGCAATCATTTTGTTTCAGTATGACGAAAATGTAATGTTCCTGCCAGCGATCCGCTGGTAAGGAATTGTGGCTCGACTGCTGTCAGCCTTCTTTCTCCGGCGATTCGAGCACGCTGTTTTTTCCGGAGAGCGCGCCGGAGCGATCCTCCACAGGAACGAACGTTGTCCTACGGCGAGGTCGTGGGACTCGGCGTAGGCTGGTTCGCCTTCTCTCTTTCCTTCGCCGCGTTCGCGGTCGCCTGTTGCAGGCGTTCGGAGTCGGACTTCAGCCGCTCGGCGTCTGGCGTGCTCTGCGGCTTGACGGTGGTTTGGTTATCAGAGCGGGAACAGCCCGCGACCGCGAGAACACCGAGAGCGAGAATGAGGAGTAGAAAGTTTTTCATAACTTGGAAGCGATTGGAGCAGGCGAGTTGCGATGCCGCCCAGATTGCTACTCTGGGACACCAGTCTCAGCAATCTCAAAAAAAAGCGCCGCACGGAACCTCGTGCGGCGCTCAATTAATTCCAAATGTGATCGGTCGGTTCGATTACCGCGGCGCGTAGTGGCCCTGGATCCAAACCCGGTGATGGTAACGCCAGCTCCAATGTCCCGGAATCCAATACCACCTCACCCCATCATTCCAGTACCACGGTCCGTGGGTGTAGTAGGGCCGGTCACCGATCGCGATGTTGATCCGTAGCGCCTCGGCCGTTCTCGGAACCATCACTCCGCCCGCGCAAATGATCGCGGCCAACATTACAGCAAGTTTGTATTTCATAAGCTCCTCTTTTCCTTAATTCGTATTCAGACTGAACTCGGACGGATATTATTCGGGGCTCGCAGGCAACCGCGACATCGTATCCGGGAAAGCATTACAGCGAAGCGGCCTCCACGCCAGCGTTAACCGGCTCGGCCGGTTCCACCCATTTGCCATGTTCCCGGATCAAATCCTGCAGACGCTCCACCGCCTCGGCTTCCGGGATGTTGAATTTCACCGCGGTTTTGCCGACGTAAAGATTCACCTTGCCGGGAGCGCCCCCGACGTAGCCGAAATCCGCGTCCGCCATTTCCCCGGGTCCATTTACGATGCAACCCATGATCGCGATCTTCACTCCCTTGAGATGCAGAGTCGCGGCTTTGATTCGCGCCGTCGTCGTCTGGAGATTGAACAGGGTTCGCCCACACGAGGGGCACGCCACATAATCGGTCTTGAAAATACGGGAGCCGGCCGCCTGGAGAATGTTGTAACTCAGGCGCAACGCCTGCCCCGGCGCCTCCTCTCCCTGGATCAACACCGCGTCCCCGATCCCATCGCACAATAGTGAGCCAATGTTTGTTGCAGCGCTCAACAGGGTGTGGAGAAATGACGAATGACGAATGTCTAATGACGAAGGAATGCCGAAGCCCGAATTGCTTTTCGTCATTCGGTCATTCGGACCTCCTTCGGCATTCGTCATTCGTGCTTCGTCATTCGCAAGCACGTCCTTCAAAAGAATCGGATGGCGCGCCGCCAGTTTTGCCGCAAGCAAGCGAAACGCGACGATCACTGGCAGATCGACGTCATCGCGCACCGTGACGAGCTGCGGCTCATCGTTCTCATTCACGCGCGCCACCGCCTCGTCATCGCGAGGATCGATCTCACGAATGCGCGCGTCCTCATAAACGATTTCCGGTTTGTAATCCCCCAGCCGGTCGATCTTGTGCGCGACTTTTTCAAAGGTGGCCCGCCTAACGACTACTCGCATTAGTTCTTCGCCGCCCACCCGAACTCCATCGCACTCGATCGTCTCGGTCGCGCGGCGCGAATACGAAAACGGGTCGAACGATAATTCGGGTTTGGAGCTTGGAGCTTGGATGTTGGAGCTTGTCGCGATCATCGCGACCAATGCCCGCGCCACCGGGATTTCATGAATGCTGTCCTCCGTGAGCGAAACGCGAATCGTATCGCCGATCCCATCCTGGAGAAGCGATCCAATCCCAATCGCGCTCTTGATTCGCGCATCTTCGCCTTCGCCCGCCTCGGTCACCCCGAGATGGATTGGGTAATTCCAATCCGCTCCTTCTTCGCTCAACCGCGCGACCAACAAACGATAGGCGTTGATCATCACCTTGGGGTTGCTCGATTTCATCGAGAACACGAACGCGTGATAATCGAGATCGCGCGCGATCCGGGCGAATTCGAGCGCGCTCTCCACCATTCCCAGCGGCGTGTCCCCATAGCGATTCATGATCCGGTCCGAGAGCGAACCGTGATTGGTCCCGATGCGCAGAGCGCGCCCGAGCTCCTGGCAAAGCTTCACCAGCGGCGTGAACCGTTCGCGAATGCGCTCCAGTTCCGCGGCGTACTGCTCGTCCGTGTATTCGAGGATCTTGAACTTCTTCGAATCCGCGTAGTTCCCGGGATTGATTCGGACTTTCTCCACCCACCTGGCCGCTTCCATCGCGGCTTCGGGTTTGAAATGAATATCGGCCACGATCGGGACATCGCAGCCGCGCTCGCGCAATCCGCGCACGATGTTCTGCAAATTCGCCGCGTCCTTCACCGTCGGCGCCGTGATCCGCACGATCTCGCAGCCGGCTTCGGCCAGCTCGATCGTCTGCGCGATGGACGCCTCGGTGTCCATCGTGTCGCACGTAATCATGGACTGGACCCGGATCGGGTTCGCGGCGCCGATCCCGACGCGGCCCACCATTACCTCGCGCGTCGCGCGACGACGATAGCGGTACGGACTATCGCAGTAGTTCACCGCTTGCCCTTGCGCGGACGGGCGCCGTTTTTCAATTCCTTCACAGCAATCACCAGCGGGACGTCGATTGTGAGATGACCGTCGTTCTCGTAAACGACGACAGTGTCTTCGTCCGGCGACAGCGCCATAAACTCAGGATGATTGACCCGAATGTGGCGGGCGTTCGTCAAGACGATTTCGAAAGGGCGAAAGGGCGCCGCGGAATAGCGGTCCTTAATTTCCTGGAAGGTCATGCCCCAACATATCGCTGCAACTCCCCGATTCAATCTGACATCTCAGACGGCTGCCGGTTCTACGAGGACTGCGGTGCCGTAACAGAGAACCTCCGTTACGCCTTGCATGATCTCGGTTGCGTCATAGCGCAAGCCGATCACCGCATTCGCGCCAAGCGCGGCGGCATGTTGCAACATTTGCTCCAGCGCATCGCGCCGCGTTTGCTCGCACAGGTCGGTGAAGATCGAGATGTTTCCACCGACCAGGGTTTGCAATCCGGCGCCGATCGTTCCGAAGATCGAACGCGAACGGACGATGATGCCGCGAACAACGCCGAAGGTTTTCACGATCCGATAACCATCGAGTGCGAACGCCGTTGTCGTCATGGCTGAATTCATGACTTAGCATCCGCGCATCGCGCCGGAATGCCAACCCGTGGTTTACGGTGCCGGCGAAGCTTTCGTCGAGGCCGGCGCTTCTTTCCGCGGCGCTTTCCGGTCGTTGTTCTTCCCGAACAGATCGCCAATGTCGAAGAAGCTAATGTAAAGCATGTAGCCGATGATCAAGGTGGCGCAGGCCGTCTGCACCCATTCGAGGATTTTCATGTTCACGGGTTTCCGGCGGACGCCTTCGATGAGCGCGAGAACAATGTGGCCGCCGTCGAGCACCGGGATCGGCAGCATGTTCAGGATCGCGAGGTTCACGTTCAGGATCACGCTGAACCAAAGCGCGAGCTTCCAGCCGTTCTCACTCTCGAACAGCATGTAGTAAATCTTCACGATCATTACCGGGCCGCTCATGTGTTGCAGCTTCACGTCCGACTTCGGCGAGGCCACGGCGCCGATCGTTTGGAGCGTGCTCGTGATACTGTGATAAACCTGCTCGACCGGGTCCGGATGCGAAATCGAGAGCTGTCCGCCCGTGTCCCAATGAACGCCGATCCGCGGTTTCGTCGTGCCTTCGGCGGTCAGCGGAACCGGCCGCATTTTTAGCTGGAGCGATTCCGAACCTCGCCGCACGTCCAGGGTCAGCTCGTCGGTCGGGTGTTTGTCGATTTCGTCGATCAGGCTGAGAGGACTGAGAATTCGTTGGCCGTTGACTGCCGTGATGATATCGCCCGGCTTCATCCCCGCCTTTGCCGCCGGCGTGTCTTTGTCCACTTCATCGACCAGCGGCGTCACAGCCGGCTGAATCATTACCTGCCGCGTACTCTTTCGGCGCCAGCCGCTCGTCTCGGCAATGACCGGCACCACGTCGACCGTCATCACTTTCCCGTCCCGATCGATCTTGAATGGGATCGACGCGCCTTCGCTGCGCACGATGTTCCAGACCACGCTGTCGTTCATTCCAAAGAATCGCGAGACCGGCCGGCCATCGACTTCGAGAATCTTGTCGCCTGGCCGCAGCCCCGCCTTCGCCGCCGGTGAATCCTGATGCACGTAACCGATCACCGTCGTCAGGTCCGATTCGCTCACCGGATGTCCGACCGCCCAAACCACGCAAGCGAAGAACAACGCGAGCAACACGCTGAAGAGCGGTCCCGCGATCGCGACAATCACCTTATCCAGCGCGGAAATTTTCGGAAGCCGCGCCCGATCCAGGTCCGCCTTGCCCTCGATCATGTCCATCGGCGCGAGCTGCGGCAGTTTCACGAAACCGCCGAAGGGGAGCGAGCCTAACGAGTACTGGACGCCGTTGATCGTCTTCTTCCAGATCGGTTTCCCGAACCAGACGCCGAACCCTTCTATATATAATCCGCGCCAGCGCGCCGCCAGGAAATGCCCCAGCTCGTGAACGACGATGAGCAAATTAAAAAGGAGAACGACCTCGAGGAGGATGAAAATGACGCGCAGGATATGGCCGAGCATGGGAAAGCGTGACGTTACAAAAGGTGAATCGTTACAAAGTTACATCGTGAATTGCGATCAAGACAAATGCGGGCCAGCCGATGTAACCATTTAACAATGTAACGATTTAACGAATCCCGCAGCTTCGTCGCGGGCCCATAGATCGGCGCGCAATATGGCATCCAGATCAGGGTGCGCAACGTTCGTGTGCCGGTCCATGACGGCCGAGACCGTCTCCCAGATCCGCGGGAAGGAAATCTTGCGCTCAAGAAAAGCTGAGACCGCGATCTCGTTCGCCGCGTTCAACACCGCCGGCAATGTGCCGCCGATCTCTCCCGCGCGGCGCGCCAGGTTTAGCGCCGGAAAATCTTCGTAACGGGGTGTCGCGAACTCCAACTGGCGCACCCTCCCGAAATCGAGCGGCGGCAACGAATTCGCCACCCGTTCCGGCCAGGTAACGGCGTATTGAATCGGAAAACACATGTCCGAATGGCTGAGCTGCGCCAGGACAGATCCGTCGCTGAATTCGACCATCGAGTGGACGATGCTCTGCGGATGGATCACCACTTCCACCCGTTTCATTTCCACGCCGAAGAGCCAATGGGCCTCGATCATCTCGAGCCCCTTATTAAACAGCGTCGCCGAATCGATCGTGATCTTCGGCCCCATGTTCCAGGTCGGATGCTTCAACGCCTGCTCGACCGTGATCCCTTCAAACTCACTCGCCGGCGTATTCCGAAACGGCCCGCCCGACGCTGTCAGGATCAGTCGTCGAACATCTGCACAGGTTTCAGGTTTCAGGTTTCGGATTTCAGAAAAGTTTCGTTCCGCGCTTCCTCCCTCCTGAACCCTGAACCCTGAACCCTGAAACCTTCCTTCAAGGCACTGAAAAATCGCGTTGTGCTCACTATCGACGGGCAAAATCTGAACGCCTTTCTTCCCCGCCTCCCGCATCACGATCTCCCCCGCCATCACGAGAATTTCCTTGCTCGCCACCGCCAGATCTTTTCCCGCCTCGATCGCCGCCAAAGCCGGCTGCAACCCGCCGGTTCCGACAACGGCGACCAGCACCATCTCCGCTTCCGCCAAGCACGCGATCTCCACCAGCCCGCTTTCGCCTGAGAAGATGCGGGGCTCATATTCCAACGCAGCTCGCAGCTCCCCGACTTTCGTTTCGTCCACCAAACAAACCGCCGGCGGCCGCACTTTGTTCGCCTGTGCTGCCAGCTTCTGTGCGTTCCGGTTCGCCGCCAGGCCGACGATCTCCATCCGTTCTGGAATATCGTGCGCCACCTTCAGCGCGCTCTCACCGATCGATCCCGTCGCGCCCAGAACGACCACGCGTTTTCGTTTCATCCCAAGGAGATTCGTTTCTCGCGCCCGGATTTAGTCCAGCCGAATGACGAGACGGAGATAAAAAAACAGAAGCGGCGCGGTGAAGAGCAGGCTGTCGACCAGATCGAGCGCGCCGCCGATTCCCGGCAAGAAATTACCGGAATCTTTCACGCCCGTGCTCCGTTTAACGATCGATTCCGCCAGGTCGCCGATGACCGCGGCAAAACCCAGCAGCAGGCCCAAAACGATCGCGTGCGTCAGGTTCAGGGCCGACAGATGCCCCGGCATCAACTTGAACATGCCCCAGCTCGCCAGGAGCGAAAATGCGAGCGCGCCGAAGAACCCTTCCCAGGTTTTCTTGGGGCTGATGTGCGGAATCAATGGGTGGCGCCCGATCAGGCTGCCGGTGAGATACGCGCCCATGTCGCTGAACTTCGTGACCGCCACGAGATAGAGAACGTAGAACTGGCCGGTCACCGCGCCGGTCGGGCTCCGTGGAACGACGTAGACGATTTTCGTGACGAAATTGTAAAGCCAGAGCACGTAGAGCAGCCCAAAGATCGTGTAAGCCATCGTCCGCAGCGGCGCGTCCTCGCGGAGCCTGTCGAACATTTGCCGGGTGAAAACCGTCAGCAGAAAAAAGAGGAGGACGGCGACCTCGAAATCGTAGGAATGGCCGGGGCCCATTCGCGAAAAATAATAGAAGCTGCCGCATAACATCACGGCGCCGCAGATCATCGCCGTGATCTTGAAGTTCGGCAGCCCCTTGTGATCGAGCATGCCGTAGAATTCCCAAAGCGAGAGCATCCCGAGCGTTCCGATCAAGGCGAAGAACGCAATTTCGTAGCCGGAAAAAATGATCCCGAGCGCGAGCGACCAAAGGACGATCGTGCTCCCGAAACGAAAAATAAAAACAGAGCGCGGCGTGGATGGTTTCGCTGCGGCCGCGCGCTCGAGCGTCTCGGCCATGCGCGCACCATCCGAAATGATCCCGCCAAAGGCAAGCGCGGAAGGGAACAGGATTGCGCTCGCGCGACCCTCAACTAATTTGGACGCCGTGAGCAAAACGATGCCAGCGCTGGTCAAACGCGAGCGCGCGCCGGGACTCAGTTTGGAAGAAGTGCCGCTGCCGGAGATCGGGCCTAACGACGTCCTGATCCGGGTCCAGAAAGGATCGATCTGCGGCACCGACGTTCACATTTATAACTGGGACGCGTGGGCGCAAAAAACGATCCCGGTCCCGATGGTGATCGGCCACGAGTTCGTCGGCGTGATCGAAAAAATCGGCGCCGGCGTCCACGATTTTAAGGAGGGCGAGCTGGTCACGACTGAAGGGCATATCGTTTGTGGACACTGCCGCAATTGCCTCGCCGGGCGCCGCCATCTTTGTCCAAACACGAAGGGCATCGGCGTTAATCGGCCTGGTGGCTTTGCGGAATACGTATCGGTGCCGAAAACAAATCTTTGGCGGTGCGATCCAAAGATCCCAATGGATGTTCTCTCCTGCTCCGATCCGCTCGGGAATGCGGTCCACACCGCTTTGGCGTTCGACCTCGTCGGTGAAGATGTCCTCATTACCGGGGCCGGCCCGATCGGTTGCATGGCGGTGCCGATCGCGAAGATGGCCGGCGCGCGCAAAGTTGTCATCACCGACATCAATCCTTACCGGCTCGATCTCGCGCGCAAGATGGGTGCGACGCTCGCGATCGACGTGCGCGAGCGGAACCTGCATGACGCCATGAAAGAACTCGATATGCGCGAGGGCTTCGACGTCGGCCTCGAGATGTCCGGCAATCCAAAAGCGTTTACCGATATGCTCGACGTGATGGTGAACGGCGGCCGCATCGCCATGCTCGGCATCATGCCCGGCAGCGCCGCGATCGACTGGAACCTCGTCGTGTTCCACGGCCTAACGATCAAAGGAATCTATGGGCGCGAGATGTTTGAGACTTGGTACAAAATGACCGCGCTCATCCAGAGCGGCCTCGATATTTCGCCCGTCATCACTCACCGCTTTCCCTACACGGATTTCCGCGAAGGCTTCGAGCTGATGAAGTCCGGGAACTCCGGGAAGATCGTCCTGGACTGGGCCGCGTGAGGAACATAGGCCTGTGACCTGTGCTCCCAGCGGATATTCTATCCGCTGTTTTTCATCCGGGAGCAGCGGAGTACAACTCCGCTGGGCGCACAGACTAAAAGTCTATGCTCCGCTAATCCAGCGCCGCCGCCGCTGCGTCCTGGCCCTGCAGCTCCAGAACCATCCGGCGGATGTGGCGGTAACCCTGATGCGCCTGCAAAAGCCGCAAGCTCTCGTTCGGATCGCCCCATTGTATGATCTGGATGTTCTCCTCGCGCGCGCCCCACGAATTCATCGAGCCGCGCGAGGGCATGTAAAGATCGATCGTATTCCGACCGGCTAACGCCCACCCGTAATCCTCGACACGATAAACCTGCCCGGTCGAGATAAGGCGAAAGACGGTGCCGGCCGGCCAGCGCGACCAGTCCGCCGCCGCACTTCCGATTTGCGGCTTCTTGGTAATAACGACCTTCTTCGTTCCGTGCTTCGTCTTCACCACCTTGGTCGTCTTGGTTTCCTTCAGCGAAAACTTTTCGAGCGCCGCGCCGGAATAAGAAGCGCGCCGGTAATCGGCCACATCGTCGCCGTTCACCGCCACGGCGCGCGGCGTATACTCAGCGCGCCGAATCGCGCCGGTCGCGGCATGCAATCGTCCACCGAGCGCGTTGTGATTTCCGTACGGGAGATGGTCCGACTCGGTGTGGGTGTAGGCCGTGGTGCGGACATTTTGGAAGTCGCGCTTCGCCAGGGGCGGCTCGTATTTCGGCAGCGCGGTCGTGTGAGTGCGCGTCGACGTGGTCTCGCACGCGCTCAAAAAAAGCGCGCAAACCGCGGCGCAGGCGAAGAGGAAATAGGGCCGGTTACGCAATCGCGCTGGTTATTAACAGTTATTCACAACCACATGCAAGGGTATTTTTCAGGCCCTCTGTCGGGCCTAACAACTACATAGCCCGCGCTGTAGCCGCGGTCCGGCCGCCGCCGGATCGCCCGCGCCAAGGACGCCCCGACAGAGCGGGGCGACTACAGCGCGGTCATGCTTCGTTTAACTTTGTCGGTTCACCGCTGATCTGCTTATCTCAGAAATCATGCTCGCGGAATTCGACCAACGACTGGCCAACACGCTCGCGGAAATCAGATCGCAAGGCCTTTACAAAACGGAACGCATCATCACATCGCCGCAGGATGCGAAGATCGGGATCGCCGGCGGCCGGCGCGTGCTCAACATGTGCGCGAACAATTATCTCGGGCTCGCCGATCATCCCGCGCTCATCGCCGCTGCGAAGGAAGCGCTCGAGACCCACGGCTTCGGGATGGCCTCGGTCCGTTTCATTTGCGGGACACAGGACATCCACAAAGATCTCGAGGACCAGCTCACGCGCTTTCTCGGCACCGAAGACACGATCCTTTATCCCTCGGCGTTCGACGCCAACGGCGGCTTGTTCGAGACCCTGCTCGGTCCCGAGGACGCTGTGATTTCGGACGAACTGAATCACGCTTCGATCATCGACGGCATCCGCCTCTCCAAGGCGCAACGCTACCGCTACAAGCATAACGATATGGCCGACCTCGAGGCGAAGCTGGCCGAGGCGAAAGACGCGCGGCTCCGCTTGATCGCCACCGACGGCTGTTTCTCGATGGACGGAACGATCGCCGATCTCGGCGCGATTTGTGAGCTGGCGGAAAAACATCAGGCCCTCACCATGATCGACGACGCGCACGCCACCGGGTTCCTCGGTCGAAACGGGCGCGGCACCCACGAATATCGCGGGGTGATGGGCCGGATCGATATTATCACCGGCACCCTTGGTAAAGCGCTCGGTGGCGCGAGCGGCGGTTTCACCAGCGCACGCAAACGCATCGTCGAGCTGTTGCGACAACGATCGCGGCCCTATCTTTTTTCGAACAGCGTTGCGCCCCACATCGTCGCGGCGACGATCAAGGCGCTCGAGCTCCTGAGCGAATCGACCGAGCTGCGCGACAAGCTCGAGGAGAACACGAACTATTTCCGCTCTGCTTTGATGGAGCACGGCCTGACGATCAAACCAGGCACGCACCCGATCGTTCCCATCATGCTCGGCGACGCCGCTCTCTCGCAGAAGTTCGCCGCGCGCATGCTCGAGAAGGGCGTTTATGTGATCGGATTTTTCTACCCCGTCGTGCCGCACGGCGCCGCGCGTGTCCGCACCCAGGTTTCCGCCGCCCATTCCCGCGAAGATTTGGAATTCGCCGTCAACGCCTTCGCCGAAACGAGCGCGGAGCTTAGGTAGGGACGCCTTTCCGAGGCGTCCGACGTTGGCAGAGACGGCACGATGACAAGAAATAGTCGGACGTTTCGGAAAAACGTCCCTACCTGTGCAACGCGATGCTCGAGCCGACCCAGGTCCTCTCCTTGTTGAAATCGACCCCCATCATTTTTCCCTGGCTCATCCGGACGAGATTGTTCACCAGGGTTGGCTTCCGATCGCCTTCGGGCCAGACGAACATCATCCGGATTTCCGCTTTGGATTTGGGTCCGTCCGGAGTCGGAACGAATTCCGCATATCGAACTTTCTTTTGCAGGATCCATTCGTGCGGCCTCCCGAGCGCTGACAGTTTTTCGCGCGTCGGCTCCATGTCCACGCCGAGGCCCGCGAACGAGTAGAGCGGTTTCAGGACATAATCGTCGATTTCTTCATCGGCCGGGAATTCGTCGGCAAAATAAGCGGGCGACGTGTGGGCGGTTTTTAAAAACGGCAAGGAATGTTTGCTAATGCGGAAATACCAATTCGGGTGGCCGACCCAGGTAACATCGAGCTCGTCCTGAAAACGAAATGGCGGATCGAGGTCCGGGCGGCGAATCAGTTCGTCGAAGATCACGCGATTGTAGATCCGCTCGATCCGCGTCTCGCGTCCATCGCGTTCGTAAAATAATTGGCGATCCCTTTTCTTCACCTTCGTCAGGCAAACCGAACGAATGCCAAGGATCGTCTCCGTCGCCGCGAAATCGATCCGCGTCTTTTGTTTTTCTGGCTCGATCTCGAGGAGGACCACGTTCTCCGGTTTCGCGTCCGCGATGATCGTCCGACGCAGGATCTCGACGTAAGCGTCGTCCTTTATTCCGCCGAACGACGAGGTCCAATCGCGCGGGATCGCCGGATATGCAGCGCGATAACAGTGTAGAATCAGAAGCTGAAATCCGAACAGGCTCGGAAACGCCTGGAGCTCGATCAAACGCGGAACAATTCGTCCGCCCTCCGTGCAGATCCCGAAATCGACCACGATGAAATTCGGATGAATCGATTCTCGCGGGACTTCCAGGCCCGGCGGGATCGCCGTCGCGGAATGCCGCCTAAACTCCGGCGTCTGGACGAGCGCGACAATCTCTTCTGCCGCCGCTACCACTTCCTCCGTGAATTCATTCGTCAAAAAAATCGGCGTTTCCGAAATTCGGAAGTCCGCCGGCCACTTCTCGGTTTCATTCACGCAACGCAGCAGCGCCGCGTATTTCTCCACAGAGAAATCACCGTTGAATTGCGAGCGAAGCTGCGGATCCATCGGCTGATCCGCCCTGTGTCAGGCGGGAGTCGGGTGGTCGATAATACCGCTGATATGAATCGGGCCAAGAACGGCAACAGCACCATTATCTGCAATAACAATCACGCGATTGCCTTTGGGAGTAATGAATGCGTGATCTGTAGTCGGCACCGAATAGTCGTGCCCGTCCGATGTCCGGACTACAAATGGGACGAACGGTGTGCGCTCGAGTCGTTCACGAACGTCAACAATCATCGCAGGGAAACATTACACTAAAAACTTCCCGCCCTCCATCACCTTCTCGTCGTCGAACCAGATGTCGAAGTCGCGGCCGACGCAATCGATGTGCGTCTTCGAGACCCACTTCGCGCCGGTGTGTTCGGAATAGGGGTGACCAAAGGCGATGTGGATGCCGGGAATTTTTTCGTCCTGCAAAATGTTGCCGATCACGTGGGTGCAGGCGGTGTTGGTGCCGACGGCAAACTCGCCGACGCGGTTGCTGTTTTCATCCGTGCTCGTGTAGGCGCGGAATTCTTCCAGCAACTCCTTGTCGTCGCAGCGCAGCTCGCGGATCCGATTGTCCTTTACCTCGATGGTGAGCGGCGTCTCCTGCAAGTCGCCATACTTCTGGCAAAGGTAATCGCCCACCACGCCATCCACGACGAACACGCCGTTGGAATTCATCGGCGAGGTAAAAATTTCGCCGCCGGGCAGGTTGCCCCATTTATCCGGCGTGATAATGCCGCTGGTCTTGAGCCACTTCAGCGCCGGCGAAAATTCTCCTTCGAAGTCAGTCCCCGCCGGGGTCCGGCACTTGATCTTTTTGGCCCGGCGCGCGCGCTCGACGAGCCGCTGGCTAAGAGCATCGATCGCGCGAAAATCGGCGCGCATTCCTTCGAGCATGATCTGGCGGGTAATGTTCACCATGTGGCCGTGGCGAATCCGGTTCTGGTTCACCACGTCGCTCATTTGCATGCGGGAACGCAACTCGCCGCGCTGGGTCTGCGCGCAGAAAATACTGACCTGCGATTGCGCCAGATCTTCCAGGATGACCTGCGGCATATCGGTCAACGGTCGCTCCGCGTGCTCTTCCAAAACGAAAACGGAATGCGCCGCGCCGACTTCTTCTACTTCACATTGCAGCGCCGCCGCGATGTCCCGCGTGACTTCATCAGTGATGATCGTAATCCGCTCATCCGGCTTCAGCCGCAGACAATCGCGGATCGCGTTGCGCGCGCCCGGTTGAAGCTCGGGATCAATGGTTACGGTGTAGGCGCGATCAGGCATGATGTGAGAAAAGAGCGGTCAGCTTTACGCGAAAAAATACGGCTCGGCAATGCATGATCCACTGAACAAACGCACCTAGTCCGCCGCGATCGGGATCAACCCTTCGTAAGTCTCTGCCACGATCTGGTCGACGACGGCTTTCATGTCGTTAGTGCGGTGGAAAACTTCGAGCTGCCGGTCCGCGCCGGTGCCTTCGCGCATGATCCGTTCGATGTGCGCCATCTCGCGTTTGCTCCCGAGTTCGTCGACTTCGGTGGAAACGAATTCCATCAGCTCGTTGAGCAAACTGCGGGTCTCGACTTCCTCTTCCCGGCCAAAATCAATGAGCTTGCCTTCGATGCCGTAACGCGAGGCGCGCCAGCGATTTTCATCGAGCAGCCGGCGGCGATAAACGCGGAAGGTCGTATTTTGCCGGAGCAATTTGTAGAGCTTCGCGATCACGGCCTGGATGAGGGCGGCGATTGCGAGGGTATCGTCGACGCGCGATTGCGCATCGCAGACCCGCACCTCGAGCGTATCGAAAAATGGATGGAGCCGGATGTCCCACCAGATTTTTTTCGGGTTATCGATGCAACCAGTTTTGACCAACAGCTTGCAGAAATCTTCGTACTCGGAAAGCGACTCGAAGGCATCGGGAATTCCGGTGCGGGGAAAGCGTTCGAACACTTTCAGGCGATAACCTTTCAAGCCGGTGTCCTGTCCCACCCAGAACGGCGAGTTCACCGAGAGCGCGTAGATGTGGGGCAGGAAATAGCGCGCCTGGTTCATGACGTGGATCGCCGACTCGCGGTTCGGAATTCCGACGTGGACATGAAGGCCGAAGATCAAATTCGCCCGGGCGAGCCGCTGCATGTCCTTCACGATTTGCTTGTAGCGTTCGCCTTCCGTGATGAGCTGGTCGTGCCAGTTCGAAAACGGATGAGTGCCGGCAGAGGCGATCCGCAGGTTCGCTTTGCCCGCGAGCGAAGCGAGTTTGCTGCGCAGCTCGACGACGTGCTCACGCGCGTTCGTGATCGAGGAACAAATCTCCGTGCCCAGCTCGACGACCGACTGGTGCATCTCGGGCTTGATTTGCTCTTTGAGCAGGACTTTGCCGCCCTCGAGGATTTCCTGGATGTGCGACCGCAGCTCGCGCGTCTCCGGATCAACGATCGCGAATTCTTCCTCGATGCCGAGCGTGAAAGTGTGGTTCGTGGCGGGCATGGGCGAAATCAAAGGTGATCTATTTCTGGCGCGCTGTCATGCGGGCGAACGGAATGACGAAGCTCGAATGACGAATGACGAATCAATGACAAAGCTCAAATAACGAAAAGATCAGCGACTCCGCGGCTTCGGATTTCGTCATTCCTTCGTCATTCGTCATTAGTTATTCGTCATTTTCCGCTTACGCCAAATCGCCCAACGACCGCTTCGTCACCGCCGCTTGGACGAACTTGCCCCAGCTCAAGTTATCGCGGCCGGGTTGATGTTCGCGCGCTTTCCGGATCGCCATCTCGGAAACGGCTTCCACGACCCATTCGAAATTTGCCTGGCCCACGCTCGCCGCTTCGGCATCCGGCGCGGGATTGCAAAAGTCGATCGCCAGCGGAACGCCGTCGCGGATCGCGAACTCGACCGTGTTCAGGTCGTAGCCGAGATACTGGTTCAAGGTCAGCACGCCCTTCTCGACCGCCTCCAAAACTTCGCGCGGCGCCTGCCATTCCGTCTGGTAACGCAGATGATAGGGATGGCGCGGCTCGTAGGGCATGATGCGAACGTTGCGCTGGTCGATCGAGTAGCAGCGAAAGTACATGTCGAACTTCACTTCTTCCTGCAACATCATCACGAGCTGGCCCGTCTCGCTGTAGGCCCGGAAAAATTCCTCGGGATTGTGGAGCCGGTAGACGTTCTTCCAGCCGCCGCCCGCGAACGGTTTGAAGAACGCCGGCCAGCCGACGTAATTGAAAATACCTTCCCAATCGAGCGGGTAGGCGAGGTTGCGGAAGGAATTGTCGCTCGTGTCCGGAGGCAGTTGGTGCGATGGCAGCAGCACCGTCTTCGGCACGGCCACGCCGATCTTCGTCGCGAGCGCGTTATTGAAGAACTTTTCGTCGGCGCTCCACCAAAACGGATTGTTTACGACCGCGGTGCCGGTGAGCGCCGCGTTCTTGAGCCACGCCCGATAAAACGGCACGTCCTGCGAAATCCGGTCGATCACCACGTCGTAACCGCACGGCTCGCCCTGGACGACTTTGTCCATCTTGACGAACTCGGCCATGATCTCCTTGCCGCCGGTTTTCAGGTTTACTCGCTCGACAAACGCCGGCGGGAAACTGCCTTCCTGTCCAAAAAGGATTCCGATTTTTTTCATAGATAAGTTCCCGTTGCCAGCGCGCTATCCGCAAATTTTCGACAAATAATGCGGCAGCATATCGCGCCAGTAGTTCCAATCGTGGCCACGCCATTTTCCATCATCGAGCCAATGCTGAATGCCCTTCGAGTTCAGGATTTCCGAGAGGCGATACGATTCATGCCGGGTGTTATCCCATTCGCCGGTGCCGATGATGATGCCCAGGTGGTTGTATTTCCACGGGTCGGTCGTGTTGGGCAGATAATCGTAGGGACTGTTGAAATAAATGTTGTCGTCGTAATAGCCGTCGAAGAACGAGCTGATGTCGAACGCGCCGCTGAGCGAAATGAGATTGCAAACTGCGTCGGGATGGCGAAAAGCGATGTTCGCCGCGTGATAGGCGCCGAGGCTGGCGCCGCTCACCATGACTCGAGGGGCCGAGCATTCACGTCGCGCGAAATCGAACACGTCGTGCACGATGACGCGCTCGAAGGCGTTGTGCGTCCGCATCCGATCGGCGGGATGGATCGCCTTGTTATAAAAGCTGTCGAGATCGGCTGAGTCCGGGCAATAGATCGTGATCTTGCCGCTATCGACGAACCCGGCGATCGAGTCGGTCAGTCCGAAATCCTTGTTTTGCGAATAGCGCCCGAACGAGGTTGGAAATAGAATCAGGGGCGTGCCCCCGCCATCGCCGAAGACGAGCATTTCGAAATCGCGACTCAGGTGCGGCGTCCACCATTTAATATAGCGTTCGTTCATGGGCCTTTCGCTCCTGAAGCGAAATCTTACCCAAACAGTTAAGAGATTCCTCGACAAGCTTGGAATGACAAGCGATGCGTTTCGCTTTTCATGCCGCCGACGACCCTGACCGGAACCATCCAACAACACCGCGCTTTCCCGTCGAAAATCCTGAAGAACCGCCGCGACGTTCTCGTTTATCTCCCGCCCGGTTATCGCCGGTTTTCAACGCGGCATTACCCGGTCCTTTACCTCCACGACGGCCAGAATATTTTCGACGCGGCCACGGCGTTTGCCGGCGTGGAATGGGGCGTGGATGAGACGGCCCAGCAATTGATCGGGAAGAAATTAATCGAGCCGCTCATCATCGTCGCGATCGCGAACACTGGCGAAGATCGGATCCATGAATACGCGCCGACGCCGGCCCGGATCGATCCGCCCAAGCGGAAACGGAGCAAGGGACTGCTCCGGAGCTACGGACGTTTCTTGATCGAGGAGCTGAAGCCGTTCATCGACCGGAAATATCGCACGAAACGCGAAGCGACATTTACGGGCCTGGGCGGCTCGTCGCTGGGGGGGCTCGCCACCCTGGCTCTCGGCTTGTGGTTCCCGAATTACTTTACCCGCCTCGCCGTCCTGTCGCCGTCGATCTGGTGGGACGACTGCGCGATTTACGATATCGTCGATGAGATCGATGAAACGGCGAAGCCGCCCCTGAAAATCTGGCTGGATACCGGCACGCACGAGCCCGGGTGGGAACGCGCGGCGACCTTGCGGGATCGGCTGGTCGAGAAAGGTTGGCGGCTGCACGACGATCTTCATTATCTCGAAGTCGAAGGCGCGGGTCACAGCGAAGGCGCCTGGGCTGCGCGGATCGATCCGGTTTTGCGCTTTCTCTTCCCGCCGCTTCCTCCACCAGCGGCGAAAATCACGCCGCCGAAAAAACCTCGCGGCCTGATTCGGCGAGTCGTCGCGCTAACAAATTTATTTTCCGCTTAGGTGGATCGAGCGCTCCGTCGCGCGATGCTTCTTTGTCCCGGCTTCGCCGGCATTATTCGTCATCGAGCGACGGAGCGCTCGATCCACCGTACCCAAACGGGGAGCCTCCCTAAGGGAGAGGGCTGGGGTGAGGGTGAGTTTCGGCCACTTCTTCGGTGAACTTGCCGAGCTTCCGGAACTTGTCGTACCGATTCCGCAGCAGTTCTTCGATCGAGAGCGAGGAAAGCCGTTCCAGGTTCTGCCGCAACGCCGTCCCCAGGTTCGCCGCTGCGAGATCGGGATCGCGGTGCGCGCCGCCTTCCGGTTCCGGCACGATTTCATCGACCACGCCGAGCCCCATCAAATCCTGGGCCGTCAACTTCAGGGCTTCCGCCGCTTCGGCCGCGTGCCGCCGGTCCTTCCACAAAATCGCGGAGCACGCTTCCGGGCTGATGACGGAATAATAGGCGTTCTCGAGAATCAACACGCGATCCGAAACCCCGATCCCGAGCGCGCCGCCGGAGCCGCCCTCGCCGATCACGACGGCGATCGTCGGCACTCGCAGGTTCATCATCTCGCGCAGGTTCACCGCGATCGCTTCAGAAATGTGGCGCTCTTCGGATCCGATGCCGGGAAAAGCCCCGGGCGTATCGATGAGCGAAATCACCGGCAAGCCGAACTTCTCCCCGAGCCGCATCAAGCGCAGGGCCTTGCGATATCCCTCCGGATGCGCGCAACCGAAATTCCGCATCACGTTCTCCTTCGTGTCTCGCCCTTTCTGATGGGTGATCACGACGCAGCGGCTCGGACCCAGTTTCGCGAGCCCGCTCGGCATCGCCTTGTCGTCGCCGAAGGCGCGATCGCCATGCAGCTCGATCCAATTGGTGAAACAGCGCGCCACGTAATCGAGCGCGAACGGTCGCTGGATGTGCCGGGCGAGCTGGACCCGTTGCCAGGCCGTGAGGTTATCGTAAATCTGGCGGCGGGTTTCGCGGATCTTGGATTCCATGGCCTCGACCTCGGAATCGAAATCGAGATCGTGCTGGTCCGAATGGTTCTTCAGATCCTGGAGCCGCCGTTGCAGTTCCAGAATCGGTTTTTCAAAGTCCAAAGGGTGCGATTCCATTCAGTTGAGGGGTTGAGTAGTTGAGAGGTTGAGAGGATTTGCGAACAACCGAAGCGCGGAATTTCGATGTCCTCTCAACCTCTCAACCTCTCTTCCTCTCAACCTTCTAGTCCGTAATCGTGACACTGGTCTTGCTGTTTACAAGGCTGCTCAGTTCGTCCATGTCAGCCGGGGACAGACCAAGGCCGGGAGGCGGCGGCTGGTTTGATTCGTCGCGCCGCCCGGGCTCGGTCACGGCGAAAAGAAAATAACCCGGCTGCGCCAGGCGCACCCAGCGAGTGCTGCCGAGCCATTCCTTGGTCCCGAACCCGACGCGCTTGCCGCCCTTCCACGCCATCACTTCCGCGACGCGGGTGGTGATTCGCGGCGCCTGTTTCGCGGACAACTTCACCACTTTCACGTGATAGCGCTTAAAGAACTGGCCGTGATTGAGCAGGATCACGGTCTGGGCTTTGCGCTGGATGAAGACGGAAAAATCGGGACGCGAGATGAGGAGATGTTGCCCGACGCGCAGCATTGAATTCGTCAGGTTATTCGTCCGCATGATCAACTCGGGCGTGGTCTTGGTCTTGTTGGCGATCTTCGCCAGGACGTCGCCGGGGCGCACGACGTATTCCTGTTTTTCCGGCGAACGATAATCGGTGAAAAGCATCTCGGTGTTTACCTGACCGAGAAGGTCTTTCGCTTCCTCGACGTGCGCGCCCGTGGGAAATCGCTGGAGAAACGCGATCAACGCGTCGCGCGCCTCGATCAGCTTTCCTTCCTGGCGCAGTTTCGCCGCCGCCTGGAATTCCGGCATGCTCACGTCCGGCACGGGCTCGACCGGGATTTCGCCGCTTTTCTCCTGCTGGATCTTGCGCTCGGGCTTGACGAAAAGGTCGTAACTAAAAAACGCGGCCCCGCCGAAAATCACCACCGCGAGCAAAAGAAGAAAAAGCCATTTCATGGGCCGGAGGAACGTGATTCAAAGAATGGATCGTGTCACGTCCTTGGGGGCGTGATTTTTTAGCAACGTGCTGCGCCGAAGCTCCAAGCACCAAGCTCCAAGCTCCAAGCTCCAAAGAAATCCCAAACACCAAAAAAAAAAACAGACGGAGAACGGCTGTTTGGAGCTTGGGATTTGGTGCTTCCCTGGAGCTTGGTGCTTGGGATTTGGTGCTTCCCCGCGCGTAGCGCGGGTTAGGAAAACGTTTCCCAAGTGGCGGGTTGCGGCAGCGGATCGCCGTCCTTCCCCCAGGTGAAGTGGCAATCCTGGCAGTAAAATTCCTTCGGGAAAATTCGCACCGTAAAAAGAACGCTGGCCAGCCAGGGAGTGATGAACTTGCGCGTCAGCTGGGGGTATTCGATCCGGGGCGACTTGCATTGCGGGCAGCGGATGGCGGAACCGATCTGCGGATCGCTCGCCTCCCATTCCGCCATCAACTTGTTCGCCTTCTCGAAATCTTCCTCGTCGACCAGGACTTTCGCGTTCGCCTGGGGTTCCGAAACGAAGGCGGCCTTTTGCAGCCGCCCTTCATTATGGATATCGGCCTTGACGCCGGCTTCCTGCAACCGCGTCTTGAGATGCTTCGCCTTGGCCGGTTCGTTGAATGTCGCGATCGTGACCATGATTTCGCTCGGACAATTCCCATCAAACATCAACTACTGGCCGAGCGCAAGATTCGCCGGCGGAAACCATTTGTAGAGCATCAGGTAAACGAGCACCCCGGTCACCGACACATAGAGCCAGATCGGCATCGTCCAGCGCGCGATCCGCCGGTGGCGATCCCAGCGGCGGCGGAAGACGGGCACCAGCGTGACGATTACCAGCGGCAGCGTCACGGCGGCGAGAATGATGTGCGAGATCAGCATCGTGAAATAGATCGGCCGAATTATCCCCTGCGCAGAGAAACCGGTGGAGCGTTCGCCGACGTGGGCGTGATAGACGAGATAGCCGGCGAGAAACAGCGTGGAGGAAATCAAGGCCGGGATCATGCAGGCGACATGGCGGCGCCAATAGCCGCGCCGGATGAAATACCAGCCGGCCGAGATGAAGATCGTGCTGATCAAATTCAACGACGCATTGATGGCCGGCAGGTCTGAGATGGTCACAAGAAATGAAGGACAGGATTTACAGGATTAAACAGGATTAAAGAAAACCAATCCTGTTAATCCTGTAAATCCTGTCCACTCTTCTGCGGTCTTCCATGAAACATTGGACGTTGGACGTCGGGCATTGGACGTTCTCCGTGTGCCTCCGGTTTTAGAACCCACGCCGCCGTCTCTGGCTCGGCAATTCTACCGCCGTCGCGCGAAAGTTCACCATTCCCAATCACGCCGCATCCTGCGCCTGACGATTGTCGCGTTCGTTCTCATCTTTGGCTGGACCGCCTGGTATCTGGCGAAGCGCGGGTTCGGCAAGGAATGGCGCGACCGCGTTTCGGAGGAACTGCACAAGCGCGGCGTGGAAGCATCGATTCAACGACTGACGGTTGATCCGGTTCGCGGACTGATCGCGCAGAACGTCCGGATCTACGATTTCAAAAATCGCGAGAACACGCTCGCGGTGATCAGCGAAGTCGCGCTCGACATCAATTATGCCGCGCTCCTCCATCATCAGCCTTTTCTCAATGCCCTCGATGTCCGCGGCGCCGAGCTGACGATCCCCAATCCCGCCGCCGCGCCCGGCACGCCGAAGACCCAGATCAAGGAATTGCATGCCCATGTTTATTTTCCGCCGGAACAAATTTACGTCAGCCAGGTCGAAGGCATTTTCTGCGGGGTCCGAATTTCGGCGACGGGCCAGTTGATCAAACGGAGCGATTACAAGCCGTCCGACGAAATCTCAGATGAAGAATGGCGGCAGCGCTTGCTTCTCATTCATCGCGTGGCGGACGAATTGCGCCGGTTCACTTTCCCCGGCGAAGGTCCCTCGCTGCAGGTGAAATTCGCCGGCGACCTTTCCCGATTCGAAACCGTCCACGCCGAAGCGACCTTGAAGGGAGACCGGCTCCGGCGCGGCGATTACGAGATGGCGAATCTTTCCCTCGCCGGCGAGTGGGCCAACCAGACGCTCCAGATCAATCAATGCAGCTGGTCCGATAACGCCGGGGATTTTTCCGGGCGCGCCACATGGAGCCGCGAAAGCAATGCCGCCGAGTTCCAGGGCCGGAGCACGCTTGATGCGAAGCGCTTTCTCGAGGCGGTCGGGTTCCCTCAGTTGCTCGCGGACGCGACCTTCAACTCGCCGCCGCTGCTCGAGCTTTCCGGCGCTGCGAATTTCGCCGAGGAAAAACCGAAGATCAACGTGATCGGCCGCGTCGCCGCCGAGCGATTCAGTTACAAAACCGTGCCGCTCCTGAAATTGACGGCCGATTTTTCCTGGGACGGCGACCGCGGGATGATCCGCGATCTGCGCCTCCGGCATGAATCGGGCGAGCTGCGCGGCGATCTCCTCGACGCACCCAATGATTTCCGGATCACCGTCGATAGCGCGATCGATCCCATTATCTTCCGCGCCTTCACCTCACCCGAGATGGGCCGGTTCCTCGCGGAATGGGTTTGGAGCCGGCCGCCTTCCATTCGTTTCGCCTTGCATGGCCCGGGCCGGGACCCGGTCACCTGGGCCGGCGAAGGAACCATCGCCACCCAGCGCACTCGATTCCGCGGCGCCTGGATGAATGAAGCGAGCGCGGCGTTGCGTCTCGAAAATGGCGCGCTCCATCTCGATAATCTCCGCGTCCTCCGCGAGGAAGGCGTCGGGACCGGCTCGATAGCCTACGATTTCGCGCACCACGAAATCCGCTTCAAAGACATCAAGAGCGCGCTGCGCCTCATGGAAGCCATCGTCTGGGTCGACCCTAAATATTTCAAGGAAGTCGCGCCCTACAAGTTCCGGCAACCGCCGAACCTGGTAGTGAACGGTGTCTTCCATTTTCACGGTGCGAATGACCACATCGAGATCAAGGTCGATGCGCCCGCGGGCATGGATTACGTTTTCCTGGGCAAGACGCTCCCGATCGACCGCGTCAGCGGCCGCCTCCTTTTTACCGACAACCGTCTTCAGTTGATCGACATCGACGGCAAACTTTTTAACGGCGAGGTTCTCGGCGGCGCGGATTTTTCCCTGGCCAGAAACGACAATCGTTATCGCGCGAATCTCACCCTGGACGGCGTCGATTTCCCGCGCCTGGCCGATCTCTATTTCAAATACCAGACCGCCCACGGCCGGTTGAGCGGCGCTTACGAATGGACCAGCGCCGGCAGCGATGCTCGCGCCATGCAGGGCGCCGGTACCGCGAAGGTCACTGATGGCGACATCTTCGCGATCCCGATCTTTGGCCCGCTCTCCCAGCTGCTCTCCGCGATTATTCCCGGCGCCGGTTACAGTCTCGCGCGCCAGGCCAAATCCACGTTCACCATCAAGAATGGCGTGATTCACACCGACGATTTCAAGGTGTCCGGCAAACTCTTCGGCATGATCGGCCACGGCGACGTCCATTTCCTCGAGGACAAACTCGATTTCGACATCCGCATCGAAGCCGGCGGCGCCGGCGTGGTCCTCACGCCGATGTACAAACTTTTCGAATACAAAGGCGAAGGCAGCATCGCCAAGCCGAACTGGCACCCGAAGAGATTTTAGATTTTCGAATTTCGATTTTCGATTGCCAATCAGCGACCACGGGCGACAGCGGTCTTGCGGCTGGCAACCAGCATCGCCGTGATCTCGCCTGCTTCAGCGAGCAGAGGTTTGATGCGAGTCGCTGTCAGTAGACCGGCATCGACGATTAATTCGAGCCAGAAGCCGCTTTCGTCCGCCTCTTCTTCCACGATGCTCGTCTTGTTGATAAAATCGGCTCGTGATTTCGCGCGGCAAAGCGCACGGTAATTAGCCGCTACCGAAGTGCTGCTGCGAACAATTTGATTTGCGATTGCATTTCCGCTTCGACTCGCAGGAATAGCGTCCGCCATCTTCAGAACACGCAACGCGAATTGCTTAGTTCGATTCTTCATCTCGATTTCATTCATGACCGTCTCTAAATCGAAAATCGAAAATCGACATTCGAAAATTCTCCTCGGCGCCCACATGTCCATCGGCGGCGGGGTGCATCGCGCCATCGAGCGCGGGCGGTCGATCGATTGCACGGCCATGCAGATCTTCGTGAAGAACAACATGCAATGGTTCGCCCGGCCGTTGTTGCCCGGAGAAATCTCGGCGTTCCTCGATCACGCGCAGCGGACGGAACTGCAGGCGGCGTTCGCGCATGCGAACTACCTCATCAACCTTGCGGCCACGAACCCGCAGTTCCACGTGAACTCAATTCGCGCGCTTTCGGAAGAACTCGTTCGCGCGGACCAGCTCGAGTTGCCATTCCTGGTCATGCACCCGGGAGCGCATCTCGGCGCGGGCGAAGCCGCGGGGCTCGCGAAAATAATTGGCTCGCTCGATCAGGTCTTCGCCGGCCTGCCGAAAATCAAAACGCGGGTCGCGCTCGAGACGACGGCCGGCCAGGGATCGTGCCTCGGCGATCGCTTCGAGCATCTCGCCGCCATCATCGCCAACGTGCGTGAACCGGAACGGCTCTGCGTTTGTCTCGATACCGCGCACGTCTTCGCCGCCGGTTACGACATCGGCAACGAAGCCGCGGTTAGGAAAACCTTTCGCGAGTTCGATCGGGTGATCGGGCTGGACCGTCTCGCGGCGTTGCATCTCAACGATTCGAAAACGGCGCGCGGCTCTCGCGTCGATCGCCACGAGCACATCGGCAAAGGAAAGATCGGTCTCGATGCCTTCCGCTTCATCATGCGCGACCGGCGCTTCCGCAAAATTCCGAAAGTCCTCGAGACACCGAAGGGGAAAGACCTCGCCGAAGACGTCGCGAACATGAAAACGCTGCGAAGTCTTCTGTAGCCGCTTCGCTATGCGAAGCGCGAGGGCGGCTGGATCACGCGATTTACGAAATCAACCGCAGCGTGAGCGGGTACCGATACATCTGGCCCTCGCTCGCGCGCATTGCAGCGATGACCACGAAGACGACGTTGAGCACATGCAGGATCGCCAGGAGCACGAAGCCGATCAGAAGCAGGCAGAGAATGCCCGCGATGACATTATAGATCAGCATCGAGATCTGAAAGTTCAACGCTTCCTTGCCGTGCTCATCGATCTCCGCCGAATCGCCGCGCTTGACCAGCCACACGATCAGCGGTCCGCCAATGTGCCCAAGCGCCGGAATCACGAACCCGGCGAGCGCGCTGAGATGGCAGCCAACGCACCATGACTTAACGTTGCCGTTCATACAATCCTCCTGCTCGTGATCGTGATCGTCTTCGCTTTTCTGGAGTCGATCACGAGCACGGTCGCGAAGATCAGTCCCCCTTCACCCGCTCGATATGCGCCCCGAGCTCGCTCAGTTTTTCGTCGAGATGCTCGTAACCGCGATCGATGTGATACACCCGGCTCACTTCCGTGCGGCCCTCGGCTTTCAATCCCGCCAGGACCAGGGCGGCGGACGCGCGCAGGTCGCTCGCCATCACCGGCGCGCCGAACAACCGCTCGACCCCCTGGATGACGGCGCTTGCTCCCTCGAGCTGCATGTGCGCCCCCATCCGTTTCAACTCGGCGATGTGCATGTAACGCTGCGGAAAAATATTTTCTGTGATCACGCTGATGCCTTCGGTGGTGGAAAGCAGCGCGCACATTTGCGCCTGCATGTCCGTAGGAAAACCAGGATACGGCTCGGTGGCCAGCTCCAGTGGCTTCGTCTCACCGTTCGGCGAGACCGTGATCGAATTTTCCGCCCATTGAATATGGTAACCGCACGCGATGAGCGCGTCGGTGACGGCGCTGACGTGATCGCGCACCACGCGTTTCACGGTCACGCCTTTGCCGCAAATCGCGCCGGCCACCAGAAATGTGCCCGCCTCGATCCGGTCCGGAATGACGTCGTGCTCCGCGCCGTGCAATTCCTTCACGCCTTCGATGATCAGGCGCCGCGTTCCCGCGCCTTCGATCTTCGCGCCCATCTTGTTCAGGAAATTCGCGAGGTCCACCACCTCCGGTTCTGTTGCCGCGCCCTCGATAACGGTGATGCCTTCAGCGAGCGCCGCGGCCATCATCACATTATCGGTGCCGAGAACGGTCGGGCCGAATTTCCCCCGCAAATTGATGACCGCTCCCTCCAATTTCGGCGCGAACACTTTCACGTTGCCGCCCTCCACTCGGACCGCCGCGCCAAGCGCTTCGAACCCTTTCAGATGCAAATCGATCGGCCGATCGCCGATCACGCAGCCGCCCGGGAGCGAGACTGTCGCTTCGTTGCACCGGCCCAGAAGCGGACCGAGCACACAGACTGACGCCCGCATCTTCCGCACGACATCGTAGGGCGCGACCGATTCGATCTTGTCCGCGGTGACGGTGACAGTGCCGCTGGCGCGTTCCACCTGGGCCCCGAGATGGGTCAGGATTTGCAGCATGTAATGGGTGTCGCTCAAATCCGGGACGTGATGGAGCGTGCACGGTTCGCGGGTGAGGAGGGTCGCCGCCAGGATCGGCAACGCGGAGTTCTTCGAGCCGCTGATTTTTATCGAACCAGAAAGCGGCTGGCCGCCGTGAATCAGAATTTTATCCATACCTCCCAAAAAGGAATCGTATCAACCCGCCATAATCGCGTTCCGTCTTGATGTCGTGATAATTTTTTTCTGCCATCAGCGCCGTTAAATCGTCCGCCTGCCCGAGCCCCACTTCAAGCGCAAGCAAGCCGCCTGGCGCCAGATGAGAACGCGCCGCGTCGATCAACTTGCGCACCATCTCGTCGCCGCGTTCGCCGCCAAAAAGCGCGACCTCCGGATCATGTTGGACCTCGCGCGAAAGCACCGCGCGATCCGCGGCCGCCACATAAGGAAGATTGGCGACGATCAGATCGTATACGTGAGTCACGTATAGCAGCAGGTCGCCGGTCAAAAATTCAACCCGGTTCGTTAGGCCAAGGCGATCGGCATTTTCCCGCGCCAGGGCGAGGGCGTCCTCGGAAATATCGGTCGCGGTCACTGTCGCCTCCGGAAAGTTCGCCGCCAGACTCAGCGCGATCACACCGCTGCCAGTCCCGACGTCCAGAATTTCGGATTTCGGATTTCGGATTTCGGACTTGAGGAATTCCGCGAGCTGTTCTGTTTCCGGTCGCGGCACCAGCGCTCGCTTATCGCAAAGAAAAGTGCGCCCGGCGAACTCCACCGTGCCTAACAAGTGTTGAAGCGGTTCTCCTTGCCCGCGCCGCCGGACGAGTTCGCGCAGCGGTGCCAGTTCCGTCTCCGCGAGCGGCCGTTCAAACTCCAGGTAAAGCTCGATCCGTTTTCGCTTCAGGATGTGCGCGAGCAAATGCTCGGCATTCAACCGCGGGCTTTCGACTCCACGCTTCTTGAAATACGCAGTGGTCGATTGCAGCAGCTCCAAAACAGTCATGGTGGTTCTTGATCTATTGGTGGAGCAAGCGGCGACCGGCGTCCAAACCCAATTTGACAATTAGCCCGGGCGGGGGCACTATATTCTCTCCTTGCGTAAAATGAAATCCCTTGTTTCCGCCGTTTGCTGTCTTGGCTCTACCGCCATGGCAACTGACTTCTTCGTCGTCAACACCAACAACCAGGGACCGGGCTCTCTTTACCAGGCCATCACTGATGCAAACGCAACCCCCGGCAGAGACAACATCGTCTTCAACATTCCTAGACCGGGCGTTCACGTCATCGACGTCAGCAACAATCCACTTCCGGAAATCAAGGACCCCGTCATCATCGACGGCTATACCCAGCCCGGCGCGCGGCCCAATACTGCGGCGGTGGGTGACGACGCCGTTATCCTGATTCAAATCGATAACACCCAACGCAAGATTTCGACAACCACCGGGCTCTTGGTCAGCGGAGGGACTTCGATTGTTCGCGGCCTTTCCATTACCGGATTCAGTTCCTACGGAATCAGACTCAGCGGTCCGGGCGCAGCCAACATTATCGACGGGAACTTCATCGGGTTAGCCCCGGACGGGCTGACCGCGATGGGCAACAACATCGGCATTGAGTTGGAAGCGTCGGGGAACATCATTGGCGGGACAACGCCAGCGGCGCGAAACGTCGTCGCGGGCCAAAATTCATACCTTGGAATTGAGATCCAGCGGCAACCAAATACGGTGTCGGGAAATTACATAGGTACGAACGCGTCGGGGACCTATGCGTTGGCTCATTCCGCAGGTATTCAGGTGCTCCAAGTAGGAGCAGCAGGGGTTGTCATCGGCGGCACGAGCCCAGGCGCCGGCAATCTCATTTCCGGGACGTACTTCGGTATCCAGGTCGGTTACACAACGTCATTCCTGGGGCACTATGTCGAGTCGCCTGCAAACGGTGTGGAAATAACGGGAAACCTGATCGGCCTAACGAGCGACGGCCAAACGCCTTTGGGCAATAACCGAACCGGCGTTTATATTCTGGTCAGCTCGAACACCACCGTGGGCGGTCTGGGGCCAGGCGCCGGGAACAAGATTGCTTTCAATGGCAATGCCGGCGTGGCGATCTCCGACCCGAAATCCATCAACAACAAGATCCTGTCCAACTCAATTTACGGTCACGGATTCGGCATTAGCATTGGCGCCGGCGCTAATGACGCTTTCGATGCTGATGAGGGACCCAATCACCTCCAGAATTTTCCGATCATCACTGCAACAAGCGTGTCGGGAAGCAATCTCTCGATTCAAGGCACCTTGAATTCCAAGCCGAACACTCAGTTCACAATTCAGTTATTCGCGGACGGCAATGATTACCTCCAGCCAACGCGAACGCCACTCGGGACCGCGAACGCGACCACCGACAGTAACGGCAACGCGAATTTCTCTGCCACCGTCCCGCTTCCATCCGGCAATGTCACGATCGACGCGACTGCCACCGATCCTGCGGGGAATACCTCGGAGTTTTTCCTGCGTCCCTCCTACTTTCGCAACCTTTCGACGCGCGCCCGCATTCAACCGGGCGATGCGGCCATGATCGGAGGATTCATCCCCTCGGGGTATTCAACTGCCGGATCGGAGATCATCGTCCGGGCGATCGGGCCGTCCCTTTCCGTGAATGGCGCTCCGGTTTCCGGGCGGTTAGAGGACCCGACGCTGGAAATTTACGTCAACGGGCGGCTTATCGGATCCAACGATAACTGGCGCGACAACTCTACGGTCGCGGCCGAAGTGCAAAAGTACGGGCTTGCACCCACGAACGACCTGGAATCCGCCGCGGTGATTTATCCCGGCGCCGGCGCCCAATACACCGCGGTTGTGCGTGGGAAAAATGACTCCAGTGGGATTGGGCTGGTGGAATTCTATGACGTCACCGGGACATTCCTCCGCCCCGTGAATCTCAGCACGCGCGGCCTGGTCCAAGCCGGCGACAACGTCATGATCGGCGGATTTATCGCCAGCGGTGGCTACGGCAATACGGCTTTTGTTATCCGCGGCATCGGACCGTCGCTCGCCAATTCCGGCATCGCCAATCCATTAGCTGACCCAGTCTTGGAGCTGTACGACAGCAACGGAGCCATCCTGGCCACAAATGATAATTGGAAAGACGCTCAGGAAGCCGAAATCAATTCGACTGGTCTAGCTCCGACAAATCCGGCCGAATCGGCCATTTTTGCACTTCTTCCGACCGGAACCTACACGACAATCGTTCGCGGGAGCGGAGACACGAGCGGTGTAGCGCTGGTCGAAGTCTATCAGCTGCCCTGAAGCATCGCGCGTTCACCGGCCGATGTCTTCATTCCAAAGCTCCGAATTTTTCTCGATGAACTCGCGCATTATCCGGATGCATTCGGCATCCTGGAGCACTTCGACTTTCACGCCCGCCGCGCGCAGTGAATCCTCCGCGCCCAAGAACGTCACGTTCTCGCCGATCACGACCCGCGGAATCCCGTAGAGCAGGATTGCACCGGTGCACATCGGGCAGGGCGAGAGCGTCGTGTAAAGCGTGCATCCCCGATAAGTCTCCGCGCTCTGTCTCCCCGCGTTCTCCAGGCAATTCATCTCGCCGTGATGAATCACGCTCCCTCGCTGCACCCGCTGGTTATGCCCACGCCCGATGACCTTCCCCTCGTGCACAAGCACTGATCCAATCGGAATCCCGCCTTCGCTCAACCCCGTCTTCGCTTCTTCAATCGCGCTTTGAAGGAACGGATCCATCAGCGGCTGGGTTTCTCGCGCAAATACTCATTCTTAAATTGTTCGAGCCGCCCGATGTCGGAAAGGTCTTTCGTGCGGCCAGTGGCGCGCTTGCTCGCAATGATGTCATCGAGCGACGCGATCGGAAATTTGCCGGCAACGATTCGCCGCGCTTTCGCACCTTCAAAGCTCTCGATTCCATCAGGCGCATGGATGAGATCGAGGGCAAACGGTCCCCCTTTCAGCAGGACGATTTCGCTTCCCACCAGGACCGACATGGTTGTGGCAGCGTCGAGCGAGAAACCGAGAGATGCTAACGCCAGCAGGACGCGTTCGGCATTCTCTCGCGATTGGGGCAGGAAAACATCCACGTCCTGAGTGGTATCGGGATAACCGAGCAGAATCGCGCCGCTCTTGCCGATGAAAAGATAATCGACGCCGTGCTGCGCGAACGCGGTGGCCAGTTCGTCAGCCTGCGTCGGCGTGAATTTGCTCTCGGGCATCGGCCTAACGAGCAGTCGGCCGACCGTAGCCAAGGTAAGCCGGCAGTTCGCGCTCACACCAATCGCGATACTCCGCCATAGTCGCGAAAGAACGGCAGGGCACGTCATCCAAGACCGGTTTCTGCACGTGGCAGAAGCCGTATTTGATTCGCATCATCACATCGCGATCCAAACCGCGCCGGCATTGTTCGCGCCATGCTTCCTCTTCGTTCGCTTTTATCATCGAATTCTATCAGAGCGCTCTCGCTTAGGCGAGCGACGATTCCTTGAGCCGCTCCTGGAGGTCGGCGGACTGGAGGGATTTGATCATCTCGTCGAGGTCGCCTTCCATGAAGCGGTCGAGATTGTAGAGGGTCAGGCCGATGCGGTGATCGGTGACGCGGTTCTGGGCGTAATTATAAGTCCGGATTTTTTCTTCGCGGCCGCCGGAACCGATCTGGTTCCGCCGATGGGCGGAATATTTTTCTTCTTCTTCACGCTGTTTCTCCTCGAGCAAACGGGCCCGCATGATCTTGAGCGCTTTCTCCTTGTTCTTCTGCTGGCTGCGCCCGTCCTGGCAACGAACGATCCGACCCGTCGGGATGTGCATGATCTGGACGGCGGAATCGGTCGTGTTGACGCCCTGACCGCCGGGACCGCCGGAGCGGCAAACTTCAATCCGCAGGTCTTCCGGCTTCAATTCGAGATCCACCTCCTCGGCCTCGGGAAGAACAGCGACAGTCGCGGTAGACGTGTGGATGCGGCCCTGCGCTTCCGTCGCGGGAACACGTTGGACGCGATGAACGCCGCTCTCGAACCGCAACGTTTTGAAAACGCTTTCGCCTGATACCCTGAAGATCGATTCCTTCAACCCACCCAGCTCCGATGGACTGGACTCGAGGTCTTCCACTTTCAGACCGGCCGATTCCGCATAGCGGTTGTACATCCGGTAAAGATCGGCGGCGAAGATCGCGGCTTCGCTGCCGCCGGTGCCGGCGCGGATTTCGACAATCGCGTCGCGATTCTCGTTTTCGTCCGGAGGCAGAAGCGCGATTTGGAATTCGCGCTCGAGCTCAGCCACGCGTTTTTGCAGATCGGGGATCTCGTCGTCGGCCATCGCGGCGATCTCGACGTCGTTCGACGCCGCCAGCTCGCGGTTCTGGTCGAGTTGCTCGCGCGCGATCTCCAAGGCGTCCCACTGCGCGAGCAATTGCTTCACGCTGGAATGCTCCCGCATGATTTCGCTGGCCCGCTTCCGGTTCTCGAAAAGAGCGGGGTCGGCGATCTCACGTTCGAGCTCCGCGAAACGCTCGCGTTTGCGTTCGACTAGGGAATTAAAGTCCATGGGTATGATGTAGCCGCGATCGTTGATCGCGGACCGGCCGGGATCGACGATCCCGGCTACAACAATTCAGCTAAGCTTTCCGCGGGGCGCTGGCGCGAGTGGCCTTGGTGCCGCCGTAGCGCCGCGCGAATTTCTCCACGCGTCCGGCTGTATCGACGAACTTTTGTTCCCCGGTGAAAAACGGATGGCAGGCGGCGCAGATGCCGATTTTGATGTCCCGCTTGGTGGAGCGTGTGTGATAGACAGCGCCGCAAGCGCAGACGATATCGGTCTCGTGATACTCAGGATGAATGTCCGCTTTCATGTTTGGAAACGAGGGGCGAACTGTAGCGCGCTCCGGCTCTCGCGCAAGGGATGAAATCGGACGACGCCCTGCTCGCTGCCTGGGAGGAAACGCTGGCGCGAAAACGAGACGCTCCCGCGATTTTCGACACGCGCGGAGAAGTGCTACGGACCTTCGCCGAGGTCGAAAGCCGGGCGCGGACCCTGGAAAGCAAAACCAGCGGTCCGGTTTTTCCGATCGATATTGGGAACCAGCCCGACTGGCCTTCCCATTTACTTGCGGCCTTGCGCGGGCGCGTGGTCGCGCTCCCGCTCGAAGGCACCATCACTGCGCAGCAACGCGAAGCGGCCTTGCGAATCTGCGAGGCCGCGGACTGGGGCGAGACGCCGCCGGTCTTATTGAAACTGACTTCCGGGACAACGGCCGCGCCGCGCGCGATTCGGTTCCGCAGCGAACAGCTCCTCGCCGATTGCATCCAGATTTGCGAGACGATGGGAATCGGCGCGGACGACCTGAATTTCGGCGTCATCCCGCTTTCGCATTCGTACGGCTTCAGCAATCTCGTCACGCCGCTGCTCGTCCGTGGAGTTCCGATGGCCCTGAGCCGCGATCGGATGCCGCGCGCGGTGCTCGACGATCTCGCGCGTACCGGCGCCACGGTGTTCCCCGGCATGCCGGTTTTCTACCAGGCATTTTGCGAGATGGAGAACGCGCCAGCCTTGCCGAAACTGCGGCTCTGCATTTCCGCGGGCGCGCCGTTGCCGCTCGAAGTGGCGCGAAAGTTCCGGGGAAAATTCCAGCGCTCGATCCATTCATTTTACGGTTCGTCGGAGTGCGGCGGGATTTGTTACGACCGCGAAGCGCGGCTGGAAGAACCGGGGTTCGTCGGGCCGCCGCTGGACGGCGTGAAAGTCGAAATGCTAGAGACAAACGCTGCCGCCAGCCGGATCCGCATTCAAAGCGCGGCGGCAGGTGACGGTTATTTTCCCGAGCCCGACCCGGACAAACTCGGCGGCGGCTTTTTCGCGCCGGACGATCTGCTGCGCCCGAGCCGCGACGGCTTCCGCATCGTCGGCCGCGTCTCGGATGTGATCAACGTCGCCGGAAAAAAAGTGAACCCGGCGGAAGTGGAGGCCGAGCTGCTGCGCTTCGACGGCGTCCGGGCCGCAGTCGTGTTCGGGCTCGAATCGGTCTTGCGGAACGAAGAGGTCGCGGCCTGCGTCGCCGCGAATGCAGACATCCGGGAGAACGAGCTGCTGGAATTCTGCCGGCAGCGGCTGAGCGGGTGGCAGGTGCCGAAACGGATCTTTTTCGTGGAAGAAATTCCCGTGAACGAGCGCGGGAAGATCAGCCGGCGCGAGCTGGCGCAACGATACGGATCTCGCTGAAGAGACACTCAATTCGCCCTCCGTATTCGAATCAGAGGTAAACAACGGAATCTATAATATGCGAACCATTCTACTTTCCTTCATCGTCGCGATAGTGTTTCTCGGCGCGTTCAGCAGTTGCTCGACAAGCGTCAGGACCGATAGCGGCCACGGCGTGACGGCTGGAGTTCATTAATCTTGGAGCCGGCGCGCCCACGCGCCGGGGATTGCCGCCACGCGCTCGCTCCACGGCCTGAGGGCAGGCCGTCTCCAGAAGCGATACAAAAACTGCTTTCCATTTCGCCGGAAGCAGGCATCTCTACTTAGGGCATGGCGCGCGAACCCAGACGGCCGCAGGCCCGCCCCGATTTTCATCGTGAACCAAGCGACGCCGAGCCATTCCGCTGATGAGACCGCGCCAGGCGGACGCGTTCTCGTGCTGGAGCCGGACCTGGATCTCGCCGAGAAAATTCGCGCCGCGCTTCACGAAGCCGCCTCTGACGCGCAGGTGGACGTGGCCCCGACTCTTGGACAAGCCCAGGACCTCATTCTCAATGCCAAGCCGGATCTCTTCGTGCTCGACGTGGAGGCCGTTCCCGATCTCGGCCAGGAGTTCCTCTACGATTTGCGCACCAGCCATCCGAATGCGCGCGCCATCGTTCTGACGAGCGGCCATTTCGCCGTTCATCAGGAACAAGCGGCGGGCCTGGGCGCGATTCATTTCCTGGAAAAACCATTTCCACACGGCGATTTCGTCGCTCTCGTGGAGGCGTTACTTTCGCCCTCGCGCGCGGCTGACAGCGAGAAATTCCAGGGCACCCTGAGCGATCTGCACCTGGCGGATATTATCCAGCTCAAATGCATGAGCGGCTCGTCCGCCGTGCTGCAATTTACCGGGCCTAAAGGCGAAAAGGCGCGCGTTTATTTCGACGGCGGCCAGGTGCGCCACGCGACCGCGCCGGGCAAGGAAGGCGTCGCGGCTTTCAATGAAATCGTGAATTGGAAGGGCGGCCAGATTTCCGAGGTCTCGGGTGCCGCGCCCAGCCCGCGCACCATCGATCAAGATTGGCAAATGCTGCTGATGGAAGCGGTGCGCAAGATGGACGAGACCCGTGAGAGACGTTCGTCCGCGCCGGTCCGGCCGAAGACGGCCCCGCGCAAAGTCCTGGTGATCGACGACAGCCTGATGCTGCTCAGTTTCGTCAAAGAAATTCTCTCGGAAGCGAACTACGAGGCGGCCACGGCCGCGACCGCCGAGGAAGGGCTTGCCGCCGCAGCTAACGATCCGCCGGATCTCATCCTCCTCGATTACGTCCTACCCGACATGAAGGGCGACGAAGTCTGCCAGCGCCTGACGGAGAACGCGGCGACGGCGAGCGTGCCGATCATCTATATGTCGGGCTTCGGCGCCGATCTGCAGCCGGACCAAATCAAGAACGCCAATGTGATAGGATCATTGAACAAACCGTTCACATCTGATCTGTTAATCAAAACGGTGGAGAATTACATGCCCAAGGACCCGAACGAGCCGGCCCAGCCAGAGAACGAAAAACTCATCGAAGAAGAGCAGACCAAAGCTTCCACCGAGAGCGCCTGGACCGCGCCGGTTTGGCCCCAGGACGAAACGGCGCCGCAACCGGTGGCGACGAACGAACCGATTTGGCCCGACCGGAACCAGGACGCGTCTTTGCAATCTCCCGCCGAAACGGCCGAGATCGCGTCGGCCGCCGGCGCCACGAGCGATGCCTGGTGGAGCGCGCCCGTGACCGCGTCGTCGTGGGCGGAATCGCAACCCGCCGGCGCGCCGTCCATGTTCGAATCGCCCGGCGCTGCACCCGGGACTGACGAGCCGCTGCCGGTAACCGGCGCCTTTTTCTCCGGCGACACGAGTTTCTTTTCGCTCAACGGCGCGCTGCACACGATCGGCAAGGAAAAGCTCACCGGCACGCTGCGTTCGTTCTGGAACAAGGCGGCGGTCGATCTGCTGGCGAAAGATGGCGCGATCGTTCTCGTAACCACGCGCGACCCGGTCCTCTATTGCCCGGAGGCTCCGATCACGCTGGTGAATGTCGACGCGGAGCAAACCGAGAAAGGCCGCGCGGAACAACGCGAGACCGGGTGTCCGCTTTTCCTCACCCTGGCTCGCGAAGGACTGATCCTGCACGAACCGGCCGTGCAACTGGTGCAGCACTACGGGCAAAAACTTTTCGCCCAGCTTTGGACCGCGACGAAAGTGCGTTTCGTGTTCGAGCAAAGCGAGACGCTGCCGGAATTCTGCAGCGACGTGCCGGGCGAAGAAGACATCGACCATTGGGCGCTCACCACCCTGCGCTGCATCCAGTTCCAGGAGCTCGGCGAGACGCCGGAGATCGAATCGGGCTCCATCCCAGCTTACACGCGCGACGGTTACGAGCGCGTCCAGAACCTTCGCCTCACCGTGGCGGAAGCGCAGTTTGCTTCGCAGTTCAATGGCGTTCGCTCCGTCGCGCAGATCGCCAAGAATCTCCGGCTCGATTTCAAATTCGCGCGGCTCACTTTGTTCCGCTTCCTCGCGCTCGAGATCGTCGAATGCTGGCCCCCGGCGGCTGCGACAGCGAAACCGGAAAAGCGCGGCTTCTTCCAGAAGTTCGGGTTCGGCGAATAACGGCGCGCGTTGCATCGTCGCGATGAAGAAGAGAATCCTCGTCGTCGACATCGGCGGCACCCACGTGAAGCTGATGATCTCCCGGACCGAGACGCGCAAATTCGATTCGGGAATGAAGTTGTCGCCAAAAGAATTGGTGTCGCAGATCAAGAAGAACTCCCACGGCTGGAAGTACGATGCGGTTTCGATCGGGTTCCCCTCCGTGGTGCGAAGCGGCCAAATCGCAAAAGACCCGAAGCACCTCGCGCCCGGCTGGGTCGACTGGAACTTTAACAAGTCGTTAGGTAAACCTACCCGGGTCCTGAACGACGCCGCCATGCAGGCGCTTGGCAGTTATCGGCGCGGCCGGATGTTGTTCCTCGGCCTCGGCACCGGGCTCGGTTCCGCCCTGGTCTGGAACAAGAACCTGCTGCCTCTCGAGCTGGGCGACCTTCCCTACGAAGGCGACATTATCGAAAAAATTCTCGGCAAGCCCGGCCTCGATCGTCTCGGCAAAAGAGAATGGAAGCGCCACGTCCTTTTTTGCCTGAAGAAATTGAAGCTTTCCTTCATTGCCGATTACATTGTGTTGGGCGGCGGCAACGCCAGGCTATTCGACACCTTGCCCGATGGGATCGTGCCCGGGGATAACCGCAACGTTTACCTCGGCGGCCTCCGCATGTGGGAAACCGAGTCTAAGACCCGCCGCCCGAAGTGGACTGTGCTATAACAATAGGCACAGGCTCCGTCTCGTGGAGCCGGCCGTAGTCGACGGTGAGCCGGCCACTTTCGAGCTGAGTATAAACGTCGACGAATCTTTCGCCGAAACGAACGTCCTCCACCGCATAGTCCTGCTGGCTCTGAACTGACGCAGCCATGACCAACTCGAGGGAAAGGGTCGACGCTACGAAAAAGGCGTCCTCCTTCTCCAGCCTCTCAGGCGTTATTCCATACAATGGACTCAGCTCATCGATCGTATGCCGAATGATAAGAGCCGCGGGAAAGCTGATCATCCGCTTAGGGTAAACCTCTAACTCGTAGAAGCGCCGGATATCTTCCCCTTCCAGCACGCGTTCGTCGCGCGAATAAATCATCCGGAATTCAGCTTCGGCCATACTCGTATGCCGCAGGTTAGCTACCCGGAACATGAGGCTAAGGCGGCCGTCGAACGGCGCTATAACCAGACAATTGCTAAAGACGATGCGGGCGGTCGGCCGCGCAAACCGGACAAAAATGAGACCGGTAATGACCGCGATCCAGATCATGCCGAGAAAGATCTCGATCGTAACCACAATATGACCATAAACCGTGGCCGGATAGTTGTGACCGTAACCGACGGTAGCAAGCGTCTCGACGCTGAAGAAGAAGGCCTGGGGGAAAGAGCCCGGCGTCATGTCGGCGATGCAGTTCCCGCCAAGCGCGTAAAGAGTGGCGAAGAGCAGGTTGATGACGATGTAACTACCGGCGAGGAAAAGAGCGAAACGCGGCCAGCTCAGTGACAAGACCCAGTGATAACTGTCCCGCCAGCCGCTGACCGCGGCGTTGATCTTAAGGAACTCCGTGCGGCCGGCCCGCGTAGAGATGGGAGAGCGAGGTCTGTGTTTCATCGCGGCAAACCAATGGCCCTCACCCTGCCCTCTCCCAAAGGGAGAGGAAGCGGCATTCGCCAAGAGACTAACAGATCGATATCCTGTAAAGACAGTTCCTTCTCCCTAAGGGAGAAGGTTAGGATGAGGGTGCCTTCGGCTGGTTGCGCTGCGTTCATGCCTTGCCGTCGAAGCTCACATGATCGTCGAGATCGACGAGGTCGAACCAAGTCTTAATGTCTTCCCGGTCTTTTGCGAACTTGCCGACGGACTCGGCAAAGAATTGCAGCGTCTCGACGTCACCACTGGGGCCGCGGCGATCCATGAAGCTGCTCCATTGCTCGATCTCCCAGGCCGCGCGTTTGTGCGTCGCATTCGCATTTATCCATTCGAGAATTTCGCCATCACCTTTTCCGGCCGCCAGCTGTTCGCGCAACGCCGCGAGATCGAGGCCGAGGAAATCCTTGATGTGCTGATCGATGGGCGCGTCGTAGGTAAACTCGCCGTTCGTCCCGGCGATGGTGGCGCGGCCCTTATCGAGGAGCCGGGCCAGGATGACGTAGCCACCGAGGCGGCAGCGGGGGCTTCGGGGCGGTCGTTTCGTCAGATCCGGTGCGGAAATTTGCGGTGCGTCAGGCATGATCAGTCGACTATTGGCCACGGCGGCAGGAGGTCAAAGATTTTGCTTCTGTTCGATTTCCAATCCAGAATAGGCTCCCACGCGTTCATGAAACATTCTTCGCGCGCTTCGGCGATGGTCCCGACGGGCAAAACACCTTCCTAAAACCATTCGCTGCCTCTCGATAAAAACGCAGCGCACTCGCAACTACTCATGAAATACGATGTCTCCGCTTTGATGGCAGAAGTTAAGGCCAAGAACCCAGGCGAACCCGAGTTTCACCAGGCCGTGCAGGAAGTGGTCGAATCGCTCGCGCTCGTCCTGGATCAGCACCCGGAATATCGCAAGGCGAAGATCATCGAGCGCATCATCGAGCCGGAACGCGTGATCATGTTCCGGGTGCCGTGGCAGGACGACCAGGGCGAGCTGCACGTCAACCGCGGGTTCCGCATCCAGATGAACAGCTCCATCGGTCCTTACAAGGGCGGACTCCGTTTCCATCCCTCGGTGAATCTCGGCATCCTGAAGTTCCTCGCCTTCGAACAGGTGTTCAAGAACGCGCTCACTACCTTGCCAATGGGCGGCGGCAAAGGCGGCTCCGATTTCGACCCGAAAGGAAAGAGCGACAGTGAAGTGATGCGGTTCTGCCAGGCGTTCATGTGCGAGCTCTTTCGCCATATCGGTCCGGACACCGACGTGCCGGCGGGAGACATCGGCGTCGGCGCGCGAGAGATCGGGTTCTTGTTCGGAATGTATAAGAGACTTAGGAACGAGTTCAGCGGTGTTATTACCGGCAAAGGTCTTACCTGGGGCGGATCGGTTATTCGCCCGGAAGCTACCGGTTACGGCGCGGTTTACTTTGCCGCGGAAATGCTGAAAACGCGCAAGGAAGAATTGAAAGACAAGACCTGCCTGGTTTCCGGGAGCGGCAACGTGGCCCAATACACAGTGGACAAGCTTATCTCGCTAGGAGCCAGGGCTGTCACTCTCTCCGACTCTACCGGTTACATCCTCGACGAAGAAGGGATCGACCGGGAGAAGCTTGCTTTCGTCATGGACCTGAAGAACAACCGGCGCGGCCGGATCGGTGAATACGCAGACAAATTCAAAGGTGCGACCTTCACGCCGGTTGATCAGAAGCTCGAACATAACCCGATTTGGGATCATAAGGCGGAATGTGCTTTTCCAAGTGCAACCCAGAATGAAATTAACGGGAAGGACGCCGCGAACCTATTAATGAATGGCGTCTACGTCGTGTCTGAAGGTGCGAACATGCCTACCACCATCGACGGAGTGAACCAGTTCCTGAAAGCCGGCATCCTTTTCGGCCCAGGGAAAGCGGCGAATGCAGGCGGCGTGGCCACTTCCGGTTTGGAGATGGCCCAGAATAGCATGCGCATTTCCTGGACCCGCGAAGAAGTGGACGGGCGTCTCTTCAATATCATGAAGACCATCCATGAAGTGTGTCATCGCACTGCGGAAAGATATGGCACTCCAGGTAACTACGTAAATGGCGCCAACATCGCCGGCTTCCTCAAGGTGGCGAACGCGATGATGGACCAGGGGTTGGTATAATCAGGTAGGGACGCCTTTCCGAGGCGTCCGACTATTCTGCTATCGACCCATCTCTGAGATAAGTCGGACGCTTCGGAAAAGCGTCCCTACCTGCAGTTAGTCGCGTTCGGTCGAGCTAAAGCGCAAAGCCTGGTGAAGGCGCTCCGGCAACTTCGGAAGGTTCCGTCTTTCGATCAGGAAAGTGATAATGCCGGCCAGCTCTTTGTAGATGTAGTTCTTGTTCACGGCGCCTTGGAGATATTGCTCGCCGCTGCTGCCGCCGGTTCCTATCCTCGTGCCGATCATTCGGCGGACCATCTGTAAATGACGGTAACGGAAGTTAGCCAGTTGCTCGTCGATCTCTATCAAACTGTTAAGCAGCGCAAAGGGCAGACGAAAGAGCGGCTCGTCGCGATAAAGCATGATAAAAAGAGCGGCACGCAATGCTTGCGCCGAAAAATCGCCGGCACCGCTCTTAAAAAACGTCTCGTCGAACTTGCTGAGAAGATCGGCTCTTTCATCGCGCTCGGACAGGCTGGCTTCATACAGTTTTCGATAGCCCTTCCAGAACTTGGGCGTTGCCGTGTTGGTCGCGTCCGTTTCTTCTCCGTTCCAATTTTGCCAGAAAGCGTCACCGAAAAACGGCATGCGCCGCAACCATTGCTCGACCAATCGCAGGAGGGAAGTGCCCTTCTCCGCTTCGACGATCGTCTGGTAGTCTGCCGGGTTGAAACCGCCTATCTCGGTGTGCTTATAGTAATCCGGCCGAAACCGGTTCTCCATCCGCAATCCGAGGGTCGCTTCGATCTGCCGGAACTGGGTGCTTTGAAAGCCGGAAGCGCCTTCGAGGCTGGAACGGAAGTCGAGAAAATCGAGCGGCGTCATCGTTTCCAGGACGTCCACCTGCTGGTTTAGGAGCTTCCAGATTTCCACGATCCGTTTCAAACGATGCACCACCACGTTCATGTCCGGACCGTCGTCATCGGCGGAAGGTTTCTGGAGGACATCGCAGCACGCCTTCAATTCGTGCAGGATCTGTTTGAACCAAAGCTCGTAGGTTTGGTGGACGATAATAAAGAGCATCTCGTCGTGAGCGTGAAGCTTCCCTTCGATAAGGCTGAGGGGCGCCTGCAACGAGAGGAGCTTATCGACCGCAAGGTAACTGCCGTAGTAGGCGGGCTCCTCGTCAGTCTTGAACGGGCAATCCATGGCGGACTCTCGCCAACGCAGTGACAAGTGACAAGTGACAAGTGACAAGTGACGCGCGCGGGATGCGAAATGCGCGATACGCCTGCGTTGAATCGCGCTTTCAGCGCTGGGTCCGTCATTGGACCGTAATCCTGGGGCGCTGCCCCAGGCTTCTATGAGAGAACGCGCCCTTGGCGCTAAAGCCAACTTCACGCGACTCTGTCTAGCGCCAAGGGCGCTATTCATAAGCAGCCTGGGGCAACGCCCCAGGGCACCGTGCAACGCGAGAGCGCCAGCGCTGTAGGCGCGATTCACTCAGGCTCTCATCCCGCGTTTCGTTTGCGAGGTAGGCAGAACTGCGATTAAGTCGCAGGTATGAGCACCTACCCGAAAAGCCCGAAGGAGATGACCGGCGGCATGATGTATTTCCCGCGGATGCTGGACAAGATTCGCCTGCACGGAGCTGGCGAGTTGCCGGAGGATTATCACGCCAATTTGGGCAGACCCAGAACGGCCGATGGCGCCTGCACGAATTTCCTCCGCGTGAACTATGGCGTCCTGCGCCAGCGCGTGCTCAAGGGCGGGACCGATGAAGAGATCCTGGAATGGTGCTACGCCAATGGCCGGCGACTCAATGAAGGTGATCTCTTGGTCTGGAATGGATTTGTTTCAAAGCTCGGCTGGAACGATTTCGCTTCGCCGCTCCTGGAGGAAGGAAAGCAAAGATGCGGCATAACCGACCGGACGGACATTGTCACAATCCCCGAGCTAATCGACTTCGACGAAAAGCGCAGAGACTAACGATTGCCTCAAAGCCGTGGGCTGTCGTCAGGCATTACGATGTACAAATTAAAGGCGGTAAGCTATCTTATCGACGTTTCCTGGCTGCTTTCGCTCCCTCTTTTCCTAACGCAGTTCGGACTTTCGCAGGTAGATGAGCAATAGTTCGCTTTCGTTTCGCAGCCCGGGCGGCCTTGCGAATGTTTCGCCGAGCAGCAGTTGTCTGTTTCCTTGTTGCCATTAGCCGGTCGGTTCTCAGTGCTTTCGCTTTCGTTTTCTGGTCGCGGCTGCTTTTTTCGCGGCGCGCGAACGGCTCGCTGCGCTGCGTTTGCGCGCCGTCGAACGAGCCTGTCGTGACAAGGCGCGGTGGGAAGCGGCGGAACGCGGCTCGCGCTTGAGCGCTTTCTTGACGGCACGAGAGCGGGCGCGCGATGGTTTTTTCTTCCGACGAGTTCGCGCCTTTTTCAGGTCGCGTTTTGCCTGTTTCCTCGTTCGTTTTGACGTCGCACCCTTGTCTGGCGGCGGTAGCTTCACGCCCGCGCGCCGCGCCTTGGACAGTCCGATCGCGATTGCCTGTTTGGCAGAGCGCGCGCCATGTTCCCCCTCGCGGATATGTTCCATTTCCTCGCGAACAAATTCGCCCGCCTGGGTAGACGGCGCCTTGCCTTCCTCGGCATCTTTGCGAGCACGTTCTATTGTTTCTTTTTCTGGCATAACAAAAGAGTTACGCCGCCGCACAGCGGCGCGGATGTATTTCGGCGCCGTGAAGGAGCGGTCGCCTAGATGCCGCTCGGAAATGTCTCGGGCAATTCTCCCCGCTCCCATTCGCCAGACCGTTCCAAGGGAGTAAGCGCGCGAGTGTCGTCTACGTGGATGATAGCATCGAACTGCTGGGCGAGGCGCGCCTCGAAATAATGGCTCCAGCGTTCTGTCTCGGGCCGATAGATTACCCCAATGGCGCGCTCGAGCCGCGGCCCCTGCAGGGCGTCTCTGGCGTCATCCGCCGTTTCGCGCAGGTCGACCCAGAAACGGGGAATGCCGGTAGCATGAAAAAGTTCTTCGTAACTGCCGCCCATCCCCGGGCGGACCTGTTTACGCCTGGCTGGGGAACCCCAATCATCGGCGGCGGTTACGGTCCCCTTATAAGTGCTGAAGCCGAGCAGGAACGCGTCTTCCCCGAATTTCTGGCGGATCAACTGACCCACGTTTAACTCTCCGCGCTGGCTCATCTCCGTCGCGCGCGCGTCGCCCAGATGAGAGTTATGCGCCCAAACCACGATCTTACTTCGGCCGCTATCAAGATGAGTGAGAAGTGACTGGATAGTTCCAGCCATGTGCTGGTCGCGCAGGTTCCAGGAGGAAGCGCGTCCTTTAAACATCGAGCGGTAATACCGTTCGGCATTCGCGATCAGACGCGCATTCTGCTCCGCATAAAAAAACTCCGCCGCCGCGCGCTTGCCATCTGCCTGCATCATATCGCCGGCGCGCCTTCGCAGTTCCATCAACTGGGCTACGACCTCGTCTTCACACGGCTCGCTCATTCCCTTTTCGGCGGCGTAACCGTAGAGCTGTGGGTCGCCAAAATCCTCGAAGCAAGCATAACGCTGGCGCGCTCGCCGGGCCGCGGCCGGATCGACTTCGTCAAGATAACGCAGCACTTCCGTGATTGACGAATGCAAACTGTAAAGATCCATGCCGTAGAAGCCGGCCTGCGAGTTTGGATGGGCTCGGTTCCATTGCCGGAGCCATTCGACAAATTCCAGCACCACCGTATTGCGCCACATCCATTGGGGAAAGCGTTTGAAATCGCCGAGCGCGGCCTCAGCGGTGGCATCGACGCCCGAACCCTGGACGTAACGATGAACCCGCAGCGCATCCGGCCAATCCGCTTCGACCGCGAGCGAGCGGAAACCGTTTTCCGCAATCAACCGTTTCGTCAGCTCCACTCGGATTTCGTAAAATTCATGGGTGCCGTGGGAGGCTTCCCCGATCAAAACAACCTGACGATCCCCGGCCCTTTGCCGGAGCGGCTCGTAGTCGGACTCAATGGCCCCCGGGTGAGCCACCGCGGCGACAGAATCGGCGGCCTTTGTCAGCGTCATCATGATTTACGCGGCATACGTCCGCACAAAGAATTCGGTTCGGAGTACCCAATTGGATTGCAGATTTCGGCGGTGGCGCGGCTTCATTAACACGGGCACGGCCGCAGCTAGCACCAACGAGCGATCTCGAGTCAGCCATTGTCAGCACGCTCCAGCCTGGGAACTACACAGCCATCATTCGAGGACAAAGTAACTCCACGGGCGTAGGTCTGTTAGAGATCTATGACGTCGATCGGGCCGCCTCTTCGCGCTTGGGTAACATCAGCGGACGCGCTTCGGTCCAGACTGGCAACAATGTGCTGATCGCAGGCTTTATTGTCGGGAATAACGTCGGCGCCGCGAAAGTCGTGGTGCGCGCGATCGGACCTTCGCTTGCGCAGTCAGGCATAACCAATCCCCTTCTCGATCCAACGCTCGAGTTGCACGATAATAACGGCGCGCTCGTGATCGGAAACGATAACTGGCAGGACAATGCCAGCCAGGCGGCGCAGATCAGTGCGAATGGTCTCGCGCCATCGAATCCGCTCGAGTCCGCGCTGGCGACCAGCCTGGTTCCGGGGACCTACACTGCGATCGTCGCTGGGAAGAACCGCGGAACGGGCGTGGGCCTCGTCGAGGTTTATAACCTTCCGTAAGCGCGCGCCGTGCTCTCAGGTAGGGACGCTTTTCCGAAGCGTCCGACTATTCTTCAATTAACGCGATTTTTTCTCTCGATAAGTCGGACGCTTCGGAAAAGCGTCCCTACCTAGACTTGCAAATGACGCGGCAATTCGTTCGACTGGGAAATTGAATTCGCCGGAACCTTCTCTCGCCCGCCGCCTCGGTGCCTTCGACGCGACCATGATCGTAATGGGCGGCATCATCGGCGCCGGCATCTTCGTTAACCCATCGGTGGTCGCGTCGCAGGTGCACACGCCCATGCTCATCCTGGGAGCGTGGCTGATCGGTGGCGCCATCGCCTTGATCGGCGCGTTCGTCTATGCGGAGCTGGCTGTCCTCCGGCCGCGAGTGGGCGGACAGTATGCATATCTGCGCGATGCCTACCACCCAATCGTCGCGTTCTTGTATGGCTGGACTCTTCTGCTTGTGGTCCAAACCGGCGGCATGGCCGGCGCTGCCATCATCTTCGGGCGATATTTTCGGGAACTATCAGGCCTGCCAGTTCCGGAGCAGGCTGTCGCGGCCATTACGTTGGCCATCTTGACCGCGATCAATTGCTTCGGGATCCGCGCCGGGAGCAATGTCCAGAGCGCTTTGATGCTCACCAAGCTCGGCGCGATTGCCATGCTGATCGGCGTTGGCTGGATGATGGTGGCCCCGGCGGCGCCTGGCCTAACGACAAGTCTTCCGCTGCAATCCGGCAATGCCTGGCAGGGTCTCGCCGCGGCGATGGTGCCGGTGCTCTTTGCCTACGGCGGATGGCAAACCGCAAGCTTTGTCAGCGGCGAGATGCGCGATCCGCGGCGCGATCTGCCGCGCGGACTTTTTATTGGGGTCGCCGGCGTGATCGTTGTCTATGTCCTAGTTACCTGGGTCTGTCTTCGCGCGCTCGGGCCAGCGGGCCTTGCGAATACCAACACTCCGGCTTCGGAGGTCATGCGGCAGGCTCTCGGTTCGCGAGGCGCAAAGCTTATCGCCTGCGGAATCGCGATCTCGACCGTCGGCTTTCTCAGCCAGAGCATTCTCACAGCCCCGCGAGTGTATTACGCGATGGCTCGTGACGGCGTTTTCTTCAAGGCGGTCGGGCAGTTGAGCGAGCGAACCCGGGTGCCGGTCGTGGCGATTATCCTGCAAGGGGCGTGGGCGGCGCTTGTCGCGATGACCGGTAGGTATGAGCAAATCCTCAACTACGTCGTGACCATCGACGTTTTGTTCTTCGGCCTTACCGGCGCGGCGTTGTTCATCTTCCGCCGGAGAGAACCAAAGGAGACGAATGAAAAATTCGTGCGGGTGCCGTGGCATCCCGTGACTACTGGAGTGTTCGTCCTTGCGTGTTGGACCCTGGCCATCAGTACCCTGGTGCGCTATCCGCAGAATGCCGGGATCGGAGTTGTGATCCTGGGGCTCGGCGCGCTGGTCTATTGGTGTTGGGCGGCGCCTCGCGCTGAAACCTAGTTGGGATCCGTAAGCGCCAACGGCGCGGTCTCATTCCAGCCTGGGGCAGCGCCCCAGGAGTTTCATGCGGACGAAGAAGCGCTGAAAGCGCGAGTCAATGCATTCGGTTCGCGGACATGCAGGCGACGCCGGTCTCGGATGAATCGCGCTTTCAGCGCTGATCGTGTTGGCGTGGCACGAATACCTGGGGCGTCGCCCCAGGCTAATTATGAACCGCACCATTGGCGCTGAACGCCAATGATTGGTCCGCGCCAAAGCCGTCTAAGAAAAACGGCGGCGACCCTGCGATCGCCGCCGTCTGTTTCCCCTTCAGTAACCGCAGTTACAGTTTCTGGGCGTCGTGCATTTCCTGCTCGGCCTTGCGCATGTCTTCGTGCGCCTTTTTCATCGCATCGAATTTTTGCTGCTGCTCCGGCGTGAGGAGCGGCCGGATTTGCGCGCCGGCGCTTTCGAGCAGGGCGTGCATTTTTTCCATCGCCTCCTTATGGATGGCGGCGATCTGCGGCTTGGTCTGGTCGATGATCGGCTGGACCTTTGTCTTCTGATCGTCGGTGAGATTGAGGTCCTTGCTCAAATGCTCGAGCGGATTCCCCATCATCATGTGGTGCGGGCCGGGGCCGTCGTGTTTCGGTCCGTGCTCGCCCGGTTCCTTGGCCTGGAGGTAAACGAGACCGGCCAGCGACAACGCTGCCGCCGCCGTGAGTGTGATAATTTTTCGCGTCATTGTTTGGTTTTGTTTCTTGTTTTTGGGCGCAATCAGAGCGCCTTTTCATGAATGGATGACTGGTCACAGCGCCGTCGGGTTACAAATTGTTCGCGAAAATCTTCCCGGCCCGGACGGCTGCGAGATTATTTTGTAACCGCCGCCCGCTTCCCGCTGTCATTGCCGATGGTGTGGACTGGTTTGGCTTTACATGGCTGACGAAAGTGTCTCACGCGAGTTGGTGGCGACGGTGCTGCGGCAGGACGAAAGCGCGGCCCGCGAGCTGGTGCGGAGTCTTTATCCGCTCGTGGCCAAACTCGTGCGAGCGCATCGTGCGGTTCGCAGCGCCGAGGAGGATCTTTGCCAGATGATCTTCATCAAGATTTTGCAGAAGCTGCCCCAATTTTCCGGCAAGGTGCCGCTCGAGCATTGGGTGTCACGGATCGCGATCAACACCTGCCTCAACCAGATCCAGGCCGAGAAAGCGCGACCGGAATTGCGCGAAGCCGATCTCAGCGAAGAACAGGCAGCCGTCGTCCGGAACCTGGCCGCGACCACGGATGACCTGGCGCCCGACCAGAGCTTTGCGTCGCGCCAGCTTGTCGAGCATCTTATGAACGCGCTGAAACCCGCGGACCGCCTCGTGATTGATCTGCTCTATCTGCAACAACAGTCCGTCGAGGAGATCCGGCGTGTCACCGGGTGGAGCGGCGCGCTCGTCAAAGTCCGCGCCTTTCGGGCGCGGCAGAAAATGAAACAGCTCTTATCGAACATGAGGGCCCGGGAGAACTCATGAAGTCAACTGATGTGGATCGCCTCTTGCGTTCGGCTGCCGATGCGCCTGATGAGTCGGCGCCGGAAGTGCCTTTTGGTTTCGATACTCGGGTCGTCGCGTCCTGGCGTTCCGGCAACGGCTCGAAGGACGTCGCCGAACTTCTGTCGTTTGTGCGCCGCGCGGGGATTGTAGCTTCCGCGGTCCTCGTCCTGGCCGGCACTGCGGCTTATCGGCAGTACCGAGACGAGAAAACGTTCGTGACCGTGCCGACAAACGAATACGCGATCGCCGACTCGGCGATCCAGACGGAATTTTCGCAATGAACAGCGCGTTGAAATGGAAACTGGCTTTTGCCTTGCTGCTTGTCTTCGTGGCCGGTGGCGCCACCGGTGTTTTCCTCGGCGTTCACCATCTTCGCCATCATGTTATGCTCGGGCCGCCGCACTCAGGCGACATGCCTGACAGGATGCGCGAACATCTCCGGCATGCGCTCGATTTGACGGCCGAGCAGGAAAAGAAGATCGCGCCCATCATAGACGCGACCAGCGCCAGGCTGGAGACGATTCGCGTCGAAACCGCGGAACGCGTGCGCACCGTCATGGAAGATTCGAAGAAAGAAGTCGCTCCGTTACTGACGCCGGAACAGCAGAAGAAACTCGAGAAACTCGATTCGGAGCATCGCAAAATGATGCTACACCACGGGTTCCTGCCGCCGCCGCCGCCGAAAGACAAACCGTCGCCGCCCACGCCCTGAGCAATGACTCCGGCCGACGTCGACTTCCTCATCAAGCGCTTCGAGGAGCCGGATGAAGTCCGGACGTTCACCAAGGGGAAGTTCGAGATCGTCAAAATCGGTTCGACGACGATCGGCCGGGCGAGCTACGAGCCGGGCTGGAAATGGTCCGAGCACGTCGGACCGACGACCGGGGCAACCTCGTGCGAAGTGGAGCACATCGGCCTCGTCATTTCCGGCTCCGCCGCCTGCCGGATGAACGACGGCCGTTATTACGAAATGAAACCCGGCGATCTTTTCTCCATCGGCCCGGGGCACGACAGTTGGGTCGTCGGCGACGAGCCGTATGTCTCGCTCCATTTTCTCGGCGCCGAGCATTACGCCAGTTGATTTTCGATTGCTGAGATCACCGCAACGCCAACCCCGCGGACCCTCAGGGAGAGGAATGAGTGACGGAACGCTGTTAGCCGTGAGTTCCTTCTCCCTGAGGGAGAAGGTTAGGATGAGGGTCAAGGGCGAGCGCTCACGATCCCACGAGCGTTTCTAGTCTGGAAAGAGCGGATGGCGCGGTGATAATCTTGCGACCGCGCTTTGAAAAATTTTCTCCGGCTCAACGCTAGCCTGCTCTACTGGGTCCTGGTCGCGCCCTTCAAGGGCCAGCTCTTCAAAATATCGCCGATCTTCCGCCAGATGGTTTTTATCGGGGTGCGCGCGACCCCGATGGTGGCGCTGACCGCGTTCAGCATCGGCGTGACTCTCGCCATGCAGGCCGCGCATTCGCTCCAACAACTCGGCGCGGAAATTTACGTGCCCGATCTGGTGATGGTCACGTTGCTGCGCGAGATGGGGCCCGTGCTTATCGCCGTCATCGTGATCGGCCGGAGCGGATCCGCGGTGGCAGCCGAATTGGGAACCATGAAAGTCTCCGAGGAAATCGAGGCGCTCGAAGTGATGGCGATCAATCCGATCAGCTACCTGATCGTCCCGCGTTTCATTGCCATGCTCATCATGCTGCCGGCGCTCACCGTCCTCGGAAATTACATCGGCGTTTTCGGCGGATGGGCCGTCTGCTATTTCGCGCTCGATGTGACCACGGCCGGTTACATTTTGCGCGCCCTCCAAAGCGCCGACACCTGGGACCTGTATTCGGGGATCATTAAAAGCGCGGTCTTCGCCTGGCTCATCATCACCATCGCATGCAACGCCGGCCTGCACGTCGAAGGCGGCGCGGAAGGCGTTGGCCAGGCGACCACGTCCGCAGTTGTCCAATCGCTCCTGGCCATGCTGGTGACGAACGCGATTCTCACCGCGCTGTTCTTCTTCAATTGACGAGGATGAAAATGACGAATTCCCGAATGACGAATGACGAAGGAATGACGAAATCCGAAGGCACAAGCAGCGAGGAGCGCTTTTGGATGGATGGTGATATCCTCATAGTTCGCGAAGAGCCGGACGAGAAACGCGCTTATGACCTGGAGGAACGTACCGCGGTCTTCGGCGAAACGGTCATCGATTTCGCCAAGAGCATTCCACAAAACCCAGTAACGAATCGGATCATCGCGCAGCTCGTCGGAGCAGCGACGAGCGTCGGAGCAAATTACGTCGAAGCAGACGACGCCGTCTCAAAGAAGGAATTCCTGCGAAACATCGGCACCTGCCGAAAAGAGGCGCGCGAAACGAAACACTTCCTGCGCATGGCCGTGCGGGCCGTGCCCGAATTGAAACCGCGAGCTCGAAAACTCTGGATGGAAGCTCGCGAACTGCACCTGATCTTCTCGAAAATCCGGAGGAGCGGAACATGACCTTGGTCATTCGAGTTTTGTCATTCCTTCGTCATTCGTCATTCGTCATTCGTCATTTGCTCCATCCTTCGTCATTCGTCATTCGTCATTGTCCCTATTTTCCCCATGCTTAACACTCCTGTCGTCGTCGAAGTCACCAATCTCACCCGCACCTTCGGGAGTCGCACCGTGATCGACAATCTTTCCTTCACCATCCATCGCGGCGAGACGCTCGTGATCATGGGCGGGAGCGGTTGCGGCAAGAGCACCCTCCTCCGCCACATCATCGGAGTAATGAAACCGACCGCCGGATCGGTCAAAATCTTCGGCGAAGAAATCACGACGATGAACGATCGCCAGATCGAGGAAATCCGCCGGCGTTTCGGGATGCTCTTTCAATCCGGCGCGCTCCTCGCGTCGCTGACCGTGGGCGAAAACGTGGCGCTGCCGTTGTTACAACACACCGACCTGACAATCGACGAAGTCGACGAAACCGTAACCCAGAAGCTCCAGATGGTGGGACTGAGCGGCTTCAACGAACTCAAGCCTTCCGAGATCAGCGGCGGCATGCGAAAACGCGTCGGCCTGGCGCGCGCCCTCGCGCTCGATCCCGAGTTGCTCTTCAGCGACGAGCCGACTTCCGGCCTCGATCCCATCATGACCGCGGTCGTGGACAAGCTCACCCTCGAGCTGACGAAGGACGAAGGCATGACCGCGGTCGTCGTTACCCATGACATGACGAGCGCGTTCCGGATCGCGACGCGGATGATTATGCTCGGACGCGGCAAGATTCTCGCGCAAGGTACTCCCGAGGAAATCAGGACCCACCCCGATCCTGAAGTGCAACAATTCATCAATGGCGAAGCCGACGGTCCCATGCCTTTGAACCTGTCGCAGGATGATCACGAACATCATCCGCATGTGAAAGCGCGCCCGCTAGTCTCGGCGCGCCGGCGTTTCCACCACAAAATGCCATGAAAAAAAACCTGTCCGATTACGTCGTGGCGCTTTCGGTCATCGTTTGCAGCGTGATCCTGCTCGTTGCGCTGACGATGGCGCTGTCCGGTTTCCGGTTGAAAAAACCGGCGCGAACGTTGCAGATCGATTTTGAAGACGTCACCGGCGTGAAGCTCCATTCCGAAGTTCGTTACGCCGGGGCGCCGGCCGGCCGGGTGATCGCGATGCGGCATTTGAGCCGCGACCAGCGCGAATCGGCGGCGAACAGGCGAAATGCCGTGCGGGTCACGGTAAGTCTCGCGGACGAGATTCCGCCGCTGCCCGCCGATATCATCGCGACGCTGAGCTCGGATACGTTGCTCGCGCCGATGTTCGTTGCCCTCTCTGCTGGCACTCCGGGCGGCGAGATGCTGGCTAACAATGCTTTAATCGAAGGGCATCCGGCCTACGGAATCCAGCAGATCGCTGCCGCGGCCGGGCCGTTGGTCGACAACGCGAACAAACTGATCGACACACTCACCCGCACGGTTACCAACCTGGACGGCACCATTACTGGCGTGCGCACCAACCTGGACGGATTCATGCCGAAGATCCCGCCGCTTCTCGATACCGCGAAAGCGGACCTCGAAGAACTGCAGCGCATCATCAAGGGCCTCGATGACGTTGAAAAAAATGCGAACGCCGTTTTCGAGAATGCCGGCAAATTCGTCGGCAACACCGACAGGCAGCTTCAGGATCAGATGAAAGAGCTGCGCGTGATCCTGCTGAACCTGAAGGTAGTCAGCACCCACGCGAAAGCGCTTGTCGAGTCGCTGGCCGAGAAACCGAACCGCATCATCTTTAGCGGAAAAGGCAACAAGCTCACCCCGGAGTCGGAGATCCTGAAGAGCAAGGAACCGTTGCCGGCGAAGAAACCGTAGTCCGTCCCTTCTTCTGTAGCCGCTTCCCTGTGGGAAGCGTGAAGGCTGACGTTGCCGCAACCCCGCGTCGCCCACAGGGCGACGGCTACAGAAGATGTCCGCGGCTACAGTTACTTCTTCGTCCAATCCCTCGTCACGTTCTTCACCCGCACCTGCAGGGGATCGCGTCCGATTCGTTCAAGCTGGGGAACCCGGTTGTGCTACTGAAGATTGTAAACCTCGACCAGGCCGACGCCGGTCGAGTTATTCGTGCCGCGCACGACGGCGGTGTAGTTGCCGGGCGGCAGCAGTCGCACCAGAGCCGATTCCAAGTCGTTTGTCGGCGGGATGGTAGTGGCTTGAATTTCGGCTTCCTGGCTGGTTCCGTCAGGACGCGTTTTCCAATTATCGTTGATGGCGATCGTATTTCCGTTGCCATCGTGCAGTTCCAGGAAAGGATCGTTCAGGGCGCCCGCGACGCCTGAGCTTGTCAACGATGGTCCCAGGGCGCGCACCAACACACTGGCGCTATCTCCACTCGGCCCGCCGACGATGAAGCCGCCAATCATGACGTTGTCGCCCGTATCCACGAACCCACGCGAGCTGATATTCGCCAGCCTGGAGTTCGCGCCCTGAGCCAGGTCGTAAACTTCCACCAAGCCTATGCCGGTAGTTCCATTCTTCCCCGCTAGCACGGCTGTGTAGGATCCCGGACTGAGCGTTGCTACCAGGGCAGATTCCGAATCGTTACCAGGCGGAATGGTCGTGGCCCGAATCTCCGCTTCCTGCGATTGGCCAGTCTGGTCGTTGATCTTCCAGTTATCATTGGTGGCCAGCGTTGTATTTCCCTGATGTAACTCCAGAGTCGGATCAGCTAATGGCCCATTCACGGAAAGCGACGGACCCATCCCTCGCACGATAACTTTTTTCGGATCGCTCCCGGTTACAATGAAACCACCGATCAGGACCTGATTTCCGGTCAGCACTTCCATGCGAGTGGAGATGTTAAGTAATCGTCCGGCCGGCGGCGCTACCCGGTCATAGCCAATCACGTCGAGGTTAATCCCTTCCGGGGAGGAGTCGCTTATATCCGCGGCCTGACCACGGCAGCCAAAAGCATTTTGCACATATGGATTCGACTGCGGACAGGGATCGCTCTGCCAATCGCCGTGATCGAAGTTCGCGGTCTGACTAAAGTTGACGATGGGCGTGTTTCCACCGTCGATCGAAAAATAGCGCGTCCCGGACGTGCTGATGTTCCTGACTCCAGGAGAAGACCAGCTGAATAAATCCTGGGGCCGAACATTGCTGTTCGAAGTGTCCAGGCGAGACCCAAGCCCGAGAACCTCATCCATCTCATGCTCGACGGCGGTTTGCGCATCGTAGCTACTGCTATTAGGCGGGCGGACAAACTGGAATCCCGATCCGGAATTGAGCGTGACAATACCATCATAAGGTCCGCCCGCGGCGACGGTGGAATCGGCGAACATCGCCGGCGGCGTGTCACCACCGAGCGCCCGGCCGTTGGCGCTCGATGGAATGATACTAGCGGACAACTGGTTTGCCGGAAGGCTGGCATTGGCGGTGGAGTCATTGGCGGTCTTTGCATCGGCTTGCAAGGCATTGATGTAGGTGCTCCACGAGGGCCCATAAACCACGTAGTTACTCAGCGCGATCTGGTTTGTGGATCCGATCGGAGTGCCGTTAGGTTTGGTCGTCGAGTAACGGAAGAGAATGAAAACCGTGACTGGATCGGAGAACAACGATTCATAAATCGCGATCGCTCGATTGATCATCGCTTCGATTGCGGCCGCGTTTGGATTATTCGTAATCGAGCTGTCGAACGTCGGACTAATAACAAGGCCGGAGCCGGTGGCAGTCGTGCCGCTCATCACCTCCGAGTTAGCGATAACGCCTGTCTCGCTAGAACTCGTTACCCGATAATAGTAAGTCGTGCCCGGGCTTAGTCCCGTTACGACTTGCCACGTTGCTGGACCTATTTCCAAACCGTGATAGCCGGTTACATAGCTATCGAAAGAGGGAGAGAGCGAGACTTCGAGTCGGTAACTCGTCGTCTGGCTCACCGGTTTCCACCGCGCGGTAAAGCTGCTTCGGGTCGAAACGATGGCCTCCGGTGAGACAGCGCCATCCGCGGTCGTTGCGTCATCCATCATCTCAACTATTAATTCATGGTCAGCTGCCCGCGAGACATGTTCAGCCGCACTGGGCGCGCCCATTTCTGCGGCCAGGGAAAAAGCCGCCAATGTAATGAACCCCAGGAGGCAAAAAAATCCCGGAATGATGCGCTTCATAAAGGGAAAGAAGGGACTTCCAATTACTACAAAATCATCGTTTTTCACGAAGTCGCCGGCCGCCTTACATCGGCCGCTGGCGAGTGCTTTTACGGCTAGGATTCAGCGCCGTCTTGCCTAATCGCGTCGGCCAGCAGCTCCGCCATGTGTGTGGGATGAACCGGGGTGAGGTGCTCGAGTTGATGCCGGCAGCTGGTTCCGGAGGCCACGATGATGGCATCGGGCGGTTGCGCGTTCACCTGCTGAACGAGGGGCGCGGCGACCTTAAGCGAAAGCTCGTATTTCGATTCGAGCGCACCAAAGGCGCCCGCCATGCCGCAGCAGCCGGTATCGAGGAGAGTGGCAGTTCGGCCGGGCAGGCGCGCGGCGAGTCTTGCCATGAACCCTGTTTTCACGAGCGACTTCGCGTGGCAATGGGCGTGGATCGCCACCTGGCCGGGCTGGTTGTTGAAGCGCAACGCGTCCGGTTCCCGCTCGAGCAGTTCTTCGACGAATTGCTCGAAGAGACGGCAGCGCCGGGCAACCGCCTCTGTGTCGGCCAACTTCAATTCGCGGTAGTCTTCGACGAACATCGAGTAGCAGGAAGGTTCGAGAAACAGAATCGGCGTGTCGGCGTTCGAGTCGCGAAGCAGATCGAGATTGTGCCGGCCCATTTCGCGCGCCGCTTCGAGATTGCCCTGACTGAAGGCAGGGCGCCCGCAACATTTGCGTCCTTTGACGAGCGAGACGTTGAAAGCGAGAGCTTCGAGAACTTTGACCGCGGCGATCCCGATGTGCGGCTCGTGGTAACGGACAAAGGTATCGTCCCAAAGGATGACGTCACCGCGTGACCTGTGGCGGCGGTCTGTGACCGTCGCATTATTTATTCGGCGCTCGCAGAGCGCCGCTACATGCTTGCGAAACCAGCGATCGAAACGCTGTCTCGTATAGTGCGGTAACGGGCGCTTGTCGGTTACACCGAGCGCGTGTCGCATCAAACGCCGGATGATCCGCGAATCCAGACTGGCATTTGCGAGCGCCGGGAGCATGCAACCGAGCCGGCCTAACAAGTCGACGTTGCTCAGGATTCGTTCGCGCAACGGCAACCCATCGCGCTGATGCCGGGCGTGCGTCAGCTCCGCTTTGAGCAGCGCGAGGTTTACATTCGATGGGCACTCAACCGTGCAGGCTTTGCACGAAAGGCAGTTGCTGAGGGCGGCGTCGAGCTCCGCACTCCGCAGCGGATCATCTTCAAAACGCAATTCGAGCGCGGCCCGGATCGCGTTCGCGCGTCCCCGCGTCGACATGTATTCCTCGCCAGTCGCGAGGAAAGTCGGGCACATCGTCGGCGCATCTTTGCGGCAACCGCCGCAGCCGTTGCATTGCTCCAGGTTCCCAATGAACGACTCATCCTTGAAGGCGAACGCGAGCACCGGCTCGAACGGAATCCGCAACCGCGTTTCCGATTCCACCCGGAGGTGATTGTCGATCTTGAACCGGCCGTCGCTGAAAATCTTTCCCGGGTTAAACAGGTTCTTCGGATCGAAGAGTTGCTTGATTTGCCGCATCACGCCGAGCAGCTCGTCGCCCATCTGCTCTGCCATGTATTCCGTCCGCGCCATGCCGACGCCGTGCTCGGCGGCCAGCGATCCCTTGAATTGCCTAACGAGTGCTGAAACCTGGTCCGCGACCTGCCGATATTTTCGGAGGTCGCCCGCGGTATGAAGATCGAGCACTGGCCGGACATGCAAGAGACCGGTCGCAGCGTGCCCGTAGTAACAAACCTCGAGGTTAAGCGGTCGCATGATCGACTCGAGCCCGGCGACATAAGCGGGCAGTTGCGCCGGCCGGACCGCTGCGTCTTCGATGAAGGCGATCGGCTTCGCGGCGCCCTTGCGCCCGGTGAGAAGCGAGAGTCCGGCTTTGCGCATGGACCAAACGAGATTCATCTCCGCCGGTTTGGTGCAGATAGTCGTGCGCAAGCCGAGTTTCTTTGCCGCCAACAGAGCCAGACGCTCCGTGACGTCATCGTAGAACTCGACGATCAGAACCGATTCGCACGGCTTGTTGTCGAGCTCGAGTAACTGTCGCGCCGGTTCGAAGAGCAGTTGCCCTTTCGTCTGGTCGAACAAGGGCCGGTCGATGTGCTCGATCGCCGAGGGCTTCAGTCCGAGCAGCTCGACAGTCGCCTGCATCGCTTCCGCGACGGAAGCGAAGAAAACCAGACCCAGCCCTTTCTCGCGCGGCAAGGGCACGATCTTTAATTCCGCTGAGAAAATCGCGGCGAGCGTTCCTTCGCTGCCGCAAAGCATGTTGTTAAGATTCCCCGGGTCGCGGAGCCAGCGGGCCAGGGCGTAACCGGACCAGCGCTTCTCCAATCCCGGCGGCATCCACTCCGCAATCTCGCCGGCATGCGCCGCGATCAGGTTCGCAATCACTTCCCGCTGCGCGCGCAAAGTCTGATGGGCGGGGCCGATTTGATGGATAGAGCCGTCCGCCATCACCAATTCCTGCGACACAACGTGGTCCGCCGTCGTGCCGTAAACCGGAACGCGCGCGCCGGAAGAATCGTTCGCGATCATGCCACCGATCGTGGCGCGTGAGCTGGTCGCAACGTCGGGCCCGAAACAAAACCCGTGCGGCCTGAGAAACGCGTTGAGCTGATCGAGAACAACGCCCGCGCCGGTGCGGACGGTGCGCGCTTCGAGATTCAGGTCGGTGATCCGGCGATTGTAGCGCGAGAACTCGACGATCAATCCATCGCCAATCGCGCCGCCGGATAAACCGGTGCCCGCGCCGCGCGGTGTAATTGAAACGCCGGCATCCGCCGCCGCCGTGATGATCGAGCGGGCTTGTCGCGCGCTACGCGGAAACGCCACGGCCGCCGGCTCGAGCTGATAGAGCGATGCGTCGGTGGCGTAGAGCTTTCGCGTCAAATCGTCGAACGCGATTTCACAATCAGCGGCGGCGAGCGTGGATCTTTGGGCGGAAGTCATCGCGCTTCCGCAAGATTACTCTTCTGTAGCCGCTTCGCTATGCGAAGCGCGGGAACAAAACAACGCTGCTCTCGCGCCGCCCACAGGGCGGCGGCTACAGAAGAGCGTCGAAAATCATTCCGTCCTCAGCGCTTCGATGGGATTGACCATGCTCGCGCGCCGCGCCGGCAAATAACAGGCGATGAACGCGACCACGGCAAGCGTGATGAGCGCGCCGATCAAGGCGATGGCATCCAGCGAACCAACGCCGTAGAGCAAACTATTGAGCGCGCGGCTCGCGGCGAAGGCCCCGATCAATCCCGCTCCCAGCCCAACTCCAATCAGCGCGATGCCCTTGCCGAGAACCAGCTTCAACACATCGGCGCGACTCGCGCCGAGCGCGAAACGAATCCCCATCTCGCGGGTGCGTTGCGTCGTGCTCAACGCCATCACGCCATAGATTCCGACGCTCGCGAGCACGAGAGCGAGACCGGCGAACGAACCGAGCAACGTCATCGTCAGGCGCCGTGCCGCCAAACTCGCGCCAATATTTTTTTCCATGGTCGAGATCGCGGAAACCGGCTGGTCGGGATCGATCGCCTGCACTTCGCGCTTCACCGCCGCGGCCAGCGTGAGTGGATCACCTGACGCGACGCGAACGAGCAAGGTCACGCTCTCCTCCGCAAACTGCGCCGCCGGAAGATGGATCTGGGGAAAATTCAATTTCTCGACGTTCTCTTCCCCCGGCGCTTCGTTTCGAGTCCGCGGCACGATTCCGACAATCGTCAGCGGCGGCGGATTCGGTTTGAGGGTCTGATTGTTATCCAATTGGCGGCCGATCGGATCCTGATGCGGAAAGTAACGCGTCGCCAAACTCTCATCGATAATCACCGCGCCCGGCTTGTCCGCCACATCCTGGGGGCCGAACGCGCGCCCGCGCAAGATCGGCATGCCCATGACGCGAAAATAATCCGGCGAGACCATGTTCATTTCCGCGGACGGCTCCTGGCCATGTTGATAAGGCGCCGCTGTGACCGAGGGCAGCACAGAAACTTTCGCCAGCAGCCTGTCGTAGAAGGCCGTTATTTTTTCCGGCTTGTCGTAACGCACGGCCGGCAATGAGATCGTCATGGTGAGAATGCCGCGCGGTTCAAAGCCGAGCGGCGCCTGTTGCGCGCGCCAGAAACTTTTGAGCATTAGTCCACCGGCGGCGAGCAACACGACCGCGAGCGCGACCTGGATAATGACCAACGCAGCACGGGCGCGTTGCCGGCTGGCGCCATCGCTGCTGCCACGCGTACTTTCGTGGAGGGCGAGAGAGAGCGAGCTGCTCTTGGAAATCCGCCACGCCGGCCAGATTCCGACGAGGACACCGGAAATGATCGCGACTGCAACGGTGAATCCGAGCGCGGTGAGATCGATCCGGGTTTCCTGGAAACGGGGAACGGTCGCCGGACTAAGCGCGAGGATCGCGTCGAGACTCCAGATCGCGAGCAACACTCCGGCAAGCGCGCCGAGGAGAGCCAGCACTGCGCTTTCGGTGAGGACTTGTCGCGTTAATCGCCAGCCGCTCGCGCCGAGGGCGCTCCGCACCGCCAGCTCTTTTCCGCGCGCCAGCATTCGCGCGAGCTGGAGGTTGGCCACGTTGGCGCAGGCGATCAGCAATACGCAGGCGACCGCGCCGAGCAAAAGATAAAGACTTTGCCGGTAAGTGCCGACGGCTGATTCTAACAATCGTTGGGTCGTGATGCGACGGCCCGTGTTCGATTCCGGATATTTTTTCTCGAGCGCGATCGCGATCGTTTCCAAATCCGCGTGGGCTTGTTCGAGCGTCACGCCCGCCTTCAATCGCCCCAGCGCATTGAAACCAGGATGGTTGTCCCGCTGCAAAACGTTTTCGGCAATTCGCAGGTCATCCAATGGGATATAGATTTCGGCCAGGCGAGGAACCTTCACCGAAGGAGGAAGCACGCCGATGATTTCACGCGAAATCCCATCGACCAGGACTTGTTTTCCCAAAACATCGCGAGCAGCGCCGAAGCGCCGACGCCAGGTGCCATCGGTAAGCAGGGCGACCTTGCGGCCCCGTGGCACATCATCCTCATCTGTAAAATCGCGTCCGAGCTGCGGCGATACTTCCAAAACCTTCAGAAAATTCGCGCTTACCCGCGCGCCGCCGACACGTTCTGGCGCGGCCCCACTTCCACTCGAGAGGTTGTAAGCGTCGCGCCGGTAAAGAGCGAGATCGGTAAAGGTGTGTTGCGCGGCGCGCCAATCGAGAAAGTTTAGATAACTGACGGAGCCGGAAGGGAAGGTCGGTGTGCTTTCGCGGATGGTGATGAGCCGTTCCGAATGCGGATACGGCAACGGCCGGAGGAGGACGGCGTTGACCACGCTGAAGATCGCGGTGTTCGCCCCGATCCCGAGAGCAAAGGCGAGAACGGCCAGCGCGGCGAAGGCCGGCGATTTCGCGATCATTCGAAAGGCGTAACGGATGTCGGAAAGTAAGGTTTGCATGGAGTCGTTAGGCTAAAAAAATGTCGAAGCTCGAATGTCGAAGGACGAAGGAATGACGAAATCCTAATGACGGAGAGGGCCTGCGTTGGAATTCGTGCTTCGTCATTTGGTCATTCCTTCGTCATTTCTCCTCATTCCGCTCGCAGAGCAATGATCGGATCCACTCGCGTGGCCCGCCTCGCTGGCACCCAGGCGGCGCTAAAGGCAACCGCGGAAACCAGCAAGACGATCCCGACGAATGTCCCCGGATCGGACGCACCGACTCCGAAGAGGAGGCTGTCCAATAATCGTGTCGCAGCAAACGCACCGACGAGTCCGAGCGCGAGACTCACCGCGACCAGCATCATGGCCTGGCCGACGATGAGGCGAAAGATCGAGCTTTTCCCAGCGCCGAGCGCAATCCGGATTCCGATCTCGCTCGTTCGTTGCGCGACCGAGTAGGCCAGCACGCCATAAATTCCGATCGCTGTCAGGATGAGCGCCGTGCCGGCGAAAATCGAGAGCAAGAGCGTGTTGAACCGCGGCCGAGCGAGCGAGCGCGAGATGTATTCATCGAACACCCGCACGTTCGTCAGGGGAATCGTCGCATCCATGGCCGCGAGTTCTTTGCGGAGCGAGTTCGTAATCGCGCTCGGATTTGAAACGCTCGTCCGGATGACGATCGACATGCCACGGGCCGGAATCTGCGTCGCCGGCAGATACATCTCCGGCGAATCCTCGTTCCGCAGCGAAAGATGCTTCACGTTCCCGACGAGCCCGACGACCTCGCGGATTTTTTCTCCGTTATCGTCGGCGGAAAGCCCCGGCTTGATCCGTCTTCCGATGACGTTCTGTCCGGGGAAATATTTCTGCGCGAAGCGCTCGTTTACGATCACGACGGGAGCGGAGTCGAACCGATCACGCTCATCGAAGACACGGCCTCGCCGGACGGGGATGCCCATCGTCTTGAAATAGTCAGTTGTGATGATCCGAACCGGGGCGGCCGGTTGCTGGCCCTCGGGGAGCGGACTCTCCTCGATATCAAAAGAGGTCCTCATGTTGTCGCCGCTCAACGGCAGCGGCAGGATTGTGCTCGCCGATTCGACGCCGGGAATGCCGCGAATTCGCGACAAAAATCGGTCGTAGAATGCGATGACGTTTTCGTTTTTCGGGTAGGTTACGCCGGGCGGAGCAACGCGGGCGGTGAGGAGCCGCTCGCTGCGCACGCCGGGTTGGACACGACCGAGCCGAGCGAAGCTCTGGATCAACAGGCCGGCAGATATCAGCAACACGAGAGCGAGCGCGACCTCGGCCATGATGAGCGCTTTTCGAAAGCGGCCCTTGCTTTCGCCAGCACCACCCGTTCGACTGCCGGACTTGAGCGAGCTGTTGAGGTCGACGTGTGACGCCTGCCAGGCGGGGACAAGGCCAAAGACGACACCGGTCGCGACGGAAACGAGCAGCGTGAATATCAGCACCGGCGCGTCGAGCTGAATGTTGCTGATGCGCGGAATATCTTGTGGCACGGTCTTAACCAGCGCTTCGGTTCCCCATTGCGCGAGAAGCAATCCGAAGGCGCCTCCTAGTCCGGCAAGCAAGACGCTTTCGGTGAGCAATTGTCGGATGATCCGGAAGCGACTGGCACCCATCGCCGCGCGCAACGCAATTTCCTTTCCCCGCGTGGACGCGCGAGCAAGCAGCAGGTTCGCGACGTTAGCGTTCGCGATCAACAGCACACAGACGACCGCGCCAAAAAGGACATAAAGCGCGGTGCGAACATCGCCGATCATTTCTTCCCGGAGTGGCTTGGCGAGGAGGCCGAAATGCGTATTCGAGTCTGGGTATTGCTTCTCCAGCGCCTCGGCGATCGTCGACAAATCCGATTGCGCCTGGGCGATGGTCGCGCCGGCTCTCAATCGCGCCACGGCCGCGAGAGTATGCATACCGCGCTCTTTTGTTAATGGCTGCGAGCCGTCGGGCATCGCCGCATCCTCAGCGATCGAAACATAGAAATCGATTGGATCGTTTTGAATCGGGAATTGAAAACCCGCAGGCATAACGCCAATCACGGTATGCGGGCGGCGATCGAGCGTGACGGTGCGTCCAATCACGTTCGGATCGGCGGCGAAACGTTTTTTCCAGCAATCGTCACTGATAATGACCTTCAAGCCTCCCGCTCCACCGCCGGCCTGTTCATCATCTCGGACAAAGGCGCGCCCCATCTGGGGCTTGATGCCGAGCACCTCGAAAAATTCCGCGCTGGCCTTTATGCCGCGGACGCTCGACGCGCCCTCCTCGCTCGACAGGGAAAGGATGGGATCGCGAAGAGCGGCGATGCTGGCAAGGGTGCGGTTTTGGTCCCGGAAATCGAAGAAATCCGGATATGAGAGCGCGTTGAGGTCCGTCTGTCCCTTCTGCCGCGTATCGATATTCCCGAGTGCGATTAGCTGATCGGGCTCGGGAAACGGCAGCGGTTTTAGCAGGACGGAGTTGACGACGCTGAAGATCGCGGTGTTCGCGCCGACGCCGAGCGCGAGAGTCAGGATCGCGATGATTGTGAATGCGGGATGCTTGAGAAGTTGGCGTAATCCGTAGCGAAGGTCGGTCATCATATCAGAGGTGGTCCGCTTTCGTGGTGGATCGTGCGCTCCGTCGCGCGATGTTTAAATTTGCGGCTTCGCCGCCACATTGGCATCGCGCGCGGCGCGCACGATCCACCTTGCGTTATGAACAGGTTTCTTCTCATTCAGCACGCAGAGCAATAATCGGATCGACGCGCGTTGCGCGGCGCGCCGGTACCCAGGCCGCGATGAAGGCAACGGCGGAAACAAGCAACACGATGCCGATAAATGTTGCCGGATCCGATGCGCCGACACCGAAGAGCAAGCTGTTCAACAATCGCGTCGCGGCAAACGCGCCCGCAAGTCCGATGACGAGACTGATTCCGACGAGGGTCATGGCCTGGCCAACAATGAGCTGGAAGATCGACGACTTGCCGGCGCCGAGCGCGATTCGAATTCCGATCTCGCTCGTTCGTTGCGCGACCGAGTAGGCCAGCACGCCATAAATTCCAATCGCCGTGAGCACCAACGCGGTGCCGGCGAAGATCGAAAGTAACAAGGCGTTGAAACGCGGCCGGGCCAGTGAACGCGAAACGTATTCGTCGAAAACGCGAACACTGGTCAGCGGAATCGTCTTATCAAGAGCCGCAAGCTCCTTTCGCAGAGAAGCTGTGAGTGCGCTCGGATCTGAAACACTCGTCCGAATGACGAGCGACATAATATTGAAGGGGATCTGCGTTTGCGGCAGATACATCTCGGGCGAGTCCTCGTTCTTCAGCGCGAGGTGCTTCACGTTCCCGACCACGCCCACTATTTCCCGCATCTTTTCTCCGCTATCGTCGGCGGCCATGCCAGGCATGATTCGCTTGCCGATGACATTCTGACCGGGAAAGAATTTGTTCGCAAAGCGCTCGTTCACGATCACGACCGGCGCCGACTCGAACCGATCGTTCTGGTCGAAGACGCGGCCCTGCCGCACCGGGATGCCCATGGTCCTGAAGTAGTCGGTCGCGATGACACGGATCGGCGCGGTTGGGCGCTGACCCTGCGGCAGCGGACGTTCTTCGACGTCGAAGGAAGTGGTCATGTTATTGCCACTCAAGGGCAGCGGCACGATCGTGCTCGCCGATTCGACGCCGGGCAGCGCGCGGATTCCGGGCAGGAATTTGTCGGAGAATGCGATAATATTTTCATTCTTCGGATACGCAGTGTCGGGCAACGAGACGCGCGCGGTCAGAAGACGTTCGGTGCGCAAGCCAGGCTGCACCCGGCCGAGTCGCGCAAAGCTTTGAATCAAAAGTCCGGCAGAGATCAGCAAGACCAGCGCGAGCGCGACTTCCGCCATGATGAGCGCGTTCCGGACACGGCCTTTACCTTCTCCGCCACCGCCGGTTCGCGTGCCGGATTTAAGTGAACTGTTGAGATCGACGTGGGACGCCTGCCAGGCCGGCACGAGTCCGAAGATCACGCCGGTAGCTAAAGAGACGACCAAGGTGAATCCGAGCACCGCGGCATCGAGTTGGATGGTGCTGATCCGCGGAATATTTTGCGGGACGGTCTTGATCAGCGCTTCGGTTCCCCATTGCGCGATGAGCAGACCGAGCGCGCCGCCCAAGCCGGACAGCAAAAGACTTTCTGTGAGCAGTTGCCGGATGATGCGGGCGCGGCTGGCGCCCATCGCGGCGCGCAAGGCGATTTCCTTTCCGCGGGCCGAAGCGCGCGCGAGGAGAAGATTCGCGACGTTGGCGTTCGCAATTAGCAACACGCAGACGACTGCGCCGAACAAAACGTAAAGCGCGGTCCGCACATCGCCGATCATTTCCTCACGCAACGGCTTGGTGGCGACTCCCATGTGGGTGTTCGAGTCGGGTATCGCTTCTCGAGAGCGGCGGCAATGGCCGCCAAATCGGCTTGCGCTTGCGTGATCGTCACGCCGGACTTCATTCGGGCGATGGCTTGGATGCTGTGATTGCCGCGCTGCTGTGTCATCGGCTTCGACCCATCGGGGTTCGCCGCGTCCTCCGCGATCGTCACGTAGAAATCGAGCGGATCATTCTGGATGGGGAATTGAAAGCCGGCGGGCATGACACCGATGACCGTGTGCTGGCGTCGATCAAGCGTGACGGTGCGTCCGAGCACATTCGGATCACCGCCGAAATGATTCTGCCAGAAACCGTGACTGATAATGACTTTGAATCCGCCGGGCCCGCCGCCACCCTGTTCGTCATCGCGGCTGAAAGTGCGACCCATCTTGGGTTTGATCCCGAGGACATCGAAGAACTCCGCACTGACTTTGACACCGCGCAAACTAGTCGCTCCCTCTTCGCTCGTGAGGGCGAAGGTGCGATCGCGATAAACCGCGCTGTTCGCGAGGGTGCGGTTCTGTTCGCGATAGTCGAAGAAATCCGGATATGACAGCGAGTTCAACTCCATGTGTGCCCCCTTCAGGCGCGTGGACTCATCAGTCATGCCGAGCGCGATCAGTTGTTCCGGCTCGGGAAACGGGAGCGGTTTCAGAAGGACCGCGTTTACGACGCTAAAGATGGCAGTGTTCGCGCCGATGCCGAGCGCGAGGGTGAGGATCGCGATGATGGTGAAGGCCGGATGCTTCCAGAGTTGGCGTAAGCCGTAACGGATGTCATTTAGCATAAATATTCTTCTGTAGCAGCGGCCCTGTGGGCCGCTCGTGAGTTAATCTGCGACTTCATTCTGCGCGCAAGGCTTCGATCGGGTTCACTTTCGTGGCGCGATTGGCGGGAAAGAAACACGCGACTAGCGCTACAGCGCCGAGCAGCAAGGTGATGCTGGTCAGCGTCAATGGATCGTAAGCACTGGTGTTGAAAAGCATCGAGCCCATGGCGCGTGACGCTCCGAGCGTCGCGAGGAGCCCGATGAGCAAACCGAGACCGATAAGCTTCCCGCCTTGCGTCAGCACGAGTCGCAGGACATCGCGTTGTTGTGCGCCGAGCGCCATGCGAATGCCGAATTCGCCGGTCCGCTGGACGACATTGTAAGCCATCACGCCGTAAATGCCGACGGCGGCAATGACAAGTGCGACCGAGGAAAACACCGTCAGCAACAGCATCGCGAAACGCTGCCGCGCGATGCTGTCCGCCATGATTTCTTCCAGCGGCCGAATGATGCCGACCGGCTGGTCCTTATCGACCGCGTAAACCGCCGGACGCAACGCGCCGAGCATCGACGCCGGCGAACCCTTCGTGCGGATGACGACATTCATCGAGCTGAAAGGAACCTGCGCGAACGGTTCGTAGGACTGGGCGCTCGTGGCCTTGTCCACGCCGTATTGTTTGATGTCGCCGACGATGCCGATGATCTCGCGCCAGGTGTCCGGGCCGTTGGTAATGTTGATCCGTTTGCCGATTGGATCTTCGTTCGGGAAAAACTGGCGGGCCATCGTTTCGTTGATGATCGCGACGCGCGGCGCCTTGGCGTCATCCCGCGGAGTGAAAACGCGGCCGCGCACGAGCCGGATTCCCATCGCGCGGAAATAGTCGGGCGTGACCGCGTAATAATTCGTGCTCGGCAAATCGCTCGGCGCGATGGCGGGCCGGCCTTCGATGTTGAAGCCAAGAACGTAATCGCCCACCAGCGGCATCGAATGCGTGATGCCCACCGCCTGCACGCCGGGTAACTCTTTCGCTCGTTCGAGAAGCGCATTGGCAAAAGCGTTTTGCTGCTCCGGCTGCGCGTATTTTTTCTGCGGGAGCGAAAGGCGGAGCAGAGTGGCGTTCTCCGGAATGAACCCGGGATCGACCTGCGCGAGCTGCATGAAACTGCGCGCGAGCAGACCGGCGCCGCCAAGCAGGACGAGCGCGAAAGTCACTTCGAGTACGACCAGTGCGCTCCGCAAACGGCCACGCGCGCCGCCTTCCGTCGAACCGCGAGTGCCCTGCTTCAGCGCCTCGTTCACATCAGCACGCGCCGCCAGCCACGCCGGAGCGATTCCAAAGACGAGCCCGGTAACGACGCTGAGCGCGAGGGAAAACAAGAGCACGCCGGAATCGAGATGGATCTCCGTGATCCGCGGCAAGGTCGTCGGCGCGAGGGCCAGCAAAGCATCGAGACCCCAGCGCGCCAACAGCACCCCGGCCACTCCGCCGCAAACGGCGAGGACCACGCTCTCGGTGAGCAGTTGCCGAATCAGCCGGCCGCGTCCGGCGCCGAGAGCCGCGCGAATGGAAATCTCGCGGGAACGCGCCGTCGCGCGAGCAAGCAGAAGATTCGCAAGGTTCGCACAGGCGATGAGCAGGACGCAGCCGACCGCGCCGAGCAACGTGTAGAGGACCGGCTTCACATCGCGCACGGTGTAATCCTGAATCGGCATCATGAAAATTCCCCAGCCCTTGTTCGAATCCGGATATTGTTTCGCGAGCTGGGAGGCCAGCACTTCCAGTTCTGCCCGGGCCTGGGCCACGGTCACGCCGGACCGGAGGCGTCCCACGACATTAATGTAATGCCCGCCCCGCGCGTCATTCGCGGTCTCGCCCGGCTTAAATGCCATCGGCATCCACGCATCCACTTTACTCGTTAGGCCAAACCCGACCGGCGCAACGCCGACGACTGTGTACGGTTCGCCGTTGAGTTGAATGGCGCGCCCGATCACGTCATGCGCTCCGCCGAAGACGCGTTGCCAGAAAGGATAGCTCAACACGACCACGTGGTTTTTTCCCTGCGCGTCTTCTTCCGGGAGCAACATCCGGCCGAGGATGGGCTTCACGCCGTAGACGTCGAAATAATGGGCGGTCGCCTTGAGGGCCAGGAGCTGCTGCGGCTCGCCGTCGCCAGTGAGATTGACCCGAGAGCTGTTGTAGGCCGCCAGATATTCATACGATTTGGTCTGCTTTTCCCAGTCGAGATAGTTCGGTGGCGAAACGGAGAACTCCGGGAACTGCGGCAAATTCGTTTCCCGGATGGTGACGATGCGGTCCGGCTCCGGATAATCGAGCGGGCGGAGCAACACGACATTGACCACGGAGAAAATCGCGGTGCAGGCGCCGATGCCGAGCGCAAGGGTGAGGATGGCGACGATGGTGAAGCTCGGCGCTTTGATGAGCTGACGAAGAGCGTAGCGGAGATCGTTTAACATATTATTCGGAACGGAGGGCAATCACAGGGTCCACGTGCGCGGCGCGACGTGCCGGAAGGTAACAAGCCACGAGGGAAATAACCGTGAGAAGAAATCCGATTGCGGCGAAAGTCGGCGGATCGGTCGCACTGACGTTGTAGAGTAGATGCGCCATCAAACGCGTCAGGACCGCCGCGGCGCTCAACCCAATCACCACACCGAGGGAAACCAGCAGCACGCCGTGTTTCAAGATCAGTTGCAAAATATGCCGGACTTGCGCACCCAGGGCCATGCGAATGCCGATCTCTTGCGTCCTCTGATTCACGAGATAACTGATCACGCCGTAAAGTCCGATCACGGTTAGCGCGAGGGCGAGCGCGGCGAAGACAGTCATCAAGGCGAGAAGAAATTTTCGATCCGCAACGCTCCGTTCCACGAGGAATTGGACAGAACGGATTTTCCACATCGGTTGATCGGGGTCGACGCGCCAGATGGCCCGACGAACGGATTCCGAGAGACTCAGTGGATCGACCGTAGTGCGCGCGACGAGGGTAGCGAAGAAAACCGGCTGCTGGCTGTAGGCGGCATAGAGCTGAGGCGCGGGCTCCTCGTTGAGCCGGTATTGTTTCGTATCGCCAACGATCCCTATGACTGCGCCCGACGGGCCGTCGTCGAGCTTGATCTGTTTCCCGATCGGATCTTGGTCCGGCCAGAATCGGCGCGCCATGGTTTGATTGATAATAAGAACCAGCGACGTGCCGACCCGATCTTGATCGCCGAAAAGCCGCCCGCGAATGAGCGGTATCTGCGCGGTGCCGAAATAACCTGCCGTCGCGACATTGAAGGTGACCTGCGGCTCACGACCGGCCGACGGTGTTTCCCGGTCGAGCAGCGCAATTGCCGTCGTGCCGCCGTTGCCGCTAAATGGCAAACTTCTGATCAGCGCCGCTGATTTTACTCCGGGCAGTTGCTGCACTTGCTCGACCACTTGCCGGTGAAAATTCCAGGTTGCATCCGGCTGGGTGTACTTCGCGCGGGGCAGGCGGTATTCCAACGTGAGCAGATTCTTCGATTCGAAGCCGACTTCGGCCTGCAACATTTTTCCGAAGCTGCGAACGAGCAATCCGGCGGCAATCAGAAGTAGAATGGAGAAGGCGACCTGCGCGACGACGAAACCACTGCGCATCCGATTCCAGCGCGGGCCGCCGCCGGTGCCGCGTCCGCCTTCTTTCAATCCGGCATTCACCTCCGCCCGCGCCACGTGCAGCGCGGGGACGAGACCGAATAGCCAACCGGTGAAAATCGAAACGGTAAGCGCGAAGAAAAGAACGCGCGTATCGATGCTCGCGTCTTCTGCGTTGACGAAGTTCTGCGGCAACTTGAGCAACCCCCACAGGCCCCAATGCGCCAGGAGCACGCCCGCAAAGCCGCCCATCAATCCAAGCACGGTCGTTTCCGTCAGGAGCTGCCTAACGAGTCGCCACCGATTCGCGCCCAGCGCCGCCCGCACCGCCATCTCTCTTTGCCGCGCGAGCCCGCGCGCGAGCAGAAGATTCGCCAGATTCGCGCACGCGATGAGAAGAATCACTCCGGCCGCGAGAAAGAGCAGCCAGAGCATCGGTCGCACCTGACCGACGACGAAGTCCTGGTAGAAATCGATCTTCACGCCGCGCCCGGCGTTCTCCTTCGGATACGCCGCCGCGAACCGGCTCGCGATCGTATTCGCTTCCGCCTGCGCCTGGGCGAGAGCCGCGTCGGATTTGAGATGACCCAGCGGAATCAAAAAGCGCGAGTCGCGTGCCGCCGTGACCCCAGGATAGTTTGCCATCGAAATCCAGACTTCGATATCCGGATCGAAGGGACTCTTAAAGGCGGCGGAAATAACGCCCACGACGCTGTACGGCTCGCCGTTGAGAATCAGTTTCTGGTTCGCGAGGTCGGCAGTGCCATTCAATCGCTCACGCCAGAGCTTCTCGTTGACCACGGCGACCTTTGCCGCGCCGGGCTGATCTTCGCCCGGCGCCAGTGTCCGTCCGAGAACCGGAGCGAGGTGGAAAACTTCAAAGAAGTTCGACGAAACGAACGCGCCCCGGATGCGATCGGGCCGCTCGCCGCCGGTCAGGTTGATGCTTTGCGATTGGAATCCGGCCAGGTCCTCCAGCGAACGCATTTGCTTTCGAAAATCCTCGAACTCGGCCATCGAGAGGCTGTCGCGATCTCCGGTGGGGTTGATCGAAAAGAGATCGATCAGTCGCGTGGAGTTATGATAGGGCAGCGCGCGTAGAAGAACCGCATCGACGACGCTGAAGATGGCGGTGTTCGCGCCGATGCCGAGCGCAAGCGTGAGAATGGCTACGGCGGTGAAGCCGGGAGATTTCAGCAGTTGGCGCAGCGCGTAGCGAAGATCGGCTAACATTTTTTGAGCGGGTCTATTCGGTGCGAAGCGCGGCCATCGGACTGATTTTCGTGGCGCGGCGGGCGGGGATCCAGGTGGCGACCAAAGCAGCCGTCATGAGCACGAGCGGCGCAAGCGTAAACGCGAACGGATCGGTCGAGCTCACATCAAAGAGAATGCTGCTGACGATTTTTCCGATTCCGAAGGCGAGGAGAAGCCCGAGCGCAAGACCCGCCGCGACCATGGCGAACCCTTCGCGCAGAATCATCCACTGCACCGTCTTGCCCTCGGCGCCGAGCGCCATGCGGATGCCGATCTCCCGTGTGCGCCGCGCGACGGAGTACGCTTTCACGCCGTAAATTCCAACGACGGCCAGGCCGAGGGCGACTCCACCAAAGATGGAAAACAGGGCCGCTCCGGCGCGGACAATCCACAACAGCAGATTTCCCTCCATGTGCTTCGCGAACGTTTTCAACTCGAGAATGGGCAGCACCGGATCGACGTTCTGCACCGTCCTGCGCACGAGATCCGCCGTCGCGGCTTCACTGCTCGCGGGGAGCGAGGCAAAGCGCACGAAGAAAAACGTGTCGCTGTGGAACGCGCGAGCGTAAGGCAAGTAAAGTGCGCCCGACGGTGCTTTCTCAAACATTCGCCCTTTTGTCGCGGGGACGATTCCAACGATCTCGATCGATTCGCCGCGTTTGATTTCGCCGCTGTCGGCGGCGGAATTTTCCGGCGGCGCGTTGTCCGGCATTGGAAATTGAATCCGTTGGCCGAGCGCGTCCCCTTCGGGCCAGAGTTTTTTTGCGAGCACTTCGTCGATAACGGCGACAGCGGGCCCGCCAGGCTGCGTCGCTTCCGCGGCCGTGAAGGCGCGACCCCGAAGCAAGGGCAACCCAACCGTCGCGAAATAATCCGCGCCGATGCTGTTCGACCGGGGATTGAAGACAAGTCCCTCCGCCGCGGTCGCAGGCTTGGCGTCCGGCGCGGGATGGACGCCTGCCCTCTGCACGGTTGTTCTCGCGGAATTCATCCCAAACGGAACCGCCGCCGAGATACTGGCGTGTTGCGCGCCAGGGAGCGCCGCAAATTTTTCACCAAGGATCCGATAAAGATCCCGGGCATGCTTCTGGTCGAAGCCGCCCAGGCTCGCATCAATTTCCACCAGAAAGGTATTGTCGGTCCGCAACCCTGTATCGACCGAAGCCACTTTCCCGGCGCCGCGAATGAAAAGCGCGGCGGCGGTGACTAATGCGAGGGAGAAGGCCAGCTGGACCACCACGAGCGGATTGCGCGGCAGAAATTTCCAGCGCGGCCGGTGCACGTCCTCGCCCGCATGTTGTTTCAAATCTCCGATCACCGCAGTGCGTGAGAGTTTGAGCGCCGGACCGAGCGCAAAACCAAGTGTGCCGAGAACGCAGAACACGAAAGTCGCGCCGAGGATCACGGGATTAGGGCCGCTGAGCCAAACGATGTCGACTGGGATGATCGTGCGAAGGGAGGCGATGAGAAGATCGGACGACCAAAGTCCGAGCAGTAATCCGCACACGCCACCAAGCAGCGCCAACACAAATCCCTCGATGAGAAGTTGCCTGACGATTCGGGCGCGGCTGCCGCCGAGCGCGAGACGGATTGCGATCTCCTTGCGCCGCGCGGTGCCGCGCGCAAGCAGCATGTTGGCCAGGTTCAAACACGCGACGAGCAGCACCACCGCCGCCATTCCAGTGAGGAGCGCTCCGATGGTGGTCACCGGTCCGGCTTCCGCGGGATCGTTGATGGTGTCGAAGCGAAACAACGGTGCCGTGATGAAGGTTTGATTCTTTTGTTCGACTGGAAATGCCGTCTCCAGATTCGCCGCGAGGCCTTTGAGCGCCGGGGCGGCTGCCTCGGCCGTGACTCCGGGCTTCAGCCGGCCTATAACCATAAGATTATTAGTGCTGCGGTCGGCGAGCGAATTGGTCCGCGCGCTTCCCAAATCGGTCGCGATATCGTCCTGGACTCCGAGCGGTAGCCAGACTTCCGGCGAAAAGATGCTCGTCATGCCGGTGAATCCTTCCGGCATGATGCCGACGACGGTAAATGCGCGGCCATTGATCAAGAGCGATTGGCCGAGCAGCGAGGGATCGCTCGAGTGTTTCTTCCAAAACCGATAGCTCACGATGGCGACGCGCTGATCGCGGCCAGGCTTTTCTTCCTCCGGCAAAAACGAACGGCCATAGGCCGGTGAGACGCCGAGGACTGAGAAGCAGTTGGCACTCACCAAATCCGCTAGAGTGCGACGGGTATTTCCCTTTTCCCCAAATCCTACAATCGTGTCGTAATGGGCCAGCACCCCGGAGAACACGGTGTTCTGTTCCCGAATATCGGAGTAGGTCGGATAGGAGAAGGAGCGGAAAGTCTTCGGATTCTTTTTGTCCTGGGAGAAGAGCTGCACGATCTCGGACGGCTGTTGATAAGCCGGCAGCTTGAACAGCAGAGTGTCGACCAGGCTGAAAATGGCGGTGTTCACTCCGATGCTGAGCGCGAGCACCGTCACGGCCGCGATCGTGAAACTGGGCGATTTCCAAAGTTGGCGGAATGCGAAGCGGAAGTCATTGATCATAGAGCGCGAGTGATATGCGTGGTCTGGGGAGCGCACGCGCCTCGCGTGCTGGCGATGGCGCCCCCGCCATCGCGAACTTGTTCCTCTGCGGGAAAAGATTGTTTCGGCGAGGCGCCGAAACCAGCACGCGAGGCGCGTGCGCTCCCCAGACCAAACCGAAACGTCGATCTCAATTCCATGACTGATTCTTTATTCCGTGCGCAACGCTTGCATGGGATCGATCCGCGTGGCGCGCAGGGCGGGAACGAAACAAGCCAGCGCCGCTATGCTGCAAATGAAAAGCGCCACGCCACCGTAAAGCAGTGGATCGCGCGGGCTGACTTCGAAGAGCAGGCGTTGCATCAGCCGGGTAACGGCAAGGGAAAGGCCGAGACCGAGAACGAGTCCGACAACTGAAAGACGCAAGCCTTCCTTCATCACGAGCCCAATCACATCGCGCGTGGCCGCGCCGAGGGCGAAACGAATCCCGAACTCGTTCGTGCGTTGTGCGACGCCGTAGGCGATGACGCTGTAAATTCCCATGCCGGCCAGGGCGAGCGCGAGCCCGGCGAAACCGCCGAGCAAGTACATCGAGAGCCGGCGATCGGCCGTGGCCTGAGCGATCACTTCGTTATAAGACTGCACTTCTTCGATGGGCAGCCCCGGATCGAGCGAGTGAATCGCCGCGACAAGTTCCGAGCGCAAACTTGCCGACGGCCGCTCGCTCCGGACGACGATGCTCAGAAAAGCGCCGTCGAGTTGAGTGGACGGGTAATACATCTCCATCCCGGGCGGGAGCGACAGGTTTTCCGAACGGACATCGCCCGCGACGCCCACAATCTCACGCGGGATCGACGCGATGCCGGTGATGAGACGGTGACCGATGGGATTTTCGCCGGGGAAAAACTTTTTCGCCATCGCTTCGTTGATGATGACGGCACCCGGCGCATCCGCGCGATCGCGCCAGTTGAAATCGCGGCCTTGCTTGATTGGAATCCCGAGCGTTTCGAGGAAGCCCGGAGAAATGGTGGAACGCACCACGATGGTGCGATCGCTCACGGGCGGCAAGGGCCGGCCTTCCACCGCGGCGGGCGAACGCGTGTTTCCGTTGTCCGACGCCGGCAGGTTGGAACCGGCGGCGGCGTTGGTCACGCCGGGAAGCGCCTTGAGTTTCTCGATCGCGTTTTGAAAGAACAATCCCTGACGATCGAGATCGGGGTACGAACCCGGCGGCAGACCGACGAAAAATGTCGTGATCCCTTCGGCGCGAAAACCGGGAGCGACGTTTTGCAAACGCCGGAAGCTATCCACCAAAAGAACGGCGCCGACGACAAGGACGAGCGAGAGCGCGACTTCGGCCACGAGCAAGCCGGCGCGCAATCGGCCAGCCTGCCGCCCCGTGCTGCCGCGCGATGAATCCTTCAACGAATCGATCGGATCGCTCCGCGATGCGTGCAAGGCGGGAACAAGTCCGAGGACAATGCCAGTGACGAGCGAAAGACCGACCGCGAAAAGAAGCACGTTCACGTCCAGCGAAATCTCGCGCACGCGCGGCAGGAAATTTTCCGCGACCTTCTTCAGCAGATCGAGTCCCCAGATCGAGAGCAACACGCCGAGCACACCCGCGATCGCCGCGGTCAACACGCTCTCGGCCAGAAATTGAAACACGATCCGCGCCCGCGTTGCGCCCAGCGCCGCACGGATCGCGATTTCTTTCCGGCGCGATATGAACCGCGCCAGAAGAAGGTTGGCGACGTTCGCGCAACCGACCAGGAGCACGCACCCGACCGCGGCGAAAAGCGTGAGCAACATCGGCCGCTGCTGGCCGACGAGATCGTCATGAAACGAGTAGACGCCCATGCCAGCCTTCGCATCCACCTTCTCCGGATTAGCGGCCTGGTAACGCCGGTCGATCACATGCATTTGTTCCTCGGCCTGCGCGCGAGTCACGTTCGGTTTGAGCCGGCCGAGCAGCGTGAGAAAACCCGTCCCGCGTTGAATGATATCGGGCGGTAATCCTTCCTGCTCGAAGACGCGGGGCAGCCAGACCTGGCGTTGCGCAAACGGAAACTGGAACGTCGCGGGCAGGACGCCGATGACAGTGAACGGCGCGCCGTTGAGCGTGATCGCCTGACCGAGAATATTATTGTCGCCGCCGAAACGTTTTTGCCAGAAGGCGTAACTTAACAGGGCCACGTTCGCGCCGCCGGGGCGATCTTCATCGGGATTGAAAACGCGGCCAAGGAGCGGTTGCACGCCGAGCGTTCGGAAAAAATTCTCCGTCACCCGGACACCGTTGAGATTTTCCGGTTCACCGCGACCGGTCAGGGTGAATCCGGTATTCGACTGGGCGGCAAACTCGGAAAAACTTTGTTGTCCATCGCGCCAGGCGGAGTAACGCGGCCAGGAAATGTTCGCGCGATCAAGGCCGCGTTCCGGGAACGAACCCCAGACACGGACGAGCTGTTCCGGCTGCGGATAGGAAAGTGGACGGAGGAACAGGGTGTTGATCGCGGAGAAGAGGACGGTGTTCGCACCAATGCCGAGCGCGAGCGCGACAACCGCGAGGATGGTGAAGCCGGGTTGTCGCAGGAGTTGGCGGAGTGCGTAACGGAAGTCTTTCATGGGTTAGTGGGCGTTGATTATCGGATTGGGTAGCGCACGCGTCTCGCGTGGTGGCGACGGCGTCTCGCCGTCGCGAACTTTTCAACAGGAGGGTCATGGGTTAAGGAAAGATCGTTTCGGCGAGACGCCGAAACCAACGCGCGAGACGCGCGCGCTACCCAGAGCTGTTGCGACGTATACGAGATCATTCGGCGCGCAAGGCTACGATGGGATCGACGGCGCTGGCGCGGCGCGCGGGCAACCAGCAGGCAATGAACGCGACGAACACGAGCGCCGCCGAGAGGAGGAGGAAAGTGATCGGATCGCTCGCGCTAATGCCGTAAAGGAGTGATGCGATCAGTCTCGTTAGGCCGAATGACGCGGCGACGCCGAAGACGACACCGGCTGCGACGACGGTCATCCCTTGACGCAGAATCAATCGCAGGACATCGCTCCGTTGCGCGCCGAGCGCGATCCGGATTCCGAGCTCGCGCGTGCGTTGCGCAACGGAATACGAGATCACGCCGTACAAACCGATGGCCGCCAGCAACAGTGCTGCGCCTGCGAAAATGCTGAGCAACAGCATCGTGAATTTTTTCTGGAGCAACGTGCGCGCGATGATCTCGTTCATCGTTCGCGGATTACCGAGCGGTACCGATTTGTTCACGCTCCAGACGGCCTGCTGCACCGCGGGCAAGAGCGTCAGGGGATTCTCCGGCGCGGTCCGCACGGCGACGAACAGGCCCGGCCACATCCCCTGGCCCAGCGGCTGGTAAAGTTCAGGGCGCGGCGCGGTCTCGAGGGCAAGATGGCGGACATTGCCCACCACGCCCACGACCTGAAGCTTTTCGTCTTTCGGACCGTAGTTCTCGATGGACTGGCCGATCGGATCTTCGCCGGGGAAAACTTCCATCGCGGTCTGTTCGTTGATGATCGCGACCAGCGCCGAACCCTTTGTGTCATGATCGGTAAAATTGCGGCCGCGGACGAGCGGCATGCCTATCGTCTGGAAATAATCGGGCGTCGCGATGCGGATATCGGCGCGGTCTTCCTTTGTGCTACCGGGACGATTGAATGTGCGGGTGCTATTCCCGCCGGAAAATGGAAGACGGCTGACGGCGGCCACGTGTTGCGCGCCAGGGACGTTCGCCACGCGTTCCACAATCTGCTGGAAAAACTGAAGCTGCCGATCTTCGTCGGCCGTAGCGGACGCGCCTACATTAAATATGAGAAGCCGGTCCGGATTGAAGCCGGGATCGACTTTCGTCAGGTTCGCGAAGCTCTTGATCATCAGGCCGGCGCCGATGAGGAGGATCAGCGAGAGGCCGACTTCTATGGCGATGAGAAATGCCCGGCGCCGGCTGCCGCCGGCCGTGCTGCCACGTTCGCCTTGTTTTAAAGCGTCCGCCGGGTTGCCGGACGAAGAAGACAGCGCTGGGACGAGCCCGAACAAAATGCCGGTGATAACCGACACGCCGAGGCTGAAGGCGAGGACTTCGTTGTTAATGCCGACGTCTTTGAAGTTGCGCAAACCGGGAGGCGCCATCGCCATCAAAAGCGGAATCGCCCACGCGGCGAGCAACGCGCCGAGCGCGCCGCCGATGACGGCCAGCATCACGCTTTCGGTCAACAATTGCCGGATCAGCCGGTAACGGCTGGCGCCCATGGCAGCGCGGATGGAAATTTCGCGCGACCGGGTCGCGGCGCGGGCCAGCAAAAGATTCGCGACGTTCGCGCACCCGATGAAGAGGAGGAAGCCGACGGCGGCGAAGAGCAAGAGCAAGACCGGCCGGATTTTGCCGACCGCTTCTTCGTGCAGCGGCGTGACCCGGATCCCGGTGTCGCGATTGTCTACGGGATATTGGTTCTCGAGCCGGCGACCGATTGCGTCCATTTCGGCGCGCGCTTTTTCGATGCTGACGCCCGGTTTCAATCTTGCGTAGACGTCGAGATAATTGCTGCCGCGGATTGGCCGCGGATCGACGCTCGGCCGGGTTGAATTGGTCGGCACACCGAAGGCGGATGGAATCCACAGCTCGCCATAACTGTCTGGCTGGAAATTGGGCGGCATCACGCCGACGACGGTGTAGATCTCGTCGTTCAGCAAAATTTGGCGGCCGATTATGTTGCTATCGGAGCCGTAACGGTGCGCCCACAATTCCGAACTGAGCACGACGACGTGGTTGTGCCCCGGCTGCTCGTCAGAGGGGAGCAAGGTGCGGCCGAGAACCGGCGAGACGCCGAAAAGCGGAAACAGGTTGGAAGTCGTCATCGTCCCGCGGACGCGCTCGGGACGGTCGCCGTCGCTGAGGCTGCATTGTTCGCCGCGCGACGCAGACATTTGGGAGAAGAGATCGTTCTGGGCCACCCAATCGATGTAGTTCGCCGGCGCGGACGCGCCGCCTCGAGCGCCGGTGCTGCGCACGGTTTGATCGACAACCATGATTTTTTCCGAATCCGGATACGGCAATGGATGGAGCAGAACGCCGTCGATTACGCTGAAGATGGCCGTCGAACTGGCGATGCCGAGTGCGAGGGTGATGAGCGCGGCGAAGGTGAAACCGGGATTTTTCAGAAGCATCCGGAAGCCATAGCGAAGATCGTAAAGCAGCGTGTTCATGTTAAGAGCGTCGTCGCAGCAATCCGGGGAGCGCACGCGCCTCGCGTGCTGGCGATGGCGTCTCCGCCATCGCGGACTTTTCCGGAGAGGGGGAAAAGATTGTTTCGGCGAGGGCGCCGAAACCAGCACGCGAGGGCGCGTGCGCTCCCCGGAGAATTGAAGACCGCGTTTTCATATTCATTCAGCCCGCAGCGCCACGATCGGATTCACCCGGCAGGCACGGCGCGCGGGAAGCCAGGCAGCCAGGATGGTCACGAGAGAAAGGATGAAGCCGACGATGACGTAGGTCTGGGCGTCCAACGGCGAGACACCGAAAAGGAAACTGCGGATCACGCCGGCAGACGCAACGACGGCGAGCGCGCCAACTGCGATTCCCACACCGAAGAGCCGGAGACCGTGACCCAATACCAATCCGCGAATGTGCGCCGGACGCGCCCCGAGCGCGAGACGGACCGCGATTTCGCGCAGCCGGCGGACGGCGGTGTACGCCAGCACGCCATAGAGCCCGACGGCCGCGAGGAGCAACGCGAGTCCCGCGAAGATCGTCAGTAAGAATGTGAGGAGCCGCTGCGTTGCCCACGTTTCGGCGACGCGTTCTTCCATCGTCCGCACATCGAAAACTGGTTGTGATGGATCGAGGCGGTTGATGATGTCGCGCACTGGCTTTTCGAGCCGCTTCACATTCCCCGAAGCGCGGAGATGCAGAACAAAACTGCTCCGCCCGACCTGCGCTTCCGGGAAGAAGACCGATGGCGTCGGGATCACGTCGTCGTAGCCGCGCATTTTTATATGCGGGACGATGCCGATGATCTCGTGGAGCTGCGGACCGGCCGAGGAATCTGATTCGCTATCGACCATGATCCGCTTGCCGATCGGATCCTGTCCCTTGAAGGTCATGTCGGCCAGGGTTTGATCGATGATCACCACTTTCGGGGAAATGGCCGTGTCGTGTTCGTTGAAGGTCCGGCCGCGGACGAGGTTGATCCCAAGGGCAGCGAAATAATCGCCCTGCACCACTTCGTTGTCGGCCGCGGGTTGCTGGCTTGGGTCGGTCGGCGGCGCGCCTTCGGGCATGAAATTGAGCTGCCAGCCGCTCAGCATCGGCGGGTTCGATGAAAGCGCGGCGGATTGCACGCCCGGCAGTTTGCGAACTTCGTCGAGCAACGGCGTCGTGAAACTCAGGATTTTGTTCAGCTCATTATATTTTGTGAAGGGCAGCTCGACGTGGACGGTGAGCAGTTGCTGAGGATTGAAGCCGAGCTGGGCTGACTGCATCTTTGCGAAGCTCTTCAGAACGAGGCCCGCGGCGCTGAGGAGCAACAGTGTCAATGCGACCTCGACGATCACGAGCCAGTCGCGACTGCGCCGCGCAGTTTTGGTTTCCGAACTTCCGAACGAACCGGCCTGGAGCGCCGCGTTGATGTCCGCGCGCGCGGCCTGCCACGCTGGCCAGAGGCCAAACAAAATCGTGGTGAGCGCCGCGAGCGAAAAGGTGAACGTCATCACACGCCAGTCGAAGCCGATTCCTTCGAAGCGCGGCGCGCCGGCGGGAGCGAACGCGACGAGTGCGTCGCGGCCCCAAATCGCAAAGACCAAACCGAGGGCGCCGCCGATGGCGGAGATGACAAAACTTTCAATCAGGAGTTGCCGGATAATCTGGCGCCGGGAAGCGCCCATCGCCGCGCGAACCGCGAACTCCCGAGCACGTGCGGCCCCACGCACGGCCAGAAGATTCGCAAGGTTCGCGCAGGCGATGAGCAAAACGACGGCGACCGCGCCGAGAAGCAACCCAAGACTGGTCCGGTAATTGCCGAGAAGATTTTCGAGGAGCGGACGCACCTCGGCGCCGACGCCGGCATTCGTTGCCGGATAAAGTTTCTCGAGACGCGCCGCGATTGCCTTTATCTCGCCGCGCGCTTGCTCGACCGTCACGCCATCCTTGAGCCGGCCCCAGCCGAAAAACATCGGGTGATTGGCGCGGTTCTGCCATCCCGGTATATTGGCGCGGCGCATCACGGCGAACCAGGCGTCCACTCCGTGCGGCGAATCCATCTCGCGCGGCATCACACCGATGACGGTGATCGGGGTCCCGTGAAAATTCATCGGCTGCCCGACGATTTTCGGGTCGCGATGAAAGGCGCGGTCCCAGAGCCGATCGCTGATGACCGCGAGCGCGGGCGCGCCCGGCTTGTCTTCGTCTTCGGTGAAGGTGCGTCCGATTTGCGGCGGCAGACCGATGACGTTGAAGAAATTTGCAGTTACATACGCAACCGAGATGCGCTCCGGTTCGCGGCCGGCGATTCCGCTCAGGTTGCGCGATTCCAGCCGGCTGATCGCGAGATGCTGGAACGAATTACTGTCTTTCCGCCAATCGACATAATCCGGCAACGCGATCGAGACCTTCGTTCCGGTGGCGGTCTCATTGAGGTAAACGAGCCGCTCCGGTTGCGGATACGGAAGCGGCCGGAGAAGGACGGCGTTGACGACGCTGAAGATCGCGCTGTTCGCGCCGATGCCGAGTGCGAGCGTGAGGACCGCGATGATGGTGAAGCCCGGCGATTTGCGGAGCTGGCGAAGCGCGAAGCGGAGATCGTTCATGAGCGGAGGTCAGAGGTCAGAGTTCGGAAGTCAGATTTCATTCGGCTCGGAGTGCGGTCATGGGGTCGACTTTGGAGGCGCGACGCGCGGGGATGAGACAGGCGATCAGCGACACCGCGCCCAACACGATTGCGGTGCCGAAAAATGTGGCGACGGGCAACGCCGGTACGCCGAAGAGGACGCTTTGCATCGCTCGACCCGCCCACCATGCGCCGATAAAGCCAAGAGCAGTTCCGCCGATGAGCAGGCGCAGGCCTAACGAGAGGAACTGGGCGGCGATTTGATGCCGTTGCGCGCCCACGGCCATCCGTATCCCAATCTCGCGATTGCGTTGGGCGACCGCATAACTCAAAACTCCGTAGATCCCGATCGCAGCCAGGAGGAGAGCCACTCCGGCAAAGATTCCCGCCAGCAGTGCCGGCGACCGCCGCGTGATAAGACTGTCCGCGACGTGCGTCTCCATCGAGCGGATGTTGTCGATCGCCAAATCCGGATCAGCCGCGCGGACCAATTTGCGGAGCGTCCCGCCCAATGCTTCAGGACGCTGACTGGTGCGCGTGACCACGAAATAATAAGAGTTCTCTCGATAACTGAACGGAATGTAAACCGCCCCCTGGCCTTGAGGCTCGGTGAGCGCCGCCTGTTTCACCCGACCGACAATCCCGACAATCGTGAAGAGTTTCGCGTCATCGGTTTCGCCCGCGTGCGCGATTTTCTGGCCGACCACGCCGCCGTTCGCATCCCTTTCGCCGGCCTGCGTGATTTTCTCACCGAGCATGCCGCCGCTGGGAAAATAATGGCGCGCAAAATCTTCATCGACGACACAGACTCGTTCCGCCCGGTGCGAATCCTCGGAGGTCAGAAACCGTCCTTCGCGCAACGGAATGCCGAGCGCGGTGAAGTAATCGCCGGTGACGGCATAGGAGTAATGACCCTGCAACGACTGGCCCGCCGGCGGCACATAGCCCTTCGGCGCGGCAGCCGTTTTGCCGTTATCGCCCGTCAGCGGCATGTTCGTGATGATTCCGGCAGCGGTCACACCCGGCTGCTGGCGGATCAATTCCAGCAAGCGATCGCCCATCTCAACGTGGCGCTTCGGATCGCTTTGCCACGGGACCGTCAACTCGCCGGTAAGAATGTGATCGGACTGGAAGCCCGGAGAGACAGCCATGACTTTTTTCAGGCTCAGTCCGAGCAAGGCAGCGCCGGCCAGGAGAACGAACGCGAGCGCGATCTGCGCAACGATGAAGCCGTGGCGGAGACGTTGCGCCGCGCGACTGACCGTGCCGCTGCGCGACTCAGATTGAAGCGCGCGCCCGAGATGACTGCTCAGGTTGAACCACGCAATCGGCAGAGCGATGACGATGCCGAGAACAAGCGAGCCGATGAGACCGATTGCCGCCAGCCAGCCATCGAACTCAATCCGCGCGCCGAGCGGCAGGCGGTCCGCCCCGAGAATTTCGAGTAACCGCGTTCCCCACGCTCCGGCGGCGAGTCCGAGCAATCCGCCGCTCGCGGTCAAAGCCACGGTCTCAACCATGACCTGCCCCACAATCTGGCGCCGGCTCGCCCCCATCGATTGACGGATCGCCATTTCTTTCGCACGTCCGCTCGCGCGGATCAGAAGCAGGTTCACGAGATTAACCGCGCCGATGAGCAGGAGGAAAAACACGCCAGCCTGCATCAACAAAAGTGTCGGACGAATGGAGCGAACATGATCCGCATGCAGCGAAACCACCGGTGAATGGAAACCGGCCTCGGCCATGGCCTTCGCTTCTGGATTGTCCACTTCGACTGCGGTGTTGTGCGCGTCGATCTGCGCTTGCGCTTCCGCGATCGTGGCGCCCGCTTTCAAACGCGCGATCATGTGGGTGGCGCCGCCACCAGAATGGCGCGCTTTCGGTCCACGCTGTTCCTCGTTGAATTTCATCCCAACAAACAGGCGCGCTTCGGACGACAGAAAGCGAAAACCAGGAGGCAGGACACCAACAATCTCTCTGGGGATGCCATTGATCCGGGTCTCGCGGCCCAGAACGCTTGGATCGGAATTAAAACGTTCGCGCCAAAAGGCGTCCGTCAGAATGGCGACGTTCTTCTGCTGAATCCATTCTTCTTCGGTGAAACTGCGGCCGAGCGCGGGCCTCACGCCGAGCGTAGCGAAGAAATCGGGTGAGATGCGGATGACTCCCATCTGCTCGGTCGAGCCCGGTTCGCCGACGACTTCACTGCGCTCCATATAAATGGAAAGGCTCGATAAGGCCGGGATATTGCCGCGACGCTCGTAGTAGTTGGTGATCGACGAGCCGTCATTTTCGACGCCCGCTTTCGGATATGTGTTGTAGATCGTCACCAGCCGATCGGATTGCGGAAAGGGAAGCGGACGGAGCAGGATGGAATTTATCACCGCGAAAATCGCGAGGTTCGCTCCGAGGCAGATCGCGATCGTAGCCAGCGCGGTGAACGTGAACGCCGGAGCTTTGCGCAATTGGCGAAAGGCGTAGCGCAGGTTGTTCATGAGGTAAAATGCCGAATGACGAATGACGAATGTCGAAGGAATGCTCGAATGACGAACTTCGAACGGCAGCGCACTTCTTTTGTGAATTCGGGCTTCGTCATTGTTTCGTCATTCGTCATTCGTGCTTCGTCATTTTCTTCATTCAGCGCGGAGAGCTGCAACGGGATCCGCTTTTGTCGCGCGGAGCGCCGGTAACAACGCAGCGAGAAGACCAATGGCAGCGAGGATAAACACGACGCCGGCGAAAACGATCGGGTCGTAAGCGGTCGTGCGGAAAAGAAGCGTTTCCATCAGGCGCGCCACGCCGGCCGCGACCAGCACGCCGATCGCAAGTCCAAACGCGGTGAGCCGCGCACCCTGTCCCATCACCAACCCCAAAACATCGCGGACCTGCGCGCCGAGCGCGTAACGAATGCCGAACTCGCGGGTGCGTTGTGCGACGCTGTAAGCAATGAGCCCGTAAAGACCGATCGCCGCGAGGAGCAACGCGAGCAGGGCGAAGAGACTGAAGAGCGTCAGATAAAGTTGCGGCTGGGTCAGGCTTTGTTTCACGAGCGTCCGCACGGGCGCGATGTTCGAGATCGTTTGCTCCGGATTAAATTCCCAGATCCCGCGCTGGATCGTTTGCGAAAGCGTCTCGACCGGCAAGGGCGACCTAACGAGTAATGTTGCGAACGGCCAGCCGCGCTGGTTCAGGCTCGCGTAAACCTGATACGGTGTGTTGGAATCGAGCCCGTCCCGCGGAATGTCACCGACCACGCCGACAACTTCGAGCGCCGTCGGGATTGTTTGCGGTGGACGGGGCGGAAGTGTAAGCCGCTTGCCAAGCGCATCTTCGGTCGGGAAAAATTTCTTCGCAGCGGACTGGCTGAGAACAATCACGCCCGGCGCCTGCGCGTTGTCGGTTTCGGCAAAGGTGCGACCGGCGATTAGCGGAATGTGCATCGTCGAAAAATAGGAGGGGCTGACGGAATCGTAGTAGGCGGGCGGCAATTTGGCGGCGTCATCCGGCAGGCCATAGACAGAGAAAGTGGCCGGGATTCCCCACATGAATGGCATCGTCTGGGTGAACGCGACCGATTCCACGCCGGGCACGGCGGCGATGCGCTCAAGCACCTGGCGGTAATAATCGGTGCGCTTCGGTCCGGTATCGTAACGCGTGGGCGAAAGCGTGAGAACCATGCTCAGGGTGTTGTCGATTTGGATCCCGGGATTCACACGCGTGATCGCAGCGAAACTTTTCCAGACCAGCCCAGCGCAAACCAAGAGCACGAGCGTGAGTGCGATTTGACCGATGACGAGGGCGCCCCGCAGGCGCACCGATTGCAAACCTGCCGAGCCTTTACTCCCGTCGCGCAATGAATCGACGGCCTCGATTCGCGTCGCCTGCCACGCCGGAAAAAGGCCGAACACGATTCCGGTCACGAGCGCGGTCACGCCGGTCACCGCCAATACGGTTGTGTTCAGCGCAATCTCATCACTCCGCGGGATCCAATCGCGCGCGAGACTGGCCAGGAGCAAATCCAATCCCCAACTGCCGATCACGACACCGCCAATTCCACCGAGCGCGACGAGCAAGAGCGATTCTACCAAATGACTGCGCGCGATGGCCGAGCGGCTCGCGCCCAAGGCGAGACGGATCGCGACTTCGCGCTGCCGGGTGGAAGCGCGCACGAACTGGAGGCCGGCGACATTCGCGCAGGTGATGAGCAACACGAGCACCGATGCGCCGACGACCAGCAGTAAACCTTCCCGGTAATTGCCCACGACCTGGTCGCGGAGCGGAATCACGGTGAAGTCCCAGCCCTTGTAAAATTTCGGATCACTTTGGACGAGCCGCGCCGCAATTGTGGAAAGCTCGGCCTGCACCGTTGCAGCAGGGACGCCCGACTTTAGTTTTCCGATGACGGCCCAGAATCGCGCGTTGGCCACCATGTTCTCGCCGCCTTCGTTCGGAAAAATCCGCCAGAGCGCCGAGACGTTGAACGGATCCTTGAAGGTGCGCGGCATCACGCCGATGACCTCGTGCGGGACGTCGTTGAGCGTGACCGATTCGCCGACGATCTCGCGCCGTCCGCCGAATTGTTTCTGCCAAAGATCGTAGCTCAGGACGACGCTCGCTTTCGCGCCAGCCGCCGCGTCGTCACGAATGAAGGTGCGGCCGAGCAGCGGCTTTTCGCCCAAGACCTTGAAATAATCCTGGGTAACGAGGCTGCCGGTTAGCGACGTGGGTTTCTCGATGCCGGTGAGATTATCGTAGTTGTAGCGACCCGCCGCGATGCCGTCGAACGACGTGACCTGTTTCTCGACGTCGCGGAAACCGGCCGGGGCGAACCCGAGACCTTTCAGGTTCTCCTGGAAATTGCGCGACTGCACCATGACGAGGCGATCGGCGTCGGGATACGGCAACGGCGAGAGCAGGACCGCGTTGACGACCGTGAAGATGGCGGTGTTCGCGCCGATGCCGAGCGCGAGCGTGAGCACCGCGACGAACGTGAATCCGGGTGACTTGCGTAATTGGCGAACCGCGTAGCGAAGGGTGTTCATCGCATGATTTCCTTTTGTAGGGCGTCTCTGTGAGACGCCGTTTCTCTCTCGGCGTCTGACACAGACGCCCTACAATTGTCGTCACTCATCAGTGTTTTTGTTCATTCGGCGCGCAGAGTGATCATGGGATTCACCCGTGATGCCCGCCGGGCTGGCAGCCAGCAAGCGACGACGGCAGCAACGATCAGGACGACCGTGACCGTCGCATAGATCAGCGGATCGTTTGCGCTCACGCCAAAAAGCAAGCTGCGAATGACGCGCGAGAGCGCAACGGCCCCGACGAAACCGAGGACCAGACCCGCGCCGAGCAGCCGCATCCCCTGGCCGAGCATCATCGTGCGGATCTGGGCGGGCATCGCGCCGAGCGCGAGCCGGACTCCGATCTCGCGCATCCGCCGCAAGCCATTGAAGGCCATCACGCCGTAGAGGCCGACGACCGCCAGGGTCAGCGCGAGCACCGCGAAACAAACCAAAAGAAAACTCATCAACCGCGGTGTGGCCCAGGTTTCCTCGACGCGCTCCTGCATCGTCTTGAATTCGAAGGCGGGCTGGGCCGGATCGAGCGAGGCGACGATGTCGCGCACCGGTTTCTCGAGCGACTTCGGCGAAAGCGTCGTGCGCAGAAGCACCACCAGGCCCGTCTGCGGCTTTTGCTTCATCGGCAAGTATGCCTGCGGCAAAATCGTGGTCTCCTCGAAGCCGTAGACCTTCAAATGGGGCGCGACTCCGACGATGGTGCGATATTCGCGCTTGTCGGCGTCACCGGTAAACATTCCGATGCGTTTACCGACTGGGTCTTCGCCGGGAAAATAACGGTCCGCCAATAACTGATCGACGATGAGGACCGGCGGCGCTTCCTTCGTGTCCTGGGCGCCAAAGGCGCGGCCGCGCAGCAGCGGCGTCTTGATGGTTTGGAAATAGCCTTCCGTCACGACCGCCATTTCCACCGCCGGATTTTTTCCCGGCTCCGGTTCCGGCATTCCTTCCGGCAAAAACGAAGTCTGCCAGCCCGTCATGAGCGGCGGATTCGAGGCGAGCGCCGCGTTCTGCACCCCGGGCAGTGCGGACAATTTCTGCATCAGGCTCTCATTAAAATTCAGGAGCTTTTTCGCGTCGGAATAAGTCGGCGATGGCAGATCGACGCGCGCGGAGAGGAGGAGATGCGGATCGAAACCCAGCCCGAGGTTGCGCGCGTTCGCAAAACTCTTGAGGACCAATCCCGCTGTGCTCAAGAGCACCAGGGTGAGCGCTACTTCCGCGATGGCGAGCAGGTCGCGCGAGCGACGCGCCCCTGGCGATTCCGAACTGCCGTACCCACCCGATTTCAAGGCGAGTTGAATGTCCGCTCGCGATGTATGCCAGGCCGGCCAGAGACCGAAGAGGACGCTCGTGACGAATGAAAGCGCCAGGCTAAAGACCAACACCCAGCCGCTCAGCGCTACATTTTGAAAGCGCGGCACGCCGGGCGGCGCGAGCGCCACCAACACGTCACGGCCCCACGCTGCCAGGCAAAGACCGAGCAAACCGCCGACCAGAGCCAGGGCAAAACTTTCGATCAAAAGCTGGCGAATAATTTGCCAACGTGACGCGCCGACCGCCGACCGCACGGCGAATTCTCGCGCCCGCGCCGCGCCGCGCGCGGCCAGCAGGTTCGCAAGATTCGCGCACGCAATCAACAACACGAGCCCAACCGCGCCGAGCAGGAGACCAAGACTCGCGCGATAATCGCCGACCTGGTTCTCGAGCAACGGCGTGACCGTCACGCTGACGCCGGCATTCGATTTCGGATATTGGTTGGCGAGACGCGCCGCGATTTCTTTCATCTCGGCCAGCGCCTTCTCGATCGTCACGCCCTCCTTGAGCCGGCCCCAGCCGAACAAACCGGGATGATTGTCGCGCGATTGCCACATCGCGTCGCCGGTCCGGCGGGTGAGCGGAAACCAGACTTCCGCGGTGCGCGGCGAGAACATCTGCGGCGGCATCACGCCGATGACGGTGTAAGGCTGGTTGCCGAAGTTCACTGCGCGACCGAGCACATTCGGGTCGCGTGCAAAGACTCGCTGCCAAAGTTTGTCGCTGATCACGCAAACCAGCGGGCCGCCGACCCGGTCTTCCTCTTCGGTGAAGACGCGGCCCAGTTGCGGCTGTAGTCCGATGACCTTGAAAAAGTTCGCAGTCACGAGACCGCCGGGCACCTGCTCCGGCGCGCGACCCTGAAGCCCGCTCAGGTTGAATGATTCCCGGCGCGAGACGGCGATGTTTTCGAAAACGGTGTTATCGCGTTTCCAATCAACGTAGTTCGGATAGGAAACGGAAATCTGCGGCTGGTTCGAGTCGGTCTCGGTGAGGATGACCAGCTTGCTTGCGTCTGGGTAGGGCAACGGCTGGAGCAGGACCGCGTAAATGACGCTGAAGATCGCGGTGTTCGCGCCGATGCCGAGCGCGAGGGTGAGGACCGCGATGAGAGTGAAGCCGGGTGATTTCCGGAGCTGGCGGAACGCGAAGCGGAGGTCGTTCATGGCGCCCTCCGATCTATCTCACCGCTACTTCGGCGGACGCGGGCTTTATCGAAATGCTGCCCGCGCCTGAGCGCAGCACGACTGATTTCCCGCCGCCGTTAATTTTTCCTTTCATCGAATCGCGGTCCGTCCGTGTGCCGATAAACGGCAGATCGCTCGTCACGCGCCCTGAGCTTGCCTCGGCTTCAATGTCGAGACCGGCATCGGCCGGAACCATCAGGTCGATGCTCCCTGCCGACGTTTCCAGGTTCACGTCGCCGGGCACCGGCGATTTCAATTTCGCACTGATTGATCCGCCAGAAGTCCGTCCAAAGATTTTGCCGTTGATGTTTTCAAACGCGAGCCGGCCGCCGCTGGTTTCCACCTTCGCATCGCCACCGAAGTTCCGCACCACAATCGAGCCGCCGGAGGTGCGCGCTTCGAGCGAGCCGCTGCCGTCCACGGCTTCAATCCGTCCGCCGCTCGTGTCGACTTTGAGGGGGCCTTCGCAACCGCTCAGCTCGATGCTGCCGCCACTCGTCGTCGCGCCGGTCGGGCCTTTGAGATGCGTGAACTTCAATTTCCCGCCACTCGTATCGGCGCTCATCGTGCCGGTGATTTCCGAGACCATGATCTGACCGCCGCCGGTGCGCAGCTCGGAGTTGAAACTCTTCGGCACCTGGACGGTGTAACGCGCGTCCATGCTGCAACGCCCGCTCCAGTTCAGGTTCTTGTCCTTGTTCTGGCGGCGCGCCCGCACCGTCACGGTGTTGCCGTCCTTGCTGATCGTTACCGGCGTCGACGCGAAATATTCCTTTTCCTGCGCATCGTTGTCGGAATCGATCTTCCGATGCGCCACGACCGAGATTTTGTTATCCGCGCCCGCCGAGACATCGATCGTTCCGAAATCCACGTCGACGATGAGCCGGCCGCCGGGCGCGCCATCGAGAGTTTGGCTGACGTTTTCCTCGGACAAACCGAAGGCGCTGACCGTGGCGAGAGCGAGCAGAAAGAGGATGCGAATGATCATAGGGCGAGTTGGGTTGAGTTTTGCAAGCGCATGGAAGCGACTCCAACCGTGACGCCTTTGCATGCCCTATGCCACGCTCGCGAATCATCTCTTGCCACTTCGCTTGCAACGAGTTACGCGCCGCAGCCGAATTTCGTGATCCAAAATTCTTCCCGTGCCCGGGATTTCACCGTCCCATTTTCGAAACGAGCGGATCACTCCGCTCGTTTCGCCACGCCGTAGCCTTGCGAAGGCGGGCCTTCTCCTCTGCAGAGTTCATCGAAACCAAAAACGCTGGCTCAGACTTCCAGCCGATATCCTAACGTGTGCACCGTGAGCAGATGGTGCGGTTCGCCGGGAACGTCTTCGATCTTTTGGCGCAGCTTGACGATCAATTGATCGAGCGTTCGCGTAGTGCCGTAGTAATCGACGCCCCATACTTCATTGAGTAGTGCTTCGCGCGAAACAGCATTGCCGCGTTCGCGAAATAGGACCGCCAACACTTTCATTTCGCGCGGGGTCAGCTCGATCGATTCCCGGCCGCGTTTTCCGCGCAACGCTTTGCAGTCGATCCGCACTTTGCCGAACGCGATCTCCATCGGCAGATCGCTCGCGGCGCCGCCGGCTTGGGAGCGGCGCAGGAGCGCCTGCACCCGCGCGATCAGTTCGCGCAAACTGAATGGCTTGGTCACGTAATCGTCCGCGCCCAGTTCCAGGCCGACCACCTTGTCGATCTCCTGGCCTTTCGCGGAGAGCATCAGGATCGGAACCCGGTTCTTGGCGGCGCGGATTTCGCGGCACAAATCGAACCCGCTTTTCCGGGGCAACATGATGTCGAGAATGACGAGGTCTGGTTTCTGTTGTTTGACGAGCGGCCCGGCTTGCGCGCCGTCGCGGCAGTCGATGACGTCGTAACCTTCCGCGCGCAGCGCCTCGCACAGGCCGAGCCGGATGTGGGCATCGTCTTCGACCACGAGCAGGCGCTTTTTCATTTCAACTTCTCCGTCAAAGGAAGGCGCAGCGTCACATTGCTCCCGCCGCCTTCGCGCGACTGATACGTGATCTCGCCGCCGTGTTCCCGGGCGAGGCGTTGCGCGAGGGTGAGCCCGAGACCGGAGCCCTGGATCCCGCTCGCGAGCGAATCGTGCGCGCGATAAAACGCCTCGAAGATTTTTGTCTCTTCACCCGCGGGCACGCCGGAGCCGCGATCGAGCACACTGACGTGCACCGAATTTTCCGTCAGGTAACTGTGGACCTCGATCTCTTTCCGGTCGGCGCTGTATTTTTCCGCGTTCGACAAGAGGTTCACAATGATCTGGGCGAGAGCGTCCTCGTCGCCGTGCACCGGATAAGGCGGCGGCGACGCCTGCCAACTGGTGGTGAATCCCTGCTCGCGCAAATGGAGCTCGTGCCCTTCCCAGGTTCGGGCCAGCACTTCATGCAAATCGAGCGGACGAAAATCGTAGCGCTTCTGCTTTCGTTCGAGTCGCGCGAAATCGAGGACGTTGTTAATCAAGCGGGTAAGCCGCTCCGCCTCCGCCACAATGATCCGCAGATATTGAGGCCGCTTCTCGGCAGCCACGTTCCCGCCCTGCATCATCTCGGCGAACATCCGGATCGAAGTGAGCGGGGTCTTGAGTTCATGCGAGACGTTGGAAACGAAATCCGTTTTCTTTTGGGCGAGCGCAAGCTGGCGGCGCGCATCCGCGAACACCACCCAGCCGCCAAAGGCAATCGCCGCCAAAGCGGCCGCGATCAGGAGCACGAGGGTGCGGCGGACGTTGCGCGCACTTTCCTGCAATTGTTCCGGGCGCATGAGATAGAGCGCGGCTTCCCAATGCGGCAACGCTTCCCCGATTTCGGTGGCGACGAACGGGTGTTTCCAATCCCGCACCTTCTCGCCCGGCGGCTGAATGGCGACCGGCCGCGCTTTGTCGTTCAAAAGCGCCACGGCGTAATCCGGAGCGGCGTTATCCGGGAGCGCATTGCGCCAGAGATCGGTCAGGGCATCGACGCTCAACAGACAGCCGAAAATCATGCCGGGCGCGTCCGGCGGCCGCAGCCAGAAGACAATTTCGAGGCGATCCTGCATGAAACGCGTGACCACACCTTCCGGTTGATCGGAAGTAAGCGCTTTGAAGTCCGCCGTCGCCGGCACGAGCTGTGAAACCGCGGGCGCATTTTCGTTCAGCACGTTCTGCGGGGCGACGTTGCGCATCTGCGCTGCCTGGCTGGTTTCATCTTTGTCCTGCGCCGCCGGCGCGGACTTCGGTTTGGCTACCGATTTTTTCGTCGCCGCGTCCGAAGCGTTTTTGTTTTCAACTTCGCTCTGCTGTTTGCGCCGTTGTTCCGGGCGATTCAATTCCTCAGCGGGAACCGAGTAAACGGTCGCGGGCGTTGTCCCGGAGAGAAACGCGCCGTTGTTCTGGAGAAATCTCTGCCGTTCGGTGTCACCGCGCGCTTCTTCGGCGGAAGGAGAGATGAGGTTGCCCTCCGCGCTCAGCGCGAATCCGATCGCCTGGCGCGGCCAGGCCCGCGAGAGCTTCGCCGCGAAATCCTGCGCGAGCTGCGGAGCCGATTCACCCGCCAGCAATTGGCGCACGCGATCGACAAAGGCGCGCCGCTCTTCCTCGATCAAGCCGCGCGCCGCGCTCGCCATCGCATCTGTCTCTTTTTGGTAAAGCTCCGCGGTCCGGCGTTCGAGAATGATCTGCTGCTCGTTCGCACTGCGCAGGGCCAGCCACCCGAGACCGATGCTCGGCAGGACGATGGCCAGGAAAAATATCCAGATGCTCCGTTTCACGAGACGAGGCGCAGGGTATCACGTTGCCGTCCGTCTGTGCTCCCGAAAATAGCCCAGCGTTTCAACGCTGGGAAAATGACGTAAGGGAAATGTCGGAGTCCCTTTAGGGACGAAAGAAAGCGCCAACAAACTTCCACGGTCCTGTCGTCCCTGACGGGACTTCCGGAATTCTCCTGATCGAAACCCAGCGTTAAAACGCTGGGCTATTTCCAGAGAGGGCGAGCTTGCCACACGGAACGTGCGGAACGCTTCGTCGAAAATTGCACAGGCTTTCATCGAACGTCTTCTCCCGCGCGGCCCGCCCGCCTTCGCCTGGCTTCGGCGTGGCAGGCAGGGCCGCGGCTACAGAAATCAATCAGCGGGTCTTCTGGTATTTGTCCGCGTAGTTTTCAAACTGCATCGCCTTCCGGCGCGACTTCGCGATGGCGCCGCTGGAATCCATCTCGGTGGCGGCCTCTTCGAGTTTTCGATTTTCCTCGGCAACGCCGGGCACCTGCATCTCTTTCGGCGCGGCGGCGTTCTTGGCGGCCTGGCTGCGAAGCAGGGCGGCTGCGTCCTTCGCCTTGCCTTCATCGGCGAGCTTTACCGCCGTCTCTTTCGCGACCCGGTTCTGGACGACGCTATGCTCTCGCGCGACATCCACCCGCACACTCGAGTCCGCTTTCTTCTCATCATCGGTGAGGACAATTTTCGCCGTCTGCCGTTGCACCGGCGCAAGATCGCCGGCCAAAGTTGAGTAGTTCAATTCCACAGAGGCTGGTTCGACCGTATCCGCGGTCTTCGCCTCGGCCACGCAACGGACGAGGAAACGCCGCTTCTCCGAACCGAACAGCTCCGGCATTTTGATTTCCGCGACCCGGTCATGGCACTCGATGTCCGGCCGGCCGATGATCTCTTTCAGATGGACGCCATCCGGCGCCTCGATGCGAATGACAATGCTGCGCGCCAGGAGCGAACGCGCCGCGCCCAGTTCCTGCGCAAAGATGCCGGGCAATTTCTCGGCGTCTTTCACATAGTAATAGTTAGCGTTGCTGGCCTCGGCGAGAGCGGTCATGAGATCTTCGTTGTAATCGTCGCCCAAGCCGACGGTGCTGACCGAGATGCCGTCGGCGCGCAATTCGCGACCCAGACGCGAGAGGTCCGAGGTGCTGCTCGGCCCGACATTGGCGAGACCGTCCGATAACAGGATCACGCGATTGACTCGCTCCTTGTCGAACAGACGGCGGACCTGCTTCGCGCCCAGGACTACGCCCGCGTGGAGCGCCGTGCTTCCGCCGGCCTGGATGCGATGGATGCGCGCCTTCAGTTCCTCACGATGGTCGCGGCCGCCGACGCGCTCGGGTGGGATGAGCAAATCGGTTTGGTCATCGTAGGTGACGAGCGAAAAAATATCGTCGTCGCCCAGCTTATCGACCGCCATCGCTGCGGCCTGCCGCGCTTTCTCGAGTTTCGCGCCTTCCATGGAACCGCTGCGATCCAGGACGATCGCGAGATTCATCGGCGAACGTCGCATGTCGTCGCTTTTGCGCGCTTCGACTTCGACCTGGACGATCACTTCGCGTGGGCCGAGCCGGTAAACGTAATCGCGTTCCGGCGTGACTCGCAGAGTCAGATCGGGCGCGGGTGAAGCGGAGGCTGCTTGCGCGAGCGCTGCCGCGAGACTGGCTAACAGTAGTTTTTTCATGTTCTCAGTTAGACACGACTCGCGAAATCGTGTGTCAGAGCCCCGTTCGAAGATTGTAAAAGAATTGTCAGCGATAGCTCCGCCTGCAGCGACGCGGCAAGTCGTTTCTCCATCAACTTTCAGCCCTCCGAAACTCGACGGCTTTAAGCCGTCGAGTTTCTATGGACGCCGTTCCATGTGCGCACGCCGACAGAGCGGCGCGGTTACAGCACTGAATGGACGGCAGCGGTTGGATCCGTGAAGCGCCATCGCCGCTGAAGCGGAAATCCCAATCCCCAAAACCCCAAGCTCCAATCAAATCCCAACGACCAAAGCAGCGCCTGACAACGCCGGACGGCCCGCGAGGGTTTGCAACTTCCAGCGCCATCGGCGCAATCTCATCAAAGCCTGGGGCACCGCCCCAGGACTCGATCGAAGTGATAACGTCAGCGCTGAAAGCGCGATTCAATCTGATCCCACTATGAATCGCGCCTTCAGCGCTGGCGGTTCGGTGTTGCTCGGATTCCTGGGGCGTTGCCCCAGGCTACTCATGAACGTCGCGCCTTTGGCGCTGTGCTAAGATCACGTCTCGATGCCTGAGACAATGATCCGCCGATTGACGGCGCGCGATGCGCGGCTGAGCAGTTTTCGTTATTACGACCTGCTGGTCCACGTCTTCGTCGTCATCCTGCTGATCTCGAACCTGGTCGGACAAAAAATCTGCGCGGTCCCGCTCTTCAATTTTCACGGCGAGCTTTGGACGGCGAAAATTTCCGGCGCGCAGGTCCTTTTCCCAATCACTTACATCTTCGGCGACATCTTCACGGAAGTTTACGGCTACGGCGCCTCCCGCCGCGCGATCTGGCTGGGATTCTTCGCGTGCACAATCCTGTCGCTTATGGGGCTGTTCATCGTCTGGATTCCGGCGGCGCCGGATTGGCCGAACCAGGCGGCGTTCGAAGCGGTTTTTTACACGGTGCCGCGTTTCATCGTCGCGAGCCTAGTCGCTTTCTGGCTCGGCGAATTCACCAACTCCTACACCCTGGCGAAAATGAAACTGTGGACGGATGGGAAATGGCTCTGGACGCGCACGGTCGGCTCGACTGTCGCCGGACAATTTGTCGATACGACGGTTCTTGTCCTCATCGCCTTCGGCGGGCGCGAATCGTGGCTGACGATGCTGAATCTGATTATCTCAGGTTACGTCGGCAAGGTTCTCTACGAGGCGGCGGCGACACCGCTGACTTATCTAGTCGTCAACAAACTGAAGCGCGCGGAGGGCGTGGATGTGTACGATCGCGACACAAACTTCAATCCGTTCGCGCGTCGTCAGCAAGTCCTGTAGCCGCTTCGCTGTGCGAAGCGTGAGAGTTGGTGCGGCTTTTGGTGCGACGTAGCCTAGTCCCACGCCGCCCACAGGGCGGCGGCTACAGAAGATGCAAATCATCCGCGCGAAACCGGAAGACGCCGATACGCTCACGGAGATCGCTTTCGCCGCGAAACGTCACTGGGGATATCCCGAAGATTGGATCGAAGCATGGTGCGACATCCTGACGATGCGTCCCCACTTCATCGCCTCTAATGTCGCCTACTGCGCGATCGAAGCTGAACGCGCCGTTGGATTCTATGTGCTCACCACCGAGAACGACGGCCTTCATCTCGACCATCTCTGGATCGTCCCCAGTGCGATGCGCCGGGGAATCGGACGAGCGCTCTTCGAGCACGCGACGGCCCAGGCAGGAAATTCCGGATTCGATTCGATCAAGATCGAGGCGGACCCGAACGCCGAAGGGTTCTACAAACGGATGGGCGCGACGCGCGCCGGAACCAGGGTCAGCGAGGCCGACGGCGAAAGGCGCGCGCTTCCGCTGCTGGAATTTCACGTTCCGCGCCCGACTTGAGGCTGGACGAACAAACCCGGCGCACGCACCTTGAACCCGATGACGAAACAGGCTCGTTGGTCGTATGTCGTGCTCGCGATCACGCTGGTTCTCGTCGGTTTTCTTCAGCTCGGCGCGCCCTTTCTCGCTCTTCTCTTTTCCTATTTCGTGCTGAGCAAGCTCGGCCGTTTCATTCCGAACAAATGGGTCACCCTGGCGATCTTTATCCTGATCGTCGCCGGGATTGGTTACGCGGCCGTCCATTTCATTCGCGCCGCCATCAACGCTCTTCCAACAATCGCCGATAAGTCGGTGCCATCCGTGATTGCCTTGGCCGAAAAATATAATTTCGATCTGCCGTTCGAGGATTTCGAGGGCCTTAAGGCCACCGCGATGACTACGGTAAAAGACCAGGCCCGCTACCTGGGCGATTTCGCCAATTTCGCCCGGCACGCTTCGACCACCTTCGTCTTCATCATCATCGCCATCGTCTGCGCCGTGAGCCTTTTCTTCAACAGCCAGCTCGATCTCTTCCGCGAAGCGCACAAGGTCCGGAACAATCTTTACTCGGTCTACTGCGACGAAGTCACCGCGCGCTTCAGCGACTTTTACCGCAGCTTTTCCACCGTCATCGGCGCCCAGATGACGATTTCCGCGATCAACACAATCCTGACCGCCATTTTTGTCCTTGCCGTCCAGCTTCCCTACGGCGCGGTCGTGGTCGGGCTGACTTTTCTTTGCGGCCTTTTCCCCATCGTCGGGAATGTCGTGAGCAATACGGTCATCGTCTTCATCGGTTTTCTTGTGTCAGCGAAGGTCGCGTTCATCGCGCTCATCTTCCTCGTCGTGATCCACAAGCTGGAATATTTCCTGAACAGCAAAATCATCGGCGCCCGAATCCGGAACCCGATCTGGCTGACGTTGATCGGCCTGATCATTGGGGAAAAACTGATGGGCGTCCCCGGCATGATCCTTTCGCCGGTGGTGCTGAATTATCTGCGGGTCGAGATGTCGAAAATCGAAGTCAGGTCGACTACGGCACCGTCCGGCCAGCCCGCGGTTGAACGGATCGAGCGCGCAAGTTAAGACGACTGGATGAGCTCAAAAGAAAATCCGTGGATCGACATCTGCCCGGGGATTCGGCGTCGCACGGTGACCCACGGCGAGACGATGTACCAGATGATAGCCGAACTAAAAGCCGGCAGCAAAATGCCGGAGCACAAACATCCTCAGGAGCAGATCGTTCATATTCTGTCGGGACGGATGACCGTGTTCGCGAACGGCGGCGCCCACGAACTGCAGGCCGGAGATTCCTACTATCTCGCGAGTAATGTTCCGCATGGGGTCGAAACGCCGGAAGACACGCGCGTCATCGACACCTTCAGCCCGCCACGCCACGAATACATCGCGCTCGACGAAGAAGCGCGGCAACAATAACCGCTTTCTGTAGCCGGGATCGTTGATCCGGTGAGACGACACTCCGCGGGCCGGGCTCATCGATCCCGGCTACAGGTTCGCGCTCCGGCCCGGATCATGCAAAATTAAGATGGCCACCTATGAAAACGTTCGTCGTCGTTTTTCTGACGACATTGCTGTCGGCGGTAATAGTCCCGGGCGCCCACGGAATAGAACAGGATCGAGACGCGTTCGAACGCAACGTCTCAGGAGTGCGAGGATCCGCCGCGGCCTCGCGAATTCGGCAAAACGATCCGGCGGCAATCGCCAAACTAATTGAGGACATCAACGCCGCCGTGCGCGCGAACAAGCAGCGCATGCTGAGCATCATCACCATTAACACGGACGTGGCGGCGTCCACCCTGGAGCAGGAAAAGGAGCGGACCGGGCTCAGCTTCGGTGACGTCTATGTCGCGCATTCGCTCGCGCTCGCGACCAGGAAAAAGTTCAGCGGGATCGTGGCCCTGAAGAAATCCGGCCAAAACTGGGCCCAGATCGCGAAGTCGCACAACGTCAGGTTGAAAGGCTCGAGCGAACTCATTAAGGAGATGCAGAAGCAGTAGCGGCGTGCGGCTTGATATTACAGATGTCATCCCGAGGCTGGCGAAGCGCGCCGAGGGACCGCGGGACCGCTCGTAAATGACGAATTCCGAATGACGAAGGACGAAGGAATACCGAATTGATGAAAAACCCAAAAGCTATGCTCTGCTTTGGTTTCGATATTGGCACTTCGTCATTGTTTCGACATTCGTCATTCGAGCTTCGTCATTTTTGGGATCCCTCGCCGTCTACGCGGCTCGGGATGACGGCAGCGCCCGTCGCGCCTCACACTGCCCCTTGCCAAGCCGCGTTCTTCACCTACAATACCGGCTCGTTTATGGCAGAAAGCAGTGACACGATGGACATGAAGGAGTTCCAGCTCCACGAGAAGGATACCGGCAGCGCGGACGTGCAGGTCGCACTTCTGACCCGCCGGATTGGGCAGCTGACCGAACACCTCAAGAGCCATGCCAAAGACCATTCGTCGCGCCGCGGCCTCCTCAAGATGGTGGCGATGCGCCGGAGCTTGCTCGATTATTTGAGCAAGTCGGAGTCCGACCGGTATAAAAACCTGCTCGAGAAACTCAACCTGCGGAAGTAGCCGCCGGTCCGTCTCTGGTTTGCGTTCGTCCTTGGTGCGCGCTTCCGGCCTAACGAGTCGGTTAAATAGAAAGTAAACCCGGCGCTCAGGCCGACGTTCCACTTTGATTAGAGGTTTTAGTCCCGACGCGTCTCGGGGTTAAAACCTACGATCAGGGTGACCGGCCTGGGATTCGCCAATCCAGGAGAAACGTAGTCATGCAACACAAGGTCACGGCCCAGATCGGGTCCACGCAAATTTCCATCGAAACCGGCAAGATCGCCAAGCTCGCCGACGGCGCGGTCATCGTCTCGTGCGGCGACACCATGGTGCTCGCCAGCGCGGTCTCGGCTACGCAAATCAAGGAAGGCCAGGATTGGTTTCCGCTCACGGTCGATTACCGCGAGAAAGCGGCGGCGGTCGGGAAATTTCCGGGCGGTTATTTCAAACGCGAAGGGCGGCCGTCGGAAAAAGAGACGCTGACCTCGCGGATGACGGACCGCCCGCTGCGTCCGCTCTTTCCCGCTGGCTATCTCTACGACACCCAGATTATCTCGATGCTGCTCAGCGCGGATGGCCAGAACGACCCGGATATTCTCGCGATCAACGGCGCCTCCGCCGCCCTGACCGTTTCCGACATTCCGTTTGCCGGGCCGATTGGCGCCGTGCGCGTGGGCCGCGTGAATGGCGAATTCATCGCCAATCCGACTCACGATCAACGCAACGAAAGCGATCTCGATCTGGTTTACGTCGGCACGGAAAACGACGTCATTATGATTGAAGGCGCCGCTCGCGAAATTCCGGAAGCGGATTTCGTCAGGGCGCTCGAGTTCGCCCACGGACATGCGCGTGAGATGATCCGGATCCAGAAAGAGCTCGCCGCGCAAGTGGGCAAGCCAAAGCGCGAGATGCCGTTGATGACGGTGAACCAGGACATCCTCGAGGTGGCTTATCAGGTTGCCGGCGAGCGCATCGAAGGCGCTCTCTACAACGAGAAGAAAGTCGACCGCAGTAAAGCGGTCAACGCCTTGAAGGAGGAAGTGAAAGCGGCGGTCCTGGAGAAATTTCCCGACGCCGACAAATTCGCGATCTCGCAGGCGTTTGATTACGTGCAGAAAAAGGCGTTCCGGATCAGCGTTCTCGACAAGCAAAAGCGCATGGATGGCCGCGGCTATCAGGATTTGCGTCCGATCACCTGCGAAGTAGGCGTGCTCCCGCGCGCACACGGCTCCGCTATTTTCCAGCGCGGCGAAACCCAGGCTCTCGCCCTCGTCACTCTCGCGCCGATCGAAGAAGCGCAGAACATCGATGCCTACGGCGGCGGCGAAACTTCGAAGAGCTTTCTCCTCCATTACAGCTTTCCGCCGTTCAGCGTCGGCGAAACTGGCCGGACTGGCGGCGCCAGCCGTCGCGAGATTGGCCACGGCGCGCTCGCCGAGCGATCGCTCGAGCCGGTGATTCCCGGCACCGAGGATTTCCGTTACGCGGTCCGGATCACGAGCGAGATCATGGAATCAAACGGCTCCAGCTCGATGGCCAGCGTTTGCGGCGGAATGCTGGCGCTGATGGATGCCGGCGTTCCGATCAAGACTCCCGTCGCCGGAATCAGCGTCGGCCTCGTCACCGAGTTCGGCGACGGCGGTGACCTGAAACGCTACGAGCTCCTCACGGATATCATTGGTTCCGAGGATCACTTCGGCGACATGGATTACAAAGTTTGCGGGACGGAAACCGGCATCACTGGATTTCAGCTCGATCTGAAGTTGCCCGGCGTCAGCCAAAAAATTATGGCCGAAGCGACGGTGCGCACGAAAGAAGCGCGGACGAAAATTCTTGGCATCATGGCGCAGGCGCTCGACAAACCACGAGCCGACCTAAGCAAGTACGCGCCCCGGATTGAGACGATCAAAATTAATCCCGAGAAGATTGGCGCCCTCATCGGGCCCGGCGGCAAAACGATCAAGGGCATCGTCGCCGAGACCGGCGCGGAGATTAACATCGAAGACGACGGCTCCGTCCACATTTACGCGACCAGTCCTGAAAGCATGGCGCGCGCGAAGGAAATCATCGGCGGCATGTCCCGCGAGATCGAAGTCGGCCAGACCTATCACGGCCGCGTCGTTTCGATCAAAGATTTCGGTGCGTTCGTCGAAGTTTTCCCGGGCAAGGATGGCCTCGTTCATATTTCCGAGCTGGCGGACTTCCGGGTGAACCGGACCGAAGACGTGGCCAAGATGGGCGAGATGATCTGGGTGAAATGCATCGGCATCGACGACAAAGGCCGGGTGAAATTGAGCCGAAAAGCCGCGCTCAAGGAACGCGCCGCCGCCGAAGCCGGGCAGACCACAGAGCCGGATCAACTCGAGGAACGGCCCCGCCGTTAACCCAGCTCAAAAAGTAACAACGCTGTTACCAGAACGGATACGCGCGCTTTTGAAGAGGCGCCCGAAACGTTTTTGTGAAAACGTTTTCGTTTGTCTTTGCGCTCCTGCTTTTGGCCGGACCCCAGGCGGAGCTACGCGGGCAATCCGGTCCTACCATTATCTGGTCCCAGCAGGATCCAGTTGCGACTACGCAAGCAGCAGCGATCGCTTATTCGCCAAACGGCGCCCTGGTCGCAAGCGGTCGCCAGGACGATAACAATGTAAAGCTTTGGGACGCCGAGACCGGAGCGCTCGTGCGGATCTTAAACGGAAGAGACAACGACGCGAACGTCATCAGGTTTTCGCCGGACAGCCAATATCTGGCTACCGGAACCGGTGGAGGAGGAGCAACTCTCAACCTGAATCTCTGGCGGGTAGCGGACGGCGTGCGCGTGGTCGGTCGCATCCATGCCTTTAACAACGGCACGATCAGCCTCGCGTTCTCATCGGATGGGCAACTGCTCGCGGCCGCCGGCTTTCACGCCAACAACTACAAGATCTATCACGTTCCGGACATGGCCTTGGTGGCCGATGTCGGCAATTTCGATCCGGACCTCGGATACAACGTCCGGACGAACGCGGTCGCTTTTTCGCCCGACGGCCAGCTCATCGCGCTCGGGGACAATCGCGGCGTTCACCTGCGTCGTGTCTCTGATGGATCCCTGGTTCGGATCTTGAACACGAACGCGCCTAATTCGATGAAAACAAATTCGGTGGCTTTTACGCCCGATGGACAATACGTCGCCGCCGGGGTGAATATCGTCGATCCGACTTACTCCAACTGCATCGATTGCGCGGTAAAGATGTTCCGCGTCTCCGATGGAGCGCTGGTGAGGATCTTCGACAATGGCAACAACATGCATTTCCCTCAGATCGCCTTCTCGCCCAGCGGCACAATAATCGGCGCTGCCTATTCCCACGATCATGACAATAGTGGCGCGGTCCAGTTCTGGGACGTCAACACCGGCCAGACCCTGCAGACCGACATGTTCGGGCTCTGGCCTTGGGACTTTGCCTTTTCTCCGCTCGGGGACCGATACTCGTTCTATAGCGCGTCCGGCTTGCTTGGAGTAGCCAAGGCCGCCGACCCTGCGAGTCCAGCCCCGACCGCCAGCCCAACTTCGACTCCGACGCCAACTCCATACCCAAGCCCAACTTCCACGCCCACCACCACCCCAAC
>QHNH01000024.1 GCA_003218375.1 Verrucomicrobiota bacterium | reverse complement strand
ATTTCGCAACGTCTGGAGAAGGATTACCCGGAAACAAATCGCGGCCACGACCTCTCGCTTTCACCCTTGTGGAAAACGCCGTTCAACCAGGCCAGCAACATGTCCACGACGCTCGGTATCACGATGGCGGTTGTGTTTCTTGTTCTGCTGATCGCCTGCGCAAACGTAAGCAATCTCCTCTTAGCGCGGTCGCTCCTGCGCCGGCATGAGATGACGATGCGGCTTGCCCTCGGCGCGGGGCGCCGTCGTTTGATCCAACAACTTTTCACTGAAGGATTGCTTCTTGCGTTCCTTGCCGCCGTCGGCGGAATCGCTGTCGCCTATTGGTGTCGCAATGCGCTTGTCCTTTCGTTTCCCTCGCCCGCGGCCGGAATCGTAATTGATTTTCCAGGACAAATTGACTGGCGCGTCCTCGTCGTCAGCGCGGCAGTTTGCATTTTGGCGACGCTGATTTTTGCGCTCGTGCCTGCGATCCAGGCGAGCCATGTCGATCTTTCCGGCGCGTTGAAAACCGAAGCGGGCGGTGTGCTCAGCGGCAGCAGCCGATCGCGTTTGCGCTCAGGTCTGGTTCTGGTTCAGGTATCATTGAGTTTCGTCTTGCTAGCCGGCACGGGCCTGCTTTTGCAAAGCCTGCAGCAAATGCAAAATGCCAGCCCCGGTTTTTCTACTGATGTAATTGTGTCCGGCGCCGACTTGTTCTCAGCCGGCTACAATCTGGAACGTGCCAAGGCATTCCATATTCAGCTGCTTGACCGTGTGCGCGAAATTCCCGGCGTCGAATCGGCAACTCTGTCGCGATTAGCTCCGTTTAGTTACGGGGTTTTTTCTTCCGCGCCACTCGAGATTGATGGCTATCAGCCCGCGCCTGACGAGCAACTAAACATATCCTACAACGAAGTAGCTGAGGACTATTTCAAAACGTTAAGTATTCCAATAGCAGCCGGACGCGAATTTCAACGGACGGATGACGAGAACGCGGTGCCCGTAGCTATTATCAATGAAACAATGGCGGCGAAGTATTGGCCGGGAAAGGATCCGATGGGGCAGCGCTTTAAGCTTAAGGATCGTTGGATGCAAATTGTCGGCGTGGCTAGGAACGTGAACTACGAGAACAAGCTGGAGTTACCCAGGTCGTTCTTCTACGTGCCGGTCCGACAGAACTTCTTTGTCAGCAATAACCTCCTTGTCCGCACGCGCGCGACTCCGGGCGCGATCAGGAACGCGCTCGCGCGCGAAGTACGAGCGCTCGATCCTAATCTCGCACCGACGGCGCCATACCGCGTGCAAGAACAAGTGGACCGTAAAGGTTACACGCAGCGGCTGGCTACCACGTTGGTCGCGATCTTTGGCGCGATGGCTTTGTTCCTCGCCGCGATCGGATTGTACGCCGTGATGTCGTACTCGGTTTCCCAAGGCACGCGCGAGCTCGGATTGCGGATGGCGCTTGGGGCCGGTGCCGCCGATCTCTTACGAATGGTTGTGGCGCGCGGGCTGCGATTGACGATCGCGGGAATCTTCCTCGGCGGGATCGCCGCGCTGTTGCTCACCCGGTTAATGGGCAACCTGCTTTATAAAGTCAGCCCGCACGATCCGATCGCCTTTGGATTCGCCCTAGTCGTGATGGTCGCCGTCGCGTTTGTAGCCTGTTTCCTTCCCGCCCGTCGCGCCACCCGCATCGATCCGGTCCGGGCGTTGCGAGCGTGATTGCTAGACATAAAGAGCTGTGAGATTCTCGACTTCGTGAGCACAGCTGAACTAAAGCAGTTGATCGATCAGCGGACGCGGGAAGAGCGGAAGTGGATGACAGCTTACTTGCTCGACGAAATGTTCTCGGTTCCGGAATTGCGGCAGACGGCGGAAGAGTTATCCGATCTAGCGAAGCGGCGGGGCGAGTTGCTCTCGGGGAGATTTCGAGTTTCGGAGGCGGAAGCAGAAGGGCGCTGGAAAAAGAACAGCTAGCCGCCGCGAATGAAACGCTGGCAGTTTGTCCTTCATCAGGAGGCGCTGGAGGAGATCGATGATTTGCGGCCGGCCGAGAACCGGGATGTGCGCGGCGTCCTGCTCCGATTAGTGAATGACCCATGGCAAAAGCCGGACGCGCAGATTCGGCCTCCGAACGATCGCGTTTATCTAGTGAAGCATGCGGGATCGATTCGAATCATCTATTGGCTCGATGCTTTTGCGCGCGAAGTATACGTTGTGCGCATCGAGCGCCGATAGCATGCCCGCAAAAATAATTCCAGCCTTTCGGAAAACGACCGAGACCTTCGCCGCGGGCGCGAAGACCCTGCCGCAGCAGTATTTCGTCTCCCCGGAAATCTTCGCGGAGGAACAGGAGAGGATTTTTTCGCGGGAGTGGTTGTTGGTCGGGCATCAGAACCAGATCGCGAAAGCGGGAGACTACTTTGTTTCGGAGGTTGCTGGGGAATCGCTGATCATCGCGCGAGACCAAAGACCGACGATCCGCGGGTTCTACAATGTTTGTCGTCATCGCGGGACGCGAGTTTGTGAAGACGCGTCTGGACACGCCTTGGCCCTCCAGTGCCCGTACCACGCGTGGACCTACGCGCTGGATGGCCGGTTGATCGGTGCGCCGCACATGGATGAAGTGCCGGAGTTCGAGAAAGCGAAATACGCGTTACACCCTGTGAACCTGGGCCTTTGGGAAGGATTCATTTTCGTGAACCTGGCGAAAAAGCCGAGGCCGCTGGAGGAATGGTTCGCGCCGCTGGCGGGGAAGTTTTCGCATTGGAACTTGTCGCGGTTGCGATCGGTGAAACGGGTCGAGTACGACGTGAAGGCGAATTGGAAGCTGATGTTCGAGAATTACTCGGAGTGCTATCACTGCCCCGGGGTTCATCCGATGTTGTCTAAGGTGTCGCCCTACGATTCGGCCGAGAACGATCTGACGGAAGGACCGTTCCTCGGTGGGTTCATGAGGATTAAGAAGGGGAAGAGTTTGACGATGAGCGGGGACGCGTGCGCGATACCGGTGCGAGGGGAAGGGAAAGATCAGGAGCATGAGCAGGAAGGAAAAGATCGAGTGTTTTACTATTCGATCTTTCCGAACATGCTTTTAAGCATGCACCCGGAATACGTGATGGTGCATCAGCTCTGGCCGCAGTCGCCAGAGCGGACGTTGATCGTGTGCGATTGGTTTTTTCATCCGGAGGCGGCAAAGCGCGATGATTTTAACCCGGAGGATGCGATCGAGTTCTGGGACCTGACCAACAGGCAGGATTGGCACGTTTGCGAGCTGAGCCAGCAAGGGATCGCGTCGCGGGCGTACGAGCCGGGGCCGTACAGTTCGCGCGAAAGCATCCCGGCGGCATGGGATCGGGAATACGTTCGACGAATGGGATAGAAGAAAACGCCGAACGCTTAACGTCCAACGCCTAACGCCGAACTCGGAGAAGGACGCAAACTATTGTAACCTCAGTCGCGATGCGCGCTTTTCGGCCGGCCATTCTCTCTGCGTTCACCAACTACGGTCGCGCGGACTTTTCGGCCGATCTCCTCGCGGGAATCACGGTTGGGATCATCGCGTTACCGCTCGCGATTGGATTTGCCATCGCTTCCGGGGTGGCGCCGCAACAGGGATTGTGGACTGGGATCGTGGCCGGCGCGGCCGTGGCCCTGCTCGGCGGATCGCGGTTTCAAATTGCGGGACCGACCGGAGCGTTTGTTCCGGTGCTTTTCTCGATCGTCGCGCAATATGGCTACGGTGGTCTTGCGCTCGCCGCGATGATGGCGGGCGTGATGCTCATCGCGGTCGGGGCGCTCAAGATGGGGCGGCTCTTGAAATTCTTTCCGTATCCCGTGGTCGCCGGATTCACCAGCGGGATTGCTGTGATCATTTTTTGCGGGCAACTGAACGAGTTTCTAGGGCTCGGCCTCAAGATGCCGGAGCACGCGCCGCAGCAAATCAAAACGCTGGCCCTGCATCTGCGCGATCTCAATTGGTATGCGCTGGCAACGGGCGCGCTGACGCTGGCGATCGTTTATTTGTGGCCGCGCCTGATCAAACGCGTGCCGGCGAGCATCGTTGCGGTAATCGCCACCGCGCTCCTGGCGCATTTCGCGGGCTGGCCAGTCGCGACGATCGGCAGCCGATTCGGCGAGCTCCCGAGTGGCTGGCCGGGCTGGCACTTTCCCGCCATTTCGCTCGACTCGATGCGACAACTGATGGCGCCGGCCTTTACGATCGCCGCGCTCGGCGCAATCGAATCGCTCCTCTCCGCCATGGTCGCCGACGGAATGGCTGAGACCCGGCACGATCCCAACCAGGAACTGATCGGACAGGGGATCGCGAATATTTTATCTCCGCTCGCCGGCGGGATCGCGGCCACGGGGGCGATCGCGCGGACCGCGGCGAACATTCGAAACGGCGGGCGCACTCCGGTCGCGGGGGTCGTGCACTCGCTCGTGCTCCTGGTCGTTGCGCTCGTGGCCGCGCCCCTTGTCTCTTACATCCCGCTCGCAACTCTGAGCGCGATTCTGCTGACCGTTGCGGTTCGAATGGCGGAGGCACATACGTTCGTGGAGCTCTGGCGCGGACCACGCAGCGATTTCGGCGTCATGGTTACCGCCTTCGGGTTGACCGTAGTGTTTGATCTCACCATTGGCGTCGCTGCCGGCCTGATCATGGCGATGGTGTTGTTCCTCCGTCAGATGGAATCCGTTTCGCACATCCGGCTGGTGACGCCGGAGAGCGAACCCGAAGGCACCGGCACCCACAGTATGCGCGGGAAAGATATTCCCGAGGGCGTCGTCCTCTATCGCATCGAAGGTCCGCTCTTTTTCGCCGCGGCCGAGAACCTCGAACAAGCACTTCGAGGTTCTGGCGGAACGCCCAAGGTGGTCATCTTCCGGATGCGCAATGTCCCCGCGATGGATGCCAGCGGGTTGCATGCGTTTCGCATCGCGATCGAGAAACTGCGTCGCGATGGCGTAAAGATCTTCCTCACCGCGGTTCAGCCGCAGCCCATGAAAGTTATGTTCGAATCCGGTTTGGTAAGCTGGCTGGGCGAACAAAAATTCTGCGCCGATCTCGATGACGCTCTCGCCAGCGTGCGCCTCGCCCTGGCCAAACCGAAGTCAGCCGACTGAATCGAGCGCGAGAAATTCCTGGGCGGCGCCGAAGAGCAACTGTGCCTTCTCGTCGGCAGAAAGGTCGGTCATGGACTCGATGAGTTCGCCGGCGTGGGGTTCGCCGAGAGGGAACGGGTAATCGGAGCCGAGCACGACACGTTGCGAACCGAAGAGTTTGATGAGGAGGCGCAGGGCGTCAGGATCATGCACGAGTGAGTCGACGTAAAAGCGCGCGGGCCGGTCAGCGGTCGCGAGATAACTGCGAGGTGTCGCCTTGTTATCGATGGCGCATAGATCGGGACGGACGTGAAAGGCGTGTTCGATCCGCCCGAGGGTAAAGGGGAAGGCGCCGCCGCCGTGGGCGAAGGCGACTCGGAGTTTTGGGAAGCGCGCGAAGACGGCGCCGAAGATCATCGAGCAAATGGCGAGCGAAGTTTCGGCGGGCATACCGACCAGCCACGGCAGCCAGTATTTCGGCATGCGTTTCTTGCCGACCATGTCCCAGGGGTGAACGAAAATCGCGGCGCCGAGCTGTTCGGCGGCGCTCCAGACCGGTTGGAGCGCGGCATTATCCAGGTTCAGCGTGTCGATGCGGCCGAAATGCTGGTTCGCATCGACGTGGGTGCCGATCTGCGCGCCGCGCAGACCCAGCTCGCGCACGCAACGCTCCAGTTCGCGCGCGGCGAGATCGGGATCTTGCAATGGGATCGTCGCGAGACCGGTGAAGCGAGTGGGATTCGCGCGCACGACTTCCGCGATGTGATCGTTGAGGCGCTGTGAAAGATCGAGCGCGTCGGCGGGTTTCGCCCAATAGCTGAACATGACCGGCACCGTCGAAAGCACCTGCATGGAAACGCCGGCTCGATCCATTTCCTCGAGGCGGCGCGCCGGCTCCCAGACATTGTCGGTGATCTCGCGAAAGACGCGGTCGCCGATCATCATTCGCGCGCAACACGGCTGGTAATGCTCCAGCCTAACGAATCCGGCGTAGCCGTATTTCGCGTCGAGATCGGGCCACTCGCGCGGGAGAATGTGGGTGTGGAGATCGATCTTCACCGGTCGAATTGTAGGGCGTTTCCGTGAAACGCCAATCAATAGGCGTCTGACACAGACGCCCTACAAATCAGAACGGCTTGACCGGCTCGGGCCGGGGGACTTTCGCGCCGCAGTTTTTGCAGGTGCGGCGCGCATCGTCGTTCCAGAAATCGAGCATGGCCTGGCTGAAATGGTTAACGATATCGGCGCAATCGAAATCGATGTCTTCCACGACCGCGCCACATTTGTCGCAATAGAAAATGACGTGTTCGTGCTCGCCGGCCGGGCGGCGCCGCTCGACCACGATGCCGATGGTGTCCGGCGGACGGACCGGGGCGTGCGGGACGTTCGGCGGGATGAAGAAGGTCTCGCCCTCGCGCACGAGGTGATCGATGATGCGGTCGCCTTCGCGGATCCGGACTTTGATGTCGCCCTTGAGCTGGTAAAAATATTCCTCGGAATCGACCAGATGAAAATCGTTCCGGGCGTTCGGCCCTTTGATGACCATGACGAAAAAGTCGCGGCCATCGTAGAGGTAGCGATTGCTAACCGGCGGTTTAAACAGCTCGCGGTTCGCTTCGATCCAGTTATCCAGGTTTACCGGGGGTTGGACTTTCGTGGCGCCGCGAGTTTCTAATGAGGGCGATGGAGAAAGAGTGGACGTTTCGATGATCGAGCGTATTTCCTGCCGCCCGCAGCGTCAACCCCGGCTGGGAGACGGAGAAGAATGAGCCGGGCCCGCGTTCTCCTCCTCACGGCGCTGGCGATGATTGCCTTTGCCGGTAATTCGCTGCTGTGCCGTCTCGCCCTCAAACAAACCGCGATTGATGCGGCGAGCTTCACCCTGATACGGATTGTGTCGGGCGCGCTTTGCCTGTGGATCATTGTGCAGATTCGCAAAGGGTCGATGCGGAAGGCGGGGAGCTGGCCATCAGCGCTCGCCTTGTTCGGTTACGCGGCATTTTTTTCCTTCGCCTACCTTCGTCTGACCGCCGGCACCGGTGCGCTGCTGCTTTTCGGGGCGGTGCAGGCAACGATGATTTTCTGGGCGCTGAAAAAAGGCGAGCGTCTGCGCCTGGGACAAATCGCCGGGCTGCTCCTGGCGCTGACCGGGCTCGTGGCTCTCGTGTTCCCGGGCCTGTCCGCGCCGCCATTGGGCGCTGCGGTCCTGATGCTCGGTGCTGGAATTGCGTGGGGGATTTATTCGCTGCGCGGCAAAGGCAGCGGCGACCCGTTGGGCGCGACCGCCGGCAATTTCCTGCGCGCCGTTCCGATGGTCGTGTTGCTCACGCTTGTGACGTGGCGCTCGATTCAATTCGACCGCGCCGGTATCAGCTATGCGATCGCGTCCGGCGCGCTCGCTTCGGGAATTGGCTACGCGATTTGGTATACGGCCTTGCCGGCCTTGAAAGCATCCGGCGCTGCGACGGTGCAGCTGAGCGTGCCGGTCCTGGCCGCAGCGGGCGGAATTATTTTCCTGGGCGAGCCAATCACGTTGCGTTTCGCGCTCGCGTCGATCGCGGTGCTCGGCGGGATCGCGCTCGTTATCGTCGAACGCAAAGCCGCGGCGAGTTGATGCTTTCGTCTCCGCGCCGCGGCCATTACCCTGCGACCAATCGCTCATGAAGATCTTCGATATCTCGCGCCCGCTTTTCAACGGCCTCGCGCCGTGGCCCGGCGACACCGCGTTTCACTTTGAGCTGAAATGGAAAATGGCTGAGGGAGCGACGGTGAATGTAGGTGCGGTCACGATGGGCGTGCACAACGGCAGCCACGCCGACGCGCCGTTTCACTTCAAAGAAGACGCCGGCACAATCGACCGGATGCCGCTCGAGACCTATCTCGGCAAGGCCGCCGTGGTTGATCTCACCGCAAAATTCGAGACCGATCGGTCGGGTCAAATCACCATTAGCGATTTGGAATCGTCGGCGGACGCGCCGCGGCTCCTGGTCAGGACCGGGGTGTGGAGAGACTCGAAGAGTTTTCCGGAGTGGATTCCGGTGATCGCTTCCGATGTTGCGGAATGGCTGGGAAAAAGAAAGGTGAAGTTGTTGGGACTTGATTTGCCGTCCGTGGATTCAATCGACGCGAAGATCCTGGTGAACCACCACGCCCTGGCGGCGGCGGGCGTGGCGATCGTTGAATCGCTCGACCTGAGCGAGATTGAAGCCGGCACCTATCATTTCTCCGCGCTGCCGTTGCGCATCAGCGCCGGCGACGCGGCGCCCGTGCGCGCGATTCTTTGGCGAGACTAAACTCGGAGGGACGTGCTTCCGCACGTCCCACTTCAATGCGCGTCTACAAGAAATAATGGGACTCGCCGCGGCGAGTCCCTCGACGCAAGAATCAACGGCGGTGACTGCCTTCCTGACTTCCCGGATAACGCGCGGGAGCGTGCTGGCTCTGGCGATCGTACTGTTCGCGATCACGAATCTCCCGTGGCATCTCGATGATTACGACCAGGCGAAGCAGGCGTTCACTTCGTTTGAAATGGTCGAGCGCGGTCATTGGTTTTACCAGCACACCCCGAATTGGTGGGTGGCGACCAAGCCGCCGCTGGTCGGCTGGATATCCGCCGGACTTTTTGCGATCACGCGCTCGTGGGAATTCGCCTGGCGGCTGCCATCTTTTATCGCCGCAGTCGCATTGCTGGTTCTGCTTCTGCGCGCGGCGCGGGTGTATGGCGCGGTGGCTGCGCTGGCGGCGGCGTGCGCGCTCGGCTTCAATCTTTTCGTGCCGCGCCTCGCGTCTCTTGTGCGGACCGACATGCCGCTCGCCCTTGTCCTGTTCGCTATCGGCCTGTTGATCTGGGAAAAAATTCGGATGCGCGCGGCGTGGACGAGACGAGATCGGCTGCTGCTGTTCTTGCTGCTCAGCGCCGGAATGCTGATCAAAGGGCCGATCATTTATGCCTTCCTGGGGCCGGGCCTCGCAGCGTTTGCCTGGCGATGGCGGGGGACGAACGCCGCGGCCTCCGCGTGGTCCGGGTGGTTGCCATGGCTGGTTTCTTTTCTCGTTTTCCTTGTCTGGGTGGGCGGCGGTATTTTTTTCGTGCCGGAGTTTACGGAGCACGTTGTCCTGCGGGAGTTCGCGGGACGGTTCAGCGATGAGGTGCATCGTTCGCAGCCATTCTATTTTTATCTGCCGCATCTTCTGCATCGCTTCGCACCCTGGAGCCTGTTGCTGGTTGCATTGGCGTTTGTCGCGCTCAAGAAAAACGGGAACCCGGCCAGGCTGTCGCCGGAAACATTCTGGCTCCTGGCTTGGAGTCTCGGCGGATTGCTGGTGATGTCGCTCGTGCCGTCGAAACGGATCGATCGCGTTTTTCCGATTGTGCCGCCGCTCTGCTTGCTCCTGGCGGCGGTTGTTGCTGCTTGTCGCGAAAAGGAACGATGGCGACCGATCGTCGACCGCTCCTGCGCCGTCGCGATCATTCTCTCGGTGGTTTTCACGGGTGGATACACGGCTCGCAAAATCGTTCTCGCCAGCCGCGAACAACGGGCCGCGTTTGCCGTGTTCGGCCGCGCGGTGGTGACGGAAGCGACCGCGCACGGCTGGCGTTACGCTGTGGTCGGCGGTGAAGATGAAGGAATGCTCTTGTATGTCCGGCGAACGGAGTTCCTCGAGCCGGAAGAGGCGGCCGCGGACTGGAACAAGGGAAAGCTCGATGCGCTGGTCGTTCCAGACGACGAGATCGACGGCTTGCTCCCTCGATTGCAAGGCGGCGAGCCGAAAAAAATCCTGATCTCGAACCCGGCGGGCAGCTACGGCAAGCGCTATTTCTTGCTGGCGCGGCCGCCTTCGTCCTAGCTGGCGCGCCTGCGAAAAGCCTGCTCGACTTTGGGCGAACGATTTGTAGTCTCGCGTCCAACTTGAAGGATCTGATGCACTTCCCAAAGGCGGAGATCGAGGCGCTCTGGTGCCCGTGGCGGGTCGAATATTTTGAGCAGGAAACGCCGAACCCGGATTTTCTCTCCGAGGCCGCGCGCGCCAGTGACGACGCCGCTCATCTGGTGGTGACGCGCCGCAAGAACGCGTTCCTCATGATGAACCGCTATCCGTACAGCATCGGTCATCTCATGGCCGTGCCGTATCGGAAGACCGGAGACGCCTCTTCGTTAGGCGAAAACGAAGTGCTCGAGTTGTGGAATCTCGCCGTGCATGGCCAGCGGCTTTTGCGTGAAACCATGAAAGCGCAGGGCTTCAACATCGGCCTGAACCTCGGCCAATGCGCCGGCGCCGGCGTGCCCGATCATTTGCATCTCCACATCGTGCCGAGATGGAACGGCGACACGAATTTCATGCCGGTGCTAGCCGGGACGCGAATGCTCTCGGAAGGATTGCGCGGGCTTTACGACAAATTGATCGCCACCCAGGAACGCATCGGGAAAAATAATCCGCCGTAAATTATGCCCAGCTGGATCGAACCACCGCCAAAGCAGAGAAAGACCGGTTGCCTGGGCAAAGGCTGCCTGATGCTGGTGGTCTTTCTGGTTCTGCTCGCAGTCGCATTTTTCGTGGGCGGCTACGTCGGCGTGCGTTACGTCGTTACCTCGACCACCCCAAAGGAAATTCCGCAGATCGAGACGACGGAAGCGGAGCAGGAGACGGTGCGGCATCGGTGGGAAGAATTCAAAGCCGGGCCTCGAAGCACGCCCGTCGAAGCCACGATGGCGACTACCACAACTACGACGACCGAGCCCACGCCGGCGCCGACTCCTTCCAGTAATCGAATCGAACTTTCGGCCTCCGACATCAATCAGTTGATTGCCGGCAGCCGGAAGATCCGCGGCAAGGCTTTTGTTTCGATCGAGAACAATGTTGCTCGGGTGCAGGTGAGCGTGCCGCTGGAGAAAGTCGGATTTCGCGGGCGGTTCCTGAACGGCGAGCTGCAAGTGCGCTCGGCGCCCGATCGCAATCCGCGGAATATTGAGGTTACAGAAGTCTCCCTGGGCGGCGTTTCCGAAAAAATCCTGAACTCGCTCCTGGGATTCCGCTCCTTACGCAGCTACGCGGACCAGTACGCGACGGAATACGACGTCACGAGCTTCGCGATCGAGGACAACAAGGTCATCATCGAGAACGGCCGCGCGATCCCCGGCGTGACGAAATAGTAGTCTCGTCGCGGCGCTGGCGGCGCCGACGCAAGGAACACAGACTTGCAGTCTGTGCGGCCAGCGGGCGTGTAGCCCGCTGAAGTTTGTAAGCAGCGGACAAAATGCCCGCTGGCCGCACAGGCAAAATGCCTATGTTCCGGCCCAAACCCACGCGGTCCCACAGGCTTGTCCGCAGCGAGTCCGTCAGGTGGCGGACAAGACACCGGTGCTCTCACTGCATGATCTCGCGGACGAAAACGTTGAGTTGGCCATCACTCTGTTTGCGCACCTCGGTGATTTCGTAGGGGCGCGCTTCGTCGCGGGTCACGGTGGAACCGCGCGCGGGCGGGGTGTAACCGGCGGGGAAATCCACGATGATACGCAGGTTCTGTCCACCACCTGCGAGTTTCAAGACCGCGTCTGTAATTCCAGTTTTCGGACGCAAGACGGCGCGATTGGGTTCGGTGAAGTTCACGACGAACTGGCCTTTGAGGTAAACGCGTTCGCCAGCGAGCCCGCGATCGGCAAGATCGCGCAGATCGGCGGGTGTGATGAGGCGACCGACCGGCATCTTGCCGGGCGGAAAAGTTTTCCAATTACCGCCGCCGGCGGTCGAGGCGAGCAAATTGTCGGGCGCACTGGCCGAGGGTGAGGGCGAAGCCGGCGGAGGCGGCGGCGACGCGACGGCGACGACGGGAGGAGTAGTGGCCGCCGGTGGCGCGACGGAAGGTGCCGGCGATTTCGCCAGCGCCACCGCCGTGGCCGAGGGAGTCGGTGTCGGTTTCGGCAGCGGCGAATTTTGCGCGACCATCGTGGGGGTGCGGGCCGGGGTTGGCGAAGGCGTTGGCGTCGCTTTCTGGTTCTTCTTGTTTCCCTTTGTCGTCTTGGATGGCGGCGGCGAAGGAGGAGGCGCGGGCGGCGGTGTAACGACGGCCACCTTGGGACCTTCGAGTGGCGCCGCCGGTTCCACGCGAATCAATTCGTTCGTCGCCGGAGGCGGCGGAGTCGGCGCGATCCCGGCGACGGATTCGGTGGTCTTCGGCGCGGTGCGCTCGCGGTAGCTGGCATATTGCGTCTCGGCGTTCTTGCGTGCCGCGTCTTTAAACAGCGGCCAGCCGGCAGCGAGATTCAGATCGAGCGGCGGCTCGAGCGTGAATGTGCCCGGCCCACGAGTGACGGTGTAACTGCCGTAAAGCAGCGGCATCGCGGTGATCATGATGCGCCCATCGGGGAGCCGCTCCGCATGGATGATGGCGGAGAGATCGTGAGTGCGCTCGAGCTTGATCTCCAAGCCCATCACCAGCGTTTGCTTCATCAACGGCAGCGCCTGCGGATCGGCTGGATAAACATGTTCCATCAGCAGCTCGCCGTGATCGACTGCGTTCGTGAGCGCGACCATGCCGGACATGAACACGTCGTTCGGCGTCAGCTCGTGCGCTTCCATGATGTTGAACCGGCCGACGACATAGGGCACGAGACCGCGGACCTGTTGGAAATTCCGGATGTAATTGCGGATCAGCTCCGCGTTCACCGTGGTCAACTCGGTGGGACTCATCGCGATGTAGCGATCGTAAAGTTGTTTCGAGCTGAGGAATTCGCCCGCGGGCGCGGCGGTCAATTCGAATCGTTTCGCGGGCTCGATCTTGTGGAGCTTCTTGAGGATCCGATAGCTCTGCGGCCGCTCCGGTTGCCAGAAAATGTAAAAGCTGCCGAGCCAGGCCGCGAAGGCGAGTCCGGTCAGGAGCAGAATGGCGACCGACCAGCCGAAGAGGTTTGTCTTCTTTCGCCGCGAGCGCCCGTAGGCCTGCGCCGGCTCGTACCGGAAGTAATCCCGATCCATCTAAGCGCGCCTGCTTCGCGAACGGTTCGTTTTCAAGCAGGGCGGGCTGCTTCGAACGACGTGCCGCATCCGCAAGTCCGCGCTGCGTTTGGATTCTCGATGTGAAAGCCGGCGCCGGTCAGGCCGTCGCGATAATCGAGGGTCGAGCCCTGCAGATAATCCGCGCTCTCGCTATCGATAAAAAACTGGACCCCGTCGCGGTCGACGATCGCATCGCCCGGTTGTTCGGCGCCGAGCGACATTTCATATTGAAGGCCGGAACAGCCGCCTTTGGCGATGCCGACCCGCAAACCCCGGTGCTCGGTATCGCTGCGCGATTCGAGGAGGCTGCGCAGTTGGCGCACGGCGCTATCGGTGACAGTGATCATCGGTCGAGCGAAATTATCGTTTTCCTTCGCAATCGCAAATCGACAACTTAAAATCGAAATGAGATGAGCCGCATTCGCCTGTTGCCGGAAATCCTTGCCAGCCAGGTGGCGGCGGGCGAAGTGATCGAGCGACCGGCGTCGGTCGTGAAAGAGCTGGTCGAAAACAGCATCGACGCCGGGGCGCGCAAAATCGAAGTCAGTGTCCGGCGCGGGGGGATTTCGTTGATGCGGGTGGTGGACGACGGCTGCGGGATGGACCGCGACGACGCCCTCCTGTCCCTGGAGCGGCATGCGACGAGCAAGATCCGGACGGCGGCCGACCTGGCGGCGATCGCCACGCTTGGGTTTCGCGGCGAAGCCCTGCCGAGCATCGCCAGCGTCTCGCGCTTTCGGTTGACTACGCGCGAGTTGGAAGCAGTCGCCGGGACGGAAATCATCGTGTCGGGCGGCCGGATCGAAACGGTGCGCGATGGCGGCGAAGCTCCCGGCACGCAGATTGAAGTGCGCTCGATTTTTTACAATCTGCCGGCACGCCGGAAATTTTTGCGCTCGGAAAACACGGAGAGTCGCAACATCGAGCACCAGCTTCATCTCCAGGCGACGGGGCATCCGGAGATCGCGTTCGTGTTTGTGCGCGACGAGCGCGTCGTCTTGCAACTGCCGGCCGCCGCGAGTTTGCTCGACCGCATCCGCGATCTTCACGGGAAGGATCTCGTCGATCGCCTTCTCAACGTCGAAGAGCTGAAGAACAATCCGGCGAAAATCCGGATCCGCGGATTGATCGGGCAGGCGGGAGTGAGCCGGCAGACGCGCACGCAGCAGCTCGTGTTCGTGAATGGCCGCGCCATCGAGAGCCCAATGCTGACGGCGGCGCTTCGCGAGGGCTATCACACCGCGCTCATGAAAGGTCAGTTCCCGGTCACGTTTTTGTTTCTCGATCTCGATCCGGCGGCGGTGGATGTGAACGTGCATCCAGCCAAACGTGAAGTCCGATTTCGCGATCCCAATTCGGTGCGGGAAGCGGTGGTCGACGCGATTCGAAGAACCCTGGAAAGTGGCCGACGGGATTGGCAGCAGCAATTTCAACGGCCGGTTGCGCCGACTTTCCCGATCCCGCCAGAACATTTCACGCCTCCGCCTATCGAGCAGCGCCAATTTACCGAACCCGCAATCACGCGTGTCATCCCGAGCCGCGCGGACGGCGAGGAATCTCACAAACTACCGGAGACGTGGCCTGCGGAAGAAGCGATCAACGTCGCGAGCTCTTCCCAGCAATTCCAAATCATCGGCATCCTGAACAAACTGTATGTGCTGATGGAAAATCAGGATGGGCTGGTGCTGGTCGATCAACACGCGGCGCATGAGCGCATCCTGTTCGAGGAATTGCGACGCCGAATGGAGGAGCAGGGGGTCCCGTCGCAGCGGTTGCTGCTCGCGCAAACCTTCGAGCTGGCGCCGCGCGACGCGGAATGGGTCGAGCGAAACGCGGCGACGCTCCAGAAAATGGGCATCGGCATCGAGCCGTTCGGGCAGAACGCGTTCAAGATCGATAGCCTGCCGACCTTTCTCGACGTCTCAGACCCGGTGACGTTCATGCGCAAAGTGATCGACGGGCTCAAGAGCGCGAGCAACGGCAGCTCCGCCCTGCGCCTGGGCGAGGATATGATCGCGAAGACAGTTTGCCGTCATGCCGTGAAGGCGAACGATCCGTTGCGCTATCTCGAAGTGGAAAAACTGATCACCGATCTGCTGCAGTGCGATCTGCCCTATTGCTGCCCGCATGGCCGTCCGACCATGATCCAGATTTCACACGCCGAGCTGGAGAAAAAGTTCGGGCGAAAAGTGTAGCGACGACGCCAAAATTGGAGCCGGCACGCCCCCGTGCCGGTTGGGCTGGCGGCATCGTCTCCTCTCACCGGCCCGAGGGCGGGCCGGCTCCAAGCCAATGCTTCGCGACCAGGGCTTTGATCGCGGGCGTCTGCAAACAGTAGTTCTCTTCTTCGTGGTGCGGAATTTCGGGGAACCATTTCCACCAGAACATTCCCGCGAGAAACGGATGGCGCGCCGGCAAATCGAGCGCGATGTCGATGCAGCGCTGCTGGATGTCCGCGGCATGGTCGCCGCCGGTCTTGAAACCCCACGGCTCCGCCGCGGCGCGCGCGCTTTCATTGTAGCCGATCTCGACGAAGAGAAATTGTTTGCCGGTCTGCTTCGAGAATTTCTCCAGCTCGGCGCAACGCTTTTCCCACGCCGTCGAGATCTCAGCCGCACTCGGGTCGGTCGTTTTCGTCAGCGGGAAATAGGCGAGGACGCCAATGTAATCGAGGGCATCCCAGAATTTCACGTCCGCATATTCGTTCCAGTTCGCGCCGTAGGTGACCTTGCCGTGATAGACGGCGCGCACCGCGGCGATGATTTTCCGCCAGCGCTCGTCGTACTTCTGCGGATAGGTAAACTCGAGGCCGACACAAAAAATTTCGGCGTGCTCCGATTCAGCCAGCGTCGCCATTTGCACGATCCAGCTCTCGTAATCGGAAAAAAACCGGTCCCATTCTTCCGGGGCGACGAAGTTGATCTCGCCGCGCCAGCTAAACTTCGTGCCCCAATAGGCGATGTGCGGAATGACCATCGCGGCCATCCTGCGCTCGTGCGCCCAGCGGAGCGGCGTGGTGATGTGGGTGGTGCTCGCGCCGGAACGCCGGCCGGCGGCGACGTGGCCGTCTTCGCGGATTTGGGCGTAGGGATGAATCGCGATGCTGTTCACGCCTAACGACTTCAATTCGTCGAGCGTGGCTTCCATCTCCGGCATCTGCCATTCGATGCCCCACGTCTGGCAGGAGACGGTCATGCCCTTGTAAACGGAAGAAGCGGGTTGCTCGCCAAACGAAGAAACGACGGTGGTTGCCACCGCGGCGAAAAACACGACGAGACGCATTCGTCGATTTAACTTCAAGCAGCGGTGATTTGAAATCGCCGTTTTCTGTAGCAGCGGCCCTGTGGGCCGCTCGGGCGGCGTCAATTCTCTCGAAGCGGCCCACAGGGCCGCTGCTACAGAAGAGGCGAAACGTTCTGTCTTGTGGAAAGGGAGGCCTTCGTTGAATGGTGTGACGGGCGTTCCCAATCATGGCCGAAAACGAAAAAACCGCGCTGATTACCGGCATCACCGGCCAGGACGGATCGTACCTGACGGAGCTGCTCCTCGAAAAAGGTTACGCGGTCCACGGCGTGGTGAGGCGAACCAGTAATTTGGTCCGCTCGCGCATCGAGCATTTGCGTGGCGACGAAAATATCTACGGCAAATCGCTCTTTCTCCATTACGGCGATCTCTCGGACGGCACGACGCTGCGCCGGATTTTTTCCGAGGTGCAACCGGACGAGCTTTATCATCTCGCCGGCCAAAGCCATGTCGGCTTGAGCTTCGAGATCCCGGAATCCACCTGCGAAGAGATCGGAATGGCAACCCTGCGGCTCCTCGAAATCGCGCGCGACCAGCCGCGGCCGGTAAAAATTTATCATGCCTCCAGCTCCGAGATTTTCGGGAACGCGCTGGAATCGCCGCAAACGGAAAACACGCCGCTGCGTCCGGCGAGTCCATATGGCTGCGCCAAGGCGTTCGCCACCCAGCTGGCGCGCGTTTATCGCGATTCGTATGGCCTCTTTGTTTGCAACGGGATTCTTTACAACCACGAATCCCCCCGGCGCGGCGAAAACTTTGTGACGCGCAAAATCGCACGGGCGGTGGCGCGGATTGCGCGCGGACTCGACCAGGAACTATCGCTCGGCAGTCTCGAGAGCCGGCGGGATTGGGGCCGCGCCGAGGATTACGTCGCCGCGATGTGGCTGATGTTGCAACAGGCGAAGCCGGCGGATTACGTCGTCGCCACGGGCGAAAGCCATTCCGTGCGCGATTTTGTCGAGGCCGCCTTCTCCGTGGTGAATTTGCCGTCGGCCAAATATGTGAAACACAATCCGGCCTTTGATCGGCCCGCCGATCCGGCGCGCCTGGTTGGTTCGCCGAAAAAGATCAGGGAGGAACTCGGCTGGGAGCCGCGCGGTTCCTTCGACGATCTGGTTCGCGAGATGGTAGAAGCAGAGCTGGCGGCGGTAGATGCCGGAATGGATGCTTAGGACAAAGATGCTAAACCGAAAACAAATCTGCCCTCACTTGGCGCTGTCGCGTCCTTCTCTCCCAAGGGGAGAGAAAGTTCCTTCTCCCTGAGGGAGAAGGTTAGGATGAGGATCATGCCAGCGTAGTGTCTTCAAGCTATGAATGATATTCTGATCTCGTTCGTTCTCGGCATCGTCGAGGGACTCACGGAATTTCTTCCCATCAGCTCGACCGCCCATCTGCGCATCGTCGAGGCGCTTTTCGGCTTCAATCTGCACGACAGTTTCTGGAAGATGTACACGATCGTGATCCAACTCGGCGCGATCCTGGCGTTGCCGGTTTATTTCTGGAGACGCATCCTGACGTTCCTCGCGACGTTTCCGCGCGGCGAACACGAAGATCGCACAATCCTCACCCATCCGCTCAGCCTCACGTTCATTGCCTTTATCGTGACAGCAGGGCCGGCCTACCTGTTGAAAAAGCAGATCGGCCAGAACCTGGAGAGCTTGAGCGTGATGGCCTGGGCGCTTCTCCTTGGCGGCGTCGTCATGTGGATCGTGGACGTGCTCTGCCGCAATCCGAGAACGACCGACATGGAAGAAATGAGTTTGCCGCAGGCCGTTTGGATTGGCGCCATCCAGATCTTGTCGGCGGTTTTCCCGGGGACCTCGCGGTCGATGTCGACGATCGCGGCGGGACAGACTGCGGGATTAACGCGTGCTGCCGCGCTCGAATTTTCATTTTTCCTTTCCATGCCGACGATGGTGGTGGCGACCGGGTACGATTTGTTGAAGACGATCCGGCCGCGACATGACGCCGCCGCCGAAGCCGGCCTCGCGCCGCTGAGCATGACTCCGCATAACTGGATCGTGCTCGCGATCGGCTTTGTGGTTTCCTTTGTGGTCGCGCTCGGAGTGGTTGCCTGGTTTATGCGCTGGGTGCGCGACCGGGGCTTCGCGCCGTTCGCCATTTACCGGATCGTGCTTGGAATTGTGTTGTTGGTTCTGATTGCGCGAGGAGTCCTGTAAGTCCTTATGGAAACAACCGTGATCCTGCCCGACCTCCAGAGCTGTGTGCTCTGCGAAGATGTCCGCTGCGAAATCAACGGCATGCAGACCCTCGTGGGCGTGATCAACGTCATCCCGGCGCCCGCCCTTCCCATTAACTGCATGCGGCTGTGTATTTGGTCGCGCTGGTGCAGCGGCTCGGGAAAATTCCGGCAGAAATCGCGGATCATCGGCGTGGATGAGCAGCAAGTCCTGGCGCAGGCCGAGGTGGAATTCGAGTTGAAGGAGTTGGAAGGTCACGCCACGAATGTCCATTACTTTGGCGGTGTGCAGTTCCAGCAGTTCGGGCTGCATCACGTCGAGATTTTCCTCGAGAACGAGCTGCGGCTCCGCTTTCCGTTGCCGGTGGTCCGGATCGCCTTGGCGCAGCCGCAATAATTCCGCGTAAAATTTAGAACAGAACGCTTGCCAGGCAGCCGGCGGATGGTCTACAAAGGTCGCCCGCATGTTGCGAAGAGCCTCAACCGCCCTGTTTTGCGCCCTCGCGTTGGTGACGCCCGCCTATGGCCAGGAGATCTTTGTTCCGCGGGAACTGAAAGCGATACCAGTCCATCCGCCGAAACCGAAAGAAGTGGTGCGGCGCGCGGAGCCTGTTACCGACGCGGATTTGAAGCCGGTAAAAGAATCAGCGTCCAGCAACGAATCCGCCAAGCCGAAGGCGCCCAAGAGCGACACAGGTACGGTAAAGACCGCGAAAGCGGCCCCGACGAAGGAGAAATCCGAAAAACCCGCGGCGCCAAAGGAGAAGCCGGCCGTGGCAAAAATGCCGCCGGCGGAGAACAACGTAGCGACGATCAAGGTGGAGAAATCCGCGCCGGTGAAGGATTCCTCGACGAACAAGACGGTAGCGAAGACGGAACCGGCGAAGGAAAAGAAAGACATACCCGCGCCGGCGAAAGAGAAAGCCGACAGCGATCTGCCTACGATCAAGGTTGAAAAGGCGACCGTGGCAAAGGAACCAGCGACCAAGACCGTAGCGAAAACCGAGACCGCGAAAACCGAATCGTCGAAAGAGAAAAGTGAGAAGCCCGCCGCGGTGAAGGAGAAACCCGCCAGCGAAACGGTGGCAAAGACAGCGCCGGCGAAAACCGAAACAACCGTCGCGAAGTCCGAGAAAGCGGCAGCAAAGGATGAGCCCAGCCACAAGAGCGTGGCCAAAAGTGAAAGCGTGAAGGTCGAAACCGTCACCGCCAGGACCGAGAAACCGGCGGTGAAAGAGAAACCGGCGACAGTCGCGGCTTCGAGGACCCTAAGGGAAGAGAAGAACCCGGCGAAGGAAGAACCGGCCAGCAAGAATGCGGCGAAAACCGAAGCCGCGAAACCCGAGGTCACGGTAGCGAAGACCGAGAAGCCTTCCCCGACAAAAGAAAAACCTGTGCCAGCGACGAAACCGCCGACGACAAAGTCGGAAGCATTCGTCGCGAAGGTGGAACCGGCGCCGCCGCGCGAGGGACCGGTTAAGTTGCCGATGAAATCCGAGCAGGTGTCGGTTCCGTCGCAGAAAGAACCGCCGCAAATTATCCCGACCGGATCGCTCGACACTGGCTTTACGAAGATCGCTGACGGTTTCGATTTCCCCGTCGGCAAACCGGAAGCGGAAGGCTATTACAAAGCTCGCGGGTTCCGGCCCGGTGGCCACGTGGGTGAAGATTGGGACGGGGTGCGCGGCGGCGATACCGACTTGCGCGACCCGATCTATAGCATCGGCGACGGCATCGTGGTCTTTGCCCGCGACGTTCATCTGGGCTGGGGGAATGTGGTCATCGTCCGCCACGCTTATCGCGAGAACGGCAATGTGCGCTACGTCGACTCCCTTTACGGCCACCTCAACTCGATGCTGGTTAGTCGCGGCCAACGGGTCACGCGCGGGCAGCAGATCGCGACCATGGGCACCGCGCATGGGCAATACGATGCGCATCTCCATTTCGAGATCCGGAAGAACCTCGAGATCGGAATGAGCCGTTCAAAGTTCCAGAAAGATTTCAGCAACTATTACGATCCCACCCAGTTCATCAATTCGCATCGGCGTCTCGCCGGCGGCGGCGCGAACTACAAGGTCGCCATGAATACTTTCACCCACGACTGGACCTATCACTTCGATCGCAACCGGGATTTCGGTCCGCGAAAACGGAGCACGGGTGAATCTTCGGCAGCCTTGCGGCGCGCGGTGACGAGCCGGTAGGCGGCGTCGACGAAAGGCTCAGGAGCAACCCCCAACGGCACGAGGGCGTGCCGTCTCCAGGAAGAACGCGCTAAATCATTGGCCGGCCTGCCCTCAGGCCGGAGGGGCAGCGGGTTGCCGTTCTAGCGGGCTCACAGTTTGCCCATCAGCGCGAGGATCAGGACGATCAGCAGAACCAATCCGATTCCGCCGAACGGATAATAGCCCCAGCCTGTGCTGTAACCCCACCCAGGAAAAGCTCCGATCAATAGCAGGAGGAGAATAATCAGGAGAATGTTGCGCATGATCGCGAGGGTAGGTCCGCCGCTCTCTCGCTGACAATGAAAATGTTATCCGCGGATTACACAGATTGACACAGATTTATCGGAGATAGGGAAAAGGGCCGGCCATGATTGTTTCCCTAATCTGCGGGAATCTGCGAAATCTGTGGACGAATCCTCCGCCGCGCTCACATCCTCCCGCAAATTCCCTTGCAGCGTTAACGGCGCATCCTATCCTTTTGCGCAGTCCCGAATGTGTCCAACCGGATGCGTCGGGACAATTTGTTGTTTTGTTTTCATGGCGAACACGATTCTGATCGGCGCGCAGTGGGGCGACGAAGGCAAAGGCAAGATCATAGACGTGCTCACCGCCGAGGCGGATATCGTGGTCCGCAGCCAAGGCGGAAATAACGCGGGACACACCGTGATTCATCGCGGCACGAAATACATTCTCCACCTGATTCCTTCGGGAATTTTGCGTCGCGGCAAACGGTGCGTCATCGGCAACGGCGTCGTAATCGATCCGGTCGCGTTGGTGAAAGAGATCGAGGGTTTGCGCAAACTCGGGGTCGAGATTGGGAAGAACCTGCTGATCAGCGACTGCGCGCATCTGGTGCTGCCGTATCATCGGTTGCTCGACGAGCAGCGCGAGCTGCGGAAGGGCCACGCGAAGATCGGCACTACCAAGCGCGGCATCGGCCCGGCCTACGGGGACAAGGCGGCCCGCACCGGACTGCGCATGTCCGACCTGATGCAGCCGGCGTTGTTCTCGAAAAAATTGCAGGCCAAAGTGCGGGAGAACAACAGCATCCTCCAGACATTCGGCGCCGAGCCGATTAATTACCGCGAGGTGAACGATCATTACCTGGAGGCGGGCCGGGCGTTGCGGCCGTTCGTCACGAACACGGTGGTCTATCTGCATCGCGCTTTGCACGGGAAAAAGAAAATCCTGTTCGAAGGCGCGCAGGGAACTTTTCTCGACATCGATCACGGTACCTATCCGTTCGTGACTTCCTCGAACACGACGGCGGGCGGCGCCTGCACCGGCTCCGGCGTTCCGCCGCATCGGATGGATCGTGTGGTCGGCGTGATGAAAGCTTACACGACCCGGGTGGGCGAGGGGGCGCTGCCGACGGAAGATGCGGGACTCGCGCACAAGCTTCACGAAATGGGGCGCGAGTTCGGCGCGACCACCGGTCGGGCCCGGCGCTGCGGCTGGTTCGATGCGGTGGCGACGCGTTACGCGACGATGATTAATGGCATCGATGAGCTGGCCGTGACGAATCTCGACGGTCTCGACGGCGTCGATCCCATCAAAGTCTGCGTCGCTCACCGGCTAAACGGCAAACGCCTCGACCTGCCGCCGAGCGATGCTGCGCAGTTGGAGAACTGCGGACCGATTTATCGCGAGTTCCCTGGCTGGAAAAAACCGACGAACGCAGCGAAAAAGTTTTCCGGGTTACCGGCCGCGGCGCGAAACTATGTGCGCGCGATCGCCGAGCTGACGGGCGCGCCGTTGCGGATCGTGAGCGTCGGTCCCACCCGCAACGAAACCATTATCCTCTGACGGCCATGGCTGCCGCGCCCAAACTCATTCCGAAACACGTCGCCATCATCATGGACGGCAACGGCCGTTGGGCAAAAACCCGGGGCTTGCCGCGAATCAAAGGCCACGAGAAAGGCGCCGACGCCGTCCGCGCCTGCGTCGAGGCCTGCGGCGAATTGAAGATAGAGTTCCTCACCCTCTACGCTTTTTCCGCCGAGAATTGGCAACGGCCGAAGACCGAAGTCTACGCCCTGATGCGTTTGCTCGAACGTTTCCTGAAAGAGAAAACGCCGGAGCTCCTCGAGAAAAACGTCCGGCTCCAGGCGATCGGCCGCCTGACCGATCTGCCCGCCGGTTGCCAGAAACAACTGCACGAATCGATCGAGCGCACCTCCGGCAATAACGGCCTGACCCTGATTCTCGCGCTCAGTTACGGCGGCCGCCTCGAAATCATCGACGGCATCAAGAGCCTCCTGCGCCAGATCGATTCCGGCCACATCGACCGCGCCATGATCGACGTCGACATGTTCAGCAAGCATCTCTACACCCGCTATTATCCCGACCCCGACCTCCTCATCCGCACCTCCGGCGAAATGCGCCTCTCGAATTTTCTGTTGTGGCAACTCTCCTACACCGAAATGTACGTCACCCCCAAGCTCTGGCCCGATTTCACGAAGAAGGATCTCTTCGACGCCGTCGAGGATTTCGGAAAACGGAACCGGCGCTACGGGGCGGTTTGAAAACGCTGTGAGCGCTTCCCCCAGGAACGTCGTCGATGGGTGAAATTACTCGAAGAGGATACCGCCTCGAGTGGTTCATCGGAGATCACTCGCCGCGGCACGTTCATGTTTATGACAGCAAAGGCCGGTTCATCGGTCGGCTCGATATTCAAGCGATGCGCGGAATCGAAGGCTGGAAGCCGAGCCGAAAACTGATAAAGGTTATCGAGGAATTGCGGAGCGAAGGAAGATTGTGAAGGCAGCCAATACCATTAAGAAGCCCTTCGGCATGGCGTCCTATTCGTCGGTGAAGCATGCGCGCTACCTGGACTGGGAAGACGCGTTCGACGTAGAATTCGATGACGGCCTTTCCTTTCTGGAGCCGCACAAAGCGATTAGGAAGGCGAACAAGATTGCCCGGGACGCCGTTCCCGTGCGCGTCAGCGTGCCGAAGAAGTTTCGAAGTCACTTTAGGATCGAATACGATAACGGCCAGATTGCCGACGTTTCCTGGTCGTTCATTCGCGAACTTCCTCCCCAAGGGGGAGCAAGGAATGGCAAGCGTGCGATTTCCGTGTGATCCGCGCTCCATTTTGCCGAGATTTGGAGACCCCCTTTTGTCATCCGAACCCCCTCTCAAATTCTTCTCTGGCAGCTTCGTGCACCGAGATGTGTGTCACCCCAAGCTCTGGCCCGATTTCACCAAGAAAAACCTCTTCGACGCCGTAAAGACTTCGGCGGCCAGAACGGGCGATAGGCGCGGTGTGAATGGCACAATTGCCCTCTGTTCGACGTAACCAGGGCGGCGTAGTAGCATTGGATAGCCTATGCCGGTCTATCGTTTCGCAGTCCGTGCTCAGCCCACGGCGAACAACCCAAAATACGCAACTTGGCAGCCCGCCAGTTTCCTTGCGTTTATTGTGGCCGAGGATGGTTTTTCTGCTGAACAGCGGTTCTTTGCCAGCCTAACGAGGCTGCATTGGAAATTCTTGGAATGGAAATTACGCGATGAATTGATCGAAGATCGGATTCGGGAAGCGGGGGGAGAAATGCTCGAGGCGTACAATGTCGCGGTAAAGCGCGGGCAATGGTATCGCGTCGATTCGGAACATTTCATGGCCGACGTTATGGCGAGACACCCGATGTCGCCGCCTCGCCCCGATGAGTCGTTCCTCGACAAGATTGTCGTTGGCGCTGGTGGACGCCGCCTGACTGACGCCGAGCGTGATAATGATGAAACAGAAAACGCCGATTACGTCCTGGATGAGTTTGTAATCGAGGCGAAAGACATCCAAGAGGAACGTCTTTCAAAGCAGGAATGCCATTACAAGATTGCCGAGATTTTTTGGCCGTATTTCGAGGAGGACGCCGTGGTCCCTATCGAGCCAAGCGTGCTTTCCGAGGCCGACTGGCACCGATACGTTGAAATTCTTTCCAAGCCAATTGAGCGGCGGATCGAGAAGGCGTGCAGCCAAGTAAAGTCGACTGTTGGCCAGATGCAGACTGTTGGCTGGAAGGGGGGAATTATTCTCTTGAACTCTGGTTATTGTTCGTTAACCCACAAGCTTTTCGAACAAATCGCAGCCAATGCCGTGGCCAATTCAAGGTTGATCGAGTTCGTGGTGTGCATCACTACACAGGCACAGAGCAATGGCTTCGATTGTTATATGAACTGGCAATTCTCACCGAAACAGCCTAGCAGCAAAACCACTAAGAAATTATTCAAAGCTTACGACCGAGTTCTGCACCAAGTGATGACTGATTGGGCGCATGAAGGATTTTTGCCTAATCCAAGTCATCAACCACTCGCGGAGCCTGTTTCGTTCGAGTATGGCGGCAAGACATTTGTGTGGGACCCAGGTATGGCACCTTTCTCATCGCGACAAATTGGTGAAGTAATGGAACGTCCATGACGTAGCTAGTGAAACGCTTAAGAGGGCGATACCCAAGAGGTGGGCGAGAGAAGCTAGTCCGACGACCCCGCTTCTTGCAGCAGGCGCGGTGTGAGCTATCAGGTGGGGACGTTTTTCCGAAATGTCCGACTTATCGCTTAGGGCGCGTGGCTCCAAATTAGTCGGACGCATCGGAAATGCGTCCCCGCCTACACGAAAGCTTCGGCGACGGAGTCGGCGAGAAGCTTTCCTCGCGGCGTTAGGACGAAGTTTCCATTTGCTTCGCGCAGCAGGCCGAGATCGACGAACTCGCGGCTTTCCTTCGACCACTGACTGAGTTCCTTCGATGGAATTCCGTTTCGGGTTCTCAGCGAGAGGGCAATTCTTTCTCCGCGCTTCATCTCGGGCGTCAAGATTTCGGTCGATCCCACGGCGGGCTCACCGGCCAGGATGCGATCGGAATAGGCGCGGTAGTCGCAAACATTTTGCCAGCGGCGCATTCCGACGGTGGAAAAGGCGCTGGGGCCGATGCCGAGATAATCGTGGCCGGCCCAATAGCCGCGGTTATGCGCCGAGGCGAATCCGGGGCGGGCGTAATTGGAAATTTCGTAGTGCTCGTAGCCGGCGCGCTCGAGGGTGCGCATCGCGGTCTCGAGAAATTGCGCGTCGGATTCTGGATCTTCGCGGAATTCACCGCGCGAGTGGCGGAGGAAAAATTCCGTGTCTTCCTCGTAGGTCAGGCAGTAGGTCGAGATGTGGTCCGGCCGGAGCGTGATCGTTTTCTCCAAGTCGGCTTTCCATTGCTCGAGGGTTTGCCCGGGAAGGCCGAACATTAGATCGATGCTGACGTTGGCGAGCCCGGCGTCGCGCAGGATCTGAAATGAAGCTTCGGCCTGAGCTGCATTGTGTTCGCGGCCGAGCAGCTTCAGCAAATCGTCGTCCCACGATTGCACGCCGAGACTGATGCGGCTGACTCCCATTTCTCGAAGCAGCGCCGCCTTGCGCTGCGAGACGCTGCCGGGATTCGCTTCGAGCGTCCATTCAGTCAGGCGCGACAAATCCAGAAGATCGCGCAGTCCGCCGAGAAGGAATCCGAGTTGCGCGGTCGTTAACGCGGTCGGCGTTCCGCCACCAAAAAAGATCGTCTCCGGTCTCAGCGCAAAACGATCCTGGACATCTTCGATTTCCCGCAATAACGCCTCACAAAACCGCTGCGCCTGCGAGCTATCCGCCCGCTCTTTGTAGAACGCGCAATAAGGACAAATCCGCGCGCAGAACGGAATATGGACGTAGAGATGCGAAACAACCTCTGAAGTTCGGTGTTGGACGTTGGACGTTGGGCGTTGGACGTTTTCCCCATCGCCCATAAGCTCGGCTTCACTATTCATCGTGCGGATTCCAATCTTAACCTCTTTTTTGTTCTGCGCTCTCCTGTCCATCCAGGCGCAGACGATTCCCTCCCAATCCATCGTCTACGCCGCGCACGATCCTTCGGCCATCAAGCAATACCAAGCCAATCCCGCCATCGTCCGCGGAATGGTCAACCGCCTCGTCCTCGCCGCGACCGGCCAGCCCGATCTCGCCCGCGCCTGGGGCTCGCTCGTTAAGCCTGACGACAAGATCGGCATCAAGATTTCCGCGGCCGGCGGCGAATTGTTCACCACCCATCGCGATATTGTGAACGCCATCGTCGACGGTCTCGTCGCGGCCGGACACCCGCGCAACAGCATCATCGTTTGGGACCGCAGCCTCGGCGGCATCAAGGAAGCCGGCTATCGGCCGGACAAGGAAGGTTACCAGATGAAATCGATCGCGCCGCGGGACGGCTACGATCCCAAGGCGGTTTTCAGCGCGCCGCTCAGCGGGAAATTGATCTGGGGCGACCTCGAGTTTCGCTCCGATCGCGGCACAATCCCGCTGCTCTCCGATCAGGAAGCGCTCAGCGACGACAGCCACTTCGCCCGAATTCTCTCCGGCGACGTGACGAAAATTATTAACGTCCCCGTGATGAGCGACAGCTCCACCTGCGGCATCGCCGGTTGCCTTTACAACATGACGATCCCGAATATCGACAACTGGCGGCGTTTCACCTCGAGCCGTTGGGGCAATACGGCCATCGCCGAAATTTATCGAATGCCGATCGTCGGGCAGAAGGTCGTGCTCAACATCATGGATGGACTGGTCGCGCAATACGCGGGCGGGCCGCGGCCCGAACCGAATTTCGCGGTGCATCACGCCACGATTCTCGCGAGCAAAGATCCGGTGGCGATCGATGCGCTCACCGTTCGCCAGCTCGAAGAATGGCCTCCGGATCGGCAACGCCGAGGTGATCGAACTGCGCAACGTCGGACCGTGAATCGAGCGCTCGAACGAAAAGATCTGCGGGGACGAGTGCTTCGTTCCGTCTCGCGTTCGTTTTATCTTTCTCTGCGAATTTTGCCGGCAGGGTTGCGCGAACCGTTGTCGCTCGCCTATCTGCTCGCACGCGCCACCGACACGATCGCGGATACACCCGAACCGCCGATCGCGTTTCGGACGGAGGCATTGTCTCGGCTCGCGGCGGCGATCCAAGGAACAGCAGGAAAGGAAATGGCGGCGCAGCTGCGGGAATCTTTCGCGACTCTGCAAAGTGACGAAGCGGAGCGGACGCTGATCGAACAGCTTCCGGGCCTCCTTGATTGGCTCGATGAACTGCAAGCCGGGGATCGTGACGAAGTCCGCAGCGTGCTCGAAAAAATCAATCGGGGGCAACGGCTCGACCTGGAAAGATTCGGCCGAGCTGGTGAGATCACAGCGCTCGCGAACGCCGCCGAGCTCGATGAATACACTTACCTGGTCGCCGGCTGCGTGGGTGAATTCTGGACCCGGCTTTGTTTCGCGCACGTGAAGAATTTCGCGGCGCGTTCCGAACCCGAAATGCGCGAACTGGGCGTGCGCTATGGCCAGGGTTTGCAGTTGATCAATATTCTGCGCGACGCCGGCGACGACCTGCGGCAGGGGCGCTGTTATTTTCCGGCGGCTGAGTTGCAGTCGTTAGGTCTGACGGTTAGCGACATCCTGCGCGATCCGGTGCGCGTTCAGCCGATCATTAGTCGTTGGCGCGAAAAAGCGGAGCAGGGTTTGGAGGCGGGGATCGAATATGCGTCCGCGATCGGGAACCGGCGGGTTCGTTTCGCGACGGCGCTGCCCGCGTTGATCGGGGCGCAGACGCTGGCGCTGCTGCGGGATGCAGGGCCGGCGATTTTCGAGCGCAGGGTCAAAGTTTCGCGTCGCGAAGTACGAAAAATGATTCTGGCGGGCGCGCTCGCATCGCCGCGATCCTTGCGTAGGACGTTTGAAAAGCTTCAAGGAGCGGCGGTTTGAAACCGCCGACGAATTAAGACGGCGATTTGGAAATCGCCGTTCCTTGATGTCGCTCGACGTTCGTGGATGAATCGCGCTTTCAGCGCTTGTTTAATCAAAATTCGATCTGAGTCCCTGGGGCGCTGCCCCAGGCTGCAATGAGATCGCGCCTGTGGCGCTGAAAAGTTCACGGCGGGAGCTCCGGATTTGTCTAGCGCCAAAGGCGCGTCATTCATCCGCAGCCTGGGGCAACGCCCCAGGAATTCGTGCAATCCCCCAACCCGACAGCGCTGAAGGCGCGATTCATTCCGTGGTCGACCTCGATGGGATCGAGAGCGAATTACGTCCGGAAATAATTCCGCTGCTTGTCCGTGATTGGACGCTCCAACCGCTCCAGGACTTGCAGCATGTCTTCCCAAACCTTGCGTTTCTCCGAGGGTGCCTGGTTCCGCAGCAAATACGAAGGGTGATACGTGATCATGAGCGGCGTCTCGTGATGCGAATGCCAGCGACCGCGCATTTCCCGCATGGTGCCGCGCGTGCCGAGAAGACCTTCGACAGCGGTCGCACCCAAAGCGACGAGCACCTTCGGCTGGATGATGTCGATTTGCTCCGCCAAATACGGCAGGCAAGTCTGCATCTCGTCCGGCGTCGGCGGACGATTACCGGAGCTGCCTCGCGGCATGTCGGGCCGGCATTTCAGAACGTTGGCGATGTAAACTTCGGAGCGGGCGAATCCCATCGTCTCGATGATTTTGGTGAGCAACTGGCCGGCGCGCCCGACGAACGGTTCGCCGCGCGCATCTTCATCGGCGCCCGGCGCTTCGCCGATGAACATCAATTCCGCGTCCGGATTGCCGACGCCGAAAACGGTCTGGGTTCGCGAGGCGGCGAGGTGCGGGCATTTCACGCAGACGGCCACGCGCGCCTGGATGGGGGCGAGGAGCGCAGCTTTGTCGACGAGGGAGGCTAGCTCAGTGGGTTTATGCGCGACCGGACGTCGCAATTCGGTGAGCGAAACGCGCGATGCTCGCGGTAATTTGCCGCCCCGCTCTCGCATTTGTTGCAGCGCGTCCAGGACCAGATCGAGCGCAGGAGAAAATTCAGCCGCCACGTCCCGACCATCTGAGGTTTTGCGCTTAACAGCAATTCCTTTGATGCTGCCGGGCGTTATTCAATGAGCCTCGCGTTAGCAGATTACGATTACCCGTTGCCGGAAGAGCTGATCGCGACCCGGCCACTGCCGAATCGGCAGGATTCGCGCATGATGGTGCTGCACCGGCGCGCGCAACGAATCGAGCACCGGATGTTTGCGGAGCTGCCAGAATTTTTGCAGCCGGGCGATCTGCTCGTCCTCAACAACACGCGGGTCGTGAACGCGCGACGGTTTTCCGACGATGGCAAGATCGAGTTTTTATTCCTGGAAAAACTTGGACCGGCGCGCTGGAAATGCCTGGTCCGCCCTGGCCGCAAGATGCGCGTCGGCGCGCAGACAGCAATCAGCGGTGCCGTGGTCCGCGTGAAAGAAATTTGTCCTGAGGGCGAGCGAATCGTTTCGCTCGAGCGCGACTTCGATCCGTGGGAAGGCGGGATGGTCCCGTTGCCGCCGTACTTGCGCCGCCAGGGCGACGCGGAAGACTTCGAGCGATACCAGACTGTTTACGCCGAAAGGCCGGGAGCCGTCGCGGCGCCGACGGCCGGATTGCATTTCACTCCGCAAATTCTGGGCCCGCTGCCGCACACCTTCATCACGTTGCACGTGGGCGCTGGAACCTTTCAGCCGGTGAAAGTTGAAGACATTTCCGAGCACCGGATGCATCGGGAAACTTTTTCCATTTCGGCCAGCGCCGCCGCGGCGATCAACGCGGCGCCGCGGACCATCGCCGTCGGCACGACGACGCTGCGCATGCTGGAGTCAGCGTCGCGCGACGAGAAGGGCCATCTCCTCGCGCAAGAGGGCGCGACCGATATTTTCATTCACCCGCCGGCGGAAATCCGGCATGCCGATGTTTTGCTGACGAATTTCCATTTGCCGCGGTCGACGCTGCTCATGCTGGTGAGCGCGATGGCCGGGAGAGAGTTTCTGCTTCGGGCGTATGCCGAGGCGATTCGCGAACGGTATCGCTTTTACAGCTACGGCGATTGCATGTTGATCGTGTAAGCGCTTCTCGCATTGGAGCCGGCACGCACTCGTGCCGGGGGGAAAGACTTGGCGACGATATTCCCCAACGGCCTGAGGGCAGGCCGTCTCCAAACATTTGTGCTACCGTCGCGCGATGGATTCTGAGGACACACCGAAAGGCGAGCTAGTCATCCGAACCATTGCCATGCCCGCAGACACGAATCCGAGCGGCGACATTTTCGGCGGCTGGATCATTTCGCAGATGGACCTGGGCAGCGGCATCCTCGCCGCGAAAGTGGCGAAGACGCGGGTCGTGACGGTGGCGATTGAGGGCATGTCGTTTTTGCGCCCGGTTAAAGTGGGCGACCGCGTGGCCTGCTACGCCTGGGTGGAAAAGATCGGGCGCACCTCGATGGTGATCCCGGTCGAAGTCTGGGTGCAGCGCTACATGTCGGGTGAGGAAGTGCTGGTGACGAAGGGTGTCTTCACCTACGTCGCCCTGGATCGAGACGGGAAGCCGCTGCCGGTCGAGCGACCTGCTTGACTCGTTAGGCCGCCTGGGTGTCGGCCCGGTCTGGGCTGAGGCGATCTACTGATTTTCCGGCGCCGGCTGGACGGTTTGTCCCAACGGCGGAAGTGTGTTCGGGGATGGAATCCTGGCCTGTTTCTGGACCATTCGCTGGCGCTGCTTTACCCGCGCAACTTTGACCTGTTTGAGCTGCTTGTAGTAAGCGCGATCCATCCGGCCACTCTTGGTGAACATAGAACAGCCCGACATTCCCAGTCCGAGAAGAAGGACCACGCAAAGTGATTTTATTTTGCGCATGGTTCTATGCGACTTTCGCGCTCGCCGCGTCCTGCGACCAGACAAAGTGGCGCGACCGAAGCAATTCATCGACGGCCTGGTAGATTTTCAATTCGCACACGGCGCAATGCTGGAAAAGCGCGGAGATCGTCACGGGCCCTTTCACCGCGAAATCCCAGATTTGCTCGGCCACAGCCTCTAATTCCGGCGCGGCCGTGGCAGGCCAGGCGAAGCTTCCTTTGCCGCGCTGCAAGGTCGCGGCGTCATCGGCGAAACGTTGTTTGAGCTCGGCAAATTCGTCGCGTCCCTGCAGCGCGTTGATCAGCATCTCGCTCGCGTTTTTCGTGATCCGTTCGGATTGAATCCAGTCCTTCTCCGGCAGGGAGTCCGTGGAAAAGGTGAACGTGCCGACGAGGTGCTCGTTTACGAAAAGCTGCCAGAACGCTTCCTCGCCGGTGAGATGCTCGAACTGGCCGCCGCGTGGCTGGCCTTGCTCGAAGAAAAAGGCCGAGACCAATTCGGAGTTCGCGTTCGAAATGCGGAGCTGCCCGCTTTGGGAAGAATTCGCGATGGTCTGGTAAACCGTGATGAGATCGAAATTTGCCAGGTTCCCGCTCAGCTCGAGGCAATGGCTCTGGGCGACGGCGAGGTCGCGCGCCTGGGTGAGGCGCAAAGCGAGCTGGCTGCTGAGAAAGTGGAAAAACGACGGGACGCGGCGGATCAATTCCGGAAAATCCTTGAGCTGGAAACATTGCAGGCTCACGGGCTCGCAAGAGCGCGCCACGTGTTTGCGCGGAAGACCGGACAACGTCTCCACTTCGCCGAGAATATCGCCCCGCGAGAGGTAAGCCGCCGGCGCGGACTTCTGGGTCGACGGGTGAATCACCTCGACGACACCGCGATTGATGATGAAAAGGGCGTCGCCGGGGTCGCCCGTGGAATAGATCGTCTCGCCTTCCCCGAGGTGGCGGACACGGGACAGCTCGCCGATGGCCTTTAGCTCCAAGAGCTTGAGGCCCGTGCAATAGGCAAAGAAATCCCGGTCGAGCATGCTTCCCTAAAAGCAGGAGTCGTGCGATGGAGCCGGCCTGCCTTCAGGCCGGGGATATTGTCTGAAATGGAAGCTCAACCTCACCGGCCTGAGGGCAGGCCGGCCCCAGGGCAGTTGCATCCGCTGCGTCCGGCATCCAGTCTTCGGCGATGCGCGAGGTGGCTTACCTGTTCGAGCGGTTCCCGTCGTTCGGCCAAACCTTTTGCTACCGCGAAGTGGCGGAGCTGGAGCGGCGGGGGACAAAAGTCCACGTCTTCTCGATCCGCCGCCCGCTCAACGAGCCAGAACAGGACTGGGACGAACAACTCGTCGAGCGCGTCCATTATCTGCCCGAGGAAAAACCTCTCGTCGCTGAGGTCGATCGCGTTCTGCGAAGCAAAGCAGTTTCGCCCGAGACGCGAGCGGCCGTCGAGAAGTGGGGCCGACAATCGGATTTCCTGCGGCTGTATCAGGCGATCTATGTCGGAACGCGATTACAGGAACAAGGACTGCGCCATATCCACGCCCACTTTGCCGGGATGGCCGCGCGCACCGCCTACTGGATCAAAGAATTCTTTGCGATCCCTTACAGCTTCACCGCGCACGCCAACGACATTTTCGCGCCGCGCGATTTTGTGGTGTCGCTGGCGCAGCTGATCAAGAACGCGGCGGCCGTCGTCACGGTGAGCGATTTTGCAGTGCGGCTTTTGCAGGAACGCTTTCCCCAAGGCGCCGCGCAGATTCATCGCGTTTATAACGGCGTTGACTTGTCGCGGTTTCAGCCGTCGGACTTCAGCGCTCGCCCTGCGGCGATTGTTTCCATTGGTCGCTTGATCGAAAAAAAGGGGTTCGAAGATCTGATCAGCGCCTGCGCGCTGCTTCGTTCGCGCCAAGGCGACTTTCATTGCAGCATCATCGGAGAAGGGCCGCTGGAAGAGACGTTGCGGACGCAGATCGCCGCGAATGGCCTGGAGCAATCGGTGGAACTGACGGGCCCGCAAACCCAGGCGCAAATCGCGGAGCGCCTGGCCCACGCGACCGTTTTCGCGCTGCCCTGCACGCGCGAGGCCGATGGTGGGATGGATAATCTGCCGACCGTGATCATGGAAGCGATGGCCGCCGGGCTGCCCGTGATCTCGACGCCGCTCGGCGGCATTCCCGAGATGGTTGAGCCCGGTGTCAACGGCGAGCTGGTGCCGGAGCGCGACCCGGCGGCGCTAGGTGCGGCGATCGAACGCCTCATCGCCGACCCGGAACAGGCGCGCCGGTTCGGAAAGCGTGGCCGTGAAATCGCGCGCGAGAAATTTTCGATCGAGACCAGTGTGCGGCAGTTGCGAGGACTTTTCGGAAATATCTAGCGCTTCGGAGGGACGTGCTTCCGCACGTCCCACTCTTTGCCAGCGCTAGTTGAAATGGGACGTGCGGAAGCACATCCCTCCGAAAGAAACACTTTGCTCTTGCCTGAACAATTCCGTGGGTGCGAAATGAGCGCATGAAGACAATGCGCCTCCTGTTTTGTTTCACGCTCTCGATGGCCGCAGCCGCAACGACGTTCGGCCAGAAGTCGGACTGGGTTGCGAGCTATAACACCCTGCTCGGAAAGTACGTCACGTCCGGCGGCGTGAAATACGCCGAGTGGAAAGCGAACGCCGCCGACATGCAGGCGATCCAGGGCGTCGTGGACGGAATCGCGAAAGAAAACGTCTCGGCGTTGGGCAAACAGCAGCAGATCGCGTTTTACCTAAACTCCTACAACGCCTGGATCCTCCACGAAGCGCTCGGGAAGTACCCGACCTCAAGCGTCAAGGATACGTTCTTTTCCTTTTTCACCAGCAAACGGATCACTGTGGCCGGACAACAGACCAGCTTCAAAGCGCTGGAAGATAATGTGATTAGAAAACTCGGCGAGCCCCGGGTGCACTTCGCGCTCAACTGCGCCAGCCGCAGTTGCCCGCCGCTGAATCGGACGGCGTTCAGCGCCGACAAACTCGACGGACAATTAGAGACGCTCGCGAAAGGTTATGTGAACTCGGAGCGCGGGGTGAAGTTCAACGCCGCCGCCAAAGCGGCCGAGCTCTCCAAGATTTTCGATTGGTACAAGGACGATTTCAAGGGCGAGGGCGGCACGATCGCGTTCATCAACAAACGGCGATCGACTCCGCTCCCGGCCGACGCGAAGATCAGCTATCAGGATTACGATTGGGGATTGAACGAAGCGAAGTGATCACATGGTTGCGCTAAACGAAACGACTGGAGGGACGCCCGCTGGGCGTCCCGCGAAAGCGGGTTCGATGGAGACGGACGGCGCCCGTCCCTCCAAGCGCTGGCCCGCGCGCTGGCGCGCATTTCGGCATCCCATCGCCGAAGAGAAGGCGCGGGTGCTGAAGGAGCGCTGGGAATCGTTGCCGCCGGAGCTCCGCACGAACAATCAGATTTCAGGCCGGCACCTTACCCATTGCGGGTTCACGCTCGGCGCGAGCTACTGCTCCTTTCATTGCACTCATTGTTATCTGCCTAAGAACGCGAACGAGATTCCGATCCCGTCGCTGGCCCAGGTGAAGGAACAGATCGACGCGAACCGGCGCCTCCAGGGGCCGGGCGGCGGACTTCAAATCACGGGCGGCGATGTCGCGGACGCCTACTGGAAATCGGGGCGCGGCGACGAGCTGATCGAGATCGTCCGCTATGCCATCACGGTCGGCTCCATCCCGATGTTGATGACGCATGGCCAAACGCTCATCGAGCAACCCCAATTTCTCGAACGGCTCATGGTCGAGGGCGGCTTGCGGCAAATTTCCGTCCACGTCGATATGACCCAGGCCGGGCGTCACGGTTATCCGATCGGGCGAATCAAATGCGAAGCGGACTTGCATCCGGTCCGGCAGGCCTTCACCGATCTGGCGTTGCGCCTGCGCGAAAAGACCGGGCTCCTGCTCGAATACGCGCTGAGCTTCACCGTGACCCGCCGCAACATCGACGATGTGCCCGAAGTGATCCGCTGGTATCTCGCCGATCCGCAGCGCAGCTACATCTGGCGCATGCTCAGCTTTCAGCCGGAAGCCGACACCGGCCGGACGATCTTCTCGCAGCGGCCCATCACCTCAGCGGACGTGTGGGAAAAAATTTGCGCCGGCGTCGGGTTGCCGCTGCGGCGCGACGTTTCGATCTTCGGTCATCCGGATTGCAACAGCTGGGCGTCGCTCTTGATCGCCCGACCTTCCGGGAAAATTTTCCCGCTCCTGCCCGACGACAAAAAATTCGATTCGCTCCTCGGCGAAGTGCTCCGGAAAATTGGCGGCTTGTCGCTGGTGAACGACGACGCCGGCACGCCGCCCTATCGACTCGCCGGCGTTTTGTTCCAGCATCCGCTGCTGGCCGCGAAACTCGTTTTCAAAGTCTTGCGTTACGTGACCTCGCGAAAAGCGCCGCCCGAGATTTTCCGGTCGCTGTTGCGTGGCAAGGTCCACACCCTCGGCGTCGGTATGCACAATTTCATGGGCGCGAACCAGGTGGCAACGGCGGACAGCGATCCGGTCATCCGCGCCCGGCTCGATTCCTGTGTCTTCAAGGGCGCGGTGAAGCGCAACGGCGAATGGGTGGCGGTGCCCATGTGTTCGATGAACCAGCAGACGTGGTCGGAAGTTTACGATGGCCGGATGAACGATCCCGAGTTGCTGAAGGACCCTCAGGTATTCACGAAGTCGGCGTTGTAGCCGGGATCGCCGATCCCGGTCAGAGAAGATCCCGCACGCAATTCATCGCGCGGAGATAAACATGATGCGGTCCGCCGCGCATGAGTTCTTCGCTCATCAGGCGCACCGTGTCGTTCTGCCCGGCAGGCATTCGGCATCGCCGATCGCCCATCGCGACATCGAGCAGGTCGACGTTCTCCGCATGCGCCACGCTGAACTCGAGCGATCCGCAGCGGACCACGCACCGGCCGATCGGCTCGCCGGCTCTTTCCTGAAGCGGAACCCTGATGCCGCGTCCGGATGGTCCGCGGAAATCGAGGGCGTTCGTCGCTTTTTGTCTGTCGTGAGTCCAGCGCAGTTGCGCGGCGAGCCAGCCGGTTAGAAGCAGGGCCGTCGAACGAAATCCAGGCGCGAAATCGATCTCGACGCTTTCGATTTCCTCGAAGCGCGCGCGCGCGGCGGGATGGTCGAAGAACTGGGCGAGCGCGAGCCGAATCTGGAACAGGCGGGTCCAGTTCAAATCGCAAAGCACGATCCGCTGTTTCGCTTCGGCCTGTGCGGTTTCCACGCGCTGCATCTGGCCACAGAAATCGTTCCAGTCACGGCTGTCGTAAATGACGCGATCGACCCACGCCCAAAGCTGCGGATCCATCGGATCGGAAAATTCTCCCTGCCACCAGAGATAAAGCGGGAGATCGGAATCGAGCTGGGAGAAAACGATGTTCGGCAAGAGCCGGGCTGATGGTCCCTCGAGCAAGAACGAAAGTTGTTCGGAGCAAACTTGTTTGCTGCCCGTGCGACTGACGTGGCAATGCACGTTGATCCAGGCTTCGACCCGGTTCTCGGTCGCTCCTGGATTCGCGCCGATCACGATCGCGCGGCAGGCGTGGTCCTCCGTGATCTCGGAAATCATTTTCGTGTTAACCGGCAGCGATCCCGGTGCCTCGCTGTAAACTGCCAGGTTGATCAACGACGCCCGCGTCTTTGCCCCGCCGTCCTCGGCCCAAAGCTTCTTCAGCTCACGGTCGATCTTTCCGATCTCAACCGAAATCCCCGGAGAAAATGTTTCAGCGGTCGCAGGCATCAATTCCTCCTGGGGATCGCACGCGCCTCGCGTGCTGGTTTCGGCGCCTCGCCGAAACAATCTTTGTTCGGCGCTGGTTGCAATGAAAAGTCCGCGATGGCGAGGGCGCCATCGCCAGCACGCGAGGCGCGTGCGCTCCCCAGAAAAGTCCTCGCCGTCATAGTCTGCGCCAGGCGCGGCCATCCCGCGCCAGGAGTTCATCGGCTTCCTCCGGTCCCCAAGAGCCCGCCGGATACATAAAGAGGCCGGGCTGGTCCTCCTTCGCAACCCATGTCTGTTCGATCGGATCTACGAAAGCCCAGGCTTCTTCCACTTCATCGCGGCGGGCGAAGAGCGTGGCGTCGCCGCTCATCGCGTCGAGCAGCAAGCGCTCATACGCTTCCGGGCTCGCTTTGCCGAAGGAGGTTCCGTAATGAAAATCCATCTTCACTGGCTCGATCCGGAAACTCGTTCCCGGCACTTTCGCCTGCATCCGCAGCGAAATTCCCTCATCCGGCTGAATCCGGATCACGAGAACATTTTGATCGAGTGAAACCGATTCGCGATTGAACAAGACCGCCGGCGCTTTCTTGAAGTGGACCGAAATCTCCGTGCCGGATTTCGGAAGCCGTTTGCCGACGCGAATGTAAATTGGCACGTCGGCCAGGCGCCAATCGTCCACCCGTACCTTCAAGGCCACGAACGTTTCGGTCTTCGAGTCCGGCTTTACGTTCTTCTCGCTCCGGTATCCCGGCACGTCCTTCCCGTTGATGGCGCCTTCGGAATATTGGCCGCGAACGACGTTGCGGCCGATTTCCTCCGCCGTCATCCGGCGAAGCGACCGAACGATCTTCACCTTTTCGTCGCGAATGCTGTCCGCGCCGAGATCGGTCGGCGGTTCCATCGCGACCAGACAAAGGAGCTGGAGCAAATGATTCTGCACCATGTCGCGCAGCGCGCCTGCGCCTTCGTAGTAGCCGGCGCGACCCTCGACGCCGAGCGTTTCCGCGGCCGTGATTTGGATGTGGTCCACGTAGCGGCCGTTCCAGATCGGCTCGAAGATCGCGTTCGCGAACCGAAGAACTAAAATGTTCTGGGCCGTTTCTTTCCCGAGGAAATGGTCGATCCGGTAGGTTTGATTCTCAGCGAACGCCGTGCGCACGACCGTGTTCAGCTCCCGCGCCGTCTCCAGATCTGTGCCGAACGGCTTCTCCACGATGACGCGCGCCCAGCCTCCCTCGCTCGGCTTGTTCAACCCGGCTTCCTTGAGATTTTTCAGGATCGCCTCGAACTGGTCCGGCGCGACCGCCAGATAAAAAAGCCGGTTCCCGCCCGTGCCGCGTTCCCTGTCGATTTTTTCCAGGCGTTCCGCGAGGCTCTTGTAACCGGCGGCATCATGGAACTCGCTCGGGTGATAGAACAGCGCCTGGGCGAAGCTGTTCCAAATTTCATCGCGGACCGGTTGCCGGGAAAATTTCTTCGTCGATTCTTCCTGTTCCTTGCGAAACTCGTCGTCCGTTTTCTTGCGCCGCGCGAACCCGATCACGGCCACCGCCGGCGGCAGTTCCCCATCCGCTGCGATGTTATAGAGCGCCGGAATCAACTTCCGCATCGTCAGGTCGCCCGTCGCCCCGAAGATCACCACGCTGCAAGCCTGCGGCACCGCCCGCGTCGCCAAACCTTCGCGGAGGGGATTGGCTTGCTGGGTTTCCGAAGTGCTCATCGCGTGATCCCAGATTTAGGCAGATTGCTCGCGATTAGGTAAGAGTAAATTTGCCAAACGCTTCTTATTGTCGATCCGGCGATAACAAACGTTGAACGTCGACTTGATCCTGATCGCGGTGCGTTTGCTTACTCGCGACCAACGTCCTCAAATCGACATAAGGGATTTCGATATCTTGAATGATCGCCTTAAGCGAGGTGCCTATCGCGTCAGCGTAGGTAATTTTCCACGCTCGGGTACTCACATCCACTTCGACTTCGTCCGCGATCTTTACGACGACGTTGTCGACTAAATCCTGCGGCGTCAGTTCAGCAGCGGCGTGATCCTTAAGCTCTGAGAGAGCTGTTATGACCCGGGCATGGTTTTCGAGATCCTCGGGAACCAGGATATCTACGTCCATCGTGGCGCGGATGTAGCCGTGGAGCCAGCAAGCCCGAGCTCCTACTATCAAATACCGTGCGCGATGTTCGTTCAGCAGGGAGCAGACACGCAATAACGGCGCTGCTTCGTTCATCGCCGCGCAGCGGCACGCTGTCTCGCGCGCAAGCGCTCGGTTTGGAAGCGCTCTAGATCCTCCCAGGTCCGCGCCTTGAAAACGAAACTATCGCGAGGGCCCACGCGGAGCGCCTCGATCTCGCGATCGAGAATCGCACCGAGCGCGTGGAATTCCTCCGGCGTTTTGGGCGGGGGGCGTTTGCCAACTGTTTTCGTTTTCATCGCGTTCACCTAGCTCGGCAATGGAAAACGGCGGGTCAGCTCGCGGACTTTGCTGCGGATTTCTTCGAGGGCATTCGCATCGTCGCGGCGGTTCAGGGCGTCGTTCATCAGGTCGGCGATGTCGAGCATTTCTTCTTCTTTCATCCCGCGGGTGGTGACGGCCGGGGTGCCGACGCGGATGCCGCCGGGTTTGAAAATGGGGTAGGTGTCGAAGGGGATGCCGTTCTTGTTCACGGTGATGCCGGCACGGTCGAGGACTTCCTGCGCGACCTTTCCGTTGATGTCCTTCGGCCGAAGATCGACGAGCATGAGATGGTTGTCGGTGCCGCCAGAGGTGATGCGGTAGCCATGCTTCGCTAACCCGGCGGCGAGCGCTTTCGCGTTTACCACCACCTGCCGCTGGTAATCGCGGAACTGCGGCTGGAGCGCTTCGTGAAAGCAAACGGCCTTGGCCGCGATGACGTGCATGAGCGGACCGCCCTGCACGCCGGGGAACACGGTGGCGTCGATGGCCTTGGCGTGTTCGGCGGTGCACATCACGATACCGCCGCGCGGGCCGCGCAAACTCTTGTGCGTGGTGGTGGTGACAAACTGGGCGTGCGGAATGGGAGTGGGATGTTGTCCGCCCGCGACGAGTCCCGCGATGTGCGCCATGTCGATGAACAAGATCGCGCCGACGGAATCGGCGATTTGGCGGAGCCGCGGGAAATCGATGATGCGCGGATAAGCGGACGCGCCGGCGGTGATCATGGCCGGGCGAACTTCCTCGGCTTGTTTCTGCAAAGCGTCGTAATCGATCTGCTCGGTCTCGGCGCTGACGCCGTACTGCGAGACTTCGTAAAATTTGCCGGAGAAATTTGCCGGATGGCCGTGGGTGAGATGGCCGCCGTGGGCGAGGTTCATGGCGAGAATCTTGTCGCCCGGTTTTAGCATCGCGAAGTAAACAGCCATGTTTGCCTGGGCGCCGCTGTGCGGCTGGACGTTCACATGCTCGCAACCGAAGAGCTGCTTCGCGCGGTCGATCGCGAGCTGCTCCGCGGTGTCGACGTTCTCACAGCCGCCGTACCAACGTTTCTTCGGGTAACCCTCGGCATACTTGTTCGTCAGGACGCTGCCCTGCGCTTCCATCACCGCGCGGCTCGTGAAATTTTCCGACGCGATCAGTTCGATGTTTTCGCGCTGGCGTTTTTCTTCCGCCTGGATCGCCTCAAAAATTTCCGGATCGACGATGCGCAATCCGCCACCGCCGGCGGAACCCGACGACGCGGGAGAATTCGAAGCGGCCCGGGTGTCGTTAGGCTGGTCTGCCATGGTAAAAGAGGAAATTCCGCCGCCGCGCGATTTTGCGGGGACCGCGAGTTCGCTTTGTTCTACGAACGCGAGCACGGTCGGTAAAGCGTTTTTGATCGTGGCCGCGCAGACGGTATAAACATCGCGGCTGCAGCCGATCGGGTCCGGCACATCGCGCCAGACCGTCATGCCCGGCTCCTCGAATTCGCGGAGCAAATAAGTCTTGTCCGCTGCCTGGGGGAAGAAGGTGTGAATGGTTTCAAGATGCGCGCCGGTCATGGCGAAAATGTGGGTGGCGCGGTCGACCAGGGTGGCGGTGAGCGGCTGGCTGCGGACGCCGCGAATGTCCACGCCTTCCTGTTCGCAGACGTGGATCGCGTGCAGGCTGGGCGGTTGCCCGCGCACCGCGTGGACGCCGGCGGAAGCGACCTCGATCTCCTTGCGGTTGCCAAGAAGACGACGGAAGAGGCCTTCCGCCATCGGGCTCCGGCAAATATTTCCCGTGCAAACGAAGAGGACGCTTTTCACGATTTCCGGCCGGCGCGTGCCGGCAGGGCAAACTAGAATCAAACGGAATCAAGTCAACGCGGCGGCGGAGGACGTGCGGCCGATCTTGGCCTGTCAGCTCTTGAAAAAGTATAAAGCAAGACAGAGCGCGAGAAGGATTATCGCCGTAATCCACCAGACCGCTTTTATCCCGGCTGGTTTCACCCCCGGCGAAAACTCGCGGCGAACGAATTCATCGTAATCGAAGTCATCGTCCGGCAAATCGAGCGCATCGTGCGCGTTGGCATCCGCTCGCCATCCCGAATTGTGATCCGCACCGCAAGCGGGGCAAGCGAGGGAACCTCGCGGGACATCCTCACCGCAGACTGGGCAGACGTGAGGCGTTTCGAGTTTCGGCCGGGCCATTTCCGAGTAAAGCCTACGAAGCGGCGGTGTAAAACCCCCGAACTCTAAGAGCCAGCGGACGGCTTCCCGGGCGGCCTGCGATTCTTGAATCTAAAAGCGGGCTGGGCGGCATCTCATTGGATATGATCCAGAATCTTAGGTCCCTGGCTCTGGGGGTCGCCGCTGGTCGAGACGGCTTGAACTTTTCGAGATTAAGGGGTCAATTGCGCACATGAACGGGAACCCGGCAAAGATTCAAATCCTGGCGCCCTTCGGCGTCGCGTTCGAATGGATGAAGGCGATGCTCTTTCGCCCGTTCGATCTGGTGAGATGGCTTACGATCGCGTTTGCCGCTTTTCTTTCCGGCAGTTGGGGTGGCGGCCTGAATTCCCGATGGAACCAGTGGAGCCGCGGAGATTGGAACTATCGTCTGCATCGTCACGGCGATTTTTCCGATTCGACCATCCCGGCATGGCTCATCGCGCTGATTGTGATTGGGGTGCTGGTTGGGATCGTTATCGCCCTTGTCTGGATGTGGGTTTCGTCCCGCGGCCGGTTCATCTTCACTGACTGCGTGGTGAAAAATCGCGCGGCGATCGTAGAGCCGTGGCGCGAATATCGACGGGAAGGGAACAGCTACTTTCTCTTCTCCCTCGTGGTGGCTTTCGGGGCGGTTTTGCTAACGGCCCTTCTCATTGTGGTGGTTGTCCTGCCGCTCGGTTTCTTCTCTCACAACGAAAACGCGGCCGCCAATTTCGGATTACTTCTCGTTCCCTTGATCTGCTTCGGATTTATTTTTGTGATTTTCGCCGTGTTCTTTTCGTTGATCTCCCACTTGATGGTCCCGGTCATGTACCGGCGGCGCTGTCTCGCCCGTGAAGCGCTCGTCGACGTCACCAAACTTGTCTTTCACAATCCGGGGCCGTTTGTCCTGTTCGTTTTGTTTATGATTGCGCTGGCGCTTGGCGTCGCCGTTGCCGGGACGATTGTCGCATGCGCGACCTGTTGTGTCGGCGCTCTTCCCTACATCAGCACGGTGCTGCTTTTGCCTGCGATCGTTTGGCTCGCGGCTTATCGGCTCTTGTTTCTCCGCCAATTCGGCGACCAATATGACGTCTGGGCGACGGTGGGATTCGCTTCGCCCGCCACGCCCTCCTCGCCGCCGCCGCCGATCGCTCCAGCAGGATAATCGGGATTACCAGGCCGCGGCTTTGGTTTTCGACGCGGTTGCTTTGTCGTCCGGTAAAATTTCCAATCGGACCCGGGCCGATCCTTCGTGAATCATGTCCAATTTCGCCGCCGCTTCCTGGCACAGGTCAATAACCGCGTGCCGGGTGGTTATTCCGCGATCGGTGATGCGGACGACAACGCTCCTGCCGTTTCCGAGATGAGTGACGCGCACCCGGGTGCCGAGCGGCAGACGATTATGCGCCGCCGTCAGCTCATCTTTGCCGGCGCGTCGTTTCGCGAGCGAATTCGGTGGGACGCGGTACCACATCGCGGTGCCTTCGATCGTGGCCGGCTTTTTCAGCGCCGGCGGCTTCGTTGGGTTCACCATCTGCGCGGAGGAAGGGAGCGGCAGACCTAACGACAGGATCGCCACGCCCAGGCGCAGCCATCCGCGCCTGCGATTATTTGGCGGTAGCGGCATACTGGCCCTCGCGAATCACTTCGCGGATTTTGCGCGCGAGGGTCTGGGGGGTGAACGGTTTCTGGAGCAGTTCGTAGTGAGGATCGAGCAAACCATGGTCTCCGATTTCGTGGTCGGAATAACCGGAAACGTAAAGGATCTTCATGTCGGGCCGGAGCTGGCTGAGTTTTCCAGCCAGTTCGTGGCCATTCATGTGGGGCATGATGACGTCGGTCACCAGGAGATGGATCGGGCCATCGAAATCCTCGGCCATGTTGAGCGCTTCGATGCCATCGCGGGCGCAAAGGACATTGTAACCCTGGTCTTCGAGTACCTCGCAAACTAATTCGCGGACGATGTCTTCATCCTCGACCACCAGCACCGTCTCGAAGTTGTCCGATTTCTCGATGGGCGTCAGCGGCGTCCGGCTTAAATCGACCGGCCCTGATTCCTGCGGAAGATAAATCCGGAAGATGCTGCCTTTGCCGGGTTCGCTTTCCACCGAGATGCCACCGCCGGTCTGGCGCACAATTCCGTACACGGTAGCGAGGCCGAGACCGGTCCCTTTCCCCGGGCCTTTTGTGGTAAAGAAGGGTTCGAAGATGTGCGATTTCGTTTCTTCGTCCATGCCCGCTCCGGTATCGGTGACCGAAAGCATGACGTAATCGCCCGGCGCCAGAGACGCGGCAATCTGGGGGGCGGTTTTGCGATCGAGCCGCACGTTCTCGGTGCGAATGATCAGTTTGCCGCCGCGCGGCATCGCGTCGCGCGCGTTGACGCCGAGGTTCAATACGACCTGCTCGAGCTGGCTCGGATCGGCTTTCACGCGTCCGTTTTCAGCGTCCGGATGCGATTGCAAATCGAACCGCTCGCCGATCACCCGCCGCAACAGTTTTTCCATTTCGAGAACGAGCGCGTTCAAGTCGATGACCTTCGGCTGCAGGATTTGTTTCCGGCTGAAGGCAAGCAGTTGCCGCGTCAGGGCGGCTGCCTGTTCGCCGGCTTTGCGAATCAATTCCGCGTTCTGTTTCGCCAGCGAGTTGCTGCTGGTCCGCGTCGCGATCAATTCCGCGTAACCGATGATCGCGGTGAGCAGGTTGTTGAAATCATGCGCCACGCCTCCCGCCAGCCGGCCGACCGCTTCCATTTTTTGCGAATGGCGCAGCTCTTCCTCGCTCTTGCGCAATGCTTCCTCGGTCACGCGGCGCTCTTCCATTTCCCGCACCAGGTTGTCGCGCTGCTCGAAGAATTTCTTGCTGGTCCGCGCCATCTCGCCGAATTCGGAGTGGTCCCAGCACAGGCGCTCGATCGGTTTCGGGTCGTTCCGCTTCAAAGTTTCCATGATCCGGCGGAGCGGGTGGCTGACCCAGCGCACGACCGACCAGTAGATCAAGAGGAGCAGCACGAGCGCGAAAACAAAGAGCGAGATGATCAGGCGCTCGTTCGAGCGGTTGAGCAACCGGACGACCGGCATTTCGTTTCGGATGAGAAGATAGGCTACCGTCTGACCGTCCCACCCAGGTAAAATCTTGGTAAACGCCGTCAAACCATCCTCCACAATTTCCCGCGGTGGCTCGCGCCCGAATACCAGACTGAGGTTGGTGTTCGAGAAGAGAGCCATCTCTTCCAGCGTCGGCTTATTCCAGAAGCGGCCGACGAAGAAGAAGCCCTGTTGGGGAGTCTGGCGCGCGTAGTCTTTCGAACCGTGGACGGTAGCGCCGCGGATCTCCATCCAGTCGTCCCCGACTTTGATGAAAAAATGAGCTGTCGCTTGTTTTGCGAAAAGCTCATCGAACGCTTCGGGGGGCAGGGGAAGATCAGGCGGCTTGATGGTGCTTCGCTTTTCCGCTTCGGCCTTGTCCAGCTCGGGATCGACGGGAATAGCATTGCGCGAATAGAGGAGGGTCCTGTCTGGGCTGTAGATCCAGGCCGCGTGTGCCTTGTAAGCCTGAAGGCTTTCGTGACTCACATTCTCGTCCAGCCATCGGAGATTCCTGCTCCGGATCGCCTGGACCATGGCATCCCAGGTCGTGTCATAATCAGCGAGGGTTTCCAACGGCTCGCCGTCCTTGGCCAGAAAAGCGTCGAAGGCGCGTTTGGCTTCGACGAGCCGGTTCGTTCGGATCTGGCGAAACTTCTGCTGGTCGAAGGCGCGAAAGGCCCAGAGGCCGGCCATGAAAATCGCCACCACCGCCAGGAGCAGAAGCGTGATCTTGGTTTGGACTTTCATTTCTATCTCACAACATCGCGCTGCCTCCCTTCAGGACCGGGCGCCTTCGCCCAAGCCCGATTCAGACGGCTTCTCCATCTATTTATTCGCGTATGCGTGCCTCCCGAATGGCAACTATTTTCAATTCGTCACCGGTCCCCTGGATGGTCCACCAGTTCTTCGTCCGCCCGGCGGCCTTGTTTTTGGTCGTTCGGGCCGCGCTCCGCAGATCAAAAACGATGGTGAATTCGACTTCGGTTTCGCCCTCTTTTCCCGAGGCAAAAAAGTTCACCGGGCCAGTGAGTGTGTATTTCCGTTCGGGCCAGCGTTTGACGTAATTGCTGGTATCCTGGGTGACGAATTGCTGCGAGACCGCACCGTGATCGAAATAGCGGACCGGGAAGGCGTAGTATTTGACCTGGGCCGCGACGTCGGCGGTCTCGGCATCGCGGAGATAATCCTGCACCAGCTTATTCACCCGCTCCGGCGTGAGATCCTGCCCGGCCGCGGGCGATTCAGCCGGCGGAGGCGGATTGGGTGTCAGGTCCGGTTTCTCTTCCGCCTCTCTTTGTAAAACCAAGCGCTGCGATTCGGGTAACGCGCTCGCGGTATCGCTTTTCAGCACCGGCATATCGGGCAGCGTCTTCGCGGCAACCGTCGCCACCTGAACATGGAGCGAGGTCGCGGTGTCCTGGTCCACTTTGCCGGTGACCGCGAATCCCTTCCGCGTCTGGTAACGTTTCAGCGCGTCGACCAGGACCGGGCTCGTCTGGCCATCGATATTGCCGAAGTAGAGATTGCGCTTGCGCAATTCTTCCTGGACCTGCCGCACGGTCTCATCCGCCCGGGCCAGGCTCGAAATCGAGAGCAAGAGACAAAAAAAGGAGGTGAGAATGCGCATGGTTCCACCTCTTAAATCGTATGGAATTTATAGTTCGGTCGCCTGCCAGAACTTCCGAAACGCCCCCGGCCAGCTCCGATCGATCACGCGTTGACGCGCTTCCCGACCCATCCGCGTCCGCAGCGGCGCATCACGGCTGATCCGCTCGATCGCGCGCGCGAAATCCTCCGCGTCATGTGCCTTGGTCACGATCCCGGTCGTTCCGTCCTCGACCAATTCTTTTGGCCCGCCCAAGTCTGAGACGATGACCGGTAACCCGGAGGCCTGTGCTTCGAGAACCACGTTGCCGAACGTGTCCGTGGTGCTCGGGAAAACGAACACGTCCGCGGACGCATAGGCTTTCGCCAGCGCCTCGCCTTTCAAATAGCCAAGGAAAACAGCATCCGGGAGCGCTGCGGCCAAAGCGTCTTTATACGGGCCGAGGCCGACCATATACAGTTTCACGGGGTGACCAGCTTCGCGGATTTTTTTGTAAGCCGTCGCCAGGACATCGAGATCTTTTTCGCGCGAGATCCGGCCGACATAAAGCAGCCGCACTTCCGCGCCATTCACGCCGGAGCCCGGCCAGAAAGTGAGATCGCGCCGGGACGGGTTGAACAAGTCGGTGTCGAGTCCGCGCGGCAGGATCTTCAATTTCTCAGGGGCAAAGCCGCGGTCGATCCAGGCTTTCCGATAGTGCTCCGAGTTGACGAAGACCGTGTCGACCTGGCCGTAGAGCCAGTGCATGTAGCTCCAGGCCAGGCTTTCGAGGAAGCGGTCCTCGGTCAGGATGCGGATGTATTCCGGGAAGTCGGTGTGGTAGATGCCGCTGGTTTGCAGGTTCAACATTTTCGCGGCCAGCAACCCGACCAGTCCCATCGGCCCCGGCGTGCTGATGATGATCTCGGTAAATTGTTCGCGCTGGATGTAATCGAGGATCTGCATGATCGGCGGGAAGCTCAGCCGTTGCAGTTCGTACTCCGGCAGCGCGAATTCGCCGATCGGCGGAAAATTTTTGATCGGGATTTCATCGGCGGCCAGGCGCCGCCGTGAAGTGACCACGATCAATTTCTCGCCGGCCGAGACCCCCGCTGCCGTCATTTTGCGGATCGTGGTCGCGACGCCGTTGACGTCATCGAGTGTATCGGTGAACCAGGCGCGTTTTTGGTTCCGCAACACCGGTGGGATCGCGCCGGTCATCGTGGAAAAAATATCGCGGAGCCAGCGGCGGGAGGGCGCCTGGCTGTGAAACGCGTAGATGTAGGGCGAGAGCAGCACGATGATCGGCGCGATCCCGCTCAGGGCCTGCATGCTTTCGATCAGGTTCCCGGTCCGGATTTGCTGGACGAATTTTTGGAAGAGCCGAAACGCGAGCTGCTCGCAGACCAGGTTCGCCATCAGAAAGGTGCGGCGTTCCGGCTCGGTCACGCCTTTCATTTCCTTGGCGAGCCGCGCCTTCACCTTCGGCTGCGAGAAATGTTTCGAGAGCCCTTTCCAGAGGGAGACGTTGCGCGGCTTCGCCAGCTCAAAAATTTTCCCCGACATCACGCCCTGCGCGATGAACGTCGCCTTTTCCCGGAGCGTGAACTCCGTCGGGTCCCGCCCTTCCATGAAGCGCGAGAACATCGTCTCGAGCAATGGCCCGGTCGCCCCGAGACGTTCCGTGAAGCGGTCTTGGATGAAACAAGAGACGGTGTTGTAAAATCCGTGCGACAAGGCGAGCGGTGTGCCGCCTTCGCCGCGCGGCTCGCATTCGCCCCCGCGAACATGCTGCAAAAATTCCGCCGCGGTCCGCGCCCTCGGCGTCTCCGTGAAAGCGCCGGCCACGAACTGTCCGCCGTGATCGTCGGAACCGCCGGTGAAGATTTTCCGCCAAGGTTCGACATGGGTCGGCGGGAGATCGTGGCGGTTCGCCAGCTCTTCGATCTTCTGTGGAGTCAGGCCGGAAAGAAGCTCGCGCGCGAGCACGCTCAAAAGCGCATCGCGCAGGCCGTTGATTCCCTCGAAATGTTTGAAGAGCAAAATGAGCCGCTCGAGATGCGCGGCTTCCAGTTTGCCGTTGATGCTGTAAAGCGGATGCGCCACCGAATGCGCGATGGCCTGTTGCTGCAGATAACTTTGCAGATCGAAAATGTTGTCGCGCACCGCCACGATCTCCGCGTGCTGCGCTTCTGAAATTCCCCAGACCAGCAGGTGAATCTTGCAGGGATCGGTCGGGAAATGGGTCGTTACTTCTTCGCTGACGAAGGTCCCTTCCAGCTCCGCGATCTCGAGATTGCCGTCGATCGTGTCGTGATCGGTGATGGTGACGAAATTCATCCCGCGCGCGCGGAGCAGCCGGTAAAGATCGCGCGGATCGCTGTAGCTATCAGGAAAATCGAACCGGCGGAAAAGCCACTCCTCCGAGCGAGCGCTGAAACGCGAATGGAGATGAAGATCGCAGCGGCTCATGGCAGTTCGTCAGGCCCGGCGCCGGACCCGCCTCTCCGCGATCCAATCGCGGTAGGTCGTCGCGTTGCGATTTTCCATGAGCCGATCCGTCAGCCGCAGGATCTGGCGCCAGACCTCGGGATGATCGCGATCCGGCGGATGAATGCTGATTCGGGCCAGCGGGGCCTCGGCAAGCTGGCGCGCGAGAAGATTATTCCAGGCGAGGCTGGTGGTCCGGCGCCAGCCGCTTCGCACACTGTAAGCCAGGGTGCGGGCCCGATAATTTTCGCCGGAACGCAAATCGCGCAGGCCGGTTAACCGGGTGGTGTACTCCAGCTCCGCGTCGGCAGCCGCGCGTTCTCCCGGCGTTCCAAGCAACCACGCCGGCGCAATGAAACCGCGCGGCGTTAATCCCGCCGCCTTAAATTCTTCGCGCGCCTGGGTGATTCGGCGAAAAGCCTCGTCGTAGTCGAGGTCGTAGAATTCGCCTTCATCTTTCGTGTAGAAGCGAGTGAACAATTTTTGCGAGACGCCCTCGTCACCGCCTCGCGGCCTCTCGTGAAAATAACCGTGGATCACGATCTCGTGTCCTTTCGTTTCCAAATCCTGGAGCCAGCGAACGAAGCTGCGATCTTCCGCGAAGCAACCTTGGTGATGATAATTCGGGACAACTAATAATGAGCAGACTGCGACGCCGTGATGGGCCAGCTCCGAGATGATCTCTTGCGCGCGCGCTTGCGTGGCCGGCGCGACGTCATGGATCGAAACGACCAGGGCCGCGCGCTCCGCTTCCGCCGAGAGCGCGAAGATCGAAGACAACGACGTCGCACTGGCCCCGGTCACGCCGGATTTTCGATCTCAACCGGGGCGCAAACAAGCCTAATCGCTATCCTTTCGCCATCCGCAGGATTTCGTCGAACTGCTCGCCGGTGACGGGCTGCACCGACAAGCGCGACAGCCGCAGCAACGCCATTTCCTTCAGCTTCGGGTTGCGCTTGATCTCATCGAGGGTGACTGGCGTTGGCAACGGCTTTGCCGGGACAAGATCGACCGCGCTCCAATCGCCTTCCTTCGCCGTCGGGTCCGGATACGCTTCGCGCACCACCTTCGCCAGGCCGACGATCTCTTTTCCCACCACGCTGTGGTAAAACAGGACCGCGTCCCCTTTTTGCATCGTGCGCAGATTATTTCGCGCCGTGTAATTCCGCACGCCGGTCCACGCCGTCTTGCCGTCCTTCACGAAATCGCCCCACGAATAGGCCGACGGTTCCTGTTTCACGAGCCAGAACTGTTTCACGCCGCGATTAGTAAAGCAGCGCAGCCGATTCGACAACTGCGCGCCTTTGTTTCACACTCGTTCACATGCCGCGCGGCGCGTTTATCACATTCGAAGGCTCGGAAGGCTGCGGAAAATCGACCCAGGTTCTCCGTCTCGCCGCCCGGCTCGAACAGGCCGGTGTGCGCACGCTCGTTACTCGCGAGCCCGGCGGCACGGCCATCGGCGAAAAAATTCGCGACCTTCTCCAGTTCGCTCCGGAAAGTTTCGCGATGACGCCGGAGACCGAGGTGTTGCTTTTCTCGGCCAGCCGCAGCCAGCTCGTGCGCGAAACGATTCAACCGGCACTCGCCCAGGGCACGTTTGTGATTTCCGACCGCTTCTTCGATTCGACCACCGTCTATCAAGGCGTGGCGCGCAAACTCCCTCCGGAAATTGTCGAGACCCTCAATGCCTTCGCCGTTGGCGCCGCCCGTCCTGACGTGACGTTCATCCTCGACATCGACGTCGAGACCGCTCGCGCCCGGATGCTGCGACGCGTTCGCCCGGTCGCGGTCCACGATCGGATGGAACAAGAGCCGGACGAATTCTACGAGCGCGTCTGTGAAGGCTACCGAGCCCTCGCCACTCGCGAGCCGGATCGCTTCATCGTGGTCGACGGCCGCCAATCGCCCGACGCCATCGAGAGCGAAATTTGGAACGCGCTTCCGACTCGGCTTTCCGCCTTCGCATCCCATCCGCAATCGAAAATCGAAAATCCAAAATCGAAAATGTAGCCATGGCTTTCACCCGCACCGGAGCGTTCGAATACTTGAGCCGGGCCCACCAACGCGGGCGGCTCGGCCACGCCTATTTGATTTCCGGTCCGCCCGGCAGCGGCAAGCGCGGCCTGGCGTCGGACCTCTCGAATCTGCTTTCTGGCGCTAAGTCCGCGGACGTTTTCGCTTCGCCGCCACCCGGCGTCTACCTGGCCGAACCGGAATCAAAATCACGCCGGATCGTGATCGACCAGGTGCGCGCCCTCGAGCACGCGCTCCAGATGCGGAGCGCCAACGGCCATCGCAAAATCGCGATCATCGCGGACGCCGACCGCCTCCAACCCCAGGCCGCGAACGCATTTCTCAAGACGCTCGAGGAACCGCCTAACGACTCGTTGTTGCTCCTCCTCAGCTCGATGCCGGAAGTGTTGCCGGACACGATCCTGTCGCGTTGCGTCGCCGTTCCGCTCGCGGCCAGCGAAAAAGAGAAAACTTCGCCGGAGGAAAACGAGCTGGTGGAATTACTCGGTGACGTCGCGAGCGCCCAAGGGCAGGGGATCCAGCCGGCTTATCAGCTCGCGCGCGGTTTCCATCGTTTGCTCGCCCTGCTGCGGGAAGCGATCCAGGAAGAGAATGCCGCGGCGCTGAAGCGCGACGAGGCGCGTTATCGCAACACAACCGACGGCGCCTGGCTCGACGAGCGCGAGGATTACTACAAAGCGCTCACTGAAAGTCAGTATGTCCGACAGCGGGCGCGCCTGGTGGAAATTCTTTTTCTCTGGTGGTCGGACGTGCTCCGCGCGAACACCAGTGTGGCGCGACGCGAGCTTCCCAAGGCGAAGAAACAAACGGAAAACCTGGCCTCGCGACTGAAGACGTCCGAAATCTTGCGACGCATTCGGCGTCTCGAGGAAATGCGCGACCATCTCGGCCGCAATATTCAGGAAGCGCTCGCCATCGAGGTCGCCTTTCTCAGCGTCTTTACCTTTTGATTTGAGCGCGCGTCGGCCTGTGCGCAGAATGACACCTTTATGAGATTCGAAAACCAGGTCGCGGTTGTGACCGGAGCCGGCCGCGGCATCGGCCACGCGATCGCCGTTCGTTTCGCGAAAGACGGCGCGCGTGTCGCTTCCGTCAGCCGCACCGAAGCGAACGCGCAGAAAACCGCGGATGAAATTAATGCGGCGCGGGCTGACGCGGCGAAAGCTTACGCGGTCGACGTCGCTGATCAGGCCGCGGTCCAAAAAGCCGCCGAGAAGATTTTCGAAGATTTCGGGCGGGTCGACATTCTCGTGAACAATGCCGGCGTGACGCGCGACGGTCTCAGCATGCGGATGTCGATGGAGGATTGGGACACGGTCCTGAACACGAACCTGAAAGGCGCTTTCAATTTTATCCAGGCCGTGATGCGCCCGATGATCAAGCAGCGGAGCGGCCGGATCATCAACATCAGCTCGATCGCCGGTTTGATCGGCAATGCCGGCCAGGCGAATTACGCCGCGAGCAAGGCGGGGTTGATCGGCCTCACGAAAACGCTCGCGCGCGAGCTGGCCAGCCGCGGGATCACCGTGAACGCCGTCGCTCCGGGACTCATCGAGACCGATATGACCACGGTGCTTTCCGATGAAGTGCGCCAGAACATTTTGAAAAACGTCCCGCTGGGAAAACTCGGTGAGCCGGAGGACATCGCCGCTGCGGTTGCTTATCTCGCTTCGGCGGAAGCGAAATACATTACTGGTCAGGTGTTGACCGTGGATGGCGGGATGGTGATGTGAGGGAAATGACGAAGGACGAATGACGAAGGACGAAGGAATGCCGAATGACCGAGGGAAAAGGCCACGCTGCGTGAATTGATTCGGACATTCGTGCTTCGTCATTGTTTCGACATTCGTCATTCGTGCTTCGTCATTTCGCCTCGCGGCCTTGCGCCTGGCGTTCCCCCGTCTCATGGTGATCGCATGACGACAGAGAAAGCGACATTTGGCGCCGGCTGTTTTTGGGGGGTCGAGTCGACGTTCCGCGCCGTCCCTGGTGTGATCGATGCCGCGGTCGGATACGCCGGCGGCACGACCGAGAATCCGACTTACGAAGATGTCTGCAGCCACACAACCGGCCACGCCGAAGTCGTCCAAGTCGAGTTCGATCCGGCGATCGTTAGTTATGATCGTCTTCTGGATGTCTTCTGGTCGAATCACAATCCGACCACGTTGAATCGCCAGGGTCCCGACGTGGGCGACCAATACCGGTCCGTCATTTTTTATCATTCGCCGGAGCAGGAGGCGGCGGCGGAAGCATCGAAGGCGCGCCTCGAGAAGAGCGGCCGATTCAAGCGGCCGATTGTCACTTTTATCCAACCGGCGCCAACCTTTTATCGCGGGGAAGATTATCATCAGCGCTATCTCGAGAAGCGCGGCATGTCGAACTGCGCGATCTAGCCCGCGCCCCCCGGCATGAATCGCGACGTCGTTCGCTCCCAGAATTTCGTGCATGATGGCGCGGAGTTTATTTTGCGTCACGCCCGGGCCGCGCTGGCCGAACGGGATCAATTCCGCATTGCGCTTTCCGGTGGGAACACGCCGCGTCCCGTTTACACCGAGTTTGCCCGGATCGCCCGGGGCATTCCGTGGGACCGCGTCCATTTCACTTTCGGCGACGAGCGTTGCGTGCCGCCGGACGATCCGCAAAGTAACTACCGGATGGCGCGCGAATCCCTTTTCGTTCTGGGCGCGGTCCCGGAAAAATCGGTGGCCCGGATGCGTGGCGAAATCGATCCGCAGGTTGCCGCCCAGGAATACCAGGACGGGCTCGATCGCCTGGCGGCCGAACGGGGGGAAACGATGTATCGGCACGATTTGATTTTGCTCGGCGTGGGTGACGACGGGCACACGGCATCGTTGTTTCCGGAAACAGCGGCGTTGGAGGAAAAAGTCCGCAAGGTCGTCGCGAATTTCGTTCCGAAATTCGATTCCTGGCGGCTCACGTTTACCTACCCGCTGATCAATCAGGCCCGGCACGTTTGTTTTCTCGCGAACGCGAACAAGAACCGGTCGCTGCTCGAGAAAGTTTTGGAGGGCGATCAGGAATTTCCCGCGGCCCGGGTCGCTCCGGCGAATGGCGATCTAACCTGGATCCTGGCCGAGGCGTAACTCCCGGCACAACTTCCGCTTTCAGTCTGGCGATGCGCAAAATTATCGTTACTGGCTCGGCCGGCCTGATCGGTTCGGAAAGCGCCCGGCATTTCGCCGCCGAAGGCTATCGCGTGATCGGGATCGACAACGACATGCGGAGTCAATTTTTCGGCCCGGAAGCCTCGACCAAAAAAACGCGGGACGAACTTGTGCAAACGGTCCGCGATTACGAACATCACGATCTCGACATTCGCGATGCCCCAAAAGTCCTCGCGCTTTTCCAGGCGCAGGGGAATGAGATCGCCGCCGTGATTCATACCGCGGCCCAGCCTTCCCACGATTGGGCCGCGCGCGATCCGCAAACCGATTTCACGGTGAATGCCAACGGCACCTTGAATCTGCTCGAGGCCGCGCGAGCCTGCTGTCCGGAGGCGCCCTTCGTTTTCACTTCCACGAACAAAGTCTACGGCGACACGCCGAACCGGTTGCCGTTGCGGGAACTTCCCTTGCGCTGGGAGATCGCCGAGGGCCACGAATACGAGCCGGGCATCTCCGAGACGATGAGCATCGATTACACGAAGCACTCGCTCTTCGGCGCGTCGAAAGCGGCCGCCGATCTTCTCGTCCAGGAATACGGCCGCTATTTCGGGATGCCGACGGTTTGTTTCCGCGGCGGCTGCCTCACCGGACCAGCGCATGCCGGGGCCGAGCTCCACGGGTTTCTTTCCTATCTCATGATTTGCACGGTGACCGGCCGGCCCTACCGCGTCTTCGGTTACAACGGCAAACAGGTGCGCGATAATATTCACAGCGCCGATCTCGTGGACGCGTTCGCCGCGTTCATTCGCGCGCCGCGCGTGGCGGAGGTCTACAACATCGGCGGCAGCCGCCACAGCAATTGCTCGATGCTGGAAGCGATCAATCTCTGCGAGGAAATCAGCGGCCGGCGCTTAATTTGGAAATACGAGGAAGCGAATCGGATCGGCGACCATATTTGGTGGATCAGCGATGTCCGGAAGTTCCAGGCGCATTATCCGGAATGGAAATTCCGTTACGGCCTGCGCGAGATCATGGTGGAAATCCATGAAGCCGTGAATCGAGAACCGTGAATCGGGGAATACTACCTGTTAACGCGACTCACGATTCACAATTCTCGCCTTCAATACTCCTCGCCTTCGTCTTGAACTGTGGACGCGACGCGGTCCTCGATGCCGTAGACGTGGAACATGACCGCGAACCAATAGATCGGGATCAGGAATAGTCCGAATCCAGCGGTCGCTGTGGCCGCGAGCCCGCCGGCAAGGAGAGCCCCCACTGCGCCGAAGAAAAAGAGCAGCCCGATCAGTTTGTAACCCTTGTAAACGTGGCCCAAGCCGGGAATCACGCTCAGCATCACCGCGACGGCGTCACTCGCTTTGCCCTCGGCCGTTTCGGTGTCGGTGCGCACCCAATCGCATTGGTCGCACGCGTCCGCATCTTTCGGGAGGATATGGCCGCAAAGCGGACACTCCATCGTATCGGCGGAAACCGGTGGTTCTAAAGTAGGCGCATCAGTGTATTCCACAGTTCCTCCTTGTTGAGATCGCAGCTCCTCACCGTCACAATGCCGAAAGATTTCGTCAAGCGCTTCCGCTTCCCCCGTCTTTTCTTCGCGTGCAATCTCATGGCGTCTTATTCAGAATGCCGCGCGTGGCCACTCTCTCGCAAATCGTCTCTTACACCGACGAGCATCTGCGCATTGGCGAGATCGATGACTGGCCGAATGCGCTGAACGGTCTTCAGGTGGAGAACTCCGGCGCGATCACGAAAATCGGCGCGGCTGTCGATGCCTCCACTCGCACCATCGATCTCGCGATCGAGCGCGGCGTGAATCTTCTCATCGTCCACCACGGTTTGTTCTGGCCGGGCTTGCAACCGATCGCGGGCGGCCGCCGGCGAATGCTCGAACAGATTCTCCACCACGATCTTGCCCTCTACAGCGCGCATCTCCCACTCGATGTCCATTCCGTCCTGGGGAATAACGCCCAGCTTGCGGCCGCACTCGGTTTCGAAAACACCGAACCGTTCTTCGAGGCAAAAGGCCAATGCATCGGACTAAAGACCAACACGCGGATTTCGCGCGACGAACTTGGGAGCAAATTGGAGAAGTCGTTAGGCGGCCCGGTAAAATTGTTCGCGTCCGGACCGGCTGAAACGAAATCGATTGGCCTCATCACTGGCGGCGCGGGCTCGGAAATTTATGCGGTGGCGCGCGAAGGCATAGATACCTTCATCACCGGCGAAGCGCCGCACTGGGCCGCGGTCGCGGCCGAGGAACTCGGAATCAATCTTTTGCTCGGCGGCCATTACGCGACGGAAACGTTCGGAGTGAAGGCGCTGGCCGCGCACTTGTCGGACCGGTTCAACCTGCCGTGGGAGTTCATCGATTCTCCCACTGGATTGTGAGGCCCTGATGCGAGATCAAGACATGTGGGGCTGCATCGCGTTGGTGGTCCTTCTTGCGCCACTCGTGCTTTTGATCGTCGCCATGGTCCAGCTGCACAAACTTAAGGCGGCAGTGCGCCATCTGATTCGGCGAGTGGCTGAGTTGGAATCTCGCGGCGTCACCGCCGCGCCGGCGCCATCAGTCGCTGAAACGATGGCGGTTTCCGCAGCGGTTCCTCCGCCCGTCCCGCGACCAGTTCAAGTCGCATCACCTCCGGAGCTCAAACAGCCGGTATTCCCGCCGCCGACTTTGGAACCACCGCCTCCTCCTCCTCCTCGACCGCCGCAGATGCCGCCACCGGTTCCGCCACCGCCGCCGAAGCCTTTCGACTGGGAAGCGTTCTTCGGCGTAAAACTTTTCGCATGGATCGGCGGGTTCGTCCTTTTCCTCGGGATCGTGTTTCTCGTGAAATATTCTTTCGAGAACAATCTCATCACGCCCGCCATGCGCGTCGTGATCGGCACTGCGGTCGGGATCGCCCTCATCGTCATCGGTTGGCTCACGGCATCGAACCGCTATCGTGTTTCGGGCCAAAGCCTTTGCGCGACCGGCGTGCTCGTTCTCTACGGCAATATTTTCGCGGCTCGCGTTTTCTATCACCTGATCCCTCTCGTCCCGGCTTTCGCTTCGATGGCCATCGTCACTGCGATCGCATTTTTCCTCGCCGTTCGCATGAACGCGCAGGTCATCGTGGTGCTGGGACTCCTCGGCGGTTTTCTTACCCCGATCCTATTTTCGACCCGCGTAGATAATCCGGCCGGACTATTCGGCTATATTGCGGTCCTCAATATCGGCATCGCCGCCGTAGCGCAACGGAAGCGCTGGGATTATCTCGTGCTCCTCGCTGCCGCCGGGACCATCCTGCTGGAGTTCACATGGGCCGATAAGTTCTTTGCCGTCTCAAAAGCGAATATCGCCTTCGCGGTTTTCCTCGGCTTCGAAGCGCAGTTTCTCGCGATCTTCGCCTTTGCCCGCCGCCGCGGCGATCCGGCAAAAGGGACTGGCCGCGCTGCCATTGCGGTCTGCCTCGCCGCGCTGGCCTGGGGCTTTTGTCTCTTGAGTTATCGGGAGTTCGGTCTGCGGCCCGGTTTCCTTTTCACCTACATTTTCCTGGCCGAGGCCGGCCTGCTCGGGCTCGCTCTCCTTCGCGGCAGAACCAGCGCGCTTGTGCCGTTAAGCGGCGGAATCGTCTTTGTCTTCCTCGCGATCTGGACCGGAAATTATCTCACCGATTCGCTGCTCTGGTGGGCGCTGGGCGGCTTCATCGTCTTCTCCATTCTTCACGCCGGCTTCGCTGTCTGGCCAAAAACAGTCGGCCCGCGACCCGCGAAGGAAGTTTGGCTTGGCTATCTGCCGTTGCTGCCGGTCGCGCTGGTCTGGATCTGCGTTTCAAAGCAGGAAACAGCGTCGGCTGTCTGGCTTTGCCTACTCGTGCTCGATGCGGTCGCCATCGGCGTCGCTTTGGTCCGCCGTTCCATTCTCACCATCGCGACGGCCACTGTTCTCACATTCATCGCCGCGTCTCTTTGGATTTCGATCGGGCCGGCTGATATCGATCTGCGCGGATTCCTTTTCGTCGCCGCCGGCTTCGGGGCGTTGTTCTTCTCCGTTTCGCTCTTCGCCGCCGGCCGTTTTTTCCCCGATTCGCCGCATGCGCAGCGAAACATTCCGGCCCTGGCGGCTTCGCTGCCGTTTGTCCTGGTGATAATGGCGATGACGAAGCTTCCGGCGATCAATCCCACGCCGTACTTCATCACCGCGTTTTTTCTCAGTGTGCTGCTTCTCGGGCTCGGTGTCTTCGCCCGGAGCAGTTGGATCGCGTTGATCGCCCTCATCTCCGCGTGGCTGATCCAATGCGAATGGCAGGGATCTTATTTCACGACCAACCACGCCACCCTCGTGCTCGGTTGGCAGAACGCGTTCTTCCTCATCTTCTTCGCTTATCCATTTTTCTCCGCGGAAGATCGCAAGGCGTTGCCGTGGGCGGTCGGCGCGCTCGCCGGCCCTCTTCAGTTCGCGTTAATCTACGACACCATCACGAAATCGTTTCCGGGCTTGCACAACGGGCTTGCGCCGGCCGCGTTCATCTTCCCTTACGCGATCGGCACCTTCTTTCTCGTCCGGAAACGACAAGCCGATGCCGCAGCCGGCGATGCCCGCCTGGCGTGGCAGGGCGCTGCCGCCTTGTTCTTCATCAGCCTCATTTTCCCGATCCAATTCGATCGCGAATGGATCACGCTCGGCTGGGCGCTCGAAGGTCTGGCCTTGCTCTGGCTGTTCCGGATCGTGCCACATCGCGGCCTGCGATACGTCGGCGTCGGTTTGCTCTGTCTTGTTTTCATCCGTTTGGCGAACCCCGCCGTGCTCGAATATCATCGGCGCACCGAGACGCCGATCTGGAACTGGTACCTTTACGCCTACGGAATCACGATCGCCTGCCTGTTCATCGGTGCCTGGCTTTTCCGGCCGCCGCGAGCGACAAACTTCGAGCGCACTTCGCCGACCCTTCTCTACTCGTTAGGCGCGATCCTGACCTTCCTCCTCCTGAACATCGAGATCGCCGATTATTTCTCCATCGGCCCGACGCTCACCTTTTCTTTCACCGGCAACTTTGCGCGCGACATGACCTACTCGATCGCGTGGGCGCTCTACGCCTTCGCGCTTCTCCTTATCGGCATGCGGCAAAAGACGCGCTGGGTCCGCTACTCCGGAGTGGCGCTCCTCGTGGTGACGCTCGCGAAACTTTTCCTCCACGATCTGAGCAGCCTCAATCAACTCTACCGCATCGGCGCCTTCATCGGCGTCGCGATCATCCTGATCGTCGCGTCGTTCGTCTATCAACGGTTCCTGGTTCCGAAGGTCGAGAAGCCCGCGCCCCCGCCTCCATCTTAGTTGCGCCTCTTCTGTAGCCGTCGCCCTGTGGGCGACGTGGCGGAGCGCATCGAACGCAACTCTCACGTCGCCCACAGGGCGACGGCTACAGAAGAGCGCCTGACATTCTGCTTTCGTAAGACGCGACTCCGCTGTTCTGTTGCGTCCGTGAACGAGGCGGCGATCCCTGCAAACAAACGCATCAGCACCCGCGCCACCGGTGTGGTGGGGGTCGCCGTTTTGTGCAGCCGCGTCCTTGGCTTGCTTCGCGAAGTCATCTTCGCCGCCCTCTTCGGCGCGTCGCGCAACATGGACGCGTTCCTGACCGCCTTCCGCGCGCCTAATATGTTGCGCGATCTTTTTGCCGAGGGCGCGCTCTCCACCGCTTTCGTCACGACCTTCTCTCGCCGCATCGCCACGGAAGGCGACGACTCGGCCTGGCGGCTCGCCAGCAAGGTCGCCACCCTCACGGTTGTTTTCATGAGCGGGCTCACCGTGCTCGGGATCATTGGCGCGCCGGTCCTCATTGAGATTCTCGCGCCTGGATTTCCGCCGGAAAAGGCCGCGCTCACCATTCAGCTCACCCGGATCATGTTCCCGTTCATCCTGCTGGTCTCGCTGGCGGCACTGGTGATGGGAATGCTGAACGCGCGAAATGTTTTCGGCATGCCGGCCATGGCTTCGAGCTTTTTCAATCTCGGCTCGATCGTCGGCGGGGTCGCGCTCTGTTACTGGCTCGAGCCGCAGGCCGACTGGCGCCATCCGCATTTCGGCGAGCGCGGTTTGATGGGGCTCGCCATCGCCACGCTCATCGGCGGGTTGCTCCAGCTCGTCGTGCAATTACCCTCGTTAGGCCGGGTCGGTTTTCGTTTCCGACCCGACTTCAAATGGCGCGATCCCGGCGTGCGCACCATCCTCGCGATCATGGGACCGGCCACCATCGCGGCTAGTGCCGTGCAGATAAACGTCGCGGTCAACAGCGGCTTCGCGTCGAAATTAGGCGACGGCGCCATAACCTGGCTCAACGTCGCCTTTCGTCTCATGCAATTGCCCCTTGGCATTTTCGGGGTAGCAGTGGCGACCGTCGCCCTGCCGCTGGTCTCGCGCAGTGCCGCGCTCGGGAACAAGGAAGAATTTCGCGGCGCGCTTTCGCATGCGATCCGGCTTGTCATGCTGCTGACAATTCCCTCCGCGATCGGGCTGATCATTCTCGCGAACCCGATCATCAGCCTGATTTACGAACACGGCCAGTTCAACGCGTTCGCGACCGAGCAGACCGCGCTCGCCCTGCGCTGTTACGCCATCGGTCTCGTCGCTTACTCCGCCGACAAGGTTCTCGCTCCGGCTTTTTACGCGCTCGATAAGCGCAATCTGCCGATGTTCGTGAGCCTTTGCTCGATCGTGGTGAATTTTTGCCTGAACTACTATTTCACGTTTCACCTCGAGCTCGGCCACCGCGGCCTCGCGTTGTCGACGAGCCTGGTGGCGTTCACGAATTTCGTCATGCTCTACACGATGATGCGCCGTTATGCGGGCCGCCTCGAAACCGGCGCCATGATCAAGACGCTCGCGAAATTGCTTCTGGCTGGGGCCTTGCTCGCCGGAATCTGCCTGCTCGCGCAGCATTTTGTTTTCGCGGCGGCGGGGGCGACGCTGGGGCGGAAAGCGGTCGGCTTGTTGGTTACGATTGCCGTGGGCAGCGCGACATTCTTCGGCGCCGCGTATTTGCTGCACGTCGCCGAGTTACGCGATGTGGTTACGCTCGTGCGCGGCCGCTTCAGCCGAGTCCGGCCGTAAGCCGACCGGAAAGCTCCAAGCACCAAGCTCCAAGCACCAGAGAAGCTCCAAGCACCAAACATCAAACCAGCGGCGACGCTTTTGGAGCTTCGTTGTTTGAAGTTTCTCTGGAGCTTGGAGCTTGGAATTTGGAGCTTTCCTTTTATTCCAGCGCCTGCGCCAGGTCCTCGATCAAATCGTCCGGATGCTCGAGCCCGATGGAAAGCCTTAGCAATCCCTGCGGCGTCCGCGGATCTTCGCCTGTGATCGAGGCGCGATGCTCGATCAAACTTTCCACGCCGCCCAGGCTCGTGGCGCGCACGAAAAGATTCGTCTTCGCCGCGACACCTACCGCTGCCTCCTTCCCGCCGCGCACTTCAAAGGAGAGCATCCCGCTGAATTCGTTCATCTGCTGCGCGGCGATTTCGTGACCGGCGTGGGAGGCCAATCCCGGGTAATGGACGCGTTCCACCCGCTGGTGATCGGCGAGCCACGTCGCGACCTTGAGCGCGTTTTCCGAATGCGCCCGCATCCGCCATGGCAGCGAACGCATTCCGCGCAGGATCAGCCAGCAATCGAAAGGCGAGGGGACGCCGCCGCAGGTCGTTTGGATTTCGCGGACGCGCTCGGAAAAATCAGTTTTGGTTTTCGCGATAAGGGCGCCGCCGGTTACGTCGGAATGCCCGCCCAAATATTTCGTGGTCGAATGCATTACGAAATCCGCCCCGAGATCGAGCGGCCGCTGCACGATTGGCGCCCAGGTGTTGTCGCAGGCGCAGATCGCGCCAGCGGTGTGCGCGATCTCCGCCACCGCGGCGATGTCCGTGATTTTCAGGAGCGGATTGGACGGCGTCTCGATCCAGATCAGCTTCGTCTTCGGGCCCATGGCTTCCCTGACCAAACCGAGTTTCGTCATGTCCACGAAACTCACTTCGAGCCCCCAGCGCATGTAAACTTCGCGCAGCAGTTTGGTCATCCCGTGATAAACGTCCGTCGGCGCGACGACATGATCGCCGGCTGCGAGCGCTTGCAGAATTGCGCTTGAAGCCGCGAGACCAGAGCCAAAGGCGAACGCCTCTTCGCCGCCTTCGAGCGCGGCCAGTCCTTGTTCGAGCGCCTGCCGGTTCGGGTTCGCGCTCCGGCCGTAAATGTATCCGTGCGGATAACCACCTTCCGGGTCGCGTTCGAACGTGGTGGAAAGGTGGATCGGCGTCGCCACCGCGCCGGTCGCGCCATCGATCTCGTGCCCGGCGTGCACCGCCAGAGTTTCGATCCGCATTTTGCGATCTGTTTTCATCCGCGCTGCTTTTCTTTACTGTAGCGCCTTCGCTGCGTCGAGGTGGATCGAGCGCTCCGTCGCTCGATGCTAACAATTGGCGCCAGAGGCGCGTTGATTTAGGAGCGCGCGACGGAGCGCGCGATCCACCTGCGTTCCATCAATTCGATTTGACGACCCCACCCCTCCAGCGCAAATAGCACCTGAATTTCGCGCCGGGGCATTCTACCTTCCGGCTCCGCCTTTTATGAGCATCTACAACGACGAAGTTTTCCAGATGGCATGCGACCAGTTCCAGGTCATCGCCGATTACCTCCAGATCGACCAGAACGATCGCGATCGGCTCATGCTCCCGAAGCGCTCCATGGCCGTCACCCTGCCGGTGCACATGGATGACGGCAGCACCCAGACTTTCCAGGGTTATCGGGTCCAGCATCACCTCACCCTCGGCCCGACCAAGGGCGGCACGCGATTCGCGCCGAATCTTTCCATGGGCGAAACCGCCGCGCTCGCGATGTGGATGAGCTGGAAATGCGCCCTCGCGAATTTGCCCTACGGCGGCGCGAAAGGCGGCGTGGCTTGTGATCCGACCAAGCTTTCCCGCACGGAATTGGAGTCCGTTTCGCGCCGTTACATGCAGGAGATGATCCCGTTCGTCGGCCCGCACACCGATATCATGGGCCCCGACATGGGGACCAACGAGCAGGTGATGGCGTGGTTCATGGACACGTATTCCGTTTACCAGGGTTATTGCGTGAACGAAATTGTCACGGGCAAGCCGGTCTCGATCGGCGGCACCGAAGGCCGGCGCGAGGCGACCGGGCGCGGCGTCGTTTACCTGATCGAGCGCGCGACGGACATGTTGAAACTCGATCCGAAAAAATGCACCGCGATCGTGCAGGGATTCGGCAACGTCGGCTCCGTGGCGGCACTATCGCTCGCGCTCAACACCGGCATGAAAATCGTCGGCATCAGCGACGCCACCGTGGCGCTCTACAATCCAAATGGCATCGACGTCGCGAAAGCGGAACAGCACGTGATCAAGAAAGGCCACCTCCGCGCGTTCGACGAAGCCGACCGGGTCGATCCCAACGAGATGCTTACCATGCCGTGTGACGTGCTCGTTCCTTCGGCGGTCGATCGCGTCATCAACAAGGGCAACGCCGCGAAATTGAAATGCCGCATTCTCGCCGAAGGCGCGAACGGCCCGACCACGCCCGAGGCCGATCTCATTCTCAACGAACGCTGGGACGAGCTCTTCGTTATTCCCGACATTCTCTGCAACGCGGGCGGCGTGATCGTTTCCTACTTCGAATGGGTCCAGGGCCTCCAGGCCTTCATGTGGACCGAAACCGAAGTGACCGACAAACTGTTCCGCATCCTCGAGCATTCGTTCGCGCAGGTGATCAAGCGGGCGAAGGCGCACAAGATTTCGCACCGCACCGCCGCCATGGCGATCGGTGTCGAGCGGGTGATGAAAGCGAAGCACGCCCGCGGTTTGTTCCCGTGAGCGGCGAATTCTGCACGGCGGAACATGGGCCTCTGGCCTGTGCGCCCAGCGGGCATTCTGCCCGCTGCCGTTTTGCAGCGGAGTAAAACTCCGCTGGGCGCACAAGCCAGAGGCTTATGTTCCGAAACGAAGAGCAGCGGGGTGACCGGCTCCTCGATATTCTGACCGACGAAGCGAAAGGTGTGCGTCTCATCGTTTCGCGTCTGGGCGCAGAGCTGATCAGTGTCGCGCGGCGGAATGCGGGCGGTGATTGGATCGGGTTCCTAAATCGGGACAACGAGACCGCTCCGCCTGAAAAAGGCTGGGCGAACCACGCGACGGTGATGGGCTACTATCTCCACCGGATCAAAAACGAGCGCACGCTCTACCGCGGCCAGGAAATTCGCGGCGGGACCCACAGTTTTCTGCGCGGGAAAATCTGGCACCGCGTCGAATCGAATCGCGACGACGAACTGACTTATCGCATCACGCCGGAAGATTTTTCGGCGACGGAATATCCGCTCCAGGTTTCGCTCGACCTAACCTACCGGATCGAAGCGGAGCGCGTTTCGGTTTCGTTTCGCTTCAAGAACCACGAGCCGGAACTGACCGCGCACGTCGGGTTCGGTCTGCATCCCGGGTTTGCCGCGACGTCGTTCGAGTCGTTCCGCTTCGAAATGCCGGCCGGCCTTTACCGCCGCCATTTTTCTCCCGACAATTATCTCAGCGGCGAGACCGAAGACATTCAATTCGCCGGTGGCCAGATGCCGTTCGAACGAGAAAAACTTCCCGGCTCCTACATTCTCGAATTGGTCGATGTTCCAGATCGCGGATTTACTTTTTCCGATCCGCCTTCAGGCCGAACGGTCGCCCTCGATTTGGCCGGCGTGCCGTATCTGACGCTGTGGTCCGACGGCGGCCCGTTCCTTTGCGCCGAGCCGTGCTGGGGTCTGACCGATCATCACAAGCAGCGTGCTTTCGAGGACAAGGAAGGCATCCAGAAAATACTTGCGGGCGGCGAACTGCTGGCCGGTTTCGGCTTCGAACCTCTTCTCTAAATTCGGATCATTGATTGGAGATCGGATCGCGCTGTTCTTTTGCGAGGTTTGGGGTTCTCGTGGGCTGGACGGCGCGCTCGCTGCGGCACAGGCCCATCTTTTCGAGCAGCCGATACATGTCGGCAAGAAATGGAGCGGCGCACCATTCGCCACAGCCGGCGCGTGCACATCGCGAAACGCGAGCATGTCGTCAAAGCGATCTTCCCTCCAATCTTCGTAGCCGCAGCGCCCTGATGGTGCACGCGGTGAGACTCCGGCCGTTGGAAAAAGTAACCCAGCCACTGCGGGGTTTTGATGTTCCAGTGGTAAAAGAATTCGCCCACCGCGATCAACAGCGTGTAATACGCTCCGGCAATAACATCACAGCCAAAGAGCGTGTAAACGATCAAACTGCTGAGGAGGGAGTTGAGCAAGATCTCGACTGGATGCTTGTAAAAGCTGGTCAAGATTTCAAGTCGACGCGCGGAGTGATGAATCTGGTGCAAGACACGCCAGAGAAACTGCGATTCATGGCGATAGCGATGCCACCAGTAGAAAACGAAGGTGGAGAAAACATAAACAACGATGGCCGAATTCCAGGGTCGGAGATATTCGCTCAGGTGAAGGAGCGACCAATGCCCCAGCCAACGATTCCAGGTGAGGCCTGCCAGCCAGGTAAATCCGAGTTGAATGGCGTTGATCAGAACAACCCGGGGCCACCACGCGCGGACGCGCGGAAGTTCCATGGCCGGCCAGAATTTCTCCGCTGCGATACAACCGGCGGCAATCGCAAAGATCAGGATAATCATGGATGCAGGATAAGCGCTCCGAGGTCGATCGCGTTAATCGATAAATATTGCTATGCAAATCGATTAAATCGATGATACCGGAGTGAATATTCATCACCTCGAGCTGTTCTATCACGTCGCTACCCACGGTGGGATCAGCGCCGCCATCCGCAGGATGCCTTACGGGATTCAGCAGCCGGCCGTCAGCGGCCAGATTCTCCAGTTGGAAAAGACACTTGGATTAAGATTGTTTCATCGGCGGCCCTTCGCCCTCACGCCGGCTGGTCATGAACTGTTTGCCTTCGCCGAGCCTTTTTTCGGGAGAGTTCTCGAAATGTCGAATCGCTTGCGGGGAGAAGAGGACACATTGCTTCGCCTGGCCGCGCCCGCGACAATCCTGCGCAATCATCTGCCGGCTCTCCTACGACAGCACAAGCGAAAGTATCCCGCCCTGCGCTTGCAACTCCACGACGCGAACCAGGCCAGTGCCGAAGCGCTGCTTCGCAAAGGCAAGATCGATCTCGCAGTGACTGAGCTGGAGGGTAAGCCCGCGGCTGGGATTCATTCCGCGGTCCTGTTCAAATTGTCCCTTATTCTAATCGTGCCACGCCGCATGAAAGTGAAATCCGCGATGGACTTGTGGCGGAACGGGAAGCCAACTGAAACACTCATATCGCTCCCGCCGGAGGAGGTAATGGTAAAGCAATTTCACGCCCGGCTTGCGCGCCTGGGGGTCAATTGGCCGACCCGGGTGGAAGTGAGCGCAATGGATCTTATCCCGATTTACGTTTCGCTCGGTTTCGGCGCCGGGCTGTCCCTTGCTATCCCCGGGACGAAACTCGAAAAGGGCTTGCGATCTCTACCGCTCCCGCAATTCCCGCCGCTCGTCGTCGCTGTCCTCTGGCAGAAAAACCTGCGCCCCTCCAGCAAAGTGTTCCTGGAGGAAATTCGGAAACGGGCCGCAGCGGTCGCGGGACGAGTCTCAAGTTAAAGCCCCGCGAAGGCGCGATCCAGTGCCTCGAGCAGAAAATCCGCATCTGCTTTCGTGATGCACATCGGCGGGGAGAACCTGATCGTCTGCCCCTGCAAGCCGCCTTTGCCTAACAAGAGGCCCATGTCTTTGCACGCTTCGAGGACCGCCGCGCACTCGGCTTTCGCCGGCTCTTTCGTGGCGCGATCCTTCACCAGCTCGATGCCCAGAAGCAATCCCTTGCCGCGCACGTCGCCAATCAAGTTGTGCTTTTCTTTCAGGCGATTCAATCCGCCTAACAAGTGGTTGCCGATCGCGAGCGAATTCTCCTGCAGCTTTTCCCGATCGATCACATCGAGCACCGCCATGCCTTGCGCGCACACGACTGGATTTCCGCCGAAAGTGTTGAAATGGATCCGCTGCGAGAGCGCCTGCGCGATCTTTGGCGTGGTGACGACGGCCCCGAGCGGCGCGCCATTCCCGATTCCTTTCGCCATGCAGACGATATCGGGAATGACGTCCTGCGTTTCGAATCCCCAGTAGTGCGTCCCGCATCGGCCGAAACCGGCCTGCACTTCATCCGCGATGCAAACGCCGCCCGCCGCGCGGACGTGTTCGTAAACGTGCTTGAGATAACCGTCCGGGAAAACCACGCAACCGCCCACGCCCTGAATCGATTCCGCGATGAACCCGGCAATCTGCCCTGGCGTAGCGTAGTCGATCAGGTTCTTGACGTCGGCCGCATATTTGCGTCCGGCCTCCGCATCATCGCGGCCCCAGTAACCGCGAAACGGATCGGGGGTCATGGCATGATGAACGCCGAAGCTGTGGGGGGTATTGAATTTCCAGGTGTGATGCGCGGTCAGACCCATCCCCGATGCGTTCCCGCCGTGATAGGCATTGCGTAACGCGATCATGTCGTAGTTGCCGGTGGAGGCGCGTGCCAGGAGGAGCGCGAGGTCGTTCGCTTCCGAACCTGAATTGACGAAGTAACAGACCTTCAGATCGCCCGGCATTTTCGCCGCCAGCTTCTCGGCGTAGAGCGCAATGTTCGGATGCAGATAGATCGTGGTCGAATGCTGGAGCATCTCATTTTGCTTTCGCGCCGCCTCGACCACCTCGGGATGGCAATGCCCGACGCTTATCGTAACGATCCCGCCCAGCGCGTCGAGGTAACGCCGCCCATCGGCGTCCCAGACATATTGCATTTTTCCTTCCACCAGCATGATCGGCTTCTTGTAGTAGAGGAAAATCCCCGGGTTGAGAAATTCGCGGCGCAAGAGCAGGACTTCGTCGGCTGACGGACCTTTGTAAGCGGCGGGTTGATGAGGAAATGGCGGAAGTTCCGGTGTTTTCATAGGTCGTGTTGAGAAGCTAGCACCTTCTCACAAAGCGGATGGAGGGGCGAACTCCTGTGAGCCCTTCGCTGGCGTCGCAGAGCTCCGCCCTCCAGTTTGAAATCTGCGCAACGCGATGTAGAGGCTAAAGGCAATCGCAAATCCGACAAACCACGCGTAGCTGTAAAGCGTAACGAAGAATGCAGGAACGCTTCGCGCGTCGATCAGCTTCACTGTCACGAGGAACCCCGGCAGGTTCGGCAGGATCGCGGCCAGGAGCGCAACGAGTGCGACGACGCTGAAGCCGTTGGTGTAGCAATATTCGTCGTCGTGCCGATAGAGTGCGTTGACGTCTAATCGCCGCCGCCGGATGACGAAATAGTCCGCGATCATGATCCCGCCGATGGGACCGAGCAACGCGCTGTAACCGACCAGCCAGGTGAAGATGTAACCAGACGGATCGGCGACGAGCTTCCACGGCATCATTAGCACGCCGATGATTCCGGTAATCAATCCGCCGATTCGGAATGAAATCTTGTGCGGCGCCAGATGCGCAAAATCGTTCGCGGGACTGACGACGTTGGCCGCGATGTTCGTGGCCAGGGTCGCGAGACAAAGCGCGAACATCGCGACCACGAGCACGATCGGGTTCGTGAATTTCGTCAGCACATCCACCGGGTCCCAGATTGTTTTCCCGTAGATGATCGTCGTCGCGGAAGTGACCGCTACGCCGATGAACGAGTAGAGCGCCATGGTCAGCGGCAAGCCAAGCGCTTGCCCGACAACTTGGTCGCGTTGGGTGCGCGCGTAACGCGAGAAGTCGGGAATGTTGAGCGAGAGCGTGGCCCAGAACCCGACCATGCCGGTTAAACCCGGAACGAAGAAAGACCAGAACTGGCCGGCCTTGGGCTGGCCGGGATCGAAGGCGGAAGGCTGCGCGAGGATCGGGCCGAAGCCGCCGGCGTTGCGATAAGCCCAGGCGAGGAGCAGCAAACCGAGCGCGACCAGCAATGGAGCTTTGATGTTCAAAAGGAACCGGATCGACTCGATGCCTTTGTAAACGACGAACATGTTGATCGCCCAGAAGAAGAGGAAGCAGACGAATTCTGCGAGCGTGATCCCGAGAAATGCCGGCGCGCCCGGAGTCGTTAGGCCGGGAAAGAAAACGCCGAGAATCTTGTAGATGGCTGCGCCGCCGATCCAGGTCTGGATTCCGAACCAGCCACAGGCAACGAACGCGCGCATGAGCGCGGGGACGTTTGCGCCGCGAGTGCCGAACGAGGCGCGGCATAAGACGGGAAATGGAATCCCGTACCGCGTCCCGGCGTGCGCGTTCAAGATCATCGGGACGACTACGATCAGGTTGCCGAGGAAAATGGTGAGGATGGCCTGCGACCAGTTCATCCCTCCGCCGATGAGCGACGAGGCGAGCATGTAAGTCGGAATGCAGGCCGACATTGAAATCCAGAGCGCGGCGAAGCTGCCGACGCGCCAGGTGCGCCGCGATTTTGGGACCGGCGCCAGGTCTTTGTTGTAAAGCGTGCTCTGCTCGATCTCGATCGAGACTTCGACGTCTGGTGCATCCGCAATGACCGTACTCATTAGTTGATCAATCGTGGCGTAGCTAACATAGGACCCGCAACAACAAACGCCCTAGTTAGGTACCTGATTCCACCCGTTCCAATCAAAGACGCTGCGGTCAGAAGTTCTTTCGCGAATCAAATCAATCTGTTCCCTGCTGAGATCTGTATAGATGATTGTCGGGAAACCTTCACTGGCGGCGTACTGTGCTTGTTAATGGCTTTTTCGAACGACCTTTGCTGGGTGGACACTTCGGCAAGAGCGTAACTTTATAGGCCCGGATCTCCGAATTACCAGATATGTTTCGCAAAGATACTCTTACTTCCTCAGGACTAAAGGAACGTAAAGAACCAATGTGGCTAGCGTAATAGGGAGCAGACATCAGCAGCTTGAATTCCGGAATTGGCTCGATTTCCTTCAGTGTAGAACAAAGGCGACTCGCCACGTTCAATGGTCTACCCAAATATTCATCCACATCGTTCATCTGAACCTTTATCAGCGAGCCACTGTCGAGTCCAAACGTCAGACCCACCCTATCAGGGTATTCTTCCAAGAACCTCTTCACCCTGAGGTCATAGACTAAATTGAAGCAGTAACACAGTTCTCTTAATTCTTTTACGACGTGATCCGCAGAGAGAAGTGGATCGAAAAGAAGAATCCATCCGTCTCCAATGAACTTGTACACCCGCAATATGCCCCTCCCAGCGCGAGCGTGAAGGAGCTCCTTGAAAGCGATAAGAAAATCACGCCATCGTTTTAGATTATCCGTGCGCTTAAGATCCTCCAGAAGTTTGGATGAGGAGCATATATCGAGAACCACTGCTCCCGTGTTTTCTTCGCTGATGGGATCTACCGGTCGGGTCATAGGAAGTGGTCCTAACAGAAAAATGGATTATCAATTATCTTGGAGGGAGCGCAACGAGCAGTCTCTAAAAATAACTTAGGTCGGCTATACAACTAGATCTCCGCTTGCGCCGATCTGGATTCAGATAATTGATCACGCTGTGGCGTGTTGACGTTCCTGGGAACGCTTCCGTGCTTTCTCGGCGAGTTTGGGATGTTCCTTTATGCCCTGCAAGAGGCCTTCGATGCCGAGATCACAGTCGAGCAAGTCCCAATGTAGCGAGTAAGGAAGAACTTCCATCGCCTTCCTTTCCTCGTCGGTCGCCAGGAGCAGGGTCGGGTAGAAACTGAGCGGCACGCTGAACGTGAAACCGTCCGCCAATTCGACCGTAAGGCGAGTGGCGTCGATCTGAGCGGTTTTGATCTCACGCAAGTAGCTGCTCATAAGTGTCGTTAATTAATTTTAGGTTCGATTCGATCATGCGCAAGATGTCGTTCATCTCGGACTCGGGAAAGCCGCGATTCCAAGCGGTCTCGATGCCATCTTCGATCCACACTTTGCATTCCATGCGTTCTCGAAAGACATGCACATGACGGCGCTCTCGAAGATCGAAGCTGTAAAAGCTCACTCGCCACGGAATGTTCGGGATTTTGACGCGCGGCATTGTTTCATCTTATCTCCGTAGCCTTCGCGGCTGGAAAGATTGCGAGCGCCTTTGAACATCCCGCGATAGGGTGCCGCGAGTCGCGCGAAATCGACTCCGTCTTCTTCGACTTCGCACGCAAGCGCACGGCTGGCGCGGGCGGACGAACTTTTCATACGGTGTTTGACGCTTCGCTGGATTTTCACATTGAGGGTGTCGGCAAGCTTTCAGAAGTGCGCGGGCTCGCGCTGGAGCATTCGGCCGCGGCCGATGGTGCCGACAAATTTTCCATCGCGCACCGCGACTTCACCGCGCACCGTCACCAGGTCCGGCCGTCCTTCGATCTCCCAGCCCTCGAACGCGCTGTAATCGACATTCATCAATTGCGTCTTCGCAGAAATTTTTCCGCGATATTCCGGATCGTAGACGACCAGGTCGGCATCGGCGCCGATCTGGATGGCGCCCTTGCGCGGGAACAATCCGAACGTCTTCGCCGCGTTTGTGCTCGCGACGTTGACAAACGTGTGCAGATCGAGCTTTCCGGTTTTGACGCCGTGCGTGAAAAGCAGATTCACCCGGTCTTCGAGTGACGGAATGCCGTTGGGGATCTTGGTAAAATCGTCGCGGCCCATTGGCTTCTGGGTTTTGAAATCGAACGGGGCGTGATCGGTTGCGACGGTTTGAATCTCGCCGCTGCTCAACCCATTCCAAAGCACCGGCTGATTGCTCTTGTCGCGCAGCGGCGGCGACATGACGAACTTGGCGCCTTCGAACCCGGGCCGCTCGGCATCCGTTTTATCCAGCACCAGATATTGAATCAGGGTCTCGATCGAGACGCTTACGCCGCGGTGCCGGGCCGCGAGCGCTTCCCGCAAGGCTTCGTCGCAGCTCAGGTGCACGATGTAAACGTGCGCGCCGGTCAGCTCCGCGAAGGTCATCAAGTGATGAACGCCTTCGGCTTCCACCCGCGGTGGCCGGCTTTCGTAATGCTGTCCCGGACCGGTTTTTCCGGCGGCGAGCAATTCTTTCTGGCGCTCCGCCACGAGAGTTTCATTCTCGCAATGCGCGGTCACGATCACGCCCAGTTCCTTCGCGAGCTTCAACGTGTGATAGAGCTCCGCGTCGTCGATCCCGAATGCCCCTTTGTAAGCCAGGAAAATCTTAAACGAACTGATGCCCGTGGCCACGATCTCGCGGAGCTGTTTCGCGTTCTCCTCGTCGAAACGCGTCACGCCCATGTGATAGGTGTAATCACACGCGGATTTCTCGTCCGCCTGTTCCTGCCAAAGCCGGAACCCTTCCGCGGCGCTCATGTCACGCGAAGGACAAACCATCTCAATCAACGTCGTTGTTCCACCGACCAGCGCCGCCTTGCTCGCCGTCTCGTAAGTGTCCTTCGAGAACGTCCCCATGAACGGCAGATAAATGTGGACATGCGGATCGATGAACCCGGGGAAAACATATTTCCCGCTCGCGTTGATCACTTCCGTGCCCGCCGGCGCATCGATATTCCGGTCGATGTGCGTGATCCGTTCGTGCTCGCAGAAGATGTCCCCGATGTAGTGCTCAGTGCCGGTGACGATCTCGCCCTGCTTTATGAGCAAACTCATCGGGGAAAAGCACCAAGCACCAAGCACCAAGCACCAGAGAAGCTCCAAACAACGAAGCTCCAAAGGCCGCGACGCTGCATTGGTGTTTGATGCTTGATGTTTCTCTGGAGCTTGGTGCTTGGTGCTTGGTGCTTCATGCGATTGGAACTTGTCGCGTCATTTCTTCCACACATCGCCAACCCCATCCCCAAACCACCGCGTCGTCACCACCTTCTGCTGGGTGTAAAACTGCACGCCTTCTTTCCCTTGGATGTGCAGATCGCCGTAGAAGGATTCGTCCCAGCCGGTGAAGGGGAACATCGCCATCGTGGCGGGGACGCCGACGTTGATGCCGATCATCCCGGCTTTGACGCGATGCTTGAATTCACGCGCGGCTTTGCCGGAGTGAGTGAAAATCGCGGCGCCGTTGCCGAAGGCTGATTTGTTTGCGGCCTCGATGGCGTGATCGAGGTCGTCCATCCGCATAACGTTGAGGACCGGGCCGAAGACTTCTTCGCGCGCGATTGTCATCTCATCGCGCACCTGGTCGACGATCGTGGCGCCCATGTAGAAACCATTCGGCGCGCCTTCAATGCGTGCGCCGCGCCCATCGCAAATAACCTTCGCCCCTTCCTTTTCTCCCGTGGCCACAAGGCTCGCGACGCGATCACGATGTTGGGCGGTAATGACCGGGCCCATGTCGGGTTGCATCTCAACGTCAGTTGGTCCCACCCGAATCGCGCGCGCGGCTTGGACAAGCGAAGGCAGAACGCGATCCGCGGCTGCGCCGACAGCGATCGCAGTCGATCCCGCCATGCAACGTTCGCCGGCGCATCCAAACGCAGCGGTCGAGAGGGCTTCAACGGTCTTTGACACATCGGCATCAGGCATGACCACGATGTAGTTCTTCGCGCCGCCGTTGGCCTGGACCCGTTTGCCGTGCCGCGTGCCGGTTTCGAAAATGTATTTTGCGACGGGCGACGACCCGACGAACGAAATCGCTTTCACTTTCGGATGGGTCAGCAATGCGTCCACGCATTCGCGGCCGCCGTGGACCAGATTGAGCACGCCTTTGGGCAGCCCGGCCTTTTCCAGAAGCTCGACGACCATCACAACCGTCAGCGGAACTTTCTCGCTCGGCTTCAAGACGAAGGTATTTCCGCAGGCGATCGCGAGCGGGAACATCCACATCGGGACCATCGCTGGAAAATTGAAGGGCGTGATCCCGACGCAAACCCCGAGCGGCTGAAGCAGCGTCTCGCAATCGACACTGCGCGCGAGATTCTCGAGCATGTCGCCCATCAGAAGCGTCGGAACTCCGCAGGCGTACTCGATGTTCTCGATCCCGCGATAAACGCTGCCGCGCGCTTCGGCCAGCGTCTTGCCGTGCTCGCGCGTAACACTCTGGCAAATCCGATCGAAGTTTTCCTCGACGAGCTGACGATAACGAAAGAAGACGCGTGCCCGTTCCACCGGCGGTGTCTCGCGCCAGGCCGGGAATGCCGCCGCGGCTGACTCGACCGCTTCGTTCACGATCTCCGCGCCGATCATTGGCACTTCCGCGATCGTCTCGCCGCGTGATGGATTGAAGACCGGAGAAGTAGCGACGCCGGACGGCGTTCGCCATTCACCGTCGATGAGGATCGGGCAGGCGATCATTAAAAAGCTCCAAGCTCCAAGCACCAAGCTCCAGAGAAGCTCCAAGCATCAAACCTCAAATCGTGGCGCGGTGTCATTGACGATACATGCTGGCGAAGATCAGGTGGAGCTCTTTGGCTTCACGATACAAGGCGCGGGCCTCTTCGGCTAGTCGCGGCTCAGCGGCGGCAATCAGGCGAAGGAAGTATTTCGTTTCCTTCGCTTCTTTTACGCACCGTCCGATAGTGTTGCGGAAATCCTTTTTTGATACCCGTTCGTTCGCTTCACAATAATTCGCTCCCACGCTCGTGCCGCAGCCGACGAGCTGCCCAACGAGCCGATCATTTGCCGGACTGCGTGGGATTTTCTTGGCGAATTGCACAATCGCCTCGCCGAACAATGCGGTTCGCTCCTCCAAGTCGAACGGATGCCTGCTCGCCCCATTGCCGTTGCTATTCGGCGTCTCCATCACCCGCGACGTGCGCTCGTCGGCGGAATATTTTGAGTGCTTGTTTGGAGCTTGCGATTTGGAGCTTCTCTGGAGCTTGGAGCTTGGTGTTTGGAGCTTCATTAGCTTCTAGCTAATGCATCCGATTGCTTCACGAATTCATCGCCGCTCCACTGATCGTCGGCGCGCACCATTTTCTTGGCGGCGGCTTCTTCGGCGGCGGCTTTGTCCTTGGCTTTGCGTTCCCCTTGCATCCGGACCAGCTCCGCGTGGGTCGTGAAATAATCGAGACTCTTCCCTTTGAAATCTTCGATGGTCTCGAACTTGTGCTTCTCCATGAAGGCGAGCAGTTCGTCGCACATGCGCTTCACGCATTCGTAGCCAAACTTCATCACGCCCGTGCAAACCTGCGTCGTGTCACCCCCCAGGAGGATGAACTGCGCGGCGTCGCCCCCGCTCTCGATTCCGCCAATGGCGGAAAGGGTGCGACCAGGAAATTCCCGCCGGATCATGGTCGCGATTTCCATCACCATCCGCAGCGCGATTGGCCGAACGGCCCTGCAAGAATAACCGCCGGGCGTGGTGAAGCCCTCCACCGTCGGCTCCGGCCGCAGGGTATCGAGGTTCACTCCCATCACGCTGCGGATGGTGTTGATCGCGCTCACTCCCTGGCAGCCGCCGCGGAACGCCGCCCGGCTTGGATCGGTAATGCGGGTCACGTTCGGCGTCATCTTCGCCCAGACCGGTTTCTTCGCCGCCGCCATCACCCAGCCGACCACCTCCTCGACGATCTCCGGGTTCTCGCCCATGGCCGCGCCCATTTTTCGCTCGGGCAATCCATGCGGGCAGGAGAAATTCAGCTCGAACGAGTCGATCCCCGCGTCCTGGCAACGCTCCACGATTTCCGTCCACGCGTCGTGATTGTATTCCTCCATGATCGACGCGATCAGGATTCCGTCCGGGAACTGGTCTTTGCACTTCTTGAATTCATCCAGCCAAATCTCGAACTTGCGATCGCTGATCAATTCGATGTTTTCCCAGCCGATCACGTCCTTCGGGTCGTTCGCGTGCAGTTTCGCATAACGCGGCGCGACGTTGACCACCTTCGAGGCATCGAGGCTGACGGTCTTCGCGATGACCGCGCCCCAGCCCTCGCGGAAGGCGCGCGTGATGACATTGAGATTCGTTCCTGGCGGCCCCGATCCGATGACAAATGGATTCGGCAGCTTAAGACCATCAACAGTGGTAGCGAGTGTCGGCATATAATTCTCCTCTAATGAGCTGAGGTCAGATTACAATAGCGTCCCCCACGTTTTCCAGAATGAAATTCTTGCGTCCGCCAAGACCTCTGGTTCGATGCTGTCGCGCGCCGGCCGCTCAGAGCACGTCATGGCCGACTAGCGCAAAGTGAGGAGCCGCTACGAGCATCTCGTCGTCGTGCGTGTACACGTCCGTGATACCGTGGTGCCGCGCGCATGCGAGATGAATCGCGTCCATGCCGCTCAGATTAAGGCCGTGGTCGAAGATCAGCATTTCTGCGCAAACTATATCAACGAGCGCATCATCGATCGGCAGCCAATTCCACAGGCCGTTCTGCTCGTCTTGGTTCATTTGCGCATAGAGCAGTGCAGCATCCGCGGGACTTAATAGGTTCTTGTAGATGGCGCGGTGAATTCCTGTATGCCATTCAGCGCGCCCATGGCGGCAGCAGGCGATCTCTCCCGCCGGGAATCCTTGTGCGAGTGCGAGAACATCTGCGCTGTTCTCCTCGTTCAAGTAGCACTTTAGAATATAATTTGTGTCAAAATAGACCACGCAGTCTCACGCCTCATCCGATTCCTCCCGCAGGAGGATTGCGGAGTCTTCTTCAATAGCTGGCAACCGAGAGAGGTTGCGTTGCCGTTCATCCCAAAAGCTTTTTTGTAACGGCCGCTCCGCATCTTCAGGTTCTTCGCCGTCCATACCATCGGGTCTACGCTCCGCTTCCGTCGGTGACGGGAAATCGGAGGCACGGAACAGAGGACTCGCAAAGACTCGTTTGAGAAGGGTCTGAAGGCCGTCTTGTAGCTCGATGGTCCGCTCGAGAATCCACAGGAGTCGCAACAGTTCTTCTGTCATCTGTGCGGTCCAGTAGTCCGGACGAATCTTATCTAGATTAGACGAAGTTTTGCCTGAGCCGCTTCGCATCCGGTAGCTCAGCCATGATTGAACTACTTTGAATCCAGAGATGCTCCATTCGTACATCTCGGGCGTAACAGGAGCTATCGATCCTGCCCCTACATGAAGAGTTCTTGTCGGCTCATCAAAATGAAACTCATTAGGATAGCCGTCAGTGCTCGTGGGAATAGGTGTCGTATTTCTTGCCTTTCCCTGCGGAATTTCGCCGCGTCTTCCGCCCGCAGGAACGAAGCGTTCACCAAAGGTGTGCAACCATACAAGCTCGCGACCAAACGTCACGGCATCGTCAAAGACCCCTTTATCGCGCGTAACTGGCAGGTGCAGACCAGGAACAGTTAGCTCTTCGCTAAACGTCTCAACGAATGCTCTAGAAGCCAAAAGGGCGTACGTATAGTGGAATAGATCATCGGCCGTTATAGAATTGCCAAACGCTTCGGCTAACAGATCCAACACCCCGCCCGTAATGTTCGGTTTGGATGCCCCTGCGTCTCGCCAGAGTGGAACCGCATCCTTTCCGCCGAACGAGCCGCGGAAATGATGCAAATCAGGAACGAAGGCAGAGACTGTCGCCGCAGGACCGGAACCAAGCACACCAGTTAAGAGACTCGTAAGATATACTTGCCTGTCGCTATAAACATTCCAAAGCGGTGGACGAAAGAAATCCCCGAGCCGACCATCAGGAATTACGAACTGGCGGTCGAAGCTGCGGAAGCCGTATGGGACCGGTCGGATCATTGGAGCCTCTGACGGCAACGTGGTGATTGGAGGAAGCCGACCATCCCCAAATAAAGATGGATATTCCTGATCCGCTTGCCGGTCACGTGACGGCTTGAATGCAAGAGCTCTTTCTGCCGCGGGAAGCGCCAACAAGGAACGCCATCTTCGCTCTAGCACCTCGACTGTTTCGCCAATCGGCCACGTCCGTTTTAGCTGTGAGCCCGAATGTTGCCATGGAAACAGGTCGGTGATCAGCGGCCACGAAAAGTAGTCGGCATCGCTGGTCGGAAGAAATGGCTGCATCCATCCTTTAAAGCATGCGTGCCATTCAAGATCCGAGAAACGCCGAACGAGTCGCAGCGACTCAAGTTTTTCATCTCGGGTCCCTTCCAAACGCGTGTACCGGACAATCGCCGGTTGTGTCGGTTGTGGCGGACCATTTCGGATTCCAATCGCAATTGCGACGGGCGTTCGGATCGCAAATACATTTTCTGTCTTTCGGGCGCCGAGTTGATCGCCTTCCAAGTCAATAATCCAAAGCTCATCTAAGAGTTCCCGCATCTTTTGGCGCATGCCGACAAACCCAGGGCCACGAAGGTAAGATGATGCCGTGATAAACGATACAACGCCGGGCTCCTGTGTCGTCTCAAACACCTTCCACAACGCCCACCGCCAGAAGTAGACATAGTCATTGTAAAGATTCTTGACGTGAACTTGCTGGCCAGCGGCCTTGGCTGGCTCGATGAAGTCGCTCAGGATGCCGCGAGTTTCAGTAAGGATAGTGGCGTCTGTATCCCGACGGTCACCGAATCGAACCCATCCCCCTTTGGCCTGTCCCAAATTTTCGTCAGCGGGGTCCCGCTGCTCGCGATCGTATGGGGGATTGCCCATGCAGACGAGCACACGTGTCGATAGCTTCACCCGTTGTGCGCGCAGATGCTCTTCGGTAAGGGTCCGTTGTGGAAAGAGCTCCGTTGTACGTGGTGGTGCGTCAGGCGCTTCTAGCGTGTCAGTAAGATAAACATGAACACCATCAGCCGGCACCTGCCCCCCGGCTTCCCTGAGAAAGTTCGTTAGCCGCAAGTGCGCAACGGCGTACGGACCTACGAGGAGTTCGAACGCGTGGATGTTCTGGGCAGCTTCGCTAGCTCGAGCCGGCGCATTGCCGTCGCCAAATCGGTTCCGTGCTTCATCGAGTCCGTGCTGCATCGCAGCGAGTGGATATGCTGCGGTTCCCGCTGCTGGATCAAGAAACACCACACCATCGTCAGCGTACGTAAGCAGCTTTTGAAAGCGTTCCTGCAAGAGTTGGCCGCCTAGATTCACCTGTGCTTGGATGACTTGCCAAGGCGTGTAGTACACGCCGCGGTCGTTGCGAAGCTTCTTGTCGTAAGCAGCTAAGAAATCCTCATAAAAATAGAGCCACGGGTCGCCGCGTTCTTGAATCTGGACCGGCTCAACGGCTGCGATGACGCGCTCCAGCACGTCCACTGACGTAGCTATTTCTCTGCGGGTCTGTGGATGCGTCAGACTGCGTAGCGCATCTGCAAGAAGATGATGTCCGCTATCGAGCGCATCGGCAGCAGACGCGGTGGTTAAATGCGTCTCGCCATTTAGCCGAGCGAGCAGTAGCGCATATGTCAAAGTCTGCGCGTACGCATCCGCAAACTGATGATCTTCCGCTTCCGGAAAAAGCGTTCGCCGCCACACGTCAGCGAGAGAGGCCAGATTCGTATTGCGGTCGCGTAATGCTTCTACAACGTCATCGCGAAGCAGCCTGCAGAGGGGAGCGAGGGTATCCGCGAGCTCGCGGGCAGTCTTCGGTGGAATCGGGTCCCAATTCAGGAATTCTACGAGCAGTGTGTGAAGCCTGCCGCCATCTTCACGCGTGATTGCTTGCTTACCGTAGAGCATCACGTCACCGGAAAATCTAACTACGGGAAACGAACCATTATTGGGCCGGTACAGCGCCCACTCCGAGCCATCAGTGTAGAGGAGGTTTGGCAGATCCTTGAATTTGCGCCACTGCTCTCGGTCGTGTCCTTTGTACGCGGAAACGCGCGCGCCGCGTCCTGGAGCTTTCAGTTCTACGTAGCCGCGTAGCGCACCCAATCTGTCCACTCCGATATCCGGGCGACCAACCCCAGAAATTCGAGACTCCGTCTTCGTTATTACGTCCGGTTGCGCGGCGCGGAGGAGATCCTGAATCGGCCCTTTCAGTTGATCTTCCGGGTCGCCTGCTACTGGTGACGCGTAACGGTTTGACAGATCCTCAGCGAACCTCGCAAGCGCGTCGTCGAACTCTGGGGGTATGTTCGCGGGCAGCGTCACGCCATGAACCTAGGATTTTCTGCGATGATTGGAAGCGCTAAGAAACATCTTCGGGCCTTACTAGCCGACGCACACGCTCTCCGCAAATCTCGGCACTCACCTGTCAATCATCTGCATGTACCGCTAATCCACCCAATAGCGTTGTCTGCGAGCTTGTCGAACGCGGTCACGGCCAATTCGAGGTGCTCTTCCTTCGTGTCCTCGATTTTGTTGTGGCTAATGCCGTGGAGGCTTTGGACGAACATCATGATGGTGGGGATGCCGGAGCGGGCGACTTCGGCGGCGTCGTGGAGCGGGCCGGAAGGGAGGCGATAGGGATCGGCGCCGGGTTCGCGAATTCGCGAAATGTTCGCTGGCGGCTTTCGCTTCGGCCAACATGCAGGCGAGGGCGGCGGCGTCGAGATGGCGTTGATCGAGCGTGATCCGGCATTCTTCGACGACGCTGGTGACGATACCGGGTTTCGTGGTGCAGGAGCCGATGGTGCAGACGCCGCCGTTGCGCTCGGTGATCTGATAAATCTCCGGGCTCATCTTCGCCGCGGCGAGAAAGGCATCTTTGCGCCGGTTCATCGGCGTGCTGCCGGAATGCGCGGCCTGCCCGCGAAAGGTGATGGCGTGGCGCTCGACGCCGAAAGTCCCGAGCACCGTCCCGAGCGGCCGATCGAGATCGAGCAGGACTGGCCCCTGCTCGATGTGCAATTCCAGGTAAGCGGCTGCGTTCGCCAGCTCTTTGCCGCAATCCTTCACCTTTTCGAAATCGATTCCCTGTTGTTCGAGCGCGGCGGGAAGGGTGACGCCTTGTTTGTCGCGGAGGGTGCGCGCTTCGTCCATATCGAGATGGCCGGAGCAGGCCGAAGATCCGAAAAGGCTTTTCCCAAAGCGCGCGCCTTCTTCATCCGCCCAATCGACGAGCCGCACGGTCACCGGCGGCCGGCCATTGTATTGAGCATGGACGCGGCGAAGAATTTCCAGCGCGGCAAGTGTATTGAGACAGCCGTCGAGCCAGCCGCCGTTCGGAACGGAATCGATGTGACCGCCGATCAGGAGCGCCTTGTCCGATTCACCGCGCAACGTGGCCCAGAGATTCCCGGCTTCATCGGTCCGAATGTCCGGGCAGAACATTTCGAGTTTCTTGCGCAGCCAGGCTCGCGCTTTCGCCCACGTTTCGGTGAAGGCGACGCGTTGCGCGCCATTTTCATCGCCGGTGAGTTCCCGAAGTTCTTTCAGTTCTGCAATAGTGCGCGCGGGTGTCGTCTTCATTGCGGAAAAAACGAGACTATGCGCCCTGCCGCGAAATCACAACTTCACAAGCAAGCACTCCGGAACATAGACTTCCAGTCTGTGCGCCCAGCGGAGTTGCACTCCGCTGACTGCGAGGAACGGACAACGGACAGAATGTCCGTTGGGCGCACAGACCGGAGGTCTATGTTCCGTGGCAGGACGATTTGAATTTACCGGGGAAAGGGCATCAACTAAAAGGACTCATCCATGACAGAACGCCAATACGTTGAAGGGAAGAAACCGGATCGCGAGATTCCGGCGGACAAGATCGGCCGGCTCGAGTTGCCGACGGAACAGGATGCAAAATCGCGAACGCCCGGCGACGAGGCCAGCGGCCGCACCAGTCCGTTCTGGGTCAAGTGCTGGAGCTGTCATCAGTATCTGACGCGACCGTTGTCGCCGCCGAGCGAGCAGGCTTACACCTGCCCGAACTGCGGAGCGGTCAATCAGATCTAGGGGAGGGACGACCGCCGTGTCGTCCCATTATTTTGGGACGGACAGCGCCCGTCCCTCCAAAAGGGCGCGTTCGCGTATTTCGTTGCACCGCACCGGTTGCCTTCGCTAGAAAGGCGGCATGGAGATCTGGATTCATCGGAACGGGCAATTCGCAGGGCGCTTTTCGGAATCCGCCATCTGCGATAAGATCGCCGACGGCAGCTTTAGCCCGAGCGATTTGGCCTGGAACGAATCGAAATCTTCCTGGCAACCGATCTCTGAATTACTCGCCGCGGTCCCCGCTGCGACTCCTGCTCCAATCGAAAAGGAAGGCGCGTCCGCGACCGAAGCGAAGCCGCCATCTCACGCCGCCCACAGGGCGGCGGCTACAGAAGAAACGAAGGCGGCTGAATTGCCGCGGCCGAAACCGCCGCCGCTACCTTCCACGCCGCCAGCATCCGCTCCGGTTCGCGCGGCAGGTCCTCCGCCATTACCGGTCGTCGCGGTCTCGCCGTCAGGGGCGGCCGCCATCGGTCCCAACCCGGCAGAGCAGCCGCCGGAAGGCGAAACGATCTGGAGCCCTTACGTCGCCATTGTCGGGAGCATTTTCCTTTCGCCGGCCTTCGGCGGATTCATCATTTGGCGGAACTGGCTGAAGATGAACCGCCGCCGGCGCGCGATGGTGGCGGCTCCGTGGTTCTGGCTGGGGTTCGGGGTGGTGGGCCTGTTGTTTTATTCGCGGGACCGGATCGTCTGGGTGGTTTGGGCAGCCTATCTGTTGGCGTGGATGGCCTTCTCCGCCTATCCGCAGATCCGTTACGTCCATACGACTTTCAAGCGAGAACGGATGCGATCGGGTTTGCCGATGCTGGCCGCTCTTGTCTTGGCGGTGACAGGTTTCGCGACGTTCTGGTTGACCGCGCCGGCGATAAAAACAATCCCCACGCTGGAACCTGGCCCGCAGCAACCGACGACCACGCAGATTTCCCAGCCGCAACACGATCGCGTTTTCTCTGCCGACGAATTGCGCGACATGTACAAGTCGTCTGTCCTGGAAGTCCGCACGACCTGGAAAGAGAAGAAGGCGATGCTCAAGAAGGACAACGGCGCGAGCGGGACCGGCGTTCTCCTTTATAACGACAGCGAGTACGGCCTCGTCGCGACGAACTGGCATGTCGTCGAGCCCTCTGACGCCATGACGGGCGACTATAAATGCGGCGTGCGCTTTTCCCACGACAAGGATTTCGCGGACGTCGAGGTGGTGGCGCGTGCGAAGAACGATGTTGATCTCGCCCTGCTGCTTGTCCGGTTGGAAGGGAAATGGACGCCGAATCAGTTTCCCATCAGGCCGCTCGAGAGCATCAAGGAAGGCGAATGTTGCATCGCCATCGGGAACGCGCTTGGGGAAGGCTTGAGCATTACCTCGGGAATCATCTCGCGCTTCGACAAGATAAAGGAGGAAACACTCATTCGGACTTCGACGCCGGTGAGCCCGGGAAATAGCGGCGGGCCGTTGATCCTTTGTCGCGGCGGTTCGCTCGCCGGCATCGTCACCCTGCAGTCGCGAATCATCAATGTGCAAAATGTGAACTTCGCCACGCCCGCCCAATATCTGCTCGACAAGGAAATCTGGGATTTCCAGTCAGGCGAAGAGAAAGCCCAGCAACTCCTCGACAAAGCGATCGCGCAAGCGAAGAGCAAGTAAGGGAAGGGATTGCGTTGATGCGCGCTTTCAGCGCTCGTTCTTCATCCGATCAAGATCCTGGGGCGATGCCCAGGCTCATGTGAGATCGCGCTGTTAGCGCTCGACGAATGCGCTGAAGACAACGCACGCAACAACGGTTGTCCGGCCGATTGACTAAACGGGCGCCGCGGGTGGCGCGAAATCGCGCAACTTCGGACTGACCGGCACCGGTTCGCCGCCCCGACTGAGATAAATCCGGTAAAGTTGTTTCTGGAGATGGATCCAGCTGAAATAAATCAGCACAGTGGCGAAATAGACTCCGATGCAAAGCACCACCAGCCCGAGACCGGCGAGAATCAGGCTGGCAACAATCAGGAAGAGGGAGCTGATAACGATCTCTTTCCACATGAGGGTCAGGAACCGTTTCACGAATGGGAAATTGAAGGCCTGCCCGAAGTCCTGGGTAAGGGAAGCGCGCAAGATCAGGGGCGTAAGGATACAGGCTATCGCCGCCGCTACGATGAAGTAGCAAAACATCATGATGAGAAACATGAACGCGCCTATGCAGCTGTTATCATGACTCCCCGCCGAGGCCATGGTCGTGATCATTGAGAGTGGCATTATGCAAAAAGCGCACACCATCCCCAGGGCCAGGCTCGTCACCAGAGTAACCAAAAACGGCCAGATCCCGCGTTCCAGATATTTGCCGAACTGACTGAAATCGAAATCCGGGAAATTCTCGCAGCGGTCATCATCGCGTCCCCAGAAACCCGTGATGAGCCAGCCCTTGAGGACGATCTGCCCGATGAAAGGAATTAGCGCGCACACGCCGCCGAGGAGCAGATTCATGGTCCACTTGGGGCTCTTAAAAAAATCAGTGATGGATGCAAGGTAGTTCATGATCGGACGCGGAGAAGGGTGATCTCTCGGAAACAAATGCCCGAATGAGCCTTTCGCTGTCAATCTCAGATTCGCGGCGTCGCCAATGGCGCCGGCGATTTCGCGTGCGAGCCTGTACGCGGAAGACTCCTCCCTCTGGAAGGATTTCGCCTGCTTGCACTCTGGCCCGCACGAATGAGAATGCCGCCATGCACAAAGACAAGCCGCCGGGAATCTTTGACCTCGGTGACCGCTCCATGCGCTACGCGGCCGGGTTTTGTTTCGTCGTCGGTTTTCTGATCAGCGTGCTGGTTCGGATCGGCGTCGCGCTGGCGGGGGAACATTTTTCCCAGGCCACGCCATGGTCGGGTTTCTGAGCGGCGGAAACTCGGCTCCGCGTACTCGCGCGACAAAAAAATTTCGCTGTCCCTTTTCCTTTTGACGGCAATTGCGGAAGCGTTCAACCTGTCGCTCACAACCGCCGTTTCTTTTCACGCGAGGGATGTCCCAACGGCGGATTCCATCAATTAGCTCAATATGATCCGAACGATTTTATCCATCGCCTTGCTCACCAGTTTCGTGGTCGCCACGCTCAAGGCCGATCCTCCCTCGACCCAGAAGAAGGAAACAACCAGGAAATCCAAGACGGTGCTCAAGGTCGTGCCGGCGACGCCGTTAACGGAAGGCTGGTCACTCGTGAACGGGATCTGGACTCATTCCGACGGCTACCAGTTCGTCAACGGGCAGGTGATGCGGGTCGGCAATCAAACGCACAAGAAGCCACCGAAACCGCCGACGAAGGCAGAAATGGATGCGGCCAGGAAAAAGGCCGCGGCCAAGAGCCACGCCGACGCCGCGGCCGCCAAGACTACCGACCGCGAGAAGAACCTGCGCCAAATTCCCGCGTCGCAGACCGGAACGCATTTGTAGAGACGCGGTTCGACTCCACGATCAACGATCGCGGCTCCAAGATTCCAGGTTGGTCATCCGCGGACGGTCATGATTTATTCATGATTGTGGCGGGCCTATAGCTCAGCGGTTAGAGCAGGGGACTCATAATCCCTTGGTCCCAGGTTCGAATCCTGGTGGGCCCAGCCTTCGCTTTGGCGCGCCGGCGCTGGCCGCGCTGAAATTCGAAATCCGAAGCTCGAAATCCGAGACAATTTCGAAACCCGGAAATGTCCCAGATTTTAGAACTTCGGGATCTTGCTCATTTTGAATTTGTTTCGAGTTTCGATATTCGCACTTCGAATTTTCGACTAGAACGGCAGAGTGCGACGTGCCCTTATCGCGACCGTTGAGATTATCTTCTTCTCCGCCCTGATCCTGGCAACGCGGTGCGCGAATTACGGCGACGTTTTCGTCGGTGGCGAAGTTTATTTTACGGACGCGGATTGCTATTCGCGGATGACGCGGGTGCGGATGTGCGCCGAACGCCCGGGCCTCATTCTGCGGCAACATTCGTTCGAGAATTTTCCCGCCGGCACGACCCCGCATACGACTTCGCCGTTCGACTACCTTATCGTTGCACTCAGCGGCATCTTGAAACCAATAACCGCGCGTGCCGTCGACTTGGCCGGCGCGATAATTTCGCCCTTGCTCGCGTTGTTGACGGGTTGGTTCCTCTGGTGGTGGTCATGGCGGGCACTATTGCGCTATCGCGGCGCATTACTCCTTCTTTTCGCGGTGAGTCCCATCCTCGTTCACGGGACCGAGTTGGGCCGGCCGGATCATCAATCGCTTTTGCTCGCGCTTATCGCGGTGGCGGTTTGCGCGGAATGGTCGCTGGCGTCCGCCGATTCGAGAGGCTGGAGTCTGGTAAGCGGTGCGGCCTGGGGTCTGGCGCTGTGGGTTTCGTTTTACGAACCGTTGATTTTGCTGGCGATCCTTTTGATCACGCAACTGCTGGCCGCGCGAAAAATGTTCCTGGCACGAGACCGACTTGTGGGCTGGGTGGTGGGCGGTGCAATCGTCCTTCTCGCGCTCGCGATCGAGCAGCGGTTGCCGGCCTGGCCCGGGAACTCGCAAATCTTTTCGAATTGGTCGGCGACGATCGGAGAATTGAGTCGGGTTTCGATTAACGATCCGATCTGGCTCCGCTGGACGGGGCTGCTCCTGCTTCCGTTGCCGGCGTTGCTCTGGCTCGCGGTGAGAAGGACGCGGACCCTGCCGGTGTTCCTGGCGGCGCTGCTCTTGGCCACGTTCGCGCTGACCTTCTGGCAGGCGCGCTGGGCTTATTTCTTCGTGATGATGTTCGCGCTCGTCTTGCCGGCCTGTCTGGGCTTGATCCGAAACCGAATCGCCGTCTGGCTTTTGATCGTGATTTCTCTTTTTCCGATCCTGAAAGACTGGGACGAAAAACTTTGGCCTAACGAGTCCCAAACGGCGCTAATCGCGGAACGCCGATTCGAGGCGGTCGCCTGGCGCCAGGCGGCGCGGCAAATCGATGGTCCGTTCCTGGCGCCGTGGTGGTGGAGCCCGGCGGTGGCCTATTGGTCGGGCCAGCCCGGCGTGGGCGGCTCTTCGCACGAAGCGCTGGATGGAATCGAACAAACCGCCCGCTTCTTCCTGGCCCCGGATTCCGAAACGGCGAGAAAAATTCTCCTGAAAAACAAGGTCGCCTGGGTCTGCGCTTATGATGCCGACCGAACCGTGGCGAATTCAGCGTTCGTCCTCGGCATTCCTGCACCGGAAAACCCCCTCGGCCGGGTCCTGGACCGCACCCCATCCCAGGCCCCGCCATTTCTTGGGCTCGCCGCCCAAAACCCGGCCTGCAAACTCTTTCGCGTCCATTTTTTTCAGGAAAAAGAGAATTTCCGGCGCTAATCCGTTGACAGGCTGAGAGGCGCTCAGCATAATGCCCGCCGTGCTGAAGAAATTCATTCCGCAAAAGCCCATGTCGTCGATCGGAGAAGGATCGTTAAGCGCGGGCACTGAGGAGAACAATGGTCTCGCTCCGCGCGAAGAACCAAGAGCAACACCAACAATCGATCCAAAAAAATATATGGCTGAACATTCCGGTAAAGACATCCTGTCGAGCGACGTCGAGATCAAAGGCTCGATCAAATTCCAAAAGGAACTCCTCATCGACGGCAAAGTGGAGGGCGAGATCAATTCCGATGGGGTCCTGACCATTGGCGAGAACGCGGACATTCGCGGCGAAATCAAAACGAAATCGATCACGGTTTACGGCAAGGTCCAGGGGAACATCACCGTGGGCGAGCGTTGCGAGCTGAAATCGCGGTGCACGCTCCAGGGCGACCTAAAGGCGGCGCGCCTCGTCATCGAGGAAGGCGCGACCTTCATCGGCAAGTCCGAGGTCACCAGCGGCGGCGCGAGCAAGGCCGCTCCTCCTCCTCCGGCGCGTCCGGAGATTGTCCGGAACGAAGAGCCGGCGGCGCCGAAATCCGCTTTCGGGGCTCGAGTCTAGGCAGCAGTCACCTTTCGCCCGAGCCGCCCCGTGGCAAAGCCGACGCCTGCAAAAGTCAGTGTGGATTGTCCACACTGTGGCTTTAAGCAGATGGAGTATGCCGCGGCGAAGAGCACGATGTGCCGCCAATGCGGCTCGCACTTCGCGCCCTCCGCGCCGAAGCATGAGATTCGGATGCGGCCCAAGGAGGAGCGCGTGGAAGCGGCGGCCGCGACCGATCCTTCCTTGTTCCAAAAGATCGAAGGGTTCTGGACCAAGCACCACAATTCCGAGATCGAGTGCTTCGAGTGCAAGGCGAAACACGAAGTCAGCTCCGCGGCCAGTTCAAGCTTTTGCCCGAAGTGCAGCACGCACATCGATCTGCGCGATTACAAAATCACCACCAGCTTCAGCCGCTCGATCAAGACCCAGGGCGAGATTCACATTATGCCGAAAGGCGACCTGAGCAGCACCACCGTGACCTGCCGGGCGGCGTTGATCGAAGGAAAAATGCGCGGCAACATGAAGTGTGTCGGGACGGCCACGATCAATTTTGTCGGCAAGATTCCGGGGCGCTTGATCGCGGAAAACATCGTCATCGACCGCAAGTCGGACGTGCATTTCTTTCGGCGGCTCCAGGTCAAAAGCATTGAGATTCGCGGAAGAATGACAGGGGAGATTGTGGCGGAAGGCGCGGTGATCATTCATCGGAATGCGCTCCTCGATGGCAACGTCACCGCGAAATCGATTTCGGTGGAGAAGGGCGGGATCTTCATGGGCCAGTTGATCATCGGCACGTCCGGACTCGCCCAGGCGGAGCTGCTGCCGGAGGCGGCGCCAGTTCCAGCTCCAGCGGCGGTGCCGGAGGAAATCGCGCCGGGCGCCGTGCCGCACCCATTGCCCGCGACTTAAGGTCGGGCTCGATGCAAAAGCTGCGTCCACGCAGTCCCTACGAAAAGTTGGGCGGATACGTGCATCTGCCACGCTTGATCGACAAGGCGAAATTGCATAGCAAAGGACTGCTCGACGGTTACAACTACAAGACCGTCGGCTTCGACAAACATTTGCTCGCTTTCCTCCGCCTGAATCCGGACAAGTTCGAGGAAGTGGCGAATGAGCTGGATGACGACGTCGCGATTCTCGATTGGGTAAAAAAGAACGGCGCGAAACATTCGCCCGAGTCGATCGAGCATTGGAACGCGACGATGATCACGCGCCATCCCGATACCGCCGCGAAGAAAGCGCGCTTCGTCCATTTCCTGAAAGAAGCTGGCGGCGCAGGAAGGAAAGATATTCGGACCTACTTCGACCTCATCGAGTTCGATGAGGGGAGATTGAAGTAGCGGAGGGACGGGCGCTGTCCGTCCCATTATTTTTGGGACGCCCAGCGGGCGTCCCTCCAGTTAGCGCGCGAATCGCGCGAAGATCTGGTTCGCTTCCTCGAGCGTCTCTTTGCTGCCGATGTCGAACCAGGTGCCTTTGATCGGATACGTCTTCACGGGCTTACGCTGGTAAAGCCACTGGATGAAGCGCCCCGGCTGGTCTGGATTATTTCCGGCGGCGATGTAGGTCGTGAAAAGCGGGACCAGCTCACGCGAAAAATAATAGAGCGCGATTCCGGCGACGGAGTTCTTCGGCTCGGCCGGCTTTTCTTCGAACAAGGTGATGACGCCGTCGGAATCGGTCGTGATGCTGCTGTATTTCTTGATCGCCTCGAGATCGCCGACGTCATACGTCGCGAGCGTCGCCTCCGAAGTTTTTGCGGCCCGCACAAAATCGTCCAATGGTTCGCTAAATAAATTATCGCCGGCGACGACGATCAGGTCGTCCTTCGCCAGGTCATGGCGGGTAACGACGAGAACAATATCTCCGATCGCGCCGAGCTTGTCGGAATCGTCGGTCGATCCGTCGTCAGTGATCTCGATCGCGAACTTCGGTTTCTTCTTCCGGTATTGCTCAGCCCAGCTTTGGAAATCCTTCACAAACTTGTTATTCGTGACGACGTAAACGCATTCCAGATCGGGAACCGGGACGAGATTGTCGAGCACCCAATCGATCATCGGCTTGCCGGCGACGTCGAGCAGTGGTTTCGCTTTGGTCTGGGTCAAAGGATAGAGCCGGGTGGCGTAGCCGGCGGCAAGGATCAGCGCATTCATGAACGGTGAAATCGGCGGTGAAGCTAGACCGAAATTTTCTCGCAGCTAGTGCGATTTGCCTCCATGGCGCTCGGCGGCTTTGCCGATGGCGGCGTGTTGCAATCGCTGGAGGAGCGCCGCGATCCGCGATGAATCGGTGATCTTGGCCCGCGTCCCGCGATCGGCGACGTAGAAAGTGTCGATCGCCGCGCCCTTTTCGGTGCTGATGCGGGACAGGGCGATGGAAACGTTTTCCTCGCCGAACGCCGCGAGCAATTCGTAGAGCAGCCCGAGGCGATCGGGCGTTTGAATCTGGACGAAGGTGTAGGCCGGGTGCGTCTTGTTTTCGACCGTGACCCTCGTGGGAAAATCAAGGCCGTGCCGGCTGTGGCCCGTGATTCGCCGCCGCGCCTGTTCCAGCAACGGCGCGAAATCGAAATGCTCGTCGGTGAGGGCGGAGTGCAACGTCGATTCCACCAGCGCCTGGTCGCGTTCGTCGGTCACGGCGCGGAAGCGCGGGTCGCAGACGCGAAAAATATCGAGGACGACGTTGTCGCCGCGAGTGTAAATGTCGGCGCTCAAAATGTTGAGGGGCACGACCGCGAACGATCCGGCGATTTTCGCCAGCAGCTCCTGGCCATCCCACGCGCAGAACGAAGCGATGCTGTGACCCTGCTCGGGAAACGCCTGCCACGCGACTGCCGGGGCGAGCGGTGGTTCCTCGCGCAGGTATAAGTTTTCCAGGAAGCGCCGGAACAGTCTCAGATGCGAGACGATTTCGCCCGTCGTGAAGGCGCGGAAATAATTGTCCGGCATCACTTCGAAATGGGCTTCGACCTCTTCGGAAAACTCGGAGCCGAGATTCTCCGTCACGCGCGCCTGCAATTGTTCGCGCTCGATCTTCGTCTGCTCGTAGAACGCTTCCTGGTCGGAGAGATATTGCGACGTGGAATGGTAAAGCTGCCAGACCAATGTCTCCTTCCAGTCGCTCCAGGCATCGGCGCTCGTGCCCTGGCCGTCGGCGAGGGTGAGCAGCATCAGGGCGTCGAGGTTCGGTTGGTCGCGCACGATCCGCGCGAATTCCACCGCCGTCTCGGGATCGTCCAGGTTCCGTTGCTGCGCCATGTTCGAAAGCGTCAGGTGATGGTCCACGAGCAATACGAGCGAGCGCCGTTGCGCCGCGGAGAGTCGCAGACGCGCCGCGGCCCCCTGGGCGAAGAGTGCGCTCGCTTCGGAATGCGGACGCGCGCCGACCGCGCGGCCGGTGTCGTGCAGGAGAAGCGCGAGATAGAGGACAAAGGGGTCCTCGAGTTTCTCGAAGAGTGCTCGGTAGGAGCGCAGCTTCGGGTCTTCCGTCTCCATCACCTGGTCGAGCTTGTCGATGCACACCAGGGTGTGTTCGTCGGCGGTGTAGCGATGAAAAAATTCGTGCTGCACCAGGCAGGTGAGCTGTCCGAATTCCGGAACGTAACGGCCGAGGAAATCCACCCGGTGCATCATCCGCAGCACCCGGCCGACCTCACCTTTGCGCGAAACGATCCGCTGGAAAATCTCCCGCGTTTTTTTGCTACCTCGGAACGTGCCCGTGATCAGTCCCAGATTTCGAGTAAACAGGTCGGACAAATCCGGGCTCATCTCGAGCCGCCGAAGCTGCGCAACTTCGAAGACCTCCATCATCGCTTCCGGCGCCTCTTCGAAAACGTCGGAGCTTTGGGCAAAGAGTTGTCCCTGCCGAATCCGGAAATGGCCGAGCCGTTCTTCCGGCGACTTCAGACGCGGCAAGAAGCTGAAGAGGGACCGCGTGGAGGAGGAAGCGCGGCCGCTGGCGAACTGCTCCGTGATGCGCTCGGTGACCCGAAAAATATTCCGGGTGTGCTCGTAGTAATCCTTCATGAGCGCCTCGTTCCGGAGCGAGCCGCGTTCTTGCGAATAACCGAGCCGCTCGGCCACCTGGTCTTGGGCGTTGAAATGGAGAGTGTCGGTGGCGCGCCCGGTCGCGTAATGGAGATCAGTGCGGAGGCGAAGCAAAAAATCGTAGGCGACTTCGATTCGCCGGCGGTCCGGCTCGCTCAGCCAATCCTTGCCGACGAGGTGGGTCGTGGTGAGCGCGCCTTCCTTGAAGAACGTCATCCAAAGCAGGTTCTGGTAATCGCGCAATCCGCCGCAGCCGCTTTTCAGATGCGGTTCCTGCACGTAAACGCTGTTGCCGAACTTCGCATGCCGCGTCGCCTGGTCCTGCATGCGCAGCTCCACGTATTCGCGTTGCCGGCCGCGCACACATTGCTGCCGGAAGGCGGTCCGGAATCGCGCCGCCAGATGCGAGTCGCCCGACAGCGGGCGCGACTCGAGCATCGCGGTCTTCGTCAGCATGTCCTTGTTCGCCAGATCCACGGCCTCCGCGATCGAGCGGGTGGAGTGGCCGACTTTGAATCCAACGTCCCAGAGCAAATAAAGGATCTGCTCGATGACATGGGTCGCGTAAGTCGAAATGTTTCCCCGGTTCTTGTCGTGGAGGAACATGATGTCGACGTCGCTGAATGGATTGAGCTCCCGGCGTCCATAACCGCCGAGAGCGATGACGGTGAGCGGGGTAGGGGACATCTCCTTTTTCCCGACGCTGGCCGCGGCTTCGAAGATGTAGCGCAACAACACGTCGATCATTTCGACCCGGAGCGCGCAGATTTCACGACCGCCCCCGCCATATTGATGGCGCAAACGGAGGCGATGCTCTTCGATTTTCAGGAACTTCTTGTAGAGCGGGAGCGAATCCGCCGGCCGCATCGTCCGAGCCGAGGCAAGCTCACGCTGGGCATGCGCCAGGACTTTTCCGAGATGACGAGAAGCGGGCACCTGGGATTGTAGATTTCAGATTTCAGATTGTCGATTGTCGGGCGGGACTTCGCAGGAGGCTCTGCTCAATCTGCACTCTCCAATCTGAAATCTGCAATGGTCAAAGCTCGATCGCGTAGCGCTTCATCTTGTTGTAAAGCGTCGGGCGCTGGATGCCGAGGACCTGGGCGGCTTTCTTTTTGTTGCCGTGACACTGGGCCAGCGCCTGGATGATGGCGTTGCGCTCGAGGTCGTCGAGGTTCTGGACGCCGCCGCCGTTCACGTTGCGCTCGGCCTGTTGCAGGGCCGCCGGCAATTGCACTTCGCCCGGCAATTCTTTCACACTGATCTCGTCCTTGCGTGCGAGGACCACGGCGTATTCCATCGCGTTTTGAAGTTCGCGGACGTTCCCGGGCCAGGAGTAATCGAGCAATTTCTGGAACGCTTCCGGCGCGATTTCCGGCTCGGGTTTCCCCAGCTCTGTCGCGAACCGTTTCAGGAACGTCGCGACCAGCGGCGGGATATCCTCTTTCCGCTCGCGCAACGGTGGGATCTCGATCTGGAATGTATTCAGCCGGTAATAAAGGTCGGTCCGCAACCGGTTTTCCGCGAGCGCGCTCGAGATCGGGCGATTCGTTGCGGCGATGACGCGGAAATCGGCCTTCAACGTTTTGGTGCTGCCGAGCGGCCGGTATTCGCGCTCCTGAAGAACGCGGAGGAAACGGGTCTGAAGATCAGCCGGCATCTCGGAAATCTCGTCGAGAAAGAGCGTGCTCCCCGCCGCGGCGGCGATCATCCCCGGAAAATCGTTCATCGCGCCGGTGAACGCGCCTTTGACGTAACCGAATAGTTCCGACTCGATCATCGCCTGCGGAAACGCGGCGCAATTCAACTTGATCATCGGCTTATCCGCGCGCCGGCTCCGGCTGTGAATGACATTCGCGATCACTTCCTTGCCGACACCGCTCTCGCCTGTGATCAAGACGTTCGCTTCCGAAGGCGACATCGCGTCGACCAGCTCCTGGATTTCCTGCATCGCCTTGCTCTTCACCACGGGGGCCAGCCGCGTCTCGGCGATCTCGAGCCGTTTCTCGAGCTGCTGCGTTTTTCGGCGGAGCTGTTCGGTCTCGCGGAGGAGCGATTGTTTCTCGAGCGCTTTCTCGATCAGGCTGAGCAATTCTTCCGGCGCGTAGGGCTTGCTGATAAAGTGATAAGCTCCCCGCTTGATCGATTCGATGGCGTTGTTCAGCGAATCGTGCGCTGTCAGGATGATGACCTGGGTGTCGGGATGATCGTCCTTGATTTGTCCTAACATCTCCAGCCCTTCCGCGTCGGGCAGTTGAAGATCGAGGAGCACGACGGCGGGCGAAATTTCCTTGAGCCGGCGCAGGCCATAGGACGCGGTCGCCGCCGTCTCGGGCTGGAAACCGTGGCGGCTGAGAAGCGCCTCGAGGGTGAGCAGGATCGGCCGCTCATCGTCGATGATGAGGATGCGTCGGTTCTCAGCGGTCATGGTCTGGCGACATCGTCGGGCTCAATTGTCAGGCGGGGAAGCGGAAACAGGAAGAGCAATCGACGCGGCGGCGCGTGGTTTCATTCACCAAGAACGTAAGCGGCCCGCGCTAGGCGTCCAAGGGCGCGAAAGGAAAGGTGACAGTGGTGACGAGAGACGAGGTCTCTTTGTCATGGCGCGCCGCAAGATCGCCGTCATGCGCTTCGACGATGCCGCGGGTGCGATGGAGCCCGAGCCCGTAATGGCCCTGGCGCAGGGCGCGCAGTGGTTCGCGGCCCCAGTTTTCCGTCGAGCGCTGGAAGTTCTGCTTCGGCTCTGACAGCGTGAAAATGAACCGGCCGTTCTCCGTGCGCGCCGTTGCGGAAATGACGCCCTCCGCGCGCTCGTGTCGGAACGCGTTCGCGAACAATTCCAGAAAAGCCGGGAGCAACAACTGCGGATCGATATTCAAGATGGCATCACCAACCGCGGCGGCGTCCCATTTCACTTTGGCGGCTTCCTCGGGATAATCGGCCGCCAGTTTTTGCTGGAGATCTTCGATGAAATCTCTCGCGGCATAGGGCATTTGGGTCAGCCGCGGCTGGCTCAGGGCGGCGGTCAGATCCTGCAAATTCGCGCCCACCTGCGCGATCATTCCGCGGAGCCGCTTTATTTCCTCGCGCACCTCGTTGTTCTCCGCGATCTCGATCAGATACGCCGATTGCAGCTCGGCGGCGTTCAGGTCATTGCGAAGGTCGTGCGCCAGCTGCCGGATAAACTTCACCACTTCCGGCATCGAGACCTGGATTTCAGTCGCACCTGGTTTGGAGGATTCGGCCATGGGAAGAATAAAATCGTAGCGCAACCAGCGGGGAGCGCCAGCTATCTCGGAGGGACGTGCTTCTGCACGTCCCAAATTTTTATCGAACGCAGAGCCCGGAAAGTCGGACGTGCGGAAGCACGTCCCTCCGATTAAGGATTGGCCCGCAGATGACGCAGGATGTGGAACACGTCTTCCGGATCGGCGTTTAGCTCCCGCCCGATTTCTTCGGGCGTTTTTCCGGAGCCGGAAGCGAGAACTTTTTTCACGCGAGCTTGTAACTCCAGCACGCGCGTCGCGGCTTTCTTCCCGGCCTCGACCCCTGGCTGGTGATAGGCGTTGATGTTGACCAGGGTGGCGTAGAATCCCACCGCGCGCTCATACAACCCGATCAAGGCGCCCACATAAAACGCGTTCACTTCCGGGATCGTGATCGTGATGGATTCACGTCCGCTTTCGTAGAGGGCCGAGCGCGTTCCGCGCAGAAAACCCTGGAGATAATCGCCGCTCGTGACGCCCTCTTCCACTTCGAAACGCCCCGAACCACGGTCCTTCTCCACTTCGATGAACGTCACGAAAAAATTCAAAATGCCGTCGCGCAACTGCTGGACGTAGGCGTGCTGGTCGGTCGATCCCTTGTTCCCGTAAACCGCGATGCCCTGATGGACCACGTTGCCGTCGAGGTCCTTCTCCTTGCCTAACGACTCCATTACCAGTTGCTGCAGATATTTGCTGAACAACATCAGCCGATCCTTGTAAGGTAGGATCACCATGTCTTTTTCGCCGCGGCCGTTTCCCGCGTAATGCCACATCAACGCCAGGAGCATGGCGGCGTTGTGCGTCGGGTTTGCCTCCCGCGTCTTCGCGTCCATCGCCGCTGCGCCCGCGAGAAACTGATCGATGTCAAAGCCCTGCAACGCCGCGGGCACCAGACCCACCGCGCTCATCACCGAGGTCCGCCCGCCGACCCAGTCGTGCATTGGGAACCGCGTCAGCCAGCCGTTTTTCTCCGCGTATTTATCCAGCTCGCTGCCGGGCCCGGTCACCGCGACGGCATGTTTCCCGAAATCCAGCCGCGCCTTTTCATAGGCGGCGGCCGCCTCCAGCATTCCGTTGCGCGTCTCTTTCGTGCCGCCCGATTTCGATATGACGACGGTGAGCGTGTGCGCGAGATGGTCGCCGATTCGGGCAAGGACGCGATCGAATCCGTCCGGATCGGTGTTATCGAGAAAGTAAATGTCGAGCGGGTCGTTCGCCCGGCCCAGGGCGTCGTTGATGAACTGCGGGCCGAGGGCCGAACCGCCGATGCCGACGAGCAGAACGTGTTTGAATATTTTTCCTTTTTCCGGCGCGATCTTTCCGGAGTGCACCTCGGCCGCGAACTGCTTGATGCGAGCGTTGGTATCGTCGATGTCGGCCCGGAGTTCCGGCGTGGACGCCAGTTTCGAATCGCGCAGCCAATAATGGCCGACCATCCGTTGCTCGTCCGGGTTGGCGATCGCACCGGCTTCGAGTTCCCGCATCGCGGCGAAGGCCTTGGCGACCAGCGGCGTCATCCGATCGAAAAACTCATCGGCGAATCGCATCCGGCTGATGTCGATGGAAAAACCGAGATCGTCGTAGCGCAGGAAATATTTCTGAAAACGCGGCCAAAGAGACGTGGAAGCCATGACGTTCTTTTAACAGAAAGGCCGACTTAATTGGAACAGATTGTTCCGACTACGTCATCGCCGGAGACAAATTCGTGGCGTTCGAAGGATTACATCTCTGTCATCCCAAACTTGGGAATGAAAAAAAATGGCATCCACTCCGACCTGTCTGTTCCGAACATAAGTTAGCCGAACGTTAAGTCGGACGTTACTCGACATTGCTAGTCCCCAATGTTCCATCGCCATCAAGAAAAAACTGCTATGCAAAAAACCACGTCCGAATCGGGCTTTCTCAATCCCCGCATCCTCGCCGCAATCATTCTTTTCACGGGCGCAAGCGCCCTGTTAATGTTCACGATTGCGGCGCCGGCTCCTGCGACTGGAACGCTGAGCAGATCCAACCGTTCTGTAACGTACACCGACAGCACGGGCGCTCCTCCGAACCTGACGGGAGTGGCTCTCGGCAAGCCGAATTGCGGCCCGTCGAACGCAGCCTGCAGCATATTTACTCTCACGATCGATCCAACCGTCGGAACCGCTGCCGCCGGTTACGATCCCACCCAATACCAGATCAAGCTGTCGTGGTCCTGGCAGGTTTCGACGGTCGATTACGATATTTGGGTCGAAGACGCGACCATGACAACAGTTGTGGCGCAGAACAACTCGACCGCCGATCCATCGGTCATCATCCTTCCCACCACTACGCCGGCGGGAGTGTATCAGCTCGTTGTCGTATTGGCGACCGGGGCGCCGATACCTTATACCGGGACGGTAACATTGGAACAAAAGCCGGCGGTGTCGGGACTGTGTAATCCCGGTGTGACGAATTGCACGCCGCCGCGCTACTTGAATTATCCGGCCGGTTCCGGCCAGGCGGATGACGCGGGGGAGCCTTCCCTCGGGGTGGACTGGAACCCCAATACGGCAGCGTTGAAACATGACAAGGTAAACACCGGAGGCGTGGCCTTCTTTACCTCCGGGCCGCATGAATGGCGGGCCAACTTTGACGATTGTTCTTCGCCGGCGGTTAATCTTTGGGAAGATGTCTCTGCCGTCTTCACTCAGCAGTTCGTCTTGTCTGATCCGATCGGTTTCGTCGATCATTATACTTCCAACCCGCTTGGCCTCGTTTATCCTCCGCCGAAGACGCCCGGCCGCGTCTTTACCATCGACCTACTCGGCGGACAAGGTGACAGCGCGGGGTCTTATTCGGATGACGATGGCAATAGCTATTTGCCGGGCGGCACCGGAGGACCAGGGCAGGGCCCCGACCATGAGACTCTCGGCGGCGGTCCTTATTCAGGCACTCCGCCAGCGACCGCTTCCTATCCTGCGACGGGCACGAAGAACGGAATTTATTACTGTTCGCAGAATATTGTCGGAGAGGCGCAGTGTTCGCGCAGCGACGACGGGGGCCAGACCTTTGGTCCCGGGATACCGATCTTTACGCCCACGCAGTGCACCGGTGGCATCCATGGCCATGTAAAGGTAGCACCGGACGGCACGATCTATGTGCCTAACTCTTCCTGCGCAACCGCGGGCAATGATGGTGTCGCTATGTCGACCGATAACGGGATGACTTGGACAGAGAATAATGTGCCAGCAAGCACCGGAACTCAGGATCCGTCAGTCGGTGTGGGCCAGAACAATGTCGGGAAACCCGGCACAAATCTTAACGGCACCAACACGCTGTATTTAGGTTGGGTGAGTGGCGATGGCCATCCGCACATTGCCCATTCGGGGGATCGTGGTGCGACCTGGACGGGCGACACCGATGTGGGCGCTCCGTTCGCGGTTACGCATGCCGTGTTCCCAGTCGTCGTCGCTGGCGACGATAATCGCGCAGCCTTCGCTTTTGTGGGCACCGGACCAGGCCTTGCTACGACCGGCACCTGCGACCCTTATGGCGCCACTCTGAACTGCAAAAACATCTGGCACCTGTACGTGGCTACCACCTACGATGGAGGCGCTAACTGGATTACGGTTGACGCTACACCGGACGATCCTGTCCAACAGGGCACCATTTGCTTGCAAGGAACTACCTGTGCGGGTGGCCGCAATCTCCTGGACTTTAATGATTTTGCGATAGATAGCGAAGGACGCGGCTTAGTTGGCTGGGCTGATGGCTGCCCGAATTGTAACAATACATTTACCGGACAGTCCGCTGCTTCTCACGGAACTATAACTCGCCAATCGGGAGGACGCAGGCTCTTTGCCGCGTTTGATCCACTTGAACCTACCGTCCCCGCGGCACCGCAGATGGTGTCGGCGCTCTCCGACCCGGGTGGTGCGTTGGTTAGCTGGCTTCAGCCCGATAACGGAGGATCGCCGATCACCGGGTACAAGATCTATCGTGGCACCACTAGTGGCGGCGAGACTTTCCTCGCCCAAATCTCTGGTCAAACCAACACCAAATACCTCGACACAGCGCCTCCGAATGGAAACGTGTTCTACTATGCCCGAGCGGTAAATGCGATCGGCGAAGGAACACATTGCGGTGAGGTTAAGTTAACAATTGGGCCGCCGATAGCCAATCAATGCGTGGCGCCTGGCGTCCCAGAACTAAGCGATCCGGCGGGAGATACCAGTGCGGCTCTCGGTGTTATTAGTACTCCGGCGCCTCCGGGATCGGACTTGCTGGCGCTTCAGGTCGCGCAACCGTATTCATCGGACGGCGTGCTTAGATTGGTGTTTACCTTAACCACCGATAACGGGCAGTCACCACAACCTACTGGTTCGGCCTGGTACGTGGCGATGAAGATTGGCGCGAACTACAAAGGTGTGCATATGGCGTGGTATCCTACCTCTCCGACTACGCCGACGTTCGAATCATATACTCCTGGTCCCAACAACAGCGGCGGAATTGACGGACGCTTTGTGACGCCGGGTACAATAAAGCCGGCCGAGATGACCAGCAGTTATGTTGCCCCATTTAATAAGGTCGTGATTGTAGTGAAAGCCAGCGATCTTGGATTAAACCCGGGAGACGTTATCAGCGGTTTCGTTTCCGGTGTGTCTCAGTCCACCGATCCCGGCAATATGGTAGGTGCGGGTGCGACCGCGCTCTATGACATGATGCCGGACAGCCTGGCCTTCACCGGCAGTTACACAGTCAAGGCCAATCAAGCCTGTGCCCCGAACTTGCCGCCGGTGGCAGCCCTCACGGCCAATCCGCAGGAAGGCTCCGCTCCTTTAACCGTTGGCTTCAGTGGCGCTGGTTCATCGGATCCGGATTCCGGCGATTCAGTGGCCTCTTATACCTTTAACTTCGGCGATGGCTCAGCTTCAGTAACTCAATCCACGCCGACGATTTCGCATACCTACAACGCCCCGGGATCGTATCCTGCACGGCTTACGGTCAAGGATTCACACGGACTAGCCAGTGTAAACACGGCCCAAATTGTGATTGGGGTGGATGCCATCTTGCGGAATATATCGACGCGCGCACAGGTTTTGACGGGCGACAATGTCTTGATCGGTGGGTTCATCGTGACGGGCACGCAGCCGAAAAACGTCATTGTCCGGGCTATAGGTCCTTCCCTGAAGTCGGGCGGTCAACCGGTCCCCGGGGCGATGCAAGATCCCACTCTGGAACTGCACAACCCAAATAGCGTGATCGCTACGAATGATAACTGGAAGATTGACGATCAGACGCAACAATCCCAACAAGCCCAGATCGAAGCCACTGGAGTTGCGCCGACAGATGATCGCGAATCTGCTCTGGTAAGAACATTAAGCCCCGGAAACTATACCGTTGTCTTGCGCGGAAAGAATAACGGCACAGGAATCGCCGTCGTTGAATTATACGATCTCGATTCCACCGCCGCGAACTCCAAGCTAGGGAACATCAGTTCCCGCGGACTGGTTCAAACCGGAGACAACGTTATGATCGGTGGGTTCGTTGCCGGGCCAAATAGTGCGGCGCCCTGTGACGTTTTAATTCGAGGAATCGGACCCTCATTGAGCGGCTCGCATGTTCCAAACCCGCTCCAGGATCCCACGCTCGAATTGCACGACGGCAACGGGAATAAAATAGCGTTCAACGACAATTGGAAGGACAGCCAACAGTCGGAAATCCAGGCAACCGGGCTCTCGCCATCTGATGACCGTGAATCGGCCATTTTCATTTCGGAGCTTGCGCCGGGACCTTACACGGCAATCCTGGCGGGTAAGAATAACACTACCGGCGTTGGGCTGGTCGAGATCTACAATCTCCCATAGTAGAGCTATCCGGCATGGGCCTCGTGGAGATTTACAACATTCATTAATGCTGGAAAGTTAGTCGCGAATCCGCCGCGGCCTGGGCGACCGGGCCGGGTGGATTAATCATGCTGAAAAAATCTTCTTCCGAAGCCGGTCTCTTCCGTCCCCGTGTATTCGCGGCGTTCCTGCTTTTCTCGGCGGGAGTTTGCCTGGCGATGTTCAGTTTCAATGGCGGAGTCGACTCGGATCGTGCCGCCGGTGTTTCCAGCGCCCCACGTTACATGCCCATACCAGGCAGCGACCCAGACGATCTCGACCGGATGGAGGCGGAATGGAACAACCGCCTGACGTATCCAACGGGGAAATTTGACCCAGCCTGGGTCCGCCAGGCCGCGGCGGTGGATAAGCACATTCTCCGGAGCGTGCCCTTCGGCGCTGGAACCCTGAATCTCCGGGTGAATGCGCTCACCGGAGCGCAGGCTCTCGATCCGCTTAACTTCACCGCCCTTGGCCCGAAGCCGGAACACATGACTGGTTGCACGGGCTGCTACGACTACACAAGGACGGAGGGCCGCGTGAACGACATCGTGGTCGATCCCACCACCACAACCAATGGTTCCATCGTGGCCTATGCGGCGACTGTCGGCGGCGGCGTTTGGAAAACGACGAATTGCTGCAGCAGCGCGACCACGTGGAGCGTTACCACCGACGATCCGCTGCTGGCGACGATCAGCATCGATACGCTCACGATCGATCCGAACAATCACAACACGATCTACGCGGGCACCGGCGATCTGAACTTTGGTTCCTTCTCGATGGGCAGTCAGGGTATCCTTAAGTCAACCGACGCCGGCGTGACCTGGACGCTCCTGGGAGCGAATGTGTTCGGGCCGGGTTTGCTCGAACCGGCGGGTAACTTCCCGCAATACCAGGCGGTCGGGAAGGTCCGCGTCGATCCGCGCAACAGCAACAACCTCGTCGCGGGGACGAAGACCGGTTTGTATTTCTCCTACGATGGCGGCGCGAATTGGACCGGCCCCTGCACCACAAATAGTTTCAACACAATGCGCCAGGACATCACTGGCCTGGCTCTAACAAACACCGGCAGCAGCACGCGCATTATCGCCGCGGTAGGCGTGCGCGGATTCAAAACCACCGTGCAGTACAACCTCGATCAAAACGGGGCTAACGGAATCTACAAAGGCACGATACCGGCGAGTGGTTGCCCGACGGATTTTACTCCGATCACGACCAACGCAAATGGCTGGACTGGTTTGAACGCAACCACTGGAACGGCCTACGTTAGTTCTGGGGTGGGCAATCAAGTAGGACGGATCGATATTGCCGTAGCCCCGAGCGACGCGAACTACATCTATGCCCAGTTGCAGGCGATCACTGTCCAATCCAGTTGTGGCGCCCAAGGCTGCCAGCTCGGCGCTTATCGCTCGACCGACGGTGGTACCACCTGGACGCAGATTCCAGGGTCGCCCGGTGCTTCGCTCACCGATTGCGAAGGTGGCGCGGGTGATTATTCGCAGAACTGGTATGACCAGGGCGTTGCCGTCGATCCGGTCAATCCCGACCGCGTTTTCTTTGACACGTTCGAGGTCTGGTTGTGGCAGAATCCGAGTCCGCAATGGGTGGATACCACTTGCGGTTACGGGACGAGCAACAGGGGAGTGCATGTAGATCAGCACGCCCTGGCTTTTGTCCCCGGCGTATCTACCGGCGGAATTTCCACCATGTTGCTGGCGGGTAACGACGGCGGCATCCACGGCACGACGACGGCAAATCTTCCCGCGCCGCAATGGTTCAACATGGACACAGGTCTGAATACGATCGAGTTTTATTCCGGCGACATTAGCGGGAGTTTCGCTACTTCGGCCACACCACAGGCGGTCGGCGGCGCGCAAGACAACGGTCCCAGCTCGGTCATGTTCACCGGCAGCCCGACTGGACCGGCCCAGTGGCAGATGGGTTTGGGTGGTGACGGATTCTCTGGCCAAATTGATCCGGTCGGCACTGGAACGAGCCTTCGCTTTTGGGAGGGCAACAACAGCGGCGGTCTCAGCCGCTGCATTAGTAACTGCACCGCCCCGGGCGCTACCTGGTCGAACCGAAAGGGCGGGTGGGGCAGCGATCTCCAGTCGTTTATCCTGCCCATTAATCTTTTCCACGGTGGCATTCCCGGTGGGGACGACTGCGAGGCCGCTGGCGCGACCAGCGGCTGCGGCCATCTGCTTGCAGCTACGACTCGAGTTTGGGAGACCATCTCGGGAGCTACTGGCACAAATACTTGGTATGTTACGAACAACCCCGCGGGCTCGGCAGCAGGTCCGAACCTATGCAAAGGAACCTTGGGCAATCGATCTTTCATCAATCAGGTCAAGTATTCACCGAAGTATCAGAGTGTTGCTATCGTCGGTACCAACGATGGCAACGTCCAGATCGGCTTCAATCTCGGCACCGGCACGGCGAGTCAAGCTAACTGGGTGAACGTGACCGGGAGCAATGCCCTTTTGCCTAACCGACCGGTCCTGGGTATTGCACTCGATCCCTCAGCGTCGGCCGCGAATCTTCCGGTTGGCTATGCTGCTGTCGGCGGCTTTAATGCCAACACGCCCTCTACACCTGGTCACCTCTTCCAGGTGACGTGCGCTGCTACTTGTGGCTCCTTCACCTGGCTGGATAAGAGCGGCAATCTCCCGGATATCCCAGTCGATTCTGTTATCGTAAATCCGAATGTTCCGAAGCAGGTATTCGCCGGCACGGACTGGGGTCTCTATTACACCGATGATATCACAGCGGCTTCTCCGGTCTGGTCCCGCTTCGAGAACGGCTTGCCGCATTCGATGGTTTGGGACCTGCAAATCGATCGTGGCGCGACGACGCTCTCCGTCTGGACGCGCGGCCGCGGCGCTTATGTCTGGCCTTTGCCTACCAGTGGATCGCCGACGCCGACGGCGACACCCACGTCCACACCTACCGCCACCGCCACAGCTACTCCTACAGCTACTGCTACAGCTACCGCGACAGTTACACCTACTGCGACGGCAACTTCGACACCTACCGCGACAGCAACGGCTTCGCCCACTCCGACCGCCACTGCCACGGCATCACCCAGTGCGACCTCCACCGCTACTCCTACGGCTACGCCAACCGCCACTCCTGCTCAGTTACTCAACATTTCGACCAGAGCACGAGTGCTCACGGGGGATAACAACCTCATCGGCGGTTTCATCGTGAGCGGCAACGACGTCAAGAAAGTGCTCCTCCTGGCGAAGGGGCCGTCGCTCAGCTCGGGCGGCAACCCCGTTCCCGGAAGGATGGCTGATCCGACTCTCGAGCTGCACGCCGGCAACGGAGCGTTGATGACGAGCAACGATGACTGGAAAGATTCACCCGATCGCGCCCAGATCGAATCGAGCGGCCTTGCGCCCACGGACGATCGCGAGTCCGCGATCATCCGGACATTGGTGCCGGGAGTTTACACCGGGGTCCTGGCTGGAAAGAACAACACCACGGGGATCGCGTTGATCGAGATCTATGACCTGGACGCGAGCAAATCGATCCTGGCGAACATCAGCTCGCGCGGGTTGGTGGACACGGGCGATAACGTGATGATCGGTGGATTCATCGCTGGCAATCAGAGCGCGAATACAAGAGTGCTAGTGCGCGGCATAGGACCTTCTTTGCAAGGGAAGGTGCCTAATCCGCTAGCCGATCCGATCCTCGAGTTGCACGATTCGAACGGCAACACGCTGGAAACAAACGATAACTGGAAGGATTCGCCCGAGCGCGCTGAGATCGAAGCGACCGGCATCCCGCCCAGTAACGACTTGGAGTCAGCGATCCTGAAGCCTGTAAGCCCGGCCGGTTACACCGCGCTCCTGCGCGGTAAGACCGGAAGCGGCATCGCCGTCGTCGAGATTTACAATCTTCGATAAAGACGGCGGCCGTGCTCAGTCTTTGGGCGTGATGGGTTTACAGCTAACCCGTCTCCCTCGTAATATTACATTTGTGTAAGCTTGGATAAACCGGGCATCCGGCGAGGCCCATTCTCCGATTACTGAGTTAAACCGACTCAGATCGGATTGTCCGAAAAACCTCTGTCCCGAGGCTTATCCTATGCAAAACCACCGCGAATCCGGATTCTACAATCCCCGCATCTTCCTGGCGTTCGTTCTCTGTTTCGGCGGAGCCCTGCTCGCGCTGATCAGTTTCGCTGCGCCAACGCCGCCACCTGCTCAAACTTCGGATAGCACCGGCGGATTTGCGCCAATTACACGTGACTCTCTCTTCAACGGCGTCTCACCGAACCTGCGCGACTTGCCGGTAGTGACGCCAGTGTCTGGAGCGCCGTACGCGATCAACCCAGTCCTTCCAATCCGCCCTCCGCTACGGACGCCCGTGGCGCCGATCCATGATTTTGTGCAGCAAACCATCGCGCCCGCATTGCCGATGCCCACGCCGCTGCAGAGCTTTGAAGGAATGAACCAGGCGGACGGTTGTGGGAATTGCATTCCGCCCGATCCCAATGGCGCGGTGGGACCGAACCACTTTGCGGAGATGGTGAATTCGTCATACGCGATTTACTCGAAGACCGGCACGAAGCTCGCCGGGCCAACTCATATTAACCTTCTGTGGGCGAATCTCCCCGGACCGTGTAAAGACGATAACGACGGCGACCCTGTCGTTGTCTACGACCATCTCGCTGACCGCTGGATTCTCAGCCAATTTGCCGTGAACGGAGGCAGTGGTCCCTACGATGAATGCATCGCCGTTTCGACAACGTCGGATCCGACCGGCTCATACTATGTGTATGATTTTCACCTTAGCGACACGGTCTTTCACGACTATCCCAAGCTAGGCGTGTGGCCGGACGCTTACTATATGACCACGAACCAGTTCTCTGGCCAGGCCCAGACGTTCGCTGGTGCGGGGGCATTCGCCTTCGAGCGCGCTAAGATGCTGGTCGGTCAGGCGGCGCGGATGGTGTTCTTTGATGAATCCACCGTCAATAGTTCCTTCGGCGGCATGTTGCCTTCCTACCTTGATGGTCAGCCACCGCCCGTGGGTTCGCCGAATTATTTTGCAGAGGTGGATTCCATAGCGAACTCGCCGAGCCTCGGCGCGGATGCAATGCGGATCTGGAAGTTCCATGTGGACTGGTCGAACACCGCCAACTCCACCTTTGGCGTCGCCGGCATGCCAAACTTCGTCCTCCCCGTCGCATCCTGGAATCCCTCGCAATGTGTCGAATCTCAGGGGACGTGTGTCCCCCAAATGGGCAGCACAACCCAGTTGGATGTGATCGGCGATCGCATCATGTTTCGCCTGGCCTATCGTAACTTTGGCGATCACGAGTCGCTCCTGATTAACCACAGTGTATTGGCGGACGCGCGCATCGGCGTGCGCTGGTACGAAGTGCGCGGTCTCAGTACGACGCCGACTATTTACCAGCAAAGCACCTTTGCGCCTACCGATACGTTCTATCGTTGGATGGGCAGTATCGCCATGGATGTGTCCGGCAACATCGCGGTAGGTTACAGCATTTCTTCTGCGGCCTCTTTTCCATCCATTAACTACGCCGGACGGCTAGCCGGCGACCCGCTCGGTCAGCTGACCCAGGGCGAAGCGCAAATGTTCGCCGGGCTCGGCCCAGAGAATGTCCAGTTTTTCATTCCGCCGGTCGGACGGTGGGGCGATTACACGTCCCTGACGATTGATCCGACAGACGGTTGTACCTTTTGGTATGTGAACGAATATTTTCCCGATCAAACCATTCCCGATCCGAGCGCACCCTGGCATACGCGCATCGGCAGTTTCAGATTCCCACAGTGCGTCGCCGTCACACCTTCACCTACTCCGTCCCCGACGGCTTCTCCGGTCGCAACACCTACGTCTACGGCGACCGCTACACCTACAGCGACCCCAACAGCTGGCTGCCCGAATCCTACAGGCCATTTCCTTGATACTCTGGAACCAACTCAGCAGCCTGGATGGACGTTCGACGTCGCCCAGAATAACGTCCCCACCAGCCCGACCTGGGCCCTGACTAACGATCCAACTGCCCATAGTCTTACTCACTCGTTCTTTACCGATGCCACGGCTAACGACATTAAAGACGATCGGCTGATCGCACCGCCCCAGGACCTGACGCCGACCAGCCACCTGATCTTCTGGCACAAGTTCATTACCGAGGATGGCTTCGATGGTGGCGTTCTGGAAGTAAGCACGGATGGCGGAAATACCTGGGTGGATGTGCTGGCCGGTGGCGGATCATTTATCGCCGGCGGCTACAATGGGAACATCGATCCTGGGTTCGATAGCCCGATCGCGGGCCGGGCGGCCTGGACTGGCCAGTCTCCGTCGGTTCCCAACATGAATCGCGTGGAAGTGAATCTTGGCGCCTTTGCCGGTAATGGCGTTCGCGTTCGCTGGCGGCTGGGCCTCGATAATGGCGTGCTGATTCCCGGCGCGGGTTGGTGGGTGGACGACGTCGAGTTTACCAATACCTGTGTGGTAGCGACCGGGACACCTACTCCCACCGCTACGGCTTCACCTACGCCTACGTCTACAGCCACCGCTACCGCTACTGCCACTCCAACGGCAACGGCAAGCGGGACGCCCACGGCTACGCCGTCTGCGACTCCTGATCCAAATTGCTTAAACTCCCCGACAGTCGTGGTGACTGATCCTTCGGGAGACCAGGGGACGGGCAATCCGCCCGAATCCGATATCCTATCGGTGTCGGCCGGTGAGGACTACAGTTACATTGGCTCCCCACGGCTGGTCTTTGTCCTGAGGGTCAACTCCAATCTGGGTGCGATCCCGGCGAACCAGGTCTGGCGAGTAATTTGGACGTTTGGACCTACTACCTACTACGTCGCCATGACCTCTGATCCTAACTCGAATGTGAATTACGAGTACGGAACGAAATCGGGCAGTCTGATTACTCCCATGGGTGGAATCGAATCCGGTTCGTTCGATACCCAAGGCAATATCCGAATGGCTGTGGCGATGAGCAAAGTGGGCAACCCCAGCGCCGGGGCGAGTCTGACGGCAATTAACGGCGTCACCCAACTCAACGTGGGCGGTCAAGGCACCCTCTTTACCGGGGAAGACTCAACGAGCAGTGGGAGCTACACTGTCCGGGCTCAGGGTGGGACTTGCGTACCGATACCTATCCCCGTCACCGGTACTGCTACTTATATCAAGGGTGGCATGACCTTTAGCCCTAACTATACGACGCGGGCGCCCTATATTGGCCAGGACGTCGAGCCGAGCGTACGTTGCGATAAGTTTGGCAACTGCTACGTCGCCGCTATTCGCGGGGTTCCGGGCGGGACCGATCTCTGGTACTTCGATTTGCGGCCTACGGTCAACGGCAGTTCCAACCCGAACTATGATCCATTCATGCGTAACCCGCAGTATCGCGGGCAGCCGGACAAACTCGGAGCTACTCCTTGTACTCCTCCGGCTCCATGTGATGGTACCGTAGGCAGCGATGGTGGCGGCGACGTGGATATCGCGGTTGGCTTCAACAGCGAAGCTACTGAGGATCCCAATGCGCCGCCGACTCTGGCCTACGCCAGCCTCGTTATCGGTAATATCTCTACGCAAAGCTCGACCGATCGTGGCGTGACCTTTATTCAAAACCCCCTCGGCAGCGCCACCGGCGGAGTGCCAGGAGATGATCGGCAATGGCTCGAGTTTTTCGGCTCCAGCACGGTTTATCTGTTCTATCGGACGCTCGAGCCGGCCATCTCCCAGATTCAACAGTCGGTCGATGGTGGACTTACCTACGGAAACGCAACCACCGCCGGGGCGGTTGGCCAGGCGGGGGGAATTGCGGTCGATCAAAATGACGGCACCGTTTATATTAGCGGCAGTAACGGGAGTGTCTCAGTAGGTTTTCCACCGGCCGCCGGCCTGCCACCGGTAACGTATACCACACACAGTGTTGCGGGAACGGGCAAGGCCCATCTCTTCTTCACGGTGAAAGTGGCTGCGGACGGAACGGTCTACGTCTGCTATTCCGACGACACCAATGTCTTTATCAAGTTCTCAACTGATAAAGGCAATACCTGGAGCGATGCCATCCGGGTGAGCGACGGGCTGGAGACCAAGACTGCTGTCTTCCCCTGGATGACCACAGGACCGGTCCCCGGCACGATTGGCGTGGTTTGGTACGGGAGCGATAAGAACAGCACCGGTGATGACACGGCTGACTGGCATGTCTTTTATGCGCTCGGTACAGACGTGAAAGGCAATCCTACTTTCCGTCAGGCGGAGGCAAGCGATCACGTCATTCATGGAGCTAACATCTCCGAGGCTGGACTAGTCGTCGGGGGACAGTCCCCGAATCGGAACCTGGCTGATTATTTTCAAGTCGCCTTCGATCCTACCGGCGCTGCCGTTATCGGTTACTGCGACGATCACAACGACCTAAGCGGCCATGCCTTTGTTACGCGTCAAATTAGCGGACCCGGTGCCACTGGGGCGGCCGTACCTGTACCAGTGGAAGGCAGCGCACTCCCAGCTCCGCCCAACGAACCCGTTCCAACCGCGGCAAAAGTGGGCGGTATTCCTGGATCCCAGGTAACCGACTTTCCTCATGACGTGCGGTTGGGCGGCAATCCAGAGCTCGGTGGGACGGCCGTTGTTCCGGTAGATGATCCGCTCGACATTCTCTCGATCTTGTATTCGGCCGAGCCGACTTCGCCCTCTGACAGTGCGCCGCTTCTGGTCGCGACGATGAAGGTTTCCGATATGACTGCGCTCCCGCCGAGTTCTAACTGGCGCATGACTTTCACGGCGAACGCGCCCAATTCGGTCTTAAGCCCGACAGGGGAATATACCTTTGGGGTTTCAGACCGCGGCGACGGGTTCTTCTTCCGCGCAACGACGGACTCTTCCGGCGCCCAAACCTTTGTTTACGGAACTGCCAAGCGAAATTTCGATGGCTCGATCACGTATACCGACAAAGGAGCGGCCGACTGCGGATTCTTCGATGCGACCGCCAAGACTATCACAATTAAGGTGGCGCTGAGTAAACTCAATGCCGTAATGCCCTTTGGTCACCCCGTGATCGACGTGGGTTCGATCCTGGTTGGTCTACGTGGAAGCACCTTTACCACCGCCGGCTCGGGAGCGAGCGGCAATAATAAGGCGGATACCGCTCGCGGCGGAACGCAATTCGCCATTGCGGTAGGCCCGATTACTCCTTGCGCGCCTGGATCTGCCAGTCCGACGCCTACTGCCAGCCCGACGGCAACGGCTACGGCGACACCGACTGCGACGGCAACTGCGACCGCGACGTCGACTCCAACGTCGACACCGACATCGACTCCAACTGCTACACCAGCCACGACTGCCACGCCTACGGCAACAGCTACCGCCACCGCGACGGCAACACCAACATCGACCCCAACGGCTACTCCGACGTCGACTCCAACAGCAACTCCAACAGCGACGCCAACAGCAACGCCGATCACTACTGCGACGCCTACAGCGACCGCTACCGCCACGGCGACAGCAACTGCTTCGCCTACTGCGACGGCAACGTCAACTCCAACGGCTACTCCGGTTTCTACGGCTACAGCTACTGCTACTGCCACCGCCACACCCACAGCAACAGCTACCGCGACTCCAACAGCAACGCCTACGGCTACGCCGGCTCAGCTCCTGAACATTTCGACCCGCGCCCGGGTCTTGACGGGAGACAACATCCTGATCGGCGGTTTCATCATTACCGGCAACGACGTCAAGAAAGTGCTCTTGCTCGCGAAGGGACCATCGCTGAGCTCGGGCGGCAACCCCGTTCCCGGAAGGATGGCCGATCCGACTCTCGAGCTGCACGCCGGCAACGGAGCGTTGATGACGAGCAACGATGACTGGAAAGA
>QHNH01000023.1:12919-88061 GCA_003218375.1 Verrucomicrobiota bacterium | reverse complement strand
ACGGGCGAGAGTGGAACAGAGAAAATTGGAGGGAGACTCGGACTCGCGGCCGAAGTGATCGGCGAGATCTATTCAGATAATGAAGCTGGTGGGGCGGATGTAGTTTTGGGAGTCGGAAAGCTTGATAATTCCACCGCGACGGCCACGAAACAGATCGCGTTGCTGGTTGCCGCCGCACGACAACTGACTGGTGGTGAAGAATGGACGGACTCGAGAGAGATCCGGCGGGTTTGCAGCGACTACGGACGCTTCGACACCACGAACTTCGCCAAGACCATCAAACGGATGGATGATGCCTTTAGCTTCCGGGGAAAAGGCCAACAGATTCAGGTAAGGTTACACCAACGTGGTGTCGATAAACTGAAGCAGTTAATTACATCGGTGACCGGTGGCTGATGTGAAGCAAACCTTGTCGTTCGGCTTGTTGCTGCAGCAACTGAGCATCGAACAGCGCGTGCTCGTCGTGTGCTCTGTCGCGGCAGCACGATCCGAAGAGGGTGCATTCACAGCGGCAGAAGCACAGTGGATTTTTGACAAAGTTTGGGTTCCTCGACCGGGTAATATTCACGACAGACTGGACGTACTTGAACAGCAACACCTGGTGCGTCGCGCTCCCCGGAAGAGGTATTGGGGTATCACTCCGCGCGGTACGGAAGTTGTCCAAGTTTTGTTGCAACGAGTGGACGCCGCCGCCATCGAGGTTGAACTGTGTGGAACCTTCGGTTCGCAGTTTGGGCATGCCCGCCACACGCTCGTGCCGCCGAGCTTTGCTCCCGTGAAGTGGCTGAAGCCCATAGGGCGCTTGACCGAAGAATTTCCTTTCGAACGGAACGTTTTCTTGATGACACGCTTTCCACGCGATCGATCTGACACTCAATATTTGGATCCCGTGCGCGATATCATCCCGGTCATTCAAGCAGCACTGGCAGCGCATGGACTTGTTCTTCACCTCGCCTCGAAGCGTCAACTCGACGATGATGTTCTCAGCAATGTTGCCGCCCATATGTGGGCCTGCAATTACGGGATCGGAATCCTAGAAGATCGGATTCAACGCGGCCTTAATTACAACGTGATGACCGAACTCGGCGCGATGCTGATGACGGGACGGCGATGCGCTTTGCTCAAGGATTCCACAGTGCTGGGTCTTCCAACAGATCTTGTCGGTCAAATATTCAAACCAGTTGATGTTAACAACGCTCGGGAAGTCGATGCAGTCGTGCATAACTGGGCATCCGAGGACTTGGGTCTCGGCGCATGTTCGCGCTGTCCAAACTCTGCCTAGTCGGATGAGCAACAGACGCTGGCCGCGGTCTACTCGTATCGCAATGAGGTGACAGGATCGACGCGGGTGGCGCGGCGGGCGGGGAGGTAGCCGGCGAGGAGGGCGATAGCGATGAGGCAGAGAGGGACAGCGACGAAGGTGACGGCGTCGTTGGCGGTGATGCCGAAGAGGATGGAGCTGAGGAAGCGTGAGAGGAAAAAGGCGGCGATGAGGCCGGCGAAAATGCCGAGGGCGGTGAGCTTGAAGGTGCGGGCGAGGATGAGCTGAAGAATGTTGGCGCGGATGGCGCCGAGGGCGATGCGGATGCCGATCTCTTTGTAACGCTGCGTGACGAGATAGGCCCCGGCATGAGGCAGAGCGTAGGCGTGATCGGACAGCCGGCTTTTTGCAGGCCGATGGCGACCCAGGTGTTGCAGGTGTTGAACGCGGAATAGGTTCCGCGAGCGCGATACCAGCCCTCACCGAGCCGGATCGGGGCACCCTTTTTATTGAGCGCGTAGGTTCGCTGGATGTGCTGGCAAAGGCGGGCGAACCCTGCCTCGGACAGATCGACCGCAAGCACGGTAAACTTCGGATCGCTGTATTTGGTGCGGATCGCCTGGCTGAACCCATCGGTGAGGAGGACAGTGCGTTTGGATCCCATCAGCGCCTTAAGGGCAATACCCGTGGTGAGCGGCTTGCGGTAGCCATCGTCGTCGCCCCAGCCGACTTCCAGAAATTTGCTGCCGGCATAATCGCGATTCGCCGACCAGCTGTGGCGCGGGATATCCGATCGCTTTACGGTCAGACCGGTATGGAGCGTCCCGTGGTGGACAATGTAAACGGTTTTGACTGGCTCACCTGGCCGGGGTGAAAGGAGGGAAGCCGTGGGGGCCGCGCAGGCAAAAAACAGAAGAGGCGCCGCCAGCGCCGCGAGCTGGGTCAGACTCCGCCACATGCCTTGTCGCGGCTCATTTCGCCGAATCTGCATCCAGATAATTCCTCGCTTCCGAAGTCTTTTCAACGAGCGCCGGATCGCAACCTGCTTGGATAAACAGGGCCTCTTCGAGCGGGGTTTCTTTTTATGAAGAAAATCGTAAAAAATCGTTTGCGCGAGACCCCGATAGAGTGCATAGGGGGCGCTCCCGTGCGAAAAATTACTCTCCTACTCCCTATTATTTTGGCCTGCGCCGTGGCTGTTTCCGCCTCTGCCGCGAAGACCGAAAACCTCAATTTCAAACCCCAGTTCGTCTTCAAAGACCGGAACGGCAAGACGGTCTCAGCCCCCATCGTCGATGAGTACCAGAAGAAGAAGCTCGTCTATCCGGCCGCCAAGGTCGACCCGAGGGTGAACCCCAAATTGATGCAGGCTGCGACGATCGCCCAGGAACGCGCGCATGCGCACTCCAAGTCGCGTTGCTGGCATTACGTCAAGGAAGCGCTCCTGGCTTCCGGCGTTATCGATTCCCGGCCCAAGACCGCGCTCGCCAAGCAGGCGGCCGACGAATTGGTCCGAGATTACGGCTTCAAGAAGCTCTCCATCCGCGATCCGTTTGCGGCGCCGCTGGGTTCAGTGCTGGTCTATAGTGCTCGCGGGTCTGCTGGTCACATCGAGATTCGGACCAAGAACGGGTTCGTGAGCGATTTCCTCTCCAAGACTCCTTCACGCCGGCCGCTGATCGGCGTTTACGCTAAAGGTTAATCCTTTGCAGGGACGACCGCTGTGTCGTCCCATTTTTTCCGATCTATTCGGACGGGTGGGCGCCTATCCCTCCACGGCTGTGCGGCGCGCTCAGGTCCAAGGCGGGCCCGATCGGCACGATCCGCGTCGGATTAATGTCGTCGTGCGTCATGTAATAGTGGCGCTTGATGTGATCGAAATTCACGGTCTCGGCGACGCCATCGTGCTGGTAAAGATCGCGCAGGTACGGCCAGAGATTCTGGTAATCGACGATCCGTCGGAGATTGCACTTGAAGTGCCCGTGATAAACGGCGTCGAACCGGATCAGGGTGGGAAACAGTCGCCAGTCCGTTTCCGTCATGCGATCGCCGAACAGGTAACGGCTGGTCGCGAGCCGGGCGTCCAGTTCATCGAGGCTCTCGAATAATCGTTTCGCGGCCCGTTCGTAAACCTTCTGGCGCGTTGCAAACCCGGCGAGGTAAACGCCGTTGTTCACCCGTTCGTAGATCGTCTGGTTGAGCGCCTCGATCTGATCGCGCAGACCGGACGGAAAAAAATCGTAATCGTTCGCGGCAAAATCGGCGAACTCGCTGTTGAACATGCGCAGGAGGTCGTCGTCTGAGTTGCTCACGATCCGTTTCGTCTTCTTATCCCAAAGCACCGGGACCGTCACACGGCCACGGTAATTCGGATCGGTCGTGTGATAGGCTTCGCTGAGGAATCTAAAACTATTGATCGGATCCTCCGAGTGCCCCGGCCCATCGCGGAACGCCCAGCCGCGTTCGTCGCGCACCGGATCCACGACTGTCATGCCGATGGCGTTTTCAAGTCCTTTGAGCTTTCGCAAAATGATCGTGCGATGCGCCCAGGGGCAGGCGAACGAGACGTAAAGATGGTAACGGCCGGACTCCGGTTTGTAGGCTGACGAGCCATCGCGCTTCACCCAATCGCGAAAGGCATCTTCCTGCCGTTTGAAGGCGCCGCCCTTGGTTTGCTCGTCGGGAAATTGGGCCATGGTGAAGTTTAGATAAGGCGGAAGCGCCCCGCCGGCAATTGATCAAGACCGAAGAACGAGCGTCCAGTTTTTGCTTTATTTTCTCAAAATTTCAGTTGCTAGACTTGATTCACCGTAACGACAAAAAAAGTTTAGACTGGCCGCGAAAAAGGCTTGTCAGAGTGGTACGCGCCTTGCATACACACAATGCGTGCTACGTTTTCTCTCTCTCGTTTTTCTCTCCGGCTGCGCGCTGCTAAGTACCACAATCGATGCGCGATCTGAAGGTCTCGCCAAGTCTGGGACGCGCTTCTATTACAGCAACTACGACGGCTCGGTCGGCTCCGCCCGAATCATACGGCACTACTGGGTCCCGGTGGTTCATCCGGAAGGCACGGTCGATAACCGGCTCGACCCTCGCCTGCGCAAGGCCGCGACGATCGCGCAGGAACGCGCCAACGCCCGTTCGAGATCGCGCTGCTGGCAATATGTGAAAACGGCGCTGGTGGAATCCGGCGTGATCAATTCCTACCCGAAAACAAATTACGCGACGGAGGCCGGCGATGAACTGGTCCGCAGTTATGGTTTCAAGCGCCTCCCGATTCACGATCAATTCGCCGCGCCCATCGGCTCGGTATTGGTGTTCGGCCACGGCGCGGAAGGACACGTCGTTATCCGTACCAAGACGGGCTTCGTGAGCGATTACTGGACGAGCAACCGCTGCAAATATCCTCTCGTCGCGGTCTACGGAAAGTTTTCGTCGTAGTTTCCGCGCTCGATTCCGGGCGATCCATCACTTCAGGTAAACCATGCCCAGGTGATCGATGAAGGTATCGATCCAATCGCGGCTAATTTGCTCCTGCGCCTGAGCGACTGTGATTTGGCTCGCCCGAATCCGGGTCAGCAACACCTCGGTCAGCAACTCCTTTCTGTCCGCGCCGTAAGGCTTCGTCCTTAGACTTTGCGGCCAGAGATTATTGATCGTGTCAGCCCCGCCCAGTTCCACCGGGATCAGGTGGTCGATCTTGAACTCGTTCCGTCGCGTCCACGGCAGGCGATAGCGCGCGAAAACTTTTTGTTCCATTTTGAGCGTCACTCCGCCGCGGTCCTTGTCGCGCTTGGCAACTCGTCCCGGCGTGAGTTTCGGATTCGGCAGCAACGCATCCTGTGCGCTGGCGTAGGCGGCCAGGGCGAACACGAGAAGAAACACGGCCAAGCGCGTTCGCTTCCGAGGCGATGAAAGAATTGTCCTTATGCTTCACCATCGCACGCCGCGCGGCTGATGAATGCATTCGTTATTACTTCAGCAAAAATTCCCGCATGAATTGCACCGTGCTGTAGAATTGGAAATCGGCGTTTTTCTTTTTCGCGAAACCGTGGCCCTCGTCTTTCGCCATCAAAAACCAGATCGGCGTGTTCTGTTTCTTTAGGGTCGCGACAATTTGTTCGGCCTCCGTTTTTGGGATCCGGGGATCGTTCGCGCCCTGGATGACAAAAAGGGGCTTCGTGATTTTCGCGGCGTTGTTCAACGGCGCGATCCGCTCCAGAAATTCAGCCATCTTTGGATCGCGCTCGTCGCCGTACTCGACCCGGCGCAGATCGCGCCGATAACTCTCTGTGTTCTTCAGGAACGTCACGAAGTTCGAAGGCCCGACGACATCGACCGCACAACGGATGCGGTCCGCGTAATTCGACGCGACCGCGAGAGTCATGAATCCGCCATACGACCCGCCGGTCACCATGACTTTTCCCGCGTCCAGTTCCGGCCGCGACGGGAGCCAGTCGAGCAACGAGGAAATGTCCTTGTAAGAACCTTCGCGCAAAAAGCCGTTATCGAGTTTCAGGAACGTCTTGCCGTAACCTTCCGAACCGCGGACGTTCGGAAACACGATCGCGCAGCCGAGCTCGTTGATGAAGTAGTTGTTTCGGCCTAGATAGCCAGGCCGGTATTGCGCCTCAGGCCCGCCGTGGATGTTAACGATCACGGGGCGTTTGCCGGGAAACTTCGTCGCGTCTGGTTTGTAAAGAAACCCGGTAATCTCTTTGCCGTCGAAAGTTTTCCATTTCACGAGTTCGGGCTGAGCGAATTGCTTTGGCGGAATGCCGCCCGTCTCGCTCGCCGTCCAGCGGGTAGTCGTATTTTTCCCGCCGGCGGTCGACCAAGTGTAAACGTCGGAAGGCGATCGTGCCCCCGCGACGTTGAAGGCGAGCAGACTCTGCTTGGGATCGCGGTGAAACCGGAGGCCAGAGATCACCACAGCCGGAAGTGGCGGATCAAACGCCGGTTCCTTTTTCGCGCCGACGGTCGCGGTGTCCTTGCTCACGGAGACCTCGATCATATGGAGCGTGCCGACGCCATTTTCGTTCAGCGTGTAGGCGATCTGTTTGCCGTCATGGCTCAGGTCCCAGCCGTCTACATCGAAATGCGCGTCGGGAATCAGATAAGTGTGTTTCCCGCTGGCGAGATCGACGTAATCGAGCCGCTTGAATTCCGATTCGCGATCGGTTGTCACGAAAATGCCTTTGCCGTCTTTGGAAAATAGCGCGGCGGAATAGTAAACCTTTTCGGCACCTTCCGCGGGGCGCGGCGTGATTTCCTTTTTCGCGCCGGTCTGCGCGTCGAATAACCAAACGTAACTTTCGTTGGCCGAAATTTCCTCCAGAACGAGAAGCTGCTTGTCGTCCGGCGACCAATCGACGACATCCCAGCCGCCGCCCTTCACTTCCGCCAGCAGGTGATCGGTTTTCGGATCGGTCGGCGACTGGACGTAGATATCGGTGTCGGCGCCATTGCGCCGGGTGGAGGTGTACGCGATCCGGTCGCCCTTGTCGCTCCACGACGGACCGCTGTTCCGCGATTTGCCGTCGGTCAGTAACGTGATGTCGCCCGTCGCCATATCGTAGCGGTAGTTCTGGTTAAACTCGTTGCCGCCGGCGCCCTTGGTGAAAATGAAATACTCGCCCTTGGTCGGCTCGAATGATCCACCCTCGACGCGGTCGGGGAAAAACGTCAGCTGCGTCCGCGCGCCGCCGGGTTGCGTCAGCTGGTGAAGCTGGTTCGTATCGCCGAAACGCGTCGTGATCAGGATCTCCGCGCGGGTCGGGTGCCAATCCTGCAGCGTGGCCGCGCGCGATTCAGTATAGCGGCCCACGTGCTCAGGCAATTCGCCCGGGATCGGGGAAACGCCATCGACCACGAGATTATCCGCGGGAGTCAGCGGCGGTTTCGCCGGCGGATCCGCCGCGAAGCCAGCCAGCGGAACGAGGAACAAAGAGGCCAGGAAAAGTATCCGGTTCATAAGAACCGCGGATGCTTTCAGATTGCCGACGGCGAATCGAAACAAAAAAGAACAAGTCGATCTTTACCGCGCGTATCTCGACGACAACTTCGGTCGGTCTTCCAAACTTCGCCGGGGACCTTGAGAAGGTTGCAGCGGAGCAGCCATCACTTCTGGCCGGAGGTTCGAAACCGGAAGTGGCCGCAGTTGCTGAGGCTGCGAGATCACCGACGCGCGAAAATCCGGCGGCGACACGCGGACCAGCATGAAATAAGGATTTCGGCCCGCCCAGCTCAGGGCTTGTTGTTTCGTTTCGAAAAACCGATCGATGACGAGAGCGCTTCGTTCGACTGCGGTCCGGCCGGCGTGGCGCGCGGCCTTGCGGCTGACAACCGCCGAACCGGTATCGACCGCGACCAGGGTCGCGTCGGGCAGTGTCACTCGGCTGCCGTAAGGGATGCGGCGCGGATCGACCGCGCAATGCCCGGTCTGCAGGCGTGCGCCCGTCGAACAAATGTGGCGCCGCGTCCAGCGATCGGAGCCGCGGCCGCCGCTGGCCCAATAAACCGTGACCCGGGCGAGAAGCGATTGCTCGCGCGCCTGGCTCGCAGGCGCCAAAAGCAGCAGGAAAAGAAATACGGTCAGGACCTTCTTCATCACGAGTTCGGGCAAATTCGGGACGCGAACCGAACGCCGGGCGGGCATATGTCGCCGAACGTTTGTTATGATTCGAAGGCAGCCGCGCGATTGGCCCCGTGAAATGAATTGATCTGGTTCTCGCGGAATTTCCGGCTAGAAGCTTTAACAATGCGGAACAGCGAGCCGGCGAGGATCGCGATGTGGTCGGGCCCGCGCAACATTTCCACGGCGATGATGCGCGCGTGGGGGAACCGGTCCGATACGTTCGTGTGCGACGAGCCGTTCTATGCCTGCTACCTCAAGGCAACGGGCCGCCGGCATCCTGCGGCCGATGAAGTCATCGCGCGCGGGGAAACAGATTCGCGAAAAGTGATCGCGCAGATAACCGGCGCCATTCCTGGCGGGAAACGCATTTTTTATCAAAAACAGATGACCCATCATCTTTTGCCGGAGATCAACCGCGGCTGGCTCGGCGTGGTGACGAATTGTTTTCTCATCCGCGATCCAGCGGAGGTCATCGTTTCCTACATCAAGAAGAACGACGATCCAACCCTCGAAGACATCGGCTTCGTCCAGCAGGCGGAAATTTTTGATTGGGTACGCACTCACACTGGGGAAATTCCCCCGGTGATTGACGCGCACGACGTCCTCGAGAATCCGGAGAGGATTCTGCGCTTGTTATGCGAAGCGATCGGTGTCGAGTTTACCGACGCGATGCTCTCATGGCCGCCAGGTCTGCGGGAAACGGACGGGATTTGGGCGGAGCATTGGTATACCGAGGTGGCGGAATCGACGAGCTTCCGGAAACCGTCGCCGCGCGAACTCGCGCAGGTCCCGGAACGGTTGCGCGATGTTTACGAGCGCTCTCGCGAATCTTACACGCGGCTCCACCAATATCGATTGCATTAGAACGCGTCGCATAGGTCATATGAGTCCTATAGGTCGTATATGCTCCAACACTTTAACGAACAAAACCGCGACCTGCTGGTAAACATCAACGGCCGGCTCGTCCATCGCGATGAAGCGGGGATCAGTCCCTTCGATTCAGCGGTGCAGGGGGGTGATGCGGTGTGGGAAGGTTTGCGGCTTTACGGCGGGCGCATTTTCAAACTGCGCGAACATCTCGCGCGGCTGCGGCGTTCAGCGGAAGCCCTCGCGTTCACTGAAATTCCCGCGGACGAAAAGATCGTCGACGAAATCAAGCGCACCCTCGCGGCGAACCAAATGCGGGATGATGTCCACCTTCGCCTGACGCTGACGCGCGGTGTGAAGATCACCTCGGGAATGGACCCGCGCCTGAACCAGGCCGGGCCGACTTTGATCGTGCTGGCGGAACATAAGCCGCCGGTTTACGCGAAGACCGGCCTGACTTTGATCACGAGCAAAATGCGCCGGCCGCCGCCGGAAATTCTCGATCCGCGCATCCATCACGCGAACCTGCTGAACTCGATCCTGGCCAAGATCGAAGCGAACAACGCCGACGCGGATGATGCGCTGATGCTCGATACCCGCGGATTCGTCGCCGAGACAAACGCGACCCATGTTTTCATCGTGCGCGACAACCAGGTTTCAACACCGCGCGTTATCGCCTGTCCGGAAGGAATCACGCGCGCGACTGTGCTCGAGATCTGCGCGGCGGAAAATATTCCGATCACGGAAACCGACCTCACGCTCGAGGATGTTTATCGCGCCGACGAAATGTTTTGCACCGGGACAATGGGCGAGCTTGCGGGAGTAATTAAGCTCGACGACCGTGTCATCGGCTTAGGAGAAATCGGGCCGATCACGCAACGGTTGAGTGCGCTGTTCGCAGCCCGGACGGCCGCCGAAGGCGAATCGGTCCTATAGGTCATATACGACCTATTCCAGTTTCCGGCTCGCAATCAGGCGTCGCCGATTCCATCCTAAAAGCATGGCGGACGCGCTTACCCCGATGATGCAGCAATACCAGCGGCTGCGCGCCAGCATCCCGGCCGATACCCTGTTGCTCTTTCGGCTCGGCGATTTTTATGAGCTGTTCTTCGACGACGCGAAAGAAGCGTCGGGATTACTGAACCTCGCGCTCACTCATCGCAACAGCGTGCCGATGTGCGGCATGCCGTATCACGCGGCGCAGGGTTACATTTCGAAACTGATCCAGGCCGGACGCCGGGTCGCGGTCTGCGATCAAACCAGCGAGCCGCAGCCGGGGAAGATTGTCACCCGCGAGATCACCCAGATCATCACGGCGGGAACGGTGAGCGAACTGGATTTGTTGAAGGCGAACCGGCCGAATTACCTAGGCGCGGTTTATTTCCACGAAGGCCGGTTCGGTTTCGCTTACGCCGAGTTAAGCACCGGCGAATTCCGCGTGACCGAGGCCAGCAACAGCAGCGCGCTCCTCGACGATCTGGCGCGGATTTCGCCGGCGGAAGTCCTGGTGAGCGAGCGGCAAAACGCGCAGTTTGGCGAGATCGAGGGCGCATTGGCCTATGACGATTTTGCGTTTCTCACCGATCACGCGCGTTTCACGCTGTGCGAGCATTTCCGGGTCAAATCGCTCGACGGATTTGGTTGCAGCGAGATGCCGGCGGCGATCGGCGCAGCGGGCGCGATTATTCATTACTTAAAGCAGCAGCTCCGCCGGAAGGTGGACCATCTCGCGTCGCTGCGCTGCGATGCACGGGACGATTACGTCATGCTCGATGCGGCGACCCAGGTGAATCTCGAGCTGGTCGAATCTCGCGGCGCGCGCAACATGAGCCTGCTCGCCGCGCTCGATCGCACGGTCACGCCGATGGGCGGCCGGAAACTGCGGAGCTGGATCTTGCAGCCGTTGCGCAACCTCGCGGAACTGGAGCGCCGCCAACAGTTGATCGCCGATTTGTTGCACGAGGCCGATCTGCTCGCCGCGCTGCGGAGTTGCTTGAAATCGATCCGCGATCTCGAGCGGGCGGCGGGCCGGTTGAGCCAGGCGTCGGGCAACGCGCGCGATCTGGTGGCGTTGAAAATCTCGCTCCAACAAATCCCCGAGCTGAAGAGCGAACTGCGGAAGCTGATCGACCGGACGGAGTTTGGGAAGGAACAGCAGACCGGGACGCTCTCCCGCGCCGTATTCGATTCCCTGCAGGAAATGCCGGCGCTGACGGAACGGTTGGGCGCGGCGCTCGTGGACGATCCGCCATTGGTCCTGAAAGAAGGCGGCATTTTCCGGGACGGGTTCGATGCGGACCTGGACGAGCTGCGGCAAGGTTCGCGCGAGGGGAAAAACTGGATCGCGCAATTGCAGGAACGCGAGATAGCGGAGAGCGGGATCAAGTCGCTCAAGGTCCGTTTCAATTCCGTTTTCGGCTACTTCATCGAGATTACGAAATCGAATTTGGCGAATGTCCCGGCACGCTACATCCGCAAACAAACGACCGTCGGCGGCGAGCGTTTCATCACGCCGGAATTGAAGGAAATGGAATCGAAGATTCTCGGCGCGGACGAAAAGGCGCGGCAGCTGGAGTATCAGCTTTTTCAAACCTTGCGCGAAGAAACGCTGCACGAACTGGAGCCGATCCAGGCGACGGCCAACGCGATTGGAACGCTCGACGTCCTCTGCGCCCTCGCGGAGACCGCGCGACTTTACGGTTATTCCCGGCCGGCCCTGAATGAATCGTTGCGGCTGGTGATCCGCGACGGACGCCATCCGGTGCTCGATCAAAACCTGGCCGAGGAAAAATTCGTGCCTAACGACACCGATCTCGATGGCGAACGAATGCGGCTCGCGATCATCACCGGTCCGAACATGGCCGGGAAATCGACCTACATCCGGCAGGTGGCCCTGATCGTGTTAATGGCGCAGATCGGAAGCTTCGTTCCGGCCTCGAGCGCGGAGATCGGGCTGGTGGACCGCGTTTTCACTCGTGTCGGCGCGAGCGACGATCTTTCGCGCGGCCAGTCGACGTTCATGGTCGAGATGAACGAGACCGCAAACATCGTGAACAACGCGAGCGAGCACAGCCTCGTGATCCTCGATGAGATTGGACGCGGCACTTCGACCTTCGACGGCCTTTCCATCGCCTGGAGCGTCGCCGAATTTCTTCACGACAAAATCAAGGCGCGCACTCTCTTCGCGACCCATTACCACGAGCTGACGAAGCTCGCGTCGGAACGGAAAGGCGTGGCGAATTTCAACGTCGCCGTGCGCGAGTGGAACGAGCAGATCATTTTCCTGCGCAAGATCATCCCGGGCGGCGCGGACAAGAGCTACGGGATCCACGTCGCGCGGCTGGCCGGGATCCCGAGGGAGATCCTCGATCGCGCCAGGGACATTCTCTCGCACCTGGAAAAACCAAATGGCGCCGTGGAAGCGCAAAAGCCGGCGAAGAGCCGGCGCGGCAAAAAGCCGGCGCCCCTTTCCCAAAAGCCGCAGATGGATTTGTTCTGAGCCATGCCGGTCAAAACCGAAAAGGAATTGAGCGAACAACTGCGGAGCCATTGGCTGAAAGCGGTGGCGGCAATCGAGATGCGGAATTTCGGGTACGCGATCTCGCTTTTGCAGGGGATCCTGAGACAGGAGCCGGAATTTCTCACGGGCCGCCAGCTTTTGCGCCGGGCGGAAATCACGAAGCAGAAGACGGCGAAGAAGGCGCTGTTCAATGTCTCCACCGCGTCTCTCACGATCATGAAGGCGCAGCGCGAGCTGAAGAAAGATCCGAAACGGGCCGTGGAAATGATCGAGAAAGTTTTGGAGGACGAACCCTACAACCGGCAGGCAAACCTGATTCTGAAACAAGCGGCGGTGGCGGCAGGCTGGCCGGAGATCGGCGTCTTTGCCTTGCAGACTGTAATCGAAGAAAAACCGGGCGACACAAAAATCCTCCACGAGCTGGGCCGGCTTTTTCAGGAACTGGGCGAGAGCGACCAGGCGGTCGAAATTTACAACAAGCTCAGCGAAATCGATCCGACGGATGCTGCAGCGCTGCGGCTCGGCAAAGATGCGGCGGCCCGGGGATCGATGAAAACCGGTGGCTGGACGCAGGCGGAAAGTTATCGCGACCTGATCAAGGACAAGGAGGCGGCGGTCTCGCTCGAGCAACAAAGCCGGATGGCACTCACCGGCGAATCGCTCGAGCAACAGATCGAAGAAACGTATGCGCGCCACCAGGTGGAACCGCAGAGCGTCGATCTCGCGCGGCGGCTGGGCGTTTTATACGAACAAAAAGAAGACACCGAGAACGCCATCGCCTGGTATCAATACGCGGCCGATCTGACCAGCGGCAGCGACCCATCGCTCGTCCGAAAGGTGGCCGATTTGCAGCAATCTCAATCGGACCACGAGATTGCGGCGCACGAGAAATTCCTCGCCAGCCACGGGCCCGAAGCGGCGGACTACGCTGCCCGCTCCGAAGCGCTGACGTTGGCGAAGAAACAACGGGCCGAGTCGTTGATCGCCGACGCGCGGAAACGTTCCGAGCGCAACCCAACCGATCTCCAGCTTCGCTTCGAGCTGGGGGAACGTTTGTTCGAGGCCGGCCTGCCGCGGGAAGCGCTGCCGGAGTTGCAACGCGCCCGGCAGAATCCAAACGCGCGGCTGAAATCGATGAACCTGCTCGGGCGTTGTTACCGCGAGCTCGGCATGCTCGACCTGGCGGCGAAGCAATTGGAAGAAGCGGCGAAGGAAATCACTTCGATGGACGCGATGAAGAAGGAGATCGTTTACGATCTCGGCCTGGTTTACGAGCAGATGGGCGAGGGCGAGAAATCGATCGGCGCGATGAAGCAGATCTACGAGGCCGATTACGGCTATCGCGACGTGGCCCAGCGGGTGGAAAGTTCCTACGCGCGCAAATCGCCCGATCGTTAGGCCGGGGCGCTTACGCGCAACCGCATTTCCACGAACACTGGCTCATGGAGCTCGGTTTCGATAGACGGCAGGTACAGCTGCGGATCAATTCCAGTAATCTTGAACCGGAACAGCTTGGCATCTGGTAGACGCTCCGCGTCGCCGCGAAGCTGGATCGAGTCGAGGTCCGGTTTTGTCGTGGCTGAAAAATAATCGCGGTCAGGCGCGCGTACCCGGATTGACTCGATCTCGATCGTGGTCAGCGCACTGACAAAATCGATCCGCAACGGCGCGGCCCTAGCGTTTGGCGGCAATTCGATGCGCACATCTTTCCAGCCTTCGTGACCTATCCGAGCGTAAACAGAATTCTCTTCGCGATGCGACCCATCGCTCGAATGGAAGACTTGAATGATTGTTTGCTGCGCGAACGGCGTGTTGCGGATCGAGCCGTCCCGCCACTGTTGCGCGATCTTCTCCTGCATCGCAGTCGCGTGTTCGGTGTAATAGCGGGCCAGGGCTGCATTTGACTCGTTAGGCGGGGCGAGAAGTTCTTCGAGAAATCCCGGCAACGGAGCTGAGGGCGGTTTCTGCCATACGCCAAGACCGGGTCCGTCTGCAAAGGTCCACGAGCGGCTTTGCTGCTGGAGCTCCGCCCAAACTTTCCAGACGCCGAAGCCTTTGCTCCGCACGCCCACATCATGGAGCAGGAGAATGCCGCCGGGCCGAAGTTTCGGCAACCACGACTCGATGTCATGGCGAACAGCCGTTTCCGTGTGCAGACCGTCGAGATGGAGGACGTCGATGCTCTCTTTTTCGAAATGAGTGAGCGCGCTGTCGAAGCTGGAACGCAACAGCGTAGAGAACGATTCGTAGTTGTCCCGGTTGTGCTCGGATACCTGGGCAAACGTGGTCTCGTCGTAACCGCCGGCATGCTCGTCGCCGCGCCAGGTATCGATCCCGAAGCAGCGGGTGCCGCTTTTATTTTCGAGCGCCGCCTGGCAGAACGCGAAGTAGCTTTCCCCGCGATCGACCCCCAGCTCGACGAGCAACGCCGGTTTCATCACCGCCACCAGGTCATAGGCAAAATGGAGATGACTCGTCCATGCCCCCACGCCATAGAGGCGCGGTTCGAAATGGTGCGACGGTAAATCGAGTTGGACCATGCTTGGAAGTTACAGCGCCCTAAAAGTGTACGCCGAGGATCAGCCCCCGAGCCAACAGGATTCCCAGATTGAGAAAGAGCTGAAGTCCGATCAGGCCCAGATAAACTCGCCGGCGGCAGTGTTGAGAGAGCCACCACACGCCAAAAAAAAGCAGGACGGCGAGCGGGGCTTGATATCCGTGCAGGACCGGCAGAGCCGGACAACTGTAAACCGCAAGGATCGACAAAGCAGGGCCGAGCAAACCGTACCATAACCAGGGACGCGGCCGTGGGAGTTCAACCCATTGGGCGAAGGCCGGGTAAATCAAGACCAGGCCCACCGCGCCCGGCAGCGAAACCAACCAACGATCAAGAACGGCGCCGAGATCGAAGGGGTAAAGGAGAAAGCTGGTCGAGCAGACCGTGAAGAAGAGGTTGTGAACGCGAATCCAGATAAAGTTCATCGGCGAGGCCCACGCCAGTTCAGTCCCCGGCCCGCTAAAGTTTTGCGCGATCAGATCGGAAGGGATCTCGAGGACATATCTTGTCCAGATGATCCAGGGCAGGACGATCGCGATGAAAATGAGAAGATAGCGAACGATCGAGGGCAGTCCGGATTTTTCCCGCCCCCATTGCAGGAGATAAAACAGGGCGACCCAGCCAGCGAAAACGATGGCGTAGGGATGACAATGAAACGCGATGGCCATCAGAGCGGCGACCACGATTGGCCGATGGCCGACGCGGATCGAGTGCCAGGCCAGGAGGATGAAGAAACCGGCCAGGGCCTTCGGCCACGTGTAGATTGTCTGGCCGATGAAATACGCATTCGTGACATAGAGGAGGGTGGCAAGCGGCACAACGGAACCCGCGCCCAGGCCGGCGCAGAAAACGATCGCGGCGAGAAGCAGCAGCGAATTCAGCGCCAGGCCGATCACCGAGAATTGTTCGAAGGCGCCGTTCGTATTCAGCTTCGCCACATCGGGCCAGTCGCGATCGACGTAATGGAAAGTGCCCAGCTCAAGATGGTCGCAGGGCGCCCCGAGCGCGGCTCGAAACGGCAGTGCGACGAGCGACATCAGGACGGTACGGTTACTGACCTCGTTGCCGGGCAGGATCGGTCTCTCTTTTTGGAACGAAATCCCGCGCAGGAAAAATTCCGAGACCGCAAAAGGGATGTAGTTATCGGCCGGCAGGGAAGTGAGATACTGGACCTTCACGTTCGTGGTAGGGGTTTTGAAGATGTCTATTCCCGGGAGAAGCGACGGCGGAGGTGGGACCTTCGCCTGAAGAAGACCGAGGCCGAGTAAGAGAAGCAGGAGCCAGAAGGCCAGCGCGGTCTTGATCGCCTTCGACAACTCGCTCCAAAGTTCCTGGAGAACGCGGCGCCAAACGAAATAGGCCGCGTTCAGGACGGTGAGCGCGATGAGGATCGTGACGAACGCTCCACGAACCGTCGGGGCGGCGGCGATGGCCCAGCCGAAAAGGGCATGGAGCGAAACACCCGCCGCGGCGCCGTAACCGAATAGTTCGAGGCCGCGCAATTTCGTAAGAACACGGAGGAGCGTTATGCCATTCAGCAAGAGAGACCCGATCACCCAGAGCAAGAGCAACAATTCCCCGCTGAACGTCATCTGCCGTGATTCTCAATGGCCGCTCACGCGCAACAAGGATTTTCGCGAATCGTTAGACAGGCGGGCCGGTTTAGTCCTCTATTTGAGCGGGTTGACTGGCCTTTCCCAAGTCCGGTCCGATTTGACGCTTCTCGATGTTCGATAAACTGCCGAGTTTCCGCGGATTTCAGCCGAAGTTTTATTCGGGCGGCCCGATGCGTTTTCATCTGCCGCTGCTTTACGACTTGATCGCGGAGGCGAAGCCGAAACGGATAGTCGCGGTGGGGTTCGGTGATGGGCAGGCCTTCTTCACCTTTTGCCAGGCGGCGAACGAACAACAGGTCGATTGCGAGTGCGTCGCAGTCCGGCGGGAGCGTCCGGGCGAATCCGAAGAAGACGATGTCGCCTGGCAGGAAGGCCGCGATTACGGCGAGGAATTCTACGGCGCGCGCGCGCGTTTTTTTTCCAGTCGGGGCGCGGCGCTGGCGGAAACGCCTGAAGGCAGTGTCGAGGTTTTATTCCTCGACGATTCCGATTCGGGAGCGGAAATCGGAAAAGATTTACGTGCGTGGGGGCCGAAGCTCGCGGCGAACGCCGTGGTGTTGCTTCACGGGATTGGATTGAAACGCGACGACAATCCGAAAGCAGCCTGGGATGAATGGGTCGCGGGCCGGCCCAGTGCGCTGTTTTCGGAGGGACTTGGATTGGGAATCGCGCGGCAAGGGAAAAGCGCTCCTTCTTCTTTCCTGTTGAAGGAGCTTTTTGGTCGGAGCGCGAAAGTTAAGGAGCTGGCTGAAGCGTACGCGCTCGCGGCGGCGCGGATCGATGCTTTCGCGCGAGCGGCGGAAGCGGAGAAAACGGTCGCGGCGTTCGAAACGCGGCAAGTCTGGCTCGATTCACTTTTAACCGATCGCCGGAAGGTCCAGGAGATCATGGATCATCAGGCGCGCGCGATTGCCTCGCTCGAACAGCGCGTCGAGCTGCTCCTTGCGGCCCAGGAAGAGCAGCGCGGGCATTTTGAAAATCTGCGGCGCGACCGGGCGAAGGCGCAGCTGATCATGGATACGCAGCACGAACAACTGAAACGCCTGGTCGCGCAGACAGACACGTTGCGGTCCAAAGTCGAGAGCCTGAAAGCGCAGTTGAAGGAGCACAAAGCCATCTTGAGCGCGGCGAAAAGAGCCTGTCGGAAAAAAGGACGCTGCTTTCAAATTCAGACCGGCGAGAAAGTGCGGCGGCCTCTCGGGGAGAGGATCGCGCGCGAGCTGCGCCGGCTGCCGCGGAACCTTGGAATTGCGCGAAAGAAAGAATCGGCGCCGGCTTCGCAAGAAGAGGAGAGTGCGGCGGAGCAAGCCCGGCCCACGGACCGTTACCAGGTCTGGATTGCCGAACATGAGCCGGATCCGGCGGCCCTGGAAAAGCAGCGGCAGTTGTCCCGCGAATTCCCTGCGCGGATCAAAATCAGTCTGCTAACGCCGGTCCACAACACGCCGGCTTCCTTCCTCGAAGAAATGTTCGCGTCGGTCGCCGCGCAGACTTACGACAACTGGGAATTGTGCGTCGTCGATGCCGGGTCGGATTGGCCCGAGACGATCGAGGCCTTGGGCCGCTGGGAATCACGCGACGAAAGAATTCGGGTCGAGCGTTTGGCGGAGAATTTTGGGATAGCCGAAAACACGAACCGGGCGCTGGGGCTCGCGACCGGCGATTTCGTGGCGTGCCTCGATCACGACGATGTCCTTACACCTTTTGCGCTCTACGAGCTGGCGCGGTCGGCGATGGAATTTCCCGAGGCCGACATTTTTTACAGCGACGAAGATCGCCTGAGTGGGGAAGGGAAACGGCACGCGCCCTTTTTCAAACCGGAGTGGGACCCGGAGCTCCTCTGTGCCTCGATGTATGTCGGGCACTTGAGCGCGTATCGGCGTTCGCTGGCGCTGGAACTGGGCGGGTTCCGGAAGGAATTCGATCTGTCGCAGGACTACGACTTTGCTTTGCGCGCGACCGAGCGCGCGCGGGCCATCCATCACATCCCGCACGTGCTTTATCACTGGCGCGAGCATCCGGCTTCCGGATCGACCGGCGGTAAACCGGACGCGCGCCGGACGAACCTGGCGGCGCTGGCCGATGCGATGCGGCGCCGAAACTTGCCGGCTGAAATTCTCGAGTATCCGACTGCGAATCGCGCGCGGTTGAAGATCGAGCGCTGGCCGCGCGTTTCCGTCATTGTGCCGACTGATTCGCCGACTCGCGCACAAGCTTGTCTGGAGGAGCTGCCGCTCGCGACGAAGTATCCCGATCTCGAAATCGTCCTGGTGACCAACAGCCAGCTCGCCGAGTCGCTCAAGTTTCTCGAAGCCGAAGGCGCATCGATCCGGCTCGTGCCTTACGACAAGCCATTCAATTTTTCCGATAAGTGCAATGCCGGCGCGCAAGCCGCGACCGGCGCGCGGCTGATCTTCTTCAACGACGATGTCGAGACAGAGCAGGCGGATTGGATCCAGAACCTGATCGAGCCCCTGGAGAATCCGGAGATCGGCGCGGTCGCGCCCAAGCTGCTTTACGAGGCCGGAAAAATCCAGCACGCCGGATTAGTCATGGGCGTGCGCGGCCTGGCGGGCACTGCTTTTCACCAACGCCCTGCAGATTCGACGGAGCATTTCAACCTCGCGCAAACGCTGCGCGACGTGGCCGCGCTTTCGGCGGCATGTCTCGCGATGAGGCGCGACGATTTCTGGCGCATCGGCGGTTTCGATGCCGTGAACACGCCGATCGCGCATTCCGACATCGATCTCTCGTTCAAGGTGCGCGAGGCCGGGCTGCGTTGTGTTTACACGCCCTACGCGACGTTACGCCACGCGGGCCACGCCTCGCTCGGCGTCGAGCAATCGGAGACGCACACGCAAAAGCGGCCGCGGGACAAGGCCTCGATCTTTCTTTTGAAACGGTGGGCTGGCTACACCACCCACGATCCTTATTTCCCCGACAACATGCGCGACTGGCTGGACACGGATTCGCCGACGCCGATCCGCATGTCAGGCCGCAACGATCCCAAGGCGCGGATCGAGACTTCGGCCGACTTGCTTTTTGTTTCGCACGATCTCTCGCTGTCCGGCGCGCCGATGATGCTGTTTCACGCGGCGGCCTGGTGCAAGCAGCACGGGATATTCGTCACGGTCATCGCGCCGGAGGACGGTCCGCTCCGCGCGAAGTACGAAGCCGAGGGCATTCCGCTGATCGTCGATCCGCTCGTGGAAACGGAACACGAATCTTTTGCCGCGTTCGCGCGCCATTTCGATTGCGTGATGGCGAACACGATTCGCACCAGCGCGGTAGTCCGAGCGTTAAAGAATGAAAAGGTTCCGGTGGTCTGGTGGCTGCACGAACCGGGATCAGTCGGCGAACATTATCTGCGCGAAGAACCGAAGCTCCGCGCGGCGATGCCGCTCGTGGATTTGTTTCTGGCGCCCTCGGAACAGACCGCGTTGGTCTACCGGCCCTATACGGAAAGCCCCGTGAAATGTTTGCAGAACGCGATTCCGGATCTCGGCGGACAATCTCTCGCTGACGGCCGCTCGGGGCCGTTGCGTTTTCTTCTCCTCGCCAGCGTGGAACCGCGGAAAGGCCAGGATGTTTTCGTCAAAGCGCTCGCGCAATTGCCGAAGGAAATCCAGAAGGCAGCAAGTTTCGAAATTGCCGGGCGCATTCTCGATCCCGATTTCTGGCCGACCATCGAACCGATCGCGAAGCAGATCGAGAATCTCACGGTGACCGGCGCGCTCAGCCACGCGGAGGCCATCGGGAAATTGACGGCAGCCGACGTGATCGTCTCGTCCTCACGCGATGAAGCGATGCCGACCGTGACGATCCTCGAGGCGATGAGCCTCGGTCGCGCGATCATTACGACGAACGTCGGCGGCGCTGCGGAGACGTTTACAGATGGGCAAAACGCACTGCTCGTTAGGCCAGAAGCGGCCGATGAGCTGGCGGGGGCCATCAGGCGCTTGATCGAGAATCCGCGGCTGGTGGCAGAACTGGGACGCAAGGCGCGTGCGACCTACGAGGAAAGTTTCACGATCGAGCGCTTTGGGGCTGAATTTTCGGAGCTGATTCGCGGGGCGATGCCCGTGGCAGTCTGACATGGCTACGCAAAACAACGGAGCGACCAAGCGACCGCGCGTCCTCTTCGTTTCGCATGAAACGACGTTGAGCGGCGCGCCGATCCAGCTCGTGCATCTGGCCGGCTGGTTGCAGGAGCGTGGCTGGAAGATTCTGGTCGCGACCCCGGATCACGGGCCGATCTCGGACATGCTTACGGGGGCGGGAGTGCCGACAGTGGTGGAACCGACGCTGCTCACCGATCTCACGCACGCGTGGCTACGCGAGCGTTCCAAGGAGTTCGATGTCGTGGTCGGGAACACGATCGCGAGCTGGCCGGCGATCCGCGCGGCGCATCTCGAGGGCAAACCAGCGCTCTGGTATTTGCACGAAACGCTGGTGGCGGTCCGGTTGATCCGCGCGATCCCGGAGATGGCGTCGGCTTTGACGATGGCCGATCTTCTGGTCACACCTACGCAGCAGACCGCGCGCATTTATGAAGGACTGACGGAAGTGCCGATCGAGATCGTTCCGTATGGCATTCCGCGTCCGCCAGTTCTTGCGTCCAGTGGGAGCGAACGCGTCCGCTTCCTCACCCTTGGTTCCTTCGAGCCGCGGAAAGGCCAGGATATATTGGCGGAAGCGATCGCCAAAATGGATGGCGCGACGCGCGAGCGCTGTCGTTTCAAAATGGCCGGCCGCGTGCTCGACGATGCATTTTACGCGGAATTGCAGAGCGCCGTGGCCGGTTTCGAACAGGTCGAGTTGATCGATGCCCTCGATCACGCGAGCGCGCTGACTCTATTGAATGAGACCGACGTCGTCGTTCTTCCTTCGCGCGATGAAACGATGCCGATCGTGATTTTGGAGGCGATGGGACTCGGCAAGGCCGTGATCAGCACCGATGTGGGCGGAGTCCGCGAATGGCTGCGGGGAGGATTAAACGGATTGCTCGTGACGAAGGAAAAATCCAAAGCGCTGGCCCTCGCGCTGGCGGCCTGCGCGGATCTGCCCGAATTCGTGCAACAAATCGCAGCCGCCGGTAGGCGAACATTCGAGCGTCACTTCACCCTGGACCGTCTTGCGTCGCGATTCGCCGAGCTGTTGTCCTCGCTGGATCAGCGACACGAAGAACGCGGTAAGAAGGACGACGTTTATCAGGATTGGATCGCGCAGTTTGATGCGCCGAGCCCTGCAACGCGCGCGGCGTTGCGGCGCGAACTGCGGCTTCTGCCAAGCCATCCGCTGATTTCCATTATCCTGCCGGTTTACAATCCGGATCTCCGGCTGCTCGAGGCTGCGATCGCTTCGATCCGGAATCAGATTTACGAATGCTGGGAACTTTGCATCGCCGACGACGCTTCCACTGATCCGGCGGTTCGACCCTTCTTAGAAAAGGCCGCTGCCGTCGAGCCGCGGATAAAGCTGACGTTCCGCGAACGCAACGGTCACATCTCCGCTTGCTCGAACTCGGCGCTCGCGTTGGCGACGGGTGATTGGTGCGCACTCCTAGACCAGGATGATGCTTTCGCGGAACATGCGCTCGCGCTCGTCGCGCGAGAGGTCGACCGCCATCCGGACGCCGGCCTGATCTACTCCGACGAAGACAAGATCGATGAGAATGGCGTCCGCTCGAACCCGTTCTTCAAGCCGGATTGGAATCCCGAGCTTTTTCTCGGGCAGAACTACATCAACCATCTCGGCTGTTATCGCGCCGATTTGCTGCGGGAGATCGGCGGCTTTCGTGAGGGATTCGAAGGATCACAGGATTACGATCTCGCGCTGCGCTGCGTCGACCGAGTGCGGCCGGAGCAGGTCCGGCACATCCCGCGCATTTTGTATCACTGGCGCATGGTCGGCGGCAGCCTCGCCGCTATTCCCGATGCAAAACCGTATGCGAAAGAGGCGGCACGACGCGCAATCGCTGATCATTGCAAACGCAATGGCATGCCCGGACAGGTGGTGCCCTGCCCGGAAAACACGGAGTCGCATCGTGTCATTCACGCATTACCGGAATCGGCGCCGCTCGTCACGATTATCATCCCGACGCGAGATCGCCCAGAGTTGTTGAAGCGTTGCGTCGAGAGCATTCGAGCGCGGACCGAATATAGCCCATTCGAAATAATCATCGTCGATAACGGCTCGATCGAACCGGAGACGGTCACTTTCTTCCGCGCGATAGAACAGCAAAACGTTCGCGTCATCGCTGAGAGCGGACCGTTTAATTACAGTCGGCTGAACAACCGCGCGGCGGCAAAAGCGTGCGGCGACATCCTGGTTTTTCTGAACAACGACACTGAGATCGACGATCCCGGCTGGCTGACGGAGATGGTCAGCCACGCGGCGCGAACGGAAGTCGGCGCGGTCGGGGCGCGTCTCTGGTACCCGGACGGGACGCTGCAACATGGCGGCGTCGTGCTCGGGCTCGGCGGCGTGGCGGGTCACGCGTTTCCGCACATTCCGCGGGGGCATCCCGGATATTTTAACCGCGCGATGCTCCAGCAAAACTGTTCCGCGGTGACCGGAGCGTGCATGGCCGTGCGCAAAACGGTGTTCGAAGAGCTGGAAGGATTCGACGAAATCAATCTTGGCGTGACCTTCAACGACATCGATTTTTGCCTGCGCCTGACTCAGCCCGGTTATCGCGTCGTCTGGACGCCGTACGCGAACTTGATTCACCACGAATCCGCTTCGCGTGGTCATCAGCGCACCCGGGGAGAACAGACGGAATTTGAGCGTGCCGTTGATTACATGCAGAAGATTTGGGGCGCGCAGTTAATGCACGATCCGTTTTACAATCCAAACTTGTCGCTGAATCCGCCCGGATTTGAGATCGCGTTTCCGCCGCGCTGGTTCAAACGCGAGAGCGAATGTGCGCCAATCAGTTCGCGCTCGCAGCTTTCCCCGATTTCCGCGCGATGAGCACGGAGTCGTGCCACTTGTTGCTCTCGTAATCGTATTGCGGCAAATCCTCCCATTGCGTCTCCGCGGCGAGCACTTCGAGACCCGCGTAGCGCGCGAGCGCGCGTAAGCCGTCGGGATACATTCGCCAGCAATCGACCGGGAAACGATGCTCCGGTCCGCTCGATGGCACGATGATGCAACACAAGCCGTTTGGCTTCAGCGTTCGCGCGACCTGACGCATCGTCTCCCAGAAAAATTCTGTGTGCTCGAAGGTCTGGCCAGCGACGATGACATCCGCGCTTTCGGGAGCGACTTCCTGCCAGCCGTATGGAGCGCTCAAGACGATATCGACATTGTTCCCCGCAGCGAGATCGACGCCGATGTATTTCCAGGACGGGAGGGCGAAGAGCGGGCGGTAGGATCCGTTGATGTCCTGGCTGCCCAGATCGAGAATGACGAGCGCTTCGTCTCGACGCGCTTCGAGATAATCGCGCCGGAAGGCGGTCATCTTGTCGAAGGAGCTTGGGTGCATCGCCAGCCAGTGAACCTCGCCTGCCCATGGTTCGCAACCGCGTTATCGAAAAGCGCCTTGCATTCCTGGCCTGAGCTTCAATCCTGAGTCGGATGCGGAAGACGAAAATCATTTGCACCCTTGGCCCGGCCACGGAAAAGCCGGAGACCTTGCGGGGGTTGCTCAGCGCCGGAGCGGATATTTTCCGGTTCAACATGAGCCACGCGAAACATGAATGGGTGCGTGAAATCGTTCCGCGCATCCGGAAGATCGCTTCAGAAATTCCACGACCGGTGGCGATCCTCCTCGACACCCAGGGGCCGGCGATTCGCACCGGCGAATTGAAATCGAACCTGAAACTAAAGCCGGGAGACATTCTCGAATTCACCGTCCGCGGCGCGAAGAGCGAAGAAAAATATTCCGTCGACGTAAACTACGAGGGCCTGGTTAACGACATATCCGTCGGCGACATCGTGCTGGTTGATAACGGCGTGATCCGATTGCTGGTCCTGAAAAAAAGGCGCAACCGGATTCGCTGCAAAGTCCTCACGAAGGGCGTCCTCGGATCACGTCGCCACATCAATCTCCCGGGCGTCCGGGTGAACCTGCCGCCGCTGACCCAAAAGGATCTCGAAGACATTGCGCTCGGAGTGGAGCTGAAGGTCGATTTTGTGGCGCTGAGTTTTGCCCGGAAGAAAAGTGATCTGCAGGAACTGCGGCGCGTTTTGAAGAAGGCGCGGAGCCGTGCCCAGGTGGTGGCGAAAATCGAGGACCAATCTGCGGTGCGTCACATCGGCCAGATGATCGACGCAGCGGACGTGGTCATGATCGCGCGCGGCGATCTCGGGATCGAATGCCCGATGGAAGAATTGCCGATCATCCAGCGCAAGATCGTGAAGCAGTGTCTGCGGATCGGCAAGCCGGTCATAGTCGCGACGCATATGCTCGAATCGATGATCGAGAACCCGGTTCCAACGCGGGCGGAAATCACCGATGTGGCCAACGCGGTGTTCGAGCAGGCGGACGCGATCATGCTGAGCGGGGAAACTTCAACCGGCCGTTATCCGGTGGAATGCGTGCAGGTTTTCGATCGCGTCGCGCGCCGGATCGAGCGGAGCGGCGGCGCTGGTTACGGCAAGGACGCGATTCTCGAGGACGCGCGCCAGAAAACATGCGCGTCCGCCGTCGTCCTGGCGAACTCGTTGCCGCGAGCGAATCTGGTCGTCTTCACGCACCATGGGACGATGGCGCGTTACGTTTCCAACCTGCGCCCGGAGAACGCGCCGATCTTCGCGTTTACGTCCAATGAGGAGGTCTTCCGCCAAATCGTGATCAGCTGGGGAACGCACCCCGTGATGCTCGAGTTCGCTCAGGACCCAAATGTCACGATTGAATCAGCAATCAAATATCTGCGACGGGAAAAGCTGACGACTCGCGGCGACAATCTCATTGTCCTGACGGATCTGCTCGGGGGTCGGGACAAGGTGGATTGCGTTCAATTGCGGCAGGCGGAATAACCAGCCTCGGAGGGACGTGCTTCCGCACGTCCCACTTTGTTGAGACTCGCCGCCGAAATATTTGGGACGCGCGGAAGCACGTCCCTCCGAGAAAACAAAAACGCGCGGAAGTTTCCCTCCGCGCGTTTTGAAATTTCTGCTCGCCGACTCGTTACGCCTCGACCGGCAGCTCTACGTCCACCGGGCGCTCTTTCTTGCTGAGCGCGCGGCGCAGCTTCGAAAGCGCGATGTTCTGGAGCTGGCGAATCCGCTCGCGGGTCACGCCGAATTTCTTGCCAACTTCCTCGAGCGTCTTGGGCTTGCCGCCATCGAGCCCGAACCGCGAGAAGATAATTTTCCGCTCGCGATCGTCGAGGACGTCGAGCAATCCGCCCACTTCGTTGCGCAGATTCTTGTCGCGGAGCAATTCGAACGGCGTCTGCGCTTCTTCGTCCCCCACGATCTCACCGAATTCCGTCGAATCGTCGTCGCTGATCGGCGCATCGAGCGACGCCGGCCGGATCGAGACCGTCTTGAGCTGCGACACCTTGCCGCTCGCGATGCCGATCTCTTCGCCCAGCTCGTCGTCAGTCGGTTCGCGCCCGAGTTCCTCACTCATCTGGAGCGAGACGCGGCGCATCTTCGAAATCTTGTCCACGAGATGGACCGGCAAACGGATTGTCTTGCTCTGGTTCGCCAGGGCGCGCTTGATCGATTGCTTGATCCACCAGGCGGCATACGTGCTGAGCTTTCCACCCTTCGCCGGATCGAAACGCTCGACCGCCTTCATCAAGCCGATGTTGCCCTCGGAAATGAGGTCGAGCAGCGGCAGACCAAGGTTTGCGTAATCGTGCGCGATCTTGACCACGAGCCGCAAATTGGACCGGATCATGAGGGCGCGCGCCTCGCGGTCGCCCTTCTTGATCTTGGCGGCCAGCTCGATCTCCTGGTCGGGAGTAAGGAGCGGGATTTGCCCGATCTCGCGCAGGTAAATCTTTATTCCAGTATCGCTATCTTCAGCAGCCATATAACTTTTCATCGAAAGGGTGAGGGGGACCCGCCTTGGTTTTTCCCGTTGCCACACTTGGGGAAGGCGCGTCGATTTCTCGTTTTAACATTTCCGCAAGTAGTTAACAACGTTAAATATTAAATATTCGCATTACTGACAGCCTTTGGACGGGTCTTGTTCAATAATACTCAAACCGTGATTTAACCTGCTGGTTTCGCAGAGGTTCGGCGGTTTTTGCGGCTGATTGTCGCGACCGCGCGAATGTTGGCCAAAACCGGCCCGATTGTTCTTTCCTCGGCGCGATCTTCAGAAACAATCGCTCCGATAACTGAGGCGTGAGGGAGTTATCGTCAGCTTCAACCCCGACCCCAAACCCTCATGAAACACACCCCGTTCGGATCCGAGCGGAAAGACGCGCCCTGTCACGGTCGCGCTTGTCGGACTTCATGTGGTGGGTGTGACCGCGAACCACCCGGAATTTCTTTCGGGGACCTTCGAGCAAGAGCAAAATGCGCCCGAATCTGCCGCCGGGCATGGCTTACAACTCGACGGATCCCGTGAGCAACCAGAGTTTCACGTTCTACGCCGCGAACACGCCGGCCAATGCCTGCAACGTGCGGGCCGCCGGGTTGAAAGTGAGCGATCCGATCAAACAAACCGTAGCGCCGGTCACCAACGTCTTCCGCCAATTCGCCACTGGTGGGGCGGATGCGGCGCGGACTTACGACATCGTTCAGATCAATTCAGGGGCGCAGGGCGGAATGGCCCATATGAACACGTCCAATCCGCCGGAACCGAAGGAAACTGTCTGGGCCAATTACAAACTCATCGGCACGCTTTGGCTCGAAGCATGCACGCTTCAGCCCGGAGTCAGCCAACTCGAGAAACAAGGCATCGCTTCGGTCAATCTCGCGAATGCGACCCTCGAAACCTATTTCCAGGGGCCGCAAAATAATTTTAACCACAACCGGATGGCGAATTGTTTCATGTGCCATAACACCGGTGGTTCCACCTCCGCACCGAAGAAATACCCGGGGAAGAACATTAATCTCAGTCACGCTCTGTTGGACTCCATCCCGGCGACCGGCCCGATCCCCACGCCGACGCCGTGCCCGAAGAAATAGAATTGGCGGCTAAGCAAGCGCTCCACGCATCGTCTTCTTCTGTAGCCGCCGCCCTGCGGGCGGCGTGAGAGGAGCGCATAGCCGCGTTGGTGCCGTCCCGCCGATTGATCTTTTCTCGCGCTGAGGTTTCTGCCACGTTTTTTGGCGCTCCTCCCATGCTCGCCAAAATTTACTCCGCTGCTGTTTATGGAGTCGATGCCTACGAGGTGGAGATCGAGGTCAACGGCGCGCGGGGAGAGCCCAAGATCATCATTGTTGGCCTGCCCGATGCCGCGGTAAAAGAAAGCCGCGATCGCGTCACGACCGCGATCAGTAACAGCGGCTATTACTGGCCCCGGGGACGGACCACGATCAATCTCGCGCCAGCCGACATAAAGAAAGAAGGCCCGAGTTTCGATCTTCCTATCGCGCTTGGCATGATCGCCGTCGCCGAGGAACTGGAACAGGCGCCGTTCCAGAAATTTAGCTTCGTTGGCGAGCTGGCCCTGGATGGCGGGGTGCGTCCGGTGAAAGGCGTCTTACCCGTGGCGCTGGAAGCGCGGCGGCAAAAGAAAGAGGCCATTTTCGTTCCGGCCACGAACGCGCATGAGGCCGCGATGGTGGAAGGAATCACGGTCTACGGCGTCCACAATCTGCGCCAGACCTTCGAGTTCGTCCGCGGGGAATCGCTCATCGCGCCAACTTATGGCGATCTCACTTCGTTCTTCGCCACCCACAAAAATTACGAGGTCGATTTCAGCGACGTGAAAGGGCAGGGGCACGTGAAACGCGCAATCGAGGTTGCCGTCGCCGGCGGACACAACCTGCTCATGATCGGTCCGCCCGGTTCCGGCAAATCGATGTTGTCGAAACGGATTGCCACCATCATGCCGCCGATGTCGCTCGAAGAAGCGATCGAGAGCACGAAGATCCACAGCATCTCGGGAATGCTCAGCGGCGAAGAGGCATTCGTGTCCACCCGGCCGTTTCGCTCGCCGCATCACACCATTTCCGATGTCGGTTTGCTCGGCGGCTCCGCCATTCCCCAGCCCGGTGAAGTGAGCCTCGCCCATCACGGCGTTCTCTTTCTCGATGAACTACCGGAGTTCAAACGCTCGACGCTCGAAGTCATGCGGCAGCCATTGGAGGATGGAAAGGTCACCGTCTCGCGCGCCGCCGGCAGCGTCACGTTCCCATCCGAGTTCATGCTCGTCGCCGCGATGAACCCATGTCCGTGCGGATACTTCGGCGATCTGAAGCGCGAATGCCGCTGCGGTCCGGTCCAAGTGCAGCGTTATCGCCAGCGCATCTCCGGCCCGCTCCTCGATCGCATCGATCTCCACATCGAGGTTCCCGCCGTCGAATACCGCGACATTTCCAGCACGCGCACTGAAGAACCATCCGCTGCGATCCGCGATCGCGTCCAGCGCGCCCGCGAAAAACAACACGGCCGTTTTCGTTCCGACGCGAAAGTAAACTGCAACGCCCGAATGGGTCCGCGCCAGATCAAACAGCACTGCAAACTCAGCGACGAATCCCAGGAACTGATCCGCGTCGCGATGACTGAATTAAACCTGAGCGCTCGCGCTTACGACCGAATCCTGAAAGTCTCCCGCACCATCGCCGATCTCGCCCAAGTCGACGCCATCACCCCCGAACACGTCAGCGAAGCCATCCAATATCGCACCTTCGACCGGACGCTCTGGGTTTGATTTGGTTTCTGCTTGCAGTGACCTCGAAAATACGTAAAAAGAGGGCCCTTCCTCATGAATCCGAATCGTCGGAGAATCCTAACCGCTGCCCTTGGCCTTTTTCTTCTCGGAGCAGTGAGCGCCACCCGAGCTGACAACTATATAGTGACGACCACGAGCCCGAGCGGCCCCGGTTCACTCACGCAGGCGATCACCGATTCCAATGCGCACACCGGTCAGGACACGATTGTCTTTAATATTCCAGGTTCAGGCGTCCATCTCATCGACTTATCCCAAAGCTCGCTCCCCGAGATTACCGACTCGGTAATTGTAGATGGCTACACTCAGCCTGGCGCAAAACCGAATACTTTGAGCGTCGGAAATAACGCCGTCATTTTGATCCAACTCGATGGCGGATTAGTGAAGCGCAACGGCAGAGGCCTTGTGATATCGGGCTCGAACTGCCTTGTTCGCGGTCTTTCCCTCACTGGATTCCAATACGACCCCTCGTCGGATCCTTTCATTTTTCGCGTGCTTGGGGGCTTCGGAATTCAATTACGAGGCGCGGGAACCGGAAATGTGATTCAGGGTAATTTTATTGGTCTCAAGCCGGACGGTGTTACTCCGACGGCAAATTATACCGGGGTTCGGGTCGAAGCTGCGCAATCAATAATCGGAGGCAATGACCCAGCGGCGAGAAATGTGATCTCAGGAAACAACTCGGGAATCGAAATTCAATACCCAGCGGCAGTGCTCGTGGGCAACTACATTGGAACCGATGCGACTGGGATGCGAGCCGTCGGCAACGGCACTGGAATCGCCGTAGCAGCCAGCGATGCTGTAGTGGGCGGAACCTCCGCCGGTGTAGGCAACCTCATCTCCGGCAACGAGGGCGGCATCCAGCTGGGGTACGAGGTGGCCTACCATGTGTTAGGTCACGCCGACCGAGGATTAGTCCAGGGCAACCGCATCGGGACCGCAGCGGATGGAGTGACGCCGCTTGGGAATCGGGCAGCAGCGATGAGTATATTTATCAGTTCGAACTCGACGGTGGGTGGATTGGACCCGGGCGCCGGCAACGTGATCGCGTTCAACGGCGGCGGAGTCGGTGTTGGCGGCACGGGCAACCGCATTCTTTCCAATTCCATTTACAGTAACACGGGTCGCGGGATCACTTTCTACAGCGCCAACTCCAACAACGGGCAGAGTTTTCCTGTCATCGCTTCGCAGACTACTTCGCCGGGTGGAATTACCACCGTTAGGGGAACGCTGCATAGCACTGGGAACACCCAATTTCTTCTTCAATTTTTTACCGATTCGCAGAGCCTGATCACCTCGGAGCAAACCTATGTCGGCTCCAGGAATGTGATGACGGATGGCAATGGAAATGCAGCCTTCTCGGCGAGCTTCTCGGTTTCCGATGCCGAAGCCGTTTTCAATGCTACGGCCACCGACCCGAACGGAAACACTTCAGAGTTCTTTCGTCATCCTGCGAACTTACAAAACCTCTCGGCCCGTGCGGCGGTCGGTACCGGGGAAAACGCGCTTATCGGTGGTCTGCTGGTGAAATATGGGCAGATCGTAGTGCGTGGGATTGGTCCATCGCTTACGCCGCTGGGTGTGCTCAATGCCCTTGCTGATCCCACCTTGGAATTTCATGACCAGTTCGGAGCGAAAATGTTCGACGATAACTGGAAGGACGACCAGAGCCAGGCTAGCGCAATCCAACAGAGCGGTCTCGCACCGACTAACGACTTGGAATCGGCGATCGTCCCATTCGGCTTCGCGAACACGCCTTTCCGTTCAACGGCTGGCTTTGCCCCTTACACCGCAGTCTTGAGAGGGAAGGCCGATACGACAGGCATTGGAGTCGTCGAGGTTTACGGCTTCACAGATCCTAATCATGGTGTCTATCCGAAGCTTGGTAACATCAGCGCGCGCGGTTTCGTCGGCACCGGCGATAACGTTATCATCGGCGGTTTTATTCTTGGCGACGGCAACGAGAATCCGCGGATCGTAGTGCGCGCGATAGGGCCTTCGCTCAAAGCCGCCGGAATTGCCAATCCGTTGCCAGACCCAGTCCTCGAGCTTCACGATGGCAACGGACTCCTGATCCAGAGTAATGATAACTGGGCAGACGCTCAAAACGATGATCTCCCAACCGTGGGTCTTGCACCTATCGACGATAAGGAGTCCGCAATTCTCACGAGGCTTGAGCCGGGAGCCTACACCGCGATCGTTCGCGGAAAAGATAACGCGACCGGTGTTGCACTCGTAGAGGTTTATGGGTTGCCCTAAGGGGTAACTGCACCATCGCCGACCTCGCGAAATCCGACTCCATCACTCCCGAACACGTCAGCGAAGCCATTCAATACTGCACGTTCGACCGCACTCTATGGGTCTGACGGCTGAAGATGTTTCTTCGCGCTCTGCGCCGCTCGCGAACCGCGGTTCGTTCTTGCGATGATATACGTCCAAACAGCGCGCACGTCCGGCTTAAGAACGGCGGCTCGCTTTTGCGCTGCTATACGTGAATCACGTATATCGTTCAAGAGCTAGCATTGCCTTGTGCCATCGCTTAGGCCGACACTCACCAAGCACCAGCCAGATCCATCGGCGAAGTTCACGCGTTGATCGCCCAATCAGTTTCGAGCCGAAATGAGCGGCCTCTCCGGAATGCCGTTGTCCAAACACTAGATGAGCCCGATGTCCGGATGACGCGCGATCTCGGAGAACACTTATCCATTCTGCATCCATCGTAATCCGCTTACGATGCATATCAGCGCGCCGGTTTGGAAATCGACCGCTTTAAGCGGTCAAGTTCACAAGCCCACTCCTGGGTATCGACTTGATGTTTGCGTCGAGCGCGCTTTTGATTGGCAGGCTTGCTATGGCGCAACTGTCCGCTAACTGCCCGGCCGTTATTCGACCAAACCAGACTTGAGCCAGACCGTCGACCCGGTATTCTCGCCAGCCATGCAACGCGACCATCACAGTTGGTATTCACATCGTCTTAGCCGCGACATGGGCGTCAATGTTTACGGTCATTACGGCATGCCCATTCTCGCCTTCCCAACCAGCATGGGCGACGAGCATGAACAGGAAGGCCAGGGGATGGTCCGCACGCTCGGTCCTTATATCGAGCAAGGGCGGATCCGATTCTTCTCCATCAACGGAGTCCAGAGCGATTCGTTCGCAAACAAGGGCGCGCACCCCTTCCATCGGAGCTGGCTCCAGGCGCAGTACGACGACTATGTGGCCAGCGAAGTCTTCCCCTTTATCGACTCGCAGTGCCAGACGCCCGGCATTCCGATTACTACCTACGGCGCATCGCTCGGCGCCTATCACGCGGCAAACACCCTCTTCAAGCATCCCGACCGCGTGAAGCGCTGCTACGCGCTCTCCGGCGTTTACGACATGCGCGACTCGATGGACGGGATGTACGACGACAACTTCTACTTCAATAACCCGGTCGACTATATGGCCAACCAGAACGACCCCTGGTTTCTCCACCAGTTAGCGAGTTGCGACATCCATCTCGCGACCGGCTGTGGCCCGTGGGAAATGCCCGGGCCGACTTACCGAATGTCCGAGGTACTCAAGAGCCGTGGCATAGCTCATCATCTGGACGACTGGGGCCCGAAAGGCGGACACGAATGGCCCTACTGGCATCACCAGATGTGGGAGTACGTGGGCACGCATTTCTAGAAAACTGTTCAGCGTAGGGGAAACAGGTTGCTATACGTGAATCCCGTATAGCATAAGAGCACAGACACAATCCGTGCTCTTAAGGACGAATCGTCTTCTCGATTACAATGCGCGCGAAACCGCGCGGCGCCGAACGATCTTGTTCCCACTCTTGCAGCGTTCGCGTCGAGATCTGCAACTTCAAAGCTGCCTCGCTTTGGGAAAGATTTTTGCGCTCACGCCACGCTCGCAGGCGACGCGCGAGCGACTGGGGAGCAAGACGCTGATGCCGCGTGTGATGAGATCGTGTCCCGAAAGCCATTGCCGAAAAGACGATACTATACGTGATTCACGTATAGCATCAAGTCCGCAATTCAAAGTTTTGCCTGGACAGCATGCATCCTTGGTGGCGACGGCACCCAGCAATTACCGGACGGCGGGAGCGCCCATCACCACGCATGAAAGATCTGGCTAGAGAAACTGGTGCCGCACATGGACCAAGGCGCTATACGTGAGTCACGTATAGCATCAAGTCCGCAGTTCAAAGTTTTGCCTGGGAAGCGTGTATCCTTGGAGGCGAGGGCACCCAGCAATTACCGGCGGCGGGAGCAGCCATCATCACGCATGAAAGATCTGGCTCGAGAACCTGGTACCGCACATGGACCAAGGCGCTATACGTGAGTCACGTATAGCGACGAAGAGCCCGTCTAATGTTTGCGGTGCATGAGGCTTGTCCGCCGCACAGTTCAGGGGGTATTGTCGCCAACATGACAGCTTCCACCGTGGCCCAATACCTCGCGGCACTCCCCGCGGATCGCCGTGCCGCGCTCAGCGCCGTGCGCAAGGCGATCAATGAGAACCTGCCGGCCGGCTATGAGGAGGGCATGCAGTTCGGGATGATCGGGTGGTACGTCCCGCTGTCCATGTATCCGGCGGGCTATGGCGAGAATCCCAAAGTGCCGCTGCCATTTGTTGCGCTCGGATCGCAGAAGTCGGGCATGGTGCTGCATTTCCTGTGCTTCTACGGTCATCCCACGCTCTCAACCTGGTTCGTTGACGAATACAAGAAGAGCGGCAAGAAGCTCGACATGGGTAAAGGTTGCGTCCGCTTCAAATCGTTGGAGGACCTGGCTCTCGACGTGGTCGGCCGCACCGTTGCGCGCGTGTCCGCGGAGGAGCACATAGCCAATTACCGCACGGCGAGGGCGCTCCTGGCCAAGGGCCGTAAGGCGGGTGAAGGAGCGGCCGGGCTTTCAAAGAGCAGCGCCAAAAAGTCCGCGGTGAAGAAGGCGGCTAAGAGCAGGGCGACTAAATGTCGATAGTATTTCTGCCCCTTTGCCTTTGCATGCTCAATGTACGACCCCAGGCTGGCTTTTCTTCGAGCGTTGGATTTGCAATATCCTTGTCGGCCATCGAACCGCCCAATTAAATTGGCGTCACGACATGGGAACTGATGAACAGGATGATCTGATCGCATGGTTCAGGGCTTTTGTCGTCATTTTAGGTCGTGTCACATGCATCTTGGCCGTACTAGCGGCTTGTGCTTGGTTTCTCCACTCCATCGCGACGAATCCTCAACACCACGTCCCATGGGGAATAAAAGGATCTGTCTTCGCCGTGGTATTCATCGTCACGAACTGCTTTATCTATATGGCGCTGATCTTTCGAATGATAACGAAATCTAACGACGCGCTCTCCCCAACTCTGGCTATTTGCTTCGCTGAAGTTAGCATCACCGTCATTTTGACGTACTTCGCTTTGATGTACAGCGACTACGGTCTGATAGATTCAGACCGGCACACTATCCACGATCTGCCGACGGCGTTATATTTTAGTGTCGTTACCTTTACGACGGTGGGCTACGGAGACATTCAACCGACGATAGACTCGCGTGTTTTTGCCTCCATCGAGGCGATCACCGGAATTGTATATGCAGGCCTGCTTGTTGGTATGTTTGTAGGATTGGTTGTTCGCCAGAGCGACGAGAAGCGAAGTTCCGTATCCTAGCCGTCTTAAGTCTCAACCGCGCGCGTGTCCGCTGAGGAGCACATGGCCAATTACCGTGCGGCGAGGGCGCGCAAGGTGAAGTAATAAGGAGGAATGCGGAAGGAAGCCGTAACGGATGCGAAGCAACGGCTGGGCTTTCAAAATGATCTGCGCGATCGGACGAAGGTTTTCGCGCTTCGCGTTGTGCGCATGTTTTACGCGCTTCCGAAGACGACGGAGGCGCAGGTGCTTGGGAAGCAATTGCTCCGGTCCGGAACTTCGATCGGCGCTAACTATCGAGAAGCGTTTCGCGCGCGGAGCAAAGCGGAGTTCATCGCGAAATGCGGCGATTCGCTGCGCGAGATTGAAGAATGGAGCGTGTTGGGTAACCGCGACATAGATGGTAAAACCCGCGAGGTAGCGGGCGAGCTGCTGGGAAAGCAGCGAGTCAAAGCGCCTACTGGCTGGAACTGCTCGTGGAATCTGGGGTTGTCAGCGTGGAAAAGCTCGCACCTCTGCGGCAAGAATGTGAAGAGCTAACCGCGATTTTCGTTACCATCCTAAAGCACGCGAAGACTTCTTGATTCACTTCTTAATTCTTCCTTCATCCTTCATCCTTTCCCTTTGTCCGCGGCGAAGAATCACGCCGCTCTGCGGCAAACCGAAAACCAGGGAACAAAATAGATGCCCTAGCGGGAGCGTAATCACGCCGCCATGCGGTAAACCATAAGGCGGGTACATTATTGCTGCACTAGCGGGAGCGTAAGGCGAAACCAAAGAAGTGAAGGACGATGCTATACGTGAGTCACGTATAGCAGCAAGTTTGCAGCTTGAGTTTTGCTGTGCGAGGCCTGCTCGTCGCGGCGGGCCTTCTTGGCGGGTGCGCGCGGGTGGACAGCGGAACGAACCAGCTGATCATGCCGAACTGGATGCCTTCCTTGTATCCCGGTGGCAGGGCCCGGTTGATTCCCCGGCGAACTTCGTTCAACGCCTCCCGGCGATCCGCGGGGCGCGCGGCAAGATACTCAGTCACGGTGGATGCTGGCATGGGGCAAGCCTACCATGCCGGCTTTTGCCGAGGCAACTGCAATGTCCGGATATACTGTAGCGCGAAAGTGCGCATGCTCAGGAAAGAGAGGTCCCCAGACGGAGCCCCTTTGGCACGACGCATCGCGCCTGTCAATCATTCGGCACCAGCAGACGCACGAGTACGAAATACGCCGCGTCGATCAAAGTCCTCAAATATGTTTCGGACGATGACAGCCGGCTGTGGAAAATCGTGCCACGTGGTTCCCTCGTAGGTGCCCGCACCTACGATCTCTTTAGAGTTGCGATCCACTAACTTGATTTCGAGCGATGCGAGATAGCGAGCAAGGTCCCAAGGCCAGTCAGACGTGTGCACAACAAGAAGGTCAACGGTCTCGGATGGGGCATCGCCTACGTCTCGGATCGTCGCGATAACTCCACGCGATCGAAGCTCGAAGGCAACAGCACGCGTGATCTGCTGCGAAAGTTCCGGATGTTTCGTATCAGAATTGTAAATCTCCGCTGTTGAATAGCTCCTTTTGGCGGGAGGGGCGTGCACCGTCACGGAGGTACCAGCGCATGAGGCAAAAAGGAAGGAACAGAAGACGAAAAGTAGTATATGTTCACGTGAGGCCATACGTATCAGCGCTTCCAAGGATTTCTAAACGGCTTGTGGGTGGTCGGGCAATACAAAATGTCTCCTCTATCACTTGAACTCGCGTCTACTACTGCATTGCTGTCGTATGGGCTAATGACGGCTTTGTTGATTCGTGGATGAGCTTTTCCCCAAGGAATAGACACGTCTGAATCACTGGGAGGCGGTGAAGGTTGCGGGGAACGCCTAACCGGTTCTTTGCGGGCAGTCGTATTCTTGTTAGCCGGCGGTCCAGGGTCCACCTGTTTCGAACTCGCAGTGGTTTCCTCAGTAAGGCTAGCCGGCGGTTCAAGATCCGCCTCTTTTAAACTCCTGGTGGTTTCCTCAGTAAGATCTCCAGTCTCGGAAAGGCGATACGTTTTCTGCCATTGAAGAATCGCAGCCTTAGTCTTGGGTCCCGGAATTCCATCTGCTGAACCTTCATAAAAGCCCGCGCGTTGAAGAGTAATCTGAAAGCCACTAAGTATTGAACGCAACTCACTCGCGGGACGGTCTCTTTCCGAAAGACTGAAGATGTCTTGGAGTTCGGTATTCGGAGCAATGAGAGTCTGATCAGTCGGCGAATTCTCCCCAAATGTGGTCCCTTTGGCCGGCTTCCAATTGGAAATGGCACCTTCCTTTGCAAAGTGCTCTCGATTCAAAAAGAAGATGGAACCTGCACTTCCGTGAGGAGAAATATCGCCAGCAATTGGATTTGCGTCCGAGTCTGTAGAGAAACGCACCTCTTGGATGACATACGTTGCGAGCTCATCAAAAGTGATCATTCCGTCACCGTCCGTCTCTTTGGGGTAGGTATCAGCAATCCCACCGAGACCCGCAAGGATTTTTTCGAAAAACACACTACCCGTTCCGACCGACGGGATATGATAACCAAGCTCATCCACTCCTCCGCAAACGAGGACGTGTGCGCCCGGCTTCTTCGGTTTAAGGGGCTTACCTCCGAATGAAACACGTCGAAGGAATGCACCGCTATGGCATGCGTTTATCAAGGCGAGAGTATGATACCCGTCGCGAATAATGCCATCCATGAGTGTGCGCACTATTTCGAGATCAAGTCCATGTCGCTTGTCGGTCAGTGTTTCTGCATCACTCGTAAGAAGATATCCTTTGCTGCTTTCAGGATCCTTCATCCCATGTCCGCTGTAAGCAAAGATGAACCGCGATTTTGGATGGCTCCGCAATTGTTCAGGAAAATAGCTTTGGAGAAAGAATGCTAAGTTTGAATAATTCATGTCGGAATCTTTGAGAACAACGATTTCATCAAAATATTCGACTTCTTTGAAGTATTTAGCCATGTGGTTGATATCCTCGTAGGCCGGAGGGAGTTTAGTATGCAGGGCATCCATTTTAGGGTAGCTCCCGATACCCGCGACCAGCGCATAGCTTCGGCCGACGTCCTGTAACGAGAAACCAAGCTCGTTTAAAATCCGTTCCGGAAGACTTCTATCATCTTTATATTGAACGAAGAACCGATCGTATTCTTTTGGCACTGAGGGCCGATCCCCGGCTATTGCCGGACGCAAGGCGACCAAATACGTAAGCGCTAGCCAGCCAACGTTTCTAAGGGCCCGGTTTCGCATTTTCCATCACACTGCGCCAAAAGAATCCGTTCTGAAATGCCAGAAACGCGAATGAAATAAGTTGCAACGTATCCAAATCTCCGGACTTCTGAATAGAAGCTAAGAGGGGAAGAACCACAATTGGCGAGATGACTAAGGGGCTGAGCATCTTGAGCCATGAAAAGGATTTCTTCAGGTAAAAAATGTATTGTGCGAGGATTCCTAGGGCAGTGCATAAAGTAACGATCCCGATACCCAAGATCGGCGATCCGCCTCCGAAAGTCGTGTGCACCCGTGGAAAGCCCGTCGTCACAAAAAGTGCCAGCGCACTTAGCGCCATCGCTCCTAAAGAAATTAGAAAGCGCAACAGCCGACGAGAACTGAGCAACTCAAGAAACAGGAAGATGGTTAAAAGCCCATAAGCTGCCAACAACGAATATGTTATTTCCTTTGGCATGACGAACCCAAGTTTGGGGACTGACGGGATAATGATTTCCCGCGGCCGTGGGGAGACAGCGAGTTTCAGAAGTCAAATGCCAGACAGGGCCCATGTATGTCAAGCATGTTATCGCTTGGCGCAAATCGATCAGGGGCGATCGTCGCTGCGTTCGGTTGTCGCCGAGTCGCGGCCAATTCCCCGGCGAACTTCATTCAACGCGTCACGGGCTGGAAGTCCAGTCGCGGCAAGTATGGCCGCGTGCGAGGCTCGACCTATTCAAAAGGCTTCGCCTCACGCGGCTATCGAGGTAGGCATACAGGCATGATGTTGCGATGGCGTCAGCAGCGCATTCTGCGACGCGAACGGAACGCGCACTTCCCCGAGAAGTTGCTTCATTAAATCGAAATGATTGCGCATCTTATCGACGGCACGTACGAGCTCTTCCGTCACTTCTACGGATTGCGCCGGTTTACCAAAGGCAAGGACCGCCCCTACGGCGCGGTCGTCGGCGTTTTGCAGACCGTGCTTCAGATGATCGAGAACGGCGACACGTACCTCGGCGTCGCCACCGACCACGTGATCGAGTCGTTTCGCAATCGGCTTTGGGCGGGCTACAAGACTGGTGCTGGCATCGAGCCCGCGCTGCTGGCGCAGTTCCATCCGCTCGAGGAGGCGCTCACCGCGATGGGTGTTGTCGTGTGGCCGATGATCGAGCTCGAAGCCGATGATGCGCTCGCGTCGGCCGCGCATATCGCAGCGAAAGATAAGAAGGTGGAGAAGGTCGCCATCTGGACGCCCGACAAAGACCTGGCGCAATGCGTGCGCGGGACGCGGGTGGTCCAGATCGACGGCCGACGCAAAACCATTCGTGATGCCGCCGGCGTCCGCGAAAAATTCGGCGTTGATCCGCCGCTCATCCCCGATTTGCTGGCGCTCGTGGGCGACGCGGCGGACGGCTACCCGGGAATCGTTGGCATCGGCGCGAAGACCGCGGCCGGGCTTTTGAACACCTACGGCCCGATTGAAAATTTTCCGCCGAACATTCTCGGCAAACAACGCAAGCTCGCCCTGCTCTTCAAAAAACTTGCGACGTTGCGGACTGATGCGCCACTTTTTAAGAAGGTCGAGACGCTGCGCTGGCGCGGAGCGACGCCGGCATTCGCGGCTTGGACGGAGAAGATGGAGGTCCCGCGCCTTCTGGAGCGGGCGGAAAAGGCTGCGGGTCGATGAGGTGGCGCTACTCGATCTGATCCGCGATATCCGCGGCACTTATTCAGGCCGACGACGTCGTGAAAATGCTGACTCGTCCGACAACGATAGTTATCGAATCTGGAAGCGGGCGATCTGGCACAATAGTGACGCGGATTTCTTCGGAATTGAGTGACTTGGAGGTGAGAAGCTCGGTCAGGATCTGAGTAATATCGAGCAGGAACGTCAGGCCAGGGCTTTTGTTTTCACCCTGGAGGGTGCTGGCCCTTCGCAGGCCGTAGAGACCGACGCTTTCAGTCATGAGATCACGATGATCGGCCGGACGCGCGTCTTCGGGGAGATTGATGTATGTGTTCAGCACGGCCGCGTCGAAAGTTCCGCGGACTTTCTCAAGACCGAGGTAAACACCGCCGGATGACTCGGCGGAAGGTCCGCCGACCAGCGCGGCAACTCTGCGTTGACCGTCTGTCGACAGTTTCACGACGGTGGATGCACCGGAGCCCTTGAGTTCAAGCTCGCCGGAATTCGTGCCGAGCAGCTCCGCTTCCTTGGGTAACGTCATCCCTGGCAGATTCAGCGCTAACTGACCGCCGTCAACGGCGCGGGGTCACGTTGCGGACCGCGCAGGCGAAGACTCAGGCTTCGTGCCGCCGTTCCGAAACCGCGCCATCGCCACCGTGGCTCCCTGGGCGGATCAAGCCGTTCGCAAAACATGAGAATGGCGACGGCCGCCATCGCGGTGAAATGCGCCTCGGGCAAAAGCATTGGGAATAACATCGCGGCCCAACATGAAGCGGTGCACCAGAGTCCCTGTTCCAAACCAAAGCGAAAAACATCGAGGTCGGCGGCGAACCCAAAGGCGGCGAGAGGTCGGTGACTATGACACCGGTTCAGGCAGCGTTGCTTGAACGGCGACGCCTGCCAGAGGACGGCGGTGAGACCAACGATCGTTGCCGGCAAATAGGACCCGGGCATCCGCCAAGCCGCTATCAGTTCCACCGCGACAATCACGATACCGGCAACCATCCACACGGTGCCATAGCCGGCGGCGAACAGCATCGTGGAGCGCGCCCGGCGGCGCGCGAAGCTGCTGATGCGGATATGATAAATTGGCGCGACGAGCATGGGCGCCATCATCGCGATCAGCATCAACGCCCAGTTGCCCGCCAAGGAAGCGGGCGGATGCGCTGCCAGCAGGACAGTCCATGAAACGCCCGCCGCGTTGACCGCGCAACAGGCCGAAGCCCGCGGCTCGAGCAGGATGACAACCCACGCCACCAGACTGACGGCGAACACGGCGTTTCGGAGCCGCGCCCAATCCTCGGCATTGTAGATCATCGAGCGGCCTCGCGCTTACCCGATCAAAATCCCTCGCGGTAAATGCTGATCCGCCCGACGGTGATGTCGGCATTTTCGGGCAGCGGGTCGGCCGGGATAACACTGACCTGAAGCGACTCGACATCGAATTCATTCTTCAGGTGCAACTGATCGATCACCGGCGTCGCGTCGAGGATAAACGTCAGGCCTTCGCCGGCGTGTTGCCCATCCTTCATGCTGGCCCGGCGCAGACCGAAGAGGGCGATATTTCCGGCCAGATATTGGCGGCTCTCGCCAGGCTTGGCCCCTTCCGGCAGGTCGAGATACACGCTGAGAACGGTCGCGTCGAAAGTCCCGCGGACGTTTTCCACCTTGATGTAAACATTGTCCGGCGCGGCCGTCTTCGCAGCCATGGCAAGGCTCCGGGTCGTTTTCCGGCGCACGCCGGCATCAAGTTTCACCGCAGCTTTGCTCACCCGCCCTGAGATCTTCAGCGGACGAGCGCTGGCCCCGAGGAGTTCTGTCACTTTCGGTTTGGCCGGCGTGGCGGGTGCCTTCTTCGCCGCCGCAGCGGCATCTTTCGCACCGAGGAGCGCTAGCCTTTTCGGCAGCCCGGCGGCCTTAGGCGCTGGGGGAGACTTCAGTTCCTGGTAGCTGTAATTGAGTTTAGCCAGGTCCTTCATCTGATCCGGCGTGTAATACCACGGCTGCCCGTTTGTCCCGGGCATGACAAACTTCCGCGTCGTCGGGCCTTTCAACCAGCCCGACTTGGTGGGATTGGCGTTGCCGTTCGCATTCCAGATCGCCCACATCCGGTCGATGTTGGCATGATGCAGATAAAAGATGGGATCCAGGCCCGCGGTTCCGGGGTCCGACATCAGGCCGTAGAGAGGCGCGGTGACGGCGCCGTAGTATCCGACATATACGTGCACGAGGTTATGCGGATTGCCTTCCCAGTTTCCCGAGGTTCCACCGCCATGGTGGAATAGGGTTTCGGGACCGCCGAAGCCCGGCAGTTTTGTCACCTGATCATGGCCCGTATAGAGGTCATTGCTCATGTAATTCGCGTTGACCTGGCCACGGGAGAAATTCGGATCCCCCGGATGTGCGGCCTCTCCCGCCGGCGTCGGAATAAAAATATTACCATTTCCGTCGGGCCCGTAACGCATGTTGACGAAGAGTGGATTGGGACTGTTATCCGGAAGTTTCTTGGCCGCGAAGGCGGGCGGCATTTGGTATTGGCTTCCGTTGGTGCCCCCGAAGTAATTCCAATAAGGCAATGCCCAGGTCGCGGGGCCTCCGAGGCTAACGATGTCCTGGCGCAGTTGCGCTTCGAGCGCCATCAGGTATCCGCGGTGCCATGGGGGGAAAAACCAGCTTTGGTGCTGGCATTGATTCCAGTAGAGGTCCTGGGCCGCTTTGGTTGGAAGAGGGGACGTGGGAACTGTGGGCGGCGCCTTGATAAACTTCCAACCGGGAAACGCCGGTTGGATGTTTGCTGGGGTGACGTATTCGCCGTGGATGGCGGCATAAAACCACCAGCTTGCTGGATCGTTGAGGGCCCGGCTCATCATTTTTCCGACGCCTTTCGCGTACCAGAGGAGATCCGGGTTAGTGAGATTGCCGCCTTTGTTCCAGGCGTTGTTACGGGTGTAGGTAGCCATGGGGTGTCTGCCTTTCTTTGAAGGTTTATCGCGGGGAGCCGCATCGCGACGCGCTAGCCCTTTCTATTACTACGGCGTTCGTTTAGCAAGGTTTTCGAAACTCAGAGATTATTTGTGGGTCATCGCGCTGCCAAAGAGCGTCATGACCGAACTAAACCTGAGCGCTCGCGCCTACGACCGCATCCTGAAAGTCTCCCGCACCGTCGCCGACCTTGCCCTCTCCGACTCCATCACCCCCGAACACGTCAGCGAACCCATCCAATACCGCACCTTCGACCGGACGCTTTGGATGTAGTGCCACGAGCTATATAACCAACTCGAGGGAGCGATTTCGGCCCTCCGAAAGCTCCTGCGGTTATTTGCTCAAATAGACTGGAGCCGCCCGAACACCAGTCTCCGAAACCGCGATGCTGAGACGGCCCCTGATAGAGCTTCCCGACCGTGCAGCCAACGATGATCGTCGAGCAGGTATCCCTCCCCCCGATTTAGCTTAATGCGCCATTGGGATCGACGGAGACAGCGCAGATTTTCTTTGGCCCATGGATTGTCTTGCGAATACAAGAGACCGTAAAGCTCGTCAAACGAGTCGCGTTCGACGCGGCATTCCAGCAAATTACGGAGCCGCGACCTTATCGAGCGCGGCATTTCTGTCATCGCTCCGACAATTTGAGCCAGCGACTTAGTCGGGAGGAATAATGAGGCACCGGGTTCGCCCTTTGGAACGTTATCGAAAATCAACCAGAGGTGGTTCGTTAGAAAAAGATCATCTGCGTGTAGAGGAAATCCGTCATCGCTTCGTGCTGCGTAGACGGGGGCGTTTAATGCGCACTTTGGGCTACCCGTTATCCTAACAATTCCAGCGCGCAGAAGGGCGAACAGCTTGCTCAACCGGGAGGATGTAAAGGGTCCGCCGAGCATTCCTGTGAACAAATGGAGTCTCGGGCCGACCGGGAATGACAAAAGCGACTCCGCGAGACGGAGAACCCCCTTGACCAAAGATTGCTTTAACCCTGAAAGTCGGTACGAGTAAGAACAGTCATAAGGGGCGCAGCCCGCTATCGAAACTTTGGCTGGCCGATGGAGCTGGTCTATATCTTTGCCCTAACGATCGACGCATTTAATAGCGATATTAGACCATGTTAACCAATTCACCCTTCTTGCAACGAGATTTTGCGCGTGCTCGCGGGGAATTTCTGCAGAACAAAACAAGCTCATTTCGGTAAGGGTCCTATTCTGAGGCTAAATGTGCCGTGCGGCAAGCTTGAGACCCATGAGCGTTGGTCCCGAACAAACAGTTTGCAATCTCGACTGCTAGAATGCTACAACCATCCCAAAACGATGCTTACGGCTCCGTCATAATAATACAATTGTTCTAGCGTCACGAGAATCTACGGCCGGGGCTAGCTATGACGGCAGTTTAGAAAAATAATTACCGTAAAACAGTATGCTTGGTACCCCGCCACGAGGCACGTTTGTTTACTCTGGACGATACCGAGTTCAAAGTAAACGTAAGTCGGTTTCTTCCACCATTAGCGGAGTGTGGCATCCATTAGCGAGAAGCATGATCGATTGCGAGTCCATCAATTCGGCCTTGGCGTCGCATCCCTTATATTGGGGGGATTCAGCGATCGCCATCCGATCCGCTGACGTGCAGGCGAGGACCGGTGCGTTTGCTAAAGAAAACGATGCATTGTACTACCGAGAGTCGTTCGAACCCCGGCCCTCCACGCGTGGATTTGACGTTGATATCATTGACCTAACAAAGCTGCAGGCTCTGTGGCAGCGCCGTCGGCAATTTCTAGCAAACCTATTTGGTAAGCATCACTTTCAACAGATTGAGCAATCGATCGGAGACATACCAAACGCTGCATCAAACGAGTATCATTGCCATGAGGGCGGGCACAATGTTGGCATGCCGATTTCGTTCAAATACGCGAAAGGCTACTTTCGACCTAATGGAAATACCTGTTGGCCATTGATATACATGGAAGAACTGCGGGCAGACATCCTATCGTTAAGGTTCGCGTTAGAAATCCTTTCTGATTCAGCGGCGGCAGCGGTATTTCTCTTTCAAATATGCCATCGTTTTGGATTGGCCTTGGAGTCATGTGTTAGGGGCAAGGCGGGTATTGGACCTTTGCCTTTCCTGCTCTTCACTGAGTTACGTCGGATTAAAGCAATCCAGTTGCAACGCGAAAAGCATAGAGTCTGGTTGCGATTTGTTAATTTGAATAAAGGCTATTTGAATGATGCAATTCTTCGTCTCGCCACGCTTGGCGAGCGAACTTTTGGGAAATGGGAGCAACAGACTCAAGATCTGACAAGCCTCGCCCTTCGCTATGCACGATGGTATCGTTCCCGCCTGCTTAACGCCGCCGCCATGGCCGAGTTTGGCGACCTCTTCTGTTGCGCGGAAAGCGATCGAAGGTAGAGTTTAGGCTGCAAAAGGATCACGCGACCAACTGTCGCTGCTCCGCTTCAGCCAACGATAATACAACTCGTTGAACTGTAGTACAGCGGTGGAAAGCCGATCTACATCGCGAAGATCAAGCTCCCATCGCTCCAGAAAGTCCCTAATTACTGACCTATTGAAGTTCGTTAGAATCGCTGTAGTGAGATCGACGAACGACCGCGTAGAACCCGAGAAAGTGGCTGCGAGGACGTTAAGAAAGTGGTCCAGAATGAACAAAAACTTCGATGGCTGCGGCGCCATTTCCCGTATGAAATTAGCGATCGCGAATGCATAAGCTGTGGCGGGCAAAGACGGCGTGTCACGCAATTCTTTCAACCCCCGAAAAGCGCGCTCGGAGATCCTGCCAAGACAGATAATGCAGTCCTGCTGGCTTGAGTAGCTTAGAGACAAATAGACCGACTTCGTGAGGTCCCAAATGAGGAAGCCCAGATCCTGATGCAGAATTCCGAGTCCGCCTCGCCAGGTGCCCGCCTTCAAATTGACGCCGCTTGCCGCCAAGCTGCGCTGCAGGTCGAAGGCTGTTCGCGGGCAGAGGACGATCGGTCGCAAAAACTCATGTTTCAGAAGGAGCGCCGTCGCCTTTGAATCAAGTGTGCCCCTAGAGACTGGCAGCCGCATGGGTGCGTCCTCGTTCGAGGTGCCTTCTGCCTCGATTTCGTCCAAGGCGTCCAGCAAGAAATCGAAGGTGAACCAAAAAGATCGCAAAGAGGCCGCTACTTCCGCTCGAGGGATGCCTCCAATATCCCGAAGAGCATCATCGAAGAATCCGGAATGATCGTAGTCCAAATCTAGCTCAATATGAGCTAACCATCCGCGGAAGAATCCGGGCAGCTTGTATCGGGCCTCTACGGCACCGTAGAAGTCTTTGCAATCAGAGTAGAAAGCGCTGGTACACTCTTGAAACAGGCAGACCAAAATATGAGCAAGCCAATCAGTCTCGGCTGTTCGCAGCATGTGTTGATCGAAGGCAAGGCTGGCAGAGGATTGAACACAATTCTTCAAATCGTTAGCTTCGACTTGGACTCGCGGGTCATTAACGAAATAATAATCCTGGCAGTGTGAAAATTCTTCAAGGACATTGCGTTGAAATAAATGGCGAAGTTTCTCCGTCGGCATTCGACTCGCGCATCGTGCGGCCGTCGCCCCAGCCGAACGCGAGAGATGGTAGTTGTAAACAACCCAGGCGCGGAGACCGCGCCGCGAGAGCCGGCCTGTTCGTAGTTTTCCCCAAACTGGGTGACGATAATAAACTCCATACCAACTTGACGCCAAGGACCTAAAGGCGGCTTTCATTTCTGGCAGTTGAAAAACGTCCGGGATTGGCTCAACGGCGATGCATCCTTGAGTAGACAATAATTGCAAGAGTGATCGAACTTCCGGGAAGGGGTCGCTTCCAGGATCCGCAAGGACGACGCGGCGCTGGAGAAGGTCCTGAACACGAAGATGTTTTTTCACCCAACGCAATGGGAGAGTTATTTCCCAGAGGCTAAACCCGATTACGCAGTTTCCGTCCCGCAGCGAGATATCAACGGAATCCCGCAATCGCAACGAGGACGAGTTGGACGTCGATGCCGGTGCAGTCATGAACTCGCGCCATGCTGAGCAACCGTCGAGTCTAACGAACGATGCTCGTTGTGCCCAATGTTACTATCTTGGCTGTCGTGCCTTTGGGCAGATTGAGCAAGTCCATGAGCTTAAGAATTTTAGTAGGGTCACCGAGATCGTGCGCGCCCTCGGCGACAAATTTTCCAAGTTCCTTTCCAGTTTTGCTGCTGACAAATTGCACTTCTGTTTTGAGCACTTTAGATAGTTTAGTTTTGCGTTTCATTGTATGTATCTCCGAATGTTCGATTAGCTGTTAGCGTAGAGGTAGACTGCCTGATTGAGGACAATCAGGGAAGTCCAAAATCCACGGCGTTTGCACGCCTAAATTTCAGTGCGACAGCGCAATCAAGCGTTGACTCCGACGGAGGCGCAGTCTTCTGAAGGAACGTCCCGAATTCCTGCGAATGTACGACGAGAAAAAGTCTGGCGGTATAGGACTAACCCCTCGCGGGATCGCGGCGGCCTTCATGGTCGATCTGACTACTTTGGATGCCATCCAGCCCGATCAGGTCTGGGGGGCGATGCAATTTCATGCCTTCGACTGGCATAGTCGGAAATTCACGAGTCCGCACCTGTCTCATTGACAGGGCGCGGGAAACGCGGTTCATCAGTTAACTGATGAGCAGGATTCTGATTGCGGACGACCAGAATGATGTGCTGGAGGCGTTGCGGATTTTGCTCAAGGGGGAGGGACATCAGACGGATGCGGTGACGTCGTTGGCGGGGGTTTTTCAGGCGCTGGAGAAAAAGGATTATGCGCTCTTGATCATGGACCTGAACTACACACGGGACACGACTTCGGGACAGGAAGGGCTGGAGGTGATCCCGAAGATCCAGGCGCTCGATAATACGTTGCCGATCGTGGTGATGACGGCGTGGGCGACGATCGATCTGGCGGTGGAAGCGATGAAACGCGGGGCGCGCGATTTCCTGCCGAAGCCGTGGGACAACGAGCGGCTGCTGACGATCGTGCGGACGCAGATCGAACTGGCGGGCGCGTTGCGCAAGGGTCGGCGACTCGAAGCGGCGAATCAACTCTTGCGCGGAAACGCGCCGAGCATCATCGCGGAATCGCCACGGATGCGGCCGGTGCTGGAGTTGATTTCACGCGTAGCGCCGTCGGACGCGAACGTGTTGATCACGGGCGAGAATGGAACCGGAAAGGGGCTCGTGGCGCGCGCGATTCATGCGCTGTCCCAGCGCGCGTCGCACAGCATGATCACGGTGAACATGGGCGGGTTGTCGGAAGGAATTTTTGAGAGCGAGCTGTTTGGCCACGTGAAAGGAGCGTTTACGGACGCGAAGACGGACCGTGCGGGCCGGTTCGAGCTGGCCGATGAGAGCACGCTTTTCATGGACGAGATCGCGAACGTGCCGATGAACCAGCAGACGAAATTGCTGCGGGTCATCGAGACGGGCGAATTCGAGCGGGTCGGTTCTTCGAAGACGTTGCACGCAAACGTGCGGATCGTTTCGGCGACGAACGCGAACCCGCACGAAGAAGTCGCGGCCGGGCGTTTCCGCCAGGACCTGCTCTTTCGGCTGAACACGATCGAGATTGCATTGCCGCCCCTGCGCGAGCGGCGGGAGGATATCATGCCGCTCGCCAACAGTTTTCTCCGCCAACACGCGAAGCGATACCGGAAGACGCTGACCGGTTTCGAGGAGAAGGCGCGCGACGTTTTGATGCAGCATCAGTTTCCCGGCAACGTGCGGGAGCTGGATCACGTCGTGGAGCGCGCGGTCCTGATGACCCAGGGACAGCAGGTAAAAGCGAACGATCTTGGCCTAACGAGTGGAGTCTCCGACACCCCGCGCCTGGAAGACATGAGCCTGGAGGACGTGGAATCGTTCCTGATCAAGAAAGCGCTCTCGCGTTTTGATGGGAACGCGCGGAAGGCGGCCGAAGCGCTGGGATTGAGCCGAAGCGCGTTCTACCGCCGGTTGCAGCAATATGGACTTTAGCTGTAGCGGCAGCCGCGACGGCTGCTTGGTCTGCGGATGAAGAAAACCGTCAAGAAGCTGCGTCATCGGCTCACCCACGAAGGCCGATTGACGTGGCTGTCGCTGGCGGCGGCGGCGCCGGCCGCGATCGTCGCGCTGGTTCTTCTTTGGTTCGGCGATCACACCCCCAAAGTGCAATGGACGCTTACGCTGCTCATCGCGGGGTTTGGTCTTGGGTTCATCCTCAATGCGCGGGAACACGTCATGCGGCCGCTCCAGACGATGACGAATCTCCTTGCGGCGTTGCGCGAGGGCGATTACTCGATTCGCGCTCGCGGCGCCCGGGCCGATGACGCGCTCGGCGAAGCGCTCCTGGAAATCAATGCGCTGGGCGAGACGCTGCGCTTGCAACGCCTCGGCGCATTCGAAGCAACGGCGTTGTTGCGCACGATCATGGCGGAGATTGATGTGGCGGTGTTCACGTTCGATCCCGAACGCCGGCTCCGGCTGGTGAATCGCGCCGGGGAAGACTTGTTAGGCCAACCCATCGACAAATTGCTCGGCCGCCGCGCCAAGGACCTGAACCTCGACGTTTGCCTAGATGCCGACCAGGACGCGCCGCTGACTTTGAGTTTCCCGGGCGCGTCGGGGCGCTGGGGCGTGAAGCGCAGTTCTTTCCGCGAACGCGGGCTGCCGCACGAATTGCTCGTGCTGACCGACCTGAGCCGGACGCTCCGCGAGGAGGAACGGAATGCGTGGCAGCGGCTCGTCCGCGTGATCGGCCACGAGATGAATAATTCGCTCGCGCCGATCAAATCCATCGCCGGCAGTCTCGAGACGCTCATTCGCCGCGATCCACCGCCGGCCGATTGGAGGGACGACGCGCGGAGCGGATTGAACATCATCGCGACGCGCGCGGAATCGCTCAGCCGTTTCATGCAAGCCTATGCCCGGCTCGCGCGGTTGCCACAGCCGCAGATGGAACCGATCAATCTCGGCGAGCTGATCAAACGGGTGGCGAACCTCGAAACGCGCATCGCCGTGCGCGTGGTTCCGGGCGCGGACGTCACCATCAACGCCGATGCCGCGCAACTGGAACAATTGCTCATCAACATTCTCCATAACGCCGCCGAAGCTTCTCTGGAAACGAAGGGAACCGTGACCGCAGGCTGGCGCGATCTCGCGGAATGCGTGGAAGTTTTCGTCCGCGACACCGGCCCCGGCATCATGAACCCGACAAATCTTTTCGTTCCATTCTTCACTACGAAACCGGGCGGGTCCGGCATCGGTCTCGCGCTCAGCCGGCAGATTGCGGAAGCACACGGCGGTTCGTTGACGTTGGCCAATCGCGCGGGGCCCGGCTGTGAGGCGCTGTTGCGTTTGCCGAAATAATGGACCGAAAAAAGCACCAAGCACCAAGCTCCAAGCACCAGAGAAACATCAAGCACCAAACATCAATGCCGCCGTGCTGCTTTTGAAGGTTCTTTGTTTGGAGCTTCTCTGGAGCTTGGAGCTTGGAATTTGGTGCTTCGGACATCGTCCCACAACCGGGACGGTGAAATCCCACTAGCGAAGCTTTTCTTCGCGGTGCGCTTTTTTGTTCACCCGCGCAAACGACTGATTGGCTACGCGTTAGGACTTTGTTGAAACCCGTGGCACGGCCATTGCAATAGGGGCGAGCTGCAACCCAACTATTTGAATCCAAGTCGCCACCACGACGCATCCCACTAGAGCAGGAAGAATATGAAACCGACAATCCAATTGAACCAATGCATGCCGAAGACCGACCAGAACTATCAGGTCGCTTCGATGCCGAGCCGCGGCGGACGCGGCCACGGTTCGCGCCGTGCGTCCATTCGCGCGATCAGCGACGATTACTTTAAGAACGAAGCGCGCTCCATGTTTGCCACCGAGGCCGCGTTCTTCAGCGTGATCGTGATGACGGCCGCCGTGCCGCTGATCTACACCGCCATGGCGATGGTCCATCTCGTTCGTTCGGTCGCGGCCCTCTAACCGCGAGGTATTTTAACCATGAGACAAAGCTCGGAAGCGAAAGCCGAAAGCACTATCGTCCGGCCAGCCGGTTTCACCCACACCACTTCTTCCATGGACGTTCCGCGCCCGCACGTTGCCAAACAGAAACGCCGTAAACGCATCATCATCATCGCGGTCTCCGTGCTGGGATTGATCGTTGTCACTTTTCTCCTCTCTCGCCTGAAGCCAGCCGTGCCGAGCATCGATCGCTCGACCGTCTGGATCGATACCGTGAAGCGCGGGCCGATGGTGCGCCAGGTGCGCGGACTCGGAACACTGGTGCCGGTCGACATTCGCTGGATCGCCGCGAACACCGAGGGTCGCGTGGAAAAAATCGTGGTCTGGCCGGGTACGGAAGTGAAGACCGACACGGTTATTTTGGAATTAACCAGCCCGGAGCTAGAACAATCGGCCGGCGACGCGGAATCGAAAGCCAAGGCCGTGGAAGCGGAGCTGACCACCCTGCGGGCGACGTTACAGCGCGAGCTTCTCGACCAGGAATCGACCACGGCGCGGGTCCATTCGGAGTACGAACAAGCGAAGATGGAGCGGCAGACGAACGACCAGTTGGCGAAGAACGGTCTCGTCTCCGAGCTCGTTTACAAGACGTCGAAAGTGAAGGAAGCGGAGCTGGCGAATCGCGATGCGATTGAGACGAAGCGCTTGGAATTTTCTCGCAGCTCGATTGAGCCGCAGATCGCCTCGAAGCAGGCGGCGGTCGATCAGGCCAAGGAGTTTGCGAAATTAAAATTGGACCAGGTTCAGCAGCTTCACGTGAAAGCCGGCATGGACGGCGTCCTGCAGCAGTTGCCGGTGCAAGTCGGGCAACGAATCAAACCCGGCGATAACCTGGCGCGTGTCGCCGACCCGACGAAGCTGAAGGCGCAGGTAAAGATCGCCGAGACCCAGGCCAAGGATATTATGAACGCGCAAGTCGCGTCGATCGATACCCGGAACGGCATCGCGGCCGGCCACGTGATTCGCGTCGACCCCGCGGTGGAGCAGGGAACCGTGACCGTGGACGTGGCGATCGATGGCGATCTGCCGAAAGGCGCGCGGCCCGACCTGAGCGTAGACGGAACGATTGAGCTGGAACGTCTGGATAATGTGATCTACGTCGGCCGCCCGGCCTTTGGCCAGGAGAACAACACCGTCGGCATTTTCAAGCTTGTCGCCGGCACTTCCGAGGCGGTTCGCACCTCGGTGAAGCTCGGTCGCAGCTCCGTGAACACCATCGAGATCCTCAGTGGCCTTGAGCCCGGTGATCAGGTGATCCTTTCCGACACCAGTTCCATGGATTCTCACGACCGCATCCGCCTTAACTAAGACAATAACTAACTAACCAACCCACGACCTAACGACCAGACCGAAAACCCAACATCATGGCCTCAACTGAAACCATCAACGAACAACCGACCCGCACCTCCAACGGGAACGGTGCCAACACCCTGATCCACCTCGACGGCGTCACGAAAGTGTTCCTGACCGACGAAGTGGAGACTCACGCGCTCTCCGGCATCCACCTCGATATTCGGACCGGCGAATACGTCTCGATCGCCGGACCCTCGGGCTGCGGCAAGTCGACGCTGCTCTCCATCCTCGGTTTGCTCGACACGCCGTCGGGCGGCAGCTATTCGCTCAAGGGCACCGAAGTGGCGAACCTATCGTTCCCGGAACGCGCCCGCATCCGCAACCGCGAGATCGGATTCATCTTCCAAAGCTTTAATCTCATCGGCGACCTGACCGTGTACGAGAACGTCGAGCTGCCGCTGACTTATCGTGGCATGGCCTCGAGTGAGCGGAAAGGCTTCGTGCTCGAGGCGCTGGAGCGCGTCGGCATGGGCCATCGCGCCAAGCATCTGCCCAGCCAGCTCTCCGGCGGTCAGCAACAGCGGGTCGCGGTCGCGCGTGCGCTCGCGGGCAAGCCGGCCATTCTTCTCGCCGACGAACCGACGGGCAACCTCGACTCGCGCAATGGCGAAGCCGTCATGGCGCTGCTCAAGGAATTGCACCAGAGCGGTGCCACGATCTGCATGGTCACGCACGACCAGCGGTTCGCGGAGAATGCGGATCGCACCGTCCATCTTTTCGACGGCCGCGTGGTCGAAGATCGGATGGCGGCCTAACCAGTCGATGGGTTAGTTAGAAACCTGGTCATGTAAACATAAACCTGGGGTCCCATGTTACGAGATCTTAGATACGCCTGTCGGATGCTCGTAAAGACCCCGGGGTTTACGGCCATCGCCATCCTGGCGATTGCTCTCGGCATTGGCGCGTCGACGACGATGTTTTCGGTGATCAACGCGCTTCTCCTCCGGCCGCTGCCTTTGATCCAGGATCAGGAAGGTCTCGTCTATATTTCGGAGTATTTCGCCAACCTTCCGAAGCAGAATGTTGGAGTGGCCTACCCTGACTTTCTCGATTGGAAAAAGCAGGCGACGACATTGGAGGCAATTGGCGCGCAGACCGATCTTACCGTGATCCTTGGCGGCGGTGACAAGCCGGATCGTTATCTGGGCTCGCAAATCTCCGCTGACACATTTTCGTTCCTTGGCGTTCCGCCGATTCTCGGACGGCTATTTCGTCCCGAAGAAGACCAACTCCAGGCCGCGCCGGTTGCGCTCATCGGATATGATGTTTGGCAAAACCATTTTGGCGGTGATCGCTCAATCGTCGATCGGCTTGTCATCCTCAACGGCAGGCAGACGACCATCATCGGCGTGATGCCACGAGGCTGGCGTTACCCGGACACGTCCGAGATCTGGATGCCGCTAGAGTTCGAGGAAAAGGATCACCCGCGCGGCAACTTTTTTCTCAACGTGAGAGCGCGACTCAAGAAGGGTGTCACGGTGGAACAAGCGCGCGCAGAGCTCGAAACAATCAATGCCCGAATCGCCCGGGAGCATCCGGAGACGAATACCGGATGTCATGTGCGGGTCCAGCCCTTGCGGGAGCAAGCGGTCGAAGATGTGCGGAGCTTGACCCTGCTCTTGATGGGCGCGGTTGTTTTCGTCCATCTCATTGCCTGTGCAAATGTCGCTAATCTCCTCCTGGCTCGCGGTGCGACCCGGGCCAAGGAAATAGGCATCCGTCTCGCTCTCGGCGCCAGCCGCGCGCAAGTCGTGCGACAGTTGCTCGCCGAAAGCATCGTTCTCGGCCTGGCTGGCAGCGGCGCCGGTCTGCTCTTTGCTGTGTGGGGCGTGGACTTGATGTTGAAGGCGATCCCGGTCGAGATTTCATTTTGGATCCGATTTGATTTTGACTGGCGCGTTTTCCTTTTCGCCGTCGGGACAGGTGCGGTGTCGAGCGTTCTCTTTGGCTTGCTCCCAGCTCTTCAAGCATCGCATCCCCATCTCGTGGAGGTTCTGAAAGAAGGCGGCCGCACGGGCGCGGGCGGCGCGAAAGGCCGGCGCGTCCGCAATTCCCTCGTGATCACCGAAGTGGCCCTCGCGCTTGTCTTGTTGATCGGCGCGGGCCTGATGATGCGGAGCTTCATGCATCTCCAGAAAACGGATATCGGAATGGATCCGTCACGCACGCTCACGTTCCGCGTCGGCCTGCCCGAGGCCCAATTCCCCGAAAATGAAACTGCCGCGCGCTTCTTCGAGCAGCTCATTCCGAAGCTGGCGAGCTCGCCCGGGGTTGAGACCGCGGGCGCGACGACTTCGCTGCCGGCTTCGGGAAATATCGGCACGAGTGCATTCATTCTGGAAGGCGAACCGGAGCCGAAACAACTTCAGGATGCGCGCCAAATGCGTGCTCTCGCGATCTCGCCCGGCTATCTTCAGACAGCGCGCATTCCGCTCCTGCGCGGAAGGGATTTCTCCGTCGCCGATAGCAAGGATGCGCCGCGCGTTGCTTTGATCGATGAAGATGGCGCGCGCGCCTGGTTCCCGAACCAGGACCCGATCGGGCATCAGTTACGCAATCTCGACAAGCCGGGTGAACCTCCGAAATGGGCGACGATTGTCGGAGTCGTTAGGCCGGTCATTTACGATCGCCTGACGAGTCACCGCCCGATGCCGGCGGTTTATTTTGCCCAGAGCCAGGTCTCGGAACGCTTCATGTCGGTGATGGTCCGGACGAAGACCGACCCGGCGAAGTTCGCGAGCGTCGTGCGCAACACGGTCCTCGCCGTGAATAAAGACCTGCCGATCTATCGCGTCCTGACGATGGATGAAGTCGTCGCGCAATCATTTTGGGACCGGCGCTTTTTCGGCACGCTTTTCACCATTTTCGCCGGGCTCGCGCTCTTCCTCGCGTCACTCGGGCTCTATGGCGTGATGGCCTACTCGGTGCGGCAACGAACCCAGGAAATCGGCGTCCGGATGGCGCTCGGTGCCCAAACCGGCGACGTTCTACGGCTCGTCACCGGCCAGGGATTGCGGCTGATTTTGACCGGCCTCGTCATCGGGTTCGTGAGCGCGTTTTTCCTCGCGAAACTTTTGTCCGGGAGTCTGCACGGAATTTCCGCGCACGATCCGCCAAGTTTTGCGCTGGTTCCGATAATCCTGTTCCTCGTGGGACTCGCCGCCTGTTACCTGCCCGCGCGCCCCGCCATGCGTTTGGATCCGATGGATGCGTTGCGCTACGAGTAGCGCAAATGACGAAGCACGAATGACGAATGACGAAATAATAACGAAGCCCGAATGCCGAAGCGAACCGCTCACTTCGAACATTCGTCATTTGGTCATTCCTTCGTCCTTCGTCATTCGGATTTCGTCATTTTTCCTATGATTCAATCCATTCGTCTCGCATTTCGTAGTCTCCTTAAAACTCCCGGCTTTACGGCTGTCGCCATCATCACGATCGCACTTGCGATCGCAGCGAACACCGCGGTCTTCAGCCTGGTCAACGCGCTGCTTATTCGCCCGTTGCCGTTCAAGGCGCCGGAAAATCTTGTTCTGCTTTTCGAGAAATTCAGCGCCCAGGGTCTCGACCAAATTCCGGTCTCAGTGCCGGAATATCTCGATTGGGAAAAGCAGACGCGCAGTTACGAGCGCATCGCCGCTTTCAACTTCGCGGATTTTAACCTCACCGGCGGCGACATGCCCGAGAGGATTCAGGGCGCGGTCGTTACTCCAAGTTTATTTCCGCTTCTAGGCGTGCCGCCAATCAAGGGCCGCGTCTTTAACGACAGCGAGTTTGGCGAAGGCAATGATGGGGTCGTCATTATTAGCGAGCGTCTCTGGCGGCGCCGTTTCAATTCCGATCCGCAACTGGTCGGGACGCAGGTTTCGGTCAATGGCCGCAGCGTCACGGTCGTTGGGATCATGCCCGCGCAATTCGAGTTTCCCCTGCCGCTGTTCGGGGTCCAGGGCGGGACGTTCGCCGAGCGCGTTAATATGTGGAAGCCGATTGCCTTCACCAAGAATGAACTCGAATCGCGCGGCTCTCGCAGTTACGGAGTGATTGGCCGATTGAAATCGGGCGTGACCGTCGCGCAGGCCCAGGCCGAGGCGAACACGATCGTGGCCAACTGGCATCCGCTCTTTCCGGACAACTACGAGCCCTCGACAAAGTTCGGCGCCACCATTTATCCGCTGCACGATCTGGTCATCGGCGGAATGCGCCCGGCTTTGATGATTTTGCTGGGTGCAGTCGGGATGGTTCTGCTGATCGCTTGCGCGAACCTGACCACGATGCTGCTGGCCCGGTCTGGAGCGCGGGAACGCGAGTTCGCCATTCGTCTCGCGTTGGGCGCGGGGCGGATGCAGCTCGTGCGCCAGATGCTTTCGGAAAGTATTCTTCTCGCGATCGCCGGCGCTTTGGGCGGTGTCGTCCTGGCCATCTGGGGCCTGGATTTGTTGCGCTCGATCGGCACTCAGACGGTGCCGCGTCTGGCCGAAGTCAATCTGGACCTGAGCGTTCTTCTCGTGACTCTCGGGACTGCCGTCGTCACCGGCATCGTGATCGGTCTCATTCCGGCGCTGGCCAGCGGCAAACCGGAATTAACCGAAGCGTTAAAGGAAGGTGGACGCGGTTCGACCAGCGGGGTCCGGAGCAACCGTCTCCGCAATGCCCTGGTCATCGCTGAAGTGGCGCTCGCTCTTGTCCTCCTCGTTAGCGCCAGTCTGTTGCTGAAAAGTTTTGTCCGCCTCCAGAGCGTCCATCCGGGTTTCGAATCGAGGAACGTGCTCACCATGGAAGTAGCGCTCCCGGTCTTGAAATACCCGCGTGGCAAACCGGTCGCCGATTTTTATGCGGAAGCCACCCGGCGGATCAAAGCGCTTCCGGGCGTCGAAGCGGCTGCATTCACTTCCATCCTGCCTTTGAGCGGGACAAACAGCGACAGCTCGTTCGCCATCGAAGGTCGCGATCATATGGCGGAGAAGATTTTTCCTGATGAAGAGATTCGAAATGTTACCCCGGAGTATTTTTCAGTCCTCAAGGTCCCGCTCTTGCAGGGGCGCGTCTTTAACGAGGGCGACCAGTTCGACGGCCCGGGCGTGGTCGTCGTCAACAATACCTTCGCGAAAAAATGGTTTCCGAACCAGGAGGCGGTTGGCAAGCGCATTACCTTTAGCGATCCGCGCAAGCCGGATGCAAAATGGATTACGATCGTCGGTGTCGTGGGCGATATGCGGCATCGCGGGCTCGATCTTGATCCGAAGCCGGAATACTACTACCCCCACAATCAATCGCCGTATCGGGGCATGATCCTGGCGGTGCGGAGCGCGCAGGATCCGCGGTCGCTGACCGCGGCGATTCGCCGTGAGATCAGCCGCCTCGATCCCGATCTTCCGGCCGCCAACGTGCGGACACTGGAGCAAGTCGCCGCTGATTCGATCGCGCCGCGGCGTCTCTCGGTCGTGTTGATTGGCGTCTTTGCGGCGGTCGCGTTGGTGCTGGCGTCCGTGGGTATTTACGGCGTCATGTCATTTCTGGTTGTGCAGCGGACGCACGAGATGGGGGTTAGAATGGCGTTGGGCGCGCAACGTGGCGCCGTGCTGCGGCTCGTTATCGCGCGCGCCGCAAAGCTGGTCCTGCTCGGCACTGCGGCCGGTCTGTTGCTGGGAATGCTGAGCAGCCGCGCTTTACAAGCGTTGCTCTTCAACGTCGGCGCTTTTGATCCAATGACGTTTCTCACGGTAACGCTCGCGCTGATCGCGGTTTCGCTCTTCGCCAGTTACATTCCAGCCCTGCGTGCCACCCGCGCCGACCCGATGATCGCGCTCGGCCACGGATGAAGAGTCGCAATGACAAAGCACGAATGACGAATGTCGAAGGAATGACGAAGCTCAAAATGCGCGCGCAACACGGTCATTTGGTCATTCGTCATTTCGCCATTGTTTCGTCATTCGTCATTTGGATTTCGTCATTGAGCTGATATGGACACGCTTCTTCAGGACATTCGGTTCGGCGCGCGGATGCTTCTCAAGCACAAAGGCTTTACCGCCATTGCCGTGATCGCGCTCGGTCTCGGGATCGGCGCGAATACCGCGATCTTCAGTCTGGTGAACGGCGTTCTCCTCCGGCCGCTGCCGTTTCCGGACGCGGAACGCATCATCTACTTCGAAGGAAAAAATCCGGCGGCCGGCATCACCGAGAGCAACATCTCGTATCTCGATTTCACCGATTGGTCGCAACAAACCGATCTCTTCGCGAGCACCGCGGCCTACTGGACCGGGAACGCCAACCTCGATGCCGACGGTGGGGAACCGGAAGCCGTGCCCCGCGCAGGCGTGACGACCGGGTTCTTTTCTGTGCTCGGTGTCCAGCCTGTTCTCGGCCGAGCGTTCGTTCCCGAAGACGACAAACCAGCGACATTCGCCGGCGGCCGGGGCACCGTCGCCATAATCAGCCATGGCTTGTGGAAGCGCCGCTACGGATCCGACCCGGCCATCATCGGGAGAGTGGTCCAGATGAAGTCAAGGCCTCTCACGGTTATTGGCGTGATGCCCCCGGGGTTTGAATACCCGGAGCAAACCCAGATTTGGGTAAACAGCGCGGTCAATCTCTCAGAAGAGCCGCGCGATAACCGCGCGTGGTCGGCGATCGCCCGTCTCAATTCCAACGTCGATATGAAGCAAGCGCAGGCTCGCGTGAGCGCCATCAACGCGCAGCTCGACAAGCAGTTTCACGAGACGAACAAAGGCTGGGACGTTTCGCTTTGGACGCTCCACGAACGCCTCGTTCGGGAGGTGAAACCATCCCTTCTCGCGCTCCTTGGCGCCGTCGGATTGGTGCTCCTAATCGCCTGCGCGAACGTAGCGACCCTTCTCCTCGCGCGGAGTGCCGCGCGGCAAAAGGAAATTGCCATCCGAGCCGCGATGGGGGCGAGCCGCACGCGTGTTTTGCGGCAGATGCTGACGGAAAGTATTTTGCTCTCGGCGATTGGCGGGATTGCGGGACTCGTCCTCAGTATTTGGTTAACCGATCTGCTGATGTCGATGTTGCCCGAAGGCGCACCGCGGCTCGAACAGATCGGGATCGATTATCGCGTCCTGACGTTTGCTCTCGGGGTCTCCGCACTCACTGGAATTCTCTTCGGTATCGTCCCGGCGCTTCAAGCGTCGAAGCTCGACGTGACGAGCGCGCTGAAGGAGGGCGGACGCAGCGCCGAAGGACATCGCCGAACGAGCGCGCGCAGCCTGCTCTTGATCGGCGAAGTCGCTCTCTCGCTCATGCTGCTGGTTGGCGCTGGATTGCTCATCAAGAGTTTCGTCCGTCTCCAGGAGGTGAGGCCGGGCTTCAATGCCCACAATGTCCTCGTCGCCACTCTGGCGTTGCCCTACCCGAAATATGACTATCCGCAGTTTGAGGAGTTTTTCCGCCGGCTGAAAGAGCGGCTTGACGTTGCGCCCGGCGTGAAAGCGGTTGGAGGCAGCATCAATCTCCCGCTCAACGCGAGTGGTTATGCGATCGGACGCGGATTTATTCCGGAAGGCCGGCCGCTCACGGTGGACGAAAACAGGGACGCGATGTTCGCCAGCATCACAGGCGATTATTTTCGCGCCCTGCAAATTCCGTTGCTTTCCGGACGCATCTTTGAGCTTCGCGACAATACTGACGCACCGAAGGTGGTAATCATCAATGAGACCATCGCCAAACGTCATTTCGGTTCGGCCACGGAAGCGATCGGCAAACGCCTTTCCATCTGGCGCGACGAAAAATTCATGCGCGAAATCGTCGGGGTCGTCGGCGACACGAAGACCGGTTCTCTGACTGGAGAGGGGGGCGCACAAATCTACGTGCCGAACGCCCAGGGTCGGTGGAATTTAATGGGGCTGGTGATTCGAACCGCCGGCGACCCGGCCGCCTTCGCCACCACCTTGCGGCGCGAAGTGCAGGCGCTCGACAAGGACCAGCCAATCTACAACGTCCGGACGATGGACGATGTCGTCGCGAACTCGTTAGGCACGCGGCGCGTGTCGATGCAGCTCTTTGCGGTTTTTGCCGGAGCCGCCTTGCTCCTCGCCGCGCTCGGCATTTACGGCGTGATGGCTTATTCGGTCACGCAGCGCACGCAGGAAATCGGCATTCGCATGGCGCTCGGTGCCCAGAGAAGTGATGTGCTCGGACTAGTCGTTAGGCAGGGAATGACGCTGGCCGCGATTGGTGTTGTCGCCGGACTGGCCGGCGCGTTCGCTCTCACCCGCGTGATCGGCAACTTGCTTTTCGGAGTGACCGCCACCGATCCAGCGACGTTCGTCGCAATTCCGTTGTTGCTCCTCTTCGTGGCGCTGGTTGCTTGTTATCTACCAGCACGGCGCGCGGCTCGCCTCGATCCGACCATCGCGCTCGCGCAAAGCTGATTGAAGATGAACGTAAACCGTTTCATCCTGTTTTTCTTCTGTCTGGCGCTGTCGCGCGCGGTCGGCGCCGAGCTGGCACCGACTCTGTCGCCAGCGGAGGTGCAAAGGATCGATGCCGCCGTCGAAACCTGGAAGTCCCAGCGCAGCGCGCCGGCGTTATCGCTCGCGATCGTGGTCGACAACCAGTTGGCGTTCTCGAAGGGATACGGCCTGGCTGATCTGGAGAAGAAAATCGCCGCACGAAACGACACCGTCTATCGTCTCGCGTCGCTCACAAAATCGCTGACCGCGACCGCTGTGATGCAGTTGGTGGAAGAGGGGAAACTGGACCTCGATGCGCCGATCCAAAAATACTGTCCGATTTTTCCAGAAAAGCAGTGGCCAGTGACATCGCGGCAGCTTCTGACGCACTTGGCCGGGATTCGCCACAACACATGGAGCGAGACCAGCAGCACTCAGCATTTCGCGAACATCAATGATTCCGTAAGCGTGTTTAAAGACGACGCGCTCTTATTCGAGCCCGGGACGAAGTATTCCTATTCGACCCAGGGGTATGTGCTGCTGGGTTGTGCAATCGAGGGTGCGTCCGGGGTGCCGTATCTCCAGTATTTGAACGACCACATCTTCAAGCCGGCCGGGATGACCCAGACGACCGCCGACGATTCCAGTCTCAATGTCCCGAACCGCGCCGTCGGCTACCGCACGGGTCTGTTCGGTTTCTCCTGGCTGAAGTGGCTGCGCGGAGTCCACCAGGCTCCGCCGCACGATACCAGCATCAAGATCCCCGCCGGCGGCCTGCTCTCTACCGTCGACGACATGGCGCGCTTCGCGATCGCCGTGATGAGCGGGCAACTCGTCCAGCCGGACACGCTCACGAAAATGTGGACCAAACCAAAGACGCGCGACGGAAAGGAGTCCGAATATGGTTTTGGGTTTTTGATCGGCGAAAAAAATGGCCAAATGCGGGTTTACAACGATGGCAGCCAGGCCGGAACGCGAACTTTTCTCTTCATGATGCCGCAGCAGAGATTTGCTATTTGCTTGATGACAAATCTAGAAAGAGCCGACTGCGAAACATTGACGCCAACCATCCGGGAGGTCGCCCTGAAATGACGCCGCCCGGGCGATTTCCTCACGGGCCGAAACGGATTACATACCAACAACATGATTAAACTCAAACACCTCGAGCGTTTCTATCCGCTCGCGAAAGGGAAATTCTTTTACGTCCTGCGCGACATCAACCTGGAGGTAAACGAAGGCGACTTCGTTTCCATCATGGGGCCGTCCGGCGCGGGCAAGTCCTCTCTGCTTCATGTCCTCGGCATGCACGATCATGCCTGGAGCGGCGAATACTATTTCGAAGACGCGCCGGTCCATACCTTGAAACCGAAGGAGCGCGCGTCGCTCCGGAACGAGAAGATCGGGTTTGTTTTTCAGAATTATCACCTGCTCGACGACCTCACGGTTTACGAGAACCTCGATATCCCGCTCTCCTATCGGCACGTGAACAAGGCTGGACGCGATTCGATCGTGTGCGACACGCTCGACCGCTTTCACATCGTCGGGAAAAAGGATCTTTATCCGCGCCAGCTTTCGGGCGGGCAGCAACAGCTCGTCAGCATTGCGCGCGCGATGATCGCGAATCCTAAATTGATCCTGGCCGACGAGCCGACGGGCAACCTGCACTCCGATCAGGGGAAGGAGATCATGGAGATGTTCAAGACGCTGAATGGCCAGGGCACCACGATCATTCAGGTCACGCACTCGGATGTGAATGCGGCCTACGGGAATCGGATCATCCAGCTGCGCGACGGATTCATCGTATGAAGCTCCAAGCACCAACATCCAAGCTCCAGAGAAGCTCCAAGCTCCAAACAGCGAACGTCGCTGCCGAGTTTTTGCAGCTTGGTGTTTGGAATTTCTCTGGAGCTTGGTGCTTGGAATTTGGAGCTTTCTTATGATTACCGACCTCAAATACGCCCTGCGAATGCTGATGAAGGCGCCGGTGTTCGCCATCATCGCGATCCTCACCCTCGCTCTCGGGATTGGCGCGAACAGCGCGATCTTCAGTGTGATCGATACGGTTCTGCTCCGGCCGTTGCCTTTCAAGAATCCGGACGAGATCGTCCATATCTGGGGACGCTACGCGAACGATAGCGGGCGCGTGCGCGGGAACGTCCACTCGTTTCCCGACTATGTGGACCTGCGCGATCAAAGCCAGAGCTTCGCTGCGATGGCGGCTTACACCCGGACGGGAGGAACGTTATCGCTCGCCGAAGATGCCAAGGCAATCGAAGGAATCGCGATTACGCCGGAGGTGTTCGATGTCCTGGGCATTCCGCCGTTGTTGGGTCGGGGATTCACGAAGGAAGATGCGAAAAACGATGCGGACCGCGTCGTTGTTTTGACTTATCCCCTTTGGAAAACCGCGTTCGGGAGCGATCCGAACATCATCGGGCAGAAGGTCACGATCTCGGCGCGCCCGCACACGGTTATCGGCGTGATGCCTCCGGGTTGGAAATTCCCCGTCGAGGACGAACACATCGAATATGCGTTGCCGCTCGAGTATCTCGGACAGCAATTCCTGGGTAACCGCGGCTCTCACTTTTTGACGGTGGTGGGGCGGATGAAGCCGGGTGTCGGCGTCAAGACGGCCGAAGCGGAGCTGACAGCGATCGCGAGCCGGCTGTCGAAGCAATATCCGGATACGAACATGAATTTCACCGGCACCGCGGTGGTAAAGCTGCATACGGATATCGTCGGCGAAGTTCGTCCGGCGTTGCTAGTTCTGTTGGGCGCGGTTGCCCTGGTCCTGCTGATTGCGTGCGCGAACGTGGCGAACCTTCTCCTGGCGCGCGCCGCTTCGCGCAGCCGCGAGATCGCGATCCGGACAGCGCTCGGTGCGAGTCGTGCGCTCGTTGTCCGCCAATTGCTCTGCGAGAGCCTTCTCCTTGCGCTGCTCGGCGGTGGCACCGGCTTGCTTCTGGCGTGGTGGGGCGTCGATCTGCTTGGCGCGGCGGGTCCGCAGGGATTGCCGCACCTGGGCCAGATCAAAGTGAACACGACCGTGTGTGTGTTTACTTTCGTGCTCGCGATTGGGAGCACGCTGCTTTTCGGTCTCATTCCCGCCCTCCAGGTCTCGCGGCCAGCAGTGAATGAATCTCTCCAGCAAGGAGCGAAGGGATCGACGGGCGGACTGCATACGAATCGTCTCCGCGCTTTTCTCGTCGTCTCACAGGTCTCGCTCTCGCTGCTCTTGCTCGCGGGCGCGGGCTTGTTGATCAAGAGCTTCTACAATCTCCGCGCCACCAACCCCGGCTTCGATCCGGTCCGCGTCATGACGATGTCGATCAATCTGCCGCGAATTCGTTATCCGGAGGTGGACCAGCAAATTCGCACTTACGATTTGATTATGGAAAAGCTCGCGGCCATTCCCGGCGTCGAAGCAGCTGGCGGCGTGAATCCGTTGCCTTTGGGTGATAACCAGCGCTCCTCTTCCTTCATGCCGAGCGGCGCCGCGCCTTTGCCGCGCGGCAATCATCCCGGTGCGAGCTATCTTCTGGTGAAGCCGGATTACTTCAAGACGATGAAGATCCCGGTCCTGCAAGGGCGCGACTTCAATCGCGCGGACACGAAGGATTCACCGCTGGTGATCATGATCAACGAAGCCTTTGCGCAAAAACATTTCCCAGGGAAGAACCCGATCGGCCAGCAGGTGATGATCGATCAGCCGCAAAATAAGTTCAACACGCATGAGGTGGTCGGCGTGGTTGCCAACACGCGCCACGATTCGCTCGCGGAGCCGCAAGGCCCCGAAATGTACGTCCCATTCGCGCAGGATCCGGGTCGGAGTCTCGATATCGTGCTGCGGGTCAGCTCGGCGAATCTCGTAGGCCTCAACGCGGACGTGAAACGCACCGTTCGCGAAATCGATAAGGACCTCTACGTCCCGACGCTCGACCCGATGACAAAATTTCTCGCGACTCATCTGGCCCAGCCGCGATTCAACATGATGTTGCTCGCCGTTTTCGCCGCCGTGGCCATGATGCTCGCGGCCATCGGCATTTATGGCGTCATCGCCTACAGCGTCACGCAACGGACGCGCGAGATCGGGATTCGGATGGCGCTCGGTGCCCAGAAAACGCAGATGCTCACGATGGTTTTGCGCCAGAGCATGCTGCTGGTGGTCATCGGTCTTGCGATTGGCTTCCTCGTGGCGCTCGGCGCGACGCGAGTGATGTCGACCTTGCTCTACGGTGTCGGCGCAAATGACCTCTCGATTTATGCGGTCGTCATCGCGCTGTTGAGCGCGGCGGCGTTCCTGGCCAGTTACGTCCCCGCTCGCCGCGCCATGAAGGTCGATCCGATGGTGGCGCTGCGCTACGAGTAGCGCAAATGACGAAGCACGAATGACGAATGACGAAGCAATGACGAAGCCCGAATTTCGAAGCGAGGGGGGCCCATTCGGCATTCGTCATTCGCCCATTCTTTCGTCATTCGTCATTCGGAATTCGTCATTGTTCCAATGATTTCCGATCTAAAATATGCGCTCCGGTCTTTCGCCAAATCGCGGGCGTTCACTCTCGTCGCCATCCTCACGCTTGCGCTCGGCATCGGCGCGTCGAGCGCGATCTTCAGCGTGGTTGATGCGGTGTTGCTGCGGCCATTGCCGTATCCATCGCAGGATCGACTCGTGGAAGTGACGGAGCTGAATGAAGCCGGCCGCGGTATGCCGTTCGCGGAAGCGAACTTCAATGATCTGGCCGCGCGCAGTCGCAGCTTCGAAGCGATCGCGACCTACACGCGTAGCGCCGATGCTGTTGCGGGCGGCACCGAGCCGGTGCGGACGAATGTCTCTGGCGTCTCGGCTGATTTCTTTCGCGTCCTCGGCATTGCGCCCGCGGTCGGCCGCCTCATTTCAGCGGAGACTCTGCACGAAGGCAATCCGATCGCTGTGGTCAGCTACGGGTTTTGGAAACGAATCCTCGAGGGCCGGACGAGCCTGGAAGGAACATCGCTGCGGTTCGGAAACCGCAATTTTGCCGTGATCGGAGTGCTGCCTCCGGAGACAGAATTTCCCGCGGGCATCGACGTTTGGTTTCCGAGCGCAATCTATCCGCCTTACGAATCGCGGACCGCGCATAATTTCCGGGCCATCGCGCGTCTGCGGCCGGGTGTGTCTTTTGAGCAGGCGAACGGCGAGGTCGCATCGATCGGACGTGCGTTGAAAGCGCAATATGGCTCGCAGACTGACGCGGCGAGTTTCGGGTTGCTCTCGTTCCGTGAACGTTTCGTGCGGGACATTCGCAGCGTTTTGTTTGTTCTCTGCGGCGGGGTCGGATTGTTACTCGCGATCGCATGCTCCAACGTGGCGAATCTTTTGCTCGTGCGCGCAACCGCCCGGCGGAAAGAAGTGGCGCTGCGGGCGGCGCTGGGCGCGTCGCGCGGCAGACTGGCGCGCCAGTTCCTTGTCGAATCGTTGTTGCTTACCCTCGCCGGCGGCGTGGCTGGCACTTTGCTCGCCGCGTGGAGCGTGCGGTTGATTGTCGGGCTTTATCACGGCAATCTTCCGCGCGTCGGCGAGATTGGCGTAAGCACGAATGTCCTCCTCTTCACCCTGGCGATTTCGCTGCTGATCTCGGTCGTGCTCGGTTTCGTCCCCGTCATTCACGCTTCGCGCCAGCGTTTCCAAAATGATTTGCAGGATGCGGGACGCGGCACTTCCGCCGGGGCGCGGCAAACACGGGCGCGCAATGTCCTCATCGTGGCGCAGGTCGCGCTGACCCTGGTGCTGCTGGTCGGCGCGGGTTTGTTGGGGCGAAGTTTTCAGCGATTGCTCTCGGTCGATCCGGGATTTCGCGCCGAAAGCGTCGTCGCCATGACCGTGTTGCTGCCTCAACCCGAGGAACCCGCGGCGATGCGTTCGCTGGCGCAATTTTATCATCGTCTCTTTGAGCGAATTGCAACATTGCCGGGAGTGACGAGTGTCGGCGGCACGAGTGCGTTGCCAATGAGTGGCAACGGCGCGAATGGCACCTTCATGGAAATGCGCGGTGGCCAGACGCCGGTCACGATACAGGAATTCATCCGGCAAATGGACGCGCTCCCACCGAGCGAACGCGCGCGGGACGCGGATTATCGCGCGGCCAGCGCCGGCTATTTCGCGGCTATGGGAATTCCGCTGATCCGCGGCCGCCTTTTTCAGGAGAGCGATGGACCGGATTCGCCGCACGTCGCGGTCGTGAGTCAATCACTGGCGAAGCGCTATTGGCTTAACGAGAATCCGATCGGCAAACAGATCGAATATGGAAACATGGACGGCGATCTGCGTTTGTTGACCGTCGTCGGAATCGTCGGCGACGTGCGCGACAACGGTCTCGATCGCGAGCCGCGGCCGACCGTTTACGCTAATTACTTTCAGCGACCGGCCGCGACGGCGGAATTCTCCATCGTCGTGCGCGCGGGGGGCGACGCCGCGGTCCTGACTAACGCGATGAGACGCGAAGCGCGCGCCTTGAATCCGGAGATGCCGACGAAGTTCGAGACGATCGAGGAGATCGTTTCCGCATCGTTCGATAACCGGCGGTTCAGTATGGTCATGCTCGGTGTCTTCGCCGGCTCCGCGCTCATCCTGGCGATGGTCGGCCTCTACGGCGTGATGGCTTATATCACGTCGCAACGCACCCACGAGATCGGCATTCGCATGGCGCTCGGCGCCCAGCGCGTTGACATGCTGCGAATGATTTTCCGGCAGAGCTTCACCCTGGTGCTGGCGGGAGTGGCGTTGGGCATTCTTTCTTCGCTGGGTCTGACGCGCCTTCTTAGTACGATGCTCTACGGAGTGGGTGCGACCGACGTTGCGACCTATGTCGGTGTGACCGGCTTACTTGCCGTCGCCGCCACCCTCGCCAGCTACCTTCCCGCCCGCCGCGCCATGAAAGTCGATCCCATGGTAGCGTTGCGGTATGAATAACCGGCAGGCTCTTTCGGCGTTTGCGCTCGCCGCTTCGGTACCGCTGCTTTTTTCGCCCACCGCGTTCGCCATCGAACCGTTGGAGGAAATCGTCGAGCAGAAATACGAAGTGGATGCGAATGCGACGCTGAGCGTCGCGAACGCCGATGGCTCCATTCGCGTCTATGCCGCGAACGCACCGGAGATTCGGATTCAGGCGATCAAGAAATCCTACACGCAGGAGCGCCTGCAAGGCATCGTGGTCGACGTTAAGGCGACGCGAAACAGCGTTGCGATTACGACCAGTTTTCCGCCGCGCAAGAACGCACTGGCCGATCGGTCGGGCACCGTCGATTACATTGTCGTCGTCCCGCAAACGGTCAGGATCACTGATCTCAGCCTAACGAATGGGGAATTGCTCGTGGATGGTTTGCGCGGCGGCAGCGCAAGAGCGCATCTGGTGAATGGCTGGTTGGGGGGACATAACTGTTTCGCCGATCTCACTCTGGCGGTGGAGACTGGCCGGCTCGATCTCGCCTACGATTGGTGGGAGTACTACAAATTCTCGGTCAAAGCCTCGAATACCCGCGGCAACGTGCGCGCTATCCTTCCGAGCGACGCATCCCTCAGTCTTAATGCGACCGCGCTTGAGGGCAGAGTCGCAAACGGTTTTGAAGAAAAAAAGGCCGGCTCCGGCGATGTGATTCACTCCGTGGCCACCGTGATCGGCACCGACGCCGGGGCCGCGATCTCGCTGGAAGCCGGCCGTGGAAATATCCGGATCGACAAGACCTACTGAATGCGATCCCGCCTCCGCTGACCCTCATCCTAACCTTCTCCCTCAGGGAGAAGGAACTCCCTCTCCCTGAGGGAGAGGGCTTGGGTGAGGGTCATGTGATCGACCATTGCTACTTCGACGTGCGCGCCAATTCCACTCGCGCCCTGCGGTCCTGCTCCGCTTTCACCAGGAGACCGAGCCGGCGATAACATTGCTCCCGTTTTTCCAGGGCCGTCACCGTCTGGTTCGTCTCGAGGGCGTGGGTGAACGAGTCGATCGCCGACAGGATTTCGCCGCGCGCCATTTCCAGCTCGCCGCGATATTGCCAGGCGGTCGAAAAATTCGGATCGAGTTCCGTCGCGCGCTTGATATGGTCGAGCGCTTCCTGGGCGCGGCCGAGTTTCGTCAGCGCATAACTTGCCTCTGCGCACGCGCCGGCTGCTTTCGGATCGAGCTTCACGGCCGTCTCCGCGTCCTCCAGCGCCAGGATTGGCTGCCCAATCTCGTTCAATTGCCAGGCGCGCGAGACATACAGTTCCGCGTTGCTCCGTTCCGCCGAGATTTCCGAGTCGAGCCGACCCGTCGTCTCGAGAAACTCGGGGGCGAGTGCCTCCAGCCGGATCAATTTGTGGACCCCAAGTTTCTCGCATTCGTCGGCGCGCCCGAGGGCGATCAAGGCGAGCGCTTGGAATAATTTCGGGCGCACCGCCCAGGTTCCGATCTTCCCGGCTGCCTCCGCATCTTCGAGCGCCAGCTCGGCATCTTCCGCGCGCAAGAACAGGAGAGCGCGGTCGGCCAACAAGCCGGCGTCGTTCGGCGAGATGGCGAGCGCCGAATCCAGCTCGCGGATTTCGGCCAAAAATTTTCCCGTGCCGTCGAGCAGCTTCGCGCCGCGTTGCACTTCCGGGTCGTCCGCCGCCAGCGCCCGGGCTTTTTCCAGGTCTTCGAACGCATCGTGCCAGCGATGCAGGCGCCGCCGGCACAACGCTCGATTGATCCGCGCGCTCGCGCTTTCCTGCACGGCGAGCAGCGCGGTCCAGGCCGCGTCTTCCTTCGTCCAAAATTGGCGCCGTTTTTCCAGGCGCGCGATCTTCTCCAGCACCCGAACATTTTTCGGCGCGGCCGCGGCGACGCTTTTCCACGCCTCAATCGCCGCGGCATCATCTTTTTGTGCGGCCGCGAGATCGCCGGCGTATTCGTCCAGATTCGGCGACGGCTTCGGCACCGTGCGCCGCCATTTATCCAGCGTCTGTTTCACGCCGGTCAGATCGTGCAGGCCAAACTGCGCGCGGGTGAGCCGGTCCCAGATTCCATTATCGTGCGGCTTCGATTTCAAATGACGCCGCGCCAGATCAGCCGCGCGCTCGTAGTTTTGTTCGTCCAGGGCCTGGCGCAATTCGGACCGCAGCGCTTTTTCCTCCTTTGAGGCAGCGCGATGACATGCGGGCAACGCCAGCAAGGCAGCCGCCATCAGCAACACCGCCATGGCGCGGGCTTGACGCAGGAATCGAAACCGCATTGGCTCAGGGTTCGTCAGAAATCGAAAATCCAAAATTGAAAATCTAAAATCGCATCATGCCTTCATTCGACATCGTTTCGGAAGTGGACGTGCAGGAAATTGATAACGCCTTGAATCAAGCGCGCAAGGAACTGGCAACGCGCTTCGATTTCAAGGGGAGCGTGGCCGAGATTGTGGCGGAGAAAGACAAGATCACGCTCACGGCCGAGGACGCGTCGCGTTTGCGGGGCCTGCGCGAGATCGTGATCGGGAAATTGGGCAAGCGCGGCGTGGATCTGCGCAACGTCGAGCAAGTCGAGCCCGCGATCTCGCCGCTCGGGCACGCGCGGCAGGAGTTGAAGATTCAACAGGGCCTCGAAGGGGATAAGGCGAAGGAAATCATTCACTCCATCAAGGGCCAGAACTTCAAGGTCCAAAGCCAGCTCCAGGAGCGCCAGATCCGCGTAACCGGAAAGAAGCGCGACGATCTTCAGGCCGTGATTGCCTTTGTGCGCAGCCGCGATTTCGGTGTGGCGACCAATTTCAAAAACTTTCGAGACTAGGGGACGAGACAGGATTAACAGGATTAAGCAGGATTAAGGAGTTCTGGAATCCAGTTAATCCTGTCTGTTTTTAACCGCCTTGCACGGGCGGCATGATCGAGATCTCGTCGTTCGACTTCACGACGTAATCGCGCCCGACAAATTCCACTCCGCTTGCGAGCAGGATGCTCTTGTCCCAACCGTGCAAAGCCGGCGTCTGTGAGTAGAGCATCTCGAGCAGATCGGCGACTGTTGTTCCTTCTGGAACCTCCAGATCGATCTCCGATCGCCCGGCGAGATCGCGCAGCCGCGAGAAGAACTGCACGTGGACTTTCATTCACCGGTTACGCGGTCGCCGCGATCAAATCTTTCCGGAGCACGCCGATGTACGGCAGGTTCCGGTAGCGTTCCATGTAATCGAGCCCGTAACCGACCACGAATTCGTCCGCGATCTCGAATCCAACGTAATCGGGTTCCACCACACGGAGACGCGGTTTCTTTTTGTCCAGCAGCACGCAGATGCGAACGCTCTGCGGGCCGAGGGATTCAATTTTCTCGCGAATGGTCGCCAGCGTGACTCCGCTGTCCAGAATGTCATCGAGGAGAAGAATGTGCCGTCCGGCGATATCGGGCAGCAACACCTGGCGGAAAATCAGCTCGCCGGTTGTCCTGGTTCCTCCGTGGTAGCTCGCCACGCTGAGGCAATCCAATTTCAGCGGCAGAGGAATGCGTCGCAGCAAATCCGCCATCAAGATCACGCTGCCGTTCAGGATAGCAATGACGGTGAGTTCCCGGTCGCGATAATCCTCGGAAATTTTTGCGGCCAGCTCATCGAGCCGGTGATGGATCGTCGCTTCGTCGAAAAGAATCCGCTCGAGATCGTCTTGCATCGCTGAGGAACTATCGAGCGTTCGCGGGCTGGTGCGAAGTCAAAACTTGCACGCTGATTGCGCCCGCTGCTCGTAATCGCTAGCGTGCGGGCAACGGCCATGAGCGTTTGCAGCGAGCAATTCGAAGTTCGGACCAAGGGCAAAGGGACCTACGAAATCTCCGATCAGGTCCAGGACATCGTCAAGCGAAGCGCCGTTGCCACCGGTACCGTAACCGTCTTCGTTCAGCACACGAGCTCCAGCCTGATCATCATGGAAAACGCCGCGCCGGCGGCGCGCCGCGACCTGGAAGAGTTCTTCGAGCGGCTCGTACCGGAGGACGCCGATTACGAGCACGACGACGAAGGACCCGACGACAGCACGTCGCATATCCGGATGGCGCTGACCCGCACGAGTGAAGTGATCCCCATAGCAGATTCCCAAATGCAACTCGGCGCCTGGCAGGGGATTTTCCTTTTCGAGCATCGGCGCGCGGCGCACACGCGGAAAATTGTCGTGATGGTGATCGGTGAATGATTTTCGGAGGGACATGCTTCCGCATGTCCCACTTACCCCGTCGCTGGCAACGAAGTCGGACGTGCAGAAGCACGTCCCTCCGAATAAATCGCATCTATCAGCCGCAACGACTTCTCGTTAGGCAGAAGCGATTGCTCCATCTGGTTCATCACGTAAGCGAACGAGATCCCGTTTTCCGGATCGGCAAAAGCGTTGCTGCCCCCGGCGCCCGGATGCCCGAACGCAGAGGACGACGGCCCAAAGATTCGTTGCGGATCGTCCGGCGCATCTTTCATGAAGCCGGCGGAAAAGGCGGTCGGGATTTGCAGGATGCGATCGATGCCTGAAGCGAGGGTTGTGGTCATGAGCGCGATCGTTTCCGAAGAAAAATAGCGTCGTCCTTCAAGCACTCCGTCATTCGCCAGGATTCCGTAGAACTTCGCCAGCGACGAAGCGCTGCCGATGCCGCCAAAGGAAACAATACTCGCCGCGCGATTTTCGGCCGTGTTCATCGCCGCAATGGAATGAAGTCCGGCCGGCGAGGTGAATGTTTTCCGGACCAGGGTTCCCGGTGTCGCCAGCTCGCGATAGAATTCGGCGGGGGTTTGTTCGCCACCGGCTTTGGCGGCGTAGATGGTGGCCGCGCGTTTGTGCTCCGCTTCGGCTAACCCGATCCAGATATCGAGCGCGAGCGGCTCGGCGAAGGTAGTTCGCCAATATTCGCTGACCCGCTGACCGGTGAGTCGTCGCGTCAACTCATCCACCAGAAATCCGAATGTTCGCGCGTGATAACCATGCGTCGTGCCAGGTGGCCAGAGCGGCTTCTGTTTTTCCAGAGCCGCGATCACGCCGACGTAATCAAGAACGTCCGCCGGCTGATCGAGCGCGCTCAATCCGGCCTGGTGCGAGAGCAGCTGCGCCAGCGTGATCTCGTTCTTCCCGGCTTGGGCGAACTCCGGCCAGAATTCTGCGACGCGGCGTTCGAGCGCGATACTTTCCTCCTGGAGCGCGTGAAGCAGACACGCGCTCCCCAAGCCTTTCGTCGCCGACCAAAAGAGAACGATCGTATCGGCTGTCCACGGTTGTTCACGCTTCGCATCCCGAAATCCGCCCTGCAATTCGACGATCGGTTTTCCGTGTTGCCAGACAGAAACTGCCGCGCCCAGCTCGCCGAAGCGCGTGAAGCTTTCTTCGAAAAGAGGCGTGAGCCTTTCTTGTAATCGGTCTGCATCGAGCTGCATCGCGAGCCGAATCCTGTAGCCGCAGGCGTGTCGCCTGCAACGACGAAAGATAAGCAGCCGGCATGGCTGCCACTACAACTCAAATCACCGCGTGGAGCGCCTTCAGATCCGGATCCCTTTTCGCGAGGTCGCGAAAGGAGCTGTCCATCTTGAAGCTGATCTGCAGGTTCGCCTCGGCATCGTGGACGTTGCCGAGCAGGGCTTCGTAGCACCCCATGTTGTAATAATAGATGGGCTCTTTCAGGAGCGCGACCGGGCCGGTGATGAGGAGCTTTTTCGCTTCGGCGGTCTTGCCGAGTTGGTGGAGACAGAAGCCGGCATGGAGAAATCCCGCGCCGGCATCGGGAGCAACGCGGCAAAGTTTTTGGCTGACGCGAAGGGCGAGCGCCCATTTCTTTTTCCGCATCAGATGATGGAGCCGGAGTTGAAGAACTTCGGGGCGGTTCTGGTAGCGCTTGTCGATGGCGTCGAGTTCGGCGAGCGACTCGCGGGTCATGCCCAGCTCTGCGTAGCCGCAGGCGGCCTGCAACTGCCATTCAAACTGCACCCTTTCTTTTTTAGCACATCGCTTGCCAAGGGGGTTGTGAGGCTTGCGCAGGCAGGGCCGGGATCAGCGATCCCGGCTACAACAGAAGCGTTTCCAGCTCGGTCAGCCTCCGGTTGAAAAGCGCGAGGGTGCTTTCGATCGGAGCCGGTGTCGTCATGTCGACTCCGGCCGCGCTGAGCGTTTCGAGCGGGAACTGCGCGCCGCCGGATCTCAGGAAATCGAGGTAGGTCTCGACCGCGCCCGGTTGTTTCGCGAGTACGCGTTCCGAAAGCGCGACGGCGGCGGAAATGCCGGTGGCGTACTTATAGACATAAAACGCGTTGTAGAAATGCGGGATGCGCAGGCATTCGAGATCGAGTTGCGGATCGAGCACGACCCCGGACCCAAAATAGGCCTGGAGGAGGGCGTGATATTCCGATTTGAAAACGTCGAGAGTCAGCGCGTCGCCGCGTTCTTCGATCGAGTGAATGATTTTCTCGAACTCGGCGAACATGGTCTGGCGGAACAGGGTGCCGCGGATGTCGTCGATCTGGCGATTGATGATATAGGCGCGCATCTTTTTGTCCTCGGTCTGTTTGAGGAGATGATGCGTGAGCAGCTCCTCGTTAAACGTCGATGCCACTTCGGCGAGGAAGATCGGGTAATTGTAATCCTGGAACGCCTGGGAGCGTTGGGCGAACCAGGTGTGCATCGAGTGGCCGGCTTCGTGGGCGAGCGTGTAAACATCGGAGAAGACGTCGGTCTTGTAATTCATCAGGATGTAGGGCGGCGCGCCGAAACTGCCGGAGGAAAAAGCGCCGCTCCGTTTGTCTTTCGTTTCGTAACGATCGCACCAGCGCCCGCGCAATCCTTCGCTCAACGCGACGGTATACTCGGCGCCGAGCGGTTCGAAGGCGGCCAGGATCGTTTCGATCGCTTCATCGAACGAAACGTGCGACTCGATCTCTGGGACGAGCGGCACGTAGGTATCGTATTGATGCAACTCATCCAGGCCCAAGGCACGGCGACGCAGCTCGTAGTAGCGAAAGAGAGGCGCGAGATTGTTTCGCACCGCCGCGATGAGCCCCTCGTAAACGGCGACCGGAATGTCGTCGCGGAAGAGTGACGCTTCGAGTGCTGATGGATAATTCCGGGCGCGGGCGCGAAAGACATCGGCCTTCACGGAATAGGCGAGGGCGGACGCCAGGGTAAACTGGTGATCCTGAAATTCGTCGTAGAACTGATGGAACGCGCGCTTGCGTAGCGCGTGGTCGCGTTTCACCAGGAAGGAGCCGTACGAACTTTGGGTAAGCGGTTTCTCCTGTCCCTTGTCATCGAGCAGGATGCCGAACTTCATGTCGACGTCGGTGAGTTGCGAAAACGTTTCGTCGTAGCCATCGAGCGCGGCGCTGCCCAGAGCGAGCAGCCGCTCTTCTCGCTCCGATAAAACGTGCGGCTTCATTCGCCGGATTTTCCGAAGGGCAATTCTCCACTCGGCCAGCGCCGGATCTTCCAGGAATTGCGCGAAGGTGTCGTCCGGAATTGCCTGAATCTCCGGACTTAGGTACGAAGCGGCCTCGCCAATCTTCGTGAGGAGATTTTGCATCTGGCCCATGCGCGCGAGATATTCCGGATTCGC
>QHNH01000023.1:0-12911 GCA_003218375.1 Verrucomicrobiota bacterium | reverse complement strand
TTCGTCGAGCTTGCCCCTCCACTCCGCGATCTTCGGGTAGGTCTGCTGGAGCCATACGAAATCCTCAGCCCATTTGCCGACATCGGTGAAGAGATGGGAGAGATCCCATTTGTCGGAGTCGGGAAGATCGGCGCGGGTGAGAGTTTTGGCGGTGGTCATCGGAAGAAAGAGGGAAAACGTCCAACGTCCAACGCCCAACGTCCAACATCGAATTGAAGAGGCTTGATGATTAGCGTCTCAGATTCTGCATTGCTGGATGACGCGCTATCCGGCGCATGGCTTTGCCAAGCAGGCCGAGGCCTGGCGGGATGCGATGCCAGGGCGAGGCTCCGGACGGATGGGGGAGTGGGATCAGATCGAAGGCGCGGCGCTTGTCGCGGATGCGGAACCTGCGGCCGACAACTTCGTCCAACTTTTCGAAGGGAAGGAACTGGGCAATGGCGAGTTTGCCGACGGGAATGATTAACTGCGGTTGGAGGAGATCGATTTCATCGTTCATCCACGTCGAGCAATTCCGGATTTCGTCGGGCGCGGGAACTCGGTCGCCACCGGCAGTGGTCTTGCCGGGAAAACAGCGGCAGACCGCGGCGAAATAAATTTGGGTGCGAACCTGTTCTTCGTTCATCCCGCAAAATTGCTGGAACCAGCCGAAGAGCGTCCGTCCGGCCGTCCACGCGAATGGTTTTCCGAGCACCGGCTCTTTCACGCCGGGCGCCTGACCGATCAGCATGACTTTGCTCGCAACGGGAGCGCCGGAGACAGGCGGCGGCAACATGCGCGGGCAGCGACGGCATTGTCGCAAGAGCGCGACGTGCTCGTTGAGCAATTGCTGTCCGCGCGAGAGACGAGGCATTCCCGGTCAGCGGCGAAACACCGACATGAGCAAGGTGACCACGATGCTGATGACAATGCAGGTAACGATCGGGAAGTAGAATGCCAAGTTCCCGCGCTCAATGCGAATGTCGCCCGGAAGCCGTCCCAGCCAGCTCGCGCCGAAACCGGTCCAAAGCGCGAGGCCGACGATCGTGATTACGCCGCCGAGAATGGCTAGCATCCTGCCGAGATCTCGCACGCCATCAACATAGCGGAGCGCACCCGCCGCGGCGAGCGCTCCTTGCGTAGAGCCTTTGCCGCGCAGAAGTTCTGCGGATAGATGGCTGTCCAATTTCGAGATTATTACGAGACGCTCGGCGTTTCGAAAACGGCGAGCGACGATGAGATCCGCAAGGCGTTCCGCAAGCTGGCGCGCAAATACCATCCCGATGTCAACAAGGATAAGGCGACCGCGGAAGAAAAATTCAAGCAGCTCAATGAAGCCTACGAGGTCCTCGGCGATCCGGAGAAGCGGAAGAAATACGACGAGCTGGGAGCGAATTGGAATCAGCCTGGCGGGTTCCACCCGCCGCCCGGATGGGATTCGCAACAGCCGGGCGGCGGATTCCGTCGCTACAGCACCGGGGACGGCGGTGGTGTGGAATTCGAATTCGGCGGGACCGGCTTCAGCGATTTCTTCGAGCAGTTTTTTGGCGGCGGACGCGGGCCGGCTGGTTTTGGCGGTGGAAGTTTTGGACAGCGGCCGCGAGGAGCCGAGCGCGGCAGCGATGTCGAAGCCGACATCATGGTCACGCTCGAAGAAGCGCTCCATGGATCGAGGCGCACGATTTCATTACGCCGGGGAAACTCGAATAAGGTCGAGACTTATCAGGTAAAAATCCCGAAAGGTGTGCATGAAGGGCAACGCATTCGTCTCGCCGGTCAGGGGGAAGCGGGAGCGGGTGGCGGAAAGAGCGGCGATCTTTTTCTGCGGGTCCGCCTCGCGCGGCATCCGGATTTTACGATCGACGGAAGCGACCTGGTGCACGAAGCGAAGATTCCGCCGTCGCAAGCGGCGCTCGGCGGCGAGCTTCAGGTGCCGACGCTGGAGGGAAGCGCTCGGTTGAAACTTCCGCCAGGAACGCAAGGCGGCCAGCGCTTTCGCTTGCGCGGACACGGACTTCCGACGGCGGGAGGAGGGCGCGGGGATTTGTTTGTCGTAACTCAGATTCAAATCCCGAAAAAGCTCACCGAGCGCGAACGCGAAATCTGGGGCCAGCTCGCCGAACTTCACGGCACCGCCTGAGATGCTTTCGCTCGACACTCCCGCGCGCGGCGGATTAGATCGCCGGAGATGAAAATTTCGCTCGGGACCGATCACGCCGGTTTCCATTACAAGGAGAAGGTGAAGGCGCTGCTGATCGAGCTGGGCCATGAGGTGAAGGACTTCGGCACGTTCAGCGACGAGCCGGTCGATTACCCGGTGTTTATCCGGCCCGCCGCTGAGGCGGTGGTGAAAGGCGAGTGCGATCGCGGAATCGTTTTCGGCGGTTCTGGCAACGGTGAGGCGATCACGGCGAACAAAGTGCGCGGGGTGCGTTGCGCGCTTTGCTGGAACGAAGAGACGGCCCGGTTATCTCGCCAGCATAACGACGCGAATGTCCTGTCGATGGGCGAGCGTGTGATCCCGGAGGAAACGGCCCTGGCGATCGTGCGGGTCTGGTTGACGACGGATTTCGAAGGCGGCCGCCACGCCCGGCGCATTGCCCAGCTGGAGCCGTAGTCAGAACCAGCGATCGACGGCCACGGCGGCGACAAACAGCGCGCTGACAAAGGCGTTGCTTTGAAAAAAGGCGCGGTTGATCGCCGCGAGATCGAGCTTCCGGGCGCTGCGATGTTCGTAGACGAGCGCCCCGGCGATGAACGGCATCGCACTATAATAAATGATCCCGAGCTTTGCGGTTAACCCGAAAGTGATCAGGGCGGCGAACATAAGGAAATGGAGCCACTGGGCGAGTCGCAGGCTGCCGGTGATGCCGAGCCGGACCACCAGGGAATGCAATCCTTCACGGCGGTCGAAATCGGTGTCCTGCGTTGCGTAGATCAGGTCGAACCCGGCCACCCAGCAGATCACACCCGCCCCGAGAACCAGGGGTGGCAGGTCGAGCCGGCTCGTTTGCGCGATCCAAGCACCGGCCGGCGCGACCGCCAGGGCAAGGCCAAGAAAAAAATGGGTCGCGTTCGTGAACCGTTTCGTGAGCGAGTAAAAGAAGATGATGGCAAGCGCGACCGGCGCGAGCAGGGCGGTTAGCCGGTTGATCGCCGCGCTCGCGACAACAAAGGCGCCAGAACTAATTGCCAACAGCATCCATGCGATCGGTTTCGCGAGAAGAAGATGTCGGGCGGCAGTCCGCGGATTTTTTTGGTCGATGGACCAGTCGCTTAGGCGGTTGAAAAGCATGGCCGCACTCCGGGCGAGAACCATGCAAAGAAGGATCAGCGCCAAGGTGCGCAAGCTGGGATGGCCGTTCGCCGCCACAAGCAGCGCGCCCAAGGCAAAAGGAAGAGCGAAGATAGTGTGAGAAAAGCGGATCAGCCGCAGGAAGCGGGTGATAACGTTCGGCGGCGCTGGATCGATCTGCATTTTAACGATGCTCCTTAAGCAGTTGCTCCAAGCGTTGTCGCGCCTGAGACAGAATCGGCATTCCGTGGCCGAAAAGCATTCGATCGAACGAATAATCCAGCAGCTTCGCCAACGACCGGCGCATCACTTTGAAGTTCGAACAGTATTTCGCAGGTAGAAGAGCAAACCCATAAGGTTCAAAATTGATCAGAACGTCTCCGATGATCATCGTCCCATCGCTGCCAGCAAAATGGATGGCGATTTCCCCGGCTGGACCGCCCTCGATCTCCACTGCCGTTAAGTCTGCCGGGAGAGTGTTGCCCTGAACCGGTACGGCTCCCGGTAACTCCATCGCGCCCGCCAGAGCGGCATCCATATAGATAGGGACGTTGAATTTCCCGGCGAACCGGGCTGCCGCTCGCTCATGGTTCTCGTTTGTGACGATGATTCCTGCGATTTCGACCCGGCGTGCCAGGCTGGCGACCGCTTCCGGCACCAACGGGATCGGATCGATGAGATAAGCGCTCGTGGCAGTTTCCAAAGCGGTCGAAAACAAATCGGCCTTTACCGAGGGGTCGTAGAAACGCCAGATGAAAATCCCGGGAGAAACCGGCTCGATCTCGGAGGCAAAAGGCATTGGGAACTATGATCGACGGTGGGAAAGGACGCCTCAAGAACCGTTTAGGCGCTGAGGCCGGGCGGGCTGGCACCGTAGGTGCTATACGGAATATAATTACCATAATATGATCACCTTCTCCTACCAAGCCCGAGACATGTCCGGGAAGATCGTTTCCGGCATTCAAGACGCCCTCAACGAAGACAATGCCGTCACCAGCCTTATGAGCCGGGGACTGATGGTCCTCTCCCTCCAACAAAAGGCCGCCGCGACCAAATCCCGCAAGAAAACCTGGTCCGTCAAGGAGACCGACCTCGTTCTCTTTACCCGTCAGTTGTCCACAATGATCGAGGCCGGCATTTCGCTCGTCCAGGCGCTGACCGCTCTTTACGACCAATGCGACCCGAAGCGCCAGAAGAGCCTCCGCCACATCATCAGCGATGTGATCACCCGTGTGCAGGGCGGCGAAACTTTTCACGAATCAATCGCCAAACATCCGCGCGTTTTCGACCGCCTTTTTGTGAGCATGGTGAAAGCCGGCGAGCACGGCGGCTTGCTCGCGGAAATTCTTGACCGGCTGGCTGGCTTCCTCGAAGCGAGCGCCCGCCTGCGCAAGAAGGTGAAGTCAGCGATGACCTACCCCGTCATCGTGATTTGCATCGCGATGGCCATCACGACCTTTCTTATCGTCAAGGTCGTCCCGATCTTCGGCGAAATCTTCAAGGACTTCGGCTCGAAACTTCCCGCGCCCACCCAGTTCCTGATCGATGTCAGCGACTTCATGCGCGGCGAATGGTATTTCCTCCTGCTCGGAATCTTCGGCGTGTTCTTCGGTGTCCGCACCTTCCTCCGCTCGACGCGCGGCAAACAACTTTGGGACAAGTGGAAGCTCAAGCTGCCCGTCTTCGGGCCCCTCATCCACAAGATCTGTATGTCGCGTTTCGCGCGGACCTTCGCTCAGCTGATCCGCAGCGGTGTGCCGATCCTCGAGGTGCTCGACATCGTCGGCGGCGCCTCCGGCAATCACGTTGTCGAAATGAGCATTAAAGGCGTGAGCGACGATGTGGAGAAAGGCGACAATCTCTCGATCGCGCTCTCCAAGAAGACAATTTTCCCGCCGATGATGTTGCGGATGGTGGCGGCGGGCGAAGCCACCGGCAAGATCGACACCATGCTGGAAAAGATGGCCGACTTCTGGGACGAAGAAATCGAAGCGATGCTCGACGCCCTCACGTCGCTGATCGAGCCGCTCCTGATCGTTTTCCTCGGGGTGATCGTAGGCGGTATCGTGATCGCGATGTTCCTGCCGATCTTCAAACTCAACGAAGTGGTGTCGCAGGCCAAGACCTAGATTTCGCAGAGCAAAAGCTAAGGAGAAGCCTCGCTCATGTGTGGGAGGAGTGGGATCGCAAGGTCCCACTCCTTTCGCGTTTCAGCCGCCATTCGTTCTCGTGCTCATGTTCGTGATCGAGTTGTTAAGGCATCGAGCACGAGCACGATTGCGATGACGAACTGGCGCGGCCTGAACCGGCGATCTGTTAACGCTGCGCCGATTTTTTTGCGAACAGGAAAATCGGAAGCGCGACCAGCTGGATCGCGACCGAAAAGATAATCACGGCCACGATCGAGCGTTGGTAGAGCACGCCCATCAGCCAGCTGCCGAGGAACCACGCGATGCCGAACCCAGTGTCGAATACTCCGAAGGCAGTGCTGCGTTTTCTCGCGTGGACGACGCCGGAAATGAGAGCGTTGAGCAGAGAGCCTTGCGCGCCCATGCCGATGCCCCATAGCGCCATCCCGGCCAACGCGATCCAACCGGTTCCGAGAAAGACGAGCGGCGCGAAAAACGAGGAAAGAAAGAAAACAGCGACGACCACCGCGAGTCCGATCTTATCGAACAGCTTTCCGAATATCAGCGCACCGAGCGCACCCATCGCCATCGCGACGGCGTAATAAACCGGGATGAGGTTCGTCGCCACGGCAGCAGTCTTCTGGAAATGGAAAGCAATCAGGGCGAAATCGGCGAAGCCGGCGCCGATGCAGGCGTTCGCGGCGATGTAGAGCCAGAAGGCGCGCGGAAATTTTTCCGGCGCGATGGACTCGGTCACTTCGAGATGCTCCGGATTGGGAAACAAATAGCGCGCGATCAGGACGATCGCAATGGCAAGCAAGGCAGGGATGAGGAGAAGCGCGAAACCGTTTTGATAACTCCCGTGGCGAAACAGGACAAAGGCGAGGACGAGCGGGCCGATCGTGGCGCCCGTTTGATCGAGCGCTTCGTTCAGGCCGAAGACCCAGCCGTGCCCGATCTGTTTGCCGGCGAAGGACAGCATCGCTTCGGTCGCTGGTTTGCGAATCGCGCGGCCGGTTCGCTCGGCAATGATGAGTCCGGCAGCGAACGGCCAATTTCCCGCAAGCGCGAGCGCGGGCACCGCCAGCATGTTGATGACGTAACCGACAATCGTGACGATCCAGTATTTGCCAGTCCGATCGCTGATGATTCCCGAGACGGAACGGAGCGCGTAGCCGAGAAGCTCCCCTAATCCGGCCGTGAATCCAACGACGGCCGCGCTCGCGCCGAGCGTCCCGAGGAATTGACCGGTCGAGCTGCGCGCGCCCTCATAGTTGAGATCGGCAAAAAGATTCGCGATCCCGAGGACGAGCACGAACCGGAAAGCCGTCGATGCCGGAAGCGTATTCTTCATTGATCGAGGTCGGTGGCCTGCGACGTCGTAGCCTCGCGTGAAGGCGGGTTCTTGTCACTTTTGCCTTGTAGCGACGGCCCTATGGACCTCCGCCTCCTTCTACGGCTGTAGCCGAATGGACGCCGCCGCTGGCTGCGGCTGAAACTTCCGCGCGTCATGCGCCGGAAGAAAGCAACTCGCAAAGCCGGGCCGTCCAAACCGCTCTCCGCGCATGAAGCCGGAAAGGTTTCATCGCACGAGCCGAAAGCTCCCGCGACCGCATCTAAGAGCGTCAAGTACGACGACGAAACGAGCTATAAACCAGCGGAACCGCTCACCGTGCGCGAAGAAGAGATGCTTTCATTTGTGGCCGTCAGGCAAAGCAACGTCGAAATCGCCGAGCGGGAAAAGATCACGTTGAAGACCGTCGCGAAACACATCGAAAACATCTATCGCAAGATTCCTGTGAACAGCCGGGCCGATGCCGTCGCCTGGTATTGGATGCGGCGTTACGAAGAACTCCTGAAGCGCGTCGGTCGCGGAAAATTGTAGGGCAACCGCTCCGGTTGCCGCAGATGTAGCGGCGGGTGTCTCACCCGCAGTCCGCTGGCGCGGCAAGAAAAGCCGCGGGTGAGGACACCCGCCACTACACTACATCTACGGTCGTGGCCGAATGGACACGTTTCCGCGCTCCTCGCACAATCTGCCAAACCCCGGCACTCCCTCCAATGCACCCCCGCATGCTTTTCCGATACGTCGCGATCAATCGCTCGCGCGTCGCGCTCTTTCCCGCGCTGCCTCGCGTCCCCTTCAAGTTACGTCGCGCGCCGGAGCGCGCGGCCGGATCGTCAGAGCATGCGAACCGGATTCTCGAGACCGCGCCGCGCACGCCTTCCTGCGTGAGATGGATTCCTTCCTGCGCGTGCTGGAATCTTCCCTGCGCACGCTGGAACTGTCCCAGCGCACGCGACAATACTGGTCGGACCGCATTGGAATCTTTCCACCGCGCGTCGGGATCGTTCTACCGCACGCCGGGGCAATCCCTCCGCACGCTAGCAGCGATCCAACTCACGCCCTCAGGCATCCAGCGCGCGCGGAAATCTGTCCAGCGCGCGCAGCAAGGATCCCAGCGCGGCCGATTTTCACCTAACCACGCAGTAAACGACCCCTAAACCCCAATAAGACCATGCCCAAATCCAGTTACATCCAATTCAACGACGACGCCTTCGCCGCCCAGCTCCAGGCTTTCAAGACCGCTGTGCCCGGTTACGCTACCACCCTTGGGCTCACCCCAGCACAGGTCACCGCCCAGGCGGCCGATGCCGATTACTTCAGTTACGTCCTGGCCTGCCAGCAATTGATCCGCAACAGCGCCTCGCAATGGACCGGCTGGAAAGACCTCACCCGCGCCGGAGGCGACCTCCCGCCCAGCGGCGCCCCGGTCGCCCCCGTTTTCCCGACCGCTGTTCCGCCCGTCGCGCCCGGAGTCGAAGTCCGTTTCCGCGCCTTGGTGAAACAGATCAAAGGCAGCCCCGCCTATAACGAAGCCATCGGCGCCGCGCTCGGCATCGAAGGCTCGCAGCAGACCGGCCCCGATTACGCCACGCTCGCGCCGAACATCAACGCCACCATCAGCGGCACCCACGTAAACGTCGCCTGGGATTGGAGCGGCTTCAGCGCCTTCCTCGACATCTGCGAAATCCAGGTCGACCGCACCGGCTCGGGCTTCGGCCCGCTCGCCTTCGACACCACCCCCGGCTACGTCGACACCGAGCCGTTCCCGAGCACTCCCACGAAATGGACCTACCGCGCCATCTACCGCGTCGGCGACCAACGAGTTGGGCAGTGGAGCAAGTCAGTTAGCATTACGGTTGGCGGATGATGTAGCCGCGGGCCTGTGGCCCGCCGATCTGAAATCAGAATGGAGCGGACGGATTTGCAAACGTCCGGCCGTTTCTGCTTGTTGTTTCGCGCGCGTGTCCATGATGTAGATACATGAGGACCGTCTTGCAGAAGTGGGGCAACAGCCTGGCTCTTCGCATCCGGCGCGCTTACGCGAACGAAATCGCGGTCGCCGAAGGGCAAGCGGTGGATGTCCGGGTCATTCGTGGGCGTTTGGTCATCGCGCCCGTCGTTGGCAAAACCTACGAGCTGGCAGATCTGGTTGCCGACATCACCAGCAAAAACCGGCACGTCGGAACCGATACCTCCAAATCGCTCGGCAAGGAAGTCTGGTAATGGCGCGGCGCTACGTCCCGGATCGCGGTGATTTGAAGTCCAGAGGTCGGAAGTCAGAGGTCCGAATCAAAGTCGCTTCAGACGGCGCTTGATTTCCGCGAAGGAGATAGTCCGCTCATTCTTGCGCCGCGCTATGACCGCGAGATCGTCCAAGTCCTGCAAAAGCTCCTCGTACTCGTCGATCGGCAAAATTACAGCGGTGCGTTTTCCATGCTTCACCACATAATCAAGGGCGGCGTTCGCGGCTTTCATTGGAACTCCGACAGTTTACCGTGTTCGCGCTCATCCGACCAGCGCCGAATCCGATCTCATTCGTCCCTCCCTCGCCGGCTCGTCCCGGCGTAGTCTCGACGAAGACGGAAGCCTTGGCGGAGGAGAGAGCAGTCGGGAGAACGCAATGTCCAGATTTACAGACTGACCTGTTCTGCTGCACGGCCCCCTGCTGCTACTTAGTCGTGTTGTGAGGGCTTCCCCAACTTTCGCCACCCTGTTCAAAAAGATCCAATTCCGAATACCAACAGGTAGGCGCGCATTCAGCAGCGATTTTGGTAGACGGAAACTTTGGCTTGGTCGCGCTGTGGTGGACGGCGTTCTCGAAAACTCGGATGCGTTTGTGTAGACATTGAAGCATCGCGGAGATGCTCACCGCCTCCGACCACCCCTGTTGATCGGTTAGCGCAACGTATGATTGAGGAGGGGAAAGAGCGCGAGATGTATACCGAGACAGGACGGAGGAATAAACAGGCTCCATTAGCGGGCTAACGCAGTTTAGTTCAATCGCGAATACGCTTTCGCAGCCTCGAACATAATCGTTGTAATAATCAAGGCCGCACCCAATTCGCCCAGAGAATCGCTTCCAAATATTCTTCGGAGAGCCTTCATGAACACCAACAATATCGGCTTGTCCCAGAAGTGCTCCAGTAGGTTCTCCAGCATAAAATACAGCGCGCTGGCCTTTCCATGCCTTCGAGAACCGCCGGCGTATCTCGACGGTCTTTGAGCCGCGCATTATCATTTCGCCAAACTCTGGCCGAATTGAAAAGAGGACCCCGCCCGACATACTCGCACCCGCCAGGGAAAATTTTTCAGCCAGCTTTGGAATCTTCTTTAATACCGACGTCCAAATATTCGAAAATGAAGTTCGGCTAGATAATTCCTCATCGAACAGGCGGTACTGTTTTTTGGCTCGTTGCACATCTGAGAATCCGAAACTTGTGAAGAATCCATTCTTCGCGGACCACAGGCTTTCTGGAAAGGTAACATGCATTGAGCTTGCGGTAGACTTCGCTTCGAGCGTGACAAGCGACAAAAGAATTTCACCTACTCCGGTGCCACGCAAGTCTGGCCGGACGTTGATATGACACAATTTCGTGTCTAACCCCAGCTTCACGATTACGGCCGCGGCGGGAACACCGTCCACGTATCCCACATAGGCAACGCGCGAGGCCGCGCTCAGTCCTCCAACTACCCTCTTATCGAACCATTTGTCGATGCCCGGATAGGTATCTTCTTTCTGGCAAACTATGGCGCGAAGGTTCATTAGGTGATCTGACACCCCCTTTGCGTCCCGCGCGCTTATTCGCGCAATTTGAAGGTCCTTCATTGCGGGTCCCAAGGCGCGAACAACTTGGAAAGCTTGAGGCTTTGCCGTTCGTAGTCCCCTGGTTCAATGTCGACTGCATCAAGAGACATCCGATAGAACTCAAGACGAGCAAGCTTCTCGCCGTGCATTAACGTAACCTCGAAATCGTGACCTCGTACTTCGAAAATAAGAGGCGTACCTTGTTTTTGGTCGCTTCGATGGAGGCCAAATCCCGGATGAACAAACCCGGCGTAATGGATGCGCATCTCCCCGATCGTTTCGTCCGAAGGTTTGCAATACACTGCTACTCCAGACGGCACGGCGAGCGATTCCTTCGACCGAAGTATGTAGAAGTAGCTGTTGCGGATTCTAACGAACTTCCTGCCCCAGAAGAAATCTTTTTCGGGCGGGATGGCAGTCCAGTATTTGTATGGGTCAAGTCCATCTTTGCCGGCGTCCAGCCAAAGAGGAATAGGGTCGACCTCGGCATCCCGCTTAGCTCCAAATGCAACTGCAGTGTCTCCTTTTTTGTTGTAGATCTCCGGATCGACAGCCAAACTTAAGTAACCGTCGTTGGTTGGGTCCGCATCTCTTAGAGCCGTTTTGCAAATGTCAGTACCGTCTACAAGGGCGGTGTTGGGTTTTCCTAAGAAGAGCCGCAACTGAGATAGAGGCACGCCTGGCTTCACCTTCACGGAAAAGGTAATAGGAGTGACCTCTAGAAAGAGCTTCCCGTTCTTTCCTCTGTCCAAGCCCTCTGGATCAAACCCCTCATACTCGTCCATCCCGTTGACGATTAACCTCGTTAGAACATCGACTCTTCCGATCGTGCTTCTGCCTGTCGCCTGCCCATAAAAACGACCTGAACCGATAAACGAAGGACCAAACTCCACTTGCACGCTGAAAACGTATGTGCGTTTCCGCTCAAGCGTGATTTCACCGCTGAAGTCGATTTGCTTAGCATACGAAGATTTCAGAAGAAGATGTTCATAGTCTTCACCGCATGGTTTAACAGCCCCTTTCAGCATCTCGTACGCTTGATCGCCGAGCGGCAAATCTATCGCTGAAAAGTCGCATTTCCCGAGGTGTTTGATCGCGCCCTCAGATTCGAGAGCTTGGACCTGAGTTTTCGAGAGGACACCTGGGACCCAGTCTTCCCAGCATCGTCTCTCAGGCATGTGCATATCAGATTTGTTATCTCGAACTCCAGCAAACGTGCCAGAACGCGGTCTCTATGCAAAGCACGTTGTGTCGAGTCTAACCGAAGATGAGGTTGCACGTTTAGCCAGCTGACGCCATCACCCTCCCGGGTTCACGGGGAAGCGAACAAAAGTCGAAAGGCGAAAGGCGAAAGTGGAAAACGGGCAGACGACCGCCGGAGGCTGAATACGCAATCGGCGGCTAACTTTTTCGAGGCTGTCCGTAATCGCCTTGAGCGATGCCGCGGATGGAAAGATCTTCATCGAGGTCGGGCCAGTGGAGACCAAAAGGGGAAAGCTCGATGTTGTCTAATTGGGCTGGGCTGGCGGCGGCGAGACGCGGATTCGCGGAGGCCGGAAACCGAAGCTCGGCACCACTTTGCAGGACCACAAAAATAAAGCCGTCCCGGAATCCGGCCGAGCGAGGCGTATCAATCAAGGTGCTCATGCCAGTCGTAGATTACCTTTCCGGGTTGACGGGAAAATGTTTGTTTTTCAGGCGTTCGGGGACGCGGGAGGTCTGCTCGGATTCAATTTCCTCAGTCGCTGCACCCAGCGCTTCGTAGGCTTCGCGGCTCTTTTTGGCGCGGCACATGTAGGCAGTGGCGTGGGCGAGGGGGATCCGGGCTTCGGGGAGGCCGACGAATTCGACGGCTTGCTGGGTAGCGATGGCGAGCGGGAGCGCTTCGGGGTCGGCCAGGCCGACGTCTTCGCTGGCGAAGATGACGATGCGGCGCGCGATGAAACGGAAGTCTTCGCCGGCGTGGAGCATTTTCGCGAGCCAGTAGATGGCGCCGTTCTCGTCGGACGCGCGCATGCTTTTGATGAAGGCGCTGATGGTGTCGTAGTGGGCGTCGCCTTTCTTGTCGTAGACGATGGCTTTCTGCTGAATCGAGTCTTCGGCGACGGCGAGGGTGAAGTGGATGATTCCGTCACTTAGAGGGATGCGCGCTGGCGCTTCTTGTTTTTGCTTTGACGGCGGGGAAGATTTGGACGGCGGGGAGGACGTGGACGGCGAGGCCGCCGTCCCTCCAAGGGGAGTCGTAGGAGTAGTGAGGACGCCGACTTCGAGGGCGTTAAGGCATTTGCGGGCGTCGCCGTCGGCGAGCTTGGCGAGGTGGGTGCGGGCGCCGGGGTCCATCTGAACTTTGTAATT
>QHNH01000052.1:2502-4132 GCA_003218375.1 Verrucomicrobiota bacterium | reverse complement strand
GAATTTGATCTCGCGAAATCCATATTTCGCGAACATCTGCTTCACTTGAGCTACGAGTTGCCTGGGCATGAGCGCTTCACCGTATTCGTCAGGGCGCGAATCGTCTCCTTCTCCACCGCCTCCGGGGTGCTTGTAAAACGGATACGCGGAAAAGGGGACCTCGTTTCGCGCGCGTCCACCCAGCAGATCGCACGCCGGCTTGCCCACGGATTTGCCGATGAGATCAAGCGATGCAATCTCGATCGCAGAATAAAGACGTGCCGCCGCATCCAGCGGATTCTCGCCCGGAAGGTAATAGGTTTGTGAATGGTCGCCTGGAGTCCCGGAGTCAATCATCGGCAGCAATTGGCCCGCGAGGCGATAAGCGTCGGCTCCGACTACAAGATCGCGGAGCTGCTGGAAACCTTGAGCTATGGCGTCCCCACCGTGAGTTTCGCTGATGCCGACTATACCGTCTTCGCTCTCGAGTTCCAGAATAGTCCTAAGCGCATAGGGTTCGCATGCGGGCTTCCTTGGTTCTGTGCCGCCCTCGGCCGGAGGTCTATTTCCTTTCATATTTTGCGATTGTGTGATTTCGCGATTTACAGATTTCACAATCAGGTTTGGTCGCCAATCACTTGCTGTATAAACAAGCACATCATATGCGCATGTGCCCCGCAAATTTCAGTGAGAGAAATTGCAAGTCAGTAGTCTTGAAATTGCTGCTCATAGTCCTGACCTAGCTCATCGTAATGGCGGTGCAATCACCGCAAAAGGAGGCACAGCAGAAGAAAAGTAAGCAAGCTCATCCTGCCGCGTTCGTTGCGAGTCCAGGCTACGTGGGTTCTCAGGAATGCGCTCTGTGCCACAACGACATTTATCAAAAGTATCTGCGGACTGACATGGGACGTTCGATGGTGGTCGCGAATTCTGCTCTGCCCGATAAAGTTCCGGTTTCAGCTTCAATCTTCGATAAGCGCCTCAATCGACACTTCGAGGTGTACAGCCGCGACGGCTTTCTCTACCAATCTGAATTCGAATTGGACGCGAATGGAAAAGAGTCATTCCGTGAAACTCACAGAGTGGAATGGATCATTGGCGCCGGCGCAAACGGCTTTGGTGGAATCGTGCAACGCGACGACTATCTGTTCGAGACACCAGTTTCGTTCTACTCAAACCTCAATGCCTGGGCTTTGTCTCCTGGCTATCAGTACGCCGACTATGGCTTCAGCCGCCCAATTTTGCCAGGATGCATTTCCTGCCACAGTGGGCGGCCACAGCCTGTCCTTGATGGCAACGGCCGATTCCGCAAACCGCCGTTTCGTGAGCTGGCAGTGGGTTGCGAGAACTGCCACGGACCTGGAGAAGCGCACATCGCCGCTGCGAGCACAGACACGATCGTAAATCCAGCAAAGCTGACCGGATGGATGGCGGATAACATCTGTATGTCGTGCCATCAAATGGGTGACGCCAGAGTTCTTCACATCGGCAAAGGTTATGGCGATTTTTACCCGGGCTCTGCGCTGGACGAGACACTCAGCATCTTTATGGTGCCATTTACTCCGCAGTCTCCGCCAAACGATGACTTGCTCGAACATTATCTTTCGATGCGGCTGAGTAAGTGTTACCGCAGCAGTGAAGGTAAATTAAG
>QHNH01000052.1:0-2487 GCA_003218375.1 Verrucomicrobiota bacterium | reverse complement strand
TGTTCCGTTCCTCTGGAGCAGCGGCAGAAGCAGAATCCACCCGATGATTGCATTGGCTGCCACATGCCGAAACGTGACGTAAAGGTCATTTCCCATTCGGTTCTCACCAATCATCGCATCGTAAAGACGCCTCAGGAGCCCTTCCCTGATGTTGCGTTCAACATGACTACTCTGGAACTTCCCGATTTGGTGCACTTGAGCGCATCTTCGGATAAAGCCAGTCCCCCCGCACCGCTGATCCTTCTCCAAGCTTATCGCCAGATCATGCTTTCGCATCCCGAGTATCGCCCGCGCTACTGGGACATGGGAAAGCGATTGCAAACCACGCATCCGGACGACGTACCCGTACTGCAAGCTCTGGCAGATGCCGCCCTGCAGCAAAAGGACATGGAAGGCGTTAGGGCTGCGATTCGTTACCTCGATCGCGCGCGTATGCGCGGTACTACACAACCCGCCGACTTCCAGCAGTTGGCAAAGATGTTGATCGCCACTAAGCAGGAGGCGAAAGCGATCGATGTCCTTCGCCAAGGCATTGACCTCATTCCATATGACATCGAACTTTATCGCCTGCTCGCGCGAACCTACTTCTCTATCAAGAAGACAGCTGAGGGGTGCGCGGTGACAGACAAGGCGAAGCAAATGTTTCCGCAAGACAGTGGTCTTCGCGATTCGTTCAAGCAGTGCGAACTAGTAGAACGTCCTGGCAAAGGACTGTAGAAATTTATTCCTGCGGACAGGTGATCACCCTCGGGTGAGGCAGTGTGTTTCTCCGCTACGCCCGCTCGTCGCAGTTTCGCGAAATGCAATCCCATCGCACGGCATTTCACATTTTAAAAGACAAATTTTTTATCTTGAATTCGTCGATGGTTCTTGAGTATGTTCTGCAACCATCTTTCCTTACTAGCAGGCTCCACGCTGATGTCCTGCGATGTACGGAGTTGTCGGACCAAGTTATCGACTGCCGTTAGGAGGGAGCTGCAATGATGTGCCGCCTTTCCCCGAAGTCCCATCGGTCCTGGACTGTCGCCTCCTGGATTTTTTCCGTGGCACTTTTGCTGATGCTCGCCACGGATTCTGCTCATACCCAAATCGCAACCGCATCGCTCAACGGCACTGTAACCGATCCTTCTGGGGCGGTGATACCCGGCGCTACCGTGAGCCTGAAGAACGTCGCCACCAACGTGGAGCGCACAACGAGTACCAACAGCGCAGGCAACTACGTGCTGGTGAACATCAACCCCGGGCGGTACACGCTCACAGTTCACAAGGACGGATTCAGCACGGTTAGCCAACCTGTGGTCTGCAAACCTCCACTTCAGAGCTGGGAAGCGTCATCGATAGGCGTGCGGTGAACGACCTGCCGCTGAACGGCAGGAACTTCACACAGCTCCTCAATCTCACTCCGGGCGTAAGTGCTGTGAACACCTCGCAGAATGGGGGCAGCCAGCAATTCGCCGGAAATACGGTAGGATCCTTTTCCTTTCCGTCCATTAACGGTCAGACAAACCGCAGCAATCTGTTTCTCCTTGATGGATTGAATAATCAGGAGAGCTTCGCGAGTACTTATTCTGTTCCTCCGATAATCGACGATATCCAGGAATTCAAAGTCGATTCGCACAACGATCAGGCGCAGTTCGGAGGCGTACTCGGCGGCGTAGTAAACGTGGTTACCAAATCGGGAACCAATAACTTCCACGGAACAGCTTGGGAGTTCTTCCGCAATAGCGCTCTGGATGCTAAAAACCCCCTCACAGGGATCAACCAACTTCATCTGAATCAGTTTGGAGCAAATATCGGCGGCCCGGTTCTGTTGCCTCGCTATAACGGGAGAAATCGCACATTCTTCTTTGGCAGCTATGAGGGAATACGTCGGCACGAAGGCAACGCTAACCAGATATTTATTCCCACGCCTGCAGAACTAAACGGTGATTTGCGGCTCGATCCCAGCGGCAATCCCTTGGCGCAGATCTATAACCCGTACAGCACAACTTCTTCTGGCGCTCGAACACCTTTCTTATGTGTTGGGAACTCCACCACGCCGGCTCCTCTTCTGAGCGGGACCAAACTTCAAGCTCCGGCTGGCACAACAACAGCACCGGCCGGGTTCACGGCCTGCAATCTACTGCCTCCCGGGTTGATCGACGCGAACATGCAAAAAGTCGCGCAAGTGCTTTATGGACCGCTAACACCTAACATTCTCAAAGCGGGTGGCAACTATCAGAGAACACTCTTAAACACGCAGGATCCTAATAGTTACAACATTAGAATCGACGAACAATTCCGCCAAAGTGATGCGATCTTCGGCCGGTTTAGCCACATCAACTCGCCACGCAGCATACCGGGAATTTTCGGTCAGACAAATTTCAACAATTACTGGGCCCACCAGATAGGAATCGGTTGGAACCACACCTTTGGGCCTACTGCGGTTTTATCAATTCAGTTTGGGCGGAACTACGGGTACTCGGTAAATCCGGTTCTGCTGCCACA
>QHNH01000051.1:2059-3395 GCA_003218375.1 Verrucomicrobiota bacterium | reverse complement strand
CGCAGCTTCGACCGCAGCAAGCCGATAGGCGGCCTCAGGATTCGCTGGCTCACGCGCCACGGCCGCCGCTTCCTTCACTAGGCAATCAGTGAGAAGTGCCTTTGCTCCTTCGTTATCACCGAATTCTTGCCTTATTCGGCCTAAAGCAGACCTATAGGTAATTGCACCAAAGAATGAACCGCCCCCTTCTACATCGGTCTTGGCGAGATTCGCGTAGAGCTGTTCCGCGGCTTTGAAGTCTCTGGCAAAAAACTCAATTTGCGCGGCGATTTGATCCGTCTCATCAAGCTCATTTCGATTTCGACGGCTCGTTCGCCATACTTCGCGTGCTCCATCAAAATCTCCTTCCAGCAGCCGGACCAACGAAATTCCGATCTCTCCGCGGGAAGAATCGGGACGCAGCTCAGTCGCACGACGATATGCCTGTAATGCTCGGTTGTTGTCACCAAGCTTAACCCAGCAGTCTCCTATGAGCCCATCCACCTCTCCCGGTGTCCGCGCCCTGGTGAATGGAAGCCGATGCCAGTTCAGCGCGTGATGGGGCCGGCCTAACATATCGAGCGTTTGGCCGACAAAATTACCAACCTTCTCCTCCAAGCCTCCTACTTCGATTGTTCGCAGTTCTTCTTCGAGCGCGTCCGAAAACTTTCCCTCTTGATAATAAACGCCGGCCTTCGCCCTATGCGCATCGCTCGAATGGGGCGATAGCAAAATGGCTTTGTCCGCCTCCATCTCGCCGAGCTCTAAAAAGCTGCGGTCGGCGTTGTAATGAGTTCGGCCGGTCGCTGAAATCGACAGGTAGGAATGAGCCAAGGTCGAATTCGGTTCCGCCGACAAAGCTTTCTTAAACAAGGCGATCGCCTTATCGCAATCGGACGTAGTTGTGCAATGAAGCTGTAGCGCGCGGCCTGCCAGGATCGCTTCTCTTGCAACATCATTTCTCAAGCCTGGGTCCATCCTTGACTGCGTGATACTCGACCAGTCCTTTGCGCTCAAAATCGTATACAAGCTTTTACTAAGGCCTCCACTTACCGCTTTCGTTGGATCCTTTGAGTCGGCATTGTTCGAGATAACGGTGACGAGAGAATCACCGGTGGCAGCATCCAGGAGCCGGAACGAGATGCGTTTACTGCCTTGAATCGTCCGCACTGTTCCCGTTAGCACCGCCCGAGCTCCGGTCTCTTGTCCAGCTCGACGGGTATCTTCTAAAGTGCCCCAGCCAGCCGCCGATTCAGGACCCGTTGTCTTAACTAGCGTCGGACCGATGCTATCCAGTTCGCTTTGCAAAGAACTGGCGATTGACTGAGCAAACGCGCGATCGGGAAGAACGTTATCC
>QHNH01000051.1:0-1990 GCA_003218375.1 Verrucomicrobiota bacterium | reverse complement strand
GCGGCGAGCATGCAGCCAGGGTCCAACCGGACGCGCGGCAATGGGATTGCCTTCGAGCCAGCTCTCGAGGTCGTCCGAGAGCGCCCCAGCCGATGCATAGCGCGCGGCGGGATCGCGTTCCAAACAGCGGGCGCAAATTGTTTCCAGGTCGCGATCCAAGTGAGGCGCGAGCGAGCGTAACTTCGGCGCGGTTCTCTCAGCGGATTGTTTCATAACGCCCAACATGTTGTCGCCCACGAATGGCAGCCGGCCGGTGAGAAGCTCAAAGAGAATTGCGCCTAAACTGTAGATGTCAGCCGCCGCAGTGAGCAGCGCCGCGGGGCCGTCCGCTTGTTCCGGCGCGATATAACCGGGCGTTCCGAAACTCGTCAGCGACCGCGTGAGGTGACTGGCAATTTCGTCGCACCGGGCCAGACCGAAATCGCTCACGAGCGGCTCGCCGCGATGATCGAGAAGGATATTGCCCGGCTTGAGATCGCGATGCAGCACTCCTTTTTCGTGGGCGTGCTGAAGCGCGAGCGCGACCTTCTTCATCAGGAGAACGCTTTCGCGCGGATCATGGCGGAGCGCGGCGCGAGCACGGAGCAGGCTCCCGCCCGCCGCGTATTTCATGGTGAAAAACGGAAGACCATCCGCGGTTTCACCCACGCGATAGATGGGAACAATGTTCGGATGATCCAAACGCGTGGCCGTTTCTGCTTCGCGACGAAAACGCGCCAGCGCCTGATCGGAGGGATCGCCCTGGAAAGCGAGCACGCACTTTAGAGCGACGATGCGCGCCGAGTGCGGCTCCAGGGCGCGGTAGACCACGCCCATTCCGCCCCGCGCGATTTCTTCGAGAATATCGTGGTCGCCGATGCGCCAATCGCCCTCCGAAGATTTTACGGCGGCCAACGCTTCCAGGCAGTTCAAACAGAGTCCGTTCTTGAGACGCGAGCCGGAGTGGCATTCCGCGCAGAGGATGGGTTCCTCAAGGACAACGAAAGGAGTATCACAGATCTGGGGGGTAGCTACTTCCATGGCCTTTCCCCCGTCCCCGCGGAAAGCGTCGCACAGAGATAACGGATTTCTTCGTCTACGTTTGCCTCGCTTTCCACGGTCTTGGCGACTTCTTCGCGCAAAAGGGCGCGGTATCGCCTGCGAAATTTGTGCAACAGATTCCTTACCGTCTGTTCCGGAACGCCCAAGGCGCGCGAAAGATTCTCGTAGGAAATTTCCTCGCGTTCCGCCGTGAGATAATGCTGCAAAACTTCGTAGACGCGCCTGCGCCCTTTGCTCTCGCATTCGATCCGCAGACGGCAGAGCGCTTCCTCCGCGACGGCGGCGGCCCACCCAACATCGAAGAGCGCTTCCGGCGGAGACGACTCGAGTGCCGCCATGGGAATCGCTAACTGGGCTGCGGTATCCGCCATCCAACTCTCAAGGGAGACGAATTGCACCTGCCCTCCCCGCTTGTGGCGCCCGCGCTTGACCGCCGTATCGATCAGAAAATTCTTGAGCGATCTGAGCAGCAGAGAACGGAAACGCCCCAGCTTCGGATCGGCCGATTGCAGCAGTGTTCCGTCGAAGATCGTCAGGAAAAATTCCTGCGTTAGGTCTTGCGCGTCCGGCGCCGAATGACCCCGCCGATAAATGAAGGTGAAGATGGGACGCCAATAAATCTGGCAGAGCTTCGCCAGATCGTTGTTCGCGGCGTTTTCTTCGCCCGGAATGTGACCCTGTCGAATCAGGCTCCAGCGCGTGGTGGCGAAGTGCGTCAGGGCATTTTGACTTTCCTGCGGGCAAGCGACACTCACGTGCTTAGAGTGAGCCCCCTGGAATTTTCACTCAAGCATAAAATTAAGTCGCGGGCTTGTTTTCTCGTTTTTCGAACCGTCCTCGTCGGCATTTCGGCCACGAAACGAGACTCATTTTGATTCCAAAACCGTCCGCGCGAGTTCCCTTCGCTTCGCCTCCATGCGAATCGAGCAACTCCCGTGCGCCGGCGGAG
>QHNH01000037.1 GCA_003218375.1 Verrucomicrobiota bacterium | reverse complement strand
GAAACTGCTCTGCAAAGGGGTGCGGGTTTACCAGCAATCACTTCGCCGCCGAGCAATCGCGGCCGTGCAGATGCGCTGCCAAACGAATCCGAGCCGAATGCCGAGAGATGGGGCACGGCTGCGCTTGAGCAAAGGCGCCAACGTACCCGAAATCATCTGGCCCAAATTGCTGCTCGTCGGGAGAGCTGGATCAATCGCAACAGCTACTACTATGGCTTGCTTAACCGGCTTCTTCGTTTTCTGATAGAGCTGGAAAAGAAGGTTCTCTCAGTTCGGTGCGGCACTGGCAATCTTCTGGCGGTTGTCCGGCCTCGTACGGGAAGGCATTGATATATTTGTCCTGAAATTCTAGAAATCGCGCAGCAACGGAACCCATCATTGGAGTTCCCGGTGGCTTTTCCAGATAAAGAGGAGTTCCAGCAGGCTTTCAGAACAGACGAGAAATTCGATTATATTCTTTTTAATGATATCGGCGACACGGTGGATGTGCTTTAAACACTACCAAACTTGACGCCACTTTGTCAAAGGCATACCTGACTCGTGATAACAACTTACAATCACCTGTGGGAACCTTTAGTTACTTTCGCGGAGTGGATCGGGATGAAGGTTCCACGCGCCGAGCAGAACTGGCTCTCCACTACCAGGAACGCATTTATGGTTCGACAAAGATGACCAAGGTCTTTCGAAACGGCCTGGTCATGTTAAGGATGTGCTGGCATGGATTCCTCAAATTGAAACTTGGTTCCTAACACCAGATCGCAAACACTTCGAGGGATGAAGCCATGGGAGATTCAAATTCACACCACTTACAAAGTCGCTAGTGCAAGATCGCATTGCTAGAGAGATTGAACACGGCCGATTTCTGGCCGGACACGACGCAGGCGAGATTTGGAATTGGGAAGGTCCGGCTGGTAGATTGCGCTGGGCACGCCGGGTGAAAATGCTAACGGGGCACCTCAGGCCAGGATTGACTGTGCTTGAGTTAGGTTGTGGTACCGGGTATTTCACTCGGGAACTGGCGCGCTCTGGAGCCGACATCGTCGCCGTTGATGTGTCACCTGAGCTTCTGGACATCGCCAGGTCAAACTGCTCTGCTCCAAACGTTCGCTATGAGATCGAGAACGCCTATGACTTGCGTTATTCTGACAGCGTCTTTGATTCCGTGGTAGGCAGCTCTGTTTTGGATCATTTCGAGATTGAAGCTGCTTTGCGTGAAATTTATCGGGTGCTAAGGCCGAATGGCACAATCTTCTTCACCGAGCCAAACATGCTGAACCCTCAGATAGCGATACAAAAGAATGTGCCATGGGTGAAACGAAAGCTTGGAGATTCACCGGATGAGACCGCGTTCTTCCGGCGGCCACTGCGGCGCTTGCTTGAAGTAACACGTTTTCGTGACGTTAGAATTAACTCATTCGACTTTCTACATCCAAAAACCTCCACCGCTTTGATCAGCGGCGTGAGTGCCGTCGGCCGTTTTCTCGAGAGCGTGCCTGTGCTTTCCGAGTTTGCCGGTTCGCTTTACATCCTGCACTTAAATGAGCGGCACGATTACGGCTCCGCAGAGCGAATAAGTAAAAGATCGTGCTGCGACCTTGCGCAATCGCGCCCGGCTCAGCGCGAATAAGAACCTCCTTTTCTGGTATCGCGAACTTATCGGGATCAATTCAAAGATTTCCCCCATCCTGCGGCTCTGTCGATTCTCGAAATAGGAAGCGGCAACCTCGCCCCTGAAACAATTTCTTTCAAACGTGGTTACAAGCGACGTGCTCGATCTGGATTATCTGGATCTTATCTTGATTGTCATGAAATTGACAGGTTGGATGTGATCAAAGACAGCAGCCTCGTCGTGATTACGCTCACAAACGTCTTGCATCACTTAAAGAGTCCTATCGCATTTCTCAACCGCGCGGCCGCCAAGTTGAAGCCAGGTGGAAAAGTGATCGCGACTGAACCGTTTTTTTCTGTTCTATCAACTATCATTTTCAAGCACCTGTATCATGAGCCTGTCGATTTCAGGATCTCCGAGCCGGAGCTAGGAGATGTAAAGGGCCCATTGGGTTCGGCTAATATTGCGTTGCCCTGGCTAGTGTTTTCCGAAATTCCGAATGGCGGCAGCGTTTGAACAATAAGTATGAGGTTGAGAATTTTTCGACTCGGCTTTTCAGCGCCCTCTCTTATATGGCTACTGGGGGGGATATCGCGCAGGCTACCTCTTCCGCATTTCCTTTACCGCCTGTTTTTTTCGGTAGATCTCTTCCTCAGCTACCGCTTTTCGGCCTTGTGCGCGGCTTTTTTTACTGTGACTCTGACGCGGCGCTGATCGGTGATAACTGTCGGGTGCGCCGCCACACAAACGATTTTCGCGGGCGCTTGTTAGTCCTTCTTCCTGAACAGCATGAAACGCCCGCGGCGATCAATGAGCGTGTAGTCCTCGAGGCGCAGCATGCAACGCCCGTTACGATCAACAAGCATGTCGTTTTCAACGTGGATGTCATCGTATCCATAGTTGCTGCTGCCGTCGCTGAGGACCCAAATGGGTGCAGGCCGGCCGTACATTCGATTCAACCAGAAGAGATTTCGGTCATGCGCGTAGCGGAATAGCATAGGTGAGGCAACGACAGGCTCCTCGGGCTTGCCTTCACGGCGGTAGCGCTCGAAGAGCGAGTCTGCTTGCCGCCGCTCAAGCCGCGAATAACCGCTGTCAGAACGAACCAGGTAACGCGTTTTGGGTACGAGCGCCAGTTGCGCAAATAGTGAAATCGTTGCGACGCCCGTTGTGACCGTAAGCGCCGTCGCCCCCGCAGTTCTCCCACCGCTTCTCATCGTGCGCACAACTGAAGCAAAACCTACCAGGGTCACGCACCAAAGAAGTGTCTCGGTCGGGTAAAACCGCGGCGCCCACAAGAGGTCGTTGCGCAGCCATGCGAGCGTCGTCGTCGGAACACCCAGGGAACGCGGCACGAGATCATCGCGCAGCCATGCGACCAGCGTCGTCAGCACCCCCGGGATCAAGTAGTACGGACGCAGTAAGATCATTCCAAAGCTACCTACGATTACGACCCATAGCCACAGCCGAACAATGGTGCTGCCCGGCCATTGACTAACATTCGCGGCGAAGACGAGGAAAACTGCTCGCGGATCAGGCGAAGGACGAGCGTACTCGGTCTGGGGCTGCAACCAAGAAATTGCCATCAAAACTGGCACCGCGAAAACGGAGAGAAGCACTACAATCAATGCAGGGAGGTTAAGGCGACTGTGTTTGTCTGCGGATGAAATCCAAGTCTCAACCCCTGCTACTATCGCCACCATGGCTGCGGCAATTGGCGCATCCTCCTTTACACTGATTACCGCAAGGGCCATCGCAATTGATGGGATCATTCGGCGCTGGAGCAGAAAATAAAACAAAAGTAGGCATAACGCCGGAGTGAGAAGCTCAACATGAAATCCAAAGAACCGTTCCTCATAGAATGCAACCGAAATCGGCAAGGCAAGGAGCGCTCCGGCCGCGATTACAGCGACCGGCCCAGCGACGCCGAGAAGACGCAAGATACGTACCCCCCAGAAATAAGCCACGCCTACCGACACGGCGAGCGCCAATAACAGGCTAGGTGCTCCAAATGGCTTGGCAATGAGTCCGAGCGGTACAAGCAAAAAGTAGGTGTGTGTAGCCAGGGTTTTCCCAAAACAGTTGTCATTAAGAAAACCGCGTCCTTCAAGCCAACTTCGGGCAAGCTGGACGCTCATGAACAGGTCCGAAGAGTAGCCAAGATTGTAGAACGTCCTAAGTTTAATCGCGAAGACCCAAATGACATTGAACACACCGACAACAAGAGCCAGGAAATCCCATCGATCCCAGCGCACCGCCGCTTCCACCTTCGACATGAACAGCTCTCTCCAGGGACCCCGCATTGAGCGAACGTATGATTTTCTCAATGTCTTTTCCAGTGTTATAATGGCATCAAGCGCATTCAGTGGCGATGAGAGCCCAAATTGCATTCCTTGATTCTGTAATGGCCACCTTCAAATTCGTCGGCAAAGTGATCGTGCCGGAGCTCGTCTTCTCTGGGACTGAGTTTAGCTTTCACCCCCACGCCCGGCAAGGCGGTGCTCGCCGCATCCTCTCAACACGTTCGTGATGCCGTTCGCCTCGCTTCTTCGCGGAGTTGGAAATAGGGCTTATGATCACGCCTTTTCCTTATACGTGCTGTGTTATCGCGTTTTCAAAGCTTACACTGATCGTACGGAGCGGCAGCTGCTGAGAAGTATCTTGCCCGCGGGAGCTGTCGCGGTTGACGCGGGTGCAAATATCGGTGTTTATTCGCAGTTTCTCTCCCGCTGTGTTGGTCCGACTGGCGTTGTACATTCGTTCGAGCCTTCGCCGGAAAATTTTAAGCGCTTGCAGTCTGGTACCCGTAAGCTCGCAAACGTCCGTCTATCTCAGGCTGCGGTCGGAGAACGCAGCGGAAGGTCCAAACTGTATGTTTCGGATCACCTAAATGTCGATCACCGCACATATGCGACCGAGGGAGATTCGCGCCGTATTGTACCCATCGATATCATGGCGCTCGACGATTACTTCAAACCCGGCCAGCGCGTTGATTTGATCAAGATGGATATCCAAGGATACGAGCTTCATGCTTTGCGAGGAGCCAGTCGTGTTTTGGGCGATAATCCGAATGCAAAATTGCTGCTAGAGTTGTGGCCGTACGGGCTGAGACAGGCTGGCGCGAGCTGGCTCGAGTTGATCGCGACTCTGGAAGCCGAAAACATGTCGGTACATCAAGTAACAACGCAAGGACTC
>QHNH01000007.1 GCA_003218375.1 Verrucomicrobiota bacterium | reverse complement strand
TAGTTGAAAACGTCTCTACGCGACTGCCAGTGGGAGCTGACGACAACGTGCTTATTGAAGGCTTTATCGTGCAAGGCCCCGTCGGTTCGGCCAAGAAGATAATGGTGCGTGCCATAGGCCCATCGTTGGCCCCCCTCGGGGTAACCGATGCGCTGGCGAATCCTAACTTGGAAATTCACGACTCGAATGGTTTGAAGGTGGCCCAGAACAATAACTGGGAAACTACCCAGGTTGGAGGTCTCGTCACCGGCGATCAATCCGCCGAAATTGCAGCTAGCGGGCTCGCGCCAGCGAACCATCTCGAATCTGCCGTCATCGTGAATCTTGCCCCGGGTAATTACACTGCAGTCGTGAGCGGCGTCGGAAACACGACTGGAACTGGTGTCGTCGACGCGTACGATCTGAGCGCCACATCGCCTGCCCGACTGGCAAACATTGCCACGAGGGGATTGATCCAATCAGGAGACAGGCTAATGATTGCGGGGTTTATCGTGCAGAATGCGCCCGTCAGGACGGTGATTCGGGCCATAGGCCCTTCACTGACAGCATTCGGGATCACAGACGCTCTGGCAGATCCCAGCCTTCAATTGCGAGATCAAAACGGGGGAATTCTGTTGGAGAATGACAATTGGAAAACTCGCCCTGATGGCACCAGTCAAATGCAGGAAATCGAAAGCACCGGCCTCCAGCCAAGCAACGACCTTGAATCGGCCTTAGTCGCCACAATCCAACCCGGCCAATACACTGCGCAAGTACGGGGCAATAATCAGCCAGCCGGTGTAGGGGTGGTTGAAGTCTACTTCCTCCAGTAAAGGCGTGCCGTTGTCGGCTGAGACTTCATCGCGTCTCACACAACCGGTTTTCCGCGGTCGTGCCGCCAGTTTGGGCGTAAGGCGACGCCGGTCGCTTCCATTGTTTTGATGATGTCGGTCAGCGCCGCGTTGACCGGGCAATCGACGCCATGCTGCGCGCCGATCGCCACAATCGCGCCGTTCATGTAATCGATCTCGGTCGGGCGCCCCCGCCGCAGGTCTTGCAGCATCGAGGCGAGATTGTGGGACGGCCGGAAGAAATCGTCGATCTCCTGCAGGAAATCGGTCTCGAAGGTCACGCCTTCCGCCGCGGCGACGGCGATACATTCATCGATGACCAATCGCTTCAGCGGCTCGAGCTGCGGATTCGCGATGCCGCCGACTTCGCAGCCGAGGATCGCGGTGATCGGGTTCACCACGCAATTGACCACCAGTTTGTGCCACACGTCCGCGCCGATGTCCGGTGACACGCGGCAATCCAGGCTGGCGCCGCTGAGAATGTCGGCGAGTCGCGCGCTTCGCTCATGCTGCTCGATCAGGGTGTAACCGCGAGCCATGAACTGGATCACTCCGGGCGATTCGAAGATCGCGCCGAACTGGGTGATGCCGCGGAGCACGATCCCCCGATTGCCGAGCGCCGTGCGCGCGATGCGTTCACTCCCGATCCCGTTTTGAAGACAAAGAATCGTCGTGTCGTCACGCACCAGGCGCGCAATCGGACGGAGCGCGGCCGCGCTGTCCGGCACTTTCGTGGTCAGGACGATCAACGCTTCCGGTCCGAGGTGATCGAGCGACGTTGCGGCGTGAACCCGCACGACCTGTGACTCGATGCCTTCGATTCGGAGGCCGCGGGAATTGATCGCGGCGACATGTTCCGCGCGACCGACCAGCGTCACGTCGTTGCCGGCAGCGAGCTTCGCGCCATAAAGGCTGCCGATGGCCCCGGCGCCGAGCACGATGATTTCCATGGCGCGCGTAGTTTATCACGCCGCGCCGCGACCGCGAGATGGTCGTGGCGTTAGTTGGCGGCGACTTCGCTTAGCTGCGATTTAGCGAGGGCCTGAAGCACCTGCACTTGAGCAAGCGCGGCTTGCGCTTCATCGTGGCGGCCCATCTTTTCCAGGATATCGGAGAGCAAAAGGTATTGGCGCGGCTGGTCCGGCTGGCGCGCCACGGCGCGGCGCTGAGTCTCGCAGGCGGCGTCCAATCGGTTTTGGCGCACTTTCATCGCGGCGATGAGATTCAGCGATTCGGCGTCGTGAATATCGAGCCAGCTCGCGCGGCGCAGGGCGACCTCGGCTTCGGCGAAGCGGTGTTGTTCGAGATAAATCCGGCCGGCTTCGATCGCGGCAGCGCAATGCCACCAGTGGTTTTCCCGAAATTGTTCGACCAGCGCGAGAGCGTTTTCGCTTTTGCCGTCGGCGCGCAGAATCTCCGATTCCAAATTGATCAGGCGCCACGTTTCCGGATATTCGGTGCGCGCATTTTCGAGAATGGCGAGCGCGCCGGGCGAGTCGTGCGCGGAGTATTTCATGTAAGCGAGGTTAAGCGCGGCGATCCAGGTGCGCGGTTGATCGGAGGTGGTTTTCGCGGCAACGCTTGCGGTTTTCGCGAAGACCTGTTCGGCTTCCTCGGTTTTGCCTTCGCGAAGGAGCAGATGGCCGAGCGCGTTTTGCGCCATCGCGTAATTCGGATTCGATGCCGCCAATTTTCGCAGGAGAGCTTCTGCCTTCGGGTAATCCCCCTGAGCGGCGTAGGTCTGGGCCAGGTTCAACGCCATCCTGGTTTTCGCGGCGCCAGCGGCGAGAGATTGGCGGTAGAATGTTTCGGGGTTCAGCCAATCACCGCTCCTGACGAAGCTTCGCGCGCTCAATCCAAGAAGGGCTGCGCAGCCGAGCGTGGCCAGAAAAATTCTCGAACGCGCCGGCCATTCCAACCAGCAGCCCGCGATGAAGATCAGGAACCCGACGCTCGGCAAATAGAGCCAGTGCTCGGCGACGGTCGCGTTGAGCGGAAACAAGTTGGAGACCGGCAGATACGCCAGGATGAACCATGCCATCCCAAGGATCCGAATCGGTTGCGCTTTTCCTTTTCGCAACGCGCCATACAACAGGAGCGCCGCGACGAGGAGGCCGATAAGGTAAGGATAATGGGTCGCCAACAGAGTCGTCGCGGTTTCTGAGATGCGGACGGTTCTTTCCACGTGAAGGTTCCAGGGGAAAACCATAAGCTCACCATAGTCGCCGAGGGCGCGAAGCATTAAGACGGCTCGCTGACCAAACGGCAGAGCATTCCCGGCCGGCGAGAGCAGGTGCTCCGAAGGTAACTGTCGCAGGCCCGCATAAATTGCGATGAGGCCAACACAAGCAGCGACGACAATGGATTTGAACCGCCGTGACGATTCCCGTTCGAAAGGGAAAAGGTAAAAGAGAAAGAGCAGCAGCCAAATGCAACCGCTCTCACGCGAACAAAGGCAGACAAGCGCGAGCGCTGCCGCGCACGAATGAAGGGCAAGACGAGAAAGGCGCGGCCCAACTGACCGCGCTTTCAGGTAAACAAGCCAGGCCGCGCAGGCGAAGAAAAAGGCGAGGCTATCCGCGCGCCCGGAAATGTAATCGACCGCGGCGCTATGGACTGGATGCACGATCCAAAAGAGCGCGACGAAAAATGCCGCGCCGCCAAAAAGGTTTGGCCTGTTAGGGAAACGATTGCGGAACGGTTCGAAAAGGCGCAGCAACAGAAAATAGAGCAAAAGGCCGCTGCCAACATGCCAGATCAGATTCGACAGATGGTAACCAAACGGGTCGGTATTCCAGATCAGGTAATCCAAGAAGTAGGAAATGTTTTGGATCGGCCGGTAATGCGGGGAGGATCCATCGAGCGCGAGATAATGGCGAAACGCTTCGGGGATTAGGAGCGGGCTTTTGCTGAACGGATTGTCGCGAATGAGGGAAGCGTCATCCCAGATCAAGCCACCAGAGAGGGCGGGGAGCCGGACCACTATCCCGAACAGGGCGAGGGTCAGGCAGCGTATCCAGGTTTGCCTCGTTCGATCGAGGAATCGGCTGAGCAACGACATCGTTATTCCCCAGGAGTGAAGACGCGGCCGGTTTAGTTCAGTCGCGGCTGCGACCGCGCGAGGGCACTTAACTGCGAAACATGGGTAAGAACCGCTCGGGCTTCATCGTTGCGCCCCATTTTTTCAAGAATGTCGGAAAGCAAAATATATTGGCGCGGTTGATCCGGCTGGCGCGCCACCGCCCGGCGCTGAATCTGGCAAGCCGCTTCCAATAGATTTTGCCGCACTTTCATCGCGGCAATCAGATTGAGCGATTCGGCGTCGTGAATATCGAGCCAGCTGGCGTGGCGCAACGCCGCTTCCGCTTGCTCGGCATCGCCGAGTTCCGCGCGGAGGCGACCAAGCGCCATGTAGGCGCCGCTATGCCACCAATGGCTGCCGGCAAAATCGCGGATCAGCGGCAAAGCTGAATCGGCGCCACGCACTTCGCGGAGCAATTCCGCTTCAAAACTGACCAGCTCCCAGATTCCTGGATAATCGGCGCGCGCTTTCGCCAAAATCGCGAGGGCCGCATCGTTATCATGTTCGTTGTGGCGCATGTGGGCGAGGTTCAGGGTGGCTATCCAGGTGCGCGGATATTCCTTGCGTGATTGGTCGGCGGATTTGCTGGCAACGGCGAAAACGGCCTCGGCTTCCTTCGTTTTGCCCTGGCGAAACAAGGCTTCGCCGAGGTTGCTGCGCGCGATCGTGTAATCGGGACTTATTTCCAGGACGCGGCGAAAGAGCGCTTCCGCCTTCGCGTATTCGCCCTTCGAGGAATAAACCTGGCCCAGGTTCATCGCGACGCGGAGACTCTTTCCGCCGGCGGCGAGAGTGCGCTGGTAAAATGTTTCCGCGGTGATCCAATCGGTGCTGCGGATAAAACTGCGCGCACTGAGCCCGGCGCAGGCGACACAGGCGAAGGCAATCGCGACCTGACGCGATCGGTTTGGCAGTTCCAGGAGCCAGCCGGCGGCGAAGATGAGGAAGCCCACACTCGGCAGATAAAGCCAATGCTCGGCGATCGTGGCGTTCAACTCGAAGAGGTTCGAAGTCGGCAGATAGCTGAGTAGAAACCAGGCGGCACCGAAACTCCGAATACCGTGGGCCGGACCTTTTCGGGCCGCCGCCAAGGCGAGGCCGGCCGCTACGACGAGACCGGCAATCGAAAGGTACTCGACTGCGGCTGCTTTTCGCCAGCTCGCACCGGTCTGCAGACTCTCCGGTTCAAAGACGGTCCGCTCCATATGCAAGTTAACCGGCCAGACCATGAGCCGGCCATAATCACCAAGCGCCCGAGCCATGAGGGTCGCGCGAACCGGCGCCGGCCAGCCGGTCGAGGACGCGATCGTCGTGATGCGTTTATCCGGCAATTGGCGCAGGCCCGCGTAACAACCGACGATCAGTAAACAGACGATGAGCGCGGTGAATTTCGTTCGCCGCGCCATGCTTTTTTCGAAAACGAAAAGGTGCCCGAGGAAAATCGCCACCCATAAGCAAGCACTCTCCCTGGAGCAAAGCGCCAGGAGTATCGATAGCGCCGCGAGACAAAAGAGAAGGCCTCGAGCTGCCGGCCGCGTCGCATCGCGACCGCGGAGATAAAGCAGCCAGCTGCCAGACGCGAAAAAGAAGGCGAGGCTATCCGCGCGACCGGAAATGTAGTCGACTGCCGCGCTGTGGACGGGATGAACCATCCAGAGAAGCGCGGCGAAAAAGGCCGCGATTGAAACGAAAGAATGGCGACCGTCACCGAGGAAGCCTTTCAATAATCGCGCGAGCAGCAGGTAGAGTAGGATCCCACTGCCGACATGCCAGAGAACATTCGAGAGATGGAACCCGTAAGGATCGGTGTTCCAGATCAGGTAATCGAAAATGTAGGAGATGTTTTGGACCGGCCGGTAATGCGCCGAAAAGGAATCGAGAAAGAGATAATGCCGGAAGCTCTCCAGGACGAGGACCGGACTTTTGATAAACGGATTGTCGCGCGCCAGGTACTGATCGTCCCAGATGAACTGTCCTTGGAGGGATGGGAAGTGGACCGCGAATCCAAGGAGTGCGAGCAAGGCGCAACGCACCCAGGTCCGTTGCAGCAACGCGCCTGTCTTTTGGAGCAGCGACCTATTGGCAGCACCGGATGTGGAAGAAGGAGAAGTTAGCGCCGCGTCCATTTTGTGAGGTTGAGTTCAAAGGAGCTGGGCCTTTCCGGTTACCAAACAAGAGAGCGCCCTTCCGTTGTCGAAAGGACGCTCTTCATGTTGAGAACCGCGTCGATTAGTTGAAGGGCGACCAGAAGGCGTCGTCCGTTACGTCCGAAAGATTGCTCTTGGCGTTAGCCGGAACGGAAACGTGCGTGTCGACGGTCTGGGCACCGTAATCATCGCCGAACAAATCCTGTCCGGTAGCGAAGAGGACCGTGTCTTTCTTCAGGTAGTTAGTCCAATCCGAAACGGCAACGGGATCGCCGGTCTTCTTGGCTGTTTCGATGGCGTATTGATCAACGGCTGAATCGATCAGGCGAAGATCGTTGATGATCTTGGAAGCCTGAGAGCGTTTGCGGGCGCGCAGGAATCCAGGAACGGCAATGGCGGCGAGCAAGGCAATGATCGCCACCACAATCATGATTTCCACGAGGGTGAAGCCCCCGCGTTTGGTTGTGAGTTTCTTGAGCATACTAGGAGTTAGTCTTTCTATTTTTATTTAGTGCGAGGTGCGAGGTGGCGTGATTTTTTAGGTCTCGTTCTCACAACTCATTCCCTGCCACCAGCAAGCCGATGACAGGAGAATGAATCGTCAGATTCTTAGTTATAGGGTGACCAGAACGCGGCGTCGGTGACGTCCGACAGGGCGGTCTTCGAAGTCGTCGGGACCTTGGGAAGGCTGTCGACGGTCTGCGCGCCGTACGAATTACCCAGAATGTCGAGACCCGTAGTATACAGGTTCGTGCCCTTCTTGAGGTAGTTCGTCCAGTCGGCGATGGCGACGGCGTCACCGCTCTTCTTGTTGGTCTCGATCGCGTATTGGTCGACCGCGGAGTCGATCAGGCGCAGATCGTTAATGATGCGGCTTGCTTGCGAACGTTTACGAGCGCGGAGGAATCCGGGCACCGCAATCGCCGCCAGCAAAGCGATGATCGCCACGACGATCATGATTTCCACGAGGGTAAAACCCCCACGGCGTTTGTTGAGTTTGTTTAACATGCTGTTTGCTTTCTTTTTATCTCTTGTTTGTTTGACTGCGATCCACGATACCGACCGCGGATGTGTTCGTGTTTAAAGCAGCGTTAATGCCAACGGGTTCGCTTTTTATGCCCGCCGGGGCCTCTCGGCAGGCCCGGCGCGCAGGAAGGACCTTCTAAGTGACCGGCTCGGCCCGCCCCAGTATTTTCCGCCAGCTCTGGCCGGATTCTCTCGGCGCGAGCCACTACATTTTTGCCGCGGTTTTTCTCGTCCGGCTCGTCGTTCTTATCCGGGTGGCCTCATCCCCCTTGCTCCTTCCGACCGGGAGCGACATGCAGTTCTACGATGAGTGGGCCAAGCAAATCCTGCACGGCCATTGGACCGATCATCACGCCTTCTACGGCCTCCCGCTCTATCCGTTTCTCATCGCGCTTCTCTACCGGATCTTTGGCTATGGGCCGTTTGTTCCGAGCTTCTTCCAAACCTGCCTGGATGCCGGGACGGCGGTTCTTATCTATAAGATTACCGTTCGAGCCATGGCGGTTGGCTCGGATAAAGCCCGTAAGGCGGCGAACATCGCCGGCATTGTCGCAGCCGCCGCCTGGTGTTTCTTCCTCCCGGCCCAGGCTTACTCGGCCAGCCTCATGCCGACCGCGGGCGCGGTCTTCGTCTTCTGGCTGTTAGTCTGGCAGATCGTCCGAACCGGGAACGCCCCCTCGCCCCGGCGCTGCCTCGCTTACGGTCTTCTTATCGGCTTCAGCGCGATGGGGGTCGCCACGCTTTTGTTTCTGATTCCGTTATTCGTGGCGGCGATTTTCATTCGCCAGACTCAACTACGGCTCGCGGCGAAAGGAACGGCGGTGGTCCTGCTTTTCGCCGGCGTCTTCGTCGGCACCTCGCCGTGCTGGCTGCATAATTACTTCGTCGCGCGCGATCCGGTCTTCCTTTCCGCCCACGGCGGGATCAATCTTTGGCTGGGAAATAATCCGGAGGCGACCGGTTATCCGCGCTTTCCCGGTTTGCACGCGGGCCAGGGCGAAATGTTGCGCGACTCGATCGGCCAGGCGGAAACGGCTTTCGGCCGGCCGCTGAAACGTTCGGAAGTTTCCCGTTATTGGTCAGGCAAGGCGCGCGATTACATTTCGGCGAATCCCGGCGCCTGGCTAAAACTCCTCCTCCGCAAGATCGGCAACTTCTGGAACGCCTTCGAGTACGACGATCTTGGAGTGATCGCGATCCTGCGCGAACACGGGGTGGTTTTTCCCGGTCTTCGGTTCGCCCTCGTCGCTGTGCTCGGGCTTGCCGGCGCCATTTTTTCCTGGCGCGCCTTTCCGGCCTCGCGCTGGGTCGCGGCGGCCATCGTTTTGCAGGTGCTCGCGATCCTTCCAGTCTTTGTCACGGAACGCTATCGGCTGGCGGTTGTTCCCGGACTTTTGGTTCTCGGCGCTCTCGGGCTAGCACGTCTCTGGAATCGCTGCGAATCCGGAAGCTATTTGGGGGCCGTGCTGCAGCTCGGTGTCGTCGCCCTCAGCACCTGGTTTGTCACCATTCCACGCCATGACCCTTCGCTTTGGGCGTTGGAGGCCTATAACTCGGGCCGTTTCGCGCTCGAGACCAACAACCTGCCCCTGGCCGAACACTACCTCGATCGCGCCCACATCCTGGTCCCGGACAACGCGGAAGCTAATTTCGCCCTCGGCAATCTTCGCTTCGCCCAAGGTGACTCGCCGGCTGCGAAGACCTGTTACGAAGCCGCCCTCAGGATCGACTCCAAACACAAGGGCGCCCTCAACAATCTCGGCGTCCTGGCTCTGAGTGACAGTCAGCCGGTGGAAGCGGTGGATTATTTCCGACGGGCGCTCGTTTTGGAACCGCGCAACGCCAAGACCCATTACCTTCTCGCGAAAGCGCTCGACCTAACAGGGAACCGGGACGCTGCCCGCAATGAGGCGGCCCGCGCTGCGGAACTCGTTCCCGATCAACCGGAATTCACAGCCTTACAGGACCAGCTCTCCGGCAATGAAAAGTGACGCCGCCATTCTTGTGCACGAGTATTGCGATTGCTTATGGACGACATGACGGCTGACTTGCAACCGGGAAACATCCGACGTCTCACGCGACCTCTTCTTCTCGGCTTCGTCCTCGTTGCCGTCATCGGTATTGCTCTCCGGATTTACCCTTCCGCCGGCTTCACTGGTCTCGGCTACGATGAAGGGCTTTATCGCGGCTACGTCACCGACCTGATCAATCACGGCGTCACCAGTTATCCCGATTTCGCCGAACACTACGTCGAACAGCAGCAAAAATTGCCGGCCGTGATCCTGCCGCCCACGCGCTTCCTTTACATTTTCTCCGCCTATGTCTGGCACGAAGTTACCGGCGCGGACGCGTTGCTCTCCCTCCACCGAATTTCATGCCTGTTCAGCATCCTCCTCCTCTTCGCGGCGGCCGGATTCGCCTGGCGCTTGGCCGGGCCCGCCTGGGCACTCGGCGTTTTCGCCTTGATGAGCTGCGCCCCCACTCAAATTCACATGGCGCAGCACGCCCTCATCGACGGGTTCTTCGCTTTCTGGGCCACGATGAGCGTTTGGCTTCTCTGGGAAAATCTCCGGCGGCCTAACGACCAGCTCCGGCTCACCTTCTTCGCGATGAGCCTGGCGCTCATGGTTCTCACCAAAGAAAACGCCGTCTTCGCTTACGTCGGATTACTCGCGCTCCTTGCGGCCAATCGGTGGCTCCATTTCGGAATGATCACCCGGAGCCTGTTGCTCGTGACCGTAGCCGGTCCGCTCGCCGGCCTGGTCATCCTCATTTTTCTCTGCGGCAGCGCCGAGACTTTCATCGCCACCTACCGGCTGGTCGTCAGCAAAGCGTCCGTTCTTCCTTACGCGATCGCGACCGGCGACGGGCCCTGGTATCGCTACCTGGTCGATCTTCTCCTCGCGAGCCCGCTGATCTTCCTGCTCGCCTGGGCGGCGATTTTCCGCTTGAAATTCGCCGACAAACCCTCGCTCTATCTTCTAACCTTCGTGGCGTCCACCTACCTGCTGATGTGCAACATTCGCTACGGAATGAATCTTCGTTACACCAACATGTGGGACCTGCCACTGCGGTATCTCGCACTTGGCTGCATCGCCGATGTCACCCGTTCTTTTCGACGGCGTGAGATTCTCATGGTGGCTGCCGTGCTCCTGCTATGTGCGATCGATCTCCGGCAATACTACATCTTTTTCGTTCAGCACGATCTCTACGAGTTGGTCACCGCCGGATTACTCCGGGCATTGCAAATCCTGAAATAATCAGCAGGCGATCTTCAGGACCGAATCCCGGAGCCGATCGCTCACTTGGATCGTTTCGCCCAAGAGATTGTGCACGGTCGGCTTGGCCACGGCACGGAGGAAGATTTGATACGAGAAGAATCCCTTGCTTACGGCAATGAGCGCCCGGTTCACGCGCAGAAAGAACCGTGAGACGGGGTTGTTCCCGATCGCCTTCGGGAACGGCGCCGGAATCCCGCGCACTTCCAGAACGTTGTAGCCCGACTGCTCCAGAAGCGCTCTCAGCGAGCGGAAGGTGAAGAGCCGCGTGTGGGTCGCGTCCAGAATGCCTTTCCGTCCGTAATTGAATTGGCCGAAGAACAACATCAACCGCGTGACGAAGAACCCGATGTTCGCCGTGGTGATGATCACCTCCGGCCGTTTGCAGACCGCGGCGAACCGAAGTTCGTCCATGAATTTCTCCGGCTGCTTCAGATGCTCGATGATGTCGAGCATCATGATCTGGTCGAAGGCCGAGACGTTTACGGGAAATTCCGCGCGGTCGAGGTTCCAGCGGATGAAATCGATCCCGGCGGTTTCGGGTGAAGCCGCGGGAATGTATTGGTCCATTCCGGTGACGTGGCAGCCTTTCGCCGCCAGCTCACGCGCGACGAGCCCTTGGCCGCAGCCGATATCGAGCAACCGATTCCCCGGCCGGGCCGCTTCAATCGCCGCCGTGTGCGATGAAGAATAGCCGAGCTTCAAATCGTAATTCTCCTCCGGCGGCAGCACGTCGAACTTGCGATCGAACAGCAAGTTCATCTCGTGGAATCGCGCCCGGAGCATCGTCTTGAAAACGTCCCACGCGTACTTCAGCCCGTTCACGTGGCAAATCTCGTTCCCGTAATAGGTCGGGATCGGGAGCTCCGCGATCCGCAATTTTTTCAGGACGAGCTGGACGATGATCTCGGTGTCGAAATGGAAGTCGTTCGTGTTTTTCTCGAACGGGATCTGGGCCAGCGCCGCTGTGGAATAGAGCCGGTAACCGGAATGGAATTCCGAAAGCGCGGTTCGCAGCATCCGGTTCTGGAACGCGCTCAGGATCTGGTTGCCGATCCATTTGTAGGCCGGCATCCCGCCTTTGCGCGCCGCCTTTTTGTCGATCATCCGCGAGCCGAAGACCGCATCCGCTTTCTCGGCCACGAGCGGCGCGATCAGCTTCGGCAATTTTTCGGGCGCATATTGCCCGTCGCCGTGAACGAGGGCCACGATGTCGAACCCGTTATCAATCGCATAGCGGTATCCGAGCTTCTGGTTTCCGCCGTATCCCTGGTTCTCCGGCGTGCGCAGCACGGTGATCTTGAATGCCGAATTCTGCTGCTGGTAACGGAGCCCGTTCCCAAACGTATCGTCCTGGGACGAATCGTCGATGATCAGGACTTCGACGTTGTCGCCGTGCAGGCTGGACGGGATGCGGCCCAGCACTTTCTCGATCGTCGTTTGCGCGTTGTAGGCGACGATGAAAATGAGCAGCCGTTTCCGGCCGAGATTAATCCGGGCCGTCACGGCAGGTTCCAGCTCTGCGAGACGCATGTCCCGCTTTAGAGCTAGAATTGCGCCAGTGAAGGGCTGCTATTGCCCGTTGGAGCCGGCGTGCTTTTCCTTGCCCAGAACGGAGTTCGCCGTAGCCAGTAGCTCCGCGTCGTCGTTGTCGGTCAGCTCGCTCAGGAACCGGCGAATCCGATGGAAGGATTGTCGCAGGAAAAGTTGCGCGGCGCGGCGGCCTCCCGGCGCCGAGGCGCCATTTTGGGCGACCCCTTGCAGCTGGGAATCCAAGCGGCTGAGCACGCAGGCCGACGCGAACATCTCCGTGGCCGCGCCCGCGATTCGTTCCTGGATCAACTGCATGTCCATGACCGGCTCGCGATACTTAATCAGCGCCTTGTTCACGCTCAGATTGAAACGCCAGATCGAACGGCCCAGTTGCGATGCGTAGGAACGCAGGCTCTCGCTCTTCACCGGCACGCTCGGGATTTTCACCGCCGCCCCGAGCCGATTCATTCCTGCCGTCCACGCTTTGCCGAGGCCGCGCGAAGGATTGAACATCGTGTCGTAAATCTCCTTGAATTCCATGCCGGGGCCGCGCATCCCGACCAGCGCGATGAACGAGGTCAGCACTTCGTTGCTGCCCTCGCCGATCTGGTTGATCCGCGCATCCCGCAGCATCCGCTCGAGCGGCAGGTCCGTGAAATAGGCGGAGCCGCCATAAATCTGGAACGCGTCGTTGACCGCTTCCCAGAGCCGGTCCGTGGTGAACACCTTCAGCATCGCCGTCTCGATCATGTAATCCTCGAGTCCGCGATCGATCAGCGACGCCGTCACGGCCGTCATCGCTTCCATCGCGTAAACGTCCGCCGCCATCCGTCCGATTTTTTTCTTCACCAGGTCGAAATCGCCCAGCGTTTTTTTGAATTGCCGGCGCTTCTTCGCGTGGCTGACCGCCAATTCCAGACAGGTCTTCGCCGCGCCCGTGCAGCACGCGCCGAACGTGGTGCGACCGAAATCGAGGACCGTCAACGCGACCTTCAATCCCTTCCCGATCGGCCCCAGAATATTTTCCTTCGGCACCGCCATGTCGCGCATGGCGAAGCGGCCCGTCGCCGTCCCGCGAATCCCGAGCTTCTCCATCCGGGGTTCGAGCATCGTGAAGCCCGGCATGTCAGGAGTGACCAGAAATGCCGTGATCGCCGTCTTGTCCGAACCCGGCACTGGGGTCCGCGCCATGACCGTCAACACCTGCGCGATCGACGCATTCGTGATGTAGCGCTTTTCGCCGTTGAGAATGAAATGCGAGCCGTCGGCGCTCGGCGTGGCCGTTGTCTGGACATTCGCCGCATCCGAGCCCGCTTGTTCTTCGGTTAACGCGAAGGCCGCCAGCTGTTCGCCCGTCACCAGCGGCGGCAGCCATCTCTGTTTTTGTTCCCGCGTCCCGAACAAGAGCAGAGCGCGGATGCCGATCGAGTGATGGGCATTCGTGAAAACCGACGTCGATGCGCAACGCGCGCCGATCTCCTCGAGGATCTTGCAGCACGCTCTCTGCGAAAAGCCGCGGCCGCCGTATTCCTTCGGCGCCGTCATTCCTAACACGCCGGTGTGGGCCAGGCCCTCGATCAAATGACGCGGGATATCAGCATTCCGATCGATCGCGACCGGATCGAGGTGCTCATCCAGAAACGTCCGGATTTCAGCCAGTGACTTGTCCAGCTCCGCTTGTTGCGCCGCTGGGATCCGCGGATACGGCATGGCCCAATCCGCCACGAAGCGCCCGAGAAAAAGGCCTTTCGCGAAACCGAGCGCCTGCGGCCCGGTGAAAAGCAACTCTTCCGCTTCCTTGATTTCCTTTTGCCGCTGAATCTCCGCTTCGTTCATAAACTCCAATCCTAAATCGCCTTAAAAATTAGCCCCGGCCCGGTTCCTCTGTGGAAGCGGGGGTTTGCCGCAAGAGACCATGCTCAATTGCGCGGGACTAGATCGTGGAATCCGGCCCCGCTGACAACCGATATTTTTTTAATCAGCCCGTGTGTTCCAGCTTTGTCACGTAAAGCGGGAGCGATCCGAGCTGCCGGCCATCGACCGCCAGGTCGACTGTGTATTCGCCGAATTTCGGCAGCCGGATCTGCTGGATCAAAATCACGAAATGCGACGTCACCGTCCGCTGCCCCGGCGAAAATTTCACCGCCAGGCTCGAATCGAATTTCGGCATTACAATGTTCCCGTCTTCATCCGCGAACGTCAGTGTCACCCGATGTTCGCCCTCCTCGATCTGCTCGAACCGCAGCCGCCCCGCGATCGCGCATTGCGGATGCGAAACCGGCGCCTCAAACGCGCGCAGCGCATCGAACGTCCCGATGATGTTCAGCTTCCCCGCGTGCTCCGTCGCCGCATCGCAGAGCGTGAAAATTTCCAGTTGCATCGACGGCCGCCGCCGGCCTAACGAATGGTCAGCTACAGCCCTGGCTCGTGCCGCATTCGGTGCAGACGCCGCAGGCGCCGGCGCGCACCACCTTGTTGCTGCCGCAATGCGCGCAGATGATGTCCATGAACATGTTGCCGAGCACCTCTTGCACTCGATCCGCGTGGGTGTGCCCGTTGCCGCTCACGTAAGGCTCACCTTCGTTCGGGGCATGGCTCGTAATGACGTCGATCAATTCCTTCTCCGCCGTGCGTGGCAGATCCGAGACCGGGCGATTGAGCGCCTTCTTTTCCATCTCCGGAATTTCTTTCATAGGCAGCTCACTCTGGCCACGGTTGGGTGATGTGGCCTCCTTGTAGCCGGGGATGAACTGGCAGCCGAGCCAGCGAAAGACGTAATCGGTGATACTGGTTGCGTTTCGGATATCGGGATTCTTCGTGAATCCGCTCGGTTCGAAGCGTTGGTAGGCAAATTTCCGGACGAGCTGCTGCAACGGCACTCCGTATTGCAGCGCGATGGAAGTGAGCGTCCCCACAGTATCCATCAAACCACCGATCGTACTTCCTTCCTTCGACATCGTGATGAAGAGCTCGCCCGGCTGGCCGTCTTCATACAACCCCACCGTGATGTAGCCTTCATGCCCTGCGATCTCGAAGCGATGCGTCAACGACATGCGCGTATCCGGCATCCGATGCCGGGATGGTTGATCGAGCCGGAAGCGGAGCGAGGCCACCTCCTGATCGAGTTCTACAATGCGGGTTTCTAATTCGCCGCGATCAAACGAAGCGACTGCCAATTCTTGCTCGGTTCCGCCCATGTCTTTCGTCTTGCGGGTGTTCAACGGCGCGGAACGTTTCGATCCATCGCGATAAATGGCGATCGCTTTCAGCCCGAGCCGCCAGCCTTCGATGTAGGTGTTCATGATTTCCTCGACGCTCGCCGTTTCCGGCATGTTGACCGTCTTGGAAATCGCGCCGCTCAGGAACGGTTGGGCCGCCGCCATCATTCGCAGGTGCGCCATGTAACCGAGGCTGCGCTGGCCGCGGTAGGCTTTGAAGGCACAATCGAAAATCGCGATGTGCTCCGGTTTCAGTCCGGAAGAAATCGTCGAGCCATCGGAATCCTCGACATCTTCGATCGTGTCGAAGGCGTCGATGTGGGCGACGATCCGCTCAATCTCTTCGGAATTGTAACCCAACTTCTCCAGTGCCGGAGTCACGGTCTGGTTCACGATCTTCAACATACCGCCGCCGGCGAGCAGCTTGTATTTCACGAGCGCGATGTCGGGCTCGATCCCAGTAGTGTCGCAATCCATCAGGAAACTGATCGTGCCGGTGGGCGCGAGGACGGTAACCTGGGCGTTGCGATAACCGTGTTTTTTGCCAAGCGCCGCGGCGCTGTCCCAGACCCTCGCGGCTTCCTCCTTCAAATACGCGAACTCTTCGTTGGCCGCGATCTCGCTCACCGCGGAGCGATGCAACTCGATCACTTCCTGCATCGGCGCGACGTTGTTTTTCGCAGCCGGTTTTGCGACGCCGCTGCAACGCGCATCGCGATAGCCCGGGAACGGCCCCATGGCCCGCGCCATCCGCGCGCTTTGCTCGCAGGCTTCGCCGGTCATGATCGAGGTGATTGCACCGCAGAGCGCCCGGCCTTCCACGCTGTCGTAACCGTAGCCGTAACTCATGATGAGCGAGCCGAGGTTCGCGTAACCGAGTCCGAGCGTCCGGAAGATGTGGGAGTTCTCGGCGCAGTGATATAAACGCGGACGGCCGATTTGAACCGCTCCACGTCGAAAACGCCATCTGCGTCCTTGAACTTCATCAGGTTCAACGACGCCAGATTGCACGCGGTGTTATCGAGGAAGAGATATTCCGAGCACGGGTTCGTGGAATTCTGCCGGTCGGTGCCTTTGCAGGTGTGCCATTTGTGGATGGTGGAATCGAATTGCATCCCGGGATCGCCGCAGATGTGGGTCCCTTCCGCGATCTTTCGGAGCAGCGCCCGCGCATCCTTCTTGTCGCACGGCTTGCCGTCACGGACCCGGCGCGTCCACCATTCCCGATCTTCGACCGCCGCATCCATGAACTCGTCGCTGACCCGGACGCTCAGGTTTTCGTTCTGATACATGACCGAGCCGTAGGCGTCGCCGTTGTAACTCCCGTCGTAACCTTGCTCGATCAGGGCCCATGCCTTCTTTTCTTCCTTCTGCTTCGCGTCGATGAATTCCTCGATGTCCGGATGCCAGTCCTTGAGCGTGTTCATTTTTGCGGCCCGCCGGGTTTTGCCGCCGCTCTTCACCACGTTCGCGACCTGGTCGTAGACTTTCAGGAACGAAAGCGGCCCGCTCGGTTTCCCGCCGCCGCTCAATTTTTCCCGCGTGCTCCGCAGTGACGACAGATCGCTCCCCGTGCCGCTGCCGTACTTGAACAACATCGCTTCGCTCGTCGCCAGGCGCATGATGTCTTCCATCGTGTCTTCCACGCTCTGGATGAAACAGGCGCTGCCTTGCGGATATTCATATTGCGTCGCGGCCCGCTCCGCCCGGCCGCTCGTCCGGTTGTAAAAATAGTTCCCCGGCCCTCCATCCCGGCCGATCCCGTACTGATGATGTAATCCCACGTTGAACCAGACCGGCGAATTGAATGCGCCGTGCTGATTCACGCAAAGCCAGGTCAGCTCGTCGTAAAAAATCTGCGCGGCCTCTGCGTTCGCGAAATAGCCGTCCGCAATCCCCCAGTCGGTGATCGTGCGCGTCACCCGATGCACCAGCTGCCGCACTGACGTTTCCCGGCCGCCCTTGTGCGGGTCGGTCCCGTTGGCGATGTCGCCGTAGAAATATTTCGAGACCGCGATCTTGGTTGCCAGCGCGCTCCAGCTCTTCGGCACTTCGATGTTCTCCTGCTTGAAGATCACCTTGCCGCTGTCGTCGGTGATCTCGGCCGTGCGCCGTTCCCAATCGACCTGGTCGAACGGTGCCATGCTCTCGTCGCTGAATACGCGTTCGAACCGGAGCCCCTTACTCTTCTTTTTCGTCCCGCGATTTTTTGTCCGAAGCGACGATTTACGGGGGCGGTTGAGCGAGGACGGGGTGAGGCCGGGTTTAAGTTGAATCATGGCGGGTCCGACGGGCGTTTTTGTGAATAAGTGGCGGTTTTCCTTGGATGCGCGTCGGGGCATAACTTGTGAGTAGCCAGCGAACAGCTACCAACAAGATGCAGTGGACTCGCAGCAGGCGGAACACAAGATGCAGTATGGGGGTGCACCTCCGTCAAGCATAAATTTTCCCGAGCTGGAACTGGTTCTTAGAGCGCGAATTAGGCGCTCAATTCGGCCCGTTTCGCTCATTTTTTTTGACCCGTTTTCGAACGAAAGGCCGTTCGGACGGTTGCAATCAGCAGCCCGCATCTCATAATGAGCCGCGCCGTTCGCGCCGGGACAATCGCAGGAAGGGTGGCTGAGTCCGGTTTAAGGCACTCGACTCGAAATCGAGCGTGGGGTTAAACCCACCGTGGGTTCGAATCCCACCCCTTCCGCCAAAATTTTTTAGTTCTGCCTGTCTGTTCGACTCCGCAACTCACCCGCGCCGAGAAACCGGGATGAGAACGCAGTTCGACTGGCGGGGCGCGTTACGCGCCAGGGTACTAATCCGGCAGCTGCCGGATCATTCACCAGCGCCAAAGCGCAGTCTTTGGCAATTCCATCCATTCTCGGCAAATTGATCTTGTCTCGAACCGTGGATTTCGATAGGTCGAGTGAGTCGGCCAGTCCCCATGGCATCAATCCCACCAGAGACGGAGGCAAAGCCGTCGGCGCATCTCCATGAGATGATGGCGGCGGATCTCGCCGAACTGCCCAACGACCTTCCTCCTCCCGATGCCGTCCATGAAAGATTTGGGCATGCGAAAAACCAGGGAAACTCGGAGACACCAAATGCGAAATAAGACTAATCTCATCAGCGCGTTCGCGTTCATCGTGGCGCTTTTCTTGGTCACCGGCTGCTGGTGGAAAAAAGAACCGGTCGTGGTGGAAGATGAAGCGAAGCTGGCCGGCAAGACCACCGCCGATTTCCCGCAGATCACCGCGGACGTCTTCAAGCCGATGGACGGCGGCGTTGCCTTGTCGCCGGAGGAGATCATGGGGCGCAACGCCTGGAATCTTTGGAGCGCGGGGAACGACCATTTCTGGAACAACGTGGCCCAGGATAGCTTCGGATTATTAGACGTGCTCAAGACGCTTGATAACCGCAAATACAAACGCGGCGAGCGATTCAAAACTCTTGGTCTCGTTAACGAGCCCGGTTTCCAAGCCCCGACCAAGGCGGACGAATTTGGCTTGTGGCTGGACGAGCAAGTCGCTCCGGAGCCGGCCGGGATCGATGATAAAATCTATGGCAAGCCCTCGGGCGTGCTTGGGTTTCGTCTTTTTCCCAACCCGGAGTTTAACGCGGAAGCGCGCAAGAACTGGGATGGCAATCGATTCGTGAGCGACCCAGGGTACTACAACAATAACAAACTCGTTAGGCCGTATCGCGTCGGCGTCGCCTGCGGCGCCTGTCACATCGCACCCCATCCTGCCAACCCGCCGGCGGACCCGGAAAATCCCGGCTGGCCGAATCTCGCCTCGGCGATTGGCAATCAATACATCCGCGAAGGGAAAGTATTCGGGCCCAATGTAACCCAGGGCGGTCTCTTTTATGAGATGCTCCTCACTCAGCCGCCGGGAACGTCGGATACATCCCGGATCGCTACCGATCACATCAATAATCCGAACGCGATCAACCCTATTTTCCTGCTGGCCGAGCGTGAACGCATTGCGGCGGCGGAAAAATTGGCCGGCGGCACTCTCGCGCTGCCGGGGACGAAGGAAGAAATGCCGGTTGCCCACATCCTCAAGGACGGCGCGGACTCGATCGGAGTGCGGGGAGCCACCATCCGCGTTTTCGTGAATATCGGCATGTTTTCCGAATACTGGCTGACGCGGCACAACCGGTTGCTCGGATTGCTGCCGCAGAAACCGTTCGAAATTTCGTACGCGCGCCAGCATTCCGTCTTTTGGCTGGCAACCGAGGAGCGCCTCGCGAATATCGCCGCCTTCTTTCGCAAGCTGCAGCCTTATCACCTGGCTGACGCGCCGGGGGGGAGCGAGCGGATGAGCCACGACGAAAACATCACGAATCGCGGCAAAATCGTTTTTGCCGAGAGTTGTGCCGGGTGTCATTCAAGCAAGCAGCCGCCCGCGCCGATCCAACCCCAGACGGCCGAAGCGAAGGCGTGGTTCCGCACTGAAGTGATGAAGGCGAATTTTCTCGAGGATAATTTCCTCTCGAACGAGAAGCGTTATCCGGTCACCGAGATCAAGACCAACTCCGCCCGCGCGCTGGGAACGAACGCAAAAGCCGGCCACGTCTGGGACAACTTCTCGTCGCAGACTTACAAAGAGATGCCGCCGGTCAACGAACTCGAGCTCTACAACCCCTTCGATGAATCGACCCCCATCAAGTTCAGTCCGAAAGATCACGACACCGGCCCCGGCTATTACCGGACTCCTTCCCTGGCCAGTCTTTGGAGTTCCGCGCCGTTCTTTCATAATAATATGCTCGGCATCTTTACCGGCGATCCTTCGGTGGAGGGCCGCCTCCGCGCCTTTGACGACGCCGCCGAAAAACTGCTCTGGCCGGAGAAGCGGCTGGGGAAAGCCTCCATCTGGCGCACCCAGAGCGAATGCGGCGTGCATGTGCGGAAAGAATATCTGCCGGAACTATTTTCGATGCTGGCGGACGCCGATGGCTACCTGAATCTGGAGTCGATTCCGGTCGGCACCCCGATCAACCTGATCGCAAATCTCCAGCCCAAGCCGCTCGAGGCCGCGGCGCTCGCCTTCAAAATCAAACGGACGCTCCTCGTCATCCACAAGGACAACCTTTCCGGAGAAGCCGCCGCGGCGGAATGGCGCAAGATCGTTCCGGATTTGCTGGCCGCGAATAACTGCCCCGACTTCATCGAAGATGAAGGGCACTATTACGGCACCGATCTCCCTGATGGCGACAAGCGAGCGCTAATCGAATTTCTCAAGACCTTCTAGAAGCCGCTCCACTCAAACCAAACCCACTCCCATGCCTGATAATAAAACCACCATCACCGACCCCGCCCAATTTTTGCACATGTCCGGCGAACAACTCGACGAGCTATTTCGCAACAGTCCAGCGGGAGAAATTCCGGACGGCGAGGGCGACGGCACCGCCATCATTGATCCGGGCTCTGCGATCTCGGACACCATCGCCAGGTTCGTGCACCTCTTCAATTGGAAGGGGAAAGTATTCGACCGCGCGAAAGGCCAGCTGGTGAATCGGATCCTGCCTCTGGGGCATCACGCCATCGTGGCCAACGTTTACAAGGACAAGAGCTGGCTGGACCAAAAAGAGTGCATCGTGCTCGATTACTCCAAGACGTCGCTCGTCGCGAAATGGATTCGAGACGAAATCCGCGAGGTGGCGCCCGGGATTTACCTGGGCGTGGTCTACTGGGGCAAGAAGAAGTTGATTCACTTCGCCCTTAAGTTTCCGACTCCGGCCTAACGAATTGTCCGGAACCGTCCTGGAGGAACAGCCCAGGGCCCGGCCTTCCATCCGCCGTGAATTCAAACGCCAGCCGTCCCATGCCGCGAGCCAATACTGGCTCGGTGTTTCTGAATTTCCTCAGCAACACCTTGATGGCGCTCCTCCAATTCGAGCGCCGATTCGATCACTGGCTGCGCCCGCCCTTCGATGCGGCGCTGCGCGATCCGGTGGCACGTTTGGTCACAGCGCTGATCAATCGAAAGCGGCCTAACGAAGGCTTGAAGATCGCCGAAGAAAAACTTCTCCCCGGAGAAGAAGAATTTCTCGACTCCATTATCTCGAGTTTCGAAAAGCAGATGCGCCTCCTTTGGAAGCCCGGCGGATTCGAGCGCGGTGGCAATACCAAGACCCAGGGGATCGTCCGCGGCGAGTTCGTCGTCCACGAGAATCTCCCGGCGCAGTTTCGGCACGGCATCTACGCCGAGCCGCGGACTTACCGTGCCTGGGTCCGTTTTTCCGGCCCCGGCCCTTACATCACCCCGGACATCGACGACCCGGGGTTCATGAGCATCAGCATCAAACTCATGGGCGTTCCCGGGGCGAAGCTAATGGAAGAAGAAAAGTCCACGCTCGACATGTTCGGCGTTTCCACGCCCACCTTTGTCACACCCGATACGAAGGCGAACGCGCAGTTGCAGATCGAAAGCGTCAAGAACGCGCAGATCTTTTATTTCCTGAACTTCCGCCGGCCGCACGTGCTCGATCTGATCATGCAATCGCTTTTCATCAAGACCCAGACCAGTCCGTTCGAGGCGCCTTACTTTAGCTGTGTGCCGTATCTGCTCGGCGAAAGCCAGGCCATGCAGTACTCGGTCTGGCCAAAATCAAAAAAACGCTCGCACATTCCGCGGCTGCCTTTTCGACCGCCCGACGATTATCTGCGCCAGGCGATGGTGGCAGCGCTCACGGTGGGCGACGTCGAATTCGATTTTCGTTTGCAGCTCCAAACCGATCCGCATTTGATGCCGATCGAGAACAACGCTGTCCTCTGGCCGGAGAAACTTTCGCCCCGCGTGTCGGTGGCCACGCTCCGTTTGCCGCGGCAGCAATTCGATTCGTCGGCGCAAATGGAATTCGCAAAACAGCTTTCCTATAACCCGTGGCACACGATCGACGAGCATCGCCCGCTCGGAAATCAAAGCCGGGCCCGGCGGCGCATGTACTACACGCTTTCCAAGCTTCGCCACGAAATGAACGCGGTGCCGCATTATGAGCCCACCGGCGACGAAGTCTTCCCTTCGCCCGCGCCATGACGCCCCAGGCGAACTTCATGGTCCTCGCGCCGATCGCTGCGGCGCGCCGGACGGAGCTGGAGCAGTTGCTCCATTCCATGAACGATGCGCCCGGCCGAGTAAACGCCGCCAACCCGCTCATCCCCTTCACCCAATTCGATACGCTTCATTTCGCGCGGCTGGTCATTCTGAATGACGGCACGCTTAATGACGTTCGCGCCTATGGCGGAGCGCCCGCCCCAAGCTACCCGCTTTATCTCGCGTTCCTGGGCGATATCGATGGCGAGGTCGACAGCTTTTTCAAAGAACTTGCCCGCCGCGCCGGGGATGGTTTGCGCAAGATCTTTTCCTGTTGCGAGGGATTCACGGCCGGGGCCGATCTCGTCAGTTGGATGAAGGAGCACCCAGCTCCCGCCATCGCCGCCTACGTGAATTGGCGGAGCCGAACGGTCTTGCAAATTCACGAGGAAGCCGCGCTCAGGGAAGCGCTGTTAAATCAGGTTCGGACAAATAGAGACGAATTTCGGGATCTGCCGCCGCGACAAACGCAGCGGAAGTTACGGCAATTCGTCGAGGCGGAGGTATCATCCGGCCATCTCAAGCTTACGCCGCCGAAGACTACTCCCCTCATTTGGTGGATCGAGAACGCGCTGCATCTGATCGGCGTTCCGTTACTGGGGTTGCTCTTGTTACCCTTCCTCATCCTGATCGCGCCGATTTATATCTTTTGTCTGCGGCGCCTGGAGAAAACCGATCCGGAACTCTGCTGGCGAGTGGACCAGGCCGATTCCGATCGGCTGTCCCGCTTCGAAGATCATTACGTCACCAATCAATTCAACGCGATGGGCAGCCTGAAGCCAGGCCGGGTCCGCCTGTTCACCCTGATCGGGGTGCTGAACACCGTCGATTACGCCGCCCGCCATTTTGTCCCGCGCGGCCGTCTGGGTCGTATCCGCACCATCCATTTTGCCCGCTGGGTTTTTCTGGATGACAAAAAAAGAATGGTTTTCTTCAGCAACTACGACGGCACGGTCGAAAGCTATATGGACGATTTCATTAATAAGACCGGCTTCGGTCTCAATGCGGTTTTCAGCGCCGGCATCGGATATCCGCGGACGAACTGGCTGGTCCGCGATGGCTGCGGCGACGAACAAAAATACAAGGACTTCCTGCGCCGCCACACGTTACCGAGCCAGGTGTGGTACAAGGCGTATCCTGGTTTGACCGCGATCGATCTCGAAAGGAACACGCTCCTGCGAAAAGGCCTGGAGGTTTCGTCGATGAGCGAACAAGAGGCCCGCGAATGGGTGGCCCTGTTATGAAGCGAAGCGAAATGGATTACTGCGACGTCCAGGGTTTGGTGCGCTTTGGCTACGGGAAAATGAAGGGGGCTTCCTATGCTCTTCTCCGGGTCAAAGATGCGGCGGCCGCCCGCGCGTGGTTGCGCTCCGCTCCTATCACCAGCGCCGTGGCCATGAAGCCGCCGCCCGCTGCGCTCCAGGTTGCCTTCACCGCCAGCGGTCTCCGGGCGCTTAACGTGCCTCCTGCCGTGATCGAGAGTTTTTCTCCGGAATTTCTCGCCGGTATGGCGGAGGAAAATCGTGCGCGCCGGCTCGGGGATATTGGCAGTAACGCTCCGTTGAACTGGGAATGGGGTTATGGCGCCGCCGACGCACCGGATCTGATCGTGATGTTCTTCGCCGATTCGCACGGCCTCGCTTCCTTTATTGAAAGGTCGCAGGGAGTCGCCTGGAGGGCAGCGTTCGAGGAACTCCGCTGGCTCGGGACCGCGGACCTCGATGGGGTCGAACCGTTCGGTTTTGTCGATGGCATCAGCCAGCCGCAGATCGACTGGGAGCGGCAGCGTGACGTAACTCGCCCGCAAATTGATTACAGCAACGTGGTGGCGCTCGGTGAATTTTTGCTCGGGTATCCTAACGAATACAACAAGTACACCGATCGGCCGTTGATTGATCCCGATCCCGTAAGCACGCGTTTGCTTAACGCCGAAGACGCCCCCGATAAAAAAGATGTGGGCCGCGACGGAACTTATCTGGTGGTGCGCCAGCTCCAGCAGAACGTGCGGGCCTTGTGGCAATTCGTCAACCAGCAGGCGGGTGGGGACGCGGGCGCGGCCGAGAAGCTGGCCGAGGCCTTTGTCGGCCGCACTCGAATGGGCAGCCCATTGGTGCCGGGAAGCCAGCAGAAAATTCCCGGCGTCGGACCCAATCCGGATGAGATTTGCCTGAACCAATTTACGTTCGCCAAAGATCCAACGGGAAGGGCCTGTCCATTCGGCGCCCATGTGTTTCGCGCCAACCCACGCAATCCCGATTTCCCCGGCCGCCCGACGGGTCTCAAAAAACTCATTACCATGCTTGGCTTTGGACCGAGAGGTTTCCGGGACGATCTCATGTCGCCAGTTCGCTTTCACCGCATTCTGCGACGCGGCCGCGAATACGGCCCGGAACTTTTGCCCGAAGATGCAGTCAGACCAGCGCCGCCGGACGATCCGGAACGCGGGCTGCATTTCGTCTGCCTCAACGCAAACATTTCGCGCCAGTTCGAGTTCCTCCAAAACGCCTGGATAAGCAGCACAAAATTTTCGGGCCTGACCGGGGAGAGCGACCCTCTTCTCGGCA
>QHNH01000022.1 GCA_003218375.1 Verrucomicrobiota bacterium | reverse complement strand
GAAACGAGCGGGATGCGCCGGTCCGCCGCGAGCTTGCGACCGATCGAGGGGCCGTCGCCGATCAACAGGCAAAACAAGGCCGGGTCCGCGCCGGTTTGCCGGCAGACGCGCTCGGCGATCTTGATCACCGCGATAGCCGTGAGCGGAGTTTTCTCCGACGGCTTCCAGATCGTGGCGTCACCGCAGATCGCGGCCAGCGCGGCGTTCCAGGACCAGACCGCGACCGGAAAATTGAACGCGGAGATGACCGCGACCAAACCGAGCGGATGCCACTGCTCCATGAGCCTGTGGTTCGGGCGCTCGGATTGGATCGTCAGGCCGTAGAGCATTCGCGATTGGCCGACAGCGAAATCGCAGATGTCGATCATCTCCTGCACTTCGCCCTCGCCTTCGGCGATGATCTTGCCGGACTCGAGCGTTACGAGCTGGCCAAGCTCCGATTTCAACTCGCGCAAAGCGTTGCCGAGTGTCCGTACCGTTTCGCCGCGGACCGGCCCCGGCGTGACCCGCCATTTTTCGAAAGCCTTCTGTGCCCGCGTGATTGTCTTGTCGTATTCGGCATCCGTCGCGGTGCGGACGTGCGCCAGGAGTTTACCGTCGATCGGTGAAAATTTTTCAATGACCGGACCGCTGCCGAGCCATTCGCCGGAGAAGACGCCGGGATTTTCGTCGGTGATTCCGAGGAAGCTAAATAACGCTGTCGTATCCATATGATTCTGGGCCGGGATCATCGATCCCGGCTACAGCGTTACCGCTGCATTTGCTGGCATTGAGCACGCAGCAGACCGATCGCTTCGTCCACGACCTCGGTGGTGATGTCCAAAGCCGGACGGAAACGAATGGAATGCTCGCCGGATTTCAGAACAAGAAGACCGCGATCGAAAACGCCTTTCCAAAATTCGTCCCGTGTCTTTGGATCGGGCAGGTCGAAGGCAATGAAGAGGCCGCGCCCGCGCACGGCGGTGATGAGCGGTTGTTCGCTTTGCAATTGCTGGAGCGCTTTCAGGAAATGCTCGCCGACGACCCGCGCGTTCTCGACCAGGTTTTCCTTCTCGATGATGCGCAGAAAATGGGTCGAGCGAATCATGTCCGTGTAGTTGCCGCCCCAGGTCGAGTTCAACCGGCTCGGCAGGCGAAAAGCGTTATCCGGCACTTCATCGAGCCGCGGGCCAGCCATCACCCCGCAGACCTGCACCTTTTTGCCGAACGCCATCAGATCCGGCATCACGCCGAAATGCTGCGAGCACCACATGCGGCCCGTCGCTTCTTCAAAAATTCTCCGCGGAAATGATTGTCGCCGCCTTCGCCTTGGATCGGCTCGATGATGATCGCCGCGATGTCCGTCCCGCGCTCCTCGATGAACTGCCGGATTTCCTGCTCCGATTTTTTTTCCCGCGTGATCGCGTCCGCTTCCCGCTCGGATTCGGGCAGGGAAAAATCGAGGCATGGATTCGTCACCCGGGGCCATTTGAATTTCGCGAACAGATCGGTCTTGCGCGGATCGGTATTCGTCAGGCTCATGGTGTAGCCGCTGCGTCCGTGGAACGCGTGTTGGAAATGCAGGATCTCGGTTCCGCGCTCGCCATGGCCGGCCGCGATATTTTTCCGGACCTTCCAATCCATCGCCGCCTTCAGCGTGTTCTCAATCGCGAGGGCGCCGCCTTCAATAAAAAGATAACGCTCGAGCGGAGGAAATCCGGCCACCCGTGAAAAGGTTTCGACAAACTCTGCGTAACCCGCCGAGTAAACATCCGAGTTCGCGACCTTGATCGAAGCAGCGCGTGCCAGTTCCTTCTGCACCGCCGGCTCCTCGAAATGCGAATGATTGTAGCCGACCGGCATCGAACCGAAGAAGCCGTAGAGATCGATCAGGCGAGAGTCGGTCGCCGCATTATATAAATAAGAGCCGCGGCTTTTTTCGTGGTTCAGCACGATGCGGAAGCCATCGAGCAGGAGATGTTGCTCGAGGATTTCCAGGGCGTGGGTGGCGACGGCCTTCTGGCTGCTGGTGGTGGTTGATTTGCTCACATTGCTGCGGCTCCGCTGCGATGGGCGGGCCGTCTCCGTGAGCACGGGCGGCATACTCATCCGCTGAGGGTAGCTGGACGGCCGACCGCGGTCAACCGGGGCCCCGCCCCTGAACACTGAAACCCGCCTATTTCACGCGCACGTTTTTGCGCAGAAACGTGGGCACATCCAGATCCTGGCCTTCCACGATCGTCGGCTCGCTTTTCTCGAAACGACCGCGCGTCACCGGTTCGAATTGCATCACTTCCTGCTTCGCCAACGGTTTCTTTTCCACGACCGGTTTCGGCTCTTTGAATATCGTCGGCTTCTTGCGGGGAAGGATCACGCGTGGTTGCGGCGGCGGTTCCTCGATCTCCGGTTCTTCCCGCTGAGATGACAACGGCTCGGCTTCGACTGCTTCAACCGCTTCCGGCTCCTCGCTCTGGATCAGTTCAGGCGTGAACGCCGCTGGCTCCCTCGCCGGCTCTACTTCCTGGGCGACAACTTCCGGGATAACTTCTTCCCGCTGTTCCCAGATCGGCGGCTCCGGAGGAGCGACCGGTTCCGGGATCGGCGGTGGCGGTGCGGCCTTTGCGATCTTTGCGACCTTCGCTGGTTTTGCCGGACGCGCCGCGACATCTTCTTCGTCACCCGCCAGCGAACTGATCAACGTCACGCTCAACCGGTTTCCCATTCGCGAATCAACCGCCGTTCCGAAAATGATCTGGGTATCGTCGTGAATATGCTTCCCGAGATCCTGCATCAGGATCTCCACTTCGGTTAGTGTCATGCCGGGCCCGCCGGAAACCTGGACCAGCACGTGCGACGCATCCGCCAGCATTCGGCCACGATCCATCAGCGGATTTTTCAGCGCCTGCTTTAACGCGTCGTGCGCGCGATTATCCGAATCCGATTCCCCAAAACCAAACACACAACGGCCGCTCGGGCTTCGCAGTGCCGCAAGCAGATCGTCGAACCCGATCCGGATCAGCCCAGGTCGCTGGATCAGGCTCACAATGGAGCGCACACTCTGGCTGATCGTGACGTCCGCCACGGCGAACGCCTGATGAATCCCCGCTTTCGGCGCGACCATGTCGCCCATGCGATCGTTCTCGAAGCAGATGACCGCGTCGCAGTTCTCGCGCAATTTCGCCAGCGCTTCGCGCGCCTGGGCCAGGCGCCGTTTTCCTTCGAAGGCAAAGGGCAGCGTCGCGAACGCGAGGACGAGCGAGCCATTCTCCCGCGCCACCTGCGCCACTGCCGGCGCCGCGCCGGAGCCCGTGCCGCCCCCGAGGCCGGTGCAAATGAAAATCATCCGCGCATCGGCAAGCGCGTGCCGGATTTCGTCCGCCGATTCATAGGCGGCGTTGTAACCCACTTCCGGATCGCCGCCCGCCCCGAGCCCGCGCGTGACCGTGCGTCCGAGCTGCACCTTGCTCGAAGCGACGGAGCTGGCGAGCGATTGCACGTCGGTGTTGATCGCGATCAGGTCCGCTTTATCGAGCCCGTCGAGGACGATCCGATCGAGAACGTTCGACCCCGCGCCGCCCACGCCGACGACTTTAATGGGAATGTCTTCGTCTGCTTTCTCTGGGAGGTTGTAATTGCGATTTAGTTGAATCATTGCACAAGCTCCAAACACCAAGCACCAAGCTCCAAAGAAACACCAAGCTCCAAAAACCAAGACGCTGGGCTCCGGGTTTTGGAGCTTGATGTTTGGAGCTTCTTTGGAGCTTGGTGCTTGGTGCTTGGTGCTTTCTTCACGATCTCATCCCGTTGAAAATCTTGCCGAACAACCGGCCGAAGCCGCGCGTCGGTCGGCGATCGCTTTGCATCGCTTGCGCGTACTTGATCAGGCCGATCGCGGCGGAAAACTGCGGGTTCTCGAACGCGCTTGTCAGGCCGGACATCGTCTGGGCGTGAGCCACGCGGGCTGGCAGTTCGAAAACTTCCTCGGCGAGATGATCGATCCCATGGAGATGGCTGCATCCGCCGGTGATGAAAACGCCTTCGCCGATGTAATTGATGAACGGCTCCTCCTCGAGCTTCCGCTTCAAGAGCTCGAACGTTTCCCGCAGCCGCAAATTGATGATCGTGTTCAGGGTTTCGCGCTCGATCTCTTTCCCGGCAAAACCGGAATCGTCCTTCAGCAAGATCGTTTCGCCCGGCAACGAATTCCCGAGGGTCACGCTGCCTTCCTCGATCTTTAATTTCTCCGCCCGCGTCATCGGGATGCGCAGGCCCATCGAGATATCGTTCGTGATGTGATCGCCACCCACGGCGAGGACGCCGCTCTGTTTCACCGCGCCGTCCACATACAGAATGTAATCGCTCGTCCCGCCGCCGATATCGATCACGAGCGCGCCGAGATTCTTCTGGTGCTGGGTGAGCACCACCTGCGCGGAAGCCAGCGCGGTGAAGACCACGTCCTCCACTTCCAGCGGCAACTCTTTCACGCAACGGATTGTGTTCTGGATCCGCGTCCGCACCCCGTGGATGATATGGAAATCCGCCTCGAGTTTTTGCCCGAGCATCCCGATTGGGTTCAGCACGCCGTCCTGCCCGTCGACGTGATAATGCTGGATGATCGAATGCAGGAACGCGTTCTGGGCCGGGATGCTCACTTCCCGCGCGTTGATCTTCACGTCCTCGATGTCCTGCTCGTCCATCTCGTCGCGTTCCTCCGGCAACGTGACCGATCCGCGGTTGTTGAAGCTCTGGATGTGCGCGCCGGCCACGCCGACGTAAACGCTCCGGATCATCACGTCGCTCTTGGTTTCCGCATCGACCACCGCTTCGTGCACGCATTTCATCGCGGTCTCGAAATCGACGATCTCGCCTTTGCGCACGCCGCGGGAGGGCGCCTGGCCGACCCCGAGAATCTTGATCGTGCCGTCAGGACGGCCCTCGCCGACGACAACACAAATTTTCGACGTGCCAATTTCGAGGCCCACCATGAGATCGCTGCTTGCCATGCCTGCTCTTAGTCCTTTCTGAATTTTTCCAACGGGACCGCTTTGCGCACTGTGGGGGTCGCGCTCGGTCGCGCTTTGGAAGTCGCGGTGGTCGATTCGTTTTTCGCGAGGGGATGAACCGGGATCGCTTTCATGATCCGCGGTTCGGCATCCGGATCGACCGTGTCGTTGATCACGTCGACAGCGTTGCGGCCGAAGGTCACCGGGATGTTGCGCTGCACGAGCAGGTTCACCGTCGCCAGCTCGCGTTTCGAATCGTCCGCGTAAACCAGGAACTGCTCGAGTCGCTGCAATTGGGTCTCGAGATTATCGAACCCGAACGTGACCCGCGTGTGGTTCTTGTCCGAAACCACGAGGCAATAACCTTTCGAAACATCGATCTCGCGGACCTGGAATCGCGTCTGCATGAAACTCGCCGTGCTCTGCCGCAGCAGTTCGAGCGCGGCCTTTGCTTCGAATGATTCGACGGTTTTTCCCGGCTCGAGCGACTCGCTCGTGCATCCCGTGATCAGCGGCAGGCCGAGATATTCAGGCAACAACTTCTTTTCTTTCATCAGAACGCCACGCGCGTCCACCAGAAAAGCGACCTCGGACGCAAAAGGATCGGAGATTTGTTTGTCGGAAGTGATCCAGGCGATCGGCTTCCGCTCGGTGATCCGGATATCGATTTCTCCGGGCAGCTTCCGCGTCACCTGCACCTCGTCCACCTGCGGCAGTTGCTGTAAACGGTCCCGGACCTGCGCGAGATTCACGCCGAAAATATTTCCGCCTTCGCGCAGGTCGGCCGCTTTCAGAATTTGCTCGCGCTGCAAAGTTCCGTCGGTCTGAATTTCGATCTGGCTGAGCTGGTAGTCGGGATTCTCGAAAAAGAAATGTTTCGCGCCGAACCGGACGCCGAGAATGATTCCGATCACGAGCACGAGCGCGAGCGCGATCTTCGACAACGCGACGAGGATGCGGCGGTTGCGATGCTGGGTCGCCTTGTGGGAACGGACCCGGACGTCAAGCAGATGCTGCTGCCGGCGCTGGCGCGTGTTGGAAACGCGCTGGTTCTTCGGGCGCAACCGTTCGTTCTTCACTTTCATTTCGCGGCGCGGCGTTTCGCGGAAAGCTCGATGATTCGCGCGCAAAGCTGCGGGTAACTGATTCCAGCGGCGGCAGCAGCTTCGGGCAGCAGACTCGCTTCCGTCATTCCCGGGATCGTGTTTGCCTCGAGCACGGTCGCTTCGCCATCGTCGGGCAAGAGAACGTCGACCCGCGCATAGACTTCCAGGCCCAGCGCCCGAAATGCGCGCAAAGCGAGCTGCTGGATTTCTTCGGCCTTCTCGCGATCGATCATGGCGGGGCAAACGTGTTCGGCACTGCCGCCGGCGTTTGGATTCAGGAACGGGTATTTGTTGTTGAAATCGTAAAACCCGCCTTTCGGGATGATCTCCAGGATCGGCAGGACCTGATCGCCCAGAATTCCAACCGTCAGTTCGCGACCGGCACAGAATTTTTCGACGAGCAGCTCGTGGTCGTAAGTCGAGGCGTCCGCGATCGCAGCATCGACTTCGCGTTCGTTCCTGATGATGTGCACGCCCACCGTCGAACCCTGCCGCGGCGCTTTGATCACGAACGGAATCGGGATCGTCGGTCGCTGGCCAGCGTTGATGATCTGCCAGTAGGGCGTGGTGACGTTGTGCTGACGGAACGCCTCCTTCGAGCGGATCTTGTCGAACGCCAGCTCGCTGCCAGCGATACCTTCTCCGGTATAGGGGACGCCACGATCTTCGAGGATCTGCTGAAGCTGGCCGTCTTCGCCAAAGGTTCCGTGAATGGTGAGGAAAGCGAGCTCGGTCCCTCGAGGGAGCTCGAAGTCCGCACTTTTGACATCGACCTCGGTGACGTCGCTGCCTAACGACTGCAAGGCTTTCACGACGCCTCGCCCGGTCGCCAGGGAAACATCGCGCTCCGATCCCGGCCCGCCCATCAACACCGCGATTTTTTTCGGGATTGAAAACTTCATCCTTCCTCCCCCACGATTTGGACTTCGGTTTCCAATTCGATTCCGCGCTTTTCTCGCGCCGTATCCTGGATCTTCGCGATTAACTCCAGCACTTCGCTCGCGCTCGCGCCGCCATCGTTCACGATAAAATTGCCGTGGATTTCCGAGACCCGCGCGTTTCCGACGCGCGTGTTTTTCAGGCCCAGCTCATCCACCAATTTCCCGGCCGGAATCGTCGCAGGATTTTTGAAAATGCATCCGGCGCTCTTCGCCGCCGGTTGGGTCGTCCGGCGTTTTTCCTGCGATTCGTCGAGCCGCCGCTCGATCTCCTCGGCCGCTGCCGGCGTCCCTTTGAAAACCGCCGAGACGGCGTAGTTCTTCTCGAGGGTCGGGACATGCCGATAATGGATTTCCATTTCCGCCGGCGTTTTCTCGTGGGCGTTTCCTTCTTCGTCGAGATAACGGACCCGGACCACGTTCTCGAACGTCTGGGCGCCCATCGCACCCGCGTTCATCCGCAACCCGCCGCCGACCGCTCCCGGAATTCCTTCCATCCATTCGAGCCCGCCGAGCCCGGCGGCTTTTCCGGCATACGCGATCTGCTTCAGCTTCGCTCCCACGCCCGCGGTGATTTCATTCCCGGAAACCTCGACCTTGTCGAAATCTCCGCCGCTCGGATGAACGACGACGCCGCGAATTCCTCCATCGCGCACGAGAAGATTCGAGCCGCGGCCCAGCACGAACAGCGGCAAACTTTCGCGCCGGCAAAACCGGATCAGCTCGGCGAACGCGGCTTCGGCCCGCGGTTCCACCCAAAATTGCGCCGGGCCGCCGACGCGCAGTGTCGTGTGTTTCGCCAGCGGCTCGTAAAGCCGCACGTCGCCTTCTTCGCCCACGATCGTCTTCAGTCTTTCCGCAATCACGAGGTCGGCCGCGAGCGTGGAAAGCTGCTCGTGAATGTTCCCGGCGCCCAGACTCAAGATCAGATCGCCGGTCGCGAGCATGTTTCCCACGTCGCAATGGAGCCGATCGAGCCGCGGCTGATAACTGACATCACGATGGCCATGCGCGGCGATCTCGTCCGCGATCGTCTTGCCGGTAATTCCGGGCAACGGCTTTTCACTCGCCGGATAAATATCGGTGACCACCACGCGGTCCGCGTTGTCGAAGACGCGTCCGAATTCGCGCCGCAACGCTTTGGTGCGCGAATAACGATGCGGCTGGAACATGGTCAGGACGCGTTTGCGCCCGGCCGCGCGCGCGGTGGCCAGGGTCGCCGAGATTTCCGTCGGATGATGCGCGTAATCGTCCACGAGGAGGAAACGTTCGCTCTGGTATTTGATTTCGAAGCGGCGGCGCGCGTGCTGAAACCGGGTTAGCGAAGTGGCGATCTTGTCGAACGGAATTCCCAGCTCGCTCGCGAGCGCGATCACGCCGAGTGCATTACTCACGTTGTGGCGACCCGGCACGTTCAGCACCGCCTCGCCGAGCTTTTCGCCACGACGAAAAACAGAGAAAACCGACGCGAAATCGCGCAGGTCGATACCAGTCCCGCGGTAATCCGCCTGCTCGGAAAACCCGAACGAGATCGGACGCGAATGCTCGCGGCAAATCCGGGCGGCGTGCGCGTCGTCGGCGCAATAAAAAACCGAGCTGCTGGTTTGATCGAGCAACTTGGAGAAGACCTCTTCAATCGCGGCGAGATCGGCGTAAAAATCGAGGTGCTCTTCTTCGATATTTAGCACGAGGGTATGCTCGGGTTTGAAGAGTTGGATGGTGCCGTCGCTCTCATCGCCCTCGGCCACGAAATATTCGCCGCGCGGATCCCAGTGCGCGTTCGAGCCGAGCAGCGGAATTTCCGCGCCTACATAGTGAGACGGATGCGTGCCGCCTTCGCGCAAAACGTGCGCGGCCATGGCCGAAGTCGTGGTCTTGCCGTGCATGCCGACGACGACGATACCGCGTTTCCCCGACATGATCGCAGCCAGCGCTTCCGCTCGTCGCAAGGCCGGCTGGCCAGCGATCGTCGCAGCGACGCGAATCGGGTTTGTCTCCCGGATCGCGGACGAATAGATGACCAGCTCGGCATCCTGCGCGTCTTCGGCGCGATGCTCCGCTCGAAAGCGCAGGCCCAGGCGCTGCAACCGGTCCACCTCCCACGATTTCACTTTGTCGGAACCGCTGACGTCGTGGCCCAGCTCGAGGAGCAGCGCGGCGATGCCGCTCATGCCGCTCCCGGCCACGCCGATGAGATGAATCCGGTGGCGTTGCCGGGTTAACATCTCTTCGAGATTGAGTTCAGAGGCGAGCGTCATGATTCGGTTGCGTATATCTTTCCATCGTTTCGACCACGAGGGCGGCTGCGTTTTTCGGCGCCAGCCGCGCGGAATTCTCGGCGAGGCGCCCGAGCTGGTTGGGATGGTCGAGTAGCTCGCGAATTTTCTGCGCGAGCAATTCGGCGGTGAGGTCGGATTCCTTTAGCAGCACGGCCGCACCCGCGCGAACGAAAATCTCCGCGTTCTTCGTCTGGTGATCCTCGGCCGCGTAGGGATACGGAATCAGGATCGCGGGAAGCGAAAATGCGGCCAGCTCGGCGAGGCTGGCGGCGCCGGAACGCGCGATCGCGAAATCGGCCGCGCTGTAAGCTTCTTCCATCGCGTGATGGAAAGCCGCGACGTGGGCCGGGATTTTTTCGCGCTGGTAATTATCGGCCACGAGCCGTTCGTCGCGGGTCCCGGCGAGATGGATCACCTGGATCTGCGCATCATGCAGCGCCGGCAGCGATTTGATGACCGCCTGGTTAATCCCGCTCGCGCCCTGGCTCCCGCCCATGACGAGGAGCGTCGTGAGGTCTTCGCGCAAACCGAGTTTCTGCCGCGCAAGTTTCTTGTCCATCGGCTCCAGTTCCTTGCGGATCGGCGTGCCCGTGATTTCCGTTCGCGCCCTTGGGAAAAATGGTGCGCATTCCTTGAATCCCAGGAGAACGGCGCGAACCATCCGCGCGGTCACGCGATTGGCTTTCCCCGGGATCGCGTTTGATTCGTGGATGAAGGTGGGCACACCACGCATTTTTCCGGCGAGCACCGGCGCCGTGGAAGTGAAACCACCCATGCCGAGGACCGCGTGCGGTTTGAACTTCCGATAGACACTGCGGCAGACTCGAAGGCTTTCCGTAAAGCGCCCGAGAAAGCCGAAAATCTTCGGCGAAAACGGCGAGGGCAACCCGACCGTCGGCAATTTCTGGAAGCGGAATTCCTCGCGGCCCGACATGGCGAGGGTGTCGATTTCCTTCTCGGAAACGAAGAGCATGACTTCGTGGCCGCGGGAGCGGAGAACCTCCGCAACCGCCAGGCCAGGGAACAAATGCCCCCCGGTGCCGCCACATGCGATGACCGTGTTCATGAAATAGGTCCTATGGGACTTATATGACCTATTGGTCTCATATTCTCGGCGTGGTTCGCGCGCGGATGACTGCGCTCTTTTTCTTCGCCGGCTCGAGAACGCCCTGGCGGTAAATGTTTAGCAAAAGCCCGATCCCAAAAAGACACGCGGCCAGGTTCGAGCCGCCGTAGCTCACGAAGGGCAGCGGCAAACCTTTGTTCGGCAGAAGCGACGTGGTCACCCCGATGTTCACCGCCGCTTGAAGGCCGAGAAGCGACACGATCCCGGAGCCGAGCAGCAATCCCGCACGGTCCTTCGCGTGGAGCGCGATCATCAACCCACACACGATGATCACGACGAACAAAAACACGACGAGCAAACTGATCCGCAGGCCCAGCTCCTCGCCGATCATCGGGAAAATAAAATCGGTGTGGGCGTAGGGCAGGTAGAGCATCTTCTGCCGCCCGTTGCCGAGGCCGAGGCCTTCCATTCCGCCGCTGCCCCACGCGATGAGCGCCTGCATTTGCTGGAGACCGGCGTCTTCCTTGAACCGTTCCGGGTCCATGAACGCGGCGAGCCGGCCCATCCGTTCCGACATATGAGTCGCCACGAAAAGGATTCCGCCGAGGCCGCCTAACGAAAGCAACCCGAGCAGCGCCGGATGCGTTCCGGCGACGAACATCACCACGAACATCGTCGCACCGATGAGCGCGGTCGTTCCCAAGTCGACCTCGGTCACAATCAAGAGCAATGCTGTGCAGACAATCGCGAATGGAATCACGAAGCCCGGCAGTAATCGGCTGCTTTCCTTCTCCCGGCTGCCGAACCACGCCGCCAAAAAAAAGACGACAGCGACCTTCGCGATCTCCGAAGGTTGAAACGTCGCGGGCCCGAGCGCGACCCAGCGGCGCGAACCATTGATCCGCATGCCGAAATGCGGGACGAAACAAAACGCGAGCGCGACCAGGGCGAGTCCGAACCAGATCCACCAGGTCCGCAACCAGAAATGATAATCGACAATCGCGGCGACGGCGCAGACCACGAAGCCCACGCCCAGCCAGATCGCCTGGCGTTTCACGAAAAAATACATGTCGCCGTGGCTGTCCTTCGCAAACGCGCTCGTGCTGAAAAGCATGACGATGCCGATGACCAGCATCCCCAAGACAGCCAGGAACAAAAAGTAAGCGCTCTTGCGATGCATTTAGATGTAGTGGCGGGTGTCCCCAGCCGCATGCCGTCTCTCTTTGCGCGTGAGGACACGCGCCTCTACATCGGCCTTTCGTACCACTATTCAGTTTTCTTCGGTTTGGTTGCCTTGACCGGAATGATGAGTTTCTGGCCGATCTTCAATTTGTGTGGATCATCGATCTTGTTGGCGGCGAGCAGGTCGTCGAACGGCACCTTGAACTTCTTCGCGATGCTTAGCGGCGTATCGCCCTTGGCCACGACGTAGCTCTTTTTGCTGTCAACTTTCGGAGTGTTCTCCGCGATCGGTTTCACCGGAATCGCTTTCCGTTCCTCCTTGACGGCCGGCTTAGTCGCCGAAATTTCCTCCCTCGGCTTTGTCGACGCCGCCGAATTTGTGACAGTCGCGGCCGTCGACTTCGGCACGGAGGCTTGGACATTGGGCTTCGAACTCGAAACGGGCGGCACGGCGGCCTGGCGACTTTTGATCGTGTTGAACGCGATGATGCCGGCGACCGCGACAACGTGAAGAACGAGCACGATGAGAAGCGCGCGCGACAACTTCATATTGGGCTCGGACATTTCTTCGTAGTCCATCTCGTCGGGAACGCCGAGAGACCGGCGCGCGGTGGTGGCGCGTAGTTTTTTCGCAGGGAAAAGGCTTGGCAGTTTCATGGGTTTATTTGGGCAGGGCGTGGACGAGGGCACGAAATCGATCGCCGCGATCGGCGTAACTCTTGAACATGTCGAAAGAGGAAGTGCCGGGAGAAAACAGGACCACTTCGCCGGACCGCGCCAGGGCATGCGCGCGCTCGACGGCATCCGCGAGCGAGTTCGCGATCTCGCAGGGCACGGCGTCTTTCCAATCGTGGCAAATCCGCGTGGCCATTTCGCCGATCAGGATGACGGCGCGCGATTTCTCCGAGACCAGGGGCCGCAACGTTTCGAAGGTAAACCCCTTGTCTTTCCCGCCGGCGATCAGGATCACTTTGCGGTTCTGCGCGAGCAGCGCTTTCTCGACGGCGTCCAGGTTCGTCGCCTTCGAATCATTCACGTAAGCAACGCCGCCGACTTCGCGGACGAACTCACAACGGTGGGGCCGCGGTTCATAGGTGAGCAAGGGCGGAACCATTTGCTCGAAGGTCAAGCCGCGCGCGAGGCCCACGGCGAGCGCGGCCATCACGTTCTCGATGTTGTGCGAACCGCGCAACTTCAGATCGGCCATGCGAAGCACCGGCTGGCTTTGGTAAACGATCGACCCGGCTTCGAAACGAAAATCGGCCTGGTTGGCGTAGGCGCTGAAAGTCACGGTCCGCGCCGCAATTTTCGGGAGCGATTCTCCGGCGTTGATCACGGCGACATCGTCTGCGGTCTGGTTCTCGAAAATGCGCAGTTTCGCGGCGCGATATTCCGCGACCGACCGGTAACGATCGAGATGATCGGGCGCGAAATTCAGCCAGACGCTGACGGCCGGCCGAAACGTTTTGATGGTTTCGAGCTGGAAGGAGCTGACTTCGACGGTGAGCACGTCGAGATCGCGGTCTTCGAGCGCCACTTCGCAAAGCGGTTTGCCGATGTTGCCGCAGGCGATCGTGCGCTGGCCGCAGGCGTTCAGCATCTGCGCGAGCAATTCCGTCGTCGTCGTCTTGCCGTTCGTTCCGGTGATCGCGATGACCGGGGCGTCCAGGGAACGCCAGCCAAGTTCCAGCTCGCCGATGATTTCGATGTTGCGCGATGAAAAATTCTTCGCGAGCGGCGAGATCGGATCGATCCCCGGGCTCAGGACAATGAAATCGTACAGTGATGAATCGTTCTCGGCGGCGGCTCCGCTCCGCACCGTTACGCCGCGACCACGAAGATTGTCGATCGTTGATTTGAGGAGCTTATTTTCCTCGGCGCTGTCGAGCACGGTGACTTCCGCGCCTTCGCTCCGGAGCAAGAGCGCGGCCGCGGTTCCGCTCAGACCCGCTCCCAGGACTGCGACATTTTTGCCGGAATACTTCACATCGATCTCCGCTTCAGCGCGTTCCGGAACATGGGGCTCTGCCCTGTGCGCCCAGCGGACATCTTGTTCGCTGCTGCCAATTCAGCGGAGTCCAACTCCGCTGGGCGCACAGACTGCAAGTCTATGTTCCACACGCTCTTCATCTCAATTTCAGCGTCGCGAGTCCAAGCAAGGCGAAGATGGCCGACAAAATCCAGAACCGGACGATCACGGTGTTCTCCTTCCAGCCGCGCAATTCAAAATGATGATGGAGCGGAGACATCGCGAAGATGCGTTTGCCGGTCAGCCGGAAGCTGAGCACCTGGAGAATGACCGAGGCTGCTTCGAGTACGAACACGCCACCCACCACCGCGAGCAACAGCTCCTGTTTGCAACAAATCGCGATCACGCCGATGACGCCGCCGATCGCGAGCGCGCCGGTATCGCCCATGATTACTTTCGCCGGGTGACAATTGAACCAGAGAAATCCGAGTCCGGCGCCCGTGAGCGCGGCGCAGACCACGGTGAGCTCGCCGGTGTAGGGATAAAATGGGACCTGGAGATATTCCGCGATGCGGAAATTTCCGGCGGCGTAGGAAAGCAACGCGTAGGCGAACGCGACGGTGATGGTGCAGCCGATGGCGAGGCCGTCGAGACCGTCGGTGAGATTGACCGCGTTCGATGAGCCGACGATGACGAAGGCGAAGAAGATGAGGGTCAGCCACCCCATGTTGGGCACGACCGGTATTTTGAAGAACGGCAGGTAAAGCGAGCGCGCCTGTACTTCGATGAGCGGATTCGTCAGGAAAACCGCAGCGACGATGCCAGCGAGACCGAGTTGAAAGATCAATTTCAGACGGCCGCTGATTCCGCCGGAGTGTTTCTTCGAGACCTTGAGGTAATCGTCCACGAAGCCGAGGACGCCGAGATAAATCATGCTGAAGAGCGCGAGCCAGACGAAGCGGTTGTCTGGACGCGCCCAGAGCACGCTCGAGAGGAAAACCGTGCCGATGATAAGCACGCCGCCCATCGTCGGGACGCCTTGCTTCGCACTGTGCAGTTCGGCAAGCCGATGAACTTCGTCGGCGGTCCGGATCGGTTGGCCAACTTTGAGCGCGATCAATTTGCGGATGACGAAATTCCCGAACGCGAGCGAGAGAACGAACGCGGTGACCGCGGCGGCGACCGCGCGAAAGGTGACGTAACTGAAAACGTTGAACCCTTTGATCTGCTCACTGAGGAGATGGAGGTAATACATCATGGCGCAACCTCCTGGTGTCTCTTCGCGAATTCTTCCAGCACCCGCTCCATCCGCGCGGCGCGACTGCCTTTCACGAGAATCAAATCGCCGGGCGCCGCGTTTTTCCCAAGGCGTTCCGCGGCTTCGTCGGCGGAATTGACGGCCACGCTATTCTCCAGACCGGCATCATGAGCGGCGCGTGCAATGCCTGCGCCCGCCTCACCGACTGCGATCAGCTCGTCGATCCGCAACGCCGCCGCGGCTTCACCTACTTCGCGATGTCCGCGCTCCGATTCCGCACCGAGTTCACCCATCTCGCCGAGCACGGCGATGCGCCGGCCATCCGCATCCAGCTCGACCAGCGTCCGGAGCGCCGCCTTCATCGAATCTGGATTCGCGTTGTAGCTGTCGTCGATGAACTGAATGCCATCGATCTCCCTGATCTGAAGGCGCGCTTTCGTAAGTGGCGTCGAGGCGAGCCCGGCCGCGCATTCTTCGAGTGAAAGACCGAACACGCGCCCGGCGGCGACGGCGAGCATCGCGTTCTGCACCATGTGAATTCCGGGGACCGGCAGTTGGGCGCGACAGCGATGCGCGCCTTCCAAAATCGTGAATTCGGAGCCGGTCGAATGCTGCGAGATATCGATCGCGCGGACGGAACCGTTCTCGATTCCGGCCAGGATGGTCCGAGCGCGAGTCCGTTTGGCGATCTCTTCGCTGAAGGCATCGTCCGCATTCAGGATGAGAGTGCCCGTGGGCGCGACCGCTTCGGCCAATGCGCCTTTTTCTTCGGCGATCGCTTCCCGGCTCCCCATGAACTCGACGTGCGCGATGCCGATGTTCGTGATGATCGCCACGTCCGGCGCCGCCAATTTCGCCAGCGCCGCAATCTCCCCCGGATGATTCATCCCGATCTCCCAGACCGCGATCTCGTCGTCCCGGTTTGCAGCCAGCATCGTCTGCGGAAGCCCGACGTGATTGTTGAAATTGCCTTCTGTCTTCGTGACCCGGAATTTTTTCGCCAGGGTCGCGGCCACGAAGTCTTTCGTGCTCGTCTTGCCGTTGCTGCCGGTGATCGCGATGACCTTCAGAGGCAAAGACGCGCGATAATTTGCCGCGAGTGTTTGATAACCAACAAGCGTGTCGGCCACCCGGATCAACGCGAAGCCGCGCGGCACTTTCCCGTTCCACTTTTCTTCCACCATCGCCCCGGCCGCGCCGCGTTCGGCGGCCTGCTCGATGAACTTGTGCCCGTCGAAGTTCTCTCCGCGCAACGGCACGAAGAGATCGCCGGCCCGCAACGTTCTCGAGTCGGTGCTGATTCTTGAAACGATGATGCTGGTGTCATCCGCCGAGATGGAACCACCAGCCAACTTTGCGATCTGCGCGAGACTTAACGATTCCATATCGCAGTCGGCTGATTCGTTTGGGGAGCGCACGCGCCTCGCGTGCTGGTTTCGGCGCCTCGCCGAAACAATCTTTTCCGGAGGAAGTTCGCGATGGCGAGGGCGCCATCGCCAGCACGCGAGGCGCGTGCGCTCCCCAGAAAGAATTCCTCCGTCATCATGATCCAAACTCCAGCGGGTGATTTTCCAAGGCGCGGCGCGCGACCTGGGTATCGTCGAACGGGATGGTGTGGTCGGCGAATTCCTGGTAGGGCTCGTGGCCTTTGCCGGCGATGAGAATGATGTCGCGCGGCTGCGCCAGCTCGATGGCACGCCCGATCGCTTCCGCGCGATCGGTGATTTTTTCGTAGCGATCGGAGCGAAAACCTTTCTCAGCGTCGGCGATGATCGCGTCGGGATCTTCTTTCCGCGGATTATCGGAAGTGATGATGCTGTAGTCGGCGTTCTGGTCCGCGACGCGTCCCATCAACGGACGCTTCTGTTTGTCGCGATCGCCGCCGCAACCGAAAACGACGATGAGTTTTCTGGGCGAAAGGTCGCGGAGCGTTTTCAGGACGTTGAGGAGCGCGTCGTCGGTGTGCGCGTAATCGACGAAGATCTGGAACTGACGTTTAGCCGGGACCGCCTCGAGCCGCCCGGGCACTTGCGGCGAACGGCCGAGACTGAGAATGGCTTCGCGCAGACTGATCCCCATGCTGCTGGCCGCGGCGAGCGCGGCCATGGAATTCGCCACGTTAAATCTTCCGATGAGCGGAACGCGGACCAGATAACTCTTGCCGCGCGCGTCGAGCTGATAGGAAGTGCCGGCAAATTCAGCGTGGTAATTCGAGGCGCGAAAATCCGCGTGCACGCCCATCCCGTAAGTGATGACCGGGATTTTCTTTTCGAGCCGATCGACCAACTGCGCGCCATAACGATCGTCGATGTTCATCACAGCCGTTGGGTTCGTCTTCGACTTCTGCTCGGCCAGTCCGGCGAAGAGTGCGGCCTTCGCCTCAAAGTAGTTCTCCATCGTCCCGTGAAAATCCAGATGGTCCTGCGTTAGGTTTGTAAAAACGGCCACGTCCCATTCGAGTCCGCGCACTCGATCCTGCGCGAGGGCGTGCGACGAGACTTCCATCGCGGCTGCTTTGCATCCCGCATTCACCATCTGCGCGAGCAGCTCCTGGACATCGAGCGATTCCGGCGTGGTGCGGACCGCCGGCAAAACACGGTCCGCGATTTCGTAGCGAACGGTCCCGAGCAAGCCGCAACGCAGCCCGGCCTTCTCGCAAATATGTTTCAACAAAAACGTCGTCGTCGTTTTTCCATTCGTGCCGGTGACGGCGGCCAGCTTGAGCCGGCGCGCCGGGTGCTCGTAGAACGTCGCGGCGAGATCGGCGAGCGCCGACCGCGTGTTATCGACCACCACACAAGTCGCGCGGGGGGATTGGACCTCCTGTTCCGTCACGATAACCGTGGCGCCTTTTTCGACGGCTTGCTCGATGAATTGATGGCCGTCAGATTTTTCGCCACGCAATGCGACGAAAAGGCCATTCCTCTGCACACGGCGCGAGTCATACGCGATGCTTTCCACGACGCGATCAAGCGGCCCGATGATTTGGCGGGGGGAAATGGCTGCGACGAGTGTTTTGAGCTGCATGCGAAGTGGTCAAACGGGCGCAGCGCGCTCAACGGTGGGACGCATTGGTTGAGGCCACTCGTCCGGCAGCGGACGGTTTCGCCAGCTCTTCATGCGGCTGAAGATCGAGATAGCGCGCCGCTTTTTCGGCAATGCGCGCAAAGATCGGCCCGGCGACGAGGCCGCCGTAATTCAATTCCGGTTTGCTGGTCTTCGCGTCATCGAGCATCACGAGCCCGACGAATTCCGGATGATCGGACGGCAAATAGCCCGAGAACGAGACGACATATTTCCCCTGCTCGTAGCCGCCTCTTGGGTCAACTTTCTGGGCGGTCCCAGTCTTGCCGGAGATCGTGAAGCCGGGCACAGCGGCAGCGGCGGCCGTCCCGCGATCGCTCACCACTCCGCGTAACGCGTTCCCGACTTGCGCCGCGGTCTCGGGCGAAATCACCTGGCGCAAAACCGTGGGCGAAAAAGTCGTGATGGTCTTGCCGTCTCCGGTCGTGATCGATTTCACGATGCGCGGCGTGACCAGCTTGCCGCCGTTGGCGATCGTCGCCATCGCCACCGTCATCTGCAACGGAGTTACCGCCACTTCGTGGCCCATGGGAATGCGAGTGATGGAAATCTTGCTCCACGATTGCGGCGGGCGAATCACGCCGGGAATTTCGCCCGGTAATTCGACGCCGGTGCGATCGCCGAAACCGAAGCGGCGAATGTATTCGTAAAATTTTTGCTCGCCGATCGAGATGGCCAGCTTGGCTGCGCCGATGTTGCTCGATTTGATGAGGATGTCCTGCACGCTCAAGTCCGCGTAGGCCCGATGGTCGTGCAACGGCCGGCCGCCGAAATTCCAGATGCCGTTCTCGCAAAAGATCGTCGTGTCCGGGCGGACCTTGCGCTCGTTCAATGCGGCCGCGGCCGTGACGATCTTGAACGTCGAGCCCGGCTCCATCATATCGATGATGGCGCGGTTTTTCATCTGCTCAGGCTTCGCTTCGGAGCGCAGGTTCAGGTCGAAGTTCGGGCGATTCGCCATCGCGAGAATCTCGCCGGTCTGCGGACGCATCAGGATGATGGTGGCTTTCTGCGGTGAGTATTCGCGCACCGCCGCATCGATTTCGTTCTCGACGATATTTTGGAGGTTGAGATCGATGGTGAGATGGACCTGGTAACCATCGCGCGGCGCGCGCTCCTGGCCGCGATAGAGCACGATCTCCTGGCCGGCGCGGTTGTGCTCGATGAAACGATAACCGTCCTGGCCGTGCAGGTATTCTTCCATCGACGATTCCACGCCCTGGATGCCGCGATGCTCAAAGTCGGTGAACCCGATGACGTGGCAGAGCATCGAGGCGTTCGGATAAATCCGGGTCGTGTCCCGCTCGAAGTAAATCCCGCGCAAATTCTGGGCCCGCAATTTTTCCCGGAGCGCCGTTGCGGCCGCGATCGGCACCTCGCGCTTCAACACAATGTAACGACGCTCACCCTCCAGCTTTTCCGACAGCTCGTCGGCCGGAAGATCCAGCGCGTTTCGAAGCAGCGGAATGAGCGCGTCGCAGTTATTTATGTGCGTGGCATCGGCGACGACGGTCTCGACGGGTGTGTTATGCGCGAGGACTTCGTTGTTCGCATCGAGGATCGAGCCGCGCTCGGCGAAGATCGCCTGTTTGTAAACATGCTTCTCCGCGGCGAGCCCGGCGTACTCGTCGTGCTTGATCATTTGCAGATAGACCAGCCGGAAGGAAAAGAGACTGAACAAAGCGGTAAAGAAGAGGCAGACCAGCGCGCAACGGATCCGGCTGTTCCACTTCATCTTCCGCCGCGTTTGTTAGCCACCGGTTGGACCGCATCCTCCAGACGCGCCGGCCGGGGCGCGCTCAAGCGCACGATGCTTTGCTCGGCGATCGGGATCATTTTCAAATAACCCTCTTTGAGCCGGCGCTGCAGGGCCGCGCGCGAAGTCAGCGCCGCGATCTGGACGTTGGCAACGTCATTTTGCGAATGAAGACTCGCCAGCTCGTTCTCGAGCGTCTTCTTGCGATCGCCGAGATGATAGAGCTGGAGCGTGAGATAAACGTAAACCAAACCGGTTAGCGCCAGGAAACCTGTGATCACGATCCAGCGCGCCAGCGAAGCAGCGTTCACAGAGTTGAAGGTCTTGCGGCGCGGCGCGTGCATCAGATTTTTTCGGCGACGCGCAACTTGGCGCTGCGCGAGCGCGGGTTCAGGCGCTGTTCGTTTTCGCCGGGCTCAACCGGCTTGTCGGTAATGAGACGGAAAAGGAAATCGGGATTCCGCCGCGGCTCCGGCCATTCCGGTCGGTCCAGCCATTCGCGGCTCCGGTCGCGGAAGAAATTTTTCACGATCCGGTCCTCGAGAGAATGGAAGGTGATCACGGCGAAACGCGCGCCCGATTCGAGCCGCTTCGTCAGCGCGCGCAGACCGTCCTCGAGCGCGCCCAGCTCGTCGTTCACTTCCATGCGGAGCGCCTGGAAAACCTGGGTCGCGGGATGGCGCCGCCCGTGTCGCCAGACAATTTTCTCGATCGCTTTCGCCAGTTGCATCGTGTCCTGGAACGGCGTTGTCTTGCGCAATTTCACGAGCTGGCTCGCGATCCGGCGCGCGGCCGGCTCTTCCCCGAGCTCGCGGAAAATTCGAGTGAGATCTTCTTCCGAATAGGAATTGACGACCGTCGCGGCCGTCAGTTCGCGGCGCGGATCCATCCGCATATCGAGCGGTCCCTGGCGCATGACGCTGAAACCGCGGCTCGCGTTTTCCAGTTGCCGCGAAGAGACGCCGAGATCGAGCAGCGCCCCGCCGATTCCAACGACCCCCAATTCGTCGAGAATCTTTCCGGCTTCGCGAAAGTTTGCCTGGCAAAGCGTGACCCGGCCGCCGTACTCGGCCAGCTTTTCCGTCGCGAATTCGATCGCATCCGGATCCTGGTCCAGCGCCACGACATCAGCACCGGCTCGGAGAATCTCGGCCGTGTGTCCGCCGCCGCCGCAGGTGCCGTCCACGACGAGCGACCCGGCGCGCGGCGCCAGCAGTTCCACCGACTCGCTCACGAGCACGGGCCGATGATAAGTGAAGTCCTCCATTTCCTGGGCCTCCTCGACTTGGAGCGGGCCGGTCGAGAACCAGATGGGCCGCTCAAACAGCAATGCGTTAATCATTTTCGAAAGCCGATCGCTAGAGCCCGATCACGTTGGCGACATGTTGATACGTCGCGGTTTCTTCCTCATGGGCGCGCTTCCATTTCGGCAGGTTCCAAATTTCAAAACGGCCCCGGCCGCCGACCAGCGCCACCTCGCCCTTCAATCCGAGCTGCCGGCACATATCTTCCGGCAGGACGAGACGGCCTTGCCGATCGGACGTTCCGTGTTCGGCGCGCGAATGGAGATGGCGCAAAAAAATCCGGCGCTCTTTCGCGGAAACCGAGCTGTGGCTTTCCGCCTGCGCACTCATCCGAGCAAACTCCTCGTGGGACATGACGAGAAGAAACTGATGCTGGGGCTCGGGCAGGATGATGAACTCTTCGCTGCCGTCTCCGCGCCAGCGGGCCGGGATCGTGATACGGTTCTTCTCATCGAGGGCGTGACGGAATTCGCCGGCGAAGAATTTTTGGGGTTGAGAGTTGTCGTCCATGCGCCAGCGGATAGTCGTGCCATTTCAATCCACTTCCCCCCACTTCTAACCACCTTCCGTACCAGGGGTCAATATAAATTAATGCCCGTTTGCCCCCTTTCTCGTGCCTCGTAAACTGGAACATGTTCGCGCGAACAATTGCCGCCGCCTTTCTCGTCGCGCTCGGCGTTTCCACAACGACTCTCCTCGCCCAACTCGCCACCCCCACCCCGGATTCCGTTCGCGTCACCGTCTCGATGAATGCCGACGGCACCCGCACCACTTACGAATTCGATTCCCCGCATCATCGCGCCGTCGCCACGACCACCACCAAGGAAGGGAAAACCGTCGGGAAAATCCGTTACGTCATCGATGACGCCGGGCGCTTCGTCAGCGGCGAAGTTTACGGGCCCGACGATCAACTGCGCTTCAAGACTCTCTATAAGTACGACGACACCGGGAAGCTCACCCAGGAAATCCAGCTCGGGCCCGACGACGCGGTCCGGAACAAGATCGTCTACGCCTACGACAAAACTGGCCGGCAAACCGGTTATTCCGTTTACGATGCCGCCGGCAAATTGATCCGGCAAACTCCGGGCGTTGCACCGCGCCCTACTACGCCACCTAGCAAACGAAAGTGAGGCCTTCGCGGCTTGCCATGCGCCGCAAAGGCGGTTAAGACAAAAGCCGATGATCGACTACATCCAAAAGGGTGGCTTGCTCATGTGGCCCATCCTGGCGTGCAGCGTCATTGCCATCGCGGTTTTTGCCGAGCGGCTCCTTTATTTGCATCGCGCCTCCATTCACGTGGGCGAGTTTCTCCAGGGTCTTTCGAATCTTCTCCAGCGCCGCAATTTCGCCGAGGCCCTGCACGAATCCGCCGGCACACCGGGACCAGTCGCACGCGTCATTCACGCCGCGATCATCCGGCACGATGCGCCGCGGGCGGAGTTGCGCGAGATCGTGCAGGAAGCGGGGCAACTCGAAGTGCCGAAGCTGGAGCGTTTCCTCGGCGTGCTCGCCGCGCTCGCCTATGTCGCGCCGCTCCTGGGTTTGCTCGGCACGGTCACCGGAATGATCGACGCCTTCGGGACACTGTCGGCCAATGGCGGTTACGCGACCGTGACGGAATTATCGAACGGCGTTTACAAAAGTTTACTCACCACCGCAGCCGGTCTCGTCGTCGCGACGCCGACTTTCATTGCCTACAGTTACCTGTCCTCGCGGGTGAATTCCCTAATGCACGAAATGGAGCGGGCCGGGATTGAAGTCGTCCACATGCTGTGCGACCGCGAACCGAAGGGCGACATCATCACCTTCCAGGCGCCGGCAGCAGAACAGGAAGCGCGCTAGATCATCGGCCGGCTGGCCGCAGGGGCATGAAGCTTTCCCGGACGAAAGAACATCACTTCGGCTGGCTCGCGGCCATTCCTCTCCTCGACGTCACCTTTCTGTTGATCTTCTTTTTGCTGCTCAGCTCCAACTTTATCCTGCAGCCGGGCATCTCCGTCTCGGTGCCGCTCTCGCGTTTCACCCTCGGTCCGCAGATCAATCCGCAAATCATCAGCATCACCGGCGGGGCTGCGCCCGCGATTTATTTTCGCAACCAGAAAGTCGCGCTCGAACAGCTGGGCCCGTTACTGGATGAGGCGAAAAAAGAATCGCGCCCGGTTATCATCAAGGCCGATCGCCTGACGCCTTATTCCCTCGTCGTCGAAGTCGCCAACCTTGCGCTCGAACACGGAATCAATTCCGTGGCGCTCGCCACGACCCCACCGAAATGAATGTTCCCAGCACGGCCGCAAACGATCTGGTGTTCGGCTGGGAAAAACCGGGCCGCGGCAAATGGACGCTCTCCGGCTTTTTGCTCGCGTCGCTCGGACTGCACGCTTTCGGTTTTTATCTTTTCCAAATTGTCTATCCGCCGGCTGTGGCTCTATTGCCGCCGCCCGGCCGGGTGAGTTTGATCGCGCCGGATACCGACGAAGGCCGTCAGCTTCTGCGCTGGCTCGAGGCTGAAGATCCCGCACTCGCTTCCACCACCCAGCCCGCGCCGGACACAAAAGCGCTGGTCCTGCCGACGATCCAGCACGCTCCTTCCTATCTCGGTCGCCAACCGGTGTTGAAGGATCTCCCGCCTCCGCCGCCCGCCTTGCAAATTCCGAGCGCGCGGCCGCCGGCGGCCGTCGAGAAACCATCCACCCCGGCCCAGATCATCACGAAACCGGTTTCCACCGTGATCCGTTTCTCGCCTGAGCTTGATTCCTTGATCACGCCGCAAACTCCCGAGCTGAAATTTAGCGCCTCTGGTCGCGACTCGCCCGAAACCGCGCGCTTCCTCATCGCCGTGAATGAAAAGGGCGAAGTCCGCCATTGTTTTCTCCAAAGCTCCTCGGGCGACGCCGCCCTCGATCAGCAAGCGCGAAAATATCTCGCGCTCACTCGCTTCCCTGCCATCCGCAATTCTCCATCCTCCATCCTCGGTTCCCTAACCTGGGGCACCGCCATCCTCGAGTGGGGTAACGACCTCGCGCCCCCGCCTTCGCCCAACCCCGGACCTTCCACGCCGTGATCCCAGTCAGTCTCTCGGCGCTGGTCACGATCTATTTGCTGGTTTTTCTTGCGGCGGTTTTTCTCCTCTGGATATTCGGAGAGTGGAACCGTCGCCGTCGCGAGCGTCGCGCTTTGCGTTACCGGTTGCGGTGCGTGATTTGCGCGTTTGAATTTGAAGATCGAACGCCTGCCTTGCTTCCGCGGTGTCCACGATGCGGAAGTTTGAACGAACGATTTAAACCGGAACAAATTTAATCATGGGAATGTGGATCGGCCGCAATCGCAAAGCTCGCGTGACCTACGGGTTCGACGAGATCGCTCTCGTCCCAGGCCGCGTCACGATCAATCCGAACGAAGTCGACATCGCCTGGTGTTTGCCGCGACGTGACGCTGAGCCCCTGAATTTCAAAATCCCGATCCTGGCCAGCGCCATGGATGGCGTGGTCGATGTCCGTTTCGCGATCGAGATGAGCAAGCTCGGCGGACTTGCGGTTTTGAATCTCGAAGGCGTCCAGACCCGTTACAAAAACCCGAAGGAAGTCCTCCACAAAATCGTCGAGGCCGACAAAGCGGAGATCACCGGTCTGCTCCAGAAAATTTACCAGGAACCGGTCCAGGAGGATCTGATCGCGGCGCGCATCCGCGAAATGAAGGACAACGGCGCGACCGCGGCGGTCAGTTCCATTCCACAACGCGCGGCGGAGTTCGGCCGGATCGCCCAGGACGCCGGCGCGGATGTTTTCGTGGTGCAAAGCACTGTCTCGACTGTGCGCCACCTTTCATCGGAATATAAATCGCTCGACCTGGAAAAATTCTGCCGCGAGATGCGCATTCCGGTGATCGTCGGCAACACCGTCGGCTACGACGTGACGTTCGAGATCATGGAATGCGGACCGGCCGCGGTGCTCATCGGCGTCGGTCCCGGCGCGGCCTGCACTTCCCGCGGTGTCCTCGGTCTCGGCGTGCCCCAGGTAACGGCGACCGTGGATTGCGCGGCGGCGCGCGACGCCTACTTCAAAAAAACTTCGCGCTACGTTCCGATCATCACCGATGGCGGCATGAGCAAGGGCGGCGACGTTTGCAAAGCGCTCGCCTGCGGCGCGGACGCCGTCATGGTCGGGAGCGCCTTTGCCAAGGCCCACGAAGCGCCCGGCGCCGGTTATCATTGGGGCATGGCGACGCCGCATGCGAATTTGCCTCGCGGAACCCGGATCAAAGTCGGCGCCACCGGCTCGCTGAAACAAATTCTCTTCGGGCCTGCAGAGGTCGACGACGGAAGCCAGAACCTCGTCGGCGCGATTACGACCTGCATGGGCAACGTCGGGGCGCGCAACATTGCCGAATTTCAACAAACCGAGATCATCATCGCGCCGTCCATTAAAACCGAAGGCAAACTGTTCCAGACCGTCCAAAGTGTCGGCATGGGAACGCGGTAACTTCGCGGTTTTCCTTAAATGAATACCAACCGCAGAGTCGTCATCACCGGCATGGGCGTCGTCACGCCAGTCGGCAAGGATCTCGATACGTTCTGGCGCAATTTGCGGAACGGCGTCAGCGGCATCGGACGGATCCAGGCGTTCGACACGAGCGCGTTCGATTGCCAGATCGCCGGTGAGGTCCGCGATTTCGACCCGAAGAATTACTTCAAGAATCCGAAGGACGTCCGGCGGACCGATCGTTACACGCATCTTGCGATGGCAGCGGCAAAGATGGCGATGGAAGACAGCGGCGTGGACCTTGAAAAAACGGATCGGCAACGATTCGGCGCGATCGTGAGCAGTGGCATTGGCGGCCTGAAGACGCTTGAGGACCAGCACACGGCCCTCATGACGAAAGGTCCGAACCGCGTCTCGGCTTTCACGATTCCCATGCTCATCAGCAACATGGCGAGTGGGCTGATCTCGATGGAGTTCGGCCTTCAGGGTCCGAATCTTTGCATCGTCACGGCCTGCGCCACTTCGAACAACGCCATCGGCGAATCGTGGCGCATCATCAAGTTCGGCGATGCCGACATGTTTCTCGCCGGCGGCGCGGAAGCCTCGATCGTCGCGATCGGTCTCGCCGGATTTTCCGCGATGAAAGCGCTCAGCACACGCAACGACGAACCGGAACGCGCCTCCCGGCCGTTCGACCGCGATCGCGACGGCTTCGTCATGGGAGAAGGCGCCGGAATTGTTGTGGTGGAGGAACTCGAACACGCCAAAGCGCGCGGCGCGAAAATTTATTGCGAGCTGACCGGTTACGGACTTTCCGCGGACGCTTACCACATGACGGCGCCGCCGACCGACGGTGAAGGCGCCGCCCGCGCCATGCAACTTGCGCTCGATCATGCCGGGACCAGGCCGGACCAAGTCGACTACGTGAATGCCCACGCCACTTCGACTGGCCTGGGCGACATCGCTGAGACGCGCGCCCTCAAAACCGTGTTTGGCGAACACGCGAAGAAGGTCTCCATCAGCGCGACGAAATCCATGACCGGCCATTTGTTAGGCGGAGCGGGCGCCGTGGAGATGGCGACCTGCGCCCTCGCGATCCGCGATTCCGTCATTCCGCCGACGATCAACCTCGAGAATCCCGACCCGGAGTGCGATCTCGATTACACCCCGACCGTCGCGAAAGAAAAAAAGGTCCGCATCGCGATAAATAATTCTTTCGGCTTCGGCGGCCATAACGCGACCTTGGTAGCGGCGGAATATAACGGAACATAGGCATCCTGCCTGTGCGCCCAGCGGACATTCTGTCCGCTGTCAGAAAAATTCAGCGGGCTGCAAGCCCACTGGGCACACAGACTGGAAGTCTATGTTCCGGTCCTACCCATCCGCGAAAACCGGCGCGGCGGTAATGTCGGACGCGTCGAAGGAAAATCCGTGGCCGCCGGTTTGGAGCGACTTTAAAAGCGCGCCGACGTTCTGCGCGGCGCTGGCGGAATAGAAACGCACCAGCCCTACCGTGGTCTGCCGTCCGAACACCGTGATCATGATCGTGTCGTCATCGACCGAGTTCATGAAAATGTGGTTGCCGTTCCCCTGGTGATAGAGCGCGTTGAATTCGATCTCACCGATGCGCCGTGCCAATTCCTTGGTCGCCGCGAACGACCCGGCCGCGAGCGCCGCGATGATCGTAACGTCCATCACCGTCATGTCGCCGAATTGCGAGATCACATTTCCGCCGCGATCGATCACGACCGTCAGCTCCGCTTCGGCTTTCTTCAGGAAATCGCCCAGGACGCCATCGAGGTTCGCGACGTCCTGAATTGTCAGGCACGGGATCGCGTTCATACCGTTGCGCCCGCTTTCCTCGCCGCCGGCTCGACTGGGATGGCTACCGGCGCCGGCGCCGTCTTCGACACGTCGCTTTGCTTGCTAAATTTGTGTAGCAAAATCTGGGAGACCGCGTTCAGCGACGCGAACACATTTTGCCCCGTGCTCGAGACGACCTCGAAACTCTGGACGCGCTTCTTCCGATTGTTCAGCACGTATTCGAGGTAGTTGACGGGCGCGATGTTCTCGAGGTCGCGCTTATTGTATTGCAACACGTAGGGAATCTCGTCGATCGAGATGTTTTGCTTCGCCAGGTTGTCTTCGAGGTTCTTGAAGCTCTCGACGTTTTCCTCCATTTTTTCCCACTGCGAATCGGCCACGAAAATCACGCCGTCGACGCTCCGCAACACGAGCTGCCGGGTGGCGTTGTAAATCACCTGCCCCGGCACAGTGTAGAGCTGGAACTTCGTCACGAATCCTTTGATGACGACGGCGTTCAGCGGCAGGAAATCGAAAAAGAGGGTGCGGTCCGAGGCGGTCGCGAGTGAGACGAGGTCCCCGCGGTTTTCGGGATTAATCCGCTTGTGGATGTAGCCGAGGTTCGTCGTTTTTCCACAGAGCGCCGGCCCGTAGTAAACGATTTTGAACTGAATCTCCCGGCTCGCATAATTGATGATCGACATGGAGAAGCCTTAGACGGGGTGGGAATATTTTCGGGAAAGCTCGTGCACGACCCGCGAGAGCTTGTCCCGCGTTTCGCCGGGCAGATCGAGATCGCCATGGAGCGCCGCGAGGCAAAGATTTTCGTGCATGTAAAAGGTGATGGCGCCTTTCATACAAGAAAGGGTCATGCCGCGGAGCAGGCCGAGTTTCGTATCGACCAGATGATTCTCGACCCGCTGAATTAACGACGGCGCCATCGCGCAAATGCCGTCCGTGTCCAGCTCAGCCGGCAAACCTCCCGCGAGGCTGAGGCCGTCGCCGAACAGGATCGAGCACGCCTTCACGCCAGGGATTTTGTTAACCAGAGCCACGACACCTTTCGCATCCAGTTTTTCGTCCGTATCGAGCGCAACCTGGAGCGGCGTGCGCAATGGGCGATCGGAAATTTTTTCTTCTGTAGCCGTCGCCGTGTCGGCGACGCTGGGTTGGTTCACGCCAGCAGGTTCCGGCTTCGAATCTTCTGCGACCACCGCCGCCATCCGCCTTCGCCGAGAACGGCGTAGCGAAATTTTGCCCGGCGTCCTGTTCCTCCTGGTCGTCCCGCATCCGCAAGGAAGCCGCGGGCAAATTCTTCAACACCTCCTGCAAGGGCAGTGAAACATCCACCCCGCCCGGTCCCGCTTGGAACAAACCGCGAAAGCTCACCGGCAAACTCACCTCAAAAACCTTCGCGGTCACGCTGATCCGGCCCGAGGCGAGTTGCGGCTCGATCAACGCGAACGGAAATTCGAGGCGAACATCCGGTGGGACGCAGCTCGGATCGCCTGTCAGCTGCATCGGCGGCAGGCTTTTCAGGATCGGCAGAAGAGGCAGCGCGATTTTTACTTCGGCTACGCGCGCCGTTTCCGAGACAACCGTCGACGCGACCTCGGGCGCATTCGCCGTGTCCGTCCCAACCGCGGACGCGAGACTTTCTTTCGTCAGCCACGGTTCCGGTTTCTGCTTCGCCTCTTCTTCAACCGGCGAAAGAGGCGCGGTCACCATCGTGAATGGAATCCGCACCGGCGCTGGCGGAGAGATCGTCGCTGTAGCAGGGATCGTCGATCCCGGCTGGTGAGAAGACGCCGCCACATCCCGGCCGGGATCAGCGATCCCGGCTACAACCGGCGCGAGCGGCGAAGGCAAAAGATTCGGAACGGACGGCCCGCTTGAGGCTGGAACACTCTCAGGTGCGGGCACGTCCGTTCCATTCGGTGAAAGCTTGAAAGGAATTCGCGCTGGGGTTTGCGGCGTCTTGCCATTGGTCGAGGGCGCCGGCGCCATCTTCAGTCGTGCGTCAGCGGCGGCCTCTGGTTCGGCGGCTGCCAAAGCCTCGGCCGTAGCTGGCTGGATTCTAACCGGGGGCAGCTCGGTCGTTTCGAGCGGCTCGGTCGTCGTTCCAAATTTCTGGTTGTCTTCGAGCGTTACCTTCAAAAACGGCGTCTCGACTTGCGGCACGGCGGTCGCGCGTTCCTGGTCGGTGCGCACGTGCATTTTCGCGAACCCATCGAGCACTTTTTTGAAGGGCAGCTTCAACTGCGATCCATCGGAGTCGTCGATTCTACGAATGAAAATCTCTGGCACCTGCTGGTAAATCGTCGCCAGGGAAACGGTCGGCTTGCCGCTGGCCATGCCTCTTTCCACCTCCGACGCCTTCAACAAAATGCGCCGAGTCGTATCGATACTCTCGGTTGGTTTGACGTAACCCGGAGGCATCTCGGTGAGCACATCGCTGAGCTCGAGTGAGATCACGCGCTCCACCGTCGGTTCGAGCGCGAGCGCGATGGCCGGAGGCAAATCATTCATCGCCGGCGACAACGGCGAAAACGAAATCGTGCGCGAGGCCGTCGCAACCGGGGCGGGCGCGAGCGCGATTGCGCCCGGCATCTGGCCGCCCAGCGCGGTCGAGCGCGCCGCCATCTCGAATGGGTCCTGCGGCGGCAACGTCCGGGTCGCGTTCGGCATCACAGTTTTACTGAACCGTTCGCTGCTCGGCTTTTCGAGCGGCGGCAACACCGGTTTCGCCGGCGCCGCCGGTTTTTCCTTTACCGCGCCGTTGCCTTTGCCTCTCGTGAAATAGCTGAGAAATGGAATCGTCATCGCGGGCTAATGGTCCTCCGCCGTGACGCGCCAGATTTCCTCCAGCGTCGTGATTCCTTCGAGCGCCTTGTCGATCCCTACCATGCGCAGCGTCCGCATCCCTTCGCTGATCGCCTGGTTCTTCACCACCGCCGCGGACGCGCGTTTGATGATGAGCCGGCGGATCGCTTCGCTCACCGGCAGCGCTTCGATGATCGCCACCCGGCCGAGATAACCGCGGTTCTTGCAGCGGTCGCACCCGCTCCCGTGATAAAACACCGCGCCCTCCGGCATTTCCGTGCCGAGCCGCGCGATCATCTCCGATTCCGGCACGAACTCTTCGCGGCAATTCGTGCAGATCCGCCTAACGAGTCGTTGCGCGCAGGCCATGATGACCGAGCTGGAAATCAGGAACGGCTCAATCCCCATGTCATCGAGACGCGTGATCGCGCCGGCGGCGTCGTTCGTGTGGAGCGTGCTCAACACCTGGTGGCCGGTCAGCGCCGCTTTCACCGCGATGTCCGCGGTTTCGTTGTCACGAATTTCACCCACCATCACGATGTCCGGGTCCTGGCGCAGGATTGAGCGCAGAGCCGACGCGAAATCGAGCCCGATATCGTTCCGGACCGACACCTGGTTGATGCCCGACAGCTCGTATTCGATCGGATCCTCGACCGTCACGATGTTGTACTGCGGGTTGTTCAACTCCTGCAACACCGAGTAAAGCGTCGTCGTTTTTCCCGAGCCGGTCGGGCCGGTCACCAAAATCATTCCGTGCGGCGCGTCGATCGCCTTCTTGAACTTGTCCAGCGTCGACTGATCCATGCCCATCTGGTCGATCGAGCCGGTCAGCGCCGCTTTGTCGAGAATACGGATCACGATCTTTTCGCCGTAAGCGGTCGGCAAAATCGAGACACGAAGATCGACGTCTTTCGCCAGCACCTTGATCCGGAACCGGCCATCCTGCGGGATCCGGCGTTCCGCGATGTTCAGACCCGCGAGAATTTTAATGCGCGACGTGATCGCGAGCTGGAGCGCTTTCGGCGGCGACTCCGCGGCGATCAATTCGCCGTCGATCCGGTAACGCAGCTTCAGCGTTTTCTGGAACGGCTCGATGTGAATATCGGACGCCTTTTCCTTCACCGCCTGCACCAGGATCAGGTTCACGATCTTGATGACCGGCGCGTCCTCGGAGTCCGTCGCCAGTTGGTCGAGATCGATCTCATCGCGCTTCTTGGTCTCGACTTCGACGTCGCTCGCGGCCGCCGCGTCTTCCGCGACCTGCTTGAGCACTTCCGCCATCCGCGCCCCGCCATGATGCACCCCGGCCAGCGCGTCGTTGACCGCTTTTTCCGTGGCGATCATCGGCACGATGTCGAGCTGCACTCGGCGCTTCACGTCGTCCACCGCGAGCACGTTGGTCGGGTCCGCCATGGCCACGAACAGCTTCCCGTTCAACCGCGCGATCGGGACCAGCTTGTTCGTCTTCGCCAGCTCCCGTGGCACCAGCGACATCACTTCTTCCGGCACCCGCAACTTCGAGAGATTAATCAGCGGCGTGTTGAGGCAACGCCCCATGCTCACCGTCATGTCCTGGTCCGTGACAAATTGTTTGTCCGTCAGGATCTTGAGCAACCGGCCGCCTTCCTTTTGTTGCACGCCGACCGCTTCCTCGAGCTGGCTCGGCAACAGGAGGCCGTCCTCGATCAGGACATCGGCGATGCGTTCCGCGAAAGATTTGCTTCTCATGCGCCGCTAGGCCCGGGTCTCCAGGCGGTAAACATCCTGCAACGCTTTGATGATCGCGCCCGGCCGGGCCAGGTACCACGTCACCGTGTAATCGAGCGATTGCTGCACCGCGTCGCGCCCCGCGGCATCGAACGGATTGCAGCACGCGATCATGATCGTGCGGCTGATCAAATCGAACGGGAGAAAGAGCCGGCCCAGCGTCAGGTTGTCCGGCAGCATCCGCGGAATTTGGCGATCGATGTCGTAATATTCAATTGGCACATACGCGAACTTCGTCCGGTCGATCAGTCCCGACATCGCCGCGTCCAGCTTGTCCGTATCCTGCCGGCAAATTTTATCCAATAACGACGCCGCCAGCGCCTGGCCCGTCAGGTCCTTGTTCAATTTCTTTACCGTCTCCATCGCCTTGGCGACTTCTTCCTCGGGAAAGAGCTGCTGCATCACCAAAAATTTCGCCAGGTGCTCGTCGCCCCGGTCCTGCAAACTCTGTGGGTGCCGCCCCGTCTGGAGATCGACGAGCGACCCTGCGTGGGCCGCGCCGTGGGTAAGCCCGTTCGACCCGTTCGCCCCCGCGGTCGCGATGAGTCCCGTCTTCGAACCACCCGTCGCGATCTGGTGTCCCGCCGCCTGGAGCCGCGTCTCGATATCGCCCAGCATGGCGAGGATCTCCGGCGCGTTCGGTTCCTTGAGGAGAATCACCTCGCATTCCTGCATCGCGAGCGTGTAGGAACCGCTGTTGAAATACGCCTCCGCCAGCCGGCGCGAGGTCTTCAGCGAATCGGCCGCGCGGCCGACTTTCGCGTAAGCTTCCTTGAGGATTTCGAGCGACTGATAATCGTCCGGCTGTGTTTGAAGAATGACCTCAAACATCTCGATCGTCTGAACGATCTGACTATGCTCCTCCTCGGATAGGGTGTGTTCCAGCACAACACCCCGTAGAAAAGCTAGAAGCATGCCCCCGTCGGGGCGCCCAGCCCCCCAAAATTACCGAGTTTCGAAACCCGATCCGATCCTCCGTTTCCTACTTCCTACTCCCTAATTTCTACTTTCCCCGGACATCCTCTATTCTCGCGTCGAATTGACGCCGCCAGCCGGCGTGACAATCTCAGTTCATGAGCAACGCTGATCTAGCCGGTGCCATGGCGAAGCTGGAACACCTTTCCGATGCTCGCGCTCAACGCGTCCTCTCGCTCATTGAAGATTTGGCGGAACTCGAAGCGCTAGAAAACGCCGACGATTTGAAGGCGGCCCATGAAGCGCTCGGCGAGTCAGACGAAGCCCAGCCGTGGGACAAGGTGAAAGCCAAACTCGATGCGCAATTCGGTTTCCCTCAGTCGGCGAGCTGAAAAGGTTTTGGCCGCCCTTACCGACGCCGCGCTCGCCCCATCCTCCATTCGCCTTCCGCCTTCGGCCGATTTTCGGAAAACAAATTGGACGGTCGGGTCAGCTTTGATACAATTCAACCGTGATCGTCGAACGCTTGCCTGAGGTTCTCGCTTTGCCCACGGCGGAAAAGGAAATTCTGGCCGAGGAACTTCTCAATCAAGTCGTACTCGAGCGGGATAAAGATCCTGGTCTGATCGAGCTCCTGCGCCAGAGATTAGACGAGCACAGAGCCGAACCGGAAACTGGAGTGCGCTGGGAGGAATTGCGGGATCGCCTTTTGAAACGGCGGCATGCCTGAGATCGTCTGGAAGCAGGCTGCCGAGAGCGATCTGCTCCAAATTTTCGCTGAGCTGGAGGACCGCCATGAGACTTTCGGCGAGCAATTTGTTCTCAAACTCGATGCAACGCTCGAGAATCTCCGACTCAACCCAGAAATGGCGCCAATGTTCGATGAGCCAGCGAGACGTCTCGTTATTGGCTCTACAGGCTACGGCTTGTTTTATTCCGTCGAAGCCCGCGGAATCATTGTGCACGCCTTGATTCATCTGAGTAAGAATCCTGAAACGATTCGCGCAAAGATTCGCCGCTTGCTTCGGCTCGGCTGATCCTCCCTCCGCCTTCCGTTTCCTACTTCCTAATTTCTACTTCCTAATTTCTTTGCGCTTCCTACTTCCTAATTTCTACTTTCCCCGGCTATCCTCCATCCTCTACGCTCGCTTCGAGTCTCCGCCCTTCCGCATTCCGCCTTCCGACTTTCCCATTGCCCCTGCCACGCCGGCTTGTCACGCCTAAGCGTCCGCGCACGCCGAAGCCTCGCGTAAGCGGGCCTGCCACGCCGAAGCCTCGGCGTAGGCGGGTCAGCATTTCGACTTTCTACTTTCCAATTTCTAATTTCTAATGCTGTCCTGTTGCTGTGAATTCCGCGCCTTCCATCGATCCCCTGCCCGCAATGCTTCGCATAGCGATGCAGGCGGGCGCATCCTCGCTTCGCTCCCGCCCCCGTCACGCCGTAGCCTCGCGCGCAGGCGGATTTACACTGATCGAGTTGCTGGTCGTCATCGGGATCATCACGATCCTGATGGTCTTGATCGTCCCCGCCGTTACCAACTTGAAAAGCGCCAACGACGTCACAGATGCAGGTTACACAATCAAAGGCGTCCTCGAACAGGCGCGCACGTACGCCAAGGCAAACAATACCTACGCATGGGTCGGCTTTTTCGAAGAAAATGGGGCAATCGCATCCACCACTCCAGCAACGGCGGGAAATGGCAGACTCGTGATGTCGGTCGTCGCCTCCAAAAATGGAACAAATATCTATGGGTCCGGAACCGGCGCTATTGATCCAACACAGCTTATTCAAGTCGGAAAGTTAACGCGCATCGACAACGTTCACTTGCCCCTTTTTGCGGTTGGATCAGGAACCGGCGATACCTTCGACACTCGCCCAACGCTTCAATCGGACTTCACGGCAGGATACAACTATGGCCGGTTCGGAGAACTTAATGCCGCAATTCCAAACACCGCGCCCTATACCACACCTTACAATTTTCAATATCCAGTTGGCACGCCAGCGCCAACCGCTCAGTATGTTTTTCGAAAGCTGTTGCAATTTAATCCGCGGGGAGAGAGCCGAGTCAACGGGGACAGCTACGAACTTCGACGAATCGTCGAAATCGGACTGATTCAGACGCATGGGGCTACGGTTCCAACTTCAGTTAGCGGAGCCGGAACGTCCACAGCGACATATGCTGGAAACGTGATCGCCCTTCAAATCACTGGAATCTCCGGTGCCGTCAGGATCTTCAAGCGATGAAGATACAAACGCGTGCTACAGCAAGTTTTTCACTCGTCGAGATCGCCGTGGCTCTCGGCATAACGGCCTTTTGCTTGCTCGCAATTTCCGGTTTGCTTCCGGTAGGAGAACAAACGAACCGTAACGCTACGTCACAAACGGCCGCGATAAATGTTCTCGACGCGGTGATCGCCGACATGCGGGCGACTCCAAATGCCCTGACCACTTCTACACAATATCATCTTACGTTTGGGTCATCGCAGACGTTGTACTTCGATGGAGTCGGACGTTTTGCCGGGTCACCCACGCCGACATCCCGATACCAACTTAATGTCACCTATCCTGCAGGCAGCGGGCTGACCAAAGCTCCAACCTACATTACTTTGAAAGTGACGTGGCCCGCTCAAGCAAACCCGGCCAACGCCAGCGGCTCAGTCGAGATGTTCGCGGCTATAGACAGGCATTAGTTCGTTTTACGTTAATGCGAACGAACGACGATGGCTTCACTCTCGCAGAGCTGCTCGTCGCAGTTTCAGTTCTCGTCTTAATCGTGCTCTTTGTCTCACAGCTGCTGAATCAAACGACCACAATGACCACCCTCGGCCACAAACGAATGGATGCTGATGCAGGGTCAAGACAATTACTCGACCGGATGATCGTGGACTTCGCTCAAATCGTCAAAAGAACTGACATTGATTACTACGTTAAGTCGCCGGCCAATACCGAGGCCGGAAATGATCAGATCGCTTTCTACAGCATGGTTCCAGGATACTACCCTTCGGCAGGTTCGCAGAGTCCGATCTCCCTCGTTGCCTATAGGATCAATACGCAAAACAAACTCGAACGCATGAGCAAAGGTCTCGTTTGGAGCGCGGTCTCAGCCACCGATGCACCAATAGTGTTCCTCCCACTCACTATCGCGTCTACGTGGCCGGCTGCCACAACCGCGGCAGCGGACGCCGACTATGAATCATTGGGGCCGCAGGCTTTCCGATTCGAGTACGCCTACCTACTTAGCGACGGAACTTTCTCGGATACGCCATGGCAAACTAGCGCTGGACATTCAAGCATTGATGGAATGCGCGATGTAGTTGCAATCCAGGTCTCGATCGCCGCAATGGATTCGAAAAGCCGAACATTGGTCTCGGATGCGCAAATAGCGAGCCTTGCGGGGAGCATGGCCGATTTCGCGCCCTCAATGAACCCAGGGGATCTATTCACTCAATGGCAGTCGGCTGTAGATGCAGCCACGGGACTTCCACGACCCGCCGTTCAAGGAATTCGGTTCTACGAACGCCAGTTTCGCGTATCCAAATAAGATGAAACCCTTTCCTTCGTTGTCATTACCTCGCAAAGGTGCGGCTCTAGTCATCGTGCTCGCCTTCATCGTACTCCTAACGGGTTTGGTGATTACATATTTCATGCGCACGGGAACAGACCGTCAGCTGGCAAAGTCGAGTTTCGACGACACCGCCGCAGAGCTTTTGGCGCGAAGCAGTTTGGATATCATCATTAGCGATTTTAAGCAGGAAATTGCCGACGCACCCAGCGTTACCGCCGCGAACGTTAAGCCCAGAACGTATGGAACGCCTTCTCCGGGTTTAAACCCTATCCCCAATCTGATCAGGCGAAGCCTTTCAGGCGATCCGACAGGCCGAACATCGGGCGTGAACTCTACTGCGGACTCCGCTAATGGCAGGTCGATTAGCTTAGCTCGATGGAACAGTCATTACCTCATCCCGCGAGCAAGCACGAGCTCCACGGTGGACTCAACACCAGTGTCCAGCTTTACTGCGCCGGACTGGGTTTTCATAACACCGGATGGGCCTCAACTCCTCGCTTCGCCCGTCTCTACGGTCGTCGGACGGTACGCGTTTGCTGCATTTGATGAAGGAGCTCTACTAGACATAAACGTCGCTGGTTTTCCCTTTTTCCCGACAACTCCCGCAAGTGCGGCGACGCCGGGAATTCCAAGTACGGACGTGGGACGGAAAGGAAGCGTGGCTTTTGCCGACTTAACCGGGCTTCCCACGTCGCCGACTGTTGTTACAGCATCCACGTCGACACCCGGCAGCTGGCACAGCGCTTCAGCTACGAACGATATTGTGGGCTGGCGCAATTACGCAAGCGTTCACCCCGCAGGGTCCTTTACAAGCTTTACTTTTGACCCGGCTGCGACAGCAGGCGGTACGGGCACTCGATTCTTAAACTTGTTTCTTGATCCGACACGGACTTTTCTACTCGTCTCGACCACTACAACCTCGGGCCGCACTGACCAGGCCCTGATAAATCGAGGAGAATTGCTTAAACTAAGAAGCGCTAGTGGATTCAGTCAGAGCGTTCTGCAATATCTCGGCACTTTCTCGCGCGAAAAGAATCGCCCTACGTCAGGTACCCTCACGGCAAGATGGCCACTTAGTAGATTTGATTTGTTCGCGACAACACCGCCCACTAACGCCGCCGGAATCCAGACGTATTTTGGTCTACGGTATGTTGCGGCTGTATCGGGTCCACCAGCGGTCGGTGAGCATTGGGAATATATCGGCGCTTCGGGTAGTGCCCGCTTATCGGCAATTCCGTCTACGGCAGCGACCGCAGATTCCGATTTGCCTCTGCTTTTGCGATCTACTCTACCTGGCAGCACTTCCACCGGTGAAATCCTGTCGATCGTAGCATCGTTAATTGATCAGCGAGATTCGAATAGTGAAACCACCTGGATTGAGTTCGGCGGCGCGGGACCGGCGCAAAAGGCATACGGCGTGGACAACAATCCGGTGGTGGATCCTTCGCCTAGTCCCTCCCCGCCACCAAGGCCGGCATCCGTTGTCGTTCTTAATCGCGCATTCAGAAACGTCGGGGAATTGGGCTACGCATATAGAAATGCGGCCACGCCATTAGACTTTCTGACGACGGCAAGCACGGATGCTCCGCTACTAGATCAGTTCACTTTCAACACAGCCTCTATTCGCGCTGGTACAATTAGCCTTAACACCGGCAACATTGCAGTGATCACCGCGCTACTTACGGGGGCGACAACAACCGAGCCTGCAACAATCGCGAGCCGCACCAATGCCTACCATTCGGCGCAAAGCATCGTTACCGAGATCAACCGTCTGAATGCGATCGGAAGGGCAGACGTCACACGGTTAGCGGGTGCGGCCGGCACTTTTTTTGGAGCGAGCGATGAAGCACGGAAGGCGGGCGTCCGTTCTCTTGCGGCATTGGGGCAGACCCGCACGTGGAATCTACTTATCGACGTTGTCGCGCAGTCCGGCCGTTACCCTCCAGGTGCTACTAACCTTAACCAATTTGTTGTCCAAGGCGAAAAGCGCTACTGGCTGCATGTAGCGATCGACCGCTTCACGGGTGAAGTGATCGATCAGCAGCTCGAAGCGGTTTACGAGTAGCGCATTCAGTGTGGAGTTGGTTGCGGGTGCTTCTTAGACGGCGGATCAAGAGGCGAGTGATGATTGGGATCCAACAGCCATGAATCGGGGCTCGAAGTTGGCGCCGGAGATGCGGTCACCGTTTTGGCCTCGGTGTATCCAATATGCCTCGGCGGTTTGGATCCCACAGCCATGCACCGCTCGGGGTGGCAGTCGGAGCAGGACGAGGATTGAGGGTGGAGGATCGGGGATGGTTCTGAGCGAACCAGGGGGTTCGCTAACGCGTTCTTTCAAAGACTTCTCCCAGGCCAGCGCGATGACCGCGGCGGCGATGATGAGGTCGAGGAGGAGACGACGCATTTCTGAAGCGAGGATGGAAGATTGCGGATGGAGGATGGTTTTGGGGGGAGACGCTATTGGGTTAACCGTTATCGCAGATCCGATCAAGCTCTAACCGCTTACGATTCTCAATCCTTCGCCCTGCTTCGCTACCCTCCATCCTCTATCCTCGATCCTCGTTTCGCTGCGGAGTAGACGCATAAGCCTACGGTTGGTAGTGACGCTTGCCTTGCGCGTCGAGCCAGTACTTTTTTCCCTGCTCGTCGGTGTAGTAGATGTGCCCGGTGAACGATGCTGGTGGCGTCGCGGACGTCGCCGGCGGAACAGAAGATTTGTTCTGCGTTGTCGGAGGCGTCGGCGTGAGATGATGCCCGATGACCGGGGTTTCACTGACCCACTCTTTAAACGATTTCTGCCAGGCCATCGCGATCAACGCCGCGGCGAGGACAATTTCGATCAGGAGGCGCATTGGATTGGGGAGCGGGAGTTATTGGTTATTGGGTTATCGGTTATTAGGAAATCCATCAAGCAGTATCCGCGGGGAAGAAGGGGCCTTGGAGAAGTTATCGGTTAATGGTTGTTGGTTATCAGGAGTTCACGCCCGAAAAATCGATTGTCGCGCTCGAGAAATCGTCTGTCGCGGTCGGGGAATCGCCTGTTGGCCTCGCGAATTACCGTCTCGCCGTCGCGAAATGAGGTCTGCGCCTCACGAAATTGCTTCTCAGGCTCGCGAAATCGATGCTGCGGGTCGCGAAATCGCCGCTCCGCGCCGCGAAATTGATGCTCCGCCACAAGAAATGAACGCTCGGGATCACGAAATCGATGCTCGCTGCCGCGAAATCGACCCTTCCGGTCGAGAAGTCGTTGCTCTGGGTGCCCGGAGCGACGCTCAGGATTGCGAAATCATCGCTGCCGCTCACCAAATCGATGCTTGGAATCGATCAATGATCTCCGAGTCTCACGAAATCATGTCTCGGCTTCGGTGCTGTGGAATTGACGGCCTATTGCTGAGCGGGTAAGCTCGGGCAATGACAGTGCACGTGCTGATTGAGCGGGGCGAAGATGGATATTTTTCGGCTCGTTGCCCTGCTCTGAAAAGCTGTTGGTCGCAAGGACGCACTCGTGAAGAAGCGCTCCGGAATATCCGGGAAGCTATTGATCTGTTTCTGGAGCCGGGACCACAGGAAATCGCTCCCGCGGAAGATCACGAAGTAGTCGCTCTGACTTTGTGAAGTTGCCGTTGCTCTCGGGCCGGCAGGTCTTGTTCGCTTTGCAGCGAATGGGTTTTCGCGAAATTCACCGCAAGGGCAGTCATGTAAAGCTGGAACACCAAGACGGTCGAAGAATCGTCTTCCCCTTCCATGACGAAGTAGATCGTTTCACTCTCAAAGGCGCTCTCCAGGATGCGAGTATCGAAATCAAAGAGTTCTTAAGTCACCTTAGGTGACAGTCGGGACGTTTGACGACCGTGGCCGTTCCAGGTCATTCAGCGCGCGCTTTTGGAATCGGACTTGGAAATCCATCGGCGAATCAAGGTTCGCATTTCGTCGGGGGTTTCTCCCGCTTCGGGAGACGAATCGGCTTCCTGGATCGCAACAGTTAGTTCGCGCTCCAAAGCGGCATCGTTGCCGAACCGCTGGGCAATGAACCATGACTCCAAGCGCTGCCGGTCCCTTTCTGGAAGCGTCTCAATTGCAGCCTCGATTTCGCTGACAGTGCTCATGACTTCGGAAACATAAGAGAGTTGTTGGTTATCAGTCAATCCGCGTCGTTTTCTACTTCCTAATTTCTACTTCCTACTTTGATGCTTCCAGCTCGGCGAGCAACCGCTTCCCGATGGCTGGAAGCAATGTCTTCTCATCAGCGGCGCCGCGAGTGAGGATAACAACGACGAGCTTTCTGCCGCTGGGAAGCTCGAGGTAGGCGGCGTCGTGGCGGACTTCGCTGGTGTCGCCTTCTTTCGACCAGAGTTTGGTGCCGGGCGGGAGGGATTCGCCGAAGAATTCTTTGACCTGGTTCTCGGTAGGACGCGGCGGAGAGAGCGGGCGTTCGAGCAACGACATCATGGCGTCGGACGCCTGGGGCGAGATGGCGTGGCGGCGGACAATCCAGAGAAGGAGCGAGGCGAACGAGTTCGCGCTGGCGCGGTTCCGGTTCACTTTGTTTTCGCCCATGGCCTGCATGTCGCGCCCGAACGGACCGAAGCTCCACGGTTTCATCATGGCGCTAATGTCGTAGCCGAGGGTGGCGAAGTAGCGGTTCAGTTTCCGGCGGCGATCGATGAAGTCTTCGAGCGCTTTGCCTTCCAGCTCCGAGCCGCTGCAGGTGTCGGTAAGGATATCGACGAGGAAGGCCGTCGCGTCGTTGTCGGAGACCTGGATCATCTCGCGCAAGGCGCGCTCGATCTCGGGAGTGAGCTTACCCTGGCGGTAAGTTTCGACCATGAAGAAGAGCTTGATGACGGACGCCGGATAGAAGGAAGCGTCGCCGTGGTAGTCGGCGCGGACGGGAGAGTCGGGCTTCGAAAGATCGATGACGCTAAGAGCGAGGTTGTCCGCGGTCAGTCTCGGGAAATCTTTCACTGAAGCGTCAGCCGCGCGGGTGAGCTTCGCGCCCAGCTCGGCATTCACCGGGACGGCTTTGAATTCGCGGAAGTCGGCAAGGGCGACCGATGAGAAAACAAAGAGTGGAACAAGGAAGCGGAGCATCGGTCGCGGTTATTGGTTATCGGTTATTAGTTATTAGGCAGACAAAATCCAACCCAATAACTGAGAACTAATAACCAATAACCCGGCGGCGGAGCCGACGTCCCCCAATAACTGACAACCAATAACGAATAACTGCGGTTCACCCGGGCGGACCGCTACCCCGCCTGCGTCTGCAACAGCTTAATCGCGTCGCGGAGCTCGGCGGCGCGCTCGTAGAGTTCGCTCGCGATGGCGACTTCCATCTCGCGCTGCATGATCTCGAGCTTCGAGAGCGGACGCTTGGAGCTGACTTCCTCCAACCATTCCTCGAGGAACGCGAGCTCGGAGCTTTTCGTGGCCAGCTCGGGGAAGCTCGATTGCTGGAAGAATTCCTGGATGGCGTCGCGGCCGCGTTCGATCTCGCGCATGGCCTCGGGAAAATTGCCGTCGCCGAGAAGAATCGACGCTTTCGCGCGCGTGTTCATCATCAGGACGTAGGGGCGAAACTGCTGGAAGCTCCAGATCATTTCCTCGCGGTCGGCGTGCTCCGCGACGAAGGCGAAGAGGTCGAGGTTGCGCTGGGTGTCGCGGATGACGCCCGGGAAATCGTTGATCTGAAACAGGCTGAGGTAACGGTGATAATACTGGATGCCTTCCTGCTGGAGATCGTTGCATTGCTCGGCGGAAAGCTCGTAGGTCTCGCCGCGCGCCTCGGCCCGCTCGGCCCGGCGTTGATGGTAAACCAGGAGCGACTCGCAGTTGTGCGGCCGCTGGCCATCGGGCCGCCCGGCGACTTCCATCTGGAGGACGCCGAGGTCGATCCGGAGCTGGAGTTTTTCCCGCCCGTCGAGGCCGATGATTTTGCGCACTTTGATGGAGCCGGTTTCATGCGGCCAATCCTTGAGCAACGAATTGAGATCAAGACTCATGATGTGAATAACGTTCGGAATGCGCGCGCGCTTTGTCAATTACAAGCGCGCGCGAAGCGAGGATGGAGAATCGAGGATAGAGAATAGCGGGAGGCAAACGCGCAGACCAGCGGCCTTGGTCTTCCGCCATCCTCAATCCTCCATCCTCTATCCTCGAAAAAATCGCTTGTCACTCGTCACTCGTCACTCGTCACTTCCCTTCGTGGAACAGGAGATCGATTCGTTTATCCGGTTTCTCGCGACGGAACGCGGTCTCTCGGACAATTACCAGCTCTCGACCCGGCGCTCGTTGACGGAGTTCGCGGAGTGGTGTTCGTCGGCGAAAAAAATCACGGCCGTGAACGAAGTGACGCAGCCGCTGATCAGTGAGTACCTGGCGACGCGGAAACGGAGCGGGCTGGCGGCGGCCTCGATCAAATTGATCGTGGTGGCGCTGAAGATTTTCTTCCGGTTCCTCGCCAGCAAAGGCGCCATCACGCGCGATCCCACCGAGACGGTGACGCTGCCGCGGATCGAGCGTTACTTGCCCGAGACACTGAACGAGCTCCAGGTCGAGCGCCTGATTGAGAGTATCGATACGAAGCAGCCGCTCGGGTTGCGGGACCGGGCGATGGTGGAGCTACTTTACGCGAGCGGGCTGCGGATCTCGGAGCTGGCAAACGCGCGGCTGGAGAACCTGGATCTCGACGAACGGATCCTGCGGGTGACCGGAAAAGGGAACAAGATGCGCCTGGTGCCAGTAGGCCGGAAGGCGTGCGACGCGCTGGCGGTCTATCTCTCGACCGAACGGCCGAAGATGGTGAAGCGTCGAACGAGCAGCGAAATCTTTTTGTCGAACCGCGGAACGAAACTGACGACGACGCGGATCTGGCAGGTCGTGAAGAAGCGCGCGAAACAATCGGGGCTCGAGGCGAATATTTATCCGCACCTGTTGCGGCACAGCTTCGCGACCCATCTCCTCAGCAACGGCGCGGATCTCCGGATCATCCAGGAAATGCTCGGGCACGCCGATATTTCGACGACGCAGGTTTACACGCACGTGGACCAGCAGCGCTTGAAGGCGGTCCACCGGAAGTTTCATCCGAGAGCGTGATAGGAAAAGTAGGAAGTGGGAATTAGAAAGTAGAAAACGGGGGAGTGCAGACCGCGCGGGAGATTGGCGCGGAGGCGAGAGGGCCGCTACAATGGCTGACTCCATGAGAAAATTTCAGTTGCTGATCCTGGCTTCGGCGGTCGCGGCGGGGGCGATCTGGTGGGGATTTTATCGGACGCACCATACTTCGAGCCTGGCGGTGGCGTCGCTGCTGCCGAAGGAGACGCTCGCCCTGGTTCATCTGCCGGATTTCAACCGCTCCCGCGACGAGTGGCACCGGACCGATCTCTACCAGCTTTGGAAGGAACCGGCGGTGCAGGAGTTCCTGGCCAAGCCGCGGTCGAAAGTTCCCACCGAAGGCCGGATCGGCCAGACCGTGGACGACATCTCGGCGCTGGAAATGAAGGACGCGTTCTTCGCGGTGCTCTCAATCGAGGCGAGCGCCTGGGAATGGGCCGGCGGTTTTCGTTGCGCGGGCGACGCTGAGAAAACGGCGAAGGTAGTGGAAGATTGGAAGGCGAAATTCATCATCAACGGGGCGGACGTAAGACGGGAGACCGTCGAATATCAGGGGCGCCAGATTCAGGTGGAAAGCGCGGGCCTCGTGAAACTCTCGACGGCGTGGGCCGGGCAATGGTTCTTCTTCGCCAACGACGTCGACAACCTGAAGTCGCTGCTCGATCGCGCGGATGGCCGGGTGAAGGACGCGAAGACGGCGCTTTCGGCGGACGAGGTTTATCTCGCGGCGTCGAAGCACATGCCGGCGAGTTACGCCGCTCTCGCCTATAGTCGGGTGGATCGGTTCATCGAGAAGTTAATGCCGCCGGACAAGGCGGAGGCGTCCTCGGACCAACTGGCGGGGTTGCGCCAGGTGCGAAGTTTCTGCGCCGCGACCGCGTTCGATGGCGGCAGAATTCGCGACACCCTGTTCCTCGGGATGCCCAAAGTGCCAGACCTCGGGAACCTGACCCGCGCGTCGCTGCCGATTGCGAACAAGGATACCTTTCTCTATGCAGCGAGTGTGCTGGATTTGCGGAAGGAAATGGAACCGGGTTGGCAAACCGCGGGGCTTGGCTGGTTGAGCGGTTTGCAAAAGATCACCGGCGCGCTTTCCGCGAATGGAATCACGCTCGAGGAATGGAAAAGTGCTTTCGGGTCCGAGGTGGGACTGGTCGGAAGCTGGGGCGCCAATTCGCAATGGCCTTCGCTCGTGGCCGCGATGCCGGTAAAAGACGCCGCGAAAGCGAACAAGATCGTCACGACGATAACGACTCCGAACACGGGCGAGGCGCCATGGACGCATGCGGAAAAGGAGGGCATCCATTATTTCTCAAGTGGCCCGACCGGACAGCTGTTTTCCTTTTCGCCCACCATCGGGTTGTCCGATCGGATGCTTGTCGTCGGACCGGATCATGGATCGGTCGAGACCGCGATGAAACGCGTGACCGGCGCGTCCGAGTTGGCGGCCTCGAGGAATTTTCAGAATGCGGAGAGCGCGGTGCCGACCGCCCAACAGGCATTTGTTTACGTGGATCCGGCGCTGGTATACGCACGCTTTGATACAACGCTGCGACCGCTGCTCGCGATGGGCGCGGCTTTTTTGCCGGCCGTTTCCGACACCGTGGACTTAGGCAAACTGCCGCCGGCAGATGTGATCACGAAGCATCTGAGCCCGATTGTGATGTCGCAAAGTTATCGCGGCGACGGTTACGTGGCGGAGTCGGTTGGGACCGTGCCGCTTTATCAAACGGTGATCGGAGCGGTCACAGCCGCGAGCGCCGCGGCGGTGATTAACCGTCAGCAAACCCAAGCGTCGGGCCCCGGCACGACGGTAATGACATTGTCTCTTCCCACACCGCCGCCGCCGGGGCCGTCGCAGTCGGCGCGTTCACCCTCGCCGAGTCCCAACAATTCTCCGTAGGGATCCTGTTCCTGATCAATTCGGCGACATTTATTCTCGCCGGAAAGAGTAAGAGCACGAGCAAGAGCAAGAGCCGAAAATGACCTAAACCATTGAGAGTTAATGGCTAAACGGAGGTCGGAGAAAACTGCTGCGAAGCGGGCCAGATGTGGTATGATTGCCGCCCTATGGCTATTCTCAAGAAAAACGCATTCTCCCGTCGAGTTCCCGATCTTGTGACCGAAGAGCTGGTGGCGGTGCTCTCTCGCCGCGCTTCGTTCGAGTTCAAACAGCTCTTTGATATCGTGCACGAAAATCTCCGGGCCCGGAATGCGGCCAGCGGCGGCGAAGAGATGCTGCGCCTCCGTGCTTACGAAAAGCTTCAGAACCTGGTGGCCCGCGGAGCCGTTCGCAAGACCGGCAAGAAATACAAAGGGCTGCCTTCCGCGCTCGCCCAGGCGATCGCGCCGCAGAACGGGCACATTCCCGCTGCCGCCGCCGCCGCCGCCAGCGCTCGCAACGCCGCCATCGCGCGCGCTGCTGCTGCTGCCGCCGCCACCAAGTAACGTTCCGTTAAGTCCTGGTCCCGAAAGGATCGGTATGCTTCGCGATTATCTTCCGCTCCTGCTCCACATCGGGGTAGCGATCGGGTTCGCCGTCTCCGCGTTGCTCGTGAGCGTGTTGCTCGGCAAGACCGGCCGACGCACGCGGGTGAAGGACACCGCCTACGAGTGCGGCATGGTGCCGCAAGGCGAAGCGCAGCCGCGCTTCAGCGTGAAGTTTTACCTGGTCGCGATGCTCTTCATCCTGTTCGACCTCGAAATCGTGTTCATGTATCCGTGGGCGGTCGTTTACAAAGAGATGATCGTCGAGAGCAAACTGGTGCTCTGGAGCATGCTCAGCTTCATCTCGATCCTGATGGTCGGTTACGTTTACGCGCTCAAGAAAGGCGCGCTCGACTGGAAAAAATAGCCAAGACCGGAGGTCGGAGGGCGGAGGTCAAAGGCCGGAAATAATCAGAAAAATCCTCCCGGAATACAGCTTGCGCGGGGAGCGTTCCCCGCCTAAACCTAAGCCCCCATGGTGCATCACGTCGTCCTGTTCAAACTCAAGCCCGAGGTCACTCCGGCCCGCATCGAGGAGATGATGATGAACACCCGGATGCAGCTCTTGAAGATCCCGGAGGTGCTCAGCATCAAGTGCGGGAAACGGATCGATCCCGAGCTGCCCTGGCCTTTTTTCATCGCGATCGATTTCGAGTCGATGGACAAATTCGAAATCTTTCGTGAGGACCCGATCCAGGTGAAGTTCATGGAAGAAGTGATCAAGCCGAACACGGCCGATTCGCTTTCGCTGGATTTCGAGATGGACCCGGGCAAGGACGTGCGATTCTCGTAGGAAGCACGTTGAGAGGTTGAGCAGTTGAGGGGTTGAGAGGACTCTGGCTCGACGTTTTTCTCTTTTCCGCTCAACCTCTCAACCACTCAACCTCTCAACTTTTCGTGCGTCTCGGCTACCTCTACTCGCGTCACCCCGTGCTCTCGCAAACTTTTTGCGACATGGAAATGCTGGAGCTGGAGCGGCGCGGGTTCGATCTCACGGTCGGGTCGATTCATCCACCACTGACGAGCATCCGGCATCCGCACGCCGAACGGCTCCAGGCCCCGATCCATTACGCGCCCCCCTCGCCGATCGTGCGGCTGTGGGAAGAAAAGGCGAGGACGGAGAACCGCTGGCCACGCGCACTGGTCGAAGCGCACGAACAGAAATACGGCCCGGCGGTGAAGGCGCCGACGCGGGCGCGGAACGCGAGTTATCTCGCCGAGCTTTTCCGCCGGCACGCGGTCGATCATTTTCATGTCCATTTCGCCAATCGCGCCGCGCACACCGCCCTGTTCCTGAAGGCGATGTCCGGTCTTTCGTTCAGCATGACCGCGCACGGCCAGGATTTCATGGCCGATCTTGGAAACGACGACCTGCTCCGCGAAATCTGTGACGAAGCGGAATTCGTGGCGGTGGAAACGGAATACAGCCGCGGCTTGATGCAGGCGCGGTGTCCGAATGCGGCAAGCAAAATCCACCGGGTCTACAACGGGATGGACCTGACGAACTTTCTCGAGGCCGGCCCGAAACCAATCGCCGACGGGGCGGTTGAGATTCTCAGCGTCGGGCGGCTGGTGGCGTTCAAAGGCTTCGAATACCTGATCGAAGCCTGCGAACAATTGCGCCAGCGCAACATCCAGTTCCATTGCGAGATCATCGGCGACGGGCCGTTGCGCGAGAAACTGCAACACCAGATCGCGGAGCTGCGCCTCGGCGACCGGGTCACGCTGGCGGGCGCGCTGCCGCAGGATTGCGTGCTCGAAAAATTGCGAGCGTGCGACATTTTCGCGCTCGCTTCGACTACCGCCGACAATGGCGCGAGCGATATTTTTCCCACCGTGATCCTCGAGGCGATGGCTTCGGCGCGCCCAGTTGTCTCGACGACGCTTGCCGGCATTCCGGAATCGGTGGTCGACAAGGAAACGGGTTTGCTCGTGCCCGCCGGCGAAAGCGGACTCTTCGCTGATGCGCTCGAGACGCTCTGCCGCGATTCCGCATTGCAGGCGCGCTACGGCGCGGCCGGACGCGCGCGCGTCGAGCAACATTTCCAAGTCGGGATTACGGTCCGGCCCCTCATCGAAATGCTGGAAAAAACCAGGCCCGGCCCGAAAACCGCGGCGACCATTGCCGAACCGCGCATCGCTTACCTGATCGACCAATGGCCGGACGATGCCCTCACTTCGCTCGAAGAGGAACTGAATGAAGTCGCGAAACGTACTTCGGATGTGCAGGCGTTTGTCTGCGACTTTAACGCGGATCAACGGCTCTCGGCCCAGCAGAAGCGGCTCGCGCTCCAGCTCGAATTCCTGCCGGACGCGATGGCGATCGAGGCCGAATGGCAGGCGAACCGCGAGCTGGTTCTGGCGCTCGAAGACAATCGCGCCAACGAATCGCATCGCGCGCCAGTCGATCTCTTTTTGCGGCAGGCCCGTTTTGCTGTGACGCTCCGGCGGATGTTTGCCCAGCGAAAAATTTGCCACGTCCACGCGACCAGCTCTCGCGCGCTGGTTTGCGGGTTGCTTCTCAAGAAGATTCTCGGCGTTAGTTTGAGCACATCGATCGAAGCGCGGCCGGCCTTGTCCCGCGAAACGATTGAGCACGTTCTCCACCATGCCGTCGGCGGCCGGATCGCCCATCGCAAGCTGAGCGAACAAATCGGCGCGCCGTTCTTCTTCGATCGCGCGGCCTCGAACAATCCGATCGTGCGCGGCCTGCGCTGGCTCAAGCCGGTGAGCAGGATCGATTTGACGCGGCCAGCCAGTTTCTGGCAGGAATGGGTCAATCGGCTCAACCATTGGAGCGCCGGCGCGTGACGCTTCTCTTTTCATGAACAAAAAAGCGATCCTTCTCGCCGGCGGCGCCGGGACGCGGCTTTATCCGCTCACCAAGATCGTCTGCAAACAATTGCTGCCGGTTTACGACAAGCCGATGATCTGCTATCCGCTCGCGACCTTGATGCTCGGCGGCTTGCGCGAAGTCCTGATCATCTCCACGCCAAAAGACCTGCCGATGCTGGAGGATTACCTGGGCGACGGCGCGCGGCTCGGTATCCGGATCGAATATGCGGCGCAACCGAAACCGGAAGGAATCGCGCAGGCGTTTTTGATCGGCGCCGATTTTCTGGGCGGCTCCGGCGCGTCGCTCATTCTCGGCGACAATATTTTCTACGGGAACCTCAACTTCTACCGCGACGCGCTCGCGATCGAGACCGGCGCCTGCATCTTCGGTTATCAGGTGCGCGACCCGCAACGATACGGCGTGGTGGAGTTCGGGCCGGACGGGCGCGCCATTAGCCTCGAGGAAAAACCGAAGGAACCGAAGAGCAATTTCGCGATCCCGGGGCTCTATGTTTACGACGGGCATGTCGTGGAGTTCTGCCGCCAACTCAAGCAGTCCGCCCGAGGTGAGTTGGAGATCACGGATTTGAATTTGGTTTATTTGCGGCGCAACGAATTGCACGTGAAGCCGCTCGGGCGCGGCATGGCGTGGCTCGACACTGGGACGCAAACGAGTCTGCTCGAAGCCGGCAATTACATCGCTACGATCGAACATCGCCAGGGATTGAAGATCGCGTGCCTGGAGGAGGTGGCGTTCCGGATGAGCTTCATCGATCAGAGGCAATTGGAGCAAATCGTCGAAGGATTGCCGAAGGGCGAGTATCGCGAATATCTGCGGATGGTCTGCGAAGAAGGCCCGGCGGCGCATCATCCCGAACCTGGCGGAACATAGACTTCCAGTCTGTGCGCCCAGCGGAGTTTCACTCCGCTGAACACCATAGACAGCGGATAAAATATCCGCTGGGCGCACAGGCCTAAGGCCTATGTTCCGTCGGTTGCTCGCGCAGGAGGTGGTTCGTGTCGGCGAGTAACTTCGTGACCCCATCCGGCGCGAGAGCGTCGTAATAACCGCGGATCGTTCCGCGGCGATCGACCAGGACGAAGCGAGTGCTGTGGACCGGACCTGTGCCCGGTTCTTCTTCCACGGCGATGGCCAGCTTGAAGCCGTGATGCGAGAGGGATGCGATCGCCTCGAGCGGCCCGGTCAAAAAATCCCAGCGGAGCGGTTCCTTCCGCAGCTTATCGGCATACGCGCGCAAGACTTCAGGCGTATCCTTCTCGGGATCGACGCTGAACGAGACCAAGTGAACATCGCTCTTTGCCAGCGGCTTTTGCAGCTCGCTCATGCGCGTGCTAATAATCGGGCACGGACCGGGACAACTGGTGAAGATAAAATCGGCGATCCAGATTTTGCCGGATAACTGTTCCGAACCGAACGGCTGCGCGTCCTGATTCACCAGCTCGAAGCTCGGCACGTTTCCGTACGAAGGCAGGGGCCGGTGCGAAAGAGCGTTCACTTGGAACCGCCACAGCCAAAAGAGAAAGGCCGCGGTGACGAGTGGAATAAGAATCAGCGTGATTTTCCACGCTCTCCCGCTTTTTGGCGCCGGAGTCCGCACCGCAACCGACGCAGTTTCCGTTTTCATATTTTCGTGAGCACGAGGGCGCCCAGGAGCAACGGCAGGTAGGCGATCGAAGTGAGAAAAAGTTTCCGCGCGTCGCTCGCCTGTTGAGTCCGCAGAAATCGCATCGCGACGAGGATGAACAAACCATTTAGAACCAGTTCGACGATGAGGTAGACGGCACTGACGAGGCCGAGGAACTGGGGAATCCCGGAGATCAACAACAGGAGGATGCAGAAGAGCACGCTTTGGCTCGCGCTGCGGGCGCCGGTTTTATCGTCCTTCGAAATCATCTCGAACCCGGCCCGCGCATAATCTTCGCGATACATCCAGGCGATCGCAAAAAAATGCGGCAGTTGCCAGAAGAAGAGGATGGCGAAGAGACTCCACGCGCCGATATCGAGGCGGCCACTCGCGGCCGCCCAGCCGACCACGGGCGGCAACGCTCCGGGGATCGCGCCGATGAGCGTGTTGAAAGTGCTGACCCGTTTGAGCGGCGTGTAAGCGAAGATGTAAATGATGATCGTGGCGGCGGCGAGCAGGGCGCTCAACGAATTACAGGCGACGCTCAGATAAACGATCCCGCCGGTGGAAAGCAGGCACCCGAGAGCCAGGGCATCACGCGGGGTCATGCGGCCGGCGGGAATCGGGCGGGTGCGCGTGCGATGCATGAGGGCGTCGAGCCGGCGCTCCCACCATTGGTTGAGCGCGGCGGCGCCAGCAGCCGCGAGGGCTGTCCCGAACACCGCATGAAAAAGTCCGAGCCGATTGATCGGGCCGGTCGCGCCGAGATAATAGCCGACGGCGGTCGTGAGCAGAACGAGCAACGTAAGCCGCGCTTTGACCAGCTCTGCGAAATCCGACATGAAGCGTCTCCGTTCCGGAACAGGAATCGCCGGATCGATTTCCGTTGGGAGCGTCGCGCTTTTCATGAAACGGGAATCTCCATCGAAACGGGCGCTTGGCGAGGAGATGCCGACAGTTCCCGATCGCGCAGAAGCCGAAGACAAATGGCGGACAAAGAAACGCCGAGCGCGAACATCGTTGCTCCGACCGCCACATGCGCGGTCGCGATGTCCGCCGCTTTGTTGCTCCAAATGACCCAGGCACCGAGCGCAATCTGGAAGGCGAGAAGGAGGAACCAGAAGTCGGCAAAGCGCGAAACCATTCCCGCGTCGCCCCCAGTTCGGCGCGCGAGAAACAGCGAGGCGATGACGCCGGCGGCGATGACCGCGGCGACAAAGCGATGGGTCATTTGCAGCCAAATATGGAAGGGCGTGACGTCGGACATGGCGCGGGCATCACGCCACGTATTAATCTCCGCCACCTTCGCGGGTGACGTGTCGGGAATCAGCTTTCCGTAGGCTAACGGGAAATCGAGGATCGAGAGATCGCGATGCTGATGGCGCATCGTGGCGCCGAGCCCAAGCTGCAGGTAGATGACTATCGTCGTGCAGATCACGACGCGGCAAAGGGCTCGCACTCGCGCAGGCAGAGAACTGTTTCGAGAAAGCCGCCGCCAAAGTCGCGAGGAGGTCGCGAGCGTGATGACAATCACCATTCCAAGAAACGCCTGGGCGAGGAGGGCGTGAAAAACTCCGATTTCATCTTTCAACAAGGTCACGCGCAATCCGCCGAGGACGCCCTGGAGAATTACGGCGCCGAGCGCGGCGAAGCCGAGGTTGCGGAGCCAGCGCCGGTGATCGACGCGCCAGATCCAGATGGCGAGCACGATCGTCAGGAACCCGACGATGGAAGCGATGAGACGATGGGTGTGCTCGAAGAAAATCCCGCCGACCCATTTGGAGATGGGGAAGCGAAACATGTTGTAACCAAATGTGGTCGGCCAATCGGGCACGGCGAGACCGACGCCTTTGCTCGTGACCATGCCGCCGCTGCAAATGAGAAGGAGGGTCGCGATGGCGGTGAACCAGGCGAAACGATGCAGCCACCTGGAGCCGCGATCGGCGATCGCGGCCGGGGCAAGGCCAGAATCAAATTCGCTAGCCGACATCGACGCGAATCTGGCCGCGATCACCGATCGCGGCTACAACTCAATGCGGTGTTGCCGCGGGACTTGGCGCTTTCGGGGCCTCGCCTGGTTTCGCATCCGGCTCGCCGCTCGGGTTCGCGGTCTTCGGACCACCGGGAGGCGGGACCGTACCGGGTGTCGGTCCGACTGGCGGTTCGCCCGGCGGGCGCTCGGTCGGCGCTGGAACGGTCTCAGTCTTTGAAAGCTCGGCCCGCTCCTTCAACCATGTCTGGTACTCAGCCGGTTCATCGACCACAACCGAGCCTTTCATACTGTAATGACCCAGGCCGCAAAGCTGGCCGCAGACAATTTCAAACGTGCCGGTCTTGATCGGCTTGAACCACATCGGGATGATCTGACCCGGGATGGCGTCCTGCGCGATGCGCATATGCGGCAGCGCGAAATTGTGAATCACGTCTTTCGAGGACAGCTCGATAATGACAGGACGATCCTTCAGCACATGAAGTTCTCCGCCAGCAGTGATATCGTCTTTCGACGCGGGATCGGAATAATCAATGCCCATCGGGTTCGAGTTCGTCACCAGCGAAACATCGCGTCGTCCGAAGACGCCATCCGGACCCGGCATGTGAAAGTTCCAATTGAATTGCTGCCCGACGACGTGGACAACGATCGCGTCTTTGTCTTCGGGAAATGAATTCACCCGCTTCGCCCAGAGTGGAATCGCGAAACCGATGAGGAGCACGGCTTCGATCAAGACGACCGCGAATTCGAGATGGGTGGAAATCCCGCTCTTCACGCCTTCGTGGTCAGCGACCGGATGTTTGCTGCGACGGAAACGCAGGAGGACGTAAATAAAAAATGCCGACCAGCCGACGAAGAGCCCGCCCATGAACCAGTGACTGAACTCGATGATGTGATCGATCTGGTAGCCATGCTCGGAAGCATTCGGCGGCAGCCCGATCAGCTCGTTGAGGAACGCGAGGCTATTCATACGGCTTCAAATCCTCGTCGGTCAGTTCCTGATGCGGTTCGAGGGGCGTGTTGGCGTGTTTCCAAAGATGGAAACTGAAAGCGCCCACGCCGCCCATGACGGACATAACGACGCCCATCAGCACCCAGATGGCAGTGGCCATGTGCTCTGTGCTTTTGGACCCGGGAGCTCCAAAACATTGCGAACACGCCAGGGCCTGACCGATCGGCGTGCCGAGAAACAAACCGACCGCGATGATCATCCGAGCTTTCATGTGATAATGCGCAGCCTTTTCATTTTCCGGTAGAACCAGATGCCGTAGCTGATCAACACCAGCCCCGCGAGGAACGAACAGATCGCGCCGAGGCGAAAAGCCGGCGAGCCGTGGACCGAATCGATCCAGAGGCACCAGGCGCCGGCCCCGAGCGCGAGCAGAGTCGAGATCGTGATGAAGACAATATGGAAACCTCTGAGCGACATTTAGCGAGTGACCGGATCGTACCAGGCGAGATAAGTGAGAAAGAAAAGTCCGAGAACGAAAAACGCCGTGAACATGAGGATGCGGTAAATCATCCGCTTCTCGTTCGAGAGGTGCATGAAGATCGCAGCGACGAGGCCGGCCTTGAAGGTCGCCACGACCATCGCGACCGCGACGTTCGCTTTCATCGTGCCGAAATTCACGTAGGAGAGAAAGACCGTGATCGCGGTAAAGGTGATCAGGGTGCCGCCGACCATGAGATAGGCGCGGATGTGTTTCGAAACGTTGTGCGCGACGTTTTCGTCGTGCGCGTCCTCCGGAGATGTTCCAACTGGAGCAGTCTCAGCGATGCTGGGTTCGTCGGTTTCGTTCATTGATCAGAGTAAATAAAAGAGTGGAAACACGAAAATCCAAACCAGATCGACGAAGTGCCAGAACAAGCCGGCGACCTCGACGCGGTTGGCGAGGTGTTCGGGATTTCGTTTGTAGAGTTTCGTGCCGACCGGCAGCCAGAGGTAGGTGAATACAATCACGCCGCCCAGGACGTGGGCGCCGTGGAGCCCGGTGATCGTGAAGTAACTCGCGAAATAGGCGCTGTGCTTCGGCAGAAACATGTTCGCGTACTCGACGTCCTCCTTTTCGATCGTGGCCATTTTCTCTGTCGGCGGGACGTAGAGAAAATGGGGGCGATCCATGTTCGGATTGGTCGGATCGGCATTCACGGGATCGAGCGCGATCTCATATTCCTTCGCATTCTCGTCGTGAAGCGCGTCGTGATTATGGAGGTGACCGCTGATCTCGGTGCGTGGAGGCAATCCCTTTTCCGCCAAGTGATGGTTCCCGAGGTACTGCTCGTATTTCTCGAGCTTGTCTTTCTTAATGAAGGCGCCGAAGTGCTCGAACTTTTGGGGCCACTCGTAAACGAGCTTCACGGCCAGAAAGATCACGCCGCACAAAATCGTTACCAGCATGTACCACCAATAGGCGCGGAATTTTCGCATCTTCAGCGATGCCCACGCCATCACCACCGTGACCGAAGAGGCGATCAGGATTGCCGTGTTCATCGTCCCGACCGGAACGTTGAGGAGGCCGTGCGGCCAAACGCCGGGATCCGCATCGAGCCGGAGGAAAACATACGCGGAAAAAAGTCCGCCGAAGAGCATTACTTCCGACGCCAGAAACAACCAGATGCCGACTTTCGCGTTCCAAAGACCGGTGTCGGGCCGCGCCGTTACTGTGTAAGGGATTTCCATGGTCGCGATTAGTGGACACCCGCGGCCGCGGCGGTTTCGTAGGCTTTGCGGTCGCTTTCAGTCATCGGTTCGCTTTGCATGGTGAAATCCGCTTCGCGTCCGGGCAGGCTGTATTCATACGGGCCGCGGTAGACGGTCGGCGTGACCTCGAAATTTCCGTGCGGGGGCGGCGACGGCGCGGTCCATTCGAGGGTCGTGGCCTCCCATGGGTTGTCGTTCACTTTCTGTCCGCGCTTGATGCTCCAGAAGAAATTGATGATGAACGGAATTTGGGCGAGACCCATCACCCAGGCCGCGATCGAGATCGGCGTGTTCCATTGGAATCCGCTCAGGCCCCAGACTTTTTCGCCCGCCAGGGTCCAGCCCTGGCCGCCATCGTACCAGCGCCGGTGCATGCCGAGCATTCCCTGCAGGAACATCGGCAGGAAAATAATGTTCATACAAATGAGCGACGGCCAGAAATGCACCTTCCCCCAGAACTCGTTCATCCGGCGGCCCGTCGCCTTTGGGAACCAGAAATAAATTCCGGCGAACACCGCGAAGATCGTGCCGGGCGCGACGATGTAATGGAAATGGGCGATGACGTAATAGGTGTCGTGCAGGTAAAGATCGGCGGAATTAAACGCGAGCGGGATGCCGGTGAGTCCGCCGATTCCGAACATGGGAAGGAACGCCGTCGCGAAAAGCATCGGGACGTTGAACCGGATCGAGCCGCCCCAGAGCGAAATGAAAAACGCGCTCAGGATGATGACCGAGGGAATGGAAATGATCATCGTGGTCGTCTGGAAAAAGGCGCTCACGACCGAGCCCATGCCGGTGAGCCACATGTGGTGGGCCCAGACGACGAAGGAAAGAAACCCGAGGACAAGCGCGGCGAAGACGAGCGATTTGTAACCCCACAGCGGCTTGCGGGTATTGTTCGCGATAATCTCCGCGACGATGCCCATGCCGGGCAGGATGAGCACGTAAACTTCCGGATGCCCCAGAAACCAGAACAAATGCTGCCAGAGCAGCGGACTGCCACCGCCGCTGACGTGCAAGGGCGCCCCATTTACGACGAGGCCAGTGGGCATGAAGAAGCTGGTGCCCGCGATGCGATCCATGAGCTGCATAACCACTGCTGATTCAAGCGGCGGAAAGGCGAGCAGGAGCAGGAACGCCGTGACGAATTGCGCCCAGACGAAGAAGGGCAGCCGCATCCAGGTCATGCCTTTAGCGCGCAGCTGAATGATCGTCGCGATGAAATTGACCGCGCCCAGAAGCGAGGACGTAATCAGCAGGATGAACCCGACGAGCCAGAGCGTCTGCCCATTCCAAAACGGATCGTAGTTCTGTCCTTTGTCCGCAAGGACAGCGAGCGGGGTGTAAGAAGTCCAACCGCCTTTGGCCGCGCCGCCAGGAACGAAAAAGCTGGTCAGCATCACAATGCCGCCAAAGAAAAACGCCTGGTAACTCGCCATGTTGATCTTCGGGAAGGTCATGTCCGGCGCGCCGATCTGGAGCGGCACCACGAAATTACCGAAGGCGGCGAACGCGATCGGGACGATGCCGAGGAAGATCATGATCGTGCCGTGCATCGCGCCTAACGAGTTATAGAACTCGGCCTTCATCACGCCGTTTTCCACGGCGCCGGGACCGAACATGCGGCCGAGCAGGTTGCCGATGAGCGGAATTTCCTGGCCGGGATACGCGAGCTGCCAGCGCATCAGCATCATCAGGGAGAACCCGAAGAAAAGGAAAATGAGCCCGGTAATTCCGTACTGGATGCCGATCACCTTGTGGTCGGTCGAGATGATGTATTTCCGCCAGAAGGGCAGCTCGTGATGGTCGTGTCCGTGATCTTCGTGCTGGGCGGGATGTTCGGCGGGCGGATGGGTAGCGAGACCAGAGGATGCGTCCATAAGCGGAAAGTGAAACTGAATATCAGGGCAAAGTTTTCAACTGAAAAGCGCCTTTTTCCAGAGAATGCACATCCTCCCGTAAGGATCGCGCCATCAAGGGAATTTGCGCGCCTCGATTTTGCGGGATTCACGCAGCACCCCGGGCACGTTTCTCGCTAATTCATATCGGCTTCTCCGGCTTTTTGTGAATAAAGAACTCATAGATGCTCTGCTTTCGGCGATGATTGGCAGCAGCGAAGGCATTTCCGACCTGCTCTTTGCTGTCGGCAAACCGCCCATCGTTGAAGAGAACGGCCTTCTCGAAGAATTCCCGATCGATACGCCGACCGGTGTCCTGGATTCCACCCAGATCGATCAGATCGCCGATCATGTGATACACGGAGACGAGCGGCTCAAGGCGGACCTGGCCAACCACGGCTCCTGCGATTGCAGCTACGCCCTCGCCGATCTCGCCCGAATGCGGGTGAATATTTTCAAGCAGAACGGCCGGCCCGCCATCGTGATGCGGAAATTGCAGACCGAGATCCCGACCGTCGACCAGCTCGGGCTCCCGCCAATTTTCCGCGAGATGATCAAGGAAAAGAACGGCATCATTTTCGTCACGGGCGCCACCGGCAGCGGTAAAACGACCACCCTGGCGGCGATGTTGAACGAGCTGAACGAGACCCAGAAGATCCACATCCTGACGCTGGAGGACCCGATCGAATTCCTCCATCCGCACAAACAGGCGCTCTTCAATCAGCGCCAGCTCGGAAAAGATTTCCGGGATTTCGCGAGCGGTCTGCGTTCCGCGCTCCGCCAGGCGCCGAAGGTCATCCTCGTCGGCGAAATTCGCGACCGCGAGACGATGGAGATCGCGATGACCGCCTCGGAGACCGGCCACATTGTTTTCACCACCATGCACACGATCAATGCGGGCCAGACCATTAACCGCATCCTCGGCATGTTCAGCAAGGAGGAGGAGCAACAGTTGCGGCAACGGCTCGCGGACACGATCCGCTACGTCGTCAGTCAGCGGCTGGTGAGCAAGATTAATGGCGGACGTTTGCTCGTCACGGAAATCATGGGCAGCAGCCTGCGGACGCGCGAGACCCTGCTCTACGGCGAGGGCGAGAACCGGACCTTCCAGGAAATCATCGAGGCCGGAGACACGATGGGCTGGCACAGCTTCGACCAGTCGCTCTTGAACGCTTACAAGGCCGACCTGATCACCGACGAGACGGCGCTGATTTTCTGCGCCCACAAAAACAAAATGCGGCGCGACCTCGAGATGGTGAAGAAACTCCGCAATCTCAGCTTCGAAGAGCCGTCCGGTTTGCGGATGGAAATGGAACCCGAGCCGAAAGTTTGGTCCGCCGCGTGAACGCAACCTGCTGTTTATCGATCCGAAAATGAACATTGTGAACGAATCGCCCTCCTCCTTCCCCGATGTTTCCGAAGAGCCCTCACCCCGCGAGCGCGTCTTCCGCGCCGACCTGAACCAGAAGCTGCGCGCGCCGCTCAATGCCATCATCGGCTTTGCCGAATTGCTCTCGATGCGGTCGAGCGGATCGGCCACGAAGGATGCGGATGTGCAACACATTTTGAAAGCCGCGCGCGACTTGCTCGGGATCATCACGCAGGAGCTGGGCGAAGGCGGCCCGGATCGGTTCGAAGCGTCGCCAGCCGTGGTTGTCACCCCTTTGTGCGACGTTCTCTACATCGAGGATGACCCGGTCAATTTCACGCTCGTCGAGCGGATTTTGGAATTTCGTCCCGCGTTGAAACTGATGCATGCGCGGTCGGGCGAGGAGGGCCTCGAGCTGGCCCAGGCGCATCAGCCGAAGCTGGTCCTGCTCGATCTCAATTTGCCGGACATGCACGGCTCGGAAGTGCTGCGCCAATTGCAACGCGAACCCGCGACCGCGAATGTGCCGGTGGTGGTATTGAGCGCAGATGCTACGCCGAGCCAGATCGAACGCCTGCTCACCGCCGGCGCGCGCAATTATCTCACCAAGCCTTTCGACATCGATCCGTTCCTGACGGTGGTCGACGAGATGGTGGCGTAGGAATAAAAGCTGAAAAACTGAAACGCTGAAAAGCTGAAATCATGGCTTAAGTTCAGCGCGTGTTCGTAGCGGCCGATCTTAGCCAACTCCCGAAGCCGGAATTGTATCGTGAGCTGGCCACTCAGATTTCCGCGCTCATCCACTACGAGACAGACTCCGTTGCGAACATGGCCAACTGCGCGGCCGTGCTGTTTCACTCGGTGCCGCGATTGAATTGGGTCGGGTTTTATTTGCTCAAAGGAGGCGAGCTGGTCCTCGGTCCCTTTCAAGGGCGGGCTGCTTGCGTGCGAATCAAGTTCGGACGCGGCGTGGTGGGGACGGCAGCGGAAAAACGGACGACTATTCGCGTCGCGAACGTGAACGAGTTCCCCGGCCACATCGTGTGCGACAGCGCGTCGAAATCGGAAGTCGTTGTTCCGCTGGTGAGCGCCGATTCGCATTTGCTCGGCGTCCTCGATGTCGACAGCCCGGAACTGGATCGCTTCGATGCCGAAGACGAAGAAGGCCTGCGCGCCATCGGAAAAATTATCGCCGCGAAACTGTAGCCGCCGCCCTGTGGGCGGCGTGAGTGCCGGCAATGCCGCTCTCACGCTTCGCACAGCGAAGCGGCTACAGTTATTTCGGTGGCGCGGGTGCTGGGCTCTTTGCTTCCGCGGGCTTGGCTCCAGCGGGTTCGCCGCCGGGAAGCTCGGCATCTTCGGGAACAGCTTTCAAATCCGCCTCTACGAAGGAATCAGGATGGCTGGCCAGTTCCTTGCGCAACCCCGCGATCTGCGCGGTGGCCACCGGGCCGCCCTTGTTTCCCCACTCCTGCCGAATGTAGGTGAGAACGTCGGCGATCTTCGCGTCGCTCAGCGTCTTGTCCCACGGCTGCATGACGGCCGCGCCGAACGACTGGCCTTTCACCGTGAGCGGACCTTGCAAGCCTTTGAGGACGATCATTCCCAGCCGCCGGGTCCCGCCATTCACGTATTCCGAACCGGCCAGCGGCGGATAACCCTGGCCCGCCGCGCCGAGTCCATTCGGTTGATGACAGACGGCGCAGTTCGCCGAGAAAATCTTTTTGCCGCGATCGGCCTGCGAGAGTTCGGTCGTTTGCTCGCCACCCGGACCACTCGGGCCGTGCGTTTTTGGCTGCGGGATGAGAGCGGGATCGAGACTGTCGCCGCTAAAGTTGCCGGAGAAACGCCCGAGGTAAGCGCCGCCGAAAAAGATCGCGAGGCCGTAAACCGCAATCAGCCAGATCGAGAGCGGTTCAAGACCCACCCGCGGCTCGCGCTTCTCCCGCTGGATCGCGGCATGCACCTGATGCACGTCAGAGTCTTCGCCATAATCCATTCCCTGGCGGACGCGACGCTCGGGCGCGTTCTCGTTCATTTCTTTTCCTCCTTGGCCGGAGCCGGTGAAGACGCAGGCGAAGAAGCCGGAGCTGTGGTCAGCTTCGCTTCCTTCAATTCGTGAGATTGGTCGAGCGACATCAAGTAAGCCACGAGGCATTTCGCGTCGTAACTCGGCACGATTTCCCATTCGTCGGGCAGTGCCTCGGCGCCGGTCAACTTCAGGGCCTCGGCTGAGCGCTCGCCAGAAACGCGCCGCTTCTCGTAAAGGAATTTGTAAGCCGGCATGTTCGAAGTGGAACCGGCCAGGACGCTACGCGGACTGTAGAGATGAAGATGGTGCCAGGCCGCGGAGTATTGCGGCGGAACGCCGCTGGAGTTGGTGGTCGTGTCCGCTGTCGTCGCGGGGGTTGCGGCCGGGCTCGCTGAGGGCGAAGGCGCGGCTGCTGTCGTGGCGTTCGTCGGCGCCGGCGCGGGAGAGTTGGCGGCGACTGGTTTAGTCGGTGAAGCGGCGGGCGATGTGGGCGCGTTGGCAGCGGACGAACTTGCGGGAGAGGTCGCTGCATTTGGCTGCGGCGCGTTTGCCGCGGGAGATGCAGTTGGCGATTTCGAGGGCGCCGGAGAGTTGGCGGCGACCGGTTTGGTTGGTGAAGCGGCGGGCGATGTGGGCGCGTTGGCAGCGGGCGAACTTGCGGGAGAGGTCGCGGCATTTGGCTGCGGCGCGTTTGCCGCTGGAGATGCAGCTGGCGATTTCGAGGGCGCGGGAGAGTTGGCGGCGACTGGTTTGTTTGGCGAAGCGGCGGGCGATGCGGATGCGTTAGCAGCGGGCGAACTTGCGGGAGAGGTCGCGGCGTTCGGCTGAGGAGCATTTGCCGCCGGAGATGCACCCGGCGATGCCGAAGGCGTTGGACTCTGGTCCTCCGAAGGCGCGCGCTTGCCGATGTTCGAAAGATCGGGACCCACTCTCATTTTGCCGAGCATGGCCGGACGCTCGAAAATGTAATCGCGCGGCGCGCTCCGGCGCGTGCCCCATTTCCGGTCGATGTCGGAGGCGGCGTAATCGGCGCGGACTTGCTGGCTGTGGCAATAGACGCAGCCGTTGGCCGCATAAATTTTCCGGCCGCGTTCCGCCATCCCGGATTTCGGCACGGGATAAATGTCATTCTCGTCGTCCTGATTTACCGCGGGATCGAGATGCCCGATCTGGAAATTCGGGATCAGCGTCAGCCCCGCCCACGAGAAAGCGAACGTGCCGAAGATTCCGAGAAAGAGTGCCGTTAACCCTTTCATATGTGTTCCTTCACTGCCTCCTCTTCCTGCGGATTTAGAAACGTCGGCATGCTCGCGGTGCGACCGAGTCCGAAAAGCATCAGGCCGAAATGAAACGCGAAGATCAAATGCGCGATCGTGAGAAGAAGACCAGAAAGACTGCGACCGCGCAGATACATGGGCACGTATTCCAGACCCTCGATGAAAGAAAGCGAGGGATCATTGAGCGCACTGCCCTGAGCGATCCCGGCCGCAATGAGCATCAATACCATCAAACCAACGCCATAAGTCGATGACCAGAAGTGGAGTTTGATCAGAGCAGCGTAGCGCCACTCGCGCCCGACCAACCGCGGCACGATGTAGTACATCGAGCCGAACATTACCATCGTGAAAAACGCATAGAGCCCCATATGCGAGTAGGCGATGCTCGCTTGGGTGAAGTCCAGGTAACGCTCGACAGACCTCAGTGAGATCAAAACGCCGAACAAACTGAAGACGGTGTAGGAAATGGCCCCGAAGACCGTGAAGCGCAACGTCGGACTGTAGCGGAGCAGACCGAAGTAACCTTGCATCGTCATGTGATGATTCAGGCCGACGGTCGCCACCGGAATAATGGTGAGGATCGTCGCCGCGATGCTGGCGGTGATCATCCAGGCCGGGAACGGGCCGTCGACGAGGCGTTGCATTCCCGTCCAGCTCGCAAAGAACGCGTAAGTCCAGAAGCCGATCGCCGCCAGGTGATAACTGTAGACGGGGCGACCAATTACTTTCGGGATCATGTAATACGCCGTGCCGAGCCCAATCGCGCCGAACCAAAGGAAGAGAAGATTGTTCGCGAACCACCAGGTGACGGCGGATTGCATCACGCCCTGGACCGGCGCGATGAAGAGCATCACCTGGGTGGCGCCATAGACCCAGGGGAACCAGAGAAACGCGCCGAGCAGATACCATTGTGTGATGTAGATGCTGTCTCCGCGGCGAAAACGGAACATGAGCAGCGCCCACGACACGACGAGCGAATACGCAATGAAGAGCACGGTGGTGGCATAGGGCGGGAACTCGAGCCATTCAAAGCCGGTGCTGTCGCCGGCCAGAATTCCACCGACGCCGAGCAGCACGCCAAGATTCCAGAAAGCTCCGCCGGCGATGAGGAGTAACGGATGGCGCAGCGTGGTCCGGCACAAACGCGCCATGAGCCAGATCGCGGTGCCGATGCCGGCCATCGAGGCCCAGCCGTAAACCATCACATTCATGTGGGCGGGACGGATGCGACCCCACGTGAGCCAGCTCCAATTCGCCAGCAGATCGGGCGCGTGCAGTTTCCACGAGGTAATTCCGGCGAGCAGCGTGCCGAGCAACAGCCAGAGAATCGCGGACCCGTAGAAGAACAGGACCGGCAGCCGCGTCGAGGCGTCGATCAATGCGCGCTCGACCTGCTCGACCTCGTGGGTGGTCACCTGGCTGTCGGGCGTTGGAACCTCGACGTTTGATGGTGGCCTCAATGGAACTTCAGATGGATTCATTCTTTCCTTGGAGGGACGTGCTTCTGCATGTCCCTAACTGAATCGAAACGCTCCGTACCAGAATGGGACGTGCGGAAGCACATCCCTCCGAGAAGGGCGACTCGCGATACGTTATCAGAAAAGCGGCTCATGGCGTCTTACCGCGGACGGGCAGCGGTGTTCCTGCGGCGGAAGGTGAAGCGGATGGTGAAGGACTCTTTTGCGCCTTTGCCGGAGCAGGCGGCGCGGAAGCAACGGGGCTCGAGTTAGGACCAGGCTGGGTACCGGGAGGCGCTGGTGGCGGTTTGATTGCGGCGGCCGGTTGATTGCGAGCTTCGGAATCGGGACCTGTCACTGAAGTTGGTTTTGGTGTCGTACTCGCGCTCGCGCTGGCAGAAGGCGATGCGCTTGCGCTCGCGGCCGCTGATGCGGCGGCGCTTGAAGCCGGCGAAGCTTGAGGAGCCGCGCTCGGCGACGCGGCGACGATCGGACCGGCCGCGGTCGGTTTCTTTTCGGCCAGCGCTGCGAGGGTCAATTTCATCGCGTCGTTAATCGGGATTCGCGCGATGCCTTTGTTCTTGTCGACCCAGCCATAGCTGGTCAGCGCGGTCAGGTTTTCTTTCTGCGCGGCTTCCAATTTTTCCGCGCGAACTTTGGCGCGTTTCTTTTCGTAGGTGTTTCCGCGCGGCGACGTCTTCACCGCCACAAACGCGAGCATGCCGAAGAAGGCGAAGAGCAGAACAACCCCCACCCACGTCGAGAACATCGAGCGCGGCTGATAATCTTGGAGTGGTTCCGGTTGCGTCATTGCTAGTTAACAAGGTGGAGCGATTCGAGCAGGCGCGGATCGCGGTTCGGAAAGGTGGAGCTCCTGCGCACGATCCAGAGGAAGACAAAGGCGAGCGTCGCGCCCATCCCAAGCAGCGGCATGAAGTCCCAGACGCTGACGAGCACGCCCTTCCCATGCAGCGCCGGCAGGATCACGATGTAGAGATCGACCATCTGCATGAACACGATCCAACCCGCGATCAGGCAGAGCCGGTGCGGTTTTCTCTTCAACCCTTGCAGAAGCAGGATCGCGAATGGAACGAAGAACCGCCCGATCACCAAAAAGAGGCTGAGCGCATTCCACGACTCCGTGTTTCGCCGGATAAAATATTCCGTCTCTTCCGGCATGTTCGCATACCAGATGAGCATGTATTGGGAGAAACCGATGTAGGCCCAGAAAACGCAGAAGGCGAGCATCCATTTCCCCATGATGTGGTAATGCTCGACGGTGACCGTTTCCTTCAGGTAACCGGCCTTACGCAGGGCCGTGATCACCAGAACCAGGAGCGACATCGAGCTGCCCGCGGCGCCGGCGAAAATGTAAACGCCCCACATGGTCGAGAACCAGTGGTAATCGATTCCGAGGAGCCAGTCGTAAGCGCCAAAGGTGAGCGACAGGGCGAAGATCGGCAGCGCCACGAAGGCGAGCCGCCGCATGTTGATCGTATAGGCCGGATTTCCGTCGCGATCCTGCCGGATCGAGAAGCGGCGGAAGAGCAACGTCGCGCTGATGAAAAAGAAGAAATAGAAAATGGAGCGCACCAGGAAGAAGTGCCAGTTCAGGTAGCCGCGTTTGCTGTCGAGAACCGGATCGTGGCCCACCGGGATGTTCATCCATTCATAAAGATGATGGCGATAGATGACGATCGGGATGAAAAACACCACCATCACGGCGAGCAGCAGCGAGAGATTCTCGAGCTGGCGCCGGACGACCACCGACCATTCCGCATCGACGACATGGTGGACGATGATCCAGAAGAAACAGCCGGCCAGCATCGTGAAATAAAAGGCGAACGCGAAGAGCCAGGAGAAACTGAACTGATGCGGCGAGACGAACGCGCCCACCACGCTCAAGCCGAGACCGCCCAGGCCGAGCAGCGCCAACAAAAACGACAACGGCGCGAACCGTGTCGGCTCGACGAATTCGCCTTCCGGCGTTGGCACGATGTCAGATCGCTCGCTCATTTCTTGGGCGGCTCCGGTTTTGCCTCGGGTTTCGCTTCGGGTTTCGTTTCGGCGGGCTTATCCATTTCGGCGCGATGTTCCGGCGGCACGTCGGCTGCGGTCGCGTTCTGGCTGCGTTGCAACGCACGCAGATACGCGATAATCGCCCACCGGTCCGTCACGCTCACGTTCGGTCCGTAAGCCAGCATTGTGTTTTTCCCGTTCGTGATCGTGTTGAAAATTTCGCCGTCCGCCATGGTCCGGATCCGTTCGTCCTGCAAAGTGACGACGGTGGCGAGGCCGTACTGCTTCGTCATTCCGTTGCCGGCCGCGGTGGGTCCGTGGCAAATGGCGCAGTTGATATTGAACCGCTGTTTGCCCCGCTCCATCAGGTCGCCCGTGACAGCCAATGGGAAACCAGTCCCCCAGTTCGTTCCCATCTTTCCGGTATTGAAATAATCATTGCCGCTGCTGAAACCGAGATGCGGTTGCACGTTCATCTCGGAGGGAACGGGAGCGGCGCCGGGCGAAGCCTCGCTGTTGGCCTTCGGCATTTCGTACCCGATCGGCACCGTGCCGGCCACCGGCGGACGCGAGCCGCGACCGTCCGCGAAAAATGCCAGCGGCGCCTGGGCCCGTACTTTCATCTGCCGGACCATGTCCGGAAAAACTTCGATCGGCGAACCGGTGCTCGTCTGTCCGCGGAAACCGAACACGGCGACGATCGCGACGCCGATCAGCAAGAAGATGAGGAAAAATCCGCGGAGCATAAATTACAGAAATGCCGAATGACGAATGTCGAATGACGAAGGAATGACCAATAACGAATGACCAGGGAGTGCACCCGGCGTCCGGATCATTCGGACTCGGTCATTCGTCATTAATTCGTCATTCGTCATTCGGAAATTCGTCATTTTGTTCAGTCTTCGTGGATGACGGTGACGTGTTCGCCGCCGCTTTGTTCCAAAAGCTCGCGGGCCTCCAGCTCGGTGAAGCGCGGATCGCGGGCTTCGATGATGAGGAAAAATCCGTCGTTGGTCGCGCGGCTGAATCGTCGCCAGTTGAAGACGGGATGATACCAGCGCGGAAGGCCGTTCATGATGAGCATCGCGAAGAACGCGGTGAAAGCGGCGAAGAGGACGGTGAGCTCGAACATGATCGGGAAAAAGGCCGGCACCGTCCGCCAATCCACCGGTTTGCCGTGGACGACGAGCGGATAAATGAACCACGACGGGCCGAACTCCAGGGTGACGGCGGTGAGCAATCCGGTGATGCCGCCCCCGAGGACCGCAGCGCTGAGCCACGATTTGCCGAGACCCATCGCGGCGTCCATCCCGTGAATCGGGAACGGCGAATGCACATCCCACTTCTTGAATCCGGCATCGCGCACCCGTTTCGCCGCTTCGTAAAGCGCCGAGGCGCTCGGAAATTCCGCACCCATCCCGTAAACCTTGTTTCCGGATGGCGTTCTCACTTGGTCCTCTCCTTTCTGTCGTCGCCTCTTCTGTAGCCGCGGCCCTGTGGGCCGCGTGAGAGCGACATAGAATCCACGCTGATACCCGCGCTTCGCACAGCGAAGCGGCTACAGAAGAAGAGCGTTTTCACGTGCGCTCCTTTCCGCCGGCGGCGACGACATGATGTTCCTCAGGCGAGGCATGATGTGGATTCGCTTCCGGCAGCACAATCTTCACTTCCGACATCGCGATCATCGGCAGGTAGCGAATGAACATGAGGAAAAGCGAAAGGAAGATGCCCAACGTGCCGATGAACGTCCAGATATCGACCCAGGTCGGGTAAAACATTCCCCAGGACGACGGCAGGAAATCGCGGTGCAAGCCGCCGACGATGATAATGAAACGCTCGAACCACATCCCGGCGTTGACGCACATGCACACGAAATAAACGACGTAGATGTTTTGCCGGAACCGCTTGAACCAGAAAAACTGCGGCGAAAGGGCGTTGCAGAAAAGCATGCCGACCCACCAGTACCACCAGTAGGGACCGAAGATGCGATTGAAGAATGCGTACTTCTCGTACTGGTTGCCGCTGTACCAGGCGACGAAGAATTCCATCGCGTAGGCGTAACTCACGATCGAGCCGGTAAGCAGGATCACCTTCGCCATTTTGTCGATGTGCTGCGGGGTGATGATGTCCTGCAGTTTGTAAATCGCGCGCGCCGGGATCAGGAGCGTCAGCACCATGGCGAATCCGCCGAAGATCGCGCCCGCGACGAAGTAAGGCGGGAAGATCGTGGTGTGCCAGGTGGGGATGATCGACGTAGCGAAGTCGAACGACACGACGCTATGGACGGAGAGCACCAGCGGCGTGGAAAGACCGGCGAGAAGCAGATACGCCATCTCGTAATGGCGCCAGTTCCGGTTTGAGCCGCGCCAGCCGACCGCGAAAATTCCGTAGAGCAACTTCTTGATCTTCGTCGTGGCGCGATCGCGCAACGTCGCGAGATCTGGAATCAAGCCGGTGTACCAAAACAGGACCGAGACCGAGAAGTAGGTCGAGACCGCGAACACGTCCCAGAGCAGCGGACTGCGAAAGTTCGGCCAAATCCCGTAGTTGTTCGGCAACGGCGCGAGGAACCACGCCATCCAAACCCGGCCGACGTGAACGCCGGGAAAGATCGCGGCGCAAATCACCGCGAACAGCGTCATCGCTTCCGCGGAGCGATTAATCGACGTGCGCCACTTCTGCCGGAGCAAAAACAAGATAGCGGAGATGAGCGTGCCCGCGTGTCCGATACCGATCCAGAACACGAAGTTGGTGATGTCCCAGGCCCAGCCGACCGGATGATTCAAGCCCCAGGTGCCGACGCCGGTGGAAATCTGGTAGCCGAGACAGAAGAGTCCGAACATCGCGACCATCGAGGTGATCGCAAACGTCACCCACCACCAACGCGGGCCCGGGCCCTCGACCGCGCCGGCAATTCGCTCGGTGATCCAACTGAAGTTCCGCCGGTGCAGCACGAGCGGCACGCGCTGCAACGGCCTCTCCACGGAAGCCGAGGCTTCGCCTTCGATCACATCTGGTGCCGTGGTTGCGCCGTCCATGGTTACATTGCCGATTTCAGATTGCAGATTGCAGATTGTTCCCGCGTCGCTGCCGCCAATCTGCAATCTGAAATCTGCAATCTGAAATCCTTCCTCACGGTTTCTCTTCCGGTTTCATGTCAGCGTGATCGTGGCGGTGCATCGAATCGGGCTCGTGCTTGGCGCCGTTTTCCCGGTGTTCATTGCCCAGACTCGCCACCGCGATCCGGTTCGCGTCCGGCATTTTCGGGTTCGGATTGCGGATCCGCGCCAGGTAACTCGTGCGCGCGCTCACATTCAAATAATCGAGCAACCGGTAATTGCGGTCCTGCATTTTTATTTTCGACACCCGGCTCTCGGGATCCTTCGTATCGCCGAAAACGATCGCTTCCGTCGGGCAGGCCTGGGCGCACGCGCTGGTGAACGAATCGCGCGGAATCCGCGTGTTGCCGGACGCGCCCGCCTTGACGTGCGCCGCGATCTTCGCTTCTTCGATCCGCTGGACGCAATAAGTGCACTTCTCCATCACGCCGCGCATCCGCACCGTCACGTTCGGGTTCTTCTGGAGCTTCGTCGTATCCGGCGCGCCTTTCTCGGTGAACGGCGCGATGTATTCCTGATAGACCTCGAGCGGGCCGACTTTCTTTTTGCCGATCGGGCGCTGGTTGTAATCGAAATAATTAAAACGGCGGACCTTGAACGGGCAGTTGTTCGCGCAATACCGCGTGCCGATGCAGCGGTTGTAAGCCATGACGTTGAGGCCGTCTTCGCTGTGCACCGTGGCGTTTACCGGGCAGACCGTTTCGCACGGCGCGTTCTCGCAGTGCTGGCACATCATCGCCTGGTGCACGATCTCGGGGTTCTCCGGGTATTCGCCGCGGTCCTGGTTGAACGGTTTCTCGCTCGCGTAATAACGATCGAGCCGGAGCCAGTGCATCGAGCGCCCGTGACTCGCCTGGAGTTTGCCGACAATCGGAATATTATTTTCGCTCTGGCAGGCGATGACGCAGGCGCTGCAACCGGTGCAGACGTTCAGGTCGACCGTCATCCCCCATTGCTGTTCGGCGTTGAGCGGCGGATGGCTGTAAATCGACGGGAGCTTTGCCGGCAATTCTTCGTCGCCCGCGATTTTCTTCACGAACTCCGGGTCTTCGCGGTAATGCTCGATCGTCGCTTCGCGCACCAGCCCGCGCCCTTCGATGCTCCAATGATCCTGCGTGATCGCCAGTGGATACGTGCCGAGCGTGTGCATCGCCACCGGCTTCGGCTTGTTGCCTCCCGTCAAACGGCTAAAGAATCCCGGCGTCGGCGTGGGTCGGTCCGATGGCGTCGCCGCGGTCGTGACCGTAATGGCCTCGATCATCTTACTGTCGACCGCGATGTAATGCGGATTCGAGGTGGTCCGCAGCAGGTAGGCGTTGAAGCCAGATTCTTCGCCGACAGGCCCGGTCTTTTTCCGGCCGTAACCAAGCGAAATCGAGATCGAGTTGTCCGCGTGTCCGGGCGAGATTAGCGCCGCGATCACCAGCTCGCGCCGGATATTTTTTTGCTGCACGTCCTTCGTCGTTTCGGTCACCGCGATATTGATCAAGTCGCCGGTGTTCACCCCGAGATGTTTCGCCATCGCCGGGCTCATCAACGCTGCGTTGTCCCAGGTCAGCTTCGTGATCGGGTCCGGCAATTCCTGGAGCCAGCCGTTGTTGATATAACGGCCGTCATCCATCGCGTAGCTGCGCGTCAGGACAATCTCGGGCGCGTCGAGCGTCGGGTTCGGCACCGTTGCCCAAAGTGTGTGCGCGACACCTCCGGCGTTGTTCGAATTAAACGTGGGCGGTTTTTCCTTCAACGCGATGTGCGTCGCAAATCCGTCCCGCAACAGTTGCGACCACGCCGTTTGGAAATCGCCGGGCGGCGCGCTCGCGCGAAAAGTTTCCTGCACCAGTTCCGGTCCGTCGACTTTCGGAGCGCCGAGAACGGCGTTCATCAATTCGAGCTCCGACATTCCGCCGAAGAGCGGGAGAATCATCGGCTGGATCGCGAGATAGGCGCCGTCGTTGGTCAGCGCGTCGCCCCACGCTTCGAGATAATGCGCGGCCGGCACATGCCATTTGCTTAATTCCGACGTGGCATCTTCGAAGCAACCCAGCCGCACCACGTCCGGCACAGTTTTCTGGAGATCGGCCCAATCGATCGGCGCTACCTCGCGATCCGCAGCCTGGGCAGCGTCAGGCCGGCCGACATGGAGGGTCACCCCTTTCGGCGCGTTGTAAACCGGGTCGCCGCCGAAAATGAAAAGCTGTTTGATTCGGCCGGAATTAATTTCGCCGGCCAATTGGATAATGCTGTTGGTTTTCGGCGCGCGAAGGAACTCGCGGATGATCAACGTCGCGCCGATATTCTTCAGCGCCGAGTTGATCGCGTAAACCATGAGCTGCACCACCACCGGCTGATGTGGCCCGGCCAGGACCAGGCTGGCGCCCGGCTTCGTCATCAAATCGTTCGCGCATTCGGTCAGCCAGGTGTCGTCGAACTGCATCGCGTTCACCGGCTCCGTCAACGTCGCAATCGTCGAAGCGAGTCCCTGGTCTTTCGTTGCGACTGCAATTTTCCCGGCCAGCGCGCGCGTGAATGCCGGAATCTGGCTCGCGGGACAACGCATCCGATGATCGGCCATCGCGCCGGTGAGGGTGAACCGGTTCTCCACCACATACAGCCGGTTCATCGCCTCCTTCGCCTCGCCTACCCGGCGCCGTGAAGAAAACGCGCGGACACCTGCGACATCACCCTCGCCGCAATCGAGAAAATCGCTGTCGAGCGCGACCACCACATCGGCCCTCTCGAGGCGCGGGACGAGGCGCACGTTATCGCCGAAACCAAGCTGTGTCGCGAAACTTTGCGCTTCGGTCAGGAGCGGATCGTAAACGCACCACCGCATCTTCGGGTAGGCTTTGAGAAGCTCGGCCCGCAAGCGCTCCCGCGTCGGCGAGTGGACTTCTTCGACGAGGAACGCGAGGCCCGCGCCGCCGTCCGCCGCGATCTTCGTCCGGAGTTGGGCCAGATACTTTTCAAACGTCGCCCGGTCTCGCGCCTCGAAGTTTTCGACCTTTTTCCCTTTCTCATCGCGCTCGCCTTTCTCGACGAAACGCTTCGAGCGTGCCGGATCGTAGAGATCGAGGAGCGACGCCTGCGCGAACGCGTCCGTCGCGCCGCCGCTCGCCGGATGGAGCGGGTTGCCCTCCAGTTTGATTGGGCGCCCATCGACCGCCGCTGCGATCAGGGGCAGCCCGCCGGTGCGGCGCGGCATCGCCGTCGCGTAATAGAGGGCCTTGCCCGGGATCGTCCACTCGGCGCTTTTCGTGAACGGGACCAGGTGCGCTTCCGGCCGGCGACAACTCGTTAGGCCAAATCCCGCCAGGGCCATCGACGCGCCCATCAATTTCAGGAAGCCCCGGCGCGACCAATCGTCGCCTTCGAGCTGGGCCGCGCCCGCGGGAAATTCGCGCTCGAGCCAGCCCCGGAATTCCGGCGTGTCGCTCAGCTCGCCGAGGCTGCGCCAGTAACGCTTCCCCGTCAGCTTTTCCGGTGGATGCTCGAAGACGCGCTTCATGGGCTTCGCCTCGTTACATCGTTAAATCGTTGAATCGCTGAATCGGTGCGACCCGCCCGCCCATTCCGATGTAACCATGTAACGATGTAACGAATTACGTTCCTGCTCATCGGTGGCACCCCTGGCAATTTAGCGGCGGCTGAATATTCCAACGCTCTTTCAAAGTCTGGCCGATCTCTTCTTGGGTGAGCTTCTGCTTCTTCGCCCAATCATCGGTCGCCTCTGTCGGCTGGCCGTATTTCGCCACGAACTCCGCCGGTTTTTCCCAGTCCGGTTTCCAATCGAGGTTTGTGATTTGCGTTTCCGGCCGGAGGAAGTTCTCCGGATGCCGGTGGCATTCGAGGCACCACGCCATGCTGTGCGGTTTGTCATGGTGCATGATCCCCATCCGATTCACCTGGCCGTGGCAGCTCGCGCAACTGATCCCGCGGTTCACGTGCGCGGCGTGATTGTAGTAGACGTAATCGGGCGTCCGATGCAGTTGCACCCACTCGACCGGCTGCCCGGTTTTCCAGCTTGCCCGCACCGGCTCGAGCTTCGGATTATCTTTCTGCACCTGGGTGCAATCCATCCCGAGCTGCGCCACGTGGATATCGTGCGGGAACGGCACCGGCTGGATCGGTTGATAACCAACGCGCGTGTATTTCGGCGTGATGTAATACCAGGTGGCGCCAGTGAGCCCGCAGACAACGACCGTGCCGCAGATGGCGATCTTGAGCGGGAGCCAGTTCGTCCAGCGTGGAAAAAAATTCGCCATAAACGCTTAGCTGGCTCTGCTTCCGCGAGGGCGCAGCCGCCAACTTAAAAACGGCTCAGGCTGATGGTTAGGATGTGCGGCGCTCAAGGTCGTTGAATTCAAAGTTAATCGCAGCGGCCCGGAGAGAGGCGGCAACTCTATAAATCGCAACCGGGTTGGCAAAAGAAAATGTTTTTCCATTCGTGGTGGCGGCGAGGAAAACCCAGAACCAATCTTTCCATACGGAAAAGCTTTCAAGAAGCAAAAGAGAAGAATGAAACTATTCACATGATTCGCGTTGAAGCGTTGCGCGCTCGACGCCACCCAACGAAATCGTGATGATCGCCGCCCGATGAAGATTTTCCGAAGTTCACTTTTTTTCGCACTTTGCTCCGCAGTCCTCGGCGCCGAACCAGCTCAAACCGTTTTTGTGAACGGCAACATTTACACGATGAACGAACGGCAGCCGCGCGCGGAAGCGATCGCGGTGAAGGATGGCCGGATTGTTTTCGTCGGTTCGAATGCGGACGCGAAAAAATATCAATCGGCGGAAACGAAGACGGTCGACCTCGCCGGGAAAACTGTCGTGCCCGGCCTGACCGATTCGCATTGCCACATCTTCGGCATCGGCGAGCGCGAGATGAATTTGAATCTCGAAGGCGCAAACACGCTCGAGGATTTTCTCGCAAAAGTGAAAGAGCGCGTCCCAAAAACGGAGCGCGGAAAATGGATCACGGGCCGCGGCTGGATCGAGACGTTCTGGAAGCCGCCGCAATTTCCGACGCGGGCCGATCTCGACAAAATCGCGCCGGACAATCCCGTTTTTCTCACGCGCGCCGATGGTCATGCCGCGATCGCGAACAGCGCCGCGTTGCGCATCGCCAAGATCGACAAGGAGACGACTAATCCTTTTGGCGGCGAAATTTTGCGCGACAAACAAACCGGCGAAGCGACCGGGATGCTGCTCGATCACGCCCAGGGCTTGGTCAGCAAAAACATTCCAGGACCGACCGAAGCGGAACGGCGCGAAGCCTTCGTCGTCGGAGTAAAACGCGAGCTATCGTTAGGCTGGTGCGAAATTCAAAACGCCGGCAGCAACCTCGACGATCTCCCGCCGATGCGGCAGGCGCTCGAAGCCGGCCAATGCAAGCTGCGGGTTTTCAATGCGGTGTATGCGCCCGGCCCGTCTGGCGCGGCCTTGTTGCATGACGGGCCGACGCTGAATCAGTACGACCACCGCTTCACTCAACGAACGATCAAAGTGGTTTTCGACGGCGCGCTCGGCTCGCGCGGCGCCGCCTTGCTCGAACCGTACTCCGACGCCCCAGAAACTTCCGGCTACCTCACCCAAAAAGAAGAGGAGCTGCGGCCGATCTTCGAGGAAGCGCTCCGCCGCGGCATCCAAATCGAAACTCACGCCATCGGCGACCGCGCGAATCGCGTGATCCTCGATCTTTATGAGAAAGCGATGAAAGCGGTTCCGCCCGAGCAGCGAAAAATTCTGGCGCCCCGCTGGCGCGTCGAGCACGCGCAAATCCTGAGCGCACCCGACCTTCCACGCTTTGCGAAACTCGGCGTGATCGCCTCAATGCAACCGTCGCACGCCATCAGCGATTTATTTTTCGCCCCGAGCCGGCTCGGAAAAGAACGGCTCGCCGGCGCTTACTCGTGGCAAAGTCTCCTCAAATCCGGCGCCGTTGTGACCGGCGGATCCGATGCGCCCGTCGAACGCGGCGAACCGATGATCGAATTCTACGCAGCGGTGGCCCGGAAAAGCATCAAAGGCGAATCCGCCGACGGATGGCACCCGGAGGAGGCGGTTTCGCGGGAACAAGCGCTGAAGATGTTTACCCTCGCGCCCGCCTACGCCGCCTTCGAAGAAAAAGACCGTGGCTCCATCGAATCCGGCAAGCTCGCCGACCTGACCGTTCTCTCCGCCGAGATCATGAAAATCCCCGCGCCGGAAATTCTCAAGACTAACTGCGCGATGACGGTGATCGGCGGCGAGATCGTTTACGAAGCCCCGCATTAATCACTGTTTCATTCCCTCTCGCCGCGTACCCGTCGCTGCCAGGCAAGCGGATCCTGCGACAAGTAGATCGTTCCTGAAAACGCGGTCAGTGCAGTTTCATGTTCCGCTGGTGTCTCGCCCTTCAGACGCGAAACGAGAAAGCTAATCAGCTTCTGCTTTTCCTCTTGTGTCAACGCGTCTGCGGCCGACTCGATTTCAGCCGGCGTATTCATTATTCACATCTTCGCCGCAGGCTTGAAGGCACTAACATGTTGCATGCTTTCTATGCGGCGGTCCCAAACTCTTTGGCGAGTGTCTGCTGATACTTTTCGGGCCTAACTAAACCGGTTTGCTGCCAAATGCGCTCAAAGCAGGGCCGCAGAATATCATGGGGCAGCAAGTCGTACGACGGAATGATTCCAACCCATTCGATATTGTCGTGAAGAACTCCTCCTGCGAAACCGTTCTCTACTGCCATTTGATATCCCTGAATACCGCTTAGGCCGACGCGAATATTCAGGGGTAACGGAAGTTTCAAGAAATCCTTGCAAAACTGCAAATAATTGGCGAGGCACGACACAAATGTGCGTTCCACGAAAAGACTTGCGATGTACCCTTTGCCATAGTTCGGAGAAAACTCGCGGCATTGAGTAGCGTTGACCACGAACGCATCGACACCCCAGAGCTCGCGGTTGAGAAAGAGCTGTGTGAAATTGAATAGCTTTCCGTTAATGGGTCCTTCGTACACGATCGCCCCAAACTTATTCCGTGCGGGAGTCCATCCGTGAACGTCTAGACCTATCGGACGTAATCCACCTTGTGAAGCCAGCGTTCTCGCCTGAAGCTCACTCTCGAGAGGCGCAACTTCTCTCGACGGATACAAGCGCAGAAATCCTCGCCCTTCCTCCGGAATATTGAATAGTGGCACGTCACGTCGAAATATGCCTTCGGGAATCAGCTCTTCGCTCCCATCGAAATAGATTGCCGGATCGTTCTTCGCAATATGAGGCGTAAATAGGCGAAGGTCTTCGACGATGATGTGGGACTGTGAGTCCAAGATTGACGTCAAAGCGTCGGCTAATTGGTCAACAAGCCCGTCGAAAATGGCCTGTTTCTCGGCCTCGTCGTCTGCGCCATATCGATATGCAATGGGCCAGCGAAGATGACGTAGATCGAATGGAAGGTTGTCGCGCGCAGGGTCGCCGAACGCGGTGTTCATGACGGCAATCATTCTCCCGTGACCAACGCATTTGAGAGCATGCCCATACTCGATCATGACGTTTGGATTGGGAATCAAACGAGCGGGCTTCCGCCCCAATTTTTGCAGTGACCTACCGACAAACGTAATGTCAGCAACGAACGCGGAACAGGATGCGATCTTTGCAAGTATCGTTTCTGTTATTGGCGGAGATCCACTAACACCTTTCGTGTCCCGATCGATCTCCAAAACTGCATTGCGCAATGCTGGAATTAGCTTTGCCTTTACATGAACCCGTTCAATCGCTGCATGCAGCGCTTTCTCGATGAATGTGAGGTTCCTCGATGCGGGCGTGTCACTCTGCCATGAATAGAAAACAGTTTGTCGGTTCGCCATCTCACCACGAAAGTACTGCTGGTCGCTAGCCTGTCAAAGTTCCCGGCCAGGTCGACTCGGCGTGGTCTCAGCGACGCCACATATGCCGATCGGGTTGAAGGCAACCGTACTGAGATCAATTCACGAGTAGAGATACTCGTCGTGGTATTCCCGTTGGGGAGCGAACTGGACCGTCTGGTCGGCGCCGGTCTCGGGATATTCGAAGATGTTGCCTTCCTAGTTCCGGATCACGATTTTTTCGTTGTCGTGATAGAGGACGTACCCGGGACTGATCGGGACTTTGCCGCCCGTCGTCACTATTTCGCATGCAACATTTCCAAAACTTGCCGCGGGGACAGAATGTGAATGCCACGAAAGCTCTTGAGCACGAGCAAATCGTTGTCGCCGGTGACGATGAGGTCAGCGCGGCCGGCGATGGCTGTGGCAAGAACGATGTCGTCGTCAGGATCGCGACAGATCCGCTTGTCTAACGACGCCGGTTTGACCACCTCTGAGCGCTCCCGCAACAATGACAGGAGCCGAAGTTCATCCGGTGCGATCCTAAATTTAGCACGCAGGGTGCGACGTAGTTCCGCTAACAATGGTTCCGATGTGATGACGGTATGCGCTCGAAGGCGCACCCGCACGAGATCACGGCAGAGACCGTTGGCAGCGATCGCGGCAATGAGCACGTTTGTGTCGAGGACGAGCCTCACGACACAACGTTGAAAACATCTTCGTCGGTGTAGATGCCAGCCGCGCGTGCCTTTGGCACGAGCGTACGGCGCGCCTCGTCAAAAGCGTCGAGCCACAGCTTTTGCTTTACGGCGTCACGAATGTACTCGCTGGCGGAGACGTGCTGGTGCTTTGCGGCGAGGGCCACTTCGCGGCGCAATTTGCTGGGAAGACTCACCGTCAGAGTTTCTCGCATAACTGTAAGACAATATCACACAGCAACACACCAGCCAAGATAAGATCGACAATCACGAGTACAAATATTCGTCGTGGTATTGACTCACTCGCGCCCGCTCGTTCGGCCTGACGGCTTTCCCATCTATGTCGCGCGGCTCCCGCCGGCTCCATTCACGCTGCGGGACGACGTTCTCTCAGATAGCAGAGCCCCTCACGAATAAAGATATTCATCGTGATACTCCCTTTGAGGGGCGAACTGGACGGATTGGTCACTGCCGGTCTCGGGGTATTCGAAGATGTTGCCTTCGTAATTCCGGATCACGATTTTTTCGTTGTCGTGATAGAGGACGTAGCCGGGATTAATCGGGACTTTGCCGCCGCAGGGGGCGTCGATGACGAACTGGGAGCGCCATGGGTGGGCTCGTCGGAATGGCGCAAAACGCGACCGGACCCTAACCAGTCTTGGGCGCGCGACTCGTACCGGAAAAAATAACTGGAAAGGTGAATCGGCAAGGCACCGCTTTGCCGTTACGAAAGCCAGGAATGAAGACCGCTTTGCGCAGCCCATCGACGGCTTCGGCGCCGAAGCCCTTACCGGCGGGATGTTCATACGCCAGGATCGCGTTTTGGACCTTCCCATTGACGTCTATATCCAGGGTCACGGCGGCGACGCCCGGACCAGTCACCACATGGCCGGGATAGTAAACTCCCTCGAATTTTGGATTGCCCGCAACAAAAGCAAGTTGGGGCGCGATAAAATCTTTGCCCTGTTTCAAGTCGCTCTCCTCCTGATTGAGAAAAATGCGCAAGTGAGGTTTCCCACCGACGATGGAAAAGCTGACCGCCCCCGTGAGACTCACGCCGACATGCAGGTGTTTGTAAACCGCCGGCTCGAATTGTGCCTGGCTGGTCCGGTCCATCAGCTCTTTACTAAGCAGGTGGGAATTGGGTGTCCCGCGATATGTTTCCCAAACGTAGCCATAGCCTGACGCGGAGATTCCGGCCGTGAACATGACGACGGCATCTCCCTGGCCGCGTTTCATCAACGACTCCGTATTAATCGTATTGATTAATGATCGGCGGAACGATCCGAGCAGGGCCGGGCGAAATTCGGGCAGCGTTTCGGCCAAGACTGGCGCCGACAAGAGCGAGAGCAGGGTAACGGTAGCAAGGTAGTGGGTGCGATAGGTCATGGTGAGGTACCTCTGGCGAGACTGCGCCACCTAAGTTCTACGTAGGGCGAACACCACGTGCGCGTCTTTTTTTCGCCAACTTTGTTTCTGGATGCCTACTCTCCAGATTTCGCTCTAATCCAATTCGACGGCGCGTGTTTGCAAAGACTCGTCGTGATATTGACTCACTCGCGCCGCTCGCTCGACCTGACGGCTTTCCCATCTATGTTGCTCGGCTCCCGCCGGCTCCATTCACGCTGCGGGACGACGTTTTCTCAGATAGCAGAGCCCCTCATGAATAAAGGTACTCATCATGATACTCCCTTTGAGGGGCGAACTGGACGTTTTCGTTCCCGGTCTCGGGATACTCGAAGATTTTGCCTTCGTAATTTCGGATCACGATTTTTTCGTTGTCGTGATAGAGGACGTAACCGGGATTGATCGGGACTTTGCCGCCGCCGCCCGGAGCGTCGATGACAAATTGGGGGACGCCGTAACCGGTAGTGTGACCGCGCAAGCCTTCGATGATCTCGATCCCTTTCGCGACCGACGAGCGCAGATGGGCTGAGCCGGTGATCAGGTCGCACTGATAGACGTAGTACGGACGCACGCGGCACATGAGGAGTTTTTGCACGAGCGTCTTCATCGTCTCGATGTCGTCATTCACGCCGGCGAGGAGGACGCTTTGGTTGCCGAGCGGGATGCCAGCGTTCGCGAGGCGTTCGAGCGCCTCTTTCACTTCGACAGTCAGCTCGCGCGGATGATTCCCATGCACGCTCATCCAGAGCGGATGATATTTTTGCAGCATCGCGCAAAGCTCGGGGGTGATGCGTTGCGGCAGGAAGATCGGGACCCGGGTGCCGATCCGGAGAAACTCGATGTGCGGGATGGCGCGGAGGCGCTTCAGGATGCCTTCGAGTTTATCGTCGCTGAAGATGAGGGCGTCGCCGCCGGAAAGGAGGACGTCGCGGACTTCGGTGTGTTGTTCGAGATAACGGAAGGCCTGTTCGAAATCGGTGTGCAATTCCTGTTCGCCGACGCCGCTGACGACGCGGCTCCGCGTGCAATAACGGCAGTAGCTCGCGCAGCGATCAGTCACCAGAAACAGGACACGGTCCGGATAGCGATGCACCAACCCGGGCACCGGCATGTGTGAATCTTCGCCGCACGGGTCGATCATGTCGTAAGGCGAAGTCCAGGTTTCCTCAATCCGCGGGATGACCTGGCGCCGAATCGGATCCTCAGGGTTATCGCGCGGGATCAGGTTGAAAAAGTGCGGCGTGACGGCGAGCGCGAGTTTGTCGCCGGAGAGAAGAACGCCGCTCCGTTCTTCATTCGAAAGTTCGAGGTGCTGCTCGAGCTGGGTCAGCGAGGTGACCCGGTTCTTGAGCTGCCATTTCCAATCGTTCCAGAGTTCCGGCGGGATCCCGGGCCAATAGCCGGGCGCGGGCGAGATGAACTCTTTTCCATCCATTTTCCCTTGGGCAAGAGTGAGCATTTTTTAGTGGTGAACGGAAACGTTAAGGGGGTTAAGGATCGTGTCAATCTGGGGAGCGCACGCGCCTTGCGTGCTGGCGATGGCGCCCCGCCATCGCGGACTTTCAAAGGCATTGTTTCGGCGTGGGCGCCGAAACCAGCACGCGAGGCGCGTGCGCTCCCCAGAGCAGAAAGTCGCGCGCTCGCGGTTGAACAGCTATCGTAGAAGTCCTGTCCAAGGGGGAAGTCATGCGATTCACGTTTCTCATCCTCGTTCTGTTAGCTGTGTTTTCATTGCGCGCCGCACCGCCGCTCGCCCAACCGGAAACCGGCCCGACTTCCACCGTTCGGCCGGAAGCGGCTGATGCGGGCAAGGACGTCGTTCATCAGCTCAACAGCGCCTTCACGAAAGTTTTCGAAATCGTCGCGCCGACCGTGGTCATTATCGAAGTCACGAAGAAGAACGACGGGCCGGACACTTCGGCGCTCGACGATCTGTTTTTCCAGGGCCCGCAGGATGAAAGCGCGCCGCGCCGCGGGCCGCGCTCGTTGCAGCCGATTCAAAGTGAAGGCTCGGGGTTCATCGTCCGGGCCGACGGTTTCATCTACACGAACTATCATGTCGTTGAAGGCGCGGACCAGGTGGATGTGAAGCTGAAGGACGGCCGCGAATTCAAAGCGAAGGTCGTGGGCACCGACGAAAAGACGGACATCGCGGTCATCAAGATCGAGGCCACGAACCTTCCGGTGGTGCAGTTCGCCGACAGCGAGACGGTGCGGGTGGGGCAGTTCGCGTTCGCCATCGGCGCGCCGTTCAAGCTCGATTACACGTTCACCTACGGCGTGATCAGCGGGAAAGGCCGGAGCAAATTGATCGCGACCGGCGGCTATTCGATCTCGGATTACTTGCAGACCGACGCCTCGATCAATCCGGGGAACAGCGGCGGCCCGCTTTGCGACATCGATGGGAAAGTGGTCGGGATGAACACGCTCATCAACGGGCTCAATCGCGGGCTCGGGTTCGCCATCCCGAGCAACCTGACGAACGAGATCGGACAGCAGCTCATCGCCGGGCACAAGATCGTGCGACCTTGGCTCGGCATCCGGATCGAGTCGTTAGGCGACGACCCGACGATCCGCGATTTGTTCAAGGGACTCGACAAGGGCGTGGTGGTGCGGACGATCGAGGCCGACGCGCCCGCTTACAAGAGCGATCTCCGGCCCTTCGACGTCATCACCAAAGTCGATGGCGCCGCGGTGACCACCGACACGCAGCTGCAGCGGGAGATTTTGAAAAAGAAGATCGGGCAAAACGTGGAGCTGACTGTTTGGCGAAAGGGACAGACGCTCAAGATTCCGGTGACGACGGGCGAGCTGCCCAACGAGATTTCACAGGCATCGAACGAGATCAAACCGCCGGCGCCGACAAAGCCGGAGGAGTCTTCGAACAAGTTCGGACTCCAGGTGCAGGAGCTGACGAAAGAAGTGGCCACGCGTCTCAAGCTTGGCGTCGACCGGGGCGTGATCGTGACCGACGTGGCCGAGAACAGCCTGGCCGCCGCGCAGGATATTCAGCGGGAAGACGTGATCACGGAAGTGGACGGCCGGAAGATCACGAGCCTGGCGTCGTTCAAAGACGCGTTGAACAAGGCCGATCCACGGAAGGGCGTGCTGCTCTACTTGGATCGCAAAGGGAGCAAGACGTTCGCGGTGCTGAAGGCGGACGGGTAATCGCGGTCGCAATTCTTCTGTAGCCGCTTCGCTGTGCGAAGCGTGAGAGAAACCTTTCGAAGCCGCTCCCGCGTAGCCCACAGGGCGACGGCTACAGAAGATTATTTCGCTGCGTTCGCCCGCAGGTATTCGCCCAACGGCTGGCCGTCGAGATAGAGTTGTTCGAGCGCGGCGTCGCCGCGGTAGACGCGCACGGTGGCGAAGGCGTTCTGTTTGTCGCGCCGGCTTTGGGCGCGATAGGCGGTCTCAGCCGCGGGAGCGTCGCGCTCGGTGACCCAATATTTGTCGAAGGGCAAGGAGACGGTTATCCCTCGAAGTTGCGCTTCAATGAAATCGTCAACTGCCGGCCGGCTCGGTAACACCTGGTCGATTTCGGCGAAACCTTCTGCGTTCAGTCGCAAAGTCACAAAAACCTTTGCGTTGTACCCGAGGGTTGGCGGCGGCGAGATAGTCTGGCCTTCTGCCTCAAAATCGAGCGCGACGTAGCGGCCGCGGAAAGCATCGACCGGATCCACGGGCGCGGTGCGAAATTTCCAAATGCTCCCATGCCGCAGGGTCTGCTCTCGTTTCCAAATCAGGGACGCTGGCACCGCCAGTTGGGCGAGGCCGACCACCGCGAAAACAACAAGCCGCCAGGATTTCACGCGCGCGCTCTCCGCTTGAACACGACGAGATTCGTCCCGAGAAACCCGAGGCCGATCGCGATGAACGCTATGCCGCGCACGACAAACTCAAGATCGTTATCGAAGAATCTCGCGATGGCCAGGATGGCAACGACGAGCATGCCGAGGTTCGCTTCGAAAACGCGCCCGGCCCGAATGGCGCGCAAGAGGGTGAAGACGCCGAGCCCGAGCATAAAAAAATTCAGCAGCAGCGAAGGAACGAGCGGATCGCCGGTCGACTTCGCGATCCCCCAAGCCAGGAGAGCGATGGGCGCGAACGCGGCGGGCGCGAGGTTAACCTTTCGCTCCTTCCAGAGCGCATAAGCCGCGAACAAAAGCGCCGCGAGGACCCATGCGATCTGAATTCCCGTGGCGAGCACATCGGGATAATGTCGCGGCATCAGATCCACCGCGTTCTGCCATCGTTGGGTCCGCCAGCTCTCCTTAAAACTTAGGAAGATCGCGAGCGACAGAATGCCGATCCAACCGGCAACCACGAAAGGATGCGGACGCGTGGCCCGCCAATCCTTGAAGGCCGCGGCGCCGACCAGATACACGACAGTCCAGAACGCAGCAAAGGAACCGCGCCAGAAAGATTGCGCGCCTATCTCGTCGGTCTGACCTAACGAGAAGGCCGAGGCCACGGCGAGCGCGGCCAGAGCGAGGAGGGTTCCGTAGCTGTTCCGATCCTGCCGCAAGCTCGCGATGAACGCGGGAACACCGAGCGCTAACAGCGCCCAGACCCACAGGTCGTTAGGCCGCGCCCCGAAGAAGGGCCCGCCTTTCGAGGAGAGAACCCACACGGTGGCGCCAACAAAATAAATCGCGAGGCCGAGACTGGTCCTCAACACGTAGACGACGGGCAGCGCGAGCAGTATCCACACGAGGACGAACCGGGCGAAGTCGCCCTGGATCTGATAAGTCTGGCTGACGAGCGCAATCGCGGTGCCGATGGCGGCGACGTTCAGGATCGCGGCGGCTTCGCGCCAGGGCGCGGACTCATTCCGGCGCAGCAGGACGAAAATGGCGAGCGCCTGGCTCAGGACCAAGGGCGTGAATGCAATCACACAACGAATGGGCCGGCTGAGGAAATCCCAGTTGTGGGCGACCAGCAGGATGATTCCGGCGCCCACCAGCAGCGAACCGAGAATCGCGGAGAGGACGAATCCGATCCGGCGCGGTTCTCCTGAATCCGTCGTCGCGTAATGTTCCCGTAGCGCCTCAGCGGTCTCGGCGCTTAAGATGCCGCCCGCTACGAGTTCCGTAAGCTCGGCCAAAAGCCAGCGAATTCCAGAGCGGTCCGCCGCGCGCATCGGCGGTTATTCAATCAGCGAACCAGCGTGAAGAAAAGATGATTGCGGCCTACGCCGCCTTTCGGTTCCCGGTCAGCACCAGGATAATTCCGCCGCCGATGCAAACGCCGCCGATGATTGGCCCGAGCGGGACGGGATGTTCTTCGTGCTTGTTGATTTCGATCGGGCCGAGCTTGGCCACGTTCTCTTTCGTGGTGTAACTCGTGTAGCCTCCGTAGGCGAGGGCGATGATCCCAACCGCGATCAGAATGATCCCGAGAATTCCGGCTGGTTTCACGTGACGGAGCGTTAGAGCGAGCGCCGGCCGGTGACCAGTTGGATGATCAGGACGATCACCGCGGCCAGGAGAAGCAGGTAAACGAAATTCCCAATGGAATAGACGTTGATGAATCCCAGCAACGCGAGAATCAGCAGCACAACAAAGATAGTCCAGAGCATATGTTTTCCTTTGAGTTGGTTTATTTTGCTTCGCACGCGGTGGCGCGGCTGCGCTTAAAGAATTTTGAAAATCCCGGGACGCTTTTTGCGGACGCCCGTTTGTTAGGCGGAGACGAATAAATTGCTGGCGGCCTGGAGTCGAAAAGACTAGAACGCCGGTGTTCGCTCAACCACTTCATTATGCGCTCCAAACTCTTCGCCGGTTCGCTTCTGGTCCTAGCTTTCGCCGGAGGCGCGTTCGCCGCGGTGGTCGTGGAAAAGAAGTCGCGGCAGGTGCCATACGTGGAGGTGTTCGGCTGCCAGGGCGTCCACTCGTTTGTCTTTCGCGGACCGACGGGAACGTCGCGGCGGCCTATTCTGGTTCCGCCGCGCGAATGCTGGACGGCGCAGGAAGCCGGCCTTTACAGCTTCGTCCTGCGCTCTCACAGCGGGAACGTCTGCTCGCGGCTGGTGACGCCGGAGGTCTTCGCACGCTATTGCGTGGGCGATGACTTCAACGATTGCGCGCCCGGGCCGAGCGATCGAACCCAGACCGATGACAGCAAGTCGGTGCAACCGGTAATGCATCACCGGCAGCGGACGGCCCAGGCGCGGAAGCGAAGCCACTCGTCACACCGCGTCGCGAAGCATCATCGCGGACATCGGTCGCAGCGCATCGCGGCGCGCTAGTCTTTTCCATTGGAGCCGGCACCCCTCGTGCCGGGGAGACACGCCTCGCAGTAAACCCTCAACGGCCTGAGGGCAGGCCGTCTCCAACATCCTGCAGCGCCGCGCGCACATTCCAGCCGTGCAATTCCAGACGCTGCGCAGCTTCGCTCGCATCGCACTTTGCGATCTCCCCGACGAGCCGGATGGCGCGATCGCGCAGTTTCGTATTCGAAATCGTCAGCTCGATCATCAGGTTCCCGCGCACTTTCCCCAGCGCCACCATCGCGCCGGTGCTGATGATGTTCAGCGCGATCTTCGTCGCGGTCCCGGCTTTCAACCGGGTGGATCCCGTGAGCAGCTCGGGACCCGTCGCAAGATCGATTTCGAGATCGCAACCTTCGACGCGACTCCGCTCCGGATTGCACGTCAGCAGGATCGACTGGGCACCGCGCTTCTTCGCTTCGGCCAGGGCCCCGAGAACGAATGGCGCCCGTCCGCTCGCCGTGATTCCGCAGACGATGTCCGCGTTCCCCACCCCGCGCTCCTCGATCGCGAGCGCGCCGCTGCCTCGTTCATCTTCCGCGCCTTCCACGCTGCGAGAGAGCGCGGTAATGCCGCCAGCGATGATCCCCTGCACTTTGTCGGGCGAGGCGCTGAACGTAGGCGGGATCTCACTCGCGTCGAGAACACCGAGCCGCCCGCTCGTTCCCGCGCCGACGTAAAACAAACGGCCGCCGTTCCGAATCGACTTCGTCACCATTTCGATCGCGCGCGCGAGCGAAGCCGTTTCTTTGCGGATGGCTTCCTGGACGAAACTTTCCTCCTCGACGAACAGCTCCACCAATTCGCGAGCGCTGAGCTTATCCAGGTTTCCGGAGCGCGGATTTCGCTGCTCCGTGGAGGCCCGGGCCAGATTTGCCGTTTCGGTCTCGCGGGGCGCGAACGTTACCGCAGCGTGCTCGTCCCGTTGCGAAGCGAGCCAGGCGGCGCCCAGTTCCGGCGAGTGCTCGCTCATCGAGACCCGCGCGTCGGACAGATTCTTTTTCAGTTTCCGGCGAAAAGCATGCACGTAGACGCCATCCCGCTGAAAGAGACCGCCGAGCAAAATCACTTTCGGCGCGAGAAGACCGAGCCGCGTCGCGACCGCCGCCGTGTATTCGCTCAACACTCCGGCAGCTTCATCGACGATTTTCATCACGCTTTCGTCGCCGTTCATCGCGCATTCGAAAACGACCGGCGCCAGTCCCGCCACGTCCATTTTGTCGGCGGTCTGGGCCCAGCGGACCAGTTCGTCGCGGCTGTTCAAACTCAGGGCGCGCAAAATCGTGGCGGTAAACTGGGCCTCGCCCCGGTGCAGATCGTATTCGCGCAGAATGAAACGCAACGCCTGGAGCGAGAGGAAATATCCGCCGCCAGCATCGCCCAAAATGTGACCCCACCCTCCGGCTTTCTCGATCCGGTCCCCGCGACGCCCGGTGACTGACGCACCGGTTCCGGCGTTGACCGCGATGCCGTCGCCGCGACCGAGCGCAGCCGCCAGCCCGGAATCGCGATCGCTCCCGGCGATGATCTTCGCATTGGGCCAAACCTGGCCGCATAACTTCGTCAAAACGCCGCGGTCTTCTTCCGTCCCGCAACCGGCGAGAAACATTCCGACCCGGTTTGCATCGGCCGGCATTTGCTCAAAGATCGCCCGCAGCCGTTCCGCTGAGACGAGGCGGAAGTTCGAAGGGGGCAGCTTCCCCTGATCGAGCACGCGCAGCGAATCGCCTTCCTGTTCGACCAGAACCCAGGCCGTCTTGGTGCCGCCGCCTTCCACGCCTAGGATGCGCTCGCTCACAGGTGGTAATGCTTAACTGCTCTGGAAAAATTTGAAAGCTCGGCGATCAAAGAGCTTGTTGTCGATATGGCGCTAGAGGAGAAAGACGCGATCAAGCGGGTCACGCTGCTACGCAGCAAGATCGAGGAGCACAATCGCCGCTACTACGCGGAGGCCGCGCCGACCATCAGCGATCGTGAGTACGACGCGCTTTACCGCGAACTGGGCGACTTGGAAAAACGTTTTCCAAAACTGGCCGTGGCCGACTCCCCCACCCAGCGCGTGGGAGGCACGCCGCTCAAAGCGTTCGGACAAATCACGCACCGCGTTCCGATGCTCAGCCTCGATAACACCTATTCCGAAGAAGAGGTGAAGGATTTCTACCGCCGGATGGAGCGGCTCTTGCCGAACAAGAAGATCCCGGTCGTGATCGAGCCGAAAGTGGACGGCGTGGCGGTTTCGCTCCTCTACGAAAAAGGAGAGCTTCGCTACGCGGCGACCCGCGGAGATGGCAGCGTCGGCGACGACATCACCCAAAACATCAAGACGATCCGTGCGATCCCGAAACGATTGAAGGGCGATGTTCCCGATGTCTTGGAAGTGCGCGGCGAAGCGTACCTCGACAAACGCGGCTTCGCGAAACTGAACGCCGAACGACGCGAAGCCGGCCTGCCCGAATTCGCAAACCCGCGCAACGCCGCCGCCGGTTCCCTGAAACAGCTCGACCCGTCGATCGCCGCGAAGCGTCCGCTTGGCGTCGTTTTTTACGGCACCGGTTTGATCAAGGGCGCGAAGCTGGACAAGCACTCGGAGCTTTTCGCGCTCCTAAAAAAACTCGGCCTGCCCGGCAGCGAACGCTGGTGGCTCGCCGATTCGGTCGAGGAAATCCTGCGAGCGATCCACGAGCTGGATCGGATCCGCCACGATTTTGCCTACCAAACCGATGGCGCGGTCGTGAAGGTCGATGCCTTTTCGCAACGCGAGATTCTCGGCTTCACCGCGAAGTCGCCGCGCTGGGCGATCGCTTTCAAATACGAAGCGGAACGGGTCGAAACGCGACTGCTCGATATTTTGGTCCAGGTCGGCCGCACCGGAACGTTGACGCCGGTCGCCGCACTCGAGCCGGTCGTAGTCAGCGGCAGCACCGTGAGCCGGGCGACGTTGCACAACGAAGAAGAGATCGAGCGGAAGGACATCCGGATCGGCGACACCGTGCTGATCGAAAAAGCGGGCGAAGTGATTCCCGCGGTCGTCAGCGTTCGCACCGATCTGCGGACTGGACGCGAGAAAAAATTCCGGATGCCGAAACATTGCCCGGAATGCGGCAGCGCCGTGGTGAAGGACGAAGGCCAGGTGGCGGTCCGCTGTGTGAACAGCCAGTGCCCGGCGCAAGTCCGGCGCCGGATCGAGCATTTCGCGTCACGCGGCGCGATGGACATCGAAGGGCTCGGGGAGGCGGTGATCAATCAGCTGGTGCAGCAGAGGCTGCTCGCGGACGTCGGCGACATCTACTCCCTCAAGGCGCCGGCCCTGCTCGAGCTGGAACGCATGGGCGAAAAAAGCGTCGCCAATTTATTGGAAGCGATCGAACGGAGCAAATCGCGACCGCTTTGGCGGCTCCTGTTCGGGCTCGGGATTCTGCACGTCGGGGTGAGCGCCTCGCGGGCCCTGGCCGATCACTTTCCAAATCTCGACGCGATCCGGGAAAGTTCCGTCGAAGAACTCCAACAGATTCCGGATGTCGGCGAAGTGGTGGGCAAAAGCATTCACGATTTTTTTCGCGAGCCGCACAACCTCGCGGTGATCGAAAAATTGGGAAAGGCCGGGTTGCGTTTCGAAGCGGAACCAAGAGCGGCCGGCGCCGCGCCCGGCTTCAAGAATACGACCTGGGTGATCACCGGCACGCTCAGCCAGGCGCGTGATGAAATTGCGGAGTTGATTCGGGCGCGCGGCGGAAAAGTCAGCGGCAGTGTAAGCAAAAAAACCAGCTACGTGCTCGCGGGCGAGGAGGCCGGCAACAAACTGGAAAAGGCGAAGAAGCTCGGGGTCCGAGTCCTGAACGAAGGCGAATTCAGGAAGATGCTCGAATCGTAAGCCGCATTTTTTTGCAATTTAGGATTGTCTTTGGCCAGCGGGACGGATAGCCACATCCTTCGTGCGCCAATCCATCGTCCTCCGCGTCGTTTCCTGTCTTGTCATCGCAACCCTTCCGCTTGCCGCTCGAGCCGGCAGCTTCCAGTTAAGCGAACAGAGCGTGAGCGGTCTCGGGGTCGCCTTTGCCGGCGGAGCCGCGAACGCCGAAGACGCTTCCACGCTCTTCTTCAATCCGGCGGGCCTCACTCTGCTGGACAAGGGCGAGCTGCAACTCGGACTCCACGCGATTATGCCGTCGGACGAATTCCACAACCAGGGCACGCGCTACAACCTGCCGGGCACACCATTCAATGGTCTGCCGGTTCTCGGCGGCAATGGCGGCAACGCCGGCATTAATCACATCGTCGGGAATTTGTATGCATCGCAACCGCTCGTCCGGAATAGCAGTTACGGCGACGTTACGGTGGGCGTCGGGGTCTTCACGCCCTTTGGATTGGAAACGGATTATCAGCCAGACTGGGTGGGGCGTTATGCCGCGCTCCGCACCAAGCTCACCACGATCGATATCCAGCCGACCATCGCGTGGCGCTATGATCGCTTCTCTCTCGGCGCCGGCCTCGACATCCAATACGCCTCCGCGCGTTTGACGCAGGCGATCGACTTCGGTCTCGCCGCGCAAGCGCCGCTCGGACAGTTCTTCGCCGCGTTACCCGCAGTTCTCGCTGCGCAAGGCGTCCCACCGGCGGCTATTCCCGGGATCATCGCGTCGACGCGCGCCGCCTACACCAACGCCGGATTCGTCCCCGGGGGCCGCGACGGCGTGACGGAAATTACCGGCGACGATTGGGCGCTCGGTTTCACCGTAGGCGGACTTTTCGAATATCGGAAGATGGGTGAAGGAGAAGACGGGTGCCTTCAAGATGGCCGCATCGGTATCAGCTATCGCTCCAAGATCGATCATACCCTCGAAGGCGATGCGGCATTCCGCCGTGTGCCGTTGATTGCCGCGGCCGGCGCACCGCCCTTGCCCGCCTTTCCACAGCCGGGCGCATTCCAAGCCGTCTTCTTCGATCAGGGCGTGAGCGCGAACCTGAATCTGCCGGACATTCTCCATTTCAGCATTTACCAGCGATTCGCGCACAAGTTCGCCGTCATGGGAGATGTGACTTGGACACATTGGAGTCGGCTTCAGCAAGTCCCGATTGTTTTCGACAATCCCGGCACGCCCCCAAACGTCCTTAACATCAATTACGACGACTCGAAACGGTACGCCATTGGGTTTGAATGGTACGCCTGCAAGAAGCTGACCTTGCGCACTGGCTTCGCTTACGATGAGACGCCGATCCAGAGCCCGGAATTTCGCACGCCCCGCATTCCGGATAACAACCGTTACTGGCTCTCCTTCGGCGCGAAGTACTCGCCGCGTGACTGGCTCGACCTCGACGTCGGCTACGCCCATCTGTTTGTCGACGAGCCGTTCTCGAACTTCACCGACAGCCAAGGGCACCAGCTCATCGGGACTTACGACGCGCATGTCAATATCGTCAGCGCATCAGTCACCATCAAGTGGGGCGGGCCGCGGGAGAAAACGGAAACCTACGCGAAAGACAGCAAGGAAGTTCGCACCTATCGGAAGTAACGAGCTGGAGGCGTGACCGAACCCGTTCCGCGCTCCGAGCCGCCGCCGATCCCGACAGCGATTGTTCGCCAGAGGAGCTGGCGGTGGTTGATCCATTTTCTCGTCATTGGCTCATACCCAGCGCTCGGTCTGTTTTTTCGCGCCCCGACCGGTCGCGTTCCGCCCGGGCCAGCCTTGTCCGGCAATGTCCGGGGACTCCTGCTCGTCTCCGCTCTCGAGCTGATTGTCTTTTCGATTTTCTTCGTGGCGGCCTGCCTGATTTCGCGCGCCTCGCGCGAACAACTCATGTTGCGATGGCGGCCGCGGTGGTGGGTGGTGCCACTGGGAATTGGCTACTCCATCGCTCTTCGGATTGGCCTTATCGTCATTGCGGTTGCAGTCATGGCGGTCCTGGCCGCGACCCAAACGGTCACGCCTGAGAAAGTGCAGGAATACGTCAACGCCAACCGGCCAGATGTCGAAGCACTCGTCAGCGTCCCGGCGATGCGGACCAATCCCGCCTACTTCTGGCTGACAATCACGCTCGTCAGTTTCGTCGTGGCCGGAATCCGCGAAGAAATGTGGCGCGCCGGGACCCTCGCCGCGATGCGGGCGCTTTGGCCCCGGGCTTTCGGTTCAACGTGGGGCCAATGCCTGGCCATCTCACTGATCGCCGTCGCATTTGGTGCGATGCATCTGAGGATGGGCGTGCTCGCGGCCATCGGCGCCGGAGTCCTGGGTCTGATGCTCGGCCTCATTATCATCCTGCATAGATCGATCTGGCCCGCGGTCATCGCGCACGGGGTGTTCGACGCTACGACCCTGGCCTTGCTGCCGTGGTGGATCGAGAAGGCTCGGCACCTTCACTGAAGACAGAGGCGCTCGCTGCGGCGAGCGAAGGCAACTACGGAGTCCGCCGCGCGGAATCGATTTGCAGCGGCAGCCCGTTTTGTCCGGGAGATGCGAAGAGCGGAACGTGGTGACTCTGTGGATGAAAATCGGCCTGGACTTCGAATGTCTTTTTTTCCGTGCCGCGGATAACCGTGATCGGGACGGTATCGCCAGCGGTGATGAAGAACGATGCATCGATCACATCCTCTGGCTGGTGCACCTTCGTCTTGCCGACCTGAAGCAAAATGTCGCCCGATTGCACGCCCGAACCGAAGGCCGGCGTGTCTTTCATGATCTCGGTCATCTGGGCCGTCGAGCCTTCCACCGGCTTATCCGCCGCCGCGACGTTGATGCCGATCCAACCGTGGCGCGCTTCCCCGAAGCGGATGAAATCGTTCCGGATCTTTTCCGCGGCGTCGATCGGCAAGGCGTAACAGGCGGAACCATTTTCGATTTGGGCGACGAGGATGCCGATGACTTCGCCCTTAAAGTTCAGGAGCGGCGCGCCGGCTTCACCGCGCTGGGTGGGAAGATTTACGCGGACGTGAGTGGTGCAGAAATAACGGTCGAGAAATTTCCGGTCGAATCCGGCAACCATGCCGAAGCTCGGCGTCGAAGGAAGATCGAGCGGATAACCGATCGTCATAACCGGCGTCGCCATTTCCATTGTTTCCGATTTGCCGATCGGCAACGCCGGCGTGGCAATGTCCGCCTTGAGGATCGCGATCCCGCTCCGCAGGTCGGCCATCATCACCCGCGCCGGATAAGTTTTGCCGTCGAACTCGACCGTCAGGTTCTCGGTGTCGCCACCGACTGAGAACGCGGTATAAAGCGTGCCCGCCGGATCGATAAAGAACCCGGTGCCGGAAAGGTCGCCGTGCTCATCCGTCCCGCGAATTTTCACCACCGCTTTGCCGGACTTCTCGTAGATCTCTTTAACTTCGCGGCTGATGGAACTGGTCGAGGGCTCCTGCGGGCGCGGCTGCTCGGGAGCGGACGCGGGAGGTGCATCCTGCGCGCGAACGAACGCGATGCCGAAAGCGAGCGAGCTGGCGAAAACCAAACGCAACGTCATTGCCGGAGAAAGAATTCGGCGGTTTGGAAACCGTCGCTCCTTGAGCAGACTAGAACCTGAAAGCCGGCTCATAACTCACTGGCGTACTATCAAGCACGTAACGCGGGGGCGCCGCGACCCGGTGAGTTTTGGAACTGTCTTTGACAGTGCGAACGAGCGACGGGCCCAGATCGCGGGTCGTGACCGGATTGGAAAGACTCCATTGCGCAGCCGGCAAGGAAGTCGTCGTCGCGACCACAGGGACGCTATTCTGAGCCGCGACCTTCACGGTCTCGGGGGTCTGGTAAACCTTCAGGGAAATCACCGCGGCGCAGATGAGCAACGCCGTGACCGCGGCCGGGTAGGAAGCCAGGCCGGGAATATTGAGCCGGAACAGAAAATCCTGCACGCGCTGGAGCGCGATGCGCCAGATCGGTTCCTTCAAGAGCTCGTCCCGCTGCCGGCGATGGAATTCATGCAGGAAATTATCGAAGTAACCCGGCGGCGGCTGCTCATATTTCTTGAGCCGCAAAAGCTTGCCGATTTGTTCTTCGTTCAATGGGTCCATGCCGCGGGGTCTTTGAGAGTCTTTCGAGGGTGTCTAGGAAACAGGATTCTTCCGAAATTCGTCCAGATAATTCTGCAATTGCCGGTTCGCGTAAAAGAGCCGCGACCTTACCGTGCCTTCGGAGACTTTCAAGATTTTACTGATCTCGGCATGGGGCATCCCCTGGATGTGAAACATGGTGACCACGGCTCTGTGTTCATCAGACAATTTCATCATGGCGGTGTTCAATCTTCGCTGGAGTTCGGACAAGTCTGCTTCGCGCACCGGGCTGCTCGTGGCCGTGAGCTCGAGGAATTCCTTGTCGTTCTGCACGCTCGCGTCCATGTCGTCGAGGCTCAGGTGAAACCGGCGACTGCGCTTCTTGAGGAAATTCAGGGTCATGTTCACCGCGATCGAGTGGATCCAGGTGTAAAACGACGATTTGCCGCGGAATCCGCCGATCGATTTGTAGGCCTTTGAAAAAACGTCCTGAAGCAGGTCGTTCGTGTCCTCGTGGTTCGAGGTCATGTTGTAGACCAGCCCGTAAAGCCGGGGTGTGTATTTGACCACGAGCTGATCGAACGCCGCCGCCTCTCCGGCCTGGGTGCGCGCGACCAGTTGCTGGTCTTCGTCCGATCTCGGCTGTTCCATCGCGTCCCGCTTAGCCTTAACACGCCGCCTGGTAGCCGACGACAGAAAATCGGCGAAGCGATTACGCGGCGACGGCAGAGCGATGGTTGGATTCATCTTTTTCGGAGGCGCCACGCGAGGTTAGCGGCGATCGCGGACCGTGAGGAGGTAGAGCAGATTTCCCAGGGTGGCGATAAACGCGGCCACGTAGGTCAGCGCGGCGGCGTTCAGGACTTTGTTTACCCCGACGACTTCATTCCCTGGCTGCACGATGCCCATCTGTTGCAAAATAATTTTGGCCCTTCGCGACGCATCGAACTCGACTGGTAGCGTGATCAACTGAAAGGCGAGCAGGATCAGGTAACAATAAATGCCGAGCGTGATCAGACCGGTGATGCGGAAAAAAAGCCCGCCGATAATAACAAACGGCAACATCTGCGAAACGATCATCGTGGCGGGCACGATCGCCATTCGCATCTTGAGCGGAGCGTAGGCGGCCGCATGCTGGATGGCGTGGCCGGTCTCGTGCGCGGCGATGCCGAGCGCGGCGACGGACGGGGTGTTGAACACGTTGTCCGAAAGACAGAGGCGTTTGCTGCTGGGATCGTAATGGTCGCCCAGGAAATCGTTCGTTTGCACAACCTGGACGTCGGTGATCCGCGCCGCCGCCAAAATTTCCCGGGCGGCTTCCGCGCCGGTGATGTTCGAGCTGGCGCGCACCGCGCCCCATTTCTTGAAGGCGCTGCTCACCCGGAACTGCGCGATGAGCCCGACGATGAGCGGAATGCCCACCAGCAGCAGCCAGTTCGATCCGAATCCGTATCCGTAAATGTAAGCAAGCATGATGTTGTTCTTAATATGAAACGAAGTCGAAGAACCTCCACCCTTTCGAGAGGTGCCTCGACTTCGCTCAACCTGACAACGTTGTAAGATTAGACGCCGACGAGCTCCATTCGTTCATTCGCCGACGGCGTTAAATCTCCAGTCGCTTTTCGAACCGCGAAAGCATTCGCGTCCCGGACTTCGTTACCACGACCACGTCTTCGATCCGCGCCCCGCCCAAGCCCGGATAATACAGGCCCGGCTCCACCGTCAGCACCTGCCCCGGCTTGAACACCGTTTTCTGGAACCGCGGAAACTCGTGAATCTCCAAACCCAGCCCATGCCCCGTCCCGTGGAAAAACCCGACCTGCCGCCCCTGGCGCACTCCTGTCGCGAATCCGCGATCTGTGAAAAACTGCTTCACCTCGTTGTGCAACTTCAGTCCGTCCACGCCCGGTTTCATTTTCTTTAACGCCAGTGCCTGCCCGGCGAGCACCGCTTCCCAAAGCCGGCGCTGCGCTTCACTCGCCCGGCCGCGCACCACCGTCCGGGTCATGTCGCCGAAGTAACCGCTCTTCGCGTCGCGCGGAAAGATATCGAGAATAATGAGCGAATCCGCTTTCAGCGGTCCGAAGCCACGCTCATGCGGGTCGCACGCCTGATCGCCGCCCGCCACGATCGTGTTCGCCGGCAGTCCGCCCGCGCGCAAAATCGCCGAATCGATCTCCGCCCGCAGGATTTCCGAAGTCAGCGTTTTGCCCGACCACGATAGCTTTTTTTTTCCTGGGCCCGGTTTCGATGCCGACAACACGTCGATCCCCCGCGCCATTCCTGTTTCCGTGATCTGCAACGCCCGGCGCATCAGTTTCAATTCATCCTCCGACTTCGCCTCACGCTCCGGCCAGAAAAGTCCGTTCGTCGCTCGCAGCCGGATTTTCGATGCCGCCAGTTCCTGCGCAAATCCGAGCGGGAAACTCGCCGGCACCAGCGCCGAGCGCACCCCGCGTTTCCGCAAAAAGTGCGACAACACTTTTTCGTAAGCCGGCGCTTTCTTCCGTTTCCCTTGCACCTCGCGTTCGAGCGCGCTGTAGGAAACGAACTCGTCCGCCTCCGCCTGTTTGCGCGCCCGATCGATCTCGAGATCGCTCAGCACCAGCGTCCGCTTCCCGCGTTCCTCGAGAAAAATGAACGCGTCCGGCGCGAAGAACCGCGTCGCATACAGCATGTCGGGATCGTGTTCGCTCGCCGCCACGATCAACCGGGTAGGATCTTTTGCTTTCTTGCGCGTCCTCATTTCCCATTCCTACGCGCGAACTCGCCGCTTGTCATCCTGGCCAATGGGCGGATCGTTAGAGCGAACCAAAAGCGCTCCCTCCTGCGAACAACTCTTAGCAACATGACACCGACATCTCTCATCATCGTGACCGATCGCGGCACCCTCAAAGCCTACAAAGTTAACGACACCCCTACCCGCGGCCCCAGCCTCCAGTTAGTCCAGGCCTTCGATACCACCGACGCGCACGGCCATTACCAGGACAAATTCACCGACCAGGCCGGCGCCTTTCCCAGTGGCGCGGCGCCCGGGCAGATGAATTCCATCGCGGAGCGCACTGGCATCGAAAACGAAAACGACCGGCGGATCGTGAAGCAATTGGCCGACAGCATCGTCGAGGTCGTGCAACGGGAAGGCAAAGACGGCTGGTCGTTTGCCGCGCCCGCGTCGATTCATTCCGCGGTTGTCGATCAATTACCGCCCGAGATTCGCGACCGGATCGTCGAGCACGTGAAGTCGGACCTGGTCAAGATCGAGCCCGCGAAATTACCCGGACATTTTCGGTCGTTACAACCGATATAATTTCATCCACGCTGGCGCTTGTCGCCGATGCGCTCGGCCAAAGCGCGCCGCAAATTTATGCAACTACCAGTCAACATCACCTACCGCGGCGTCGACAAATCCGATGCCATCGACCAGGTCGTGCTCGAGAAAGCGGCGCGCCTGGAAAAATTCTGCGACCACATCAACCGTTGCGACGTCGCCATCGAGCAGCCGAACCGCGCCCATCAAAAGGGAAACCCCTACCGGGTCCGGATCGATGTCACCGTCCCGCCCGGCCACGAGTTGGTCGCCGACGAAAAAGGCATGGACAACGGCTCCTACGCCCCGCTCACCAAAGTGATCCACGACGCTTTCAAGACCATGGAGCGCGAGCTGCGCCGGGTCGTGGAGAAACAGCGCCACGAAGTAAAAACCCACGCCAATTCCCGCTCGCCGAAGTAGCTTTTGATTCCACGCCTTGGAGCCGGCACGCCCTCGTGCCGGTGGGCTTGCAGCATCGCTTTCTCTCAACGGCCTGAGGTCAGGCCGTCTCCAAAGCTACGTTCCGGTCTGCTGAGCCGCCCGCGCTTTCACAATCTTCCGCACGAGCGTTGTCGGCAAAGGTTTGTCCGCCGAAAATCGAATCGTTCCTTTGCCGCTCGTATCGTATTCCTTCAACTCTTTCGTGAAATCCTGCGCGATCGACCCCGGATAAAATGCGCAATGCTTCGCCGCCGCGCCGTAGCTCACCAACAACTTCCCATTCAGCCGAAAACCGGGAATCCCGTAACTGATGCACCCCTCCGCCTTCGGCGCCGCCGCTTTGATGTCCTTCCGAAGTTTTTCAAGCGCGCGTCGCTTGTCGTTTCTCAAGCCCGCTAAATATTCGTCGTAACTAGTCGGTGTGCTCATGAAATTAGTCTCGCCACGTAAGGCCAAAAGATAATGACCCCGATGACTGCGGCGGCCATCGCGGTAACAAGCACGGCGGCGTCCGCGACATCTTTCGCGTCGCGAACCAGCGGATGAAACTCTGGCGATGCGGCGTCGGCCAGAAACTCGAAAGCGGTGTTCAGGGCTTCAGCGGTCCAGACGATCGAGATCGCCAGAATGATCCAGCACCAATCCGCCGCGGAAACTCGCAGCGCGAACGCAGCGGTTAGAACCAACAGCGTGGCCGCGGCATGAATCCACGCGTTATGCTGGCAGCGGATCATTCGCAGAACGCCGACGATGGCGTGGCGAAAACTGCGAACACGACCTGTAAACTGAAACGGCCTGGTAGCTAGAGTTCGATCCGGAATACTTTTGTTCACTCGGATCTAATCCGCACAGCGTGCAGGCTACGCCGGAGCGCCACCGAGGGCGCCGGGCAGCGGCGGGGCGACGTCGGGGGCGACGACGACTTGTTTGGGAGGTTTTTCGGGAGGCATCTTCTGGCCGGGAGGCGGAGCGCCGGGAGGTGGATTGATCAGGCGACCGTGCTCGATGATTTCCTTGATCTGGGCGCCGTCGAGAGTTTCGTATTCGAGAAGAGCTTTCGCGATCGCTTCGAGGTGCTCGCGGTGCTGAGTCAGGACCTGCATCGCGGTCTGGTAGGCGTTGTCGATCAGTTTGCGGACTTCGCCGTCGATCTGCTCGGCGGTCGCTTCGCTGTAATCGCGGGCCCGCGAGATGTCGCGGCCGAGGAACACGTAATCTTCGTGCTCGCCGTACTCGACCATGCCCATCTTCTCGCTCATGCCCCATTCGCAAACCATCCGGCGGGCGACAGCGGTGGCCTGCTTGATGTCGCCGCGAGCGCCGTTGGTGACATCGCCGAAAACAATTTCTTCCGCGACGCGGCCGCCCATGCCGACGGCGAGGCCGGCGATCAGCTCGTTCTTGCGATTGGTGTATTTGTCTTCCTCCGGCAGCCACATGGTCGAGCCGAGGGACGGGCCGCGCGGGATGATCGTGACTTTGTGGAGCGGCTCGGTGTGCGGAAGCAATTCGAGGAGCAACGCGTGGCCGGCTTCGTGATACGCGGTGTTCGTTTTTTCCTTTTCGCTCAGTGCCATGCTGCGGCGCTCCTTGCCCCAGCGGACTTTGTCGCGCGCTTCCTCGAGCTCGTGCAGCGTGATTCCCTTCAAACCGCGGCGCGCGGCGAGCAGCGCCGCTTCGTTGATCACGTTCGCCAGCTCCGCGCCGGAATATCCGGGCGTGCCGCGCGCGACAACCTGGAGATCGACGCCTTCCGCGAGTTTCACTTTCTTCGAATGAACGCGCAGGATTTCCTCGCGGCCTTTCACGTCCGGCAAATTCACGGTGATCTGGCGATCGAAACGGCCGGGACGCAAGAGTGCGGGATCGAGAACATCGGGCCGGTTCGTCGCGGCGATAATGATGACGCCTTCCTGGGTATCGAAGCCGTCCATCTCAACAAGCAACGCATTCAGGGTTTGCTCGCGCTCGTCATGCCCGCCGCCGACGCCGTGGCCGCGATGCCGGCCGACCGCGTCGATTTCGTCGATGAAAATAATGCAGGGCGCCGATTTCTTCCCTTGCTCGAACATGTCGCGCACGCGCGAAGCGCCGACACCGACAAACATCTCCACAAAATCCGAGCCGCTGATCGAGAAGAACGGCACATCGGCTTCGCCCGCGATGGCGCGGGCGAGCAACGTCTTGCCGGTTCCCGGAGGTCCTACGAGCAACACGCCTTTCGGAATCCGGCCGCCGAGTTTCTGGAATTTTTTCGGATCGCGCAAAAATTCGACCAGCTCCTGGACTTCATCCTTGGCTTCCTCGACGCCGGCGACGTCCTTGAACGTGATCTTGTTCTTATCCCGCGCGAGCATCCGCGCCTTCGATTTGCCGAAGTTGAGCGCGCCTTTGCCGGCCATCCGGATTTGCTGGCGGAAAAGAAAATAAAGGACGAGCAGGAAGAGCGCGATGGGCAGGAACCCGACGAGCGTTTGCGCCATCAGGTTAGAGTCGGTGCGAATCGCGGGCTGGATACCGGCAGCGGCGAGTTTTTCCTGCAGATTCGTCGCGTAATTCAGCGCGACCGTCGTGCGAAACGGAACCTGCTGCGCGCCGTTCGGGCCGACCGCCTGTTTGATATAAGCACCGCGCAAGGTCTGGGTGGGCTGCCCTTCCTGGTAAACCAGCTGGAGCGGATAATTCTTGTCCACGACGATCTGCTTGTTCTCGAGCAGCTCGAGGAACCGGTTATAGGGAACGTCCTCGAAATTTGCATAAGCCCCGCCGCGGAAGAGGACCGCGAGGCCGATGAGGGCAAAGGCGATGGCGATGAGAATAACGCCGCGCCAATTAAAGCTCGGCTCGTTTCCGCGAGGTTTGTTCTCTTTCTGAGAGTTGCGATCAGGCTGGGCCATGAGATGTGGAGCCCGTTTTTGTCAGGCGCGAAAACGCTAACATGAAGTCTTGGCAATGCAAAACTTGGAGACGGCCTGCCCTCAGGCCGTTGGGAGGAATCGATGCCTCAAGTCTCCGGCACGAGGGCGTGCCGGCTCCAATGACCTATAGGGGCCGCGCATTGCGGTAACCCCGTGCCTGCGGTAATTTCCGCGCGACCCCTGTAAAATGACGGCCCTAACCAAAGTCGCAGACAAGATCGATCGTGCGGTGCAGAAGGTGACGCCGTTCGCGTATCGCATCCAGCGGCGGAGCCGGCGCTGGATGCGGCGGGCGTTGCGGAAACCGCGAAGTGTTTCGGAAGGGCCGAACCTGTTGCCGCTTCTGATCCAAGTGCTGGCCAGTTTTTCGAAAGCGGACGGCGTCCTGCTCGAGGAAGAAATCGACTCGAGCCTTGGGTTCCTTCGCTACGATTATCCCGAAGCGGTTTACTCGGAGCTGCGCCAATTGTTTCGCCAGGCGCTTTACGAGCAGCAGGACCTTGGCGCGATGGCGCAGAAGCTCTCAGCCTCTCTTGGCACTGACCGCAAGATCATGCTCGGGGTGCAACTTTACGACTTGATTTCGCAGGCGGGACTGAAACAGGAACAGGTCGTCGCGTTTTACTCGTTCATGTCGCAGCTCGGGATGGCGGCGCAGGCGATCGACATCGTTTACCAGTTGAACGCCTCGGAAGACGCGGACGCGTCCATTTACCAGCGCGGCGCGTCGCCCCTCGAATCGCTTTCGTTCGGGACCAACGGTGCAGCGGACGTAGTCCTGAAAAGTCTGACCGGAAACGATCGACTGCTCGCGTTTCGTTATCACGACTTGATCCTGCTCAAGAACTACACCGGCCAGACCATCTCGGTGCGGGGCCGGCCGCTATTGCGCGGCGGATTTTGCCGGATTTACCCGGGACAACGCATCCTGGTCGGCGACCAATTCCTCACCTACCAGGAGCTGGCCGCGTATTTCAACGCGAAGAAGAATGTTTCGCTCCCGCAGATTTTCGTGCGCGTCCATAAAGACGCGGATGAAGTGCAGCTCGAGCGCTCGAAATCCCGCGAAAGCGCGCTCGAAGTCACGTTCGGTTTGAAGGTGCGCGTGAAAGCGCTCCGCGACGTGAACGCCGTCCTCAATGGCGTGAAACTGAAGGCCGGCTCGACCGTTGAAGCCACGCTCGAGGACCGGATCGTTTTTCATAACGACAGCGAGATGGACCTGCTCGATCTGCGTCGGCGTGCCCGCGCCATGGGCGGCCGGTTCCAGCTCAAAGCCTCGAAGTCCGAATACCTCGTCTCGAATAACCCGAGCATGCTCGAGGAAGACGACATTCTTCTCTCGCCGGGGACGAGCGGCGACGTCCTCCTGAAAATTCTGTGCGACTACGACAAGCGCGTTGGCACTTTGGAAGTGATCGACGCCGACCGCCCGATCCTCGTCGGCGAAACGCCGGTGCGCACGACGGCGCCGCTTCAGGACGGCGACACCATCCGGATCGATGTCGGCCAATTTCTGCGCTGCAATTTCTCCGAGCGCATAATCGAGGAAGAGCGCAACATCATTCGCTCGCTCGAAGTGGTGGATGTCACTCACCGTTTCGGGAACAACGAGATCGGATTGGAAGGCGTCTCGTTCTCGATCAATCGCGGCGAGCTCGTCTGCGTGATGGGCGCGAGCGGCTCGGGCAAAAGCACGCTCATGAAAGTTTTGGGCGGCCAGCTCCAGCCGACCCAGGGCCAGGTGCTGCTCAATGATCGGCCGCTCTACGAGAACCTCGATCTGCTCAAGGGCTACATCAGTTACATCCCGCAGGAAGACGCGTTCGATGAGCATCTGACCATCGGCGAGAACCTGCAATTCGCCGCGGCCATTCGCGCCCCGCATCTTTCCGGACGCGACTTGACGCGCCGGCTCGAAGGCAAACTGATCGAGCTCGGGTTAAACGAAAGGCGCGACAGCATCGTCGGCAGCCCGGTGAAGAAAACGCTGAGCGGCGGCGAACGGAAACGGCTCAACATCGGCCTCGACATGATCGGCTCGGCGGACGTTTACCTTTTCGACGAGCCGACGTCCGGTTTGTCGTCGAAGGATTCCGAGCACGTCATCGAGATCATCCGCGCCCTCGCCCACAACAAGATCATCATCGTCACGATCCACCAGCCGAGCTCGAAGCTGTTCCAGATGTTTCATAAGGCGATCCTGTTCGACAAAGGCGGCCGGCTCGTCTTTTTCGGCACGCCGACGGACATGCTCCGCTACTTCGCCGAGGCGGAACATCAGCACCAGTTCGGTGCCGATCTCGGCGCGTGCCCATCGTGCGGAACCACCCGGCCGGAATTCATCTTCGACGTTCTCGAAACGCCGCTCCGCGATATCAGCGGCGACATCATCTATGAAGAGAACACGCGCGGGCAGCTCGTGGCCGCGCGCCGTTACTCGCCGGAATTCTGGCGGGACAAATACGAAGCGTTCCGGCTGATCCAGGACGTGAAACAGGTCTCACTCCGCCGCGGCCCAGCGCCGGCGCTTCCCGCCGCGCTCTCGAATAAGCGCCGTTTCTTCATGCGCTGGCGCGACGAGTGGACGCAATTGCGCACCCTGATGCGCCGCTCCTTCATGAGCAAGCTGCGCAATCGCGCGAACCTTGTCATCACCATCGGGGTCGCGCCGGTCCTCGCGCTCCTCATTGCCACCCTGCTCCGCTATTCGGAGCGCGGCGAGTATGACTACGCTTCGGCCTACCACATCCCGGTCTTCCTTTTCCTCAGCCTGATCGTGGCCATGTTCCTCGGCCTAACGAACAGTGCCGACGACATCATCCGCGATCGCGCCGTCCTCCAACGCGAGCGGAATCTAAACGTTCGCCTGCCCTACTACGTCTTCTCAAAGTTCATGTCGCTCGGGTTCTTCGCGCTCTTCCAATGCATCCTCTTCGTCCTGATCGGCAATTACATCCTCGAGATCCGCGGCATGTTCTGGGTGGATCTCGGCATCATGCTCATGACCGCAATGGGCGGCGTCGCGCTCGGGCTCGTCGTCTCCTCCCTCGTGGCCGATCCGAAGACCGCGTCGAACATCGTCCCGCTGGTCCTGATCCCGCAGATCATCATGGGCGGCGCGCTCATTAAATATGAGGACATGAACCGGAACCTCGGGCTGGTTTACACGTTCACTCGCTGGTTCTCCGAACATCCGAGCGAGGAGAGCGGCAAGAAGATGAGCAGCCGGTTGCAGGTCCCGTTCGTCTGCCAGTTCATCGCGATGCGCTGGTCGTATGAGGAAATGGTGGTGGCCCAGGCGAAGTTGAACCCGCTCACCCGCCGGCAGGAACGGATCACTCGCGAGATGCAAAAGATTGTCGAACAACGGAACCAGGACCCGGCAAACACCAAGCGGCTGAACGACCTCAAGGAAGTGCTTGCGATGTTGTCCGGCCTCGAAGCGAAGTCGGCCGAGGAACTCGACCGTTACCTCGCGCTCACGGACGACGTGATCTCCGGGAAACGGCCCTTCGACCGCGAGGTCTTCAAGGACGCGACCGGCCCCGTTACGGCCGAGCAGCTCTACGTGAACCAGAAAGTGTCCGACCTGATCTCGAATGCCGAGATGGAACAGAGCGATTACCGGCGCGGGGGAAAATTGAACGTCTTCTTCGGCGAAGAGAAACGCTACTTCGGACTGAAGGTGGACCTGTTTATCTTCAACACGATCGTGCTGATCGCATCCACGCTGGGATTACTCGGAATCCTGCATTGGATCTTGCGGCGCCAGCTCGAAGTGCGACGAACGTAAATTGGAGGGACGGGCGCTGTCCGTCCCCGGAACATAGACCTCTGGTCTGTGCGCCCAGCGGAGTTGCACTCCGCTGTGATCGCAGCCCAGGGCAGACAACGGACAGAATGTCCGTGGGCCGCACAGGCCCCAGGCCTATGTTCCGTCGCCATCAGATTGTGCGGGTTGTTCCGGCAAGGGCGGCGGCTTCGCCCCCGCGCCCGGCATCACATCGCGGGGCAATTGCACCTGCCGTTTCTTCCACGATTCATGACGCGCCCGCGCCTGCGCGCCCGTCGCCAACTTGAGCAATTTCATTCCACGCCCGATCACTTCCACGTCATCGCCAGACGCGAACTTCTGCGGCTCCGGCAGGAAGCCGTGTTCCTCCTCCGTGTCGAGAACGAGCAGCCATTCGAGATGTTCTTCGCCCGGCAGAACAAAAGGAAGCGGCTCAAAATGCGCGTTGATCAGGAACAGGAAAGTCTCGTCGCGGATCGGTTCGCCCTCGAAACTCAGGACGTCGATTGTATCGCCGCTTAACAGCACTTCGATGGCGCGCACGAAGGGCGAGGTCCATTCCTCGTCCGTCATTTCGTTGCCGCCGGGATTGAACCACATCACATCGCGAATCTCCGAGCCGCGGATCCGGCGGCCCTGGAAAAATTTTGGCCGGCGAAAAACCGGATGATCGCGCCGGAGCTGAATGAGTTTCTTCGTGAAATCGAGCAGCTCTTTCTGCTCGTCGTTGTGCTCCCAGGAAAGCCAGTTCAGCTCGTTGTCCTGACAATACGTATTGTTGTTGCCGTTCTGCGTCCGCGCCCATTCGTCGCCGGCGAGCAGCATCGGCACGCCCTGGGAAAGAAAGAGCGTCGTCAAAAAATTCCGCCGCTGCCGCGATCGCAGCGCGTTGATTTGCGGATCGTCGGTCGGGCCTTCCACGCCGCAGTTCCATGAGTTGTTGTGGTTGTCACCGTCGCGGTTCTCCTCGCCGTTCGCTTCGTTGTGTTTCTCGCTGTAGCTGACGAGATCGTTCAGGGTAAAACCGTCGTGCGCCGTGATGAAATTGATGCTGGCGTACGGACGCCGCCCGCTGTGCTGATACAAATCGGGGCTGCCCGTGAGCCGATACGCGATCTCGCCGATCCGGCCTTCGTCGCCCTTCCAGAATCGCCGGACTTCATCGCGATATTTCCCGTTCCATTCCGCCCATAACACCGGGAAATTTCCAACCTGGTAACCGCCCTCGCCCACGTCCCACGGTTCCGCGATTAACTTCACCTGCGAGAGCACCGGGTCCTGGTGAATGATTTCAAAAAAAGCGTGGAGTTTGTTCACGCCCTTGTCGTCGCGCGCCAGGGTGGAAGCGAGATCGAACCGGAACCCATCCACGTGCATGTCGTTCACCCAGTAACGGAGGCTGTCCATCACCAGCTGAAGCGTGCGCGGATGGAGCAGGTTGAACGTGTTCCCGGTCCCGGTGAAATCCATGTACTTTCTCGGATCTTCCGGCGAGAGCCGGTAATAAGCAGGATTGTCCACGCCGCGAAAACTCAGCGTAGGCCCGAGATTGTTTCCCTCCGCGGTATGGTTGTAGACAACGTCGAGGATCACCTCGATCCCGGCCGCGTGAAGATTGCGCACCATGCTCTTAAACTCGGAGACCTGCTCGCCCATCACGCCGCTGCTCGAGTACTTCGCTTCCGGCGCGAAGAAACCGATCGTGTTGTAGCCCCAGTAATTCGTTAGGCCACGATCGACCAGAACCTTGTCGTCGATGTGCTGATGCACGGGCAGCAATTCGACCGCGGTGATGCCGATATCTTTTAGATACTTGATCGCACCCGCGCTCCCGAGGCCGGCATAAGTCCCGCGCAATTCCGGCGGCACGTCGGGGCAGAGCCGAGTAAACCCCTTTACGTGCATCTCGTAGATGATCGAGCTGTGCAACGGGATGCCGAGCCGTTTGTCGTTCCCCCAATCGAAGGCGTTATCGATCACCGCCGCTTTGGGCATCCCCCAGGCGTCATCGCGAAAGTCGCGCGAAAGATCTTCGTGCGCGTCGCCGACAACGTAACCAAACATTTCGTCCGCCCAATTCACCTGGCCCGCGATCGCTTTCGCATAGGGATCGATCAGCACCTTCGAGCTATTGAAACGCATCCCGCGCTCCGGATCGTACGGTCCGTAGACTCGGTAGCCGTAGAGTTGTCCCGGTCGGACATCGGGCAGAAAAACGTGCCAGACCTGGTCGGTCTGTTCCGTCATCGGGATCCGGATATTTTCCTGGGGCGCGTCGATGTTATCGAAAAGACAAAGATCGACCGAGGTAGCCATCTCGGAGAAAATCGCGAAGTTGACCCCGTTGCCGAGCCAGGTCGCTCCGAGCGGATATGGATACCCCAACCAAATTTTTACCGGCGTCATAAAATGAGCGTTTCCTATCCGCTACGCTTTTGCGCTTGGCAACGGTCGAAGAATTTTTGTCGGTGAAGCGAATCGAACCGGAGCCGGACTGGCCGCAGTCGTGGAAGGAATCCTACTTCTACGACCAGAGCGAAATCTACGGGGAGATTTCGCATTACGGTTACGCCTACGCTTACGAAAATCGCCGGCGTGAAACGCTGCGGCTGCTGATCGAGGTGCTGTCGCCCGGCGCGCGCATTCTCGATGTCGCGGCCGCGCAGGGAAATTTTTCTCTGACGCTGGCCGAGCTCGGTTTCGACGTGACCTGGAACGATCTCCGGACCGAGCTGGCGGATTATGTCCGTCTGAAACAGGATCGGGGGAAGATTGCGTTCGCCGCCGGCAACGCCTTCGAGCTGGCGTTCCCCTCCCTCTTCGATGCGGTCCTCATCACCGAGATTATCGAGCACGTCGCGCATCCCGATGATTTCCTGGCGAAAGCGGCGACACTCGTTAGGCCGGGCGGTTACATTGTCATGACCACACCGAACGGCGGCTATTTCAAAAATCGCCTCCCGAAATTTTCCGAATGCACGGACCCAGCGGTCTTCGAATCGATCCAATTCAAACCGAACGCCGACGGCCACATCTTTCTTCTCCATGTCGATGAGATCGAGCCGCTGGCCCAGCGCGCGGGATTGGTGGTCGAGAAGATCGCTCTCTTCACCAACCCGTTAACCGCCGGGCACGTGAAGATGGAGACTCTCTTGAGAATATTACCGCGAAGAATTGTGCAGCTCGCGGAGCGCGTCAGTCGATCGCTGCCCTGGCCATTGAAGAAAAAAGCGCTGGTCCAGATGGGCGTCCGTTTCCGCAAATCTTCGCCCTGACTCGGAGGGACGAGCTTCCGCTCGTCCGACTTTTGGGACGTGCAGAAGCACGTCCCTCCGAAGATGGATTACCTGAACCGGCCGAACCACCCGTAAGGAAAAACGTCGCCGGGACAATCGGTCGCCCAGCGGGGCGGATTCACTTCGCGGTGCGGGCGCACCGTCATTTTCGCACCGCAGCGTTCCTGGAGATACTTGATCAACTCTTCGCAGGCCTCGAGTTGCGCCCGCGTGGGTTGATCGCGGTTGAAATCCCCAACGAGACAAATGCCGAGCCCGATATTGTTCATGTAATCGCTGTGGACATGGCCGCCGCGCATCTGGTGCACCCAGCGATCGCCGATCTCGATCTGGCCGTTCCGCGTCGAGCTGCCGTTGCCGATCACGAAATGATAGGCGAGCCCGTTCCGCATCCGGCGGACGTGGCGATGATAGTAATCGAACACGCGCGCGCTCCCCTGCCGCGTGCCGCTGTTGTGGACGATGATGAATTTCCAGCGCGCCCGTTGCACCGGTGCGCGCCGGATCGCGTCGATGTTTGCGGCCGTGAGATAACGATAGTTCGAGGGCTGCCGCGACCAGGGCCACCAACTGCGCTTCACTGGCGGCGGGGGCGGCGGCGGCTCGAATCCTTGTTCCTGTTCGATCCCCGACTTTTCCACGGTGATGTCGGAGGGGAGCGAAGTTTGGGGAGGAACGGCTCGCGGCGTAGGTCGAGGAGCGGGCCGCGGAACTGGCGACGCCTCAGCGGGCGAGCGGAAAGATTCCGGCTTCGGCATGCTCGCGGCGGGGCTTGGCGTTTTCGCGGGTTCCGCCTTTTCGATTCGCTTCGGCTTCGGTGTCGATTCGTCGGAGTCCGGCTTTTTCTTCGGTGACGGACTCTTCTTGCTCGCGGGCGTCTCGGTCGCCTTAGCCTTCGGCTTCGGCGTTACTTCTTCATCCTGATCGCCCGACTTCTTGCCGGGTGATTTCGACGCTTTTGGTTTCGGGGTTGGCGACGTTTCTTCGTCTTCATCGCCCGCTGGAGTTTTCTTCTTCGCTCGCGGAGTCTTCGTCGGCTCGGGCGTTTCGGTCTGCTTCGCTTTTGGCTTCGGTGTCGGCGTCGCTTTCTTTTTCGTCTTCGATTTTCGGGTCGCGGGTTTCGGCTTCGCGGTCGGTTCCGGCGTCTCTGACGGCGTTGGCGAAGTAACAGCGCGCATCTCTTCGCGCGCCTTTTTCCTTTTCTGTTCGTCCGTCGATTGGGCGTGGACGAACGCGCCTAGGATCGCCGCGAGGGCAAAAGCCGTGCCGAGAAAAACGCGAAGTCGGATCACGGGACGCGAGCGTAACAGAGCGGAATGCGCGATCAAGCGGGCTGTGGGACCGCTTCGGACACGCGGGTGGCGCGTTCGCGTTCGCGACGCAAAATCGCATTCAGTTTTCCGCCGAGCAGCAGAAGCAGGCAGGTCAGATACATCCAGGTCATCAGGACGATGATGGAGGCGAGTGCAAGGTAGGTCGGGTTATAGCGATCGTATTTCGCGACGTAGAATTGGAAGAGCTTCGTGACCAGGATCCAACCGGTCGAAAAGAAAATCGCGCCGGGCAAGGCCTGCCGAAAGTTAAAATAATTCTCGGGCGTGAGGAGGTAGAGCGCGAGGGCGAGACCCACCAGGGCAAGCCAGGTCAGCGGCAAACTGAGGAATGCGACCCACGCCTGGAGCGGGATGGTCAGCTGAAAATTCACCTCGGCCACGCCGGCCAGGGTTTCGCCGAAGACCATCGCGTTGAAACACAAGAGCGTGGTGATTCCGAACCAAAACACGAGGAAGAACGCGATGATGTATTTCGACCACCAGTTGCGGTCCTCCACCACACCGTGGGTGCGGCTGAGAGCGTACGAAGTCGTCGAGATGAAAAGGGTCCCGAGCCAGAGGCCGAAGAAAATCCCGACGTTCGCCAGGGTGTCGGTCGAGCCGGTGACGACGATGTTCGCGACGAGCGAGTCGATGATTTCCTGCACCTTGGGATCGGCCGGGAGGAAATTTTTCAGGACGTTGATCATCTGGTGGAGCTTCGCCGGGTCGGTGCCGAAAAGGCTGAGCAGATACCAGAGAAAGAGGAGGCCGGGCGCGAGGGTGAAGAGAAATTGATACGCCATCTGGGCGGCGAGGCCCATCGTGGTGTCCATCGCCGTCTCGTAAATCAGCCGGCGAAAAATCCGGCCGGCGAACCTGAGGAATTTCATCTGCGGCGAAGTTTACTTTGCCGGAGGCAAATATCCATTAAACTCCGAAGCTTTAACCACATCCTCGGAGGGACGGGCTTCTGCACGTCCCGCTTTCCCAGTCGGATTGCGAAACAAGTGGGATATGCAGAAGCATGTCCCTCCGAGAACCGTAACCTAACGAGTCTTGAAAAATATTCTCATTCTCACGGCCGGCTACGGCGAAGGACATAACAGCGCCGCGCGCGGTATCCGCGACGGCCTGCGCAAGGTCGCGCCGGACGGCGCGCACGTCGAACTGCACGATCTCTTCGCCGAGACCTATGGGGTGGTGAACGATTGGGCGCGCGTCCTCTACATGGGGATGATCAATCGCACCCCGCGGGTCTGGGGCGTCATCTACCGCTGGCTCGATCGCCAGACGGATTTTGTCGGCGATTTCCGCGTCTTCTTTCCGTTGAAAATTTATTTGCGGCGCCTGCTCGAGCGCTTGCAACCGGATGTCATCGTCTCGGTTTATCCGGCCTACTCCCACATGCTCGACGAAATGTTCGGCCGCGGCGGCGCGCCCCAATACAAACGCGTCGTCGTGGTGACGGATTCGATCAGCGTGAACGCGATCTGGTACCAATGCAGCGCCGATTATTTTCTGCTGCCGAACGAAGTCAGCGCCGCGGTCCTGCTCCATGCCGGAATTCCGGAGGAGAAAGTGAAGACGTTTGGTTTTCCGGTTAGCCCGGTCTTCGCGCAGCCCGGCGAAGTGCGACTGCCGCCCTCGGACGAGAACGGCCGGCGCGTGCTCTATATTATTAATGCAGCGAATTCGGCGGCGCCGGACCTGGTTCGTCGTCTCGCTGGTTTGCCTGAGATCCAGCTCACGGTCACCGTCGGCCGCAACGCCGGGCTAAAACTTTCCGTGGAAAAAATTCGCCAGACCGTCACCCAGGAATTCGAGGCTGTCGATTGGAGCGATGAGCTGCCGCGCCTGCTCCGTGCGAATCACCTTGTCGTCAGCAAAGCCGGCGGCGCGACCGTGCAGGAAGCGATGTCGGCCGCGTGCCCGATCATCGTGAATCATGTCATTCCCGGCCAGGAAGAAGGCAACGCGCGCTACATCATGGAAACGAAATCGGGCACGGTGGCGCTAAGTCACGATGCCGTGATCGCGGCCGTGCACAAAGCTTTCGCGAACGACGCCGCGCAATGGCGGGAATGGGCCGCGAACATCAGCCAGCTCGGGCGCCCGAACGCGTCCCTGGATATCGCGAAGTTTTTGCTCTCGCTGTAGCCGCTTCCCTGTGGGAAGCGTGGGCTTGTGCTTTCGATGCGCTGGCCCGCGTCGCCCACAGGGCGACGGCTACAGAAGAAAGATCTGCTCGCCGTCCACGAACGTTTGCGCGACTTCGAGCTGCGGCGACAGGACGACCAAATCCGCGTCGGCGCCGGCTTCGAGTTTACCCTTCGTCATAAACCCGAGAGCCTGCGCAGGATTCGCGGTGGCCATCGCCACAGCCTCATGCAACGGAACGCCGACTTGATTCACCATTACCCGCACGAGATCGATCATGCGCGACGCGCTGCCCGCCAGCGCCGATCGATCGGCGAGCAAACAGACGCCGTCGCTCACGACGCAATGGCGGCCCGACAGGGTGAATTCCTTGCCTTGCGCCAGGCCCGCGCCGGCGGTCGCATCCGTTACCAGACAAATTCCGCCGGGGCCTTTGGCGCGATAGAGCATTTTCATCAGCGTCGGCGAAACGTGGTGGCCGTCCGCGATCAACTCGCAGGTAATGTCCGGCTCGCTCAGGGCAAATTCGAGCAGGCCCGCTTCGCGATAAATCCCCTGCCGGTGCGCGGAAGACATCGCGTTGAAGGTGTGCGTCACCCGCCGCATGCCGTACTCGAAGCCAGCGCGGGCTTCGATATCGGAGGCATCGCTGTGACCGCCGCTCACGATGATTTTATGCAGGCGCAGCCGGTCGATCAGCGCGAGCACATTCGGCAGCTCAGGAGCAAGCGTCATGATCTTGATGACATCGGCAAAAGCGAGGAGTGAATCGATCGAGTACGGATCCGGATCGCGAATGAACTCCGCTCGTTGCGCGCCAGCCCGCGCCTTGGAAATGAAAGGGCCTTCGACGTGAACCCCAAGGATCTGCGTGATCGCGCCGCCTGGCGATCGCACGGCTTTCAAGACATTAACGATTTCGCTGATCGGAGCGGTGACCGTCGTAAGCAACAGGGACGTCGTGCCGCCCGTCGCGTGATAATCGCAGATCGCTTGGAACGCTTCCGGCGACGCCTCCATCGTATCGCGGCCGAGCGCGCCGTGAATATGCAGATCGATGAAACCGGGCGCGAGATAACTGCCTTTCAAATCGACCGCGCCGGCGGACGATCGTTCCCGGATCTCCGCGATCTTTCCGTTTTCCACGACGAGCTCCAGGCCGTCCTGCATTCCGTCTGGTAGTACAAACCGCGCGTTGGCAAAAATCATAGCCGTAACAGTCCTGCGGGGTGTGTCGCGATCTCTTCTGAAAATCCGAGGGCGCGCTTGAACTGCCAGTCGCGCTCGAGCGGGTTGCGAATCTGCTGGCAGCGCCGAAACGTGGCGCGATCAATCCAGCCGTGCAGCCACATCCTATGCCCTAGCACGGGCACCGGAAAATCGCTCCCATGCAGGATGCGGGAGGAAATTCCGTCCCGGAACATAGGGCTTCGCCCTGTGCGCCCAACGGACATGTTGTCCGTTGCTTCTTTGGTTTCACCGGAATTCAACTCCGCTGGACCCACAGACTGGAAGTCCATGTTACGGCGGAGACAATCGCGAAGGTGGCCGCAACGATTCAGCGAAACCATGGCGCTAATATCGCCGTGGAGATTCGGAAATTTACCCAGCATTGCAACCCAATCATCGAAGTAGTCGCGATCGAATACGCCGCTGCGCGTGCCGCAATGCGCGGCGATCACGGTCACGCCGCATTCGAGCGGGAAACGCAGCAGCTTCGGATCGGCGAACGCCGCGTTAACGATCGGCACCGTGTGCTCGCCGCCGGTATGGGCGAGCAGCGGAAGCCCGGCCGCGGCCATGCGTTCCCAAAACGCACGATAGCGCCGGTCCGACGGATCGATGTTCTGGCAATTCGGCAGGCATTTCATCAGCACCGCGCCGCTAGCCAGACAGCGTTCGAGTTCATCGAGAGCATCGCGCCGGGCGGGATGGATCGAGACACCGGCGAGAAATTCCGGGAATTTCTTGGCGAGGCCGAGCACGACGTCGTTCGGCACGAACATCGACCCGAGATCGTCGCGAGGTGTTCCGTCCGGATCGTGGACGCGTTCGTGGGCGAGGAGAACGATCGCGTCCATGGAGGAATCGCGCACCAGCTCGACGAGGTGCGCGGAGTAGATCGATTCGAGATCGCCTTCGAGCGCGCTCGCCGGGACGCCGAGCTGGCGGAGCATGAAACCGGCAAGCCAGCGGTGCCAGCCGCTCAGGCGCAGCCAGCCGCCGGACCCGTCCCCGCCGTTGCCGACCATGTGGACGTGCATGTCGATGCGCCGCGGCCGGTGGCTTGGAGTGGCATCCATGGGCGGGGAAGCGTTGCGTTTCCAAAGCCCTGAGTCCATCATCTTCGCTGCGATGGAATTTGATTACGATGTCGTGATCGTCGGCGGTGCCTTCTCGGGTGCGGCCACGGCGCTAATGCTAAAACGCAAGCATCCCGCCGCGCGCATCCTGATCATCGAGAAGTCCGCCGAGTTCGATCGCAAAGTCGGTGAATCGACCACTGAGCTGAGCAGTTGTTACCTGACCCGACTCCTCGGCCTAACGAATTATCTCGGGCATCATCATCTGGCGAAGCAGGGACTGCGGATGTGGTTTGCGAGCCGGCCGGACCAGGCGTTCGATGATTGCGTGGAATTGGGCGCGCGTTACCAGACGAGGTTGCCCACGTTCCAGGTGGATCGCAGCACGCTCGACCAGCACATGCTGGAGCTGGCGGTGGAAGCCGGCTGCGAACTGCAGCGTCCCGCAAAAGTTACCAGCCTGGAGCTGGGAGCGGATAGATCCTATGTGACTTATGAGACCTATAAGGTAAGCACGCGCTGGCTCGTAGATGCCAGCGGCCGCGCGGCCATGCTGGCCCGAAAGCTCGGGCACTTCCAACAAAACACCGAGCACCCCATCAACGCGGTCTGGGCGCGCTTCACCGGCGTGAAAGACTGGGACAGCTACGAGTGGCGGGAAAAGTTTCTCGATTACGCGAACGCGTGTCGCACCAGCCGGAACTGGGCGACGAACCATCTCATGGGCCACGGCTGGTGGTGCTGGATCATTCCGTTGCGCGGTGGCGATGTCAGCGCCGGGATTGTTTACGATTCACGCATCTTCAAATTGGCGGAGGGCGCGAATCTCGGTGAACGCCTGCGCGCCCACCTTCTTTCGCATCCGGTCGGCGCCGAAATCTTCGGCGGCGCGCAAATTATCGAAGGCGACGTCCACGCTTATTCCGCGATGCCGTATTCGAGCACAAAAGTTTGCGACCCCGGCTGGCTCACCGTCGGCGATGCCGCCGGGTTCATCGACCCGCTTTACAGCCCGGGCCTCGATTTCTGTTCTTACACGAGCTACTACGTCGCCGACGTGCTGGCGCGAAGCCTCGCCGGCGAGGACGTGGCGGACGCGCTCACATATTATAATGAGCAATACCCGATAACCTACCGGCTCTGGTTCGAGACCCTCTACAAGGACAAGTACTATTATATGGGCGACGCCGAGCTGATGGCGGCCGCGCTCCTCCTGGATGTCGGCACTTATTTCATCGGCCTCGTCATTCCGGTTTACAAAAACCCGGAGCGCGAATTCCTCCACTTGCCCTTTGAAGGAACAGCGGGACGCGTGTTCGGGGAGATGATGAAGTTTTACAATCGGCGTCTGGTGACGTTGGCGAAACGGCGGCTGGCCAAAGGTTGCTACGGCAGGCGCAACTCCGGCTGGCGCGAGCTCTACGACGGCTTCGTTCCAGATCGGCGGGTGGGAAAACTAATCCGGAAAGGCCTCTTCCACTGGTGGCGCGCGGAGCTGACGAACCTGCGGCTGATCTTCACACCTGGAACCCGACGGCACGCGGCATCGAGTTCCGCGGCGAGCTCAGCACCTGTAGCCGCGCCTCTGTGAGGCGCGTGAGAGAACGCTTGGAAATCAAAACTCGCGTCGCCCACAGGGCGGCGGCTACAGAAGACAATGACTGAGCGCCCAAACCGACTGGGCCGCTTCGCGGTTCGCGGCGTTTTCTGGCGCCAATATCTGGATTGGGCGGTCGTCAACCTGCCGTTCTATTTCTATCCGGTCCTGCTCACTTTCTTCACCTTCTTCTTTTTCTTTTTCGCCGCGCCCGCGCGCCGGGCCATCGTGGCCAATCTCGCCGTCGTCCTCCCCGGTTCATCGCGCGCGATGAATTATCTGCGCGCTTTTCGCACGCTTTATAACTTCGCCTGGACGATTGCCGAGGCCGCCATCCACAGACTCATCAAGGAAGAATTCTCCTACGAAATCATCGGGGCGGAATGGCTGGAGGAGCTGGGCGCCGCGCCGGGTGCAATTGTTTTGACCGCGCACATGGGCAGCTACGATCTCGGCGCCGCGTTGTTCGCCGAAAAATTCCGGCGCGAAATCCGGATCGTGCGGGCGCCGGAACCGGACCGGCAAAGTGCGCAACACCTGAGCGCCTCGCTCGAAAGAGCCGGGGAAGGCGCGGTAAAAATCGATTACAACACCGCGGGAGCGCTTCTCTCTTTCGATCTGCTCAAGGCATTGCGCGCGGGCGAAATCGTGTCGATCCAGGGCGATCGCGCCGAGGGGGAAGTCGGCCAGGTCACGACGCGTCTTTTCGGGCACGAAGTGCAATTGCCGAACGGGCCTTTCGTGCTGGCGTTGGTCGCGCAGGTCCCGATCTATCCGCTCTTCATCGCGCGTTACGGTTGCCGCCGTTACGCCATCATCGTGCACGAGCCGATCCGCCTGGAGAGCACGGGCGATCGCGAGAAAGACATCGCGAGCGGCGTCGGCCAATGGTGTGCGATTCTCGAAGAGATCGTGGCCTCTCGTTGGGACCAATGGTTCGCCTTCATTCCAATCTTCGCGCGATGAACAACGGGGAATTTCCGCGTTTCTATTTCGCGCTTCCGCGTCTGCTGGCGCTGTTTCGCGGCGGCAGTTCCGAGCGGGCTGAAAACAATGGCGGGGAAGCATGGATCGCCAGCACCGCCGTTTACCTGGTCAGTTATTTGTACTTTGCCCAATTCATTCCAGCAACCTTTGGTCTTTGGCTGAAGATATTGAGTCTCGTTCTCCTGGCTTTTCTGGTTTGGCTCTTCTGGCTGCTGGCCCTCTATGTAAATTCGCTGGTGATAAAGCTGCTCCAGGCTTGCGGCCTTTTCCGCAAAATCCCGGTCCGCCGCGCCCAAAGTATTCTGGTCGCAGGCGCCGCCAGCGCCATGGCGTTCCAGTTACTCCAGGCCGGCGGCTGGCAAGGAGAGATCGCCGCGATCTGGTTGGTCGCAGTGGCGATGAATCTCGCAGCCGCCGTGATCCTGGCTTTGCGCAATGGAGACCGCGCCCATTCCTAATCAACCGCGCTGGGCTCGCCGCTTTATCCTGGCGTTTGTCTTCATCGCGCCTTGCCTGGCGTTTTATCTCGTGCGCACCAACCTTTTCCTCGCGCTCGCGCCGATCTTCCTCTCCCACGTCCTTCTTCTTTACCCGACGCTCGTCGCCAATTGCCAATGGTTCGGCCCGGTCATGCGCTCGTTCGAAACCGACAAACCGGAAGTCTGGCTGACGATCGACGACGGCCCTTCGCCCGCCCACACCGTCGCGATGCTCGATCTCCTGGACCGGTTCAACGCGCGCGCCACTTTCTTCGTCATCGGCCGGCGCGCGGAACAATATCCGCATCTGGTCACGGAGATCCTGAGCCGGGGGCATGAAATCGCGAACCACACCTACTCGCACCCGAGCGGAACATTCTGGTTCGCTAGTCCGCGCCGCATCGGATTGGAGATCGATCTTTGCGCGGAACTGCTGCGCGGCGGTCCGGATCGTCCGCCGCGTTTTTTCCGGGCGCCGGTTGGATTGAAGAACTTGTTCGTGGACCCGGAACTGGAACGTCGCAGTCTGGCCTTGGTCGGCTGGACGGTTCGAGGGCTGGACACGGTCCAGCGCGATCCGGAGCAGGTCGCGCGCCGAATCCTGCGCGACACGAAACCGGGCGCGATCCTCGTTCTGCACGAAGGACACCGCGCCGCGAAAAATCCCGAGTTCAATCCGCGGTGCCTGGAACTGACGCTGAGTGGCCTCGCTGAAAATGGCTATCGATGCGTCATACCGCAACCGGGACAGCTGCGCCCGCGCGCCGCGTGATTATCTGTAGCGGCGGTCTATGACCGTCGCACTTTTTTTCCTAACGCAAATTCGAGCAAAAGAATTGCGTGGCGGTCATACACCGCCGCTACAAACCAAACGTGTCGCGTCGATACTCCAGATCATGAACTTCGCCAAGGTAGGGCCAATCTTCCCATCGACTGACTAACTTTGCTCGGACGGGATTTTCCCTCACATAGGCCCATTTTGCCGAATAGGATTCGCCGCTTCGCAAAACATGATCGAAAAATCCTTTCTGCCAGTGTGGAGCTGAGACTTTGATGGCCCGCAACGTCTTCGAAATCGTATTCTTCAGAGATTTCATCCACGCCGATAACCCCATCCGCTCTTCATCGAATACGACAAAAACGTGAAGATGATCTGGCATCAAAACATAAGCGCCCAGCCAGGCTCCATGCGCCTCGCCTGTCTTGCCAAATTCGATCAAGCTCTCGTGAACGGGATTTTGAGAGAGGATCGATATGCGCCGGTCCGTGCAGGCAGTCACAAAATAAATCGGATGCCGCTCTAACAATATTTCCAAACGCCTTAGTCGTTCGGCCACAAGAATAATGCGACGGTAATAATGCGACGGTCATAGACCGCCGCTACAGGACGTGCCGCCGGAAAATGAAGATGTGATTGTTGAACGGCGAAGCTCCCCAGAGCGGGCGGCTTTCTCGTTCGAACTCGGTCGTTTCGAAGACGTCGTCGATGCTGGCGCGCGATGGGAAATGCAGCGCCGAATCGAGGTTCCATGAAATTGCCTGCGCGAATTTTTCCGCCAGCAAGGTGATCCAATACCGCGGGCCCGCGTCGCGCGGACAATCGCGAATGATCAGCACGCCACCGGGGGCCACGCAGTCCCCCAGATGAGTGAGCAGCGCAGTCTGTTTCGCTGGCGGCAGATAATGCAGGACGTCGAAGAGCGCGACGTTTCCGGAAAAATCCGGGATCGTTTTTTCGACGTCGTGAAAGCGAAGCTCGATGTCGCGGTAATGGCCGGCCGCGATCTCCGCGCCGTAACGAATCTTTCGCCCGTCGACATCCAGGCCGAGGACTGGTTGCCGGCACGCGCGCTCCCGCAAATAAAAAGCCAGCAATCCCACGCCGCAGCCCACGTCGAGGATCGGCTCGGCGGAAGAAGCCAGGAGTTCGTAAGCCGCCTGATAAATTCGGTCGCGGCGCAGTTTGCCGCGCACGTAGTTGCGCAACCATCGCCGGCGAAACAGGGTGGCGACCCGCCCACACGCACTTTCGTGGTCCGCCGCGTTTCCTCTCAGGGTTTCCATTTGCGTCGGATTATCGCACTGCCAGACTGAATTTATGGGCAATTTCTTCTCCGATTATCAGGTCGGGGATTTTTTCGATGAAATGTTTGCCGCTCCCGGCGTGGCGCGGCCCCATTACAGCAAATTGCTGGCGCGCTTCAAGGAAATGGACCGCGAGGAATTTGAGCGGAAACGCGCCCTCGCCGCCTCCACGTTCCTGAGCCAGGGCGTGACGTTCACGGTTTACAACGACGACCAGGGGACGGAACGCATTTTCCCGTTCGATCTGCTGCCGCGCATCATTCCCGCCGAGGAATGGGACGCGATCGAGCGCGGACTCGTCCAGCGAATCACGGCGCTGAACCTGTTTCTCCACGACATTTACCACCAGCAAAACATCCTCCGCGACGGCGTGATCCCGAAGTCGATCGTCTGGGAAGCGGCCCACTTCCGGCACGAGTTCATGCACTTCGATGTGCCGCGGAATGTTTACATCCACATTTGCGGCACCGATCTCATCCGCGACAAGGATGGCAATTATCTCGTGCTCGAAGACAACGCCCGATGCCCGTCCGGCGTTTCCTACGTGATCGAGAACCGGCAGACGATGAAGCGGACCTTCCCGAGCTTGCTCGGCCAGTATCGGGTGCGGCCGGTGGAAGATTACAGCCAGGAATTGTTGAACGTCCTGCGCTACATCGCGCCCCGCGCCCAACGCGAACCGACCGTCGTCCTTCTCACTCCCGGCGTTCATAATTCCGCCTACTTCGAGCACTCGTTTCTCGCCCGCTCGATGGGAATCGAGATCGTGGAAGGTCGCGACCTCGTCGCGCAAGGCGGCAAAGTTTTCATGCGCACGACGAAAGGCCACCAGCAGGTGGATGTGATTTATCGCCGCATCAACGACGACTTCCTCGATCCGCAGGTTTTCCGGAAAGATTCCGGCCTCGGTGTTCCCGGCCTCGTCGAAGCGTATCGCGACGGAAACGTCAGCCTGGCCAATTCCATCGGCACCGGCATCGCCGACGATAAGGCGGTCTACCATTTCGTGCCGAAGATGATTCGCTATTACCTTAGCGAAGACGCGCTCCTGCCGAACGTGCCGACTTATCTCGCGTCGGTGAAAGAAGATCTCACTTACATTCTCGAACACATTTCCGAATTGGTAGTGAAAGCGGTCAACGAAAGCGGTGGCTACGGCATGCTCATGGGACCGCAAGCGACCAAGGCTGAATGCGAAAAGTTCAAGGAGAAGGTGCGCAAGAATCCGCGGAACTACATCGCCCAACCAGTCATCCCACTTTCGCGCGCGCCTTCTTTCTGCGACGACAGCATGCAGGGACGGCACGTCGACCTGCGCCCATTCATTCTCTACGGCGAAAAAGTCACGATCGTTCCCGGCGGCCTGACCCGCGTCGCGTTGCGGAAAGGATCGCTCATCGTGAACTCGTCCCAGGGCGGCGGGAGCAAAGACACCTGGGTGCTCGAAGACGGAGCCGCCTGATGCTAAGTCGCGTCGCCGAATCCCTCTACTGGATGAGCCGCTACATCGAACGGGCGGAAAACAATGCTCGCATCGCGGAAGTGAATCTCCAGATGTTGCTCGACCTCACGAACCAGCAGGGAGCGGATCCGAACCAGCAATGGGACCCGATCATCAGTTCGTTGGAAGAAAATGAGCTGTTCACGTCGCTTTATCCTACGCCGGACGGCAAAGCCGTGATCGATTTCGTCAGCCTCCAGAAGAAGAATCCGAACTCGATTGTCTCGTGCCTGACGCGGGCCCGGGAGAACGCGCGGACCACGAGCGAACAAATCTCCAGCGAGATGTGGGAGCAGATCAACAAGCTCTATCTCTTCGCGAAAAGCGATCCGGCGAAGAAGCTGGTGCGCACGAGTCCCTACGAATTCTTCAAGCGCGTCATCACGGGCTCGCATCTTTTCCAGGGAATCACGGACGCGACGATGACCCACGGCGAAGGCTGGGACTTCATCCGGATCGGGAAACTGCTGGAGCGCGCGGATTGCACCTCGCGCCTGCTCGACATCAAGTATCACATCCTTCTGCCTTCCGGCGAGAAAGTGGGCGGCAACGTGGATACCATCCAGTGGATGTCGGTCCTGCGCTCCTGCAGCGCGCTCGAGGCCTACCGCAAAGTCTATTTCGGCCAGGTGGCGCCGTGGAAGGTGGCGGAATTCATCATCACCCATTCGGCGTTCCCGCGCTCGATCCGCTTTGCTGTCGATTGCTTCGACGCCGCGCTCCACCATATCTCGGGCTCGGCCGAGACGAAGTATGACAACGAAGCCGAGCGCTTATCGGGCCGGCTCCGTTACGACCTCGACTACGCCACGATCGGCGAGATCTTTAAATTCGGACTGCACGAGTACCTGGAAAAAATTCAGAACCGGCTGGCCGAGATCGACCGGGCGCTCCACGCCACCTATTGCGCGGAGAGCGAGGTCGCGACGATTACTACGGATTGAGCAGGCCGGTGTACCAGCGGACCAGCGCTTCGCCGAAGAACAGCCAGATCAAGCCGCCGAGCGCGAGGTAAGGGCCGAACGGCAGCTTCGCCGACCAGACGCGTTTGCCGATAAGCATGGTTCCGAGGCCGACAAATGAGCCGAGGAGTGAGCCGGCGAAAACGCTGAACAGAACCGCGCGCCAGCCGAGAAACGCGCCAATGGCCGCGAGAAATTTCAGGTCACCGCGGCCCATGGCTTCGCGCGGGATTTCCAGTTCGCACACGACGCCGCTGATTCTTTCGAGCGTGTCGAGCGCGACCTGTTCGCCCCCGATCTGCACGCGATCGTAATGGAAGCGCAGGTCCGCGGCGCCGAGATTGCGCTCGCCGATGATCGTCTCGTCGCAGTGGAGAATGAGCTGATCGGTCTCGCGCGCGAAGTAATCGCTCCACAATCCTTGTTCCTCGCCCACGACGAAATCGGCGTCGTCGCCTTTGCGCGTCCAGGTAAAAGCCGTGGGCGCATCGAGCCGGATCCGTTTTTTGCCGAAAACTTTTTTGCCGGCTTCGAGCACGATCCACAAAACGACGTAACCGAGCAGAGCGGAAAGCGCCGAGGTGAGAAGGGCACGGCCGCGGCTGGCGGTGTTCATCAGCTCAGGGACAATGAAACTGGCGATGACGCCGGCGACCGTCCCGCCGATCGTGATTTCATCCGGGATAATGAAATGCTCGAAGTCGATGAAGGTGGCGGCGATGAGGAGCGAGACGAAGACCCAGTACGCGATCGCCATTTCCCACGGGAAAGCTTTCCAGACGCAAAGAAAAAGGAGCGCCGTCAAAAGCTCGACGGCAAAATAACGAAAGGTGATGCGAGCGCCGCAGTGCGCGCATTTGCCGCGCAAGAAAAGCCAGCTCAGGAGCGGGACGTTCTGGTACCAGATGAGTTGCTTCTTGCACGACGGGCAAAACGAGCGGCGCGGCTTGTTTATCGATAGATCGAGCGGGAGGCGATAAATGCAGACGTTGAGGAACGAGCCCACCACCGCGCCCAGGGCCAGGGCAATGGCGTTGAAGAAGAATTCGTAACCGGCCGGCGTATTACCCATGACGCTGATCAATCGCGGCGCGCCGTTGTTTCCGCCTGACGAACCACGTGATCCAGATGCAGCTCTCGTAGAGGAGACACATCGGCAGCGCCATGGCGATCATCGTCAGGACGTCGGGGGTGGGGCTGATGATGGTGGCGAAGATAAACATGAGGACGATGGCGTAAGGCCGGGTCCGGGCCATGAATTCGTAGGTGATGAGGCCGAAGCGGACGAGCGCCAGCACCGCCACCGGCAATTCGAATGCCAGGCCGAATGCGATCGTGAACCGGGTGACGAAGGAATAATATTCCTGCACGGTCCAGGTCGGCGTCCAGCCGAGCGATTGGGTGTCGCGGAAGAAAAACAGGATCGTTTTCGGCAACAGCCAGTAGTAGGCGGTGAGCACGCCGGTGAGGAAAAGCGCGAAGCTGACCAGGATGGCCGGCAGGAGAAGGCGTTTCTCCACGGCAGTGAGCGCCGGCAGGACAAACTCCGCCAGGAAAAAAAGCAGAAGCGGAAACGAGATCACGATGCCGGCGTAAAAGGCGAGCCGGAACGAGATCGTGAACGAATCGGTGATGGCGAGCGCGCGCAAGGCGCCGACACTTGGATCGATGTCGTGCAAAGGGCGTTGCGTGATCTGGACGAGCACCGAACGAAAGGCGAAGCACAACACCATCGCCACCAGCAGGGTGATCGCCATCTTCACGAGGGTCCAGCGCAGGTCCTCGAGGTGCTCGAGGAACGGCTTGGAGGTTTCGCTCTCCGGCAGGTTTCGAAATTTGAAAACGTCACGCAGGCCCATGACAATCAAGCCCGGCCGAACGAAAGCAGACCGCGCGAGAGCAGCCGCGCGCAGATCGCGAGCGTGTTCGCGTCCCGGATTTCGTTGCTCGCGATCATCCCGCGTAATTCTTCTCCGGTGAACGCGCGGCAATCGAGGATCGATTCCGATTCGTCCCGGGAATGGCCGGCGGCGCATTCGCGCACGGGCCGGGCCAGAAAGAAATAGCCGCGCTCATCCGTGAATCCGGGCGAAGTAAAATAATCGCCGAGCGAAATCAGCTCGCCGCCTTCCGCAAGCTCGAAGCCGGTTTCCTCGCGCAGCTCACGGAGCGCGACCGCCGCGATTTCATCGGCGTCCGTTTCCGCTTCGTCATCGACCTGGCCGGCGGGAACTTCCCAGATCGCGGCCCGGATCGGAATTCGTTCCTGGCGAATCAGGACCAGTTTGCCTTCCGCCGTCATGGGCGCGATCACGACGGCGCGCTTTCGTCGGACGGTCGTCCAGCTCCGCGGTTCCGTTCGCGCGGGACTGCGAATTTCTTCCGCGACGACCTGGAGGTTCTTGTCCTCGAAACAGGTCTTGCTCGAAATGATTTCCCAATTGCCCTGCACGCGGGAAGATTATGGGGCGCGCCCTGAAAAGCGAATGCTTCTGCAGCGCTGTCCGGAACATAGACTTTCAGTCTGTGCGCCCAGCGGAGTTTCACTCCGCTGCAAAACGAACAGCGGATAGAATATCCGCTGGGCGGACAGGCAGAATGCCTATGTTCCGGGGCCAAGGCGCTACAGAAGACTTTTCCAGCGTGAGATTTGGGCAGCAACGTTTTCGGGCGATGGCGCGCCGGGCGCGGTCCGCTTCGCCAGGGATCCGCGCACGTCGAACACTTTGAGCACGTCTTCTTCGAAGCGCTTCGAGATTTCCTGCATCTCGAGCAGGGAAACGTTATTCAACCCGACCTTTGCCGCGGTCGAGCGCGCGACCAGCTTTCCGACGGCCTCATGCGCTTCGCGGAACGGCATTCCTTTTTTCACCAGATACTCCGCGAGATCGGTCGCGAGCAGGTTGGGGTCGGCGGCGGCGCTCTCCATTCGCCCGGTGTTGATCGTCAGTTCCGGCAGCATCGCGGCAAAGACTTGCAAGGCGTCCCTGATCGTGGTGACGGAATCGAAGAGCGGCCCTTTGTCTTCCTGCAAATCGCGTTGGTAGGACGACGGCAATCCTTTCAGAGTGGTCAGCAGTGCGATGAGATTGCCGTAGAGGCGGCCGGTCTTTCCGCGGGTGAGCTCGGCCATGTCCGGGTTTTTCTTTTGCGGCATCAAACTCGAGCCGGTCGAGAACGCGTCGCTGAAAGTGATGAAGCCGAATTCCGTCGTGCTCCACAGAATCAACTCTTCGCTCAGCCGCGAGAGGTGCATGCCGATCACGGCCAGGCCGAAAAGAAACTCGGCGACGAAATCGCGATCGCCCACGGCATCGAGGCTGTTCTGGCTGACTTTCGAAAACCCGAGATCGCGCGCGATTGATTCGCGATCGAGCACAATCGTCGACCCCGCGATCGCTCCCGCGCCGAGTGGGAGAACATCGGCGCGCCGCGCGCAATCGATGAGGCGCCCGTGATCGCGCTCGAGCGCCTCGATCTGGGCGAGGAAACAATGGCCGAGCACGATCGGTTGGGCGCGCTGGAGATGGGTGTAGCCCGGCAGGATGACCGCCTGGTGGCGCTCGGCAAGGCTGAGCAACGCGCGTTGGAGCGCCCGCAAGCGGGCGCAGACTTCCGCGGCTTCCGCCTTGACGTAAAGCCGCAGATCGAGCGCGACCTGGTCGTTGCGGCTCCGGGCCGTGTGGAGTTTCGCGCCCGCCGCGCCGATGCGCTTCGTCAATGCCGCCTCGATATTCATGTGAACGTCTTCGAGCTTGCGTTCCCAGCGGAAATCGCCGGCCTTGATCTCCGCCTCGATGACCGTCAGCGCCGCTTCGATTTTTTCGCGCTCTTCCTTCGTCAGGATGCCGGCCGCGACGAGCGCCGCCGCGTGCGCCAGCGAGCCCTTGATGTCGTGCGCGTAGAGCCGCCAATCGGTCGAAACCGATTCGCTATAAAGCTGCGCGATTTCGTTCGCCGGTTCGTCGAATCGTCCCTGTCGCATTGGTTATCCCTTCGCACGCTCGCGCGTCACGGTGACGGAAACAAACTCAACCTCCGGGAGAATGTATTTGCGCAGCTCGACGGTGACCCGGCGAATTTCAAACACCTCGAGTAAACGGAAGGCGAGCGCGTTGGCGAGCGTCTCGATCAATCTGTCGCGGCGTTGGCCGATGAATTTTTTCGCTTCCGCGCAGACTGCGGCGTAGTTCACCGCCGAGGCGATGTTATCGTTCAACTCGGCGCCGGACTTGTTAGGCCAAAATACGATGCTGATCGTCAGCCGTTGCGGCTCAGAGCGTTCGTCATCGGGCACGCCGATATGGGCGAACACTTCGATCCGCTCGATGCGAATCACGTCACCGTCATATTCCGGACCTGTCTTCAAGGTAACGATGGTGGATTAGGCTTGCGTAATTTGAAGAACAAAAATTATCATCGTGGCAGGAAATCCACCTAACCAATGAAAACTAATCTTAAAGCAATTCTGAGCTCGCTCGTGACGGCTACCTGTTTCTCAATTGGTGCTGCCTCGACCGCTCACGCTGACCACGACGACCTGTTCGTTTCTGTTAATGCTCCCGGGCCCGGAAGCACACCCGGCGCGATCTACCAATACACTCCCGCCGGGACCCAAAGCACCTTCGTTTCCGCCATCAGCAAGCCTCGGGGCCTCGCCTTTGGCAGCGGTGGCAATCTCTTCGTGTCCACCAACGCCGCCAGCGCACCTCCTACTACGGGAACAATCGTTCAGATCGCTCCCGACGGCACGACGACCGCCTTCGCGACCGGATTTCCCGCCGATCGTTTCCTCGAGGGACTCGCGTTCGATGGGAGTGGCAACATTTTCGTCAATTCTTCGGATCTCGCCGATCCCAATTTGGCAGGCACTGTCTTCAAAGTGGCGCCCGATGGCACGGTAACTACCTTCGGCACGGTTCCGGCCCAGGCCTTTGGGATCGCCGTGGACAGTTCCGGCAATGTTTTCGCCGCCAGCGCCGGGACCGATCAGACCATCTACAAGTTTACTCCGGCGGGCGTTCGCAGCGTTTTCGCAGGTCCCGCGAATTTCACCGGCGCGCAAGGACCGATCGGCCTCGGGTTCGACAGCTCCGGTAATCTCTTCGCCTCCGCCGCGGACAGTGCTGGCAGCGGCGAGATTCTTAAATTCGCTCCGGATGGCACCAAGACTGTTTTTGCGACGGGGCTAACGAATAATCCTCGAGGACTGGCCTTTGACATCGATGGCAATCTCTTTGTCGCCGAAGTCCCTGCGACTACCTCAGGCGATATTCTAAAATTTACGCCTGGCGGCACGATGACCACCTTCGCTACAGGAATTGGTCGTGCGGCTGGAAATAGCGGTCCGGAGTACATCGCTTTCAAGGGCGCCGCCTGTGGTTGCCCGGGCCCTGCCGGTCCTGCCGGCCCGCAAGGACCCGCTGGCCCACAGGGTCCCGCTGGCGCGACGGGAGCGACTGGTGCAACAGGTCCCGCTGGCCCAACTGGTCCGCAAGGTCCAGCCGGCGCCACTGGTGCAACCGGCCCGCAAGGCCCTGCTGGAATCGGTTTCGTCTCAGGCGGTACGCTCCTAATGAAACAAGGATCGCCTGCGCCGGCCGGGTTCACGAAACTCGGAACGACCCAGATTCAATACAAAGACCTGAGCTCAAAGAACCAGGTGGTCACCCTGGACGTTTACCAAAAGAACTAAAAGGGTCGCTGGCTGATTTTCGCAGCAGGACGAACGCGCGGATAGTCGCCGGAAAGCCGGCGCTGCCGGGCGGCGCCGCGAGAACTTCATCGGCTGCTTTCCGTAGTATCAGAGACAAGTTTTGTCGCGGGCCATGGGCCTAACGACCGCCGCAGTTTAAGCTTGTCTTACATGAAACGGAAAATCATCATCGCGCTTCGTGAACTCCAGTGTAGCCGCGGAAGGCGGCGGCGCCCCTCGCAACTTCGCGACCACGCGCTGGAGTCTCATCCTCACCTCGGCCGATCTCGCCGGCGACGACGAGAAAGCACGCCAGGCGCTCTCGGAACTTTGCCGGCTCTATTGGCGCCCGATCTTTTCCTTCGTCTGCCGGCGCGGCCATTCCCCCGAAGACGCCCAGGATCTCACCCAGGATTTTTTTCTTATGATTCTGGAAGGTAATTGGCTCAGGCACGCCGACCCGCAGCGGGGCCGTTTTCGTTCGCTCCTGCTCAAGTCGCTCCAGAATTTTCTCAACGACGCCGCGGCGAAAAAACATGCGCGCAAGCGCGGCGGCGATGTGGAATTTGTTTCCTGGGATGATTGGATGGCCGAAGCGCCATCGCAGCTCACCGTTCCCGCCCGGGCCCTCGAGTCGTGGCCAGCCGAGCGGCTCTTCGATTTGCGCTGGGCCGCTACCGTCGTCGAACACGCCGTGCGCCGTTTGCGCGAGGAATGTGAAAGCCAGGGCAAGCTTCGTGCCTTTGAGGCGCTGCGCCCGTGCCTCGGCGCCGAACGTCAAGACGTCTCCTACCCCACCCTTTCTCAAACGCTCGGCGTGCCCGAGGCCACGGTGAAACGCCTCGTCCACCGGCTCCGTCAGCGTTATCGCAGCCTCCTCCGCGATGAAGTCGCCGAAACTGTCGCCGACCCGGGCGAAGTCGATGACGAAATCCGCCACCTGTGCGGCGTGCTCGCCGCGGAATCCGCCGCCCTGTGATGAAAACGTTTTCCCCAGGACTTTCCGATTCCATCGCGAGCGTGATCGCCGATCCGCGGCCCTGTCCGCATTGCGATTCCTCCTCGCACATCGCCGGCGGATTGTGCGTCGGGTGCCTGCTCGAAGCCGGCCTCGATCCTGCCGACGAAGGTGAATCGGAAACGCTCACCGGCATTCTTGCCGAAGTAAATCTGCCCGACCAAAACTGGCGGCTCGGCAATTACGAGATCCTCGAAGAGATCGGACGCGGCGGCATGGGCGTAATCTATCGCGCGCGCCAACGCCATTCGCGCCGCATCGTCGCCGTGAAGCGCGTTTTGAGTTACCACTCCGATTCGCGTGAAACGCTCGCCCGTTTCCGGCGCGAAGCGCAAGCCGCCGCCAGTCTCGATCATCCGAACATCCTTCCGATCTACGAAGTGAGCGAGAGCGAAGACGGCCTCCCGTTCTTCAGCATGAAATTCGCGCCCGGCGGGACGTTGCAACAGGTCGCCCCGGCCTTGCGCAACGAGCCTCGCCAATGCGTGGCGATCGTCGCGAAGATCGCGCGCGCCGTCCAGTACGCCCACAGCCGCGGCATTCTCCACCGTGACCTGAAACCCGGGAATATTCTCCTCGATGCCCGTCACCATCTTCGGCACCCCCGGCTACATCGCCCCCGAACAAGCCAGCCATTCCGCCGCCGAGCTCAAACCCACCGCCGACATCTACAGCCTCGGCGCCATCCTCTTCGACCTCCTCGCCGGCCGCCCCCCTTTCCTCGGCGCCCACGCCCTCTCCGTCATCCGCCAGGCCGCCGAATCCCCCGCCCCTAAACTCCGCACGCTGTCCAAACTCGCCGACCGCGACTTGGAAACCATCTGCTCCCGCTGCCTCGAGCGCGAACCTACTGCCCGCTATCGCTCCGCCCACGATCTCGCCGAAGATTTGGAACGCTGGCTCGAAGGCCGGCCGATTGTCGCACGACCGGTCTCGCCGCCGATTCGAATTTGGCGATGGGCGAAACGTAATCCAAAACTGGGAGTCACGATCGCCGCGTGTGCGATTCTGGGAACAACGCTGGTTATGCGGCAAATGCAGACTCGCCGATTGGTCGATACCGTGCGCGAGCAGGTCCTCGCGCAACATTCAATTGCGGTGCTGCCTTTTCTCGATTTGGACCATGCCAAGCTCAACCCGGATCTCGGATCGAATTTCAGTGCGGTTTTGAATGTCGACTTGCAGCGTAGGGGGCCCGCGCGCGTCCTTGCTGGTAGCTTCCAAGATACGTCTAGCGCGTTCAGCAATGCCGCCAACATTCGAATGGCAGCAAGGACTTACAAAGCGCGCGCCGTCTTATCGGGAACTTACCGATCTGGGCCGGGTGGGATTCGAATTTCACTCCGCCTCACTGATGCTGAAGGCAATCTCCTATTCCGTCGCATCAAAACAGCCGCCACTGTCGAAGGCGTATTTAGCGAGATTAGTGACAGCGATCTGAATGACATTTACTCCCTCCTCGATCAGACGAACTGGGACAAGCTGATCTCCGCCCAGGAAGATGCAGCGTTTAGGAACGAGCGTTCTCGAGATTTGCTGCTCGCGGGCCGCGAGCTGACACAGCGTCAGTCGGCAGCTGATCTTGCCCGTGCGATTGAGTGTTTTAATAAAGCGATCGACGCAGAGCCGAAATCGATCTTGGCGCGAACCGAATTTACCCGGGCGATCACAACCAGGACTCACTACCAATTCGATACTGCGTTGTTGGCCTCGGCCAGTAAAGCGGCGCGCGAGGCTGTCGAAATGGACGGGTCCTCCGGCGAGGCGCACCGGGCTCTCGCGAGCGTTCTATTCCACACGGGGCGGCCCGCGGATTCACTCGAGGAAATTCTCCAATTCATCGAGCTGAGCGGTCCCGACGTTCCCGCTATCGCACTTTCGGGCAGCTTGTGGAGAACTCTAGGGCACCCGGAACAGGCTCTGGCTTGGTTCGAACTCATGGCTCAATGGCAACGCCGTCCCGCTGAAGACATTTGGATAATTGGAGACTGCTGGGCTGATCTTGGCGACGACGCAAAAGCCGAAGCGATCTATCGACGCGCTGTCGAACTGTACCCTCAACTACCTGATGGTTGGATCGGATTGTGCCACCTGAAATTGCTTAACCGTGACTTCGCCGGAGCGCGCGCCCTGTGCGACGAAAACAAGAACCATCATCCGGAATCCGTCTATCCGCGACAGATGGCGGCGCAGGTAGAATTTTTCGCCGGAAATTTTATCGAGGCCGAGAGATTTTATTCTGAACTTTCGAACACCGATCCGGGAGGCGGCAGCCATTTCTACAGTGCGGTCAGTTATGAATCAGCGCTCGGTCGAATTCGTCTCGAGCGCGGAGACCCAGCTGGTGGTCGAATGCTCTTAGCAATCGCCGAGCAGAAAGAACTCTCCGCCTTGGCGGCCGCGCCCGGCCATCCGGAAATCCTTTATCGCCTCGCCGCCCTCGAAGCATCCCAAAAGAATATCGTAGACGCACTTGCTCACCTTGCCGCTGCCAGGCAAGCGGGCTTGCTCGATTACCGATCAATGATTGTGGACCCTCGATTCGATGCGCTTCGTTCCGAGCCACAATTCCAGCAAATAAGCCTGGAAATGAAAGAATCCGTCGATCGACTTAGGTCCTTCGCTGAAGCACCGCCATCAATTGGCAACAACGCCCTTTCACACACGCAGTAAAGAAACACAACTAGGAGATTGCCATGTACAACTGGGATAATTTTGACGCGCGAATCAACGCCACCTGGGATTTTTGCAGGCGATTCTGGAAGCTTACGCCGGCTGAACAGCAAAAATGTATAGACGACCCCCAGCGCACGAAAGAAATGTTCGCAGAAAACTGGTTTTATTTGGAAGAAAATCCGAAACGGGATCGAGCGTTCGTCTTTATTCCAACGGCAACGGAGTTCCGAGCTTCCGAAGCTTGGGACCTGCCCAAGGCGGACAATCTTGTCGTTCTCCAAATACCAGTTGCGGGGACGGAGCTTCCGCCGCCCGAACGCCTAACCACTCCGGTTGAAGAGGTATTCCGGTGTACCTGGTTTCCCTATCAGACTCTCCGCGCTAGGCGACGCAAAACGGCACCGCGCAAAAAAAATAAGACGTCCAAAGGCAAAGATGGTAGCGCCCAGAAGAGGGCAAGCGCTAAATCGCGCAAGCGGCCCGGCTAAATCGCGCAATCGGCCGATCGTTAGCACCGCGGGGGGACATGACAATAACAACTTATGGCGTTCCCCCGCGACGAATGCCGGGTATCAAAATAATCCTACGAGCTTCGCAAGCTCAGCAAGCGTGGTGACAACGCGACCAGTCCGCTTCCACGGCAAAGGTCGCCATCCAGGGCCAAACCGCGACAAATAGGAAGCCGGGTCTTCCCGCAGCGCGCCATTGATCGTTTCGATGAGCAAACGGCTGCCTAATTCTCCGAGGTAGGCGCCGTGCCCGTCGTCATCAATTTCCGCTTCAAGAAGGATATAATACCAGAGAGGGATTGCTTCACCTAGACCAAGGTCCCGCAAGTACTTGCCCGGGTCATAGGAAACACCATTGCACTTTTGAGGCCCTGCTTGGATCGGAGTCAAACCGAACTTGGAGGCTACGTCCTGCCCCGTTGGCAGTCTACTTTTCGCGCCCCTGACCAGGGTGCGAACCGGCAAGGCGTGAGGCAAATGAGGGCTCGGCGTGTCGACGTAGGAATGGATGTCTTTGCTCTCCAATCCGAAGAGTGGACTCGCAATTCCAGTATCGATTCTCATGGCAAATTCGCCTGTCGTTAGGAAACTCGGCCAGTGCACTTCGTCGGCCGGCCTTAGCGGGCCTGGTCTCCCGCTGCGCAAGAGCTTGTCCAATGGCACAGCACCACTTGAAACGCTGAGAGTATACGAGGGACGCACCATGCTATGCCCAAAGCGAAACGCTGCTTGAGCAACTTCGACCGGGATTGAAAATCCCTTCCGCCAATCTACGGTCGGCGTTCCATTTCGCGTAACGAGTTCGTCAAACACGCTCGGTTTGCAGACCTTCGCGAGAAAATCGTGGCGCACCAGATATTGATACTGCCAGCAAACACGGTCTTGCGCGTTTGCGAAGAGCTCGCGATCCGGCATGAACGGATAGTCCGCCCGAACCTCTTCAATCGCGATGTTGTGCAACTTCAAAAAGATAACGTGGATCTGGCGGATGATGATATTTTCGTTGTTGCGATCATCGATTAGGACTGGCAACCCCTCATCGTCCAAGGGCAAATCGAACTCTTCGCCGTTTGTCGATCGACGAGGTTCGCCGAGCCGAAATCTCACGCCGTCGTCTTGATAAAGTGATTTCCACCGACCACGATCGTGAGCGGGATCATAAATCCCGCTCAAGTTCAGCCAAGGGCCTCGGTAATTGACTGTTTCCCAGGGTTCACGCTCTCCGGCGTCGCGAATAGCGGTGTCATCTTCTGTCAGATCATGATCGATAAACTGGCCGAAGTAAGTGTAGCCCGCCACGGGTGGCTGAGGGTGCCAACAGGCTTTCGGAAGTGGGCTCTCATCCATCATCATCGAAAACGCGAGATGCCCAAGCGTCTCGATGGTTCCATCGCCAACTTCGCGCAGATTGCGACGAAAAAGGCGGCAATATCGATCCGGAGGTGACGATCTATAGGGTTCGATCACGAGGGGCATTTTCGATAGCGTTTTTGTCTTATCAGTTTCGCCGCGGGAAGCCAATCGATTCTTGCTGATGGACGAATTCCATTATTTTCGTCCGTAGGTGCGGACCAAACCTTCTACGGCATCCTATCCGGAAAGTTCCTGTTTTTGATACCGGCCCAGCTGCGAGCTTCCGGAATTATCCATGCATGCTCGCGGCGGCCGTTCTAAGCTCCCGTGCCGCATGAGAACAGTCCCGCGAGTCTTTGCTTATTTGCGGCGCTATCCCTGGCTGGCGCTGGGGACGCTTTCTTGTGCGGTGGTGGGGACGGCGATGGTGTTGGTGTTTCCGGCGGTGACGAAGTGGGTGATCGATGAGGTGCTCATTCAGCATCGGCCGGAGCGGCTGATGCCGCTGGTGATGGCGGCGGCGCTGGCGTTTCTGTTCCGGGAAGGACTGAACTCGCTCCGGATCATTCTCAACAACACGTTCGAGCAACGGGTGATCTTCGATCTGCGGAGCGATCTGTATTCGCATATTCAAATGCTGCCGCTGCGCTGGTTCGATAATCGGGCGACGGGCGATTTGATGACGCGCATTCTCGAAGACGTAACCTCGGTGGAACGGATGCTGATCGATGGGATCGAACAGGGTGTGGTGGCGGTGCTCCAGCTCGTGATCGTGCTGGGGATGATGTTTTATTTTAGCGTTTCGCTGACGTTCGTGGCGCTGGCGCCGTTGCCGGTGCTGGCGGCGGGTGCGCTTTGGTACACGCTCACGGCCCACCGGCGTTATCGGCTCCAACGGCAGGCGGCGTCAGCGATGAACTCGCTCCTGCACGATAACCTGACGGGGATTCGCCAGATCAAGAGTTACGTCCGCGAGCGCGCGGAGCATGGACGTTTCAATTCGGTCAGCGATCGGCTTCGGCACGCGACGCTGATCGTGATGCGGGTTTGGGCGCTCTATTCGCCGTCGATGGTCCTCATCGGGTCGCTCGGGATTGTCCTGACGGTTTGGTTCGGAGCGCGGATGGTGCTGGCCGGCGGCATGCAAACGGGCGACCTGTTCGCGTTCCTCCTGCTCACCGGATTCCTCTACGAACCGATCCACAGGCTGCATCAACTCAATCAGCTCGTGCAGGCGGGACGCGCGGCGGGCGAACGGGTGTTCGAGATTATCGACGAGCCGATCGAGCCGGACTGGGATCGGACGAAAGCCGCGACGCGTGTGACCGGCGACGTGCGGTTCGACGACGTCGGGTTCAGCTACGGAAAAGAAAACGTGCCGGCGTTGCAGCATATCGCCTTTCACGCGCGACCGGGCGAGACGATCGCGCTGGTGGGAACGACGGGCGCGGGAAAATCGACGCTGGTGAATTTGCTGACGCGTTTCTACGAATACGACAGCGGCGAGATTCTCATCGACGGCGTGCCGCTGCGCGAATTCGGAATGCGGCGCCTGCGCGAAATGATCGGGCTCGTGACGCAGGAAAGTTTTCTCTTCAACGGTACGATCCGCGAGAACCTGCTCATGGGCCGGCCGGACGCGAGCGCCGCGGAGACTCTCGCGGCGGCAGAAGCGGCGAACGCGCGTGGATTCATCGACCGGTTGCCGAACGGGCTGGAGAGCAACGTGGGGGAGCGCGGCGTGAAGTTGAGCGTGGGCGAGAAGCAACGGGTCTCGATCGCGCGGGCGCTCTTGAAGGACCCGCCGATTTTGATTCTCGATGAAGCCACCGCAAGCGTCGACACGACGACGGAGCGGCTGATCCAGGAAGCGCTGGAACACCTGATGTCGCACCGGACCTGTTTCGTCATCGCGCACCGGCTTTCCACGATCCTGCGGGCAGACCAGATCCTGGTGCTGGAACGCGGGCGAATCATCGAACGAGGGACGCATGCGTCGCTGCTCGAACTTGGGGGGAAATATGCGCGGCTTTGGGAGCAGAGCTTTCTCGAGAAGCCGGTCGAAGAATTGGAAGAAAACGCTGAACGCCCAACGCCGAATGTCGAACGCTCGATTCCAGAAGAGACGGCGGACGTGCCGGTCTAAGATGTCTTCTGTAGCCGCTTCGCTGTGCGAAGCGTGAGCGAAAAGGCGGCCGCCCCCCACGCTTCGCATAGCGAAGCGGCTACAGAAGCGGCGGCGACACGCGCTGAGCCAGTGCCTGGTATTTCAGTTCGAGGACGCGGTAACGTTCCTCGGCTTCCTGCAGGGCACGGCGTTCTTCGAGTAAACTTTGCTCGAGATCGCGGATCCGATCCCGGACATCGATCGCCATTCCCGCGGCAGCGGGTTCGAAGGAAGAAATGTCCTCCGCGGTGGCGGCCTCCGCATTTTGCGAAAGGACGAGCGGCATTTCGTTCACGCGCCGGCGCGAGCCGTCGCTGGTATTGATCACGAACGTTTCGCCATTGATCTCGCCCAGGCGCATGAACTCCTGGATCGCGCCGAGCGTGGTCGGACCGTAAAAGCGTTCCGTTGTCACCTCGACCAGCCAATCCATTCCCAGCTCGGGGAGCATCGGCGCTTTCGTCCAGGTGAGTTGATCGGTCGAGACAGCGTCGTGCGGCGCGACCTGGGCGGAAGAAGCCCAGCGGGCGAGCTGCGCGAACGGGAGCGGGCCGAAGATGCTGCCCTCCTCGTGCTTGCGGAGGAACCAATCCTGCCCGGCCGCCGCCTCCATTATCCGTTCGGCGTTGTTGAAGCGCCCGGAGAACTCGCGGAGGGCGGAATCATGATCGTCTGGCCGATCTGCAACTTCCGGTCGTTCTCGATGTGGTTGAATTTCTGCAATTCTTCGACAGTGACTTTGTGCATCTTCGCGATCGAGGTGAGGGTCTCGCCTTTCGCGACGACATGGCTGTTGCCCGATTGCTGGGTCGGCTTCGGCGCTTCGGCGGTGGCATTGCTGCCGGGCGATGGGGATGGCGTTTCGCCGATCATTATGCCGGGGCGGAACTTGGAGACTTGTTGTTCCAATTTCAGGATCTGCTGCGAGAGGGTATCGATCTTCGCGTTCTGCTCGTCGATTTTTTTGCTCAAGGCCTCGAGCATTTTTTCGGTCTTGTCATTGCCGGCGAAGGTTTGCGCGGATGCGTTCGCGCCAAGCATCAAGGCGCTGAGCAGAGTCAACAAGGCAACGGCAAGGCGAGGCATGGGCTGGCATTTTGGCACTTGCGCAAGGGTGAGGCAAGCGTGGCGGCGCCCGGCCAGCTTGCCTTTCAAGGAATTATCCCTAACCTTTTTCGCATGCCTGAGCGCGTGCAAAAGCCGCCCATGCCCTGGGGGCCGAAGCAGGGGGATGGCGATGGTCCCAGGCCGCCCGACATCTCGCGGCCGGATACGCGGGACCTGTTGAAAAAGATGCGCAAGGTGGACCCGAACCAGTCGAAGCGTTACCGCCAACGCACTGGCCAGTGATGGACGCGCCCGGCGGCGGAGCTGGCTCCGATGATTTCGTGGGGTTACTGCGGCGAATAGGTCACATAGGTCCTATCGGTCCTATGACTCCGACAGCATCGCTGCCCACTGATATTCCCCTCACCCAGGCGACCACCATCCTCGCCTTCAAATTCCAGGGCGGCGTGCTGGTGGCAGGCGACCGCCGCGCCACCGCCGGCAACACCGTCGTTTACGATCGCGCGGACAAAGTGCTCGAGATCGACCGCCATTCCATCATGGCGATCGCGGGCGTGCCGGCGACCGCGTGGGAAATGGCGCGCGTCCTCGAGCATTCGTTCCAGTTTTTCCGGCGCACCCAATTGCAGGAGATGAGCGTGGACGGCAAGGTGCGCGCGCTTTCGAAACTGCTGCGCGATAATTTCGGATTTGTCCTCCAGGGCGCGGGCATCGTCGTTCCGATTTTCGCCACTTACGATTCCGGTTCGGACCCGGCCGCGCGCCTTTATTTTTACGACGCGATGGGCGCGCAATTCGAGGTGACGGATTATGCGGCAACCGGCTCCGGTTCCCCCGCGGTGCGCGGAATTCTTTATTACGAAAACAACTGGGGGAAAAAGCCGCTCGTGAAATTGACCGAGGACGAAGCGGTAACGGTGGCGTTGCGCGCGCTCGACACCGCCGCCGAATCGGACACGGCGACCGGCGGCGTGGATCGCGACGCGAAAATCTTCCCGGTGATCAAGGTCGTTTCGCGCGACGGAATCGCGACGTTGCCCGAGAAACGGATCGCGGCGGTGTTCAAACGGAGCGTCGCATGATCGAAGAGCCATATCGTTGGGTCGAAGCGATCGCGAACCGCGCGGAATACATCGAGACCCAGCTTGCGACGGGCAGTCCGATCGTCGTGCTCGGATACCGGGACGGAATTTTGTTCCTGACGCTCGGGAAAACCCGCCAGAAGCTTTTCGAGATTTACGATCGCATCGCGATGGGCGCGATCGGGCACCCAGGCGACATCGAGCGGCTGCGGATGACGGCGATCGAGCTGGCGAGCACCGAAGGATTCACGCGTTCGGCGGCGGACGTGTCGCTGCGGCGGCTCGCGCATTATTCACTGAGCCCGGTCTTGAAGACGGCGTTCGAGCAAGTCTACGGCGCACCGTATCTGGCGCGGCTTTTGTTTGCCGAGATCGGCGCGAAACAGGAAAACGATTTATTTCTCCGGCTCGATTACGACGGCGCCATCGCGACGAACAGCGCCACGTTCGCGCAGACCCGGCAGGATTTTGGCGTGCTAAGCGGGACGCGGCCATCGACAGAATTGATGGAGAACTATCTGGCGGCCGAACATTCCGCCGGCGCTACTTTCGAACGCGCGCTCAAGCTGGCTCTCGATGCGTGGACCGTCGGCCACCTGGCGCTGGGCGATGCCGGAGTGAAAGAATTGCCCGCGCGGGATAAAATCGTGACGGAACGAAAAGAGCGATTACGCGCGGCGGGCATCGAAGCGGCGGTCCTTGATCGCGATGATAAAACGGCGATTCGTTATCGTGCCTTGACCGAACCGGAGATTCGATCGGCCCTCGGCGATTAGGCTCCGCATGAAATTATGTTCCGGCGAAATCCGCGCGCACGCACAAGCGAGCGATCCCTCCTCGCCTGGCTCGGCCTTTTGCTTATGGCCGTGTCGTTCATTTGGCTGCAACTCACGGCCCCTCCCCGATCTCTAACGCGGCTCGAATTGCCCCCGCCACCAACGGCGCCGTTCGCGGTCGTTGTGATCGATCCCGGTCACGGCGGCCAGGATTCCGGAACGACGAAATCGGGCCTGGTGGAAAAAGAACTCACCCTTGATGTGGCCCATCGCATTGAGCGCCATCTGCAGGATCGGGGTCTCGTCACCGTGATGACTCGTGCGAATGATACCTATGTTTCGCTTGCGGACCGGGCCACGATCGCGAACAGCCAGTCGGAATCTGTTTTCGTGAGCATTCATTTCGACGAAGCCGGCCGGAGCGCGGCGACCGGAATCGAGACTTATTATGCGGCGCATCCAGTTTCGCTTCCGGAGCGCATCGCCTCGTGGCTGCCTTTCTTGCAGCGCACTTCTTCCGAGCCGCCCAACATTGAGAGCCAAAGCCTGGCGACGTTCATCCAGGAGTCGCTCGTGGCGAACACCCAGGCGACGAATCGCGGCACCCGGCCACAGCAATTTTTTGTCATCGCGAATGTCCATCACCCCGCCGTCCTGGTGGAAGGCGGATTCCTGACGAACAAAGACGACGCGGTCAAACTCGCGAATGCCGAATATCGGGAACAAATGGCCGCCGGAATCGCGCAAGGAATTCTGCAGTATCGCGACACCCTGCTGGACAAGCACACGCCGCTCGCGGTGGATCTTCCCTCGCGATGAATAGCGGCCACCGCCAGGCGTCCAAGATGGGATTCCCGATGAACCGCAAGTTTCTCGTCACAGCTCTCCTTTTTTTCGCCGTCTGGTCCACAGCTTTGGCCGACACGGCGATGGAATCGGCGCAGCAAAAACTGAAGGACGGCGGGTTTTACTATGGCGAGATCAACGGCAAAAAAGATGCCGACACGACCGCCGCCATCCGGCGTTATCAGATTCGCAACGGATTGCAGATCACGGGCGAGCTGAATGCGGAGACACAGCGATCGCTCGGCCTTACTTCAAAACCGACCGTGACACCGGCGAAGCGTCCGGCCCAGACACCGGGGCCAACGCCTCCCGGATTCCTCGAGGAAACTCCCGCGCCCACGACGACCCCGGCCCTGCGTTCGACGCCGCAGGAACAAAGTGAAGTGGAGGAAGCGCCTGAGCCGCCGCGCCAGCCCCGCGTTGAAAGTGCCGGAGTCCTGGCGGACACCCCTTACCAGAGCGCGCCGCCGCAGGTGCAACAAGATATCGTCAGCCGCGCCCAAATCATCCTGATGCGCCAGGGATTTTACCGCGATGAAATCGACGGCCTTTACGGACCGGCGATGAATTTCGCGCTTCGCAATTACCAGACGCGCTTTGGCCTAGCGCCAAGCGGCCGGCTCGATGTGGAAACGTTAGCGGCGCTCAGCCTGCTGCCCGAACAACAGCGGACCAGCGGCTTTCGCCGATTTCACCGCCGCCTCTTTCCGCCGCGGATACGAATCGGTCCCGATCGGATTTACATTCCGCGCTGAGCGACCAACGATCGTCTTCTGGAGCCGCTTCGCTGTGCGAAGCGTGGGGCGAAACCCATGCACCAAGTTTTTCCCCGCGTCGCCCACAGGGCGACGGCTACAGAAGAGATTACGGCTTCGGCGTTTCGAAATCGACCGACTGCAGTTCGCAGAACACGCTGCCGATAAAAACCTGCGCTTCGATTTTCAAGAGGAGCCGGTCGGGATCGTCGGAGAGCCACACGTTGGCCCGGCGAAATTTCCGATGCGGCTGAAGCTGGCCGTCTTTGATCCGGTTGAGTTGAAGATCGAACTTGATGGCGTTGTAGGTTCCCGCCGGGATGGTGACGCGCTCCCGGCCAAGCACGGTCACCGTGGCGAGATAAGGATCCGTAGCGGAAAAAACGACAATCCGCTGGACGCTGCGCTCTTGAAGCGACTGGCTGCGCAGATAAAGCAAAGCCGATTGCAAATCGAACAGGTGCGGGAAATCGAACCGGCGGATTTTTGTTTCCGGCCCCGGCGTTTCCGTGATGTTGGAAACGACACCGCCGGAAGCGAACGAAAGCTCGGTCACGATTTTCTTACCGCGATCGTTTTCGACCTGCCGGACGGAAATCGGGTGGAGAGAGCCGGCGTTGACCATCGACGTATGCGTCGCGTCGAACTTCCAGAGCGCGCGAACCAGACCGGCGGTCCGCGCGGTGACTTCGAGTTGCAACCGCTCGTTGCCGGCTTTGTTCAAGCGGATCTCGGCCGTCGCGCAGGGGAAGCCGCTCCAACCGAAACCGTACTTCGCATGCATCGGTCGCGGATTCGGGAATGATGGCGGCGAGGACGCGGTGAGAGTCGATTCCCAGGACCCGGCTGCGGCGACCGTGTGCCCCGGCAGCAACAACAACCACAGGACTGCCAGCAATCCTGTTCGCGTGATGATCATTCTCACAAAAAACTCCGGCGGCGGCCTTGAGTTCTAAACTACCAGCGCCGCCGTCATATCGCAGTGGAAGAAAAAAACACGCGGGGATGCCGCGTGTTCTCTCGCAGAAAAACTGAAGACCGTTTTACGGCTTTTTCGGGCTGGCGGCGGGCGAAGTGGTGGTCGTGGTCGTCGCCGGGCTTGTCGCCGGCTTCTCGGTTGTCGTCGTCGTGACCGGCCTCTTGTTCAGCGCCGTGATCACGTCGGTCGTGAAATCCATGCTGTCCTTGGAATACATCAGCACCGCGATGAAGTTCGTGCTCTGGCCGGATTTATCGAAAACCAGGTCGTAACCGGAGGCCTTCACCCGCTCCATGATCACGTCGGTAATTTCCTTGACGAGGTTTTCGCGCATCCGCATCGCCTGCTCCTGTAACTGCCGCTCGCGAGTCTGGCGGAAGTCATTGATCTCGCGCTCCATATTCTTTATGTTCGCGATCTTCTCGTCGCGCTCCTTGGCCTTGGCGCTCTTGGCATCCTGGCTCAAGGCGGGCGCTTCCAGCTGTTGGCTGAGCTTGTTGATTTCTTCCAGCGCCTTCTTGTAGTTCTCAGCGCGATCGTCGTATTCCTTTTTCGCGGCGTCCTTGGCGTCGTTGATTTTCTTCTCCGAGTCCTTGGTTTTATTGAACTCCTTGAAGGCGCGGTTCATATCGACCGTGCCGACTTTAAGAGTGCCTTGAGCATAGGTTGCGGCCGGGAGACCCAGGGCCAAAACCACCGTGAGAAGAAGAAATTTTTTCATAACGAAGCGTTACAGGTCGCAGGAAAGGGGTTAGACCGCAACCCCCTTTCTTCGTTCAAAATTGATAGCCGACGCTGAAATTGAATTTCCCGCTGCCGCTGTCCTTGAAGCCATTCTTCTGGATCGGGATGCCATAGTCGATCCGCAGCGGCCCGATGGGAAGATCGAGACGCAAACCGACGCCGGCATCGGAGACGACGTGGTTGGTAGAGAAATCCCAGGGAGCCGCATTCACGAAGCCGGTGTCGTAGAAGACCGCGAAGCGGGCCTTTTCGATAATCGGCATGGTGTACTCGATGGTGAAGGCCGCCATGCTTTGGCCGCCCAAAGGCTCGCCATTGATGTCTCGTGGGCTGACGTCCCGGAAATTGAATCCGCGCAGATCATTCGACCCGCCGAGGAAGAGCCGGTCATAAATGCGCACGCGCGTCCCGTCGCCCCAGGTATCGACTGACGCGACTTCGCCGCTGAACAACAGGATCGAATCCTTCCAGAGATGGAAATATTGCCGCGCATCCAGCGACGCTCCGACAATCTGCTCGGTTCCCCCGAGGAACCCGCCGGAGAAGTAAGGCGTTAACGAGACCCGATGCCCGGTGCGGGTCAGGAAAGGATTATCGCGCGTGTCGTTGGAAATTCCGGCCGTGATCTGGCTCTTGGTGGTCTGACCTTGCTCGAGCAAAATCTGGCTCGAGGAACCGGGGTTGACGTTGAACAGCTCGATCACCTCGATCCTGTATTGGAGGCTCACGGCGGTGAAGGGAGCGACCGCCTTTCGAGTTTCGAGCGAGAACCCGTAGTTTCGTTGCGAGTAAATCGAACTGAGATAATCCGCCTCCCGGAAAAAGAGTTCTCCCCCCAGCGATAACCTCCGATCGAGGAAATACGGCTCGGTCAGCGACAGCGTCACGTCCTTGCGGGTGTTTCCGTATTGAATCCGGAACCGGAATTTCTGGCCGGCGCCGGTGAAGTTCGGCCAGTTAAGCAAATCGAAATTTCCCTGCGACATCTCGATGAACCCGACCAGTTGATCGATCGTGCTGAAACCGGCGCCGAAATTGAGCGAGCCGGTGCGTTTCTCCTGCACCTGGATGGTCAGGTCTTTTCGCCCGGTCACCCCGGTGTCTTCGGGGTAGGTTTCGACCTTTTCAAAATAGCCGAGGTTATCCAGGCGCTTCTTCGTCGTCTCGACGCGCACACTGTTCAGAACGTCGCCCGGTGCGATCAACACTTCGCGGCGGATGACCTTGTCCTTGGTGCGCGTGTTGCCGACGATATTGATCCGCTGGACGAAGGAGGGCCCGCCTTCCTGGATTTGATAATGGACGTCGATCTTGCCCTCGCCTGCCGGGACTCCCGTGGGCGTAACCTGCAGGTCGACGTACCCGCCGCTCCCATAGGCGTCCGCGATTTTCTTCGAGTCGTCCCGGATTTGTTTCGGCGAATAGACCCCGCCTTCCTTCATTTTCAGAAGGGACCGGACCTTGCTTTCGGGGGCCGCTTTCGTGCCGCTGATTTTGATCTTGCCGACGCGATAGATCGGTCCTTCCACGAGCACCACGACAAGCGTCATCTTGCCCCGCGCGCGTTCGCGCCGGACTTCCTTCACTTCCACGTCGATGTAGCCGTGATCCTGGTAGTACTCTTTGACCGCGTTGATATCCTGTTCGAGTTGCGTCTCGTCGAGCCGTCCGGATTTATCGAGGAAGGAATAGAAGGTCTTGCCTTTGGTCTTCATCTGCTTGCGCAAAATCCGATCGCCAAATTTTGTGTTGCCCTCGAACCGGACGGCGCTGATCGCGCCTTTGGTGCCTTCGGTGATGGTGTAGATCACGCGTGACGTGCCTCGTTCTTCGTTAGTCTCAACCTTGTACTTTACGTCGATGTCGGTGAACCCTTTCGCCTGATAAGTCTCGACGATTTTTTCCCGCGCTTTCTGCAACTCGTCTTCGCTCAGCGGTCCGTTGATCTTGAGCGCAATCTGTTTTCGCAATTTCTTCGCGCTGATCCGCTCCGCGCCTTCGATCTCGATTTCGTTGACGAGCGACCGCGTCTGCAGGACGACCATCACCTTCACGCCTTCGCCCTCCGGCTGTCCAAAAATGCGGACGTTCTGCACCTGGCCGGTCCGATAAAGCGCCTTGATGTCCTCTTCGACGAGCGATTCGGAATACGGCTGGCCCGGCTTGGTCCGCATTTGCGACAAGATTTTCTCCCGCGAAAGCGTCTGCGGCCCGACGTATTGAATCTCGACCGACTTGATGATCGGCGGTCCCTGTTGCTCGGGCGCGGTCTGGGCCGGCAGCGACAGGCTCGCCCCAAACATTAGAACTAGGGCGAGTAAAGGAGCCGGTGTGCAGCCGCGGATCGAACCGAAAAATTGCTTCATAACTTGAAAAGTCCCCTGGCGTCCTTCGTCCCCGACGCGGCGCGGGTGGTATTGATGGTGAATAACCTGGGCATCGTCAAGGCGGATTTCGCTTTGCGCCGAGGCGCTGGACGGAGAAGAACGCACCAGTCGCGGCTAATTCAAGAGCTGGTACCAATTATTCCGCTGCCGGGGCTCATAACCGGCATCGCGAATCAGCGTTTCGATTTGCGCCGCGTCCAGCCGAAAAGTCGTGCCGGCGCTGCTCACGACATTCTCCTCCATCATGACGGAACCAAAGTCGTTCGCCCCGTACTTCAAGGCCACTTGCCCGATGTCCGGGCCCTGCGTGACCCATGAGCTTTGCACGTTGGGGAAGTTGTCCAGGAAAACGCGGGAGAGCGCCTGCGTCCGCAGATATTCCACTACGCCGGTGCGATGCTCGATTTTGAGCACGGTATTCTCCGGCTGAAACGTCCAGCAGATGAAGGCGGTGAACCCGCCGCTTTTATCCTGCTGCTCGCGCAAACGCCGGAGATGTTCGATCCGGTCTTCGATCGTCTCGACGTGGCCGAACATCATGGTCGCGCTCGACTTCAATCCCAGCTCGTGCGCGGTCTGCATCACTTCGAGCCATGCATCGGTCTTGCATTTGAGCGGCGCGATCCGGTCCCGCACCCGATCGACCAGAATCTCACCACCGCCGCCCGGGACCGAACCGAGACCGGCTTCCTTGAATTGCGAAATCACTTCTCGCAGCGGCATGCCGAAGAGCTGCGCGAAATGCTGAAGCTCCGGCGGGCTGAACCCGTGGATATTAATATGCGGGTATTTTTCGCGAATGTGCCGGAGCAATTCCAGATACCAGTCGAACGACAATTTCGGATGGTGCCCGCCCTGCATCAGGATTTGAACCCCGCCCGCTGCGGAAAGTTCATCGAGTTTTTGGTCAAGCTCTTCCCGGCTCAGGACGTAGTGGTCGTCGTCTTTTTCGGTGCGATAAAACGCGCAGAACTTGCAGTAAACATTGCAGACGTTGGTGTAATTGATGTTGCGATCGATGATGTAAGTCACGATCTCGCGGCCGCGGTTATCGTAGCTCGCGGCCTTGGCGAGGTCGCGCCGCGCGTTGGCGAGCTGGCCGAGTTCCGCGAGCGGCCGCCGATAAAGCTCAAGCGCCTCCTCCGGCGAGATCCGCTCTCCCGCGAGCACTTTCTCCGTCAGCGATTTTTCCGATAACGCGACCACGCCGACATTGTAGCTGACGCGCCCCGATTCTGCACGCATATGATGGAGCTAGTGAATCCAAGCCATCCCGTGAAAGCGACCCGGCTCTGGTGGCCCTCGCCCTTGCCCTTGCCCTCTCCCTCAGGGAGAGGAAATTCGGCGCACCGTGATTACAGGTTGAATGACCTTGCACATGTCAGCAGTTCCTTCTCCCTGAGGGAGAAGGTTAGGATGAGGGCCCGTTGAAATGAAACGCAGCGTGGCCATCGTCGGCGCCGGCGTCTCCGGTTTGACCTCTGCGATTCTTTTCGCCGAGAACGGATTCGAGACCGCGGTCCTCGCTGAGGAAATCGGCGACGAAACAAATTCCGCCGCGGCGGGCGCCATCTGGTATCCGTACGACGTTGGTCCAGGCGCTGAAGTCGTTCCGTGGGCGCTCATCAGTTATGGCCGGTTCCTCGAACTCGCGCGCGATCCACAAACCGGGGTCTCGCTTGTGGAATTGCGCGTCTTCTCACGCACCGGCCCGATCATGCCGCCGGAGTGGGCCCAGCCATTCGCCACTCGCGCCCTCGAAGCCGGCGAGATTCCGGCGGCGTTCGTCGGCGGCTTTTCGATTCGCGTCCCGTTGATCGAGACAACGAAATATCTCGCGTATCTCAAATCACGCCTAACGAACGCCGGCGGCTTGATCACGAGAGCGGTCCGCTTCAACGATCTAAGCGAACTCGGAAACAGCTTCGACCTCGTCGTTAATTGCGCCGGCGTTGGCGCGCGCGAACTCGCGCCCGATCCGGAGCTGGAGCCCCATCGCGGGCAGGTCGCGATCGTCGAAAAACTCGATCTGTCTTATGCCGTGGTCTGCGACGATCCGCCGTTGATGTACGCGATTCCGCGATCGGCCGATTGTGTTTTCGGCGGAACGAATGACATCAGCGAAGACCGGCAACCGGATCCCACCCAGACGGCCCGCATCATCAAAGAATGCGAGCGGGTCCTGGAATCTTCGAAGGCCGTCCTGCTGCGCGAACGCGTCGGTTTGCGTCCGTGCCGGAAAAGCGGTGTTCGCGTCGCCGCCGAGAAACTGGGCGACGGCGGCACCGTCATTCACAATTACGGCCATGGCGGCGCCGGCTTTACCCTTTCCTGGGGCTGCGCCCAAACCGTCCTCGAGCTGGCGCGCGGTTTTCTGTAGCCGCTTCGCTATGCGAAGCGCGAGAGAGATTCACGCCGCAACAACGCTTCGCCCAGCGAAGCGGCTACAGAAGAAGTTGATGCTTTTCCAGAAAGGCGACGACGGCGCTGTTGATCTGCTCCGGTTTTTCCATCATCAGGAAACGGCTGACCCCTTCCCAGACTTGGTAATCAAGATCGGGCACGATCCCGCGCACGAACTGTTCGTACTCTGCTGACCATGTCGGTTGCTTCGCCAGCACCATTAACACCGGCACGTTAATCTTATCCGGCTTCCACAAATTCGGATCGAGCGTTGCCTCGAATTCACTCGCAGCGACGTACGGCGGCGTCCGTAACATCGCCGTCTTGATTTTCTCGCGCAGCGCCGTGTCCTGGATCGAGCGCGTCATGCTGTCGATCAGTTTGCTGGTGTTTTCTTCGTAGTTCGGCTCTTTCAATCGCGCGAGGAATTTTTCCATCATCGCCTTGTCGCCGAACGGTCGCAGCCCACCCTCCACGATCACGAGCGCCCGCGTCTTTTCAGGAAACTTCCGGTAAAATTGCCGGATGACCGGGGTGCCGTTGCTGTGGCCGATGAGCGTCGCCGCTTTGACCTTCGCATCGCGCAGGACCGCATCGATCGCACGCGCGTAAAGATCCATCGTGTAGGCAATCTGCGGCTTGTCACTTTGCCCGTGTCCAGGCAGATCGATCGTGATGACGTGGAACTTCGCGCCCAGTGCTTGCGCTGGGGCGGCCCAGAATGTTTCGTCGCAGCTCCAGCCATGGACGAATAGCAATGCGTTGTCGCCTGCGCCGTGCTCGGTGTAATGGACTTTCGCGCCGTCTACTTGCGTTGAGCGCGACGAGCCCATCTCCGGAGCGTTTTCCGCCCGTAAGATCGCCGCCGATACGATCAATAGCGCGATGAAGCCGATTCGGCTCAAGTCAGCTTGATCGCCTGGAAGGAACTGATGACGTCATCCGGACCTTTGTCCTTGAAGAAACATTCATAGAAGCCCGGGCCGAGATCCCAGTGGTCACCTTTGTAATATTCGTCGCGGTGAAAACGCCAGACGCCGCTGACGATGATGAGACAACTGATGCGGTCATTCCAAAAATCGCCGAGGTAATGGAAGCTGAGATTCGTCCGCGCGAAGGCGCCTTTGAAACCGACGTGATCGTATACGACCACCTCTGGCAATCTCGCGTCATGCAGCGTGTGCGGGGCCCCGGCCTCGCTCGCGCAGGAGTGGTAACTCAAGGGGGCGACTTTCCATTTCGTGTCGATGATACAGCCATTGTCTGGCGACAGCTCGGTTTTCGGTGTTTGTCTCATAAGCGCAGTTGTCCCGGAATTTGACCAGAGCCTTGGGAGGATGTCGAGCCGAGATGTTTCACCCTCTGAAGGAATTCGAAATCAGATCCGGTGCTCGCGATTATCCGACCGAAGCCGGATCGTTTTGCTTTTCAAATCGTGCGACGCCCGAATGAAACGCACCGTCCGGCTTTTCGCGCGCATCAGGAGCGAATAGGTGGTCGCGCTCGCTCCCTGCGTCTTCACCCCGCGCAACATCGCGCTGTCGCTGATGCCGGTCGCACAAAAGATGATGTTCTCGCCATTCGCCAGGTCGTCGGCGAAAAAGACGCGGCCGAGATCTGCTTTGTGGCCGGCGGCGATCAAGCTCTTGCGCTCCTTGTCGTCCCGCGGCCACATGACGCATTGCATGTCGCCGCCGAGACATTTGATGCCCGCGGCCGCGAGGACCGCTTCGGGCGCACCGCCGATACCCATGTAAAGATCGATCCCGCTGTCCTGGATCGCCGGCGCCATCGCGGCCGCAATATCTCCATCACTGATCATGCGCAGCGACGCGCCCACGCGCCGGATTTCCTCGACCATGTCTTTGTGCCTCGGCCGGTCGAGCATCATCACCACCACATCCTGGACCCGTTTGTTCAAACATTGCGCCACGATCCGGAGCGTTTCTTCAATCGGGCTCTCGATCCGGAGCAGCTCCATGCCTTTGATCTGCATGTGCTCGAGCACTCGGGGACCGTAGGAAAGTTTCGTCATGTAAAACGACGGGATATCGCGGAGCGCGACCTTTACCCCCTGCTCGGGGCTCGCCGCCGCGATGCAACTGATTGAGTTCGGCGCGCCCTTCGAGATGTTCGTTGTGCCGTCGATCGGGTCGATCGCGATGTCGAACTGCGGCGTGCCGGGCAACCAGGTGCCGAGTTGTTCGCCTTTGAAAATTCCGGGCGCGTCGTCCTTGATCCCCTCGCCGATCACGACTTCGCCGCAAATGTTCATCAGGTCGAACATGCCGCGCATCGCGTCGCAGGCAGCCGCATCCGCTTTCTCCTTTTCGCCGCGGCCGAGCCAGGGGAGTGAATTGAGCGCCGCCGCTTCCGTGGCCCGCACGAAATCGAACTCAATGATGCGTTCGATGTCGTGGTAGTTTTGGGTGCGCAATCTCACCGGGGACACTGTGCATTCCGGCGAAGGAACGGGCAAGCTGGGAAGCAAAAGCTCCAAATTCCAAGCACCAGGCACCAGAGAAATTCCAAACATCAAGCTCCAAAGAAAAGCCCCTGATGTTTGGTGCTTGGAGCTTCTCTGGAGCTTGAAGTTTGGAGCTTTCTTAATTTCCCGGTGGTTTCGCTTTCGGCGCGGCGCTCGGTTTCACCGGCACATCGCTCGGCGCGACATCGTATTCCGGCTTCGCCACGCCCATGAGCCAGCGATCGAACCAGCCGACGAGGTGTTGCAGCCGCTCGATGCGATGCCACGGCTGACCGGAACGCGACAGCTCGTGCGTCTCATTCGGAAACTTCACCATCACCGTCGGGATTTTGCGGAACTTCAACGCTCGAAACATCTGTTCGCCGCCCGCGCCGGGAGGCGTGCGCGTATCCGTTTCGCCGAGGATGAACATCATCGGTGTCTTCACGTCGTTGATGTAAGTGATCGGCGAGCGGGCTTTGAAATCTTCCGGGTCCTGGAAGGGCGGCGCCTTAAACCACCGCGGTTGAAACAACGTGAAGTCCGCCGTGTACCACCAATCCGTCCAGCTCGCGATATCCCGCTGCGAAACCGCCGCGGCGAAACGATCGGTGTGCCCGACCACCCAGTTCGTCAGCAACCCGCCGCCGCTCCCGCCGGTGACCCCGAGCTTCTTCTCATCGACGAACCCGCGCTTGATCGTTTCGTCCACGCCGATCATCAGGTCCTTAAAATCGTCGCCGGGATAATGATACTGGATCACGTTCCCAAACTCCTGGCCGTAGCTCGTGCTTCCGCGCGGATTCGGATAGAGGACCACGTAACCTTTCGCCGCCATCCATTGGAATTCGTGCGAGAAAACGAATCCGTAAGCGGTATGCGGCCCGCCGTGGATGTTTAGGATGAGCGGATATTTCTTCGTCTTATCAAAACCTGGCGGCCGCTGCAGCCACGCCTGGATCATTTTTCCATCGAAACTTTTGTAACGGATTTCTTCCGGCTCGGTGAGGTTGAGCTGGCCGAAGAGTTCGTCGTTGCTGTGGGTCAACTGCCGCGCTTCGCCGCTCGTGCGATCGAGCCAGAATAGATCGCCGATCCGAGTCGGAGTTGAAACCAGATACACCAACTTTGACGTATCCGGCGCCGCGCGAAAACGCGGCACGGCCTGGTCGCCTTTTGTGATCTCGGTCATCGCGCCCGTCGCCACGTCGAAAAGCCCAAGGTTCGTCCGCCCTTCCTTCGCGAAGTTCTCGACGATCCCTTTTCCGTCGGCGGTCCAGATCGGCTCGTTCCCGCCGCCCGCGCGCGGCGAGCTATTGTCGCCGAAGACGCTGCTGCCAACGTCCCAGTCGAATTTCTCGGTCAGATTGCGCGGCTTCGCGTCCTTCACCAGATCGAGCACCCACAAATCGGGTTGCGTATAAGAATTGACCGGCTGTTCGACCGAACCCGTAAACGCGACCTGCTTTCCATCGGGACTTAACGCCATCGCGCCGGTGTCCATGTCGATCGTGGTGATCTTCGCCGGTTCGCCGCCATTCGGCGAAATGGAATAAAGCTCCGTCTTCGGGAGATCGTAGTAGGGCTCGTCGTTATGCTGGGTCGTAAAATAAATCTGCGAACCATCCTTCGACCAGGCCGCGTCACCTTCATCGAACCGGCCGCGGGTCAGTTGCTTCGGCTGCACTTTTTCGTCCGGGTTATGCGGCGCGGTCACGATCCAGAAATGCTGCGGGCGCTTGAAGTCGAGATACCCCTCGTTGTTCGAGCGATAGACCGCGCGGGTCACCACGTGAACGTCGCTCTCCCGCTCGTTGTCGGCGTCGGGCTTCTTCGCTGCTTCGGACGAGGGTGAGGGCGAAGGAGAAGGAGAAGGAGAGCCGTTGGACGCGCGCTTCTGCTCTTCTTCCTTCCGCTTTTTCTTCTCCTGCTTCTCGAGGTCTTCCGGATTCGATGAGCTGGTGAAAACGATCAGCTTCCCGTCCGGCGACCATTTCGGATCGCCCGCGCCTTTCGGCAGGCTCGTAAACAAGAACGCGTCGCCGCCTGCCATCGAGAGCATGCAGAGTTGCGCTGGCTCAGGTTTGCCGTCCTTCTCCGTCGCACGGGTAAAGGCGAGATATTTTCCATCCGGCGACCAGCGCGGCGTGGAGTCGCGCTCACCGGTGGTCAATCGATGCGGTAGTTCCTTGCCGTTAGTCGACACCATCCAGATCGAAGTGTTGTAGCCTTCCTTCTTTTCATTCACCGCCACCCGCACAAACGCGACCCGCTCGCCATCCGACGAAACCTGGGTGTCGCCGACCCAGACAAAATCCCAGAGATCTTTTTCTGTGATATTGCGTTTGTCCGCGGCGGTGGCGGTCAACGAAGCGCCAACAGCGACGAGCGTGAACAGAAAACGTGAAAGAAGCCGATTGTTCATGGAGCGATTAATCTGCGCAGAAGCGGCCGAGCTCACAAGCCTTTCAGGTAGGGACGCTTTTCCGAAGCGTCCGTCGAATCTGATTTCGAAAAGTCGGACGCTTCGGAAAAGCGTCCCTACCTGTTATTGATGCGCCATCAGCGACGGACGCACTCGCAGGAAAACCTGGAACGCGACCGGAACTGCGTCGCCGTAATAACGGTCGAGATCGCCAGGAACATCGTTGATCGTGACCTGCCCACCAAGCCTGACATCGATGCCGCTGCCATGCGAGAGATCGCGCACGTAACCGACACTGTAGGCGTTGATCGGGAAAACTCGTTCTTCATCGATCGGATCGAGGACCAGTTCATGCCCGGGCTTCTCGACGTGCTCGAACCGCGCATAAAACGTGTCCCGCCCGCGCTGGTAATTCGTCTCCACCAATACCGACTGCGTTTTCCCGCGGCCGCCGTCCCGGTTCTGCCCCCAGACCAAAGAGGTGGACCAGTTTGCATCGGGACCGAGCGGTCTATTATATATGAGCGACGCCGTCGTGCGGTGCCGGTTTGGCTCCGGCTCCAGCTCTTCCGGGCTGTGCATGAAGCCGTGCGAAACCTGCAATGCGAGATTCTTCGTCGGGTTCCAGGAGAGTCGTCCGCTGAACGAATCGAGCTTCGGCGAATCGAAATCGTAACGGTGCTCGTCCGGTTCGCGCCCCTTGAACGTCGAGCCTTCGATTTTGAAATCGCGCCAGACCAGACCCAGCGTCACGACCCCAAAGGTCACGTGGGTCGAGTCCTGCCAGTGATGGCTGAGCGGTGCGTCCGGATCGTCCATCGCGGAAAGCCGATGCATGAAAGCCGGCGGCCCGAGCGCTGGTTCGCCGGGATGACCAGCATAGAGGTAGGCCGAAAAATCGTTGCCGAACTTTTGCGAGTAGCTGACCGAGACCTCATCGAACAGATCGTGCGGATGCTGCCGGTCGTGCAACGCCTTCCCGTTTCTGCGATGACCGGAGTCGCTCCAAAGATCGCCGTCATCGCGAACATCAATAAAATTAGTTTCTTCATCTTGATTCCTGAGAATTGGTGAACCGGCCGGCAGAATGGCCGACCGGAGTTTTGCCTAAGCGAATGCAGGCGACACGCCTGCCGAAAATTTCCGCTGCATAGTCGCATGGTCCGACAAAGCGCAACGCGAACGGCGTCGCCTTCGTCAGGCATTTCGCCACAATGGCATCTTTGCAGCAGGGCGTTTTCGAAACCGGCATCTTTTTCGCCGGCGCCGAATGCATCGGACAGCCGCCAGTTTCGGCCGTCGTGGCCGTTTCCGGCGCGGGCAATGCCAGGCCGAGCGCGCAATGATTCGAAAGACAAAACCAGGCGGCGATCGTCACGAGCGCGAACACCGACCGCGTCCCGTTCACCTTCGCCGCTCGCTCACGCATGATTCTTCAATCGCATTCAATGGTCGATTGGCAAGGCCCGGCCAATCGATTAAACAAGATTGACGCACACAATTAATGCGGCTTCGCTCCTTCCCCTCGACTCTGGATTAGCAAGTTCGGGTATTTGTAACAACAAGCGCGTTCCTATGATATTTTACGTTGGCAGAAGGATCGCGAGGATCACAGTTTATCGTTTCAAGTAATCACGCGCGACCCTAATCGCCTGCGCGATTACGGCGTCCATGTTGAGATAGCGATAAGTCGCAAGCCGGCCTAGAAACGTTACTTTCGGATTCAGCTCCGAAAGAGTGCGATATTTCTCGAAGATGTCCAAGTCCGCCGGTAAGCGCTTCGGATAGTAGGGGTCGTCCTCGGGTCCAGTCTCTTTGCTGAACTCTGTAAGAACAAGTGTCTTCTCGTGAGATTCCCAAGGAGCGAAGTGTTTGTGTTCGTGGACTCGCGTATGGGCCGGACCAATTTCTGGGTAATTGATTACCGCGTTTCCCTGGTAGTCTCCATTGTAGATGGCGCGATTCCAATACACCGTTCTATACCTCAACCGACCGAAGCACAATCCGTAGAAAGAATCGACCGTACCGGTATAGAAAATCTTGATGAACTCGCTGGCCATCGTTGGTTGCCATGCACACTGAAGTTTCACTTCGATGTTCGGGTGCTCGAGAAGTTTGCTTATCATCGACGTGTAACCTTCATCAGGTATGCCTTGGTAGGTCGTGTCGTAATACGCATCGTTGTAGTTGAATCGAACCGGCAGTCGTTTTAAAATATCCGCGGACAACTCTCGCGGCTCGCAGCCCCATTGCTTCTTGGTATAGCCGTAAAGGAAAGTCTCATACAGCTCTCGCCCGACCATTTGGAGCGCTTGCTCCTCGAAGTTTTTTGGCTGCTGGATTGTTCGATCCCCTTTTGCGGCAATGAACTCTTTCGCCTGTGTTGGATTGAGTTTTCGACCAAAAAATTGGTTGATCGTGTGGAGATTAATTGGGAAAGAGAATATACCTCGCGAGGTATCAGCTTTTACTCGGTTGACGTACGGTCGCATGACACAAAACCGGCACACGTAATCCCACACGGAACGATCGTTCGTGTTGAAGATATGCGGTCCATATACGTGTTCTAGAACTCCGGTCTCCGTATCGCGCTGGGTGTGACAATTTCCACCAACGTGGCTTCGCTGATCGATAACCAGGCATCGATGGCCGGCTTCAGCCAGCTCTCGTGCGACCACACTGCCGGCGAAGCCCGCGCCGACGCAAAGATGCCACTTTCCCGACATTCTTCAAGATCAGACACGACGACGAACCGCGCCGAGATAGCCGACTACATTAGCCGTCCAATCCAGGCACGGATAGAACTTCGAGGCTCGCATTTCACGAGCGTCGCTTTGTGGTTGCCGTTCGAACCCCACTGGAGAAAATGCGCGTGTGGCAGATCTCGCTAGCACACCGTTCGTCGATTTGGCGGTGGTCATGCCCGTCTATAACGAGGCGGCATGTATTAAACAAGTCCTCACTTCCTGGACATCCACGCTTACGCAGCTTCGCATTCGTTTCCGCCTCGTCGTGATAGATGATGGCTCGACCGATGGCACCGCTAAAATCCTGGAATCCCTCGGCGGCGAGCCATGGATCGACATTATTACCCAAAAAAATGCCGGTCACGGACCGGCTCTCCTCACCGCGTACGCGCACGCCGTTCAGCTGGCTGCGTGGGTATTTCAAACTGACAGTGATGACGAAATGGATCCGGCCGACTTCCCCACGCTCTGGCAGCGAAAAGACAGATTCGAGGCAGGATTTGGTGTAAGGCAACGCAGCCAGCGCGGGGCGGTGCGGCGTGCAATCACCGCGATTTCACGCTGGATGGTTAGGCTATTGTTCGGTGATGCAGTTAAGGACGTAAACGTCCCATTTCGCCTTATCCCTTCGCATTTGCTACGCGCGCTTCTCCCGGCGATTCCGCCGAAGAGTTTTGCGCCCAATGTAATGATCGCCGCTGCATTCGCCCAATCCGAGCTGCGCGTCTACAATCATCCGCTGCGCAACCGCCCTCGGCAGACAGGCATTTCCATTAAGCGTGAGCTATCCATCTTGTTCGGAGCTGCCCGGGCTCTATGGCAGATTCTCTTCTTCTCAATTAAACTGGCGTCTAAGCCGCCGCTCTTGAGGGCAAATACGGTCACGCCGCCCGCGCGCTCTGAGTCGCCAGGTAACTTGCGGGCAGAGCCGAAATGGTTACTCGTCCGCCGATCCGTTTTCCCCGTCATTGTGCTGCTTTTCGTCGCGGCTTTGGTTGTGCGCTGGCCTAACCTTCACCAGCCGGTGAACCGGGATATTTCGGCGTACGCCACCATTGGAGCGAGGATGCACGATGGCCAGTGGCCGTATCGCGATTTGTTCGACCATAAGCAGCCGCTAATCTATGCGGTGTTTTGGCTACTTGGGGCGATTGCGCCGCGGAGTAACGTAGCGATTCAAATTACGGCAGTGCTCATCGCCGGTTTTGGCGGAGTGATTGTTTGGGGAGTTCTCCATCGGCTGATCGGATTTTCCGCGGCATTAGCAGCCGCCTTTCTCCTTGTCACGATAGGCGCAGCGCGAGCGTTCGAAGGAACAGATCTCAACACGGAGCATCTACTCGCGACTGTGATGTGCCTGGCTGTCCTGTTACCTCTTTCATTCCGCAGTCCCGTTACTCTTCGAAACGCGGCCATTGCAGGAATCATTGCGGCATTCGCAGTAGGTGCAAAGGCCGTTGCGGTGCTGGCGATGCCGGCCGTTATGCTACCACTTTTCTGTCATCCGTTACACGTTCGGGATCGCTGGTTCGCGAAGGTCGGCATGTTCGCACTGGGTGTTAGCGCGCCGTGGATGATCTTGATATTGTTTTATGCTGCGGATGGCGGGCTAACAGACCTCCTTTGGGCGAACATCGGCTACAATATCAATTACGTGGCCACATTAAGACCGCAGTACCTGTTCTTTGGAGCATCCATAAACGCTCTTTTGGTGGTGGCAATAACAGTCGGCGCTATCCGCCTTCTGACGTTTGGCGCGCGGGATCGAATTTGCTGGACGGCATTACTCTGGCTAGTCGGAGCCGCTGCCGGAGCAAAAATCGGTCGCGGTGATTTCCCGCACTACTTTGCGCCGATAGTTCCACCGGCAGCGATACTGGTTTGCATGCCTGTTCGATTTGATCGCAAGTCGTCGCGGCGCTGTTTCAACTTCATCAGAGTGGCCGCCGTGATCGGGGTCGCGATTCCCTTCCTTCGTGACGTGAGCGGCGGCTACGGATTAACTCCCGCGCAAATTGGGTGGCGGATGTTCGATGTGGAGAGCGTCCCCTGGAATTACCAAAAGCGCGTGGGGACGTGGTTGCGCGCTCATTCGAATGCTAAGGACAGGTTGTTTGTTGCCGGCGCAGAGCCAGGTTTTTACTGGCAATCTTCTCTTCAGCCGGCGACGAAGTATCTGTATGACTATGTGTCAACCTTCGTGCCCGGTTTTAACAACACCCTAGCTGAAGCTCTGCAATCCAAGCCGCCCAGATTTATCGTGCTGCCCGAGCGACGTGATTACGCGTATCTCGGCTGGTTGAGCGGCAGCGGTTATCACGTCACCGCGCAGTTTGGGCCTGTTCGCGTCTTGGAGCTTCGTCAATCAAGCACCGGAGAAATTTCTACTGACTTCGGCCAAGGCCAATGTCCTTAATGAAAGATGCTGCGGAAAACGTGGTGAATTGTCCGACCGACCGCCGCCGGAAAATTTGGCGGACGCCGGCGATGACGGGACGGTCGCCGCACCCGCGCTTCCTTGATCGAGACGATCTCGAGTGAATCGCCGCGCTTGGCGAGGTTAATGGTATCGTCGGTCCGGCCATTTGCTCTGCGGTCGTGTTCAGGATTCGCGACGTCGAATGCGACCCGAATCTTTGCGATGGTGTTGTTCCCGATGCGGACCACCCGCAGCGAATCGCCGAGGGTGTATTTCCGGCTCGGCCAGCGCTGGTCGTAAACCGCCAGCTCGTTACGAATATACGGCTTGTCGACCACACCGTGATCGAAGTACTCGATTCGCTCCGCGTAGAACGCGAGTTCATCATCCGGATTCTGGGACTGGCAGGCGTCGAAATAACGGAGCAAAAAATTGCGGATCTCCGCCTTCGCCACGTCGCCGGCGTTTTGCGCTTTGGTCGGGACGGGCGGCGTAGTCGGGCGCGGTTCGCGCAAGGCCGCGTCGCTCTTCAGGACCGGGACATCAGGAAGATCGCGGGCGCCTTCGGCCGGCGGCGCGGCTTCGCCGATTCCGAGCGAGTAAAGCGTCACCTCATCCGCAAAGCCGGTCTGGGCGAAGCCCTGCCGTTGCTGATAACGCTTGAGTGCCATCGAATACTCCGGGCTCTGGCGGCCATCGATATCGCGAAAGAACAGATGGCGTTTTCGCAATTCCTCCTGCACCTGGCGCGTCTCCTCGTCCGCGAACGCACTTCGAAAGCCAGCCAGCGCGCAAAGCAAAAAAAGAATGAGCGATTTTTTCGACACAGTTAGAGTTTCGCGGCTGCGGAGGACGACAGATTCAAGCACCTGTCAGGCAGCAACTCTTCTGCCGCAACCCCCTAAGCCTGCGCATCTTCGTGCATTGTTTGCGGAATGCGAATTGCATTTCCGGGAGGAATCGCGAGCACGCCTCACACGCTCGGCGTCGCCGGCAAAGGCTCGGCTTGTGCGATGAGCTTCGGAATTCGGGTCGCCATGAACATCGCGACGAAAAGAAGGAAGGCGCCGAGATACCAAGGCGCGCCGGGAAGGTTCGAGCCTTTGGCCGAGTCGATGAAATACGCGAACGTGAACGTGAACAGACCCGGCCCGATGATCCACGCCAGGCTGCATAGACTGCCGATCGCGCCCTGAAGTTCGCCCTGCTCCGATTCGCTCACCCGGCGCGTCATCATTCCCTGCGCCGCCGGGCTCGAGATCGTCCAGAGCATCATCACCGGAATCGAGAGAAAGAAAAATGTGCCGCTGGTCGCGAGACCCGCGAAGACCATGCCGAGCGCTCCAAAAAATTGCCCGATGTAGAGGGTGCGTCGTTCGCCGAACCGCGAGACCATCGCCGGCACCATCCAACTCGAAATCACGATGGAACAAAGTCCGACGAGGGCGAGCGACAGGCCGATGGTCCCTTCCCGCCAGGCGTAACGAAAGATCGTGTAGAGCGCCCAGACGTTGAAGACTTCGTGCGCGACGTAGCCGATGAACTGGATCGTGGCGAGCCGAAATAATTCCGGATGCGAGCGCAACAGCACGAGCGAGCCGACAGGATTCGCGCGGCGCAACGTGAAGCGTTTCCGTTTTTCGGCCGGGAGCGATTCGGGCAAAACGAAATATCCGTAGAGCGCATTGGCCAGACTCAATCCGCCGGCGACCCAAAACGGGAGCCGCGGATCGGAATTGCCGAGCAAGCCGCCGAGGGCCGGGCCGAGCACGAACCCCACGCCAAACGCCGCACCAATCATGCCGAACGCGCCCGCCCGTTTTTCCGGCGGAACGACGTCCGCGACATAGGCCGTCCCGGTTGTAATACTCGCCGCCGTGATTCCAGAAATAACGCGGCCGACGAAGAGCCAGCCGAGCGTCGGCGCCAGCGCCATGACGACGTAATCGAGTCCCAGCCCGAAATTCGACAGTAACACCACCGGCCGGCGCCCGAACCGGTCCGACAACACCCCGAGCATCGGCGAAAAAACAAACTGCATCAGGGCAAAGACGGTCCCGAAAATTCCGAACATTTTCGCCGCGTTCGGCGCGTCGCCGCCGAGAAAGTTCAGGACCAGTTTCGGCAACACCGGCGCGATCAACCCCAGCGCCAGCATGTCGAGCGTGACCGTAATGAAGATGAAAATGACAGCGGCTTTGCGTGGTTTCATTTTTCCTCGACGGAATATCAAGTCTCAGAATTCTCAACGCGCGTCCAACTCTCTCCGCAAGCGCCGGTTGATTACGCGTATTGTTGTTGCTCATCCAAACTCAACTCTAGCAACCTCTACCAATGCCCGACGCACCTCCACCACTGCCGAAGTCGCAGCCGTTTTTCAAGCGCCGCCATAGCACGATGCTGAAGTTGTTCGGCGTCGGCGGGCTCATTCTGATCATGCTGATCCCGCTCCTGATGATCCAGGGCGTGCTGAGCGATCGGCTCGCCCGAAGGAATGAAGCGGTCGATGACATCACCTCTTCGTGGGGGAAAGACCAGCATATCATCGGGCCGGTTTTGGTGGTGCCGTACCTGCATCATGGAACAGTCGTTCGTTCGGTGACGTTGCCGGACGGACGGGTCGAGACGCGGGAGGTGGCGGAAACGACGGTGGCGTTCGCTTATTTTCTGCCGGACACGCTCGAAATCACGGGCGATGTCCAAACCCAGACACTCCACCGCGGCATCTATGATGCAGCGGTCTTTCGCGGCCTCATCAATCTCTCGGGAAAATTTCCCGTGCCCGACATGGCGGCGCTCAAGATCGATCCGAAAGATGTCCTTTGCAAAGACGCGGCCGTGACGCTGGCAGTGACCGACCTGCGCGGCACGCGCGAAAGTCTCGTACTCGATTGGGGCGGAAAGAAAATTCAGCTCCAGCCGGGCTCGCAATTACCTGGCTACACAACCGGCATCACCGCGCCGCTCGCAAGCGATCAGCCGATTGCCGCGCCGACGACGTTTGCGATCACGCTAGATCTCAACGGCAGCAGCGGAATTTATTTCGCGCCGTTCGGAATTCAAAATGTGGTGGCGCTCAAATCGAATTGGCCCGATCCCGGGTTCCGCGGGGCGTTCCTGCCCGCCGATCGCAACGTGCGGCCGGACGGATTCGAAGCGAACTGGAAGGTCTCCTATTACGGCCGCGATTATCCGCAGCGCTGGACGAGCCGCTCTGGCAACGAGCGTTTCACCACCACCGCGGTGAGCAACTCACTCTTCGGCGCCCAATTCCTCAGCGTGCTCGATGCCTACCGCTATGTCGAACGCTCGATCAAATACGGCGTCCTCTTTTTTGTCCTCGTCTTCACGACTTTCTTCCTCTTCGAGGTCACCGCGCGCCAGAAAATCCATCCGCTCCAATACCTCATGGTCGGCGCCGCGCTCTGTCTCTTTTATCTGGCGCTGCTTTCGGCCTCCGAGTTCATCGGGTTCACGGCTTCCTACTTTATCGCCACGGTCGCGGCGACCGGGCTGATCACCTGGTACTGCAGCCATTTTCTCGGCGGCGGCGGGCGCACCCTGATCATCGGCGGCGGACTGATCGGCGTTTACACGTTCCTTTACATCACTCTGCGGCAACAGGATTACGCGTTGCTCATGGGAACCGTCGGGCTCTTTATCCTGCTGGGCGTCGTGATGTGGGTGACGCGGAAAGTCGATTGGTACGCGCGCGACGCGGACTGAAGTCTAGCTCAACAGCGCGTCATCCCGAGGCTGGCGTAGCGCGCCGAGGGTTCGGCTGCAAGCTCCAAAATCCAAGCTCCATAGAAGCTCCAAACGCCGGCGCGGCTGGTTTGGTGCTTGGTGCTTCTCTGGTGCTTGGAGCTTGGAATTTGGAGCTTTGAATTCCATGCCGGAATTCCGTCCTTGCCTTGCCTGCTGCGAGGCGCGTGACTGCAGCCATGGCTAAGGGCGACGCGGATTACGTGCTCGGCACGCACGCTGAAGAAGTAGCGCGCCTGGGTTTGCAGCATCGCGTCTGGCGGCCGATCGCCACTGATTGCTGGCGACGCGCCGGGATCACCATTGGCTCGCGCGTTATCGACGTCGGCGCCGGACCCGGATACGCGACGGTGGATCTGGCGGAGATCGTCGGGCCGACCGGTGAAGTGCTGGCGGTAGAACGTTCCGCGCGGTTCCTCGAAGTCGCACAACAAGCCCGCGCCGCGCGCGGCCTTTCGCAGGTCCGCTTTCGCCAGGCCGACCTGATGGAAGAGTCGTTAGGCCGTCTCGACTTCGACTTCACCTGGTGCCGCTGGGTCGCCTCCTTCGTCGCCTCTCCAGAAAAGTTGATCAACAACATTGCCGGCGCGCTGCGGCCCGGCGGACTCGGAATTTTCCATGAATACAGCCACTACGAAACGTTCCGATTCGTGCCGCGCCGTCCGGCTATGGAAGCCTTCGCCGACGAGGTGATGAAGAGCTGGCGCGCCGCGGGCGGCGAACCGAACGTTGCGCTCCAGTTCCCGTCGCTTTTTCGTGACGCTGGGCTGGAAGTGGTGGAAGCGCATCCGCGCATCCTGACCGTGTCGCCGCGCAGCTACGTCTGGCAATGGCCGGCAAGTTTCATCGAGATCAATCTCGTCCGGCTGCGCGACCTTGGCCGGGTCACGGAAGGATGGTGCGAATCGGTCCGCCGGGAGTTCAAGGAAGCCGAAGCCGATCCGGCGACATTGTTCACGACTCCGCTTTTTCTCGAAATCATCGCGCGACGCGGCTAAAACGCAGCGGATGAACCGACGACAGCTTGGATACACCGTCCTGGTCGCGCTCGTCTTGACGCTGCTGAGTATCTTCTTTCTCGATCAGCCGATCGCCGCGTTTGTTCAACATGCAGGCGGACGACAATCGGTGATTCTCCAAGAGGGAACACGCGGGCTGGAGATCGCGACGGGATTGTCCATCGCGCGATATTTTCTCACCTACCTTTTGTTAGGTCTGGCTGCGGTCCTCTTCCTTGCGAAAGCCCGCCGGCCGATTGCCTGGATCCTGTTCTTCGTCGCCGGCGCGCAGGTGGTGGTTCGCCTCGCAGCGGCCGGGCTGAAAGGAGTCTTCGGACGGTTGCGACCGTTCGAGGTCATTCAGGCGGGAAACTGGGATTGGGAATTCTTCTCCGGCCACGGCAACGCTTTCCCTTCCGGACATTCGGCCTTCTTCTGGGGACTTTTCTTTCCGCTTGCCTTCGTCTTTCCGCGCTATCGCCTTCCGTTACTCATCATCCCAATTTTCATTTCCATCGCGCGAATCGGTGTGAACGATCACTGGTGCAGCGATGTTATCGCTTCGGCCGGCTTGGCTGCGTTAATAACGCTGGTTTTCATCTGGCTCTTCCGAATGAAACCGGCTATGAGCAACCGAACAAGCCGATGATCGCCATCTCCTATCGCCGGCAGGATTCCAGCCCAATCGCCGGCCGGCTTTACGATCGGCTCCAAGCCGAGTTCGGCAAAGGCAGCGTCTTCATGGATTTCGATTCCATCCCGTACGGCGTCGATTTCCGCGAACACATCAAGCAGACGCTGCAAAGCGCGAAGGTCGTCGTTGCGATCATCGGTCCGGAATGGTGCGGCGGTAAGGAATCTCTGAATCGTCGCATCGACGACCCGACCGACTTTGTCCGACTCGAAGTCGCAACTGCTCTGGAGAATGGCATTCCGGTTATTCCCGTTCTAGTCAACAACACTCCGATGCCGGAAGCGAACAGCCTGCCTCCGGATTTGCAAGGACTCGCTTTCCGCAATGGACTAGCGCTCGACGCCGGCATCGATTTTCACCACCATGCCGATCGACTTATTGGAGGCATTCATCGCGTGATGGATCCGCCCAGGGAACTCGCACCGGCGCCTCTTCCTCAAGCCCCGCCCGGTCCTTCGAAAAGTGCCGTTCTCCGTCAGAAGTCGACGCTTCTTGCAATTACTATTCTGTTATTGGCCTTAGTGCCAGGCGGAGTGATGACGTGGTATTTTTTTGTTCGTACGCCTGGCCAAACGGCCACTTCCCCCGCAGCCGAGCAATCGGCCGGCCCTTCTCTTATTCCGGCGCCATCACCCGGCGACTCGGAACCATTCGGTGAATACACCTATCGCGGTAAGGTCGGACCTTACGATGCAACCTTTCAGTTGCGCTTCGATGCCGACGGTCGAGTGAGCGGCACCTATACCATGCCGGTGAACAAGGATCTTGTGTTACGGCTCGAAGGTCGGAATCCTGAAGGAAAGTTATTCTTGGACGAATACACTCGCGAACGCCTTAGTGCCCACCTTGAGCTCACATTGAGTGGCTCCAGCAGCGAAGTCCGGTGGCAGGGAACCATGTACAACACACCGCCGGACAAACGTGTCTTCCCGGTCTCAATCGCTCGACCACGCAAATAGAGCCAGGCAGAGATGAACAGGACCAGCATGCTTTCGACTATCGCATTTCTGGCGTCACTCATGGCGATGAGTGGGGCGACGCAAAAATCGCAAAGGAGCGTCGATTACTTTCCGTTACGCGTCGGGGATTCCTGGACCTATCGCAACAGCGAAGCCGGCGGGTACACCTTGAAGGTCTTGAGCGAGGAGCCCCGGGAAGGCGGCCCCGCCCGTTATGTGGTCGAGCTGCGCTCCGACGTAATAATTCAGAAACTGTTTTCGAAGGCGGGCGGCTGGGTGCTCTTTCATGCTGAGAGCTATCCCGAGCATGAAGGTCTCAAGGCCACCTACGAACCCCCGAAGCAATACCTGCCCAATCCCCTCGTCGCCGGGCAAAAGTGGGAATGGACCGGAAAAGATCCTACCCAGATGGAGCACCACGAAAGTAATCGCGTCATCGGCTTCGAGAACGTAAGGGTGGCTGCCGGCAAGTTTCGCGCGATGAAAGTGGTAACCGAAGTAAGCGGTGGCGCTGTTCCAATGATAAAGACTTCCTGGTACGCCGACGGCGTCGGTCTGGTGAAGACGACCACCGAAGGCGGCCAGATCAAGTACGGCTCGGAGCTAACGGACTACAGCTTCAAGAAGAAGCCTCAAAAATAAGCGATGGAGCTCGCCCGCGCTTTCTGTAGCCGCTTCGCTGTGCGAAAGCGCCACGAACAGGCGATCGATCGCTCTCACGTCGCCCACAGGGCGGCGGCTACAGAAGAACGTTCTAGTAGCGGTAGTGCTCTGACTTATACGGTCCTTCGATTGGCACGCCGAGATACTCGGCTTGCTTGTCGCTGAGCTTCGTTAGTCTCACGCCGATCTTTTCCAGGTGGAGACGCGCCACTTCTTCATCGAGCTGCTTCGATAGGACGTAGACACCGACCTTGTAGGTGTCGCGGTTCTTCCAGAGATCGAGCTGCGCCAGAACCTGGTTCGAGAACGAGTTCGACATCACGAAGCTTGGATGACCGGTGGCGCAGCCCAGATTCACCAGCCGGCCTTCCGCCAGCATGAAGATCTCGTGGTCGTCGGGGAAAGTATATTTGTCCACCTGCGGCTTAATGTTCGTCCGCTTGACGTCTTTGCGCGCATTGAGCGGCTCGACCTGAATCTCATTGTCGAAGTGGCCGATGTTGCAGACGATCGCCTGGTCTTTCATCCGCTCCATGTGCTCGAGGGTGATGATGTCGACGTTGCCGGTCGTGCTGACGTAAATGTCGCCGCGGCCGAGCGTGTCTTCCACGGTTGTTACTTCGTAGCCTTCCATCGCGGCCTGGAGCGCGTTGATAGGGTCGATCTCGGTGATCACGACGCGGGCGCCCTGACCGCGCAACGATTGGGCGCAGCCTTTGCCGACATCGCCGTAGCCGCAGATGACTGCGACCTTGCCCGCGATCATCACATCGAGCGCGCGGTTGAGGCCGTCTACGAGCGAATGCCGGCAGCCGTAGAGATTGTCGAACTTCGACTTGGTGACGGAGTCGTTGACGTTGATGGCCGGGACGAGCAGCTGATTCTGCTGCTGCATTTTGTAGAGGCGATGCACGCCCGTCGTCGTTTCCTCGGACACCCCGCGCCAATCCTTCACCATCTCATGCCAGCGATAAGGATTCTCGCGCTGCACTTCGAGTAACAGGTCCTTGATGACTTGTTCCTCTTTGCTCGCCGACTTGGACTTCGCCCACTCGCCGCCTTCTTCCAGTTCGTAACCCTTGTGAATGAAGAGCGTCACGTCGCCGCCATCGTCGACCACAAGTTGCGGACCTTTGCCGTCCGGAAACGAGATCGCCTGGTTCGTGCACCACCAATATTCCTCGAGGGTCTCGCCCTTCCACGCGAATACCGGCACACCGGTCTTGGCGATCGCGGCCGCGGCGTGATCCTGGGTCGAGAAAATGTTGCAGCTCGCCCAGCGCACTTGCGCGCCGAGCGCGACGAGTGTCTCGATGAGCACCGCCGTTTGGATGGTCATGTGGAGCGAACCAGTGATCCGCACGCCCAGAAGCGGTTTGCCCGGGGCATATTTCTCACGAATCGCCATCAATCCCGGCATCTCTTTCTCGGCGATGGAAATTTCTTTCCGTCCCCAATCCGCGAGCATGATGTCGCGAACTTTGAAATCCTGCTTGGTGATCTGTTGCGTCGTTGTGGTGCTCATAATATGAAGAGAGTTCAGGTTTCGGGATTCAGGGTTCAGATTTCGGACGCGTAGTTGGTTTCGCGGGAACGCGTTTTGAGACCGCGCGGGAAAGGCCATGAAGCATCGCGGAGATTTCCTTCGCTTCGCTGATGAGATGGTCGAAGTCCGCCTTTTTTAGGAAATCAAGCTTGCGGGAAATGTAAAGCTGCGTGCGAAGTTCGCCGCACGACCCTTTTGCGATATTCAGAAACCGCACGAATTCTTTGTTACTGTTGCGCTCATAACCTTCCGCGACGTTGGAGGGAACGGAAAGGGAGGCTCGCTGCACTTGATCTTGCATCGTGAAATTCCGGCAGCTCGCAAATGCCTTGAAAACATCAACGGCTAATCGACACCCCCGTTGCCACACTTCTAAATTTTCGAATGATTGAAAGGCCATATCTGAAACCTGAACTCTGAATCCTGAATCCTAGCGCGCCGCGCGTTTCAGCGCGGCGGCTTTGTCGGTTTGTTCCCAGGTAATGTCGGGGTCCCCAACTTTGCCGAAGTGCCCGTAGTTCGTGGTCTTGGTGTAAATAGGTCGGAGCAGGTCGAGCTGCTGGATGATATCGGCCGGCTTGAACGAAAAGGTGCGGTTCACGGCGCGCTCGATTGCTTCTTCGGCCACGGTGTTCGTGCCGAAAGTGTTGATGTTCATGCTGACGGGATCGGGATAGCCGATCGCGTAGGCGAACTGAATTTCGCAACGCGTGGCGAGGCCAGCCGAGACGACATTCTTGGCGACCCAGCGGCCCATGTAAGCGGCGCTGCGATCGACCTTACTCGGGTCCTTCCCGGAAAACGCGCCGCCGCCGTGCCGGCCCCAGCCGCCGTAGCTGTCGACGATAATCTTGCGGCCGGTCAGGCCCGTATCGCCCTGCGGACCGCCGATGACGAAACGTCCGGTTGGGTTGATGAGAAATTGGGTGGTGCCGTTGACCATCGATTTCGGAAGCACCTTCCGAATCACCTTCTCGATGCAAAACTTTTCGATTTCCTTGTGATCGACTTTCTCGGTGTGCTGGGTGGAGATAACGACGTTGGAAATGCCGACCGGTTTTCCGTTCTCGTAAATCACCGAGACCTGCGACTTCGCGTCGGGCCGGAGCCAATCGGCTTTGCCGCTCTTGCGAATCCGCGTCAGCTCGCGGCCGAGCCGATGGGCGAACATGATCGGAGCCGGCATCAGTTCCGGAGTATCATCGCACGCGAAACCGAACATCAGGCCCTGGTCGCCCGCGCCTTGCTCCGCCGTCTTCTTTCCCTTGGCCTTCTTCGCGTCCACTCCTTGCGAGATATCAGCCGACTGGCAGGTAATGATGTTTTGCACGAACAACCGGTCCGCGTGGAAAACATCGTCGTCGTTCACGTAACCGATCTCGCGCACGGCATCACGCACGATCTGGACGTAATCGAGGTTCGCCTTGGTCGTGATCTCGCCGCCCACCACCACCACGTTGCTCTTGGCGTAGGTCTCGCAGGCGACCCGGCTCTTTTTGTCGACGGTCAGGCAGGCGTCGAGGACCGCGTCGGAAATGGTGTCGCACACTTTATCCGGATGGCCTTCGCCTACGGATTCGGAAGCAAAAATGAAACGTCGGAGCATGTTGTGAATCGTTGAAGCGATAAGGGTTGAAGGGTTTCAGCGTGGAAAGACAAATCGCTTTAACGCTGTAACCCTTCAACGCATCACGCTCGATCAACATATTGACCAATCATGATGCGTCGATATATCGTGGAGGTGCAAAATGGCGTCAACCATTAATTTTCTCAAACTCCTGGCGGATCCAACCCGGCTCCGGCTCCTCCTTCTCCTCGAGGAGGACGAGCTTTCCGTGGCCGAGCTCCAGAAAATTCTCGGGATGGGCCAATCACGGATCTCGAGTCATCTGGCCCAGTTGAAACGCGCCGGAGTCGTCGAGGACCGGCGCTCGGGGAAAAACGTTTACTACGGCCTGACCGCGAAACAGGGGCGCAACGCCGCCCGCGCGAAAGTGAATGAACTGATCCGCGCGCTCGCGCGGGAAATGCCGGAAACAGCGCGCGACCGCACCGCGCTCCAGCTTGCTCTGCGCAAACGCCGGGACAAGGCGCGCGAATATTTCGACGAGTTGGCGGGAAAATTCGGACGCAGTTACGTGCCGGGACGTTCCTGGCAGGCGCTTGCCCACACCCTGATCTCACTCTTGCCGGCACTGACCGTCGCCGATCTCGGGGCGGGCGAAGGAACGCTCTCGCAGCTTCTCGCCAAGACCGCGCGCAAAGTGATCGCCGTGGATAACGCGCCGAAGATGGTGGAGTTCGGCGCGCAGCTTGCGAAACGACACGGCTTCGCGAACCTCGAATATCGCCTGGGGGACATCGAAGATCCGCCCATCGCGAAGGGCACAGTCGATCTTGCGATTCTCAGCCAGGCCTTGCATCACGCGATCCATCCCGAGCGCGCGATCGCCAGCGCTCACCGCATCCTGCGAAAGGGCGGCCGGATCGTGATCCTGGATTTGCTGAGCCACCGTTTCGAGCGCGCTCGCGAACTTTACGCCGATCACTGGCTCGGCTTCAGCGAAGTGCAGCTCCACGAGTTGCTCGAAGCGCGGCGATTCAAGAACATCGAAGTAACTGTCGTCTCTCGGGAAAAACAGAGCCCGCACTTCCAGACAGTCCTTGCGACAGGCATCAAATGAATCGCTTCAGCCCCGTGTGGCAATAAGATGATAGTCAAAATTCCGAAAGCAACACAGGCTCAACGAGACGATCGGTTTCCCCAATTGGCTTCCCAGCGAGAGGTCGCAAATCGATAACGGCGCCGTGGCCTGAAAAAACTTCGAAGAAACGATCAAACTGAGGCCCCCAATAAACCATCGCACAGGACATTGGAGCCCCCTTTCCTTCGTCTCGGCCATTGACTAGAAAACGTAACCGGGTGTCGTACAAAAAACAGACGGCGGTTGCGCGGCCGAATACATATTTCTTCCAATGCCCCGTGTTGGTAGCGACCGGAACGAGCGCTATTACCTCCGCATCGTAGTTTCGATGGGCCGCGGCGCATCGATAAAGCCAATGCTTAATCGACGTTTCCCGTCCCTTATCGATGCCGTACGGTGGATTTACAAAAATTGTGCGGAAATTCCACGACTCCTTCAGTCCATCTTTGTGAGGCAAGATGTATTCGAGCCTCGCTTCTACCAAAGAGTATTCGTTTGAGCAGGGATCGAGGTCTATCTCCCCTCCGAATACGCGTTTTACTGCGCTAACATATTTTCGGGGAGTGCCCCAATGTTGGCTCGATGTATTAATTGTCCGTCCCGCCGTCATTTCTTCAATATCTTGCTCCAATCTTTGTCATTCAGAGCTCTGAGTTCTGCTTGGAGCGTTTTCACTGTGCGTTTCGCTGGAGCGATTACATTGAACCAGGACTCGATTTTCTTCTTGTGGGCCGCAAAATAATTTCTAAGAACGAGGTCGGCTTTCATGTCCATTTTCACTTTCGTGAATCGGTTCCCTGAATTCTCAGGGCCGTAGCTCTTGAGAAATGCTTCTCTGGCATCCGTCAGTTCAGGAGTGGGTTTAAGCAACATTTCGCTCACGAACTCTGATAGGCCGCGGTCCGTTAGAAAAAGGAGCCAATCGTAAGATTGTGCCAAAACTTTGAGTTCTTTGTTGTGGTCTTTATCCGTGAACCAATTTCCGTGATTGCTCACGACACCAACGGTCAAGATGAAATCGCGCAAGACCGCGCCATCCCTCGATGCCACAACCTCCTCCAGTAGTTCGTCGTAAGGTTTGTGATAAAGTCTGCCGTTGGGCAGATGAATTACGCCGCCAATTTGTCCATCCGAGTATCGAATTTTCTGAAGAGACGATACTGTTCGCGCCACATATGCCCCTTGCTTCGCTTTCTCGATCGACTGGGGACCTTTTTTCGTCCCCTCTTCGATTCCGACCCGTTTGCATTCAAAGATGGCAAAAGGGTGGCGGCTAAGGACGCTGACAGTCAGAGCATAGCGATCTTCTTCATTTTCATCGACGCTTACGATGCAGAATGCGTTTGGAGATTCTCCGAAAGTGCAAGCATTTCGCAAGACACCTTGCTTGCTCAACACCTGTGCGGCCTTCGCTGTAAGATCCGAATGTGCAAATCCCACAGCGTCTAGCGCAGCACGCAATTTCTTCGAAGTTAGCGGTAGCGCGAATCGTTGCAGTTTCATCGATTGCCGACGAAGAACCGGGTGAAGAGAAAACTCCACATTATGTGTAATCGCGGGATTTCCGTACTCTGGAAGCGGACGCTCAATCGCAACGTTGTCGCGGAAACCCCACGCTTTTAGTCCGTAATAGGTAATGATTTCCACGAGCGTCCCAAGGGCTCGGCCCGCCGCTTTTTTCCTGTCCTGAGCATAATGAAACACGGATTCAACAAGAACCTTTTGCAACGCATCGACAGATTCGTAACTCATTTCCAAAATGATTCTGTGCCTCTCGCCTCTCTAAGCAAACGCAAAAAAACTTTCACGCATTCACGCCCGACGAGCGCGCTCGCGAGCTTTACGCCGATCACTGGCTCGGCTTCAGCGAAGTGCAGCTCCATCAATTTCTTGAAGCCGCCGGGTTCAAACAGATCGAAGTGACCGTCGTCTCGCGCGAGAAACAGAGCCCGCATTTCCAAACGGTTTTTGCCACCGGTGTGAAATAGCGCGGGGGCCGCAGCCCCCTTTTGATTTCACTCGTCATCGGCGAAAGGCGTTGGTAGGACTCATTTCGTCAGTCGCGGAAAAACGCCGTGAATCTAAAAAAGTTTTTCGCCGAATTGCAGCGGCGGAATGTCTACCGGGTAGCGGTCGCTTATGGAGTCGTAGGCTGGTTGCTCGTCCAGATTGCCACGCAGGTTTTCCCATTTTTCGAGATTCCGAATTGGGCGACGCGAATGGTCATTGTGGTGTTGATGCTGGGTTTCCCCGTCGCCGTGATCATTGCGTGGGTCTATGAGCTGACACCGGAAGGCTTACAACGCACCGAGGAAGTGGCGCCCGGAAAGTCCATTGCCCGCGGCACCGGACGAAAGATCGATTTTGTGATCATCGGCGTGCTGCTCACGGTCATCGCGATCATGGCATGGCGCCATTATCACCCGGCCGAGCCGAACCTCATAAAGAATGCGGAAAAGAGTATCGCCATTCTCCCGTTTCTGGACATCAGTCCGGCCAAAGATCAGGAATATTTCAGCGACGGGATCACCGAACAGATCATCGATTCGCTTGCGCACATTCACGGCCTTTTCGTGGTGGCCCGGACCACCGCTTTCTCGTTCAAGAACAAGAACAGCGACATTCGCGACATCGGACGGCAGCTTCAGGTCACGCATGTCCTGGAAGGCAGCGTCAGGCACGGCAAGGACAAGGTGCGGGTCGCAGCGCAGCTCATCGATGTTGGGACGGGATTCCATCTTTGGTCCGAAACCTATGACTCCACGGAGAAAGACCTTCTCTCCTTGCAGAGCGACATAGCCAGGAAGGTGGCCGCCGCGCTGAAAATCGAATTGCACCTGGCCGAGAACACGCAATTGGCCAAGTCGCCCACCCAGAGTCCGGAAGCCTACGACTCTTACTTGCGCGGACGCTATTTGTTGAACAAGCGCACGGCCGATTCCATTCAAGAAGGACGCGGGCTATTCGAACAAGCGGTCGCGCAAGACCCGAGCTTTGCGCTGGGACATGCGGGAATCGCGGACTCCTATATCCTGCTGGGTAAGCTGGGGGTGATCTCACCAGCAGAGGCATCTTCGAAAGCCTGGACGGAAGTCTCTTCGGCCCTGGCCATCGACGATAATCTCGCGGAGGGACATGTTTCTCGCGGAATTCTCCTGGCGGAATTCGAGTGGAACTGGGCGGCAGCCGAAAAGGATTATCGCCGGGCGCTCGAGTTGAACTCAAACAGCGCCAGCGCCCACCATTGGTACGGGCGGGCTCTTGGGGAGATTGGACGATTGGATGAGGCGTCCCGAGAAATCGACGCCGCCGGGAAGCTCGATCCGCGCTCCCCGTTCATTCGAACGTCAAAAGCAAAGATTCTTGGCGCAGCCCACCGCTATCAGGAAGCAAACGAGGAGTGTCGCCGGGCCATTGAGATCGACGGCAATTTCGCGCTGGCTTTTTCTGTTCTCGCGCAGGCTTATCTCCATCTCCAACAATATTCGCAGGGAGTTGAAACCGCGAAAAAATTTGTCGAGCTCTCAAACGGCACTGGCTTCGCCAAGCTGGAGCTCGCCTATGCGCACGCCATCGCCGGCGACAAGACCAGCTCCGAGCAAATCGTAAAGGAAGTAACGACGGGATCCGGACCTTTCTCGCCCTATGACATGGCGACGATTTGCACGGCGTGGGGCGACCACGCGGCGGCTTTTCACTGGCTCGACAAAGCCATCGAGCAGCGCTCGGTCGATGTAGTCTGGATCCGGGTCGATCCGAGACTTGACCCGATCCGGGATAAGCCCGGCTTCCAAGAGATTGTGGCGCGCATGACCCCGCACCGCTAAGTTTCCGCCTAACGAGAAAGCTTGACCTAACGGAACCCGGAAGGTCAAATTGCTCTAACCGAGGTTCAATTATGGCTAAAGGTACACCGCAGTTCAAGAAACCGGCCAAACCGCTTTCCTTCAAGGAAGTGGTGAAAAAGATTCTCGACGACGCCGACTACGCCAAATTCTTTCGTGGCGAAATAGTCAAGGCACGGAAGGGAAATAAGAAAGCCGAAGCAATTGTCCGGGCGCATTTTAAATTTCGGCCCGAAGAACTCAAGGCGCTGAAGTTGCCGAAGGGATTTGGAAGTTGCAGCGGGGCCTGCACAGATACCACCGGCACCACGACCAACCTCTTTGAATTCGTGACGCCGGTGCACGTCTGGCCGAAAAAACGGAAAAAAAATTAAGACCGCCAGGATCGCTCGCAGCCTCCAGCGCCAGTGGCTTAGTCGTGTGAAGAAGCTGGCCGCCTCGGACGGAAGGTGGTGCTATTCGCGACCGGGCCTTAGGAGCGATCCGGCGCAAGGGTGGAAAATTCATGTTTCCGCTACTCGCCTGTCAGCGAACCAGGTTTTCTCCCGGGTGCGACCCATCCTCGCAGGGCGCGACGTATTGTTTAAAGTCCCGGCTCGCCTCGAATTGCTTGGGGGGCTTAACTCCGGGGTCGGACAATTTTCGCAGGTCGGAAAATTTCTGACGGTCTATCCGAGCTCAACTGCCGAGGCGATCGAACTCGCGCGCGTGCTCCACTCCGTTACGCGCGGTTTGCGCGGACCGGAAATTCCGTTCGACGTCCGGTATCGGAAAAACAGTCTGGTTTATTATCGCTATGGGGTTTTTCGAAGATCGCGCAAGAGTTCGGCTAGATCAGGGGTGGTGTTTGACACCGCCGGGCATCGTCATCCGGATCGGCGAGAGGCTGGCCATGCCATCCCGCGGTGGCTCAAGGACCCTTTCCGAGAGTCGGGCGCACACCAGAAAAAAGCGCGATCACTCGGTCCGATTGGCGTCGAATATCTTCCCTACAAAGCATTCGCTCAGCGAGGAAAGGGCGGCATTTACGAAGCGGTCGACTTGTCGGTCTCACCCGCGCGTGTCGTAATCATCAAAGAAGGACGCCGGGACGGGGAGACGGCATGGAATGGCGCAGACGGATATGCTCGCGTGCAACACGAAGCGCACGTTCTCCGCTCGTTGCGCAAGGCGGGCGTTTCGGTGCCGGAGATTCGTCGGACGTTCAGCCAGAATGGAGCCTGCTATCTCGTCCTGGAGAAGATCGCCGGCCGGCCATTATTTCCGCGCGGGGCACTGCAACCACGGACCATTTCCTGGCGCCGGGCGGCGAGGTTTCTGGAACGACTCGAACCGGTGTTAAGCCAGATTCACGCAGCTGGATGGGTCTGGCGCGATTGCAAGCCGTCTCACATTTTCCTCCATCGCGGCGTGGTTCGGTTACTCGATTTTGAAGGAGCTTGCCCCATCGACGAAACAGAAGTCCTCACCTGGGGTTCAGCCAATTATTTGCCGCGGGATTATTACGATAGCTTTACCCGGCGCCCCGGTGTTTTTGAGGACCGTCACGCCCTCGGTGTGATCGCGTTCCAATTCGGGACCGGGAAGTTTCCGCCGGAAAAATCTCGTGAGCGAAATGCGATTTATCGCTCGACGCGCTGTCCGGATCGACTCCAAAAGCAGATCGAGAACCTGCTGAGTTCGAAGTCTGGGTAACGTCGTGTAGAGTAATTTCCTCTTTACTTCGCAGCGCTTGGGAAATTCATTCAAATCCTCACGTCTTTACGGTTTTTTTTGTGAGCTGCGCCGGCCCAAGGTTTACCGCGTCGCGGCCGGCTACGGCGTCGTCGGCTGGTTGATCATCCAGTTCGCGGCCACGGTCCTGCCCGCCCTGACGCTGCCAGCATGGTCGACACGCCTGGTTATCATTCTGGTGCTGGCGGGATTTCCGATCGCGCTGATCCTGGCTTGGGCGTTCGATCTCGGCTCGGGCGGAATCACTCGCACCCCGGACCCGGCACCCGTCGCGGAATGTCCGCCCGCCTTGCCCGGCCGGCGCCGAAATATTTTCACACTGGCCGTCGTTGGTCTGCTGATCTCGGCCGTCATCGGCTACTTCGTCCTGGCCCGCGGCTCATCGCGGAAGATGGAGAAATCCATCGCAGTGCTTCCGTTCGCGAATTTCAGCGACGACCAGGCGAACGCGTATTTCGCGGACGGCATCCAGGACGATGTCCTGACGAACCTCGCCAAGATCAGCGCGCTCAAAGTCATCTCGCGCACCTCAGTGCTGCCGTATCGCGGGCAAACCCACAACATTCGTGAGATCGGCAAGGCGCTGAACGTCGCGACCGTGCTCGAAGGCAGCGTCCGCCGCGAAGGCAAGCGCGTCCGCATCAACGTCCAGCTCATCGACGCATCGAACGACCGGCATCTTTGGGCCCAGGTTTATGATCGCGAGCTGACTGACATGTTTGCGGTGCAAAGCGAGCTGGCGCGCGAAATTGCCGGAGCGTTGAGGGCAACCCTGGCGCCGGCCGAGCAGGAGCGGATCGACCGCAAGCCCACCCAAAACGGCGACGCTTATCTGCTTTACCAGGAGGCGCACGAAATCTTTAGCCGGCCGGACCGCCATCACGACGATCTGGCGCGCGTGGAAGGGCTCTACGAGAAGGCGATCACGCTCGATCCGAACTTCGCGCTCGCCCAGGCCCGCCTGTCGCACCTGGAAAGCTGGATGTTCTACGCGATCGAGCCGTTGCCGGCGCGGGCGCAAAAGGCGCGAGCCGCCGCGGAAGAAGCGCTCCGCCTCCAGCCCGACCTGCCGGAGAGCCATCTCGCGATGGGCTACGTCGATTATTATGTAGATCGCGATTACGATTCGGCCCTGGGAGAGTTCGCTGTCGCGCGGGGAGGGCTGCCTAACGACCCCGGCATTTTTCGAGCGATGGCCGCGATCCAGCGGCGCCAGGGAAAATGGCAGGAATCGAGCGCCAGCTACGCGAAGGCGGTCTCGCTCGACCCGAAAGATCCGATCCTGCTCGAGAACATGGGCATGAATTATCTGGCGACGCGAGATTACGCGACTGCTGCGCGCATTTTCGATCGCGCTGTGAAAGCCGCGCCGGAAACTTTCACGATCCAGGAATTGCGCGCGCGCGTGGATTTGTATTCGAAAGGCGACCTGCGCGCGATGCAATCCCTGCTCGGCTCCTGGCCGGAGAACATCGATCCGAATGGAACCATCACGCTGTCGCGCTACAATTTGAAAATGTACGAACGGAAATTCCAGGAGCTGATCGAGATTCTGCAGCGGAGCCCGGCCGAAAAATCGCGCGGCGAGACGAGCGCTCCGATCTCGAAGGAATTTCTCCAGGCGACCGTCTACGCCGCGATGAAAGACGAGGTCCGGGCGCAGGCCAGCTATCTGGAAGCGCGCGTGAAAGCCGAGAAGGCCGTGCAGGAAAGTCCGGAGGACGGGCCGCGCCACGCGTTGCTCGGGCTGATTTATGCCGGACTCGGGCGCGGCGAGGAGGCAAAGGCCGAAGCCAAGCGCGCGGTCGATTTACTCCCAGAAACGAAAGACGCGTTCGACGGGCCGATTCTCGTGATCAGCCGCGCCCGCATCCACATGCTGTCTGGCGACCTCGACACCGCGTTCGCGCTTTTGGACCGATCGCTCCAAACGCCTTCCGGCATCACCATCCACGAGCTACGCTTAGACCCAATCTGGGATCCGCTCCGCGCGGATTCGCGGTTCCAGCAAATGCTGGCAAAATTCGGCGCCCAGAAATAACGGAGGGACTCGCCGCGGCGAGTCCGACTCATCCGGCGGTTGACAACAAAAAGTGGGACGTGCAGAAGCACATCCCTCCGGGAATAAAACCATGCTGCAACGTCCGGGGAAGAATCTTGTCTCAGATTCGGTGTCAGTCTGCTAATTTGAATCGAGTAATGAGCGGGTTTTTCGAAGAAATTAAGCGGCGCAAAGTTTATCGCGTCGCCGTGGCTTATGCGGTGGGCGCGGGCGGCGCGATCCAGCTCGCGTCGGCGGTTTTCCCGGCCTGGGATCTTCCCTCGTGGGCGTTGCGGCTGGTGATCATCGTGTTGCTCATCGGCTTCCCGATTTCACTTATCCTGGCGTGGGCGCTGGAAGTTACTCCGGAAGGAATTCGCGCGACGCCCAGCGCGCCGGCGGCCCCGCGTCGACGGCGTAACATCGTGGCGCTTGTCGGCGTCGGGGTCATCGTCTCCGCCGCGGCCGGCTTTTTCCTGCTCCCTCGCGCTTCCGCGCGCAAGATGGACAAATCAATCGCTGTCCTGCCCTTCGAAAACCGCAGCGACGACAAGGAGAACGCCTACTTCGCCGACGGTATCCAGGACGACATTCTCACAAACCTCTCGAAGATCGGCGACCTGAAAGTGATCTCGCGCACCTCGGTGGCCCCATATCGCGACAAAAAAATAAACGTGCGGGAAATCGGCAAAGCGCTCGGCGTCTCGGCGATCCTCGAAGGGAGCGTGCAAAAGTCCGGCAACCGCGTGCACGTGAATGTGCAGCTCATCAACGCGTTGTACGACGAGCACATCTGGTCCGAGGGTTACGATCGCGATCTCACGGATGTGTTCGCCATCCAGACCGATCTCGCACAGAAAATCGCGCAGGAGCTGCACGCGAAACTTTCGCCGACCGAGAAAGAGCAGATGACGCGGAAGCCGACGGAGAACGGCGAGGCCTACCTCGCGTTTGTCGAGGCACACAATCTCAACATGGACCTGGAGGATTTCCCGAAGCTGAAACAGGCCGAGCAACTCTACGAGCGCGCCTTGCAGCTCGATCCCAACTTTGCGCTGGCCTGCGCGCGCCTCTCGCAATTGCAAAGCTGGATCTATCACACTTTCGAGCCGACCGCGGAACGAAAGGAAAAATCCCGCACCCTCGCGGAACGCGCTCTCCAGATGCAGCCGGATTTGGCGGAGGGCCACCTGGCCCTGGGATTCTCGGTTTATTATGTGGACCGCGATTATCTGCGCGCCCTGGCCGAATTCGCCCTCGCGCAAAATGGGCTGCCCAACGACGCCGAGGTTTATCTTGCGACCGGCGCGATCCAGCGACGACAGGGAAAGTGGCAAGAGTCGAACGCGAACCTGGAAAAGGCAGCGAACCTGAGCCCTAACGACACGTGGCCCCTCCAGAATCTGGTCCTGAATTATCAAATTCAACGAAACTTCGACGCCGCGAACGCCGCGCTCGATCGCGCCCTGAAGCTGGCGCCGGAGTCGTTCAACCTCTGGTCGCTGAAGGCGCAGATGGAGATTTCGCAAAAAGGCACCTGCGAGATCGCCGAGCGCGGAATCCAGACTCTTTCTTCGCGGAAACTGAGCGACGAGCAAAAGAATAACCTCGCCTCAGCGATCGCCCAGACGCGTCTTGCACAACGAAGGTATGCCGAAGCGCTCCAGGCCGCGGAAAATTTGAAGGACGACGCGCACGCCAACGCGGAAAATTGGATCGGGAAATACATGGTCATCGGTATTTCAAAAAAGAACCTGGGCGATGAAACGGGAGCCCGAGAGGCGTTCCTAAAAGCGAAACAATATGCGGAGCAAAATGTAAAGGCGGCACCGGACGAAGCGAAGCGGCATTCGCGCCTGGCGGAAGCCCTAGTCTGGCTCGGCGAGAAAGAGGCGGCGATCGCCGAGGCCAAACGCGCCACCGAGATGTTGCCGGAAAGCGTCGATGCCTTTGATGGCCCTGGCTGCACCCAGACCCTGGCGGAAATTTACGTGATGACCGGCGATTACGACAATGCCCTCGCGATCACGGACGGGCTGCTCTCGCGACCGACGCAAATGACGGTGGCGCAGTTGAAGATCAACCCGCTCTGGGATTCGGTCCGTCAAGACCCGCGCTTCATTGCGATGCTCCAAAAGCATGGCGGTTAGAGTTTCGCTAACCGGCACGCTGATCTTTCTGCTGCTTGCGCATTCGGCGAGCGCGGCGTGGAGCGTGAGTTCGTCCGAAACCGAGAAGAGTTCCGCGGCTGGTGCCGAGCATCGGCATATCCTGCTCGCCGAAACCGCAAACAGTGACGAGGCAACACTTGACCTCGCGCTTTTCTCCACCAAATCCGCCATCGTCCGCGTAACGGATAACCCGACGGGTAATGAGGACCTCGCTTCCATGATGCGGCGGAGGCGCGGCGTCGCCGGCGTGAACGGCGGTTACTTCGATCCACAGAACGCGCCCGTGGGATTGCTAATCAGCGATGGGAAATTGATCGCGCCATTCCGAAAAGCGCGGCTCCTCAGCGGCGTGCTCGTCACCACCAAGGGACGCCTCGAATTACTTCGGGCGGCTGAATACTCTTCGCGCAAGACCGCGACCGCCGCTTTGCAATGCGGGCCGTTCCTCGTGGACGGTAGCGCCGCCGTTTCCGGCCTCAATAATACCAGGCCCGCTCGGCGGACATTTGTTCTGACCACCGGATCGGACCGCGCCGCGATCGGATTCTGCTCACCGGTGACGCTGGCGCAACTTGGTGAAATCCTGGCAACCGTCCGCCTGACGCCTGAGCTGAAAGTTCAGCGCGCCCTCAATCTCGATGGCGGATCGTCCAGCGCGTTCTGGTTCGCGGGAGAGCGCGGCGTGTTCTCGATCCCAGAGCAAAAAACCGTGCGCGATTTTGTGGCGATTGTGCCGAAGTAAAAAAATATCCGCAGATTTCGCAGATCGACGCAGATTTTCTGAGAAATGAGTTCCTGCCTTCTTTAATCTGCGGAAATCTGCGTAATCTGCGGATGCAACATGCGAATTTTCGGTGGCTTCAGATTCGGTGAGGAATTCCTGTACGGCGAAGCGCGCGGAGACGAGGTCCACCTGCTCTCAAAGCCTTACTGGCTTGGCCTCGATTTTACCGGCGCGACCGTTCCCCTGCGGGAACTGCAAATCGACGTTCCAGTCGCGCCGAGCAAGCTCATGGCGGTCGGCTTGAACTATGCCGATCACATCGCGGAAATGAAACGGACGCCGCTCGGCACCCCGCTGATCTGGTTCAAGGCGCCCACGTCGCTCCTGCCCCACGAAGGCGCCATCGAGATCGCGTTCCCCGAACACAAAACCGATTTCGAAGTGGAGTTAGCGATCGTCGTCGGTGCCCGTACCAAGAACGTCAGCGTGGAGCGCGCGCTCGACCACGTTTTCGGTTACACCGTGGCCGAGGACATCAGCGACCGCGATCTGCAAAGCTCCGAGAAACAATTTGGCCGCGCCAAATCTTTCGACACGTATTCGCCCATCGGCCCTTTCGTTTACACCGGGGTCGACGTGAGCGATCTGCCGATCACGCTGCGGCAAAATGGCGAAGTGAAACAGCAGGCACGCACCAGCCAGATGATTTATTCCGTGGCCGAGATCGTCTCGTTCGCCAGCCAGGGGCTGACGCTCTTGCCGGGCGATCTGATAATGACTGGCACGCCCTCGGGCGTCGGGCCGATCAAGGCTGGCGACGAATTGGAAGGCCGGATCGGCGATTGGCCGCCGCTGCGCAATCGGGTCGCGCAGGCGCGGCGCGATGAAAAATAATGCTTCCCTCGCGCAATTTCCTGACCCTAAGCTACATCCCACGGGGGATGATGATGCGAACTAATTTAGTGGCTCCTCCGAAACGTCGAAAAGACATACAAGAAAGTTTTGCTCGACTAGCACTTATCTCCTTTATGAGGATATCTCACTCATCGGAATTCGTGGTCGGGACAACTTTCTAATCAACCTATGAAAACACTGCTAATCGCCAGCCTCTTCTCCGTCGCTCTTGCACTTACTTCTTTCGGCCAGCCGCCGCCAACCTCTCCGGCAAAGCCGCCGGGCGCACCGCCCACTACGGCCACCAGTCCGGCAATTGCGCCAGCGACCGCGCCGACAACAGCGCCGGTGACAGCGCCCGCCATGACGCCGGCGGTTCCCGCTGCCCCGGGAGCCACGGCGCCCGCCATCAATCCCGCGGCGACCGCGACGGTTCCAGGCATGTCGCCCGCGACCACGACGACAACAACGGCGCCTGCAGTCGGCACTTCTCCGTCTCCGAGCGGGACACCGACCCCGGCACCAACGCCCGAGAGCGAGTGGGATAAGAACTTCTTCATTTACAATTTCAACCACGGCGGTCCGATCATGTGGCCGATCCTGGTGGTATCGATTGTGGCTTTAGCCGTCGTCCTCGAACGCGTTTTTTGGTGGCTGGGACGCTGGATGCGCCGTGATCCGAAACGGATCGAGAAGGTTTTCACCGCCATCGAAGTAGGAGACGTCGCGGAAGCCTCGCGGCTCTCCCGGGATTCGCGCGACCCCGTCCTGCGCATGATGTGGAATGGGTTGAACCATCAGCACGCGTCGCTTCAGGGCGCGTTACAGGTGGCGGCCGGCATCGAAATCAAACGCGCCGGTCGTTTCGTCGTGGTCATGGACACGCTCGTGACGCTGGCTCCGCTGCTTGGGTTGCTGGGAACAATCGTCGGTCTGATGAAGGCGTTCGGCGCCCTCAAGAACGAAGAGGTTGCGGTCGTCGCTGTGACGGGCGGCATCGCGGAAGCGCTCATCGCCACCGCCTGCGGTCTCGGGATCGCGATCTTCGCGCTGATTCCGTTTAACTTTTTCTCTTCCCGCGTGTCTAACTTAGAGTTCGAACTGCAGACGGCTGCGACGAACCTGGAGGTTATGCTCGAAGCACAAAACAAAGCTGAACATAGCAGCGGGGTGGAGATTCCCGGAACGACTCCCACTGCGGCCACTCGCTCATCCATCTAGAGGCCAACGATGCAGGTCACTTCGCCCATCCCGAAGAAGCACGCGCGGATCGAGATCATTCCGTTGATCGACATCATGTTCTTTCTTCTCGCGAGCTTCATGATGGTGAGCCTGAGTCAGGTCACGCTGAAGGGTTGGAAGGTGACCCTGCCTGAAGGTTCCTCTGGGAAAGTTCAATCGAAGAAGGACTACGTGAGCTTATCGGTGGACAAAGAGGGCACTTACTATTTCGATAAACAAGTTATCAAGCTCGAGGAAATCCTCCCGAGGTTGCAGCAGGTTTATAAGACGAATCCAGAGGCGAAGATTTTTATTCGCGGCGATGCGGAGGCCGTCCACGGCAACGTGACCCGCATGCTGGACCAGATTCGTTCCTCAGGTTTCTTGAAGTTGTCGTTTGAAATCAAAAGCAAGGCAGGAAAAGGCGTCGGCCCGACCCAATAATGCTTTTATGAAAGGACCAGGACCACTTCTCTACCGTCCGGCGCCGCGCTGGCAGGCGGTAACTGCGTTTGGTGGTGCGATCGCGGTCCATCTTGCTGCGGTCGCCATTGCCGCCATTCATCCGAAGGAAGAAATTTTAGATCTCAGCCAAATCCCGGAAGCGACCGTGGAAATGTCCCTCGAGACGCAGGCAGAACCGCAACCGACACCACCGCCGGAGGAAGAACCCCCTCCACCACCGCCGCCGGAAGCGATTCCGGAGCAACAGCCGGAGTTCGTCGAAGAAAAACCGACACCGCCGCCGAAGCGCCCGCCGACTACTGCGCCTGTCGTGCCTCTGGCCAAGCCGAAACCAGTCGGCCCTGTGGGCCCGATGTCGATGTCTTCCGCGAAAGCGGTCGCCGTCAGCGCTCCGCGTCCGGAATATCCGTACGAAGCGCGCCGGTCCAAGACCACCGGCAGTGGCGTGTGTGTCATGAGCGTTGATACGGGAAGCGGGGCCGTGACCAGCGCGGAGATGGCGCAGAGTACCGGCAGTCCGATTTTGGATAACGCGGCGACGAGCGCGTTCCGACGGTGGCGATTTAAACCGGGCACGGTGTCGAAAGTGCGAACTCCGATCACCTTCACCATGAGCGGGGCGCAATACTAGAGGGAACAAAGCCATGAAAATGCGATCGCCCATCCCGAAGAAGCACGCGCGGATCGAGATCATCCCGTTGATCGACATCATGTTTTTCCTTCTGGCGAGCTTCATGATGGTCAGCCTGAGCCAGACCCACATGAAGGGCATTCCGGTCAACCTGCCACAAAACGTCAATGTGCCGCCCGAAGACCCAAATAAAAAAGAGTCCGTCTATATTCGCGTCACCGGAGGCGGCCTCATCTACTTCGATAACGTCATGGTTTTAACCGATGATGTTATGGGCAAGCTCTACGACCTCAAAAAGCAGAATCCTGACATCAAGGTCTCGCTTAGCGCCGAGCCGCTCGCCATGCATGGCGACGTGATCGCACTGTTGGATAAGATCAGGCTCGCTGAAATCACGAAGATTGGTTACCAGATCAAGACGGCTGCTATCCAGGGCGCGCCGGGCACGGTTGCGCCTCCCGGCCCGGCCGCTCCCCCGCCGCCACCGAAGTAATCTTCTGGAGGGACGGGCGCTGCCCGTCCTTTACTTGAGCAACGCGGCTCGCAGCCGCCGGATCGCACTCGCCCGATGGCTGATCCGGTTTTTCTCTCCCGGATCCATCTCGCCAAACGTCTCGGTTAATCCGTCAGGCAGAAACACCGGATCGTAACCGAAGCCGCCGATGCCGCGAGGCGATTCGACGATCGCCCCTTCGATCACGCCCACGAAGGTATCGAGTAATTTTCCGTCGCGCGCGACGGCCAGCACACAGCGAAATCGCGCCCGGTACGGGCGCTCGATCGAAAGTTTGCGCAGCTCCAGGAGCAATCGCGCGACGTTGTCGTTGTCCTTCGCGTCCGGGCCCGCATAGCGCGCGGAATAAATTCCCGGTGCGCCCCCGAGCGCATCCACTTCGAGACCGGAATCGTCCGCGACCACCAGGCCGGGAACCCGCTTCGAGATTGCGACCGCTTTCAGGATCGCGTTCTCCTCGAAGGTCGTGCCGGTTTCCTCGATCGATGGCGCATCCGGTTCCGCTGACAAATCGCGCACGACAAATTCCTCGCCGAGGATCTCGGAAAATTCCCGGGTCTTATGCGGATTGCGCGTGGCGAGCAGGAAACGATTCACTTGGACAGGATTTACAGGATTAACTGGATTAGAATTTGAAGCGGCGCCGCAGAAAACCAATCCTGTAAATCCTGTAAATCCTGTCTATCTCCTTTTCGATGAACGAGCGGCGCAAACCTTATCCATTCGATCGCCTCGAGCCGAAATGGCAGGCGATCTGGGACGAGACCCGCGCCTTTCACGCGCCCAATCCCGGCGAAGATAATTTCGATCCGAACAAACCGAAATTCTACGTCCTCGACATGTTCCCCTACCCGAGCGGCGCCGGCTTGCACGTCGGCCATCCGGAAGGCTACACCGCCACCGATATCATCGCGCGCTACAAGCGGCTGAACGGATTCAACGTCCTCCATCCGATGGGCTGGGACGCGTTCGGTTTGCCGGCGGAGCAATACGCCATCAAGACCGGCCAGCATCCTGCCGTCACCACGCGCGAGAACGTGGCGAAGTTCAAAGCGCAGCTGAAACGGATCGGGTTTTCCTACGATTGGGAACGCGAGATCAACACGACCGATCCCGCCTATTACAAATGGACCCAGTGGATTTTCCTCCAGATTTACAATTCCTGGTTTAACCCGAAGACGAAAAAAGCCGAGCCGATCTCGACCTACCGCGGTGACGATCCCGATGGTGTGCGGCTCGCCTACGTCGCGGAAGTGCCGGTGAACTGGTGCCCGGAACTGGGAACCGTCCTGGCCAACGAAGAAGTCATCGACGGCAAAAGCGAAGTGGGCGGTTACCCCGTCGTCCGCCGTCCCATGCGGCAGTGGATGCTGCGCATCACCGCGTTTGCCGATCGCCTCCTGGACGGATTGGAGGATCTGGACTGGCCCAAAGGAATAAAATTACTCCAGCAAAATTGGATCGGAAAAAGCGAAGGCGCGGAAATCGATTTCAAGATCGACAGGCACGAAGGAAAGATCCGCGTGTTCACGACCCGACCGGACACGCTTTATGGCGGGACATTTTTGGTCCTCGCCCCGGAGCATTCACTCGTCGATCTTATCGTCACCGAAGAGCAATGGCCGGATGTGCGCGAATATCGCGAAAAGACCGCGCGCAAAAGCGATCTGGAACGAGCGGAGCTGACGAAAGAAAAGACCGGCGTTTTTACCGGCGCCTGCGCGATCAATCCCGCGACCGAACAGAAGATTCCAATCTGGATCGCCGATTATGTCCTGCTCGGTTATGGCACCGGCGCGATCGGCGGTGTGCCGGCGCATGACGAACGCGATTTGGAATTCGCGAAGAAATTCGATCTGCCGATTGTCGAAGTTGTCCAGCCTCTCGGTGATCAGCCAGCCTTTGGGTTTGTCGGCGACGGCATTGCCATCAATTCGCCGATCATCAATGGACTGCCGACGGCAGAAGCGAAAAAGAAGATCACGAGATGGCTGGAAGAACGAGGCCAGGGTAAAGGCGCGATTAATTACAAGCTGCGCGACTGGCTTTTTTCCCGGCAGCGTTACTGGGGCGAACCGTTCCCGATCGTTTGGCAAGTCAGCCGGCATCAGGCGTTGACAGAAAGCGAGCTGCCGCTGGAACCACCCGCGCTCGAAGATTTCAAACCGACCGGCACCGGCGAACCGCCGTTGGCGAAAGCGAAAGATTGGGTGCGCTATTCGGAGGCGGCAACGCGCGAAACAAACACGATGCCGCAATGGGCCGGGTCGTGCTGGTATTACCTGCGCTTCTGCGATCCGCAAAACGATAGGCGCTTCGTCGGCGAGGAGACGGAGCGATACTGGATGGGAGGAGCCAATGACGAAGCACGAATGACGAATGACGAAAGAATGACGAAGCCCGAATCAACAGGCTCTTCGTCATTCGTCATTCGTCATTCGTCATTTCAATCGACTCCGGGAGGAGTCGATTTGTACATCGGCGGGGTTGAGCATGCCGTGCTCCACCTGCTTTACGCGCGCTTTTGGCACAAGGTGCTCTTCGATCTGGGCCACGTTTCGAAACCGGAGCCGTTCCAGCGCCTCGTGAATCAGGGAATGATCCTCGGCGAGGACAACCGCAAAATGTCGAAGCGCTGGGGCAACGTGATCGATCCGCTCGACGTGATCGAAATCTACGGCGCGGACGCGTTCCGCTGTTACGAAATGTTCATGGGACCGCTCGAGCAGATGAAACCGTGGAGCATGAAAGGCGTGGAAGGCGTGTCCCGATTCCTGGCGCGCGTCTGGCGTTTGATGATGACGGAGAACCAAGCCGGCGAATGGGAGCTGTCCGCCGCGGTGCAAGAGATCGAGCCGACGAAGGCGCAACAGAAGATCACCCACGCCACGGTGAAAAAAGTCACGGAAGACATCGAAGGGCTCGCGTTCAACACGGCGATCTCCCAGATGATGATTTTCGTAAACGCGTTCACAAACACGGAGGCCATTCCGGTTTCCGCGATGCGCACATTTCTCGTGCTCCTGAATCCATTCGCGCCCCACATCAGCTCGGAACTCTGGCAGCAGCTCAAGAATCCCGGGGCTATCACGGAACAAACCTGGCCGGTCTATGATGAGAAGCTTCTCGTCGAGGACGAAATCGAGATCGTGCTCCAGGTAAACGGCAAAGTGCGCGATCGAATCAAAGTGCCGCTCGATGCGACAAACGATCAGCTTGACGCGGCCGCACGCGGCAATGAAAAAGTGCGGAACGCAGTCGGCAGCCAGACCGTTCGCAAGGTCGTAGTGGTGGCCAATAAACTTGTCAACGTTGTCGCGGCCTAACTAGCCTTCGGCATGCTCAAGGAATTCAAGGAGTTTGCGGTCAAGGGAAACGCGTTCGATCTCGCCATTGGCGTGATCATCGGCGCCGCCTTCGGTTCGATCGTCGCTTCCTTCGTCAAAGACATCATCATGCCCCCGATCAGCCTTCTCACCGGCGGACTGGATTTCTCGAACAAATTCGTCGTGCTCAAGGCGGGAAAAGACGGCGCCGATTCGTTCACGAACATTGCGGACGCCGTCAAAGCCGGGGCCGTGACCTGGAACTACGGCAACTTCATTACCCTCATCGTCAATTTTGTGATTGTGGCGTTTGCGATTTTCCTGATGGTCCGCGCCTTCAACAGAATGAAGAAACCGAAACCGAATGCGCCGGCGGTGGTGAAAGATTGCCCGGCCTGCACGATGTCGATCCCGATCAAGGCAACGCGCTGTCCGCATTGCACATCGGAGCTGTCGAGCGTCTCGCGCGCCTAGGCCGCCGCCTCCTTGTCCGGCAGCGCGAAGACGCGCTCCTCCGTGCAAAGCCAGATGCGACTGGATTGATCCGGCTCCCAGCGCGTACCGCTGGCCCAAGGGGAAAACGCCGGCATGATCCAGCAACTGGATTGCTGAACGAACGCAGGGCATTTGAGGCGCAGCCCCGCGCCGTCGGTAATCACCGCCGCCGGATGATGATGCCCGAGGATTTGAATGCGACCGGCGGCATCCGCGGCGCAATGGCCGTGGTGAAAATGGAAGCGGTCCGTCTGCCACGATTCGACCAGCTCGACATGGCGGCCTAACTGCCGGTCGTGATTTCCCGCCACGACCACGACCTCGCAGCGCCTCGCGATCTCACGCAAAAGTTGCGCCGCTTCGCGCGCGGCGGTTTTATCGTGAACCAGATCGCCCAGAACAATCAGACACCGCGGCGCGTATTCCTCCACCAGTCGCATCAGCCGCTCAGAGATCGACGCCATTCCCCACATCGGCACGAGACGGCCGGCCGCGCGCTGGCTCAGTTCGTAGCCGAAGTGCAAGTCCGCCACGGCGAGCCAGCGCTCGGTTTGGTGGTAAAGCGCGAGCCGCCCGTCCAGCAGGATTTCATCGGCGACGAGCGCCTGGTTCGCGCGTAATGAATTCATCGAGTGGCCCTGAGCTGCGCAAATTATCGCTTGCGCGCATCCGCATCAATCGCTATTGAGCGGCTTTCCGTCTCCCGTGAAGACTCTACCCAAAGTTATCGTGCTCGGCGTTTTAGCGTGCGCCGCAGCGAGTTGTGAATCGCCCTCGACCACAAACGTGCAAGGGCCGCAAATGCGCCCGGCCACCATCACCGGTGCGCGGCGGATCGCGAATGTCCGGACGACCGCCTACACCCACACCGAAAAAGGCGGTCGGCGCAACGCCGTCGGCATCCGCCTGTCCGGATCGAGCGTGATGAGCGCGGCGTCGGATTGGTCGCGTTATCCGCTCGGCACACGCTTTCAGATTGTCGGCACCTCGGACCGATACGTCATCGACGATTACGGTGGCGCGTTGATCGGCACCAACACGATCGACCTTTACAAAACCAGCCGCTCAGCCATGCGCCAGTGGGGCGTGCGCCACGTGGACATCGACGTTATCTCGTGGGGCTCAAAGGAACAAAGCCTCAAGGTTCTGAAACCGCGTGGAAGAAATCGCCTGATCCGGCGGATGATTGCCGGATTGGAACAACAGACAATCTGAGCGGCAGCAACGCGCTCCTCGTTCCCAAGTTGCACTTGGGAACGGCAATGCGGTTTGCTTTGACCGGCACGCCGTGGCGCGACACCTTGCGCGATGAGAATTCTCGTGGTCGGAGGCGCGGGCTACATCGGCAGCGTCTGCGCCGAACTGCTCCTCGATGAAGGACACACCGTTTGCATCTTCGATAATCTTTCCGAAGGGCATCGGGCCGCTGTCGATCCACGCGCGGAATTCATCGAAGGCGATTTATCCGGCACCAACGAAATTCAATCGGCCCTGAAGGCGTTCCAGCCGGAGGCGGTCATGCATTTCGCGGCCAGTGCGCTCGTGGCCGAATCGATGGAGAAGCCCTCGAAATATTTTCGGAACAACATCGGCAACGGTTTGAATCTGCTCGATGCCATGGTCGCCGCCGGCGTGAACCAGCTCGTCTTCTCTTCGACCTGCGCCATTTTCGGTCCGCCCGAGCGCCTGCCGATCGACGAGACTTTGCCCAAGCGCCCCATCAATCCGTACGGCGAATCGAAGCTCGCCTTCGAAAAAATCCTGCGTTGGTACGGCGAAATTCACGGGTTGCGCTTCGTTTCGCTTCGTTACTTCAACGCCGCGGGCGCTTCGGAAAAGTTCGGCGAAGACCATCGCGTCGAGACCCATCTCATCCCAAACGTTTTGAAAGTCGCGCTCGGCCAAAAACCGCACGTCGAAATTTACGGGACCGGTTACGATACGCCGGACGGCACCTGCATCCGCGATTACATCCACATTCTCGATCTGTCGCGCGCTCACATTCTCGCGCTGAGAGCCTCCAAGAGTGAATTCTACAATCTCGGCACCGGCGGCGGAACGAGCGTGCGCGAGGTCATCGAATCCTGCCGAAAAATTACCGGCCACAAAATCCCGGTCGTGGAAAAGCCGCGTCGCCCCGGCGATCCCGCGCGGCTGGTCGCGGCCTCGGACAAAATTCAGCGCGCACTGAATTGGCAGCCCAAGTTCCAGAACATCGACGCCATCATCGAGAGCGCCTGGCGTTGGCACCAGAAGTTCCCGAACGGTTACGAGGACAGGTAGGGACGCTTTTCCGAAGCGTCCGACTATTCTCTGATGGCACGCCAACCCCTTTTCGAAGTCGGACGCCTCGGAAAGGCGTCCCTACCTGAAAAGAAAAGCGCCCGCGGAAACACGTTCCGCGGGCGCTCTTGAATTTCAGTTCGAATCTACGGGACCAGCCTTAGGGCCTGGTCGTAGTCGTGGTGGTCGTCGTCTCTTTTTCGTAGTACGACACCGGCTTCACCAGTGTGATTTTGCGAACGATCAGGCGATCGCCTTCCTTCACGTAGGTGTACTTGACCGGCATGTCTGTCCGCAGGTACTTCCAATCAACCGTCGCGCCTTCAGAATCAACCAGGACGGTTTCCTTTGGGCTGTAGTAATACCTCACTGGCTCAGCACTGGTTGTCGTGCGGAATGAGAGATAGTCCGAGCCCGGCGTGTAAGCCGTGATAGTGCCCGTCGCATCGATGCTGCTCGTCGACGTTGTGGTCGAGGCGTTGGTCGTCACGGCCGGGTTAACGGTCGTGGTGGTCGATGAAGTTTGCGCCAAAGCGGTGGTAAGCGCGATTGCGCTGACGGCTCCGGCTGCCAATAATGTGATCAATCTGTTTTCTTTCATATTTGTCCTTTGCTCTGGTTAAACGGATGCTCTCCGTCGTGCATTTATCCGACTGCTTGAAGCTGGAGTTTATTCAACTGCACTCTCTTTTCGTAACCCGGCGCGCCCATGGCCGCCTCCGCCGATGACCCAAATCCAATCACTGCCTGGATTTCGCGATTTCCTGCCGGACGATTGCGCGCGGCGAAATTATGTTTTCGGCAAATGGCGCGAAGTCGCGCGCCGTTACGGTTTTGTCGAATGGGACGGACCGGTCCTGGAACCGACGGAGCTTTACACAAAAAAAAGCGGCCCGGAAATCGTCGCTCAGCTTTTCAATTTCACCGACAAAGGCGAACGCGAAGTGGCGCTGCGACCGGAGCTGACGCCTACCCTCGCTCGCGTCGTGGCGGCCCATGACCGCGAATTCAAGAAGCCGCTGAAATGGTTTTCGATCCCGCAATGTTTCCGTTACGAGAAGCAACAGCGCGGCCGGCTCCGCGAACATTTTCAATTCAACGCCGACATCATCGGCGAGGCGTCGCTCGACGCGGATGTAGAGTCGATCGCGCTTTGCATCGATCTTTTGCGCGCCTTTGGGTTCGGCAGCAGCGACGTGGTGGTCAGGATCAATGATCGCGCAGCTTGGGTAAAATTTCTGACGAACGGGGGCTTGGATAACGAACAGATTGTAGAGTTCCTCCATGTCATCGATAAAATCGACCGCCGAGGGATCGTCGAAACAAGAAAGGCTTTAGAGCCCTTCGGTGTCGAGTGGTACGACGTTCAGGCGATGCTCGACAACTCAGCATATCCCGAAGACTTCTCGCCAAAGCTAAACACGGTATTACAGCGATTGGATGAGCGAGGATTCGCGGATTTTGTAAAGCGCGATTTTTCCCTAGTGCGCGGCCTTGCTTACTACACCGGCGTGGTCTTCGAAGCGTTCGATCGCGGCGGAAAATTGCGGGCTCTCGCCGGCGGCGGCCGTTACGACAACCTGATTCACCAGCTTAGCGACGGCGCGGTTTCCTTGCCCGCGATCGGTTTCGCGATGGGCGATGTGGTCCTCGGCGAATTGATCAACGAAATCCCGGCCGCAAAAACGCAGATGGAAACCACCATCGCGTCAAAGCAGGATCTCGATATCTACATCGTCATCGCCAAGGAAGAGCGCCGCGCCGACGCGCTCGTCCAGGTCCAGTCCCTGCGCGATGCCGATTATCGCGTCGATTACCCGCTCAGTCCCGCGAAGGTCGGCAAACAATTCCAAACCGCCGAGCAACTCGGCGCGCGCGTCGCGATCCTGTTCGGCGACGAGTGGCCGGAGGTGAAAATCAAGCATATGTCGAGTGGCGAGCAGATGCTGGTTCCGCCGGAGACGATTGCGCTACGCCTCTCTGAAATCTTTGACCCTTCGTCGTAATTCTCTAGGTTGGCACATGCTTGACGACATTCGAGAAGCAGTCCGCCGAATTCCGTTCCAACCATTTTGGATCGAGCTTACCAGCGGGTCGGACCTTCCAGTGCCACATCCGGATCACATTCTTGTCGGACGGGAGCGGGTCGTAGTCGAGGACGATCGAGGTGTTATAAATGTTCTTGCCCCTGCGAATATTGCGCGCATCCGCTGGCAGGAGCGGGAAACCCCAGCGTAGGTTAAGCGCTCGGCTGTGTATCGCACGCATCATTGCGCTCAGTTGCGCAAGACTGACAGCGGCAAGACGGCCATGCTCGCCGGTTGGGTCCACATCGTGCGCGATCATGGCGGCGTTATCTTCATCGATCTGCGCGATCGCGAAGGACTGACGCAGGTCGTCTTCCGGCCCGAGGAGAACGCCGAGCTCGCGAAAGAAGCACATCATCTCCGGCATGAAGATGTCATTCAGGTAGAAGGCAGGGTGTCGGCGCGCGTGCCGGGAACGGAAAATCCGAAGTTGCCGACTGGCGACGTGGAGCTCGTTCCCAACAAACTCACGATTCTAAATCGCGCGGATGTTCTTCCGTTCCCGATCGATGCTGAGACGCCGAATGAAGATCTGCGGCTGAGCTATCGCTACGTCGATCTTCGCCGGCCGCAGATGACCCGCAACCTGCGCATCCGCCACAAGGTCACAAAGGCGACCCGCGATTTCCTCGACGAAAAAGGCTTCGTCGAAATCGAGACGCCGATTCTTTCCAAGAGCACGCCGGAAGGCGCGCGCGATTTCCTGGTCCCGAGCCGGATGCTCAAAGGAAAATTTTACGCGCTGCCCCAGGCGCCGCAGCAATACAAGCAGCTCCTCATGGTGGGCGGGATTGAAAAATATTTCCAGATCGCGAAATGTTTCCGGGACGAAGATCTGCGTTCGGATCGCCAGCCGGAGTTCACCCAGATCGATATCGAAGCATCGTTCGTCGTGCCCGACGATATTTTTGCCCTCGTGGAAGGACTACTCGCCGCCATTTTCCGCGCCGGCCGCGGCGTCGAGATTTCGACGCCGTTCCCGCGAATGACTCACGCGCAGGCGATGGATGAATTCGGCAGCGATAAGCCCGACCCCCGTTTTGCGATGCGGCTCACCGATCTCGCCGAAATTTTTCGCGCGAGCTCCTTCAAGATGTTTCGCGGTGCGCTCGATGCCGGCGGCGCCGTGAAAGCAATCAACGCCAAGGCATTCGCCTCGCTGACGATCGGTCAGAGCGACGAGCTGACCGCGATGGCGAAACTTTACGGCGCGAAAGGACTGGCCTTCATCAAAGTGGAAAACGGCGAATGGAAATCGCCGATCGTGAAGTTCTTCACCGACGCCGAGAAGGAGGCTCTGCGCTCCAGGCTCCTCGTCGAAGAAGGCGACCTGATTCTCTTCGCGGCCGATAAGTGGGAAATCGTTTGCGAAGTTCTCGGTCGGATTCGTTCCCGAATCGCGGAGCTGCAGCAACTAACGGCGGGCTCGGAACAACTCGATTTTCTCTGGGTCACCGACTTTCCTTTGATGACTTTCGACGCCGCGGAAAACAAATGGAACGCCGTCCATCATCCGTTTACGCGCCCTAAAGCGGAAGATGTCGCTCAGCTCGAAGCCGGGGAGTTTGGCCAGGTGCGCGCTGAAGCGTACGACGTTGTCCTGAACGGCGTCGAGCTCGGCGGCGGCAGCATCCGCATTCACGAACCCGATTTGCAGGCTAAAGCGTTCGCCGCGCTCGGCGTCAGCGAAGAAGATCAGCAGTCTCTTTTCGGCCACATCCTGCGCGCGTTCCGCCTCGGCGCCCCGCCCCACGGTGGCATCGCGTTCGGGCTGGATCGGATCGTGATGATGATCTGCGGCGAAGAAAGCATCCGCGAAGTGATCGCCTTCCCGAAAAACAATCGTGGCATCGACCTCATGTCCGAATCGCCGAGCGATGTCGACACGCGACAGTTGCGCGAGTTGGGAATCAAGCTCGCGTCAGAACGAAAAACCGGAGAACATTAGCAGGACCGATATGACTTATGAGCCCGATGAAGACGACGTTAAGGCGCTACGCGCTATGACCCTGCAACAGCGGCTCGAGGGCGCTTTGGATTTCACGAACCAAGTCAGGCAGTTTAAGATGACCTCGACTCGCGCGCATCACCCTGGCTGGACTGAAGAAAAGGTGATGGATGAACTTCGGCGCTGGGTCAGCCGCGGGATGAATCCGGCTGAGCTATACCCGTGGTGGCCTTAGCGATCATTGGTCGCGAAAACTAAACACGTATTGCCCAACGTCCCATATCCGATTCGCAAAACGGCGCAGATAAGCGATGTCACAGGAGCGAGCGCACACAACTGCGGGAAAGACGAACTCGGGCAGCGCTTGGTGTCTTAACTTGGAGGGTCCGATGAGGCAGTGCTACCGATCTCCCTCGGAGCGGAGGCATTTCCAACGTGCGCTTTGGCGGCAGCGACCTGGCTTAAAGGAGTGCGAAAGAGAACGCTGATCGCAAACGTCACCACGCAGCCGACGAAGACGAACCAGGGCCAGGAAATCGCCGGCCACCACGCCGGCATGAACCAGCCGAAGTCCCATTCCGCATGCCTGAATTGGCCGTGCAGAAGTGCGCCCCAATCGAACGCCGGCAGGGCCACTTTGCAGAGGATCAATACCGAGCCGATCCCGATGATCATCGCGATGACGTTGGCGCCGTCGCGGCCGCGGCTGCGGGTCAGCATGCCGAGAAGGAAGACCGCGAGCAACGCGCCGTAAGTGTAACCAAAAATTCCGATGGCGATCGGAATGATCGTCAGCTTTGAATTTTGCAAGACCGCGTTCGCCGCCATCGCGGCGACGAGGATCATGAGTACTCCGAAAACCGAAGTGGCGATCCGCGCGGCGCGGATGGCCTGCCGCTCACTCGCCTGGCGATTAATATAGGGAAGATAAAAATCCTTCGTGAAACTGGTGGCAAGCGCGTTGAGCGCAGCCGAAGTCGAGCCCATCATTGTAGCGAACACGCCGGCAATGATTAGTCCTCGAAAAACAACGGGCATTTCGTGGACGATGTAATGGCCGAAGATTTCGTTATCCGCCGCGGGCAAGGTCGTGCCGGGAACGACTGAGTAGTAAACAGAAAGAAGAATTCCGACGGTGAGAAAAGCGCCGGCGATCGGGATATCCATCACGCCGCTGAGGATGAGCGAGAGCTGCGATTTCTTGGGATCAGGCGTGGTTAACATGCGTTGCACCATGTCCTGGTCGGTCCCGTGGGTGGCCATCGTGATCATGGTCGATGCGACGAAGGCCGCGAAGAGAGTATACGGCTCCTCAAACATCGCTTTAAGCGCGGACCCGAACGGCAGCGCAGAATTCCAGCCGGTCTGAAAAAGTTTCATGTGGCCGAGGCCGCCGAGGTTTTGCTCGACCGTTGCCAAGCCGCCCGGAATGTTTCGGAGGAGAAGAAAGACGGCGAAAATGATCGAGCTGAACATCAAGACCGCCTGGATGAGATCGGTCCAAACGACGGCTTTAATTCCACCGACTGCGGTATAGATCGTAGTGATGACGGTGACGAAAATAATGCCCCAGACATAGGTGTTGAGATTGACGGGCAGATCTGGGAAGAGGTAACGCCAGACGACCACCATGATCGCGCCCCCAAGATAGAGCCGCACGCCGATGCCGAGCACGCGGGTGAAAAGAAAAATACCGCTCGCCATGTTTTTGGTCATCGTGCCAAAGCGGACGGTAAGAAACTCATAAACGCTCTGCACCCGGTAAGCGTAGTATGGCTTGATGAAAGTATAGGCGACGATGATCCGGGCCAGGATCGTGCCAATGACCAATTGGCCATAGAAATAGCCCCGTGTTTTGAAACCTTCCGCCGGCGTTCCCAAAAATGTGGCCGCGCTGGTCTCAGCTGCAATGATTGAGGCGAGAACCGCCCACCACGGAATCGTGCGACCACCCAGGGAAAAATCCTGCAAATTCTTGTTTCGTCTTCCCGCCCACAATCCCAGCACGATGATCCCAAAGAAGTAAGCGACCAGGACAATCGCATCGATCAACAGTCGCGAGTTGAAAACGGAGTCGGACATTTATCGCAGAAACAAAAGAACGCCGATATCGATGGCGAGGCGGCTGTCCACGGGAAGTTAGGTGACAGAATTTTTCGGCTGCGCAAGGTGTCACCGTGACATTCGCCCAGATTTTGGCGCCCGATTTCGACCTGGAGAAGACCCTCGATTCCGGACAGGTTTTTCATTGGCAGAAAATTGGAAAGGCATTTTGGGGAACGATCGGCCAACTGCCTCTCAGCGTGGAGCAACAAGCCAACGCCCTGAAAATTCACAGCGCCGCGATGGAACTCGACCGCTTAAAGCGGTCGAGTTCCGAGGGAGCGCGAAACGTAAAGGCAAGGCGGGAGCTTGAGGAGGTGGTCGCCCATTATTTCTCACTCGATCATCCGCTGGCGGAGATTTGCGCGGCCTTTCCGCGCGACCCGGCCATGACGGGCGCGCGGAATTTCTGTCGCGGGCTCCGCATTATCCGGCAACCGCACTGGGAATGCCTGGCGACGTTCATTACTTCGTCGATGAAACAGGTGGCCCATATCCGGCATATTTCGCTCACCCTGCGCAAGCGATACGGGGAATCGAAGCAGACACTCGGGCACCAGGTTTTCACTTTTCCGTCGGCAGAGCGAATCGCGGAGCTGACTGAACAGGACTTGCGTGCGTGCGCATTAGGGTATCGCGCGAAGAATCTTCGGGCGACGGCGCGCCTGGTCGCGGGCGGCGAGGCGAACCTCGAGGCGTGGAGCACACTGCCGAACGACGCTTTGCGCAGCCAACTCTGCGACCTGCCGGGCGTAGGGCCGAAGGTCGCGAACTGCGTGATGCTTTTCGCCTACGAACGGCTGCGCGCGTTCCCGATCGATGTCTGGATCGAGCGCGTCCTGCGCCAGCAGTATTTCCCTCGAAAGCGAAAGGTCACGGCGCAACAGCTCCGCGACTTTTGCGACCGTTATTTCGGCGACCACGGTGGCTATGCGCAGCAGTATCTTTTCCATCACGCCCGGAAGGGCGCGCGGCAAAAAGCTCGAAAGCCGGGGCAGGTTGTTAGCCCCGGCGATTTGCGATATGATTCGCCGGTGAAGCGCAGCACCCCGCTGCCCCGAAATGAGCGAAGAAAAGAAACAAAGCCGTAAGCTCGGGTTCGCGATCCTGATCTCGCTCATTCTGCATCTCGCGGTCGGATTTTCCCTGGCCGCGTTCGGCAACGTTTCCACTCCGCCGATTCCTCCGGAGGAAACGCCGGCGGAATTGACGCTCATGGACTTATCTCCCGCCCCGGCGCCGGAGAAAAATCCGCAATTCGTCGACACCGAGAAATCGAAGGAGTCGGCAGAGAAGCCGAAGGACCAAACCTTCGAGTCGAACGCGAATTCGCTCGCGGCCAGCGAAAAGGCTCCGACCGGCGACCTTCCATTGCCAAGCCAGGATGGAAAAGATCTGCCGATGCGTGATCTCCAGACGCACGATTTCTCGTTGCAGACTCAGGGCTCGCAGCCGCAGCCACAAGAACCTCAGCAGCCGGAATCCAAACCGGTCCAGAGTCCGCCGCCAAAAGCCAAACCGACCGAACCGCCGAAATCGAGGCCGAGCCCTGCGCCCACCGCGACCGTGGAACCGGAACAGCTCGCTATGCTGACCTCAACTCCGCCGCCGCCGATCAAAGGGCCGGATGAAACCGAGCCGTCGCCTTCGCCCGAGATCGCGCCATCCGTCGCCCCGGTCCCGCCGCGCCCGAAGCCGGAAGCCCCCAGCTCCAGTTATCAACCGCAAAAGCAGCAGACGCGCATCGCCGGCAGCATCACGAATCACGGGCCATCGTCGGTGAACGCGGTGGGGACGCCGCTCGGTCTTTACCAAAAGAAGATGTACGACGCGGTCGGCGCGCGCTGGTATCAGCACACTCATGAACGCCAGGATTTGATCAGCATCGGGACGACGCGATTGACGTTCACGATCGATCGCTCGGGCCGCGTGAATAATCTCAAGGTGATCGAGAACACGGCGAACGAAGCGTTCGCCATCGTCTGTCTGCAATCGGTGCAAGAGCTGAAGCTGCCGCCGATTCCCGAAGACGTGGCGAGCACCTTGCCGCCGGAAGGTTTGCAGCAGGAGTTGACGTTTATCTTATACGCGAACTAATGATTGCGCGGTTCGCGTGCTCCAAATGAACGAGATACTCCATACGATGATGACCTTCATGAACAAGGGCGGCCCGTTCATGTGGCCGCTCCTGCTCTGCTCGATCGTGACCGTTGCGACGATCGTCCTGGCGACGATGACGTTGCGCGAGCGCAAGGTGCTTCCGCTCGTAATCGAGAGCGAGATCGAGCGGCTGATGCCGGGCGGCAGCGCGGAGCGGTTGATGCGGATCGTGAATGACGACAGCTCATCGCTTGCGGGCGTGGTCCGGACGGCGTTGCAGCATCTGCGCTGGCCGCGTTCGGAGAACATCGAGTCGGTGCAAACGCGGGCGCGCCGCGAGCTGGTCCGTCTCGAGCGCGGGTTGATCGTGCTCGAAGTCGTGACCGGGATCGCGCCGTTGATCGGCTTGATCGGCACGGTCTCGGGTCTCGTCCATGTTTTCTCCGGCCTCGGGTTGAGCACGGGCGCGTCCGACACCAAAGCGGTCGCGCTCGGAATCTCCGAGGCGCTCAACTGCACCATCTTCGGATTGTCGATTGCGGTGCCGGCGCTGATTGCGTTCAGCTACTTCTCGAAAAAAGTGGAGGTCATGTCGGTCGAAATGGAGTCGCTCGTCTCCGACCTCATCGCGAAATGTTATTATGGTCGCGTCCCGAGCGGCGAAGCGCTGGCGACATCGCGAACGACGGCGCCAACCGCGGCCCGCGCGCCGGTCGGGTAAGGCGGCGGTTGTTTTTCTGCCATGAAAATCGCAGTCCGGAAACGGCGCGCCCCCTCCATCATCATCGTGTCGCTCGTCGATATCCTGACGATCCTGCTCATCTTTTTCGTCGTCTCGACCACATTCAAACGCGACCAGCCCGAGGTGCAGATCAATCTGCCGGACTCCAAGACTTCGACGAAAGCCTCCTCCGAGCAGGAGCACGCGGTCGTGAGTGTGAACGAGAACGACGAGGTGCGGCTCGACGGGCAGATCATCAGCGTGGACGAACTGGAGGCGTCGGTCCGCAATTTGCCGCCGACCCGCCGGGCGGCGCTGGCTTTGCAGGCGGACAAGAAATCGTCGTTCGGCACGATCATCAAGGTGATGGACGCGTTGAAGCTCGCCGGCGTGAAGAACCTGCCGGCCTTCACGCGAGAGGGGAAATGAGATTGCCGATCAGGAAATACGGCGACCCGATCCTCCGGGCGAAAGGCAAACGAATCGAAGCGGTCGACGACGACATCCGCGCGCTTGCCGAAAACATGCTCGACACGATGCACGCAGCCAACGGCATTGGCCTCGCGGCCCAGCAGGTGGGACGTGCTCTGCAACTCACGGTCCTCGATATTTCGCAGGTGGAAGATCGGCCGAGTACGCTGAAACTAAACGGCAAGCCGATTGCGGATCTGGCGACGGCGATGCCGTTGGTCCTGGTTAATCCAACGCTCCAGCTGGGCGCAGAGACGGACTTGGGAAGCGAAGGCTGCCTGAGTTTTCCGGAAATCACGGCCGACATCGAGCGGGCGACCGCAATCGAGATGGAAGCGGAAACGCTCGAGGGAGAAGAGCTCCGGATCGAAGCATCGGGTCTGTTGTCGCGAGCGCTGCAGCACGAAGTCGATCACCTCAATGGGATTCTGTTCATCGATCGGATGAGCTCAGCGTCGAAGGTGAGCCATTCGAGCCGGTTGAAGCGGCTGCAGAAAGAAACGGAGAGGCTCTGAAGCGTGAATTGTGATCCGTGAATCGTGAATCGGAAAACGGCGTGGCTAACTGACACGATTCTCAATTCACGATTTAACGCTCCTCAAATCGCCTTGTAGGAGACGGTGATGCTGCGGAAAAGGTCCTTGTCGCGTTGAGCGGAAAAGTAGAAGAGCTCGAGCATCGTGCCGCCGACAATCCATTGGTAGCCGACCAGCGTCTGGATCACGTCCGAGTCCGTGTCGCGGGAACGGGAGACGAGTTTGCCGGTGCCGAACTTGGCGTCGAAGTAGCGGCGGATTTCGCCCATCCGCTCGTTGTAACGCTCGATCGTCCAATCCGGATACTCATATTGGAGTTCCACTTCCACGAGAAAGCCATCCCGGAAGCTGAAGAGCGTCCGTTTCAACCCCGGCTGGACCAGACCTTCGACGGTCCACACCTCGCGCTTCTCTTTTCGATCGCGCGAAATGATCTTGGCCTTCGCCCCGATGAGCACCTGTTCCAGTTTCGTCATCGAATCGTTCCAATGAAATCCGAACGGCGGTGGAATGTCTTCGGCTGCCGGCGCGATGGCGCACGAAAGCAGGAGAACGATCAGCGCCGGCCAAAAAGCCCGCAGCCGCGACGGTGAATTGGAAATTTTTCCGGAAAAAGGAGACGACATTGCGGCAGTGGCGCTGCAGGCAGCAGGATGAATCCGCCGCAATGTTGCGCGTGCGAGCGGATTGGGTCAACTGGTTCGCTTCAGCTCTATCGTGGAGCGCTCTCGACAATTCCGAACGCGATTTTTCGTCAAGATTTTTTTGATTCGCGGACGAAAATAAAATTCAGGTTTTTTCTTGTCGGCTCTGGGCGCGGTTTCTAATCTCAAGCCGCTGGCAGGGAACAAAGAGCGCCGGTGTTAATAAGATGTGAACAGAATTCGAAGATCACAAAGAGCTAGAATGAGTATAACACCCGCCAGAGCGAACGAAGTTTCCCTCGAAGATTTTTCCTTTGTCCCGGGAAACGCATCGCGCCGCAGCGTCTCGCGCGTTTTTCCCTCGTATTTTCGCACCTTAACCCAGTTTTCCCCAGGAACGTCGCCGCGATTTCTCCGGAGAAACCACGCGACCGAGTTACCTTTCGCCCAGCCGATCTCGCTCTCGCCGAGCGTATCGCGGGGTGTTTAACGCTGTTAACAAGTCGGCATGGACGAGAAGCATTCGCAGCTATGGCAGAAACTGTCGGCAGCCCTCAAGCCGCAGGTAAGTCCGGACACTTTCAAGCGCTGGTTTTCCGCGGTGAGGCTCGTGCACGCGACCGACGAAGCGTTCACCTTTCGCGTCCCGAACAACATCTACCAGTTTTGGATCGAGAGTAACCACATGGCCGCGTTGCAGGCCGCGATCGTGACGGCGTTTGGGGCGCCGCGCGACGTGAAGTTCACCACATCTTCGGATGGACCGGCCAAAAAGGAAGAGGAAGAGCTGCCGGAAATTTCGAACAAGGAATTTGCCCGCGATAGCGGCCGTGACGGCAAGCAATCGGGCGGCGCGCCGGGCCTGAATCCGCGCAACAACTTCGAATCGTTCGTAGTCGGCCCCAACAACGAGATCGCGCACGCCGCGAGCCTGGCCGTTGCCAAAACGCCGGCGCGCACCTACAACCCGCTCTTCATTTACGGGGGCGTGGGGCTGGGCAAAACGCACCTGATGCAGGCGATCGGCCAGTACGTCGGGATGAACAAAAAGGGCGCCAAGGTGATGTACCTCTCGAGCGAGGTCTTCATCAACGAATTCATCGACGCGATCCAGCACAATAACCTCGTCAAATTCCGGAAGCGTTATCGCCAGGCCGACCTTCTCTTGATCGACGACATCCAGTTCCTCGGCGGCAAGGAACGCTCGCAGGAGGAATTCTTCCACACTTTCAACACGCTCTTCGACGGCCATAAACAGATCGTGCTCTCGAGCGACCGGCCGCCGTCGGAAATTGCGAACCTCGAGCATCGGCTCGTTTCCCGTTTCGAATGGGGCCTGACCGCGGAGTTGCAGCCACCGGACGTGGAAACGCGGATGGCGATCCTGCGCAAGAAGGCGCACACCCTTCAGATCAAACTGCGCGAAGAAGTTTTCGAATTTCTCGCGAACCGCATCCGCACCAATGTGCGGCGGCTGGAGGGCGCTCTCATGCGAGTCGCTTCGTTCGCTTCGCTTAGCGGCAAGGAACTGACCAACGACGTCGTCGAGCATCTGCTCAAGGACATTCTCCAGGAAGAAGCGCGGCACGCGGTCACGATCGAGCAAATTCAGCGGCGGGTGGCGGAGCATTTCGATGTCCGTCTGGCCGACATGACGAGCAAGCGCCGGCCGGCGAACATCGCCTTCCCGCGCCAGATCGCGATGTATCTCGCGCGCGAATTGACAAAGGCTTCGCTCAACGAAATCGGCGACGCGTTCGGCGGTCGCGATCACGGTACGGTTCTGCACGCGTGCAAGCTGGTGAAGCGGCGGATGCAGGAGCAGGATAATATTCGGCAGACCATTTCTTTCATCGACAGCGCGCTGCAGCGTTAGGGAGACAACTCCCGCGCGCATTCCGAGATTGCGGTTGCCGAATAAAATCGTAAGCCTTACATCTTAGCTTTCCGTTCCGACATGAAATTCAGCGCCACCAAAGAAAAGCTGCTCGAAGGTTTGCAACAGGTGCAGAACGTCGTCAGCACCCGCACCACCCTGCCGATTCTTTCCAACGTCCTGCTCCAGGCGAAAGGCACCGAAGTCCTGCTCACCACGACCGATCTCGACGTCGGTGTGCGCGGCGCTTTCGAAGCGAATGTCGAAAAGGAAGGCGCGACAACGCTGCCGGCACGGCGGCTCTTCACGATTATCCGCGAGTTGCCCTCGAGCGAAGTCTCCATCGAAGTGGACGCGAAAAACGCGGCGTCGATCCGCAGTGGCCAGAGCTTTTTCAAGATTCTCGGGTTGCCCGAGGAAGAATTTCCACCGTTGCCGAAGTTCGACAGCGCGAAGGTCGTCACGATCCGGCAGAAGGATTTGCGCGATGGCTTGCGCAAGACCTCTTACGCGATCTCAACCGACGAAACGCGCTACGTTCTCAATGGCCTCCTCTTCAGTTTGAAGGAAAACAAACTGACCCTGGTGGCGACGGACGGACGGCGCCTTGCGATGGTCGACATCGAATTGGAATTTCCGCGGAGCCACGAGGCGGACATCATCGTGCCGACGAAAGCGGTCACGGAGTTAAGCCGGCTCCTGACGGACGAAGGCGAAGTGAAGGTGAGCGTCGGCAGCGGCCAGATCGCGTTCGAGCTGAACAACACCTTCCTGGTTTCGAAATTGATCGAGGGAAATTACCCGAACTACAAGCAGGTGATCCCGAGCGAAACGAAGGAACGCGTCACGCTCGAGCGCGAGACGTTCTTGAATTCGCTGCGGCGCGTTTCGTTGCTGGCGAGCGACAAGTCGAACTCGATCAAACTCAATTTCACCAAGAACAACATCGACATCACCGCGAATACCCCGGAAGTCGGCGAAGCGAAAGAATCGCTCGCGGTCGTTTACAAAGGCCGGGATTTCTCGATCGCGTTCAATCCGGAATTTTTCATGGCGCCGCTCCGCGCCCTGACCGAGGACGAAGTGTTCCTCGATCTGATCGACGAGATGAGTCCCGGGGTGCTCAAGATCCAGACCCCATTCCTCTACGTCCTGATGCCGATGCGCATCAGCTCATAGCTGTAACGGTTCTTCTGCAGCCGCTTCGCTATGCGAAGCGCGAGAGCGACCTTCGCAGTTATCGCAACTCACGAGCCGCCCACAGGGCGGCTGCTACAGTTTCAACTTCCAAGCGCTCCATTTTTCCTCCCGGCGCTCGAAGCACTTTCACTTTTGCGTTCGCCGGTGCCCAAATTGCCGGGTCGGTCCGGCCGAAAAGCAAAAGACAGCGCGCGCCCGCAGCCGCGGCGATGTGCGAGACTCCGCTATCGTGGCCAATGAAAAAGTTGCCTTCCAAGAAAGCAGCGAGATGCGGCAACGGAACGTTCTCGACGAACCGAACCCGCTTTTCTTCCCAAGCCATTTTGAGCTGCTGTGTCCGCGCCGTATCCGCTTCGCCGGCGATGATCATCAGACAATGATCATTCGCGAGCAGAACGTCGCCGAGTTTGATCCAGTTCTCGATCGGCCAGTTCTTGGTCTCGCTGCCGCTGCCGGGATGGAGCGCGATCATTTTCGCTGAGTTCGCGAGCAGAGTTCTGATGGCATATCGATCGTCCTCCGTTGGAAAAAGGTACGCGGCCGGATTCGTAAGAGAAAGGCCAAGAGCGGCGAGCGGACGCGCCAGTTGGAGGGCCGCGTGCTCGCTATTGTCGAGTTTGGATGGCCCAGCGATGAACGTCCCGCGGCCAGACTTCTTGACATTCGTTTCAAAAATCGTGTCCGCGTCGTAGAGATAACTGAGGATCAAATCGAAGCTGCCGAAGTATTCGAGTAGCGCCGGCAGCTCGGAGTTCTTCGCGAAAAATCTTGCGAGCGAGGCCGACTCGATCGAACGAACCGCGTCGGCATAGAAGCGCTTTTCCGCGAGCGCGGCGATGTGCTTGGAGCCGAGGATTTCCAATTGCGCTTCGGGGAACCGTTCGCGCAGCAGTTTGATTGACGGCAGGGTGAGGACGAAGTCGCCAATCGCCCCACCGCGGATGACGAGGATGCGATTCATCGAAACCGGCCGCGATCAGCGATCGCGGCTACAGGAATCAGTAACGCGTCACGGCGCAGGCGAGAATGGCTGCGCCGTAGATAAAGACCAGGCCGTGAGTGAAACGCCAACGGCTATTCGTGCGCGCGCTCCAACTAATTTGATCGCGCAAGAGATAAGGCATCGTGACCCAGACCAATCCAATCACGATCAGCAGATAAGCAAACACCGTCACGAGCAGCCGAGTCGATTCGGTCCGGAAAAAGGCGGCGTCGAGCAACGGCTCGGCCGCGAGCAGAAAGAGAATGCCGAGAGCGCGCGCCGCCAGAAATTCGTCCACGAACCGCAACACCAGGAGAAAGCCGACCGGCAAGATGAAGAGGAGCGGTTTCCGGAAGCCGGAGAATTCACCCATCTCCATAGTGGCCAGAAGCCAGAAACTCCAGAAGAAGGCGATCGTCAGCAGGACGAAGCCGGCCACGCGGGAACGCGGCAAAGTTCGCGCGGCGGCCTGCGACGCGCCCGGCCGAATTAATCCCCACAACCCAAAAAGGGAGAGGAAAATACCGGCTATGTAGCCGGCGGCTTGGAGCGACAAATGATAGATCATGCGAAAACCGGAGAGGACGGTTGCATGACCGGCGTCCCATACAAGCTGAATCCAGTCGCCTCCGCGACGCGGATGTCGAAGAGCTGACCCGCGAGCTCCGGTTCGCCTTCGAAGACGACGATCTTGTTTGTGCGCGTCCGCCCCATCAGCCGGCTCGCATTCGTGCGGCTCGGTCCTTCGCACAGGATTTCGAGATCGCGTCCGACCAGCCGCGCGTTGATGCGCTGCGCGGACGCGTCGACCACGGTCAGTAGATCCTGGTTGCGCGCCTCTTTCACCCGCTCGTCGATCTGCGGCATCGCGGCGGCCGGCGTTTCCTGCCGGGTCGAGTAACGGAATACGAACGCGTTATCGAATTGGATTTCCTCGACGAGATCGCGGGTCCGCTGGTAATCGTCCTCTTCTTCGCCTGGAAAACCGACAATCACGTCAGTCGTGATCGCGATTTCGTCGCGAGTTTCGCGAATGCGCTTCACAAGCGCGCGATATTTTTCCGCCGTGTAGGGCCGATGCATCAACTTCAAGATGCGGTCCGAACCGGATTGCAGCGGAAGGTGGACGTGCTCCACCAATTTCGGCAGATCGCTCAAGGCCCGGAGCAAATCGTCGCGGAATCCAATCGGATGCGGCGAGGTGAAACGGAGGCGCTCCAGGCCTTCGATTGCATGGACGGCTTCGAGAAGTTGCACGAACGGACTCTTGTCGCCGATCGCCGGGAATTCGTGCCGGCCGTAAAGATTCACGATTTGTCCGAGGAGCGTGACTTCTTTCACCCCGCGAGCGACCAGATTCCGCGCCTCATGCACGATCTCGTCGATCGAGCGGCTGCGTTCGGGGCCCCGCGTCCTGGGCACGATGCAAAATGTGCAATGCATGTTGCAGCCCTGCATGATCGAAACGAACGCAGTCGCCTGCCGCTCTTTCAGCTCATGGTCGCGGATCGTTTCCGCGGAACCGATTTCTTCGTCCGTGTCGCAAATCGAAAAACGCGGATCATCCATCCGGCGCGTCCGCTTTTTCTCGAGCAGCTCTTC
>QHNH01000021.1 GCA_003218375.1 Verrucomicrobiota bacterium | reverse complement strand
ACGCCTTTATGGCGCACTGGGCCAGAATCATGAGTAAGGAGACCAACGAGACCGGAATCCTAAACACCATCCTCGCGGACGACACCGTGGCTGGCAACGTCGTCTATTGGGAAGCGGCGGGGGAGCCGAACATCGCCTACTGGCTCGGCAAGACACATTGGGGAAAGGGGATTGCTAGTGCGGCCCTGGCCCAATTCTTGACCAAGATAGAGGCGCGACCAGTTTACGCGCATGTGGCAAAGCACAATTTCGCTTCGATACGTGTCTTACAAAAATGCGGATTCCAACTTGCACGAGAGGATATGTGCGATGGCGATGATGGCGAAGAACTTATTATGGAGCTGCGCTCCGATCATTGCGCCACCGCCGCCAATAAACCCACAAAGACCTAACCAGGCGATGGAGCGAACGGCGGACCGCCGTACGCTCCATTTTTGAGATGACTTCCACACTTTCACTCCGAGCGACGCGCGCCCTCGTCCGCCGTCGGTCATCTTGTTCTCGTTAGGTCTATGATCACGCGCAACGTCTTTACAGCCGTCATAGCTGCGACAGCACTTGACCTCAGCGGATGCGGTGGGCATCGTGCTAAATTCGAGCCTGGTGACCGCGTTATCCGCAAGCTCACCGGTGAGAAAGCAATGGTGGGAGAGTGTTGATCCATGGCGGTGCGGAGCTTCGCGACCGCATCTGCCAGGGGAGCCGGGACAAGAAGATATCCCAACCGCAACGAGGGATAGAGGATCTTGCTCATGGTGCCCGCGTAAATCACGCGCCCAGTGCGATCGAGTCCTTGCAGACAGGGAAGCGGCGGACCGGTGAAACGAAATTCGGCATTGTAATCGTCTTCGAGAATGTAGGCCCCGCGGGTTTGCGCGAATTCCAGCAAAGCCTTTCGCCGTTTCAGACTCATCGTGACGCCGAGCGGAAATTGATGGGACGGGGTGACGTAGATAATCTTCGGCGGAGGGCCCTTCCGCGTTCCGTGGATGACGATGCCTTCCGCATCGACCGGACGCGGCGCAATCGTCGCTCCCGCCAGCGCGAACACTCTGCGAGCCTGATGGAAACCGGGATCTTCGATCCACGCCTCATCACCCGGATCCAACACGGCCATCGCGGCGATCAGCATGGCCTGCTACATTCCCGCCACGATCAGGATTTGGTCGGGATGACAATGGGCTCCCCGGAAATCACACAAGTAGGCCGCGACCGCTTCGCGCAAATCGACGTCGCCGCGATTGGAGCCGTAGCGCAACAAATTCGCTCCCTTCTTCGCCAGGAGTTGCGCGCGGAGACGCTCCCAGATCGCGATGGGAAATTCATCCACCGCCGGAATGCCAGAGGTCAGTAATACTCCCGGCGCAACAGCGGTCGGGCCCAGATCGAATTCCTGCCCCACGCGCTGATCTGGAATCTTGTTTACCCGATCGGAAATGTGCGTCTCCTGCGCCATCTGCGGTGACAATCCCGCTTTGTCAGCACTCAGGAATGCATCCGGCAAAGGGTCGGCCACAAACGTGCCCGAACCTTTTTTCGCAATGAGATAGCCTTCCGCATGAAGTTTGGAAAAGGCCAGGTTGACGGTGATCCTCGAAACGCCTAGCTCTGCAGCTAAAGCTCGTGACGAAGGCAGCCGTGAAGAGCTGCGGTTAAAGTTTCCCGACCTCAACTCATCGCGAATCTGGCGAAAGAGTTGTTGATGGAGTGGCTCTGGGGCGGCGCGATCCAGTCGCACCATTTCGAAGGCGATGATCGATCGCCGGCGCCGGCGATTTGAAACCCGCCTCTTCATGCCAATGGCGACACGGCGTTCGTTCAGCTCTCAACAGATCGCCTGTCAGACCATCATAGTTTGAAATGCGGATTCTCGATGATCCCAAAGATGTTGCCGAAAGGATCGAAGACGGTCGCAACGCGGATCCCCTCGCCCACTTCCTGCACGCCCGTTCGCTCCGCGGCCCCGAGCGAAAGGAGCCGGCGGAAAGCAGCCTCTGCCTCGGCCACGCCCCAATAGGCCACCGCCCCACCCTTGCCGCCGGGTGCACTGGAGACATCCGGATCGAGCCCCAACTCATAACCGCCAACATTGAAACCCACATAGAATGGTTGATCGAAGTATGGCTCGATCCCCAAAACCTTCGAGTACCATGCCTTGGCCTTGCCCAAATCGGGCGCATGATAAATGACCGTCCGCAAGCCTAAGAACTCTGGTCCATTCACACCGGCTGATATTGTCCTGCGCGCAGGCCGGTGACAAATTCGAATTTCGAAACCCGAAGCTCTAAACAAACCTCAAAATTCAAACGAGGGAATTACCGAAACGATCGGCGCAGCCGTTTCTAGAATTCGATCGTTTAAGCCCTTTTGAACCTTGTTTCGGATTTCGCGCTTCGAGATTCGTGCTTTCGACGCCTAATCAATCCGGCTGGTCGGCAGAAGATAGACCTGATTCAGCGTGCATTTCACCACGAAGCAATAGGTTTGCCCTGGCCGCACATCGAGCGTCCCCTGCCACGAATCGCTTATCCGTCCGGGACGACTCGCGTAAATATCATGCCGGCCCGGCGTAAGGGATCGTTCGTAGACGTGTCCCTTGGCAAACGCCCCCGCTTGTACCCCGTCAATCCAGACCGCAATCGGGATATTGATTCCCAACGCCGGCGAATGCTTCATCCGCAGAAGGGCATTTCCTCCGCGCGAATACTCCGACGGCCCAGCGACTATTTGCTGCGCGCTTGCAAGACACAATGCGGCCACAACTCCGAGAAGAACAACAGTTAATCTTTTCATTTCAAATGAACCTCCGTTCTAATTTATCATATCGATCGCGCCCTCGCGCCAGCGGAGAAAAGTAACGGCCGAGGTTTAGGGTTGCAGGCGGCCGGCGCAATTGTCATTCAGTGTGACATGACCCGGCCTTCGATGATTGATCCCAACCTTCCGTTCATCGATCTGCACCGGCATCTCGATGGCAGCGTGCGGCTCGAGACGGTTTTGGAGTTGGGGAAACAGCATAACCTCAAGCTGCCGGGAAAGACGATCGAGGAATTGCGGCCGCATGTCCAGGTGACGGAACGGCAGCCGGGCGTGATGGCGTTCATCGCGAAGATGCTCTGGATGACACACGTGCTCGTGGATCAGGATGCCTGCCGCCGAATTGCGCGGGAAAATGTGGAGGACGCGAAACAGGAAGGAATCGATTATCTGGAGCTGCGGTTCAGTCCCTATTTCATGGCGGAGCCGCATGAGCTCGATCTGGAGGAAGTGATCGAAGGTGTCGTCCAAGGGATCGCGGAAGGCGTGGAGGCGACGGGCGTGCGCGTGAACCTGATCGGGATTCTGAGCCGGACCTACGGAGCGGAGATCGCGCACAAGGAGCTCGATGCGCTGCTCGCGCATCGGCAGCATTTCGTCGCGCTCGACTTGGCGGGCGACGAAGGGAATTTTCCGCCGGCTTTGTTTACGGATCATTTTGCCAAAGGACGCGACGCCGGTTGGCGCATCACGGTCCATGCCGGCGAAGCCGGCGGACCCGATGGAGTTTGGGACGCAATCAAACTTCTCGGTGCCGAACGGATCGGGCACGGCGTGCGGGCACTGGAAGATCCGAAGTTGACGGATTTCCTCGCCGCCAACCGGATCGCGATCGAAGCGAACCTAACGAGTAACGTTCACACCAGCACCGTGGCCGATCTGCCAAGCCATCCCTTGCGCGACATGCTCGCCTGCGGTCTGCTCGCCTCCATCAACACCGATGACCCCGGCGTGAGCGCCATCGACTTACCTTACGAGTTCCACGTCGCCGCGCCCGCCGCCGGGTTGTCACAAGAACAAATCCGCCAGGCCCAGGTCAACGCCCTGGAGACCGCGTTTCTCTCGAAGGAAGAAAAGCGGAAGTTGCGATCAAAGCGGTCTTGAGATGACTAGCGAGAACAAGATCAGCGACGGTGGCGGCGTAGTACGGCGGGCTCGCGGTCGGCTCCATCGACTGGTTAGGGGCACTGGTTCTTTTCCTGGTGGTTCTCTACCGGACCTCGAAGATGCCTTCGACCTCGACGGCAACGTCGTAGGGGAGTGCAGCGACGCCAATAGCGATGCGTGTGTGACGACCCGCGTCTCCGAAGATCTGTACGAAGAGGTCGGATGCGCCATTCATGACCTGAGACTGACTCGTGAAGTCCGGAGTGGAGTTGATGTAGCCGGTGAGGCGGACGCAGCGGGAGACGCGACCGAGATCGCCGTCCAGGGCGCTGCGCATATGTGCGATGAGGTTGAGAGCACAAAGCCGAGCAGCTTGTTGGCCTTGATCGAGGCCGAACTCACGCCCCAGTTTGCCTATGAAGCGTCGCTCGCCGTTCCACTGCGAGAGCTGGCCGGTAAGGAAGAGGAGAGTCCCCGACTGCGTGAAAGGCACGTAGTTGGCGCCGGGCGAGCTGGGAGTAGGCAGCTCGATGCCGAGTGCTTTCAGGTGGTCATCGAAGGGAGTGCTCATTGAAGAATGATACAAGTCGACAAGTGATGGAGTGCGGTGCGGTCTAACGAGACACAAGATCAGCGACGCTGGCGGCCCGCGCGCAACGCTTCGCGTAGCGATCCGGGCGTGGGCGGCGCGTGGCTTCAGTTTCATCCTTCATAATCCATCCCTCATCCTTTCCACCGGGCTACCAGCGGTTGGCTGCATCGTCTGATTAGGCCTCTTAGCTTTGCGATGACAAAAGCCCATCCTTGTAAATCAGGTTGCCGTGTGAATCGACATCGACAAGAAAATGCAACGTGTGTCTGGGGTTGCGTGAGAAATCGACTGTCTCAAACTCTACCGTGCGACGAAGTATCCCTTCAATTCTGAGAAAGCCAAGCGCAAAGTCACGCCACGCTGGCGGCAGCTTGGCCGCTAACTTCTCGTTGACGTCGTGAATGATGCTTATCTGGCCGTGTCCGTCACGGAAAAAGAGGTAATTGAAACCGGTTTTCGTGGCGGGTTGTGACGTAAAGCCGAACACGGTTCCTTGTGCATTCTGGAATCCGGAGCCGTAACTCGGATCACTCGATGGCCCCAAGATGCCTTTGCGTGAACCGGTCGAAATGGTGAACGTGGCTTCAACGGCTGTTGCTGGAATCTGAAATGTCGCGACGATGTCGCTGTCCTTTGTTGAGAGGCTCATACGTGTGTCATAGTAGATCACAGGCCGCGCGGCGAATGGTGAGATGCCAAAGCGCGCGAATACCTCACGCAAAAGTGATCCGAAGTCAGACCAGCCGGAGAAGTATGCGATTAGACTGACTAGAGCCGACAGCACTCCAACAGCTGCGAAAATCTGGGTTATGAGCCACATAGCGCGTTTGAGAGTGAGAAGCCTAACGAGACACAAGATTAGCGACCGCGCCCGAGAGCGCGCGTGGCCGCAAGCTGGACGAACTAACTATGCAAAAGCTACGCATCGGAGCGGGGCGCGGTTCGCTGCATCACCTGGTTGGATGGCGTTGGAGTGATGGCGCCGAGTGCAATAGCCCTCTCTTCAAGAAGGTCTGCGACCCTGCGTGAAGGATAATCTTCTGCGTCGGTGTGCACCGGTGGGGATAGCTGCCCGAGCGCCGTAACGATAGCGGACATCTCGCGATCGCTGGGCGCGAAAGCAAGATCGTGGGCGCACTTGTTACGGAGGGCGTTCACTCGGCGAAGAATCTCGGCGAACGACCTATCAAAAACTCTGTGCCCCTCGCATAGTGCAACCAACTGAGGAAAGCTGAAGCCTCGATCACGGAACAGGGCATCCGCATCCGGTACGACGATGCGCAAGCATAGGAGGAGAAGATGCTCGAGCCATAGATGGACTGAGATAACCATCGACTTGCCCATGGTCTGTCCCATGACGTATCGGTCATAATTGCTCTGCCGGCTTGCTCGTATTCTGAGCTGTCTTTGCCGTACTTACTTCCCACGCCCGCGAGCATCCGGGCGGAGAGATCGTCCAGGGCTTTCTCATCGGCCTGGATCGAATTAAGCGAAGCGTCCAGATCGGACAGATCGCTGTTATACGTATCGTTCTTAGTCTTGAGGGCCGTGGTCTTGGTTTTATAATCGGCCAGCGTCAGACCATTGCCGAGGTCGAGCGCTGGATCGATCGAGGTAAGCGCGTTCGCGCGGTTCTCGGCGAAATCTACCGCCGTCGATTTTCTTTTTAGTCGAGCCATAGGATGACTCCTCCTTCTGAGGGTTGCGCCGCGTGGCTCGCGAGCCAGGCGGCTGGTTTAGGCCGCAGTTCTCCCAAAACGCGGCACCCAACTCAAGCTTTTTGTTTAAGTACTTTCCCTTTTCCCAAAGTTACTCTTCGACGGGTCAAGATTTCTTTTGCGATCTTGAAGCCGGCTCTTGCTCCGGCCTCGATAACTCTCGCTCGTGTCGCGATGACTCTCGCTCCGGTCGTAACCCCTTTAGGGTTGCGGTGGCTGACTTCGTCGTTGGTCAATATCGCTTTTGAATTGAGGAACATGACTTTTGCTGTTGTCGCGACAACCATGAGAAATACCTCGATAATTCTCAGGAATGCGCTGCTTTGCCGCCAATTGGATTCGATAATTGCCACGCAGCCCAGAAGCAATGAGCGAACGGCTTCTGCCGAGATTCACAGACTGATGGGTTCGCGCCCCCAGATTCGCCTAGCAATCGCGGATTCAACGGAGAATCTGAAGAGATTCACAGACTGACGCCTTTTGCCCTCTCAGTTCGTAAAGATGGGCGTGGTTGCCCCGAAATGGCTTGGGCTAGTTAGTGCCCTGGCAGGGCGGACTGTTATCGCTTTGGTAGCAAACAATGTATGTAAATGAAGTCATGCCTGCCGGTACGGTTTGGGCCAGTCGATGCACAATTGTTTCGCCGGACCTGGCGTCAAGATGATGGACGTTTAAGTTTTCGGTGCTGGAACAACTCATTCCACCGTTAGCAAGGCAACCGTTGTGACCGTCCACGTACATGGTCAATTGCATTCTGGTGTGGTTCTCGAACAGGATATTACAATGTTGTTGCGCGAAAGCCACAGGCGCAAACGTTGCCCAAAGGCATATGCCGATAAGCAGGGCCATGGTAATCCATGCGATTGCTGTAAGATTCCTTGTTTGTAAACGACTGATTACTTTTTTGTAGTTTTTCATAGGGTGATTGATTTGAAGCCGCTCTCAATCATCTATACGGACCTGGCCGGTTCAGGTTTCAGGAAATGTTATCGTTGGAAGCGATCGGAAAATAAACAATGACCAACAACGAAGTGGGCGCGTGTTTTAGCATCTAACGAGAACGAGATCAGCGACGGCTGGCCCGCCACGGCGGGTAAACTCTGTGGCGCGTGGCTGCGGTTTCATCCTTCATAATTCATCCCTCATCCTTTACCCATGCCTGCCAGCCGGCCTGCTCGCGAACGCTTTCTGAGTTCGCTGCATCGCATGGTTAGGCGTTTGGTGTGACATCTCCGCGGGGTCGTCGACACAATAAAGTAAATCCAGAGCGCGTTCCAAGCTCCAACAACGAGGAAGCCGATCAGAAGAATCTTTGGACTCGGCGCACCACGAGCGAAACCTCGAGCGAAAGCGAATGCGCCGTGAAGTGCGCTGATGATGAGAACAATGACGCCGAGCTTCCGTGCCCATGTACGCTGCCGAAGCACCGCGATACCTGCGACAACGAAAGCGAGATCCAATATGATCTCTCGCGTGTAGTGACCAGCGCGAGCCGCGGGAGGCTGGGCCAGGAACTCGGGAGAAGGAGCGACAAACAGCAGCGGGATGCTGGTGATACCCGCGAAGAGGAGGTAAATCGCCGCTGTCTTAGCGGTGAGAGGCAAAGTCTTGTCGGCCTCTGGTATGGTCTGTGGCTGCGCGTCCATACGCCTAACGAGAAAAAGATGAGCGACGGCGGACGAGGGCGCGCGTCGCTCGAAGTGGAAGTGTGGAAGTCATCTGAAATGTGGACGCACAGCGGTCCGCCGTTCGCTCCATCGCATGGTTAGGTCTGCGCGTCGTCATCGCCATAGATCGGGAGGCCGCAATTCCAGCAGCCCTCCCGGAGAAATATCGGATAGAAATGCAACAAAAAGAAGAAATCCTTGTGACATCGCGGACAGCGCATGTAACGCAGCTTGGCGTAGGTAATGGCCACAAGGACCCCGCACCCCATAATAAATATACCGTCTGGCCACCATCCGAACGGCAGATTAAATGCGACACCGGAAACTATACAAAAACCACTGACCGAGATGAAGGCTAGCCACGAAATCCAATGCAAGATGCGGCACGTGCGAAACTCTTGCCAAGCTTCTGGGAAACTCTCTTGCAGGGATTGATCGGCCATGGAAGACCTAACGAGAATTAGACGAATATTCGCATTTAAAGGCGAACATTTTTTCGTCTATTCCGCGGAGAGGGGCGCGTTTTCGTGGATACCATTCCGCGCCGCCCTTTCTTCTCTCAATCCAATCCTGCCAGCAATTCCTTCCACGAGCAGCGCAGGGAGCGCTTTAAACGCGTCGCGGTTTCGACCGTGGGACTCGAGGTGCCGTTTTCGATTCGTTGAACTTGGGAACGGTCGATGTCTGCCTTTTCCGCGAGTTGTTCCTGAGTGAGGGCCGCTCTGGCCCGCATTCGGGCAACGTTCCGACCAAATATCTCGCGTGAGTCCACGCCAGAGGGTGGCAAAGAATGTGCTTTGAGGTCTGCCGCATAAATGCGGCTTTCTTATTGGCCTTTCTTTCGTGTTTTGATATCAGAGCTGATCAGCCCTCGCCCCCTGTGTGAATTCCCCTCCCCTTAACATCCTGCTCGCGGAAGACGAGCGGTCGGTCGCGTTCTCGATCTCCTTCGCCCTGAAGCTGGATGGTCACAAAGTCGAAATCGTGAACGACGGCGAGGCGGCGCTCGCCAGGCTCATGGTCGAACCTCGTGCGTCCGATCTAGTCATCACGCATCTATCGGCGGAGAATCGCGCGGCCTACGATGCGCTCGGCGTGGATGGAATGATACCCAAGCCATTTGATCTTCATCAATTGCGCGCTGTGATCAGACAGATAGCGGACGACAGAGCCGCGGAAGCGAAAAGACTGCTCAGCCTGGCATTGCCCGAATCGGACGAGCCTGAAGAACGGGATACGAAATAGGGAAGGGTTAAACAGTTTCCGCAGTTGGCAGCTCGTCTGAAAGCTGCTTTAAGAAATTTGCATGTCCCCCCGCCGTCGTTTTTCCATCGCAGATGATCTCGTGCTCCTGCCGTGGTGGGTGAGCGTGGCGCTCGCGGGGATCGTCTATTTTGTGCTGCCGGGATTTTTGCCACCGGCAATCGCGAAGGTCGGCCTCACTGGAATCATCAGCCTCTTTCTGCTGGCAATTGCCGCGATCTCCGCATTACGCGCATGGAAAACAAGGCGAATGCTGGAGCGGCAGACGAGCATTGAATCGTTGCGGGCGCTGCCGTGGAAGACGTTCGAAGATTTGCTCGGTGAGGCGTACCGAAGACAGGGATATCGCGTGGAGGAAACGCTGGGCGGCGGAGCGGATGGCGGCGTGGACCTGGTGCTGCGTAAGGATGGGCGAACGATCCTGGTGCAGTGCAAGCGATGGAAGCAGTCGGTGCCTGTCCAGACTGTGCGCGAACTGTATGGTGTGTTGATCGATCGCGGTGCGGCCGGTGCGAAACTGGTCGCGACGACAAACTTCACGCCGGATGCGGTTGCGTTCGCTAGCGGAAAACCGATCGAACTGATCGGGTCGACGGCGCTCTTGGAATTGATCCGCAGAGTGCAAACTTCGCGGAACCTCGCTCCCCCGGTTCCAGAGAAGGAGAAAAGCCAAGATACGCCAGTCTGTCCGCGCTGCGGTTCCGAGATGGTGATGCGGAAGGCGCGGCAGGGAGCAAGAGCCGGACAGCCGTTCTGGGGTTGCCCGAAATATCCGGATTGCCGCGGGACGCGACCGGCTTGAGACAAAGAGAGACAGGATTAACGCGATTACTTGGATTTCAGAAACCCAATCCGGTGAATCCTGTAAATCCTGTCCAAATTGTCCTGGCTGAGGTGCGCGCAAAAACTTTTGCGCGCCCGCGCACTCTGGCCTAGAACAACAATATGTCGGGTTACGAGCCTGAGTCCGATCGGGTCTGGGATGAATACGAGTGGGAGCGGTTTCTCCAGCAGCAGGACCATAAGACGGAGAAATACATGGAGCTGCTCGAGAAGTATCTCGATCATCCGCAGCGCGATCAGATCATCGCGCGGGAGATGGGCTGGACCCAGTTGCTCAATGAGGAAGAAGGCGATTCCTGGAACGATGAAGTGGACGCGATGCTCGCGGAGGAATCGCGTTCGGTTGACGGCGAGAGCGGCGCAGCGGATGAACCGGCGGCGTTTGTGGACGGGTTCGAGGACCACACCCTCTATCGGGCGGCGTTCGCCTTGACGGTCTGGATCGATCAGCTTTTCGACGACCAAGCGGCGCTCCAAAATGAGCCGGCGGCGGTGAAACTGGCGACGCACTCGGCCCTGGCCAGCGCCAAACTCGCGGCCGCCCTAAGCGATGACGACGTGGACGAGATCGGGATGACGATCGCGTATCTCAAGCGGGCGTTGAAGGCGATCACGACCTCGATGGAAGCGGGTGCGCAGCTGCTCTCGGAGAAATTGATTACGCCGCCGCAGCATTCCGTCCTTCAGCAACGCCTCTTCGAGGTCCGCGACGGGATCATCACCCTGATGGGGCAATATCGCGGCGAATGGCTCCGGCGCTTCGGCAGCCTGTAGGGCCGCGTTGAATGAATTAGCGGCTAGTCCGTCCAATAATGCATACGGAAGCGACTCCGGCTCAGGCCGATGTCCCGGAACTCGATCTGGTGAAACGATGCCAGGCGGGTGACACCGAGGCCTTTGACCAGCTGGTCACCCGTTACCGGACCCGAGTTTTTGGCATGATCTACAATATGGTACATAGCGAGCAGGACGCCTGGGACCTCGCCCAGGACAGTTTCCTGAAGGCGTGGAAATCGATCGGTCGTTTCCGCGGCCAATCGTCTTTTTACACCTGGATTTACCGGATCGTGACCAACGTGACCATCGATTGGCTCCGGAAAAAACAGGTGAAAGGGAGCGGGATGGAGTTCGATGACGCGGTCCAGTTGAAGGAAATCGATCCGGCCTCGCGGACGGTGCCGAAAGCGCCCGCGCTCCCGCATCAACGGATGGAACGCCAGGAAATCCGGGCGCGGATCGATGCGGCGATCGAGCAGCTTTCGCCGGAACATCGGGCCGTGATTTTGATGAAGGAGACCGAGGACATGCAATACCACGAGATTGCCGAGGCGCTCGGGTGTTCCATCGGCACGGTGATGTCGCGACTTTTCTACGCCCGGAAAAAACTGCAGAACCTCCTGAGGGACCTCTATGAAAACGTTTGAAGAAAAATGGACCGCGTGGATCGACGGCGAACTGGCCGGCGATGAGCTGGCGCAATTCGAAGCGTCGCTGCCGGACAAGGCGGCGGCTGAGGCCGAGAAGCGCAATGCGCTGAAGCTCGGAACGTTCTTGAAGGAGCACCTGCCCTGTCACGCGATGGGGAATGAAGAGTTTTTCCATCATCAACTGCGCGAGCGGATCGCCAGTGAGTCGGCTGTTCCCACAAGTTCCAGTGCCGGCGGCGGTCGAGTGTGGTGGCCGATCGGGCGGCTCGTCTGGGTCGGCGCCACGGCGCTCGCCATCTTTAGTGTCTGCACGTTTTTCGTCATGCGGGAAAAACCGGCGACCCAGCAATCTCAATATTTATCCGAGATTCTGACGGCGCGGGTCGATCCGGCGGTGAGCCCGAACGCGACCATCACCATGTTCGAATCCAAGGAGGACAGGGTGACTGTTCTGTGGGTGGAAGGCTTGCAATCGCTGCCGTCCGAATACGCCTCAAAATAATCTGCTGCCATGCAACGGCGCTCCATTTTGCTGCTCGCCCTTTGGCTGGCACTGATCTTGGGAGAGGCCGTGTCGGCGACCGCTTCGCAAACCGTATGGAGCGGACTCGTCATCGCGAACAACGTCGCCCAGCCCGAGCCGGTCCCGCAGGAGCTGACCAGGATGGAAGGCACGCTGAAAGAGTTGTTCGGCTACAATCAGTTCAAAGTCATCGGCCAATCGCGCAAAGCGCTGGTCACCGGTTCTGAGGACTGGATGGCGCAGAGCAAATATTTTTCGCTTCACGTCGATTCGAAAGAAGGCAGCGACAAGACGGGATACCTGCTCAACCTGAAGTTATTTCAGGAGAAAAGTTTACTGCTCGAGACGGACGCGAAGTTGAGCAAGGCGAGTCCGCTCGTCATCAAAGGCCCGCAAGTCGGCGACGGACAATTGCTGCTCCTGTTGGTAGTGCAGTAACTGGAGGGACGACCGCCGTGTCGTCCCAAGAATAATGGGACGGACGACGCCCGTCCCTCCAACCTTGGAAATCGGTGTGCAAAGTTTTCCAGGCGTTGTTAAGTGGCGGATGCGCTTTTTAGCTTTCGTAGTCGCACTTTCGCTTATGCCTCTCACGACCTTGACCGCGGAAAAACCATTCGATTTCGCCAGCACGCCGGGAAAACTGCCGAAACAGATTGTGCCGGAAGAGTACGCGGTCCGGATCGTGCCCGACATTGCCAGGCGCACTTTCACGGGATCGGAAAGCGTGAAGCTGAACGGGCGCGAGGCGGTGAAGCAAATCGTTCTGAACGCGCTCGAGATCAAAATCAGCAAGGCGGCGATCGATGGAAAGCCGATCGCGGCGTCAGCGATCAAATTGGATGAAAAGGAGCAGACGTTGACGCTCGTGGCCGAACTGGCGACGGGCAGCCACACGCTCGAGCTGGAGTTTACCGGCAAGATCAACCAGCAGGGCCAGGGACTTTATTACGCGCCCTACCAGGAACAGGGAACGGGCGCGAAGAAACTTATGCTCGGGACCCAGTTCGAAGCGACCGACGCGCGCCGGCTGTTCCCGTGCTGGGATGAGCCGAGCTTTCGCGCGCGGTTCCAGTTAACTGCGGTGGTACCGGAGAACTTCACGGCGATGTCGAACATGCCGGTCGATAAGGAGACGAAGGTGGCTGGCCGAAAGGAAGTTCGCTTCGCGGCAACGCCACCGATGGCGAGCTATCTGAATGTCTTTTGCGCCGGCGAACTGGATGCGATCCAAACCAAGAATGGAGAAGTGATGCATGGCGTAGTCGCCACGAAAGGCAAAGCGGAGATGGGCCGTTACGCGCTCGAAAGCTCGCAGCAAATTCTTGAGTACTACAACGACTACTTCGGGCAGCCTTTCCCCCTGCCGAAACTCGATCACATTGCGGTTCCCGGCGGCTTCGGCGGGGCGATGGAGAACTGGGGCGGCATCACCTACTACGAATCGGTCCTCCTGTTCGATCCGGAAAAATCCTCCGCCCAAACGAAGCAAAACATTTACGAAGTGCTCGCGCACGAGACGGCCCACATGTGGTTCGGCGATCTCGTGACGATGGCGTGGTGGGATAATCTCTGGCTCAACGAAGGGTTCGCCTCCTGGATGGGGACGAAGTGCACGGCGAAGTTCAACCCCGACTGGGAAGTCTGGCTGAGCAAGACTACGCCGCGCGATCCGATGCGGCGCAGTGGCATCGGAAAAGAAAGCGCGATGGAAGGTGACGCGCGTTCGACGACGCACCCGATTCAGCAGCCGATCGCGACGGAAGCGGAAGCAAACAGCGCGTTCGACGACATCACTTACCGGAAAGGGATGTCGTTCATCCGGATGCTGGAGAGTTTTCTCGGCGAAGATGTCTTTCGCGACGGCATCCGCAAATACATCGCGGCGCACAAACTCTCGAACTCGACGACCACCGATTTGTGGAATGCGCTGGCCGAAGCTTCGGGAAAGCCGGTCGTGGAAATCGCCGCGGCTTGGACCCAGCAGCCTGGCTTTCCGATTGTGAAAGTTGCGCGCGACGCGAGTGGCAAAATCACGCTGACGCAGGAGCGCTTCACTGTTCATTTTAACAAGCCGCCACCGCTGGAATGGAAGATTCCCCTCACCTACGAAATGCCCGGCGAACCGGCGACGGCCAGTCTGCTCATGACTTCGAAGTCCATGGAGCTGCCGAATGCTGCGGCGGACCGCGCGATCAAATTGAATGTCGAAGGCGCGGGAAATTATCGTGTCCAGTACGATGACGCGTCCTGGAAACTGTTGCTCGCGGATTTGCCGAAACTGAACGTGCCCGACCGCGTCAACCTGCTCACCGATGCGTGGGCCCTCGTGCAGGCGAGCCGCGCGCCGATGTCGCTCTATCTCGATCTGGTCGAGAAACTGCCGACGAAAACGGAGTTGGCGGAACGCGAGCAGATCATGCACGTGTTCGATTTCATCAATCGTCTCCTCGCTGCCGAACCGCAGCGCGACCAATTCCAAAAATATGCGCGCTCGATTTTGCGGCCGAGCTTCGAGCAAGTCGGCTGGGAGCCAAAGAGCGGCGAGCCGGCGAAGATTGGATCGCTTCGCGCCAGTCTGATCAGGGCGCTCGGCGACTTGGATGACAGGGAAATCGTGGCCGGCTGCCGCGATCGTTTTCAAAAATACCTCGCCAACCCGAAGTCGCTCCCGCCTGATTTGCGGCCTTCGGTCCTGGCGGTGGTGGGGCGTTACGCTGATGAAGCGACCTGGAACAAGCTGCACGAGCTGGGCCTGAAAACGACGAGCATCGAGGAGAAGCAGTATTATTATGACGCGCTGGCCTGCGCGACCGATCCGAAACTTGCCGAACGGACTTTGCAAATTTCGCTCAGCGACGAATTGCCAACTAGCCGGGCGGTTTTTCTGGTCGCGAAAGTCGCGCGCCAAAGCGAACATCCGGAAATCGCGTGGATGTTCGCGAAAGCGCACATGAAGCAATTACTAGCCAAGGCCGATGCGCTCGGTGCGAACAGTTACGCGCCGAGCCTCTTCACTTTCTTCTCCGACCCGGCGCGCATCGCCGAGCTGGAGCGCTACGCGAAATCCGATCTGCCGGCCACAGCCGCGAAAGCGGTGGCGAAGGCGGTGGATGAAGTCGGTTTCCGCGCGGAAATAAAACCGCGCCTGATCACGCAGATCGGCGAGTGGATCAGCGAGGCGTCGAAGGGTCATTGATCGCTGTAGCCGCCGCCCTATGGGCGGCGTGATAGTTGCATTGCTCACTCTCGCGCTTCGCACAGCGAAGCGGCTACAGAAGAGGATCAGCGGCGCTGCTACAGCGCCGGACGATCAGATCCTGGCACCGTCGGCACGAGCCGCGCGGCGCGGTTCGCTTCTTCTTCCAGCACGAGCGCTTTCGCGTACTGCCAGCCGGCAATCGCGCGGCTGATGAGGAATAGCGCCATGATCGCAGTCCAGAAGACATCCATTCCGATGAACCAGGCCAGACCTGCCAGGGCGATACTTCCGATGAGGCCGACAACGCTCGCGATCTGCAGGCTGCGAATTTCGCCCAGCGGAAACCACAAGAGCGAGCGTAGAATCTGTCCGCCATCGAGTGGATAAACCGGAAGAATATTAAAGATCAATAGTCCGAGATTGAGCCACCAGACGTGCCCGACAAAGGCGGCGAAATCAGTTGGCTCCACATCCGCCCGCACTAACGCGAGGGCAACGGTCAGGATCGGCAGGAGCAACACGTTCACGAGCGGGCCGGCAGCGATGCTCCAGAGCATGGCGCCGGGGCGACGCGGTGGATTCACAAAAGCGATGCCGCCCAGTGGCCACAGAACAATGCGATCCGCGATCCCGCCAGTTTGACGACAGGCCAGGGCGTGGCCGAACTCATGAAGCAACACGATTGCAAACAGCGCGATGTATTCCCATAGCGCCCAGATCGGCGAAGTGTAAACACCCGCGCGACGGCTGTATTCGTAGGCCGCCACGATGAACCAGGAAAAGTGCAGGTAAACCTGGATGCCGCTGAATTTGAAGAGACGAATCGTGCCGCCCATGACGGGGACGAATCTACAACCGAAAACGGCCCGACGCGCGCGCTTTTACAAGGTGGCCGGCGCGGCGGACTCCTGCGAGACCAGCAAGCGCATCGGCAGCATGTGGGATTCGAAAAAGCCGTGGCGCTTGAAGAAATTCTGGGAGCGCAGCTCCGGCCGATCGGTCAGGAGCGTGATCCGGAGGAACTTCTTTTGCTTCGCGAAATTGATCGCGTATTCGAGCAATTGCGAGCCGTAACCGTGGCCGCGGAAGGAGTCGTGCACGACGAGATCTTCAAGCAGGATCACGAATCCGCCTTCGGCCGTGCTGATCGTGAACAGAAGATTGATCATCCCGACGATCGTCCGATCCCGCCGCAGGACAAAAACCCGACCGCGATTGGGCTCCTCGAAGATGAGGCGAAGACCCTGGAGCTGCTTCTGTTTGTTGGGACGGAAATCCTTTTCCTCGCTAAAAAGTTCGCCGAGAAGATTCGATAACTCGTCCAAATCTTCGAAAACCGCCGGCTCGATAACGACTTCGCTCATGGGTGCCTTCGTTATTTCACAAACGCTCTGCGCTGGCAATGCGGATGTGCCTTGTGCTCGTGCTCGCAATCGTAATCGTAATCGTAATCGCTCCGAAACGATCACGAGCACGAGGGGAATGATTGACAGACGCGAAGCTGCCCGTAAGGTAGCCGCTCTTCAACAGCCTACGGTATGAAACGGACACTTCAGCGCTCGAAGCGCACCCGCAAACAACAGCACGGTTTTCGCGCTCGCATGAGCACGAAAGGCGGACGGGCCACTCTCGCGCGGCGACGCCAGCGCGGACGCAAGCGTCTTTTGCCGAAGGGCGTGGAAGTCCATTTCGCCCGCCACACCCAGGCGTAAGTTCGGAGGGACGTGCTTCTGCACGTCCCTAACTCTGCCAGCGTTGGGAATTTTGGGACGTGCAGAAGCACGTCCCTCCGAGAATCTAGCGACCTGCTCGCAATGTTGCACCAAACTGTCCGGCATATCCGGTTAATTCCAGATATCCCCGGGCTTTGATTTCCTTGCCGTCGCGTCTGCCATTCGCATCGATAGCGCCTTCCCAATAAGTGATTGGGCCAAGTTTCAGTTCCTGATCTTCCAGCGCCGCCTTGATCGTGAAGTCCAAACCCTGAGCGGGTAACACGATCCGCCATCCGATCGGGTACTCGGCAGCGGTCGCTTTGCTTTTCCAAGATGCGATCGGCGTCGCCTGAAAATCGGTCGCTCGCAGATGAGTCGCGGTTCCATCGGGCGCGATCCACGTTCCACTCGAACTGCTGTCCCGCTGACCGTTCTCGAGCCGCATGCGATAAAGCATCAATTCAGCGCCATCTTCCCATTGCAGACAAAACCAATCCCAGCCCACCTGCCCTTTCGCGAGCTGGCTGCTGGACCATTCGTGATCGAACCAGCTTTCGCCCCGGAGCGCGCACGTCTTGCCATTCACCGTGAGAGAGCCCGTCGTTTCCAAGCGTGGAATGGAATAGTAGTGAGACGCGCTCGCGCCGCCGGTGCCTTTCACACTCACGCCATTCTCTCCGTGAACGACCGCTGGTTTCGCCGGCCGCAAATCAAGATGGATCGCGCCCGCGGCGCCGGACGCGGTTAGTTCGAAAATCCCATCGCTCTTCGAGGTGAGACTCCAATTATCGATCCACGCCAGTCGCTGCCGATCGTCGAATCCCGCTTCGCCGAAGGCGCCGCGGCTCGTCTTTTGTTCGAAGCGAAATTGTTGGCCGCCGACGTCGGTGATCGCGAAGTGCGCGAATTTCAGGTCGTCGACGATGAAACGGGAGGCGTTCGGATCGCGGTCGGCCGCCCGCTGGATTCCGTGGCGGAAAAACGTCAGCTCGTAACCGAACCGATGGCCATCGGCATCGAACAAATTGCCGGTAAAATACCACCACTCGGTTTTGAATTCGCGATGCGCGTGGTGGTCCCGGGGAAATTCGTACCGCCAGCCGGGCTCGGCGATTTTCCAATCAGCGGCGATGAAGGTCGTTGCGATCGCGGCGAACAAAAGCACGCGCGCCAGAACATAGGCTTTCAGCCTGTGCGCCCAGCAGAGATTCTCTCCGCTGAAAACCTTCATGCGGCTGAAACTGGCAGCGGGTTGAAAACCCGCTGGGCGCACAGGCTGAAAGCCTATGTTCCGCTCCTTATTCATTGCGCAAATTGTCGGCGAGAACCATGCGGCTCGCGCGCCATGCGGGAATCACGCCCGCGATGATCGCGGCGGCCAAAATCCAAATCGGCGTCAAGGCGAGAGTTTGCCACGGAAACGCGAGGTGAATCGTCCAGCCGAAGAAGGCGCGATTGATCACGCCGGTCAAAACCACAGAGAGGCAAATTCCGGAAACGGTTCCGACGACGGCCGCGAGCGCTCCGAGCATCGCGGTTTCGGAAAGCAGGATCTTCCTGATTTGGCCGGCGCTCGCACCGATCGCGCGCAGGATCGCCAGCTCGCGCTGACGTTCCGTGATCAGAATCGTGAGCGAAAGAAAAATCCCGGTGATGGCCACAAAAAGCGCGATCGCCATCAGGACGTGCGTGACCGCGAAAGTCTGGTCGAAGATTTCGAACACGCGCCGCCGCAGCGATTGATTCGAGAAGATCGCGAACTGTCCTTCCCGGCTGAACTCCGACCGGAATGCCTTCGTTACTTCGTCGGCGCCGTGGTTCGCCTTCAAATAAATCGCGACGCTGTTGATCCGGTCATCGTGCCAGAAACGGGCGAAATTTTTCGCGCTCAGGTAAACATAACCCTGATCGCTTGTGTAATCGTAAAAGAGGGCGGCCACGGCAAAAGCCTGCGGCCCGTCGGGTGTGGTCAGCTCGACGAGGTCTCCTTCGCGAAGGTGGTGGCGACTCGCGAAACTCTCGGAGGCAAACAGGCACGGTTCATCGTGGAAACGGCGCATGAGTTCCCGTCGATCGCCGCGCAGGAATTGCAATCTCCGCTGCTCGCCGCCGCGGATCACGGCGGCGCTGATGTCGGTGTCTCCCATGGGCAGCTCGACCTGGCGAAACGTGTCGATGGTCTCGACGGCCGGATGATTCGACAGGAACGCCAGAGCCGGTGCCGGGAAAAAGGAGCTTACGCCGGCGACGGCATTGGAAGCCGGCGTCACAAAAAGATCGGCGATCAAGGTGTTGTTGATCCAGGCCTCGACCGTTTTGCGAAACGAAAAGACCATCACGCTCACTCCGACCGTCATGGCGACGGCAATGGCGAGCGCCGCTACCGTGACGGAGTTGCGCAGGAGAGCCCGGGAGAGATTCGCCGCCGCCAGCGCGTTTTCGATGTTCGATCTTCGCCGGCGCGGACGAAGACGCCGGAGCAAATTTCCCGTCGCCTTGCTGAAGTGAAACATGACGCGCGGGACGAGAAAAGAAAAGCCGGCCAGGACGAAAAAGGCCGCGCCGAAACTGAGCCAGCGCGGGCCAATGGAAAGCGCGAGCCAGGAGAAAACTGCCGCGAGAAAAATGCAGAGCGCTCCGCTGATCAGCCAGGCGAACGATGGATTCACCGATCGCTCCAGCCTGGCGCCGCCATGGAGCGCCGCGACCGGGTCCTGTCTCGCCGCCGCGTGCGCCGGGAACCAGGCGGACAAGATTACCGATCCGATCCCGATCATCCACGCCAGCGCGAAACTGAGCGGTTGCAACGTGATTCCTCTCACACTCACGAGCACGTAAAGAGACGAGATCGTTGCGGACACCGCGCCGACCAGGACCCGCGCCAGGACCAATCCCCCGATCAAGCCGAGAAAGGAACCGATGGCCCCCAGAACAATTGCTTCGCCCAAGAACAGGTTCCGGATCTCGCTCCGGGTCACGCCTAACGAACGCAGGATCCCGATCTCGTGCTGGCGGCGCACGACCGAGGCCGTGACGGTGTTGTAGATGAGAAACATCCCGACCAACACCGAGACCAGGCTCATCATCGTGAGGTTGAGCTGGAAGCCGCCGAGCATTTTGTCGACTTCTTCGGTGCGGCGGGCCGGCGACGCGACCCGAACGTCTTTCGGGAGAAATTGACGGAGCGCCGTGATCGTAATTTCGCGTTCGCGCGGGTTGAGGAGTTTCAACTGGATGACGCTGAGTTCTCCGCGCCGGCCGAACAATTCCTGGGCCCAGCCAATATCCATCGCCGTGAAGTGCGGATCGAAGGTTTCGTCTTTCTGTAACAGAAACCCGATCTCCAGCTCGCGGTTCGTCCCGCCCACGCGAGCGCGAATCTTGTCGCCCGCCTTGAGACCATGTTGCCGGACGAATTCCTCGGAGACCGCGATCGAGCCGGGATTGCCGAGCCAGCGCTGGATGTCGAATCCGCGCGCGTCGAAATTCGAAGGATCGAAGGTGCGAAACAGACCGTTCGTGAAAACGTCGATGCCGAGAATTTCGAGATAATCGCCGGGAAAATCCCGCAGCGATACGAACCCCTGCACCAGCGGCGTCGCTGCGGAAACGCCGGGGGCCGTCGCGACCTTCGGCAGAATTGTCTCCGGCAAATGCCCGGCCGGCGCGGTAATTTCCAGCTCAGCCTTTCCCGCGACGAGATCGACGCTTGCCGCGAACGCACGATTTGCACTGTGATTAGCGATCTGCGTCGCCAGATAAACCGCCACCCCGAGCGCCACGCTCAAGATATTCAGAAGCCCGAGCAGCGGATGCCGCCGGAGATACCGCAGCACGTGCCACCGGAAAATGCGAAAATATCCTGCCGTCACTCGAATTGACTCGCAACAAAACGGTCGCAGTCAATCCCGCAACGGCGTGCCGGCATCCGCGCTATCCTCGCGAACCACCACAACGTCAGTGGCCTCTTCGACCCTCCGGTTCCCGTGACCGTCTCCGGCTTCCTCTTGTGGGACGGCGAACACCGTTCCCAAACACCGTCGGCCCCGAAGGTTTGCAGCCGACCAAAGCCTGGGAAATTCACCCGATCAAACAACTGGTAGAGCGCTGAGAAACGCCGAGAGGTCACAGACTGTCCTTCTCCGTCTCTCGTGGTTTTTTTGCTTTAGTTCTTCGCAGCTTTTTCACAGGTTATTCACTGCATGGCCCAGAACTCGTCAATAGAGTGGACCGACCACACATTCAATCCCTGGTGGGGCTGCTCAAAAGTTTCGCCGGCGTGCCTTCATTGCTATGCGGAAACGTGGGCGAAACGTGTCGGTCAAAAGGTTTGGGGGGCAAGATCACCGCGGCGGTTTTTCGGTGATACGCATTGGCTAGAACCAATCCGCTGGAATGCGGAAGCATCCGATTCGAGAACTCGGCGACGCGTGTTTTGCGCGTCGATGGCGGATGTCTTTGAAGCAAGACCTGATTTGTTCGAAGAACGTGAAAAGCTTTGGGGACTCATAGAGCTTACACCCAGCCTAGACTGGTTATTGCTAACGAAGCGACCACATAACATTCTGCGGTTTGCGCCTTGGAGAGAGGAATGGCCTAACAATGTCTGGGTCGGAACCACTGTGGAAAATCAGCATTGGGCCACCATCAGATTACCGCAACTCCTTGTCGTGCCGGCTAAGCGGAGATTCCTTTCATGCGAACCATTGTTGGGCCCTTTGGATCTGGACAGGTGGATTTCCAAGAATTCGAAGACGCTCCACCCAATTGATTGGGTCATTGCGGGTGGCGAAAGTGGGCCGAAAGCACGAGTTATGTTTCCAAGTTGGGCGCGGGACTTGCGCGATCAATGTCAGGACGCGGGGATTCCTTTTCATTTCAAACAATGGGGTCACTGGGCTCCGGCGCAAAAGGAAACGGAGTCTGCGACAGAATTCTGGGACGAAGTGCAGCGCAAGCTTATTAGAATGGAGCCTTTAGGCAAGAAATCGGCGGGACGGTTCTTAGATGGCAAAACCTGGGACCAAGTGCCAGAGGCGGCATGACAGAGCCCGAGAAGTTTCTTTTCGAACTGCCACCGTGCGACCTCAAGGTCGCCGAGAAGAAGTTTAAGGAGAGAAATCCCATTTGGACCGAGTGCAAGGCCAAGCTCATTGAACGATACCTCTTCTATTTCGTCCAAATCACCTATCACGGAACCTACATTGACGCATTCGCGGGACCGCAAGAGCCCGACAAGCCCGAGATGTGGTCGGCGAAATTGGTGATTGAAAGCACACCGCGATGGTTAAAGAATTTCCTTCTTTTTGAATCCGACCCTTCACAACTGAAACTGATTCAGGAAATGTGCGATTCGCAACCTTCGCGAAGGAAGGAGAAGAATGAACCTAATCGGAAGATTCAAATCTACCACGGGGACTTTAATCGCAACATCACAAGAATGTTTGCGGAGAATCCGATTCCAGAGAAAGAAGCGACCTTTTGCCTTTTCGATCAAAGAACCTTCGAATGCGATTGGAAATCGGTTGAGACAGTAGCTGGGCACAAAACGAGCGGTCGCAAGATCGAGTTATTCTACTTTTTCCCTGAAGGCTGGATCAATCGAAGCGCCGCTGGCTTAAAGATAGAAAAGGAAAAAAGGCTCGAACAGTGGTGGGGAACCTCCGATTGGCGGGAGTTGTTGAGCCTAGGAGGAGCTAGACGCGCACAATATGTTTGCGACCGCTTTCGGTCCGAGTTTCAGTATGAGCACGTATATCCGTTTCCAATTTATGAGAAGCAAGATCAGGGCGGTCGCGTAATGTATTACATGATCCACGCATCAGATCACGAACAAGCGCCCATTCTTATGAATCGAGCATATGGGAAGGCGCTCGACATAAAGGAAACGGACGTTCAACTGGATTGGTTACGAGACGCTCTAGAAGCACTCAACTTAAGCAACTCGGTTACCTAGCCTCTAAGGGCATCACAAGAATGGAGCAGTTTCGTCATTAGCCCTTCGTGACTGTGTTTTTTTGGGAATGTCGAAAGCTCCCGCAACGCGCAGTTCGGCTTGGGTGATTAGAGGTCCGCTGCAAATTTTGTCCAGTAATGCTGCTTGCGGTGCTTCCAATTCGACTAACCAGCCGAGGACGTTTAAGACGTTGATCAGCTCGGTCGTATATTCGGCGAGCCAGTGATCGGCCTGGATATTGCCAAGCGAGGAGGGAGGTCGGCGATCGCCGATGATAGGGCGCTCGCGCTTGCGCTTTCGGTAGCTGAACCATTGTAGAAGCACTTGCTTGCCGGAGGTCTCGTAACGCCATACGCCGGGCGGCACGTTCTCCACGTACCCGCTGCCAATGCGGAGCCGCTTTGTCGAAGGGTCGTAATCGATGTCGTCCGGCATTAACTTCGGTGCTTGTGGGATCGCGCCATCCACAGGCATGCGCGGACGCTTATTTTCGGGTAAACGCGGCGGCTGGGCGGGGCGTCCATGTTCGGGATCGGCCAGCCGTTCGCCAAACGTGTGCAGCCATATAACCGTGCGCCCGATTGCCGCGGCTTCGCTGAAAGTCGCGGCGTCGGCCGTGATCGGGATACGGAGGCCGGGCGTGGAGAGATCATCTTGAAAGAGCGCGGTGAAGGCAGGATGCGCAGCAGTCGCGGCGATGTAGGCGATGAAATCCTCGGCGCTCACGGGGCGGCCCAAGCGCTTCGCAAGAAAGGGCAGAAGCTTCGGTGGAAGATTCGCGCTGGTCGCGCCAGCATCGCGCCAAAGCGGGAAAACTCGGCCGCCGAACGAGCCTTTGTAGTGATCGAGATCGGGAACGAGGCCGGTTACTGTGAGCGCAGGACCACCGGTCGGCGACGTTCGCGACAACGCGGTGATGTAAACTTGCTGATCTGAGTGCAGCGCCCAGATGTCCGGATTCGGTTGATTAATAAGTCGAGCGTCTGGAATGATCCACTGACGATCGAAAGAGCGAAAGCCGTACCGAATTGGCGAGAGAGCTTTACCCTTTTCGTCCGCTATCGTTTTCGCCGTCGCTTTATAGTTCCCAAGTCCCTTCGCAACAACTTTTTTGCTGTGCTTGTCACCGATTTTTCCTCCACGCAGATGGGGATGAAAGAGTGTTTCCTTCTCCGCGTCGGGCGCACTTACGAGCTTCTGCCAGCGCTGCTCCAGCGATTCGGCGTCCGGGGCGATGATCCACGTTCGCCCCGGCATCACGCCTGAACCGTTGTAGATGAAAAGCTCGTCGAGCTTCGGAAAGGTCGCCCAAGCTCCCGTTGACGAGGGTAGGAAAGGCGCGCGCCAATCGGTCGGGCAATCGATCCACGCGTTTGCCGCGAGCCTGAGCTCGCCGAGTGCTTTGAACTTCTCAGTACGATGGCCAGTCGGCAGAGCGTGGAAGCGAACCCTAGCCGGCATCCGCAGATCGCTTTTTGCGGAGCGCGAGGCCAACACGATGCACACAGGCTGCTGCACTCCTTGAAAGATGCGTGTGGCCACTCAGCCCGGCCCATTTAAGAAGCCCGCAACGGTGATGTAGCAGACAATTCCAGTCTTCGAGCCAGGACCGTGGTCATACACCTTCCACGTAGCCCACCTCCAAAAATAGACGTACAGATTACGCAGATGCTTGGCGTGCGCGCCAACTCCCCAGTCCCGCGGCGGAATCCAATCCGCCAGTGGCGGGGACTTCTCAGCTTCTTTGTGCTCGCCTTCAATCCACCCTCCGCGGCCCTTCGCTTTTTCTTTGTACGGTGGATTGCCGATCACGATTGTGATTGGCTCGTCGCGTTTGATTCTGTTTGCTTCCTTCTGCGAGTTTCCAATCTCTAGGTACCCCGCCGGAATCCATTCGAACTCGTGGTTGGGATTACCCAGAGTATCTGTTACAAACATTCGTAAGGGCTCGGCTGGAACTGCCCCTGTTAGCTCAACGATTTCCGCTAGAATTCGGAGCTGGGCGACAGCGAACGAACCTAGTTGCATTTCGAATGCGATCAGCCGCTTTACGGCTGCCGTTATTGCACCAACGACAGCGCCACGTCCTTCGTCTTCCTCTACAGTCGCCGCTATCTTTCGCAGCACTCCGAGCAGAAACGTGCCAGTCCCCACTGCCGGATCCACCAAAGTAATGCTCTCGGCAGCGAGGCCTCTGTGACAGCTGAAACGCTTTGACCTCAATGCCTCGTCTACGAAACCCACCATCGCATTGATGACTTCGGGCGGCGTGTAGTAAGACCCCGTCAGCCTTCGTAGCTTCCTGTCATAGACGTCGAGAAACTCCTCGTAGAAATAAAGCCACGCGTCGGCGTCGCCCTTGCTGATTTTTTGCCAATCCACAGTGTCGAGAACGCGAATGAGAACACTGATCGAGGTCTTGAGCGTCGCTTCGTTCGCTGCATTGTCGGTAATCAGCCGTAGAGCGGCACCGATCAACGAATTGGATTTACCCAGCTCCACCGACACTTGGTGTAACCCGCCGGTTAATGGAATTTCCTTAGCTCGTGCGACCAGCAATCCAAACGTCACGGCCTGTGCGTAGCCGTCAGCGAAGCGGTCATCGCTCGCATCGGGGAACAGGAGCTTTCGCCAGTCCGTTGCGAGAGCGGTAAGAGCTTCACTTCCACGTGCAAGCTGCTCGCTCACCTCTTCCCGGAGAAGCCGGCATAGGCGTGCGCTAACATGGGCGAGTTCTCTTGCGTTCCGCGGCGGGATCGGTTCCCACTGGAAGAACTTTTCGAAGAGTCCTAAGAGGCCTCGCGCTGGTTGAAGCTTGTCCCCTGATGACTCAATGTCTCCAACCAAGCGGATGACGCCATCCGCGAGATTTCCGCTTTCCCATCGACTGAATTCGTTTCCATCCGTGTAAATTATATTTGGTAAAGAGCGAAGCTTCTCCCATTGAGCTTTGTCGTGGGGATCTTTGAATTTTCTCGGGTCCGCGCCTTTTCCCGGTGCCTTTATTTCAACGTGACCGACAAGTGCGCGAACTGTGACTGCGTAATCTGGACGTGTCTTGAGATCGCCGAGGGAAGATTCACCCACCGCGACTACGTCGGAGCGCCTGAGTCCAGCAAGCTCCGCGAAATCGCTCAACAACTGCTCGAACGGCGCGCGGAGTTGGTCTTCGGGGCTGCCAGTCGCCGAGGGGTTCTTCAGTTTGTCTTTTGCTTTCGCGCCGAATGCGGCAACGGCGGATGCGGATGTAAGTGCCATTCTATTGGATCAGGAAAGGTGCAAAACGTGCAGTCTGTGAATCTCGCAGCTTGCGAAGCTGATCCAGATTATCGCCGCAATAAATGACGCGCGTATCGACGAGCGCCGAGGTTTTAGCTGGCACGCCGGAAGATAGCCGGCAATTGGGGGCGAGGTCAACGAACGGTTCCGGAGTCACACCCTTCATCTGCCCTGCGTTGACCCGGGTGCAACGACTTGGTTACGATTCAGAAATGACACGCGGGTCGAGTCTAACGGTGTGAAGCCGTGGGGCGGCATATTTCCGGGAGGTTGGCTTTCGCCCCGACCAGTCGTCAGGCTAAGCGATCCGTCGGAGATTGCCCGGCAATACCGCTCGTGGCAAAAACGCGTCCTGGTGAGTTCAATCATCGGTTACGCCACGTTCTATTTTGTTCGGAAGAATCTCAGCGTCGCCATGCCGGTCTTGCAGAACAGTCTCGGCATCCAGAAGAGCAGCCTTGGTTTATGCCTAACTCTCCATGGCTTGCTTTACGGCGTGTCGAAGTTCGCGAATGGCTTTCTCGGCGATCGCGCGGACGCACGCGTCTTCATGAGCCTCGGTCTGGCTGGTTCGGCGCTCCTTAATCTGCTCTTCGGCCTGAATTCCGTCGCGATAATCCTAGGTCTCATCTGGATAGCTAACGGTTGGTTTCAGGGAATGGGATTTCCGCCCTGCGCCCGGCTTTTGACGCATTGGTTCCCGCCGAAGCAGCTCGCGACAAAAATGTCCATCTGGAATACCTCTCACCCCATCGGCGGCGGATTGATCGTCATCCTCTGCGGCTATCTCGTCGTGATCGATTGGCGCCTTTGTTTTTTTATTCCAGCGGTCATCGCGCTGGGCTGCGTCATTTTTATCTGGTTCACCCTGCCCGATACGCCGGCTTCAGTGGGTTTGCCGGAAGTCGAGGGCACGCAGAGTGAATCATCGCGGGCAGAATCGCGCGCGGATTTTCGGGCCTTCGTGCTCAGGCAGGTCTTTCGTAATAAATTTATCTGGATCGTTTCGCTCGCGAACTTCTTCGTTTACATCGTCCGCTTCGCCGTTCTCGATTGGGGACCCACTCTGCTGACTGAATCGAAGCATATCAGGATCACGCACGCGGGGTGGATGGTGGCCGCGTTCGAGTTTTGCGGTTTGGGAGGGGCGTTGCTCGGCGGCTGGATTACCGACCGATTTCTAGGTGGACGGGCCGTGCGCGCGTGCGTCGTCTACATGGCGCTCGCCGGCGTTTCGGTTTTCCTCTTCTGGAAGATTCCTTTTCAATCCGAGCTCTTAACTACCGGCTTACTCGGCGCGGCCGGTTTTTTCATTTACGGCCCGCAATGTCTGCTCGCGGTCGCCGCGGCGAATCTCGCGACGAAAAGGGCCGCCGCCACCGCTATTGGCCTAACGAGCATATTTGCGTACGCCAGCACTGTCGTTTCCGGCTGGGGCTTGGGCGCGTTGGTTCAACACTACGGTTGGGACGCGGCTTCGCGGGATTGACCGTGGTTACCGCGCTCGGCACCCTGCTTTTCGTAGCAGCCTGGCCGGCCAAAGCGCACGGATACAAAGAGTCAACGGATGACATTTCAGCCGGCTATCCACGCGATTCATAGACGCGCAACGCGCGCCGCCAATTTCTGAGGACCGCGTCGCGCCACAATGAACCCGAACCGAATCGGGCCAAAGTCAGGGCTCGATGATTTTGTTGCGGATGGCGTAGCGGACAAGGCCGGCAATTGAGTCGAGCTTGAGTTTCCGCAGAATGCTGGCACGATGAGTCTCGGCGGTGCGGACGCTGATGCCGAGTGCTTCCGCGACCTCTTTGTTGCTTTTTCCTTCCGCAATCAGCTGCACGATCTCCCGCTCGCGTGCGCTGAGACGCTGGCCGGCTTCGGTTTCGTCGCGTCTGCCTTCGGCCCGGTTGAGAATGTTCGAAAAGAGAATCTCGGAGACTTTCGCGGTAAAAAAAGGCTTGTGCCGTCCGAGCGATTCAATCGCTTCCACCAGAAAATGGTGCGCTTCGGATTTAGAGATGAAGCTCTTTACTCCGGCTTCAAACGCGTTCCGAATCAAGCCGTCGCTCTCATGCGCGGTGAACATGAGCAGCTCCGTGCCAGGCAATTCTCGCTTGATCTGAATGGCGGCATCGAGGCCGTTGAGCTCGGGCATGGTCATGTCGAGAACGACGATGTCGGGCTTGAGTTCACGCGCCTGAGCGACTGCTTCGCGGCCGTTTGAGGCCAGACCGCAAACGTTCCACCCTGGTTGTTGTTCGATGACGGCGCGGGTCCCCTGCCGCATGACGTCATGGTCGTCGGCAATGAGGATGCGCAGTTGCGGCGTTGCAGTTGTCATGGTTCGTGGGTTTCAGGATTTAGGGCATCGTGCAGACACTCGAGAAGCTTCTGAGTATCGTACGGCTTCGTGAGAACATTGGTAACTCGCAGACTTTGTAGTTCTGCAGTACGGGTTTCATCACCTTGCCCGGTAGAAGCAATGAACGTGAGTCCAGGCTTCATTTGCTGAACGGCACGAATAAGGGCGATGCCATCCATATAGGGCATCATGATATCGGTGAGCAAAACATTAACCGAAGCCATCTGCTGGGCAAAAACCGCCAGCGCTCCCGGCGCATCGTTGGCGGTCAGGACGCGATAATTATGTTTCTCGAGCACGATCCTGGTAAGACTGAGAACATTGGGTTCGTCGTCGACGACCAAAATCAATTGGCCATTTCCTTTCAAGGATTCGAAGGACAAATCGGATCGGACTGAAGTTTCCTCGCTAAGCTGGGCGGGAACGAAAATCTTGAAGGTGGTGCCGGATCGAAGCTCGCTGTAAACCGAAATGAAACCGGCGTGGCTTTTGACGATACCGAGGGAGGTCGAGAGTCCGAGACCTGTGCCTTTGCCGATTCCTTTCGTCGTAAAAAAGGGATCGAAAATCTTATCGAGCACTGCCCGAGGCATGCCTTCGCCAGTATCGCTAACTCGAAACAACACATGGGGACCGGGCCGGGCGCCGGGTGTCATCGAGGCGTAATGTTCGTCCACCTGGAAATTCTCGGCGGCGATGGTGAGTAAGCCGCCGTTGGGCATGGCATCACGCGAATTGACCGCCAGGTTTAACAAGACCTGGTGCAACTGGGTCGGATCGCCCTGGACCGACCAAATGTCTTCGGAGTACTGGCATCTAACCTCGATCGATTTTGGAAATGTGCGCTGGGCGATATCGCACATTTCTTGAATGAGATGACTCGGCTTGATCAAAACCCGTTCGCCTTCGATGCCACGCGCAAAGGTCAGGACTTGTTTGACTATAGCGGAGCCCCGCCGCGCGCTTTTGTCGATAAGCGAAAGGATCGAACCCGCCTCTTCGTCGTCTATTGTTCTGCGGAGAATTTCCGATCCCATTAAAATCGGAGAGAGGACGTTATTCAAGTCATGCGCTACCCCGCTCGCCAGAGTGCCAATACTTTCCAAGCGCTGGGCGCGGAGTAACTGGGTCTCTAGTTTCTTGTGCTCGGTAATGTCGGTGTTGACGATCAACACTGAACGCGGTGATCCGTCGTCGCGACGCACGAGCGTGGCGCGACTACTCACGATGAGCTCCTTCTTGTCCTTTGTGACCTGGCGAATCTCGCCGTGGAATTCTCCGGTGGAGACCAGAGCCTTCGACAGCAACTCGACCTCGCTCGGGTCGGCAAAAATTAGTTCGCCGATGGAACGGCCCAAGGCTTCATCAGCAGTCCAGCCGTAAAGACGTTGCGCTCCAGTATTCCAAAAAGTGATGCGGTTCGATTCGAAATCGCGAACGATGATAGCATCTTGAGCGCGGTTGATAATGTCAGCCTGCTCTCGCATCCGTTCTTCGGCTTGTTTTTGCTCGGTGATATCGATGCCGATGCCGCAAATGAAGGCAACTTCGCCTTGGTCATTCAGAATCGGAAATTTGCTGATGAGCGCGGTCCGTTGCTCCTCGCCTTGGAGAACGGTCTCTACTATTTCCTTTGGCGCCTTCGTTTCAATGACTTGCAGGTCAGTGGCCTTGTAATTCGCGGCGAGTTCCGCCGACCAAATCTCATCGTCTGTTTTGCCGAACCAATCCCGCGCTCGCAGCACTAGTTGCCGAAGAGTCCTATTGGCATAGACATAGCGGCGTTTTTCATCCTTGATCCAGGCAAAGCCTGGCAAATTATCCATGAACAAGGCGAAGCGCTGTTCGCTCGCGCGAGAGGCTTCTTCAGCCCGTTCGCGCCCCTGGCGCAGTTTGCTTTGCTCAAGGGCTTGGGCCACCGCTGGACCGAGCCGCGCCAGCCGGTCTTTTAAGAGATAATCCACGGCGCCTTCCCGCATCGCCGCGACCGCTGTCTCCTCCCCGATTGTCGCCGAGACAAGGATGAAAGGAATCTTAAGTCCTCGCTCTCCTACTAGCTGGAGCGCTTTCAGCCCGCTGAATTGCGGCATGGCATAGTCCGATAGGATCAGATCGGGCTCCGGTTCGAGGCTGGCGAGAAAGTCAGGCTCAGTCTCCACTCGGCGCCAATCGGGATCGAAGCCGGCGCGGCGTAATTCGCGCAGCATCAGATCGGCATCGCTCGGATTGTCTTCGACAATCAGGAGGCGGATACGTTGTAACGGCTTATCCATCCAGTTTTGGGGGTTGGTTAAGGAGCAGCCAATACATTCCCAAATCCTGCACCGCAGCCACAAACCGTTCGAAATTGACCGGTTTCACTATGTAGCTGTTCACTCCTAGTTTGTAACTTTCCACCACGTCCTTCTGTTCCTTGGAAGAAGTCAGGACCACTACCGGAATCGTCTTGGTGCGCGGATCGTTCTTAACCCGCCGCAAGACTTCCATACCGTCGACCTTGGGTAACTTAAGATCCAGCAGGATCACCTTGGGGCCATCTTCGACCTTGCGTCCTTTATAGGCGCCTTCCGCAAAAATGAATTCCATCGCCTCCGCGCCATCGCGCGCGATCTGAATGTGATTAGCCAGATTGGCTTTGCGGAGCGCCCGAAGGGCAAGCTCCAAGTCCTCCGGCGTATCTTCGACTAACAGAATCTCTACTGCATTGTTTTCACTCATACTTTTTGGTTAGCTCGTTCCAGGGTAAAATAAAAGGTCGCGCCCTTGCCTTCCGTGCCTTCCGCCCAGACGCGCCCGCCGTGGCGATTGATGACCCGCTGGACAATGGCCAGCCCCACGCCGGTACCCTCGAATTCGTCGGTGCGATGCAAGCGCTGGAACACGCCAAAGAGCTTGTGGGCGTATTGCATGTCGAACCCGGCCCCGTTATCGGACACAAAACAAGTGGCCGAGCCGTTCTCACGCGTCGATCCGACTTCTATTATGGCGGTCTCCCGCTTGCGGGTGTACTTCACCGCGTTCGAGAGGAGGTTGACCCAGACTTGCTTCAACAAGGCCGGGTCCCCATGGACCTTGGGCAGGTCGCCTATCTTGAGTTCGATCTTGCGTCCCTTTTTTTCGGGGGCCAGTTCCGCAAAGCTGTCGCGCGCCAACCGCGCCATATCGACATTCTGTTTGTGCAACGGCAACCGGCTTAAGCGCGAGAAAGTAAGGAGATCGTCGATGAGCACGCCCATCCGCTGGGCCCCTTCCCGGATCGTTTGCAGATAACGCCGGCCTTCTTCGGGAAGCTGAGGACCGTAATCCTCCAGCACGGCCTGGGAAAAACCGTCGACCGTCCGGAGCGGGGACCGCAAATCATGTGAGACCGAATAGGAGAACGCCTCCAACTCCTTGTTAGCCGTTTGTAATTGCATGGTGCGCTTCTCGACGCGGTCCTCCAGTTCGAGGTTCAATTGCCGAACCTCATTTTCCGCGCGTTTCCGCGCGGTGATGTCGTTGATCAGCACCAGACTGGCAGGGCGTCCAAGCCACATCAGATTATGGGACGTGATCTCCACGTCTATGAGCACCCCATCCTTTTTCCGATGACGCCATTCCGTCGTCCCATCCAAGCCTTTGCTTACCAGAGAAAGGTTATTGATGAGCGCGGGGATGTCTTCGGACGGCCGAATGTCCTTGATGGTCATGGCCCGGAATTCCTCTTGCGAATATCCGTAATGCTGAACCGCCGCGGCGTTCACGGCCAGGAACGAAAGCGTCTCGACATCATAAATCCACATCGCGTTGGGATTGCTCTCGAATAACTCTCGATACCGTTTTTCGCTGGCCCGCAATGCCTGCTCGGTCTGCTTCTGCTCGGTGAGTCCTGCATTCAGAAAGGAGAGGCCTAACGACAAAATGCCCATGCTGAGAAACACCCCCAGAGGCAAGAGCGAAAATGCAGTGAGCGATGCCGCTTCCGCCTGCTTCCGATCCCGACCCAGCAAAGCCTGCTCTTCGTCTTTCATGCCCTGGATCAAGCGAAAGGTGTCGTCGGATAGTCTCACTCCCGGACCCGTGCCGATCATTTCGGAAGCGGCGGGAAAACCTTGCTCCCGCCGGGCCGCCATTATTTTTTCTTCCCAGTCGATTCGTTCCGCTATCAAGGGCTCGAGTTGATCCAGCCGGCGCTGTTGATTGGAATTGTCCGCAGTCAGCTTGCGAACAGCGAGCAGATCCTTAGTGACTTCGAGCCGTGTTTCTTCGCGCTCACTTAGGAATCTTTCATCGCCTAAAATAACGTAAAGGCGCTCGTGGCTAAGCAGGTCGGTTGTATCAGTCAATACTTCCTGGACTTTCTGGAGGACTTCCTGCCGCTGACTTAACGAGCTAGTCGTTTCCAACATTCGCCTGGTGTGATTGAAGGCAATGGCGGCGGCGGCGACCATGAGCAGAATGCCGAGAACGAATCCCGCAGTGGTCAAAGTATTCAACGACCAGACTAACCCATGCTTGCTGAGCAATAGCGCCAGCATGCCACTGCCTAACAACAAAAACCCCACGGCAGCCGTCAGCTCTGAAACCTTCATCCCTAGAAGATTCCATCGAGGACCGAAGAGTGTTTCCAGGAAGAACCCAATGAGCGCCAGCGCCCCAATAAACACCAGCGTCACGCTCAACCCTGCCGCAAGCGGGAGACTCAATCGCGGTGATACCAACTGAGATTGCGCGACAAAACCGATCCCCATGAGAACAAAACATATCGCGGTCGCGGGTACCATTCGCAGCGTTTGAGTAGTTTCGTTTCCCCGCGGCCGGATCAGCCATTGATCAATTCCGAGGTTCCAGCCAAAAAAATGTTCGGCGAGCGTCAGTCCCCCCAGAGCAAGGACAATGATTCCGCTGAGAGCCGAGCAGATCCGGGCCGGTTTGGACGATCTGGTCAGCGAGAGGAACGCCAGCGCTGCGCCGCAAAGTAGTATTCCGGCGGCGATATTCGGCTTCAGCGGACTCGAGCCGGAGACAATGCTCTTGAGGCCTTCGTTGTTCAGCCACCAGCCAAGGAGAGCGCCGCCACTCATAAGCGCTGCGGCTATGCCAGCACCTTGGGGGAAAACAGGACTTCCACGCATTGAACGAGGGGGACGAACTAGATTCGTATCACTCAACCGCATTTGCAAGGCCGAGCCGCAAGTTTCATCATTTTTAAAACCTACTTGTGCATAACCTTTCTAAACCTCTCGAAGCAGGCTCGGCCGCTAAATTCCACATTCGGCGCGGCTTGTATTTCAAGATGACTATTAACTCATCGTGCGTCTCGCCGATGCCGTCCTCCCTATTTGCCAGGAGGATTTACCCTAGGGGAATAACCCTAGCGGGAGGGAGCGTTCGTTACGCTTGAATGATCCGTTCGCGAACCGCGTAACGAACCAGTTCCGCCACCGAATGGATGGCCAGGCGCTTCATGATGTTGGCGCGATGCGCGTCCACGGTCTTATAGGAGATACTAAGCAAGGTCGCGATGTCCTTGTTAGTTCGCCCTTCCGCCAGAAGCTGCACGATTTCGCGTTCCCGCGCACTTAGTCGTGCGGGCGTGCGCGAAGCGGTCGCTGTCTCTTCAGCCTGGGCGCGATGAGGAGCAAGACGGGTAAAATATTGGTTCCCGCTTGCGACGGCTTCAACCGCGGCGAGCAATTGTCGGGGACTATCGCTTTTCAAGATACATCCGCGCGCTCCGGCTCGAATCAAGTCCTCGGAAAGCTGATCCGATTCGTGCATGGTGAGGATTAGAATCGCGACATTCGGACGTTCCCGGCGAATCTGCCGCGTCGCGTCGAGTCCATTCAAGACCGGCATCGTGACATCGATTAGAAAAACGTCCGGCTTCAGTTCCAGACCCAGCTTGACCGCGCTGCGGCCGTCCTCTGCCTCCGCGCAAACCGTCCATCCTGGCTGCGCTTCAAGGACGGAGCGCAAACCCTGCCGGACCAGGGGATGGTCGTCCGCGATCAGGATTCGAAGCTTTTTCATTTTTCCGATTCATTCTGGGCGCGAACACCTTTCTGACTACAAGGCAGAACGGCACGCACGGTTGTCCCCTCTTTGTTCGAGGTTATGTCAAGCCGGCCTTGCAATTGAACTATGCGCTGCCGCATCCCAGAAATACCGACGCCGATCCGCGCGTCCTCGGCCGTACCGGTGAGGAGGCCGGCGGGCAGGCCGCGACCGCGATCGGCAATGGTTAGTTCGATGATGTCGTCGATGCGTGTGAGTTTCACCAAGGCGAATTTGCTTTCAGAATGGCGATGCACGTTGGAAAGGCTCTCTTGCACGACGCGAAAAAGCGCCGTCTCGGTTTCGCTCGGGCATCGTTCGAAATCTTCGCTGAATTCCAGTTCGACCTCGATGCCACTGCGGGCGGAAAAACCTTCGACGTAATCCCGGATCGCTCCGATCAAACCAAGCTCCTCTAGCATCGGTGGATGGAGAAGATGGGCGAGGGTGCGCAGATCGCGATTGCCCTGCGTCAAGATCGCGAGACTATCGGCCAGGAGATTCTCGGCCCAGGGGTCACGACCTTCTATCCATTCCTCGAGTCGACCGAGATTCATGGCCACAACCGCGAGCTCCTGCGCTGTTGAATCATGTATCTCCCGGGCAATCCGCCGCCGCTCCTCGTCCTGGGCTCTTAACAATTCCGTCGGGAACGCTTGGGCCGCCTCTTCTGCCTTGTTTCGCTCGGTGAGATCCCTCATTCCACCCACCATCCGCACCGCCTTGCCTTCGGCATCCCGGATAACGTGCCCACGGTCCAGGACGTAGGCATAACTGCCATCCTTGCAAAGAAACCGATATTCGTCCGACCACATCGTTCCCCCTTCATCAATGGTCCGGTGAATTCCAGAAATGACCCGATTCCGTTCGGCCGGATGAACGCGATTGTACCAGGAGTCGATCGTTTTCTCGATCTCGGCGCGGCTATAGCCGAAAAGCGTTTCGAAACCTTCGTTCCACCACAGGTCGTTTGTGGTTAAGTCCCAGTCCCAGATGGCATCGTTCGTCACCTCGGCCAACAACCGAAAACGTTCCTCGCTTTCTCGCAGTGCCGCCTGCGCCCGCTTGCGCTCTGTGACGTCCCGAAAACTCCATACCCTTCCGGCTACTTTGCCGCCGATTAGCTGCGGCCGCGAATAGCGCTCGAAAACACGGCCGTCCTTGAAGACGAGCCGGTCGAAACTCTTTTCCTCGGGATGCCGATAGAGGTAGTGAACCTTCTCCAGGAATTTTTCCGGTTCCATGAGTTGGTCGAGCACGCATTCCAGGGCACGGGCGTCCTCCTTGGACGCGAGCACTTCCTCCGAGAGGCGCCACATCTGGGCAAAGAGGCGGTTGAACGTCACGATTTTCCCCTCTGTGTTCACCACGAGAATGCCGTCGGCGGTCGATTCCAGCGTGGCCAGCATTAATGAAAGCCCGCGTTCCTGAGCCTGCTCCGTCTGTTTGCGCTCCGTGATATCCTGCATGATCACCACGGCCCTCGCATCCGGCACTGCGAGCGGGGCGACGCTGACCTCAGCCCAGACAACATCGCCGCTTTCCATGAGGGCGCCGGTTTCCACACCGTTGACGAGCCGCTTTTCACTCACGGCCCGCTCGCTCACCCTTTCGCCGCGCAGCCGCGGGCTTCCGTCTGCATTCAGGAAGGTACGCCGCTGCCAGGCTGCGCCCAGCAATTCCTCCCTCGAAAGGCGGCTCATTCGTTCCAGCGCCGGATTGCAGTCCACTATGTTCAGTCGCGAATCCAAAAACGCGATCCCGACTGGCGCGAGATCGAAAAGGGCTTTGAATTTTTCCTCGCTCCGCCGCAGCCTCTCCTCCGCCTGGATCCGGTCCGTGATGTCCTCTATGACCGCGATGCAGTTGAGGGGCTTTTCCCCCGGGTACGCCAAGCCTGTAACCGTCAGGTTTACCCAGATGATCGCGCCGTCCTTGCGGATGTAGCGCTTCTCCATCGCGTAGGTCCGAATCTCACCGGCAGCGAGTTTTTGAAACTCAACCAGATCCTTTTGCAGGTCATCGGGATGGGTGTAATCCCGGAAGGTCAACTTCCGCAGTTCGTCAATGGTATAGCCAAGAATGTCGATGTAGCGCTGATTCGCGTTGATAAAGCGGGCGGTGGCGATCTCACCTTCGGAGATGCCCAGCGGCGCCTGTTCGAAGATCGTGCGGAAGCGCTCCTCGCTCTCCCGCAGCGCCTCCTCGGCCCGCTTGCGGTCGGTAATGTCTTCAAAAATTCCTTCGAAATAGAGGATCTCGCCGTTCGGCGAGTGGACCGCGCGAGTGTTTTCCGAAATCCAGACCCGGCTCCCATCTTTGCGGTAAGCTTCATATTCGAAGCCATTCACGACACCTTGGTCTTGAATCAGGCGTTTGAATTCCTCTCGCCGTCCGGAGAAGCGAACCCGAAAATGCGGGCCGCGGCCGGGTTTGCGACCAGAAACTTCCCATCCGGCGAGGTTCGAAAGATTCCGTCCCCGGCGTCGTGGAAGATCGAATGGTATTGTTTCTCCGCCCGTTCCAGCGCCTCTGCGCTTGTTTTACTCTCGGTAATGTCTTCGGCAATGCCGGCAAATCGCACTGCTTCTCCGCTCTCGTCCCGCACCGGAAAACCCCGATCGCGGATCCAGCGAATCGATCCATCTGGCCGCACGATGCGATACGTGTTTTGATACGCTTCGTTGAGCGACCGCTTCGCTACGGTCGCGAGAACCTGTTTCTTGTCCTCCGGGTGAACTGCATCCATCCACGATCGTGGCGCGGCATACAGGCTCTCGCAGCTGCGTCCCCAAACTTTTTCGTAGGTGGGGCTGATATAGTGCATCCGGGTATTTTGATCATCGCTCAGCCAGAAAACTTCATTAATGTTCTCCGCCAGCTCGCGAAAACGTTGCTCGCTTTCCCGCAAAGCCTGCTCCGCCTGCTTGCGCTCGGTAATGTCGCGCGTCACACAAAAGAACAATTGTTCTCCGCCGATCCGGACGCTCGTCGCGCAAACTTCGACATCGAAGACGGACCCGTCTTTGCAACGGTGCCGCGTTTCGAACATTGCGCTGCTACCAACCAGCATTCGCAATCGTTCCTGCAGTTCCTCGCGGCTCCATTGCGCGTCCCAATCCGCGACGCTTGAACCTTTCACCTCCGCCGCCGTGTAACCGCGCCGGCGAAGAAAGGCCGCGTTCGCTTCTTGCAGGTCACCGTTTTTGTCCAGGACGTAAATCGAATCCGTGGAAGTCTCCATCAGCGTCTTGTAACGACGAGCGTGCGCGTTCAAGGCCTTCTCGGCCTGCTTGCGATCTTCGATATCGGTGTTCGTCCCGTACCACCTTACGATGCGGCCTTCCGCGTCGCGCCGCGGGACGCCACGGGCGAGGAACCAGCGGTACGTCCCGTCGGCGCCCCGGTGGCGTTCTTCTTGTCCGTAAGACGTTCCATTTACCACCGACTCGTGCCAGGCCTTAAGCACCCGACCTCGATCGTTGGGATGAAGCATCGTCTGCCAGCCCTCGCCTTGCAGGTCTTTCAGTCCTATTCCCATATAGGAGCGCCAACGCGCGTTGCAATAGTCAAGGGTGCCGTCAGGCGGGCCGCTCCAGATCTGCTGCGGGATCGCATCGATCAGCACCTGCCACCCCTTTTCCGTGCGCATGCGGTCCTCGATATCGGTACTCGTTCCGTACCACTTGACGACCTGCCTCTGCTCGTCGAAGAGCGGCACCGTCCGGACCAGGAACCAGCGATATTCTCCGTCCGCGCGGCGCAAACGCATCTCATCCTCGGACGATTCCCCGGCGCGCATGTCCTTAAGCCACTTCTCCACGACCCTCGAAAGGTCGTCGGGATGAACAATGCTGTTTGGTTCCCGCATTGCTTCCCCGAAAGAAATGCCCGTGTAGTCTATCCAGGGCTGATTAACGAAATCGAGGACTCCCCCAGGCGTAAGACTCCAGACCATCGTGGGAATCCTATCGATCACGAGGCGAAGAAAATCTTCCGTCTCTGGCTCCACTGGCGTCACCATGAGTCGATCATATACCTTCTGCCCATGACTGAACAAGAACGCGTATAGGATGCGGGAAATGGGTTGCTCCACGGCTTGGTTTGAGTCCGGCCGTCCTCTGTCTAGGCGCCCTTAAATCCAGACTCGGTTCGATTAAGAACCGGCTCCGAGCGGTTTGGATCCGTCATGGCGGCGCTGGATGGAGTCTCGGCACCATTAGATTGCCGCTCGGTTCAGTTAAACGAACGCTTGAGGTCGCTGGATCGTCGCTCGGCTCGGCTAGATCGCGGCTCGGCTAGGCAAGACTCACACTCAGCGCGGTCAAACGCCGGCTGGGCTCAGACGGGCGGCATCTCAGCGCCAAATGGGAACCGAGCTTCGTGGTTCGGCCGAGCTGAAAGATTGAAGCGCCTCCCGCGGGTGGTGACACGCGCTGCTGCACCAGCATGGCGAAGCATACTCGCGGCAAAACGCATTTTGTTTCGGACTTCGTCCCAAAAAAACCGTAGTAACAGGTAGAACCCCTCTCCCCCTTTTTGTCCCCTTTTTGAACCCCAACCGATAACCCATATGACACAAGAACAGGAAAACGTTACTTCCATGTTCGAGACGACGATTGCGTTTCTTGATACCAACAATGCGCTCTGGAGCGCCATGCCCGCGTTCGCCGCTGCCGTGACCGATGCCAAGAATGGCGTCGCCACGATCCGCGGCGCGGTCGCCGGCCAGGAGTCGCCAACCAGCGGCATCACCGATGAAAAGGCGCAAGCCCGGGACGATCTGGAAGATTTGACGCTGGAAATCGCCGATCCGGTGGCGGCGCTGGCAGAGAAAACGTCGAACCTCGCGCTGGCGCATCGGGTCCAGCTTACCCGTTCAGGTCTCGATCAGGCGCAGGATGACGATCTCGTACAGATATCGGAACGCGTGCGCGATGCCGCGAACACGAACGTCGCCGCGCTCGCTCCCTACGGCATAACGGCCGGCGATATTACGGCGCTCAGGGCGGCGATCACCGCTTTTTCCGGGATGAAAACCGGGCCGCGCACCGCGAAAGCGACGCGGAGCGGTTTAACGACGACGGTGGCCAGCCTGATTGGAACGACGCGCAGCCTCTTCCGCAATCAGCTCGACAAACTGATGACGCCGTTCCGCCGAGCGAATCCGGAATTCTACGCAGGCTATATCTCGGCGCGGGTAATTATCGATCGCGCGGCGACACGCCCACCGACAACAGCAACTCCTCCTCCGCCGCCGCCTCCGCCAGCCGGGCATCCCTAGGAGATAGACCAATGAATCTCGATCCGATCATTCTCGCGCGGTTCAACCTGCGTTGGGCCTCGGTGCCGATGGAAGACCTGGCACCGATACGTGGACAGCGATCTACAAAAAAATCATTCCCGGCAAAAAGCTTCCCGAGGAAGCGACCGTGCGGAAGACCGGGGACGAGAGATTTCTTCGGTAGTTCCCGCAAGGAGTTTCTGCCTGCGTCATGCTCCTTGCAGGGGCGTGCAAAAGAGTATCAGCGCGCAGTTATTTGGGCAGGTCCTGGTAGTCGCATTGATCTTAAACGGCCCGGCAGTGGTTCGGGGTTCGGGCGCGACGCCGCTCGGCGCGGTCACGCTCGAGCCGTCGTCCACGTCGGCATTGGCTGATAGCCTGCCGAATTCGGTCGTGATGGAAATGGTTTGTGGGACCGAGCAGCAGGTGCTGCCAAACTACAACGAACAACCGATCTTTCAGTTTAGTGGCCGATCCAGCTCGCCAGACTTCGCGAGCATCCTCCAATCGATGGATTCCCCGGAATACGCGGGTGGTGAACCGATGGCGCCCGTCCCGGAAACCTCCACTTGGGTCGCAGCATTTCTCGGAGCGCTGGCAGTCTTGCGCGCGTTGCAAAAGAAATTCGGCGTCCGGATCTTGCGCGCAATTCGGTAACAAGACCACGCCGCCATTGCCTTAATCCGGTCAGGTTTTTTCTCCGTAGTTGCCGCACCTTCCACCCGCATACTCCTTGCTCGAAAATAAGGATGAGCAAGGCACGGGTGTTAGTGGTTGATGACGACGTTAATCTTTCACGGCTCGCGGGCATGATCCTCGAGAGCTCGGCTAGATATGAAGTGTTGCTCGTGCATGAGTCCGCGCGCGCTTTGTCGGCGGCGGTCCAGTTTCGGCCCGATCTCATGTTGCTGGACGTCGATATGCCGGGAAAGGATGGGGGCGAGTTGGCCCGCGAAGCCGCCGCCGATTCGCGTTTGCGCGATATACCGATTCTTTTTCTCACCGGTCTCGTCAGCCACCACGAAGCGGGAAACGCTCCGTTGGAAAGTGGTGGAATGAAATTTCTGGCCAAACCGGTGGAACCCGCAGTGCTCCTGGCCGAGGTCGACCGTCTCGTCTCTAACCGCCTCGCAGCCTGACGCGGGCGAAGGCGCGCGACCGATTCTCCCAATGAACGAAGCGACCTTAAAAGAAGCGCGCATCCTCATGGTGGATGACGACGTCAACAGCACGTGTCTGATGACGAATTTTCTCCATCGCATTGGCTATGGTCAGCTCCGAAGCATCAACGATTCGACGCACACCTTCGAAGCCATCGAAGCCTTCGCCCCCGATTTGATTCTGCTCGACTTGGCGATGCCAAACATTAGCGGCTTTCAAGTCCTGGAAGCATTGCGGGCGGATCGACAGGGCGAAAACCAAATTCCGGTGCTGGTTCTGACGGGCGACGACTCGGCGAAGAACAAACGCCGCGCCTTGGCGGCTGGCGCGACCGACCTGCTGGTGAAGCCGTTCGACACCTCGGAAGTCAGCATGCGGATCCGGAATCTTCTCCAGGCGCACTTTCTCCGGCTCGAAATTCAGGAGCAGAATCGTGTTCTCGAAGATCGGGTGCGTGAAAGGACCCGCGAACTGGAAGGCGCGCTCGAGAATTTGCGCGCCACGCAACGACAGTTGCTTCAGCAGGAGCGCCTGAGTGCGTTCGGCGAAATGGCCGGCGGCGTGGTTCACGATTTCAGCAACAGTTTGATGTCGATCATCGGTTACAGCGAGATGCTGATAACCAATGCGAAGGCGCGCGCCGACGAAGCGACCGCGCTCGAATACCTGCGCATCATCAACACCGCCGGTCGCGATGGCGCCCACGTCGTCAGCCGGTTACGCGATTTCTACCGGCCGCGCGGCGCCGCGGATTTGCTCGAGCCTCTCGACTTGAATGAGATCGTCACGCAATCAATCGCGCTGGCCAAGCCCCGTGGCGCCAAGCGCGAGCGAGAAAAAACAGTCTCGTTCCGCACCGATTTCAAAGGCGAGGTCATGGCCGCGGGCATCGGCGCCGAACTTCGCGAAGTCCTCACAAATTTGATTTTCAATGCCTTGGACGCGATCCCGGGCGCCGGGATCATCACCCTGCGGACTTTCACGCAGCGCGGCAGCGCGATTGTCGAGGTCACCGACACCGGCGCCGGGATGAGCGCGGAAGTGCGAGAGCGTTGCCTCGAGCCTTTCTTCACCACGAAAGGCGATCAGGGGACGGGCCTGGGACTTGCGATGGTCTTCGGCATTATCAAACGCCATCAAGGCGCGCTCGAAATCGAAAGCGAGCCTGGCAAAGGTGCGACGTTCCGAATTCAACTGCCCGCCTGCGCGCAGGGCGTTGCGACGCCATCGGGAAACGTCCTCGCCATCGTCCCCCGCGCCGAAGCCGCCTGACGCGATCACCGGCGGAATCTCCTGCGGTTGATTCCCGGAAAAACTGCGGCAAACTAGCGCTCTTCCCCGAAGCGCAATGCACCGCTAGCTCAATTGGCAGAGCAAGTGACTCTTAATCACTGGGTTGTTGGTTCGATTCCAACGCGGTGCAGTTTTTCGCGATCTTAATCGATGTAACGCTGCGCGATCGGCATCCGGCGGCCGACGCCGAAAGCGCGGCTCGTGACCTTGATTCCCGGCGCGGCCTGCTCGCGTTTGTATTCGTTGACGTCCACCCGGCGCTGCACCCAGCGCACGGTTTTCTCCTCGAACCCGTGCCCGATGATATCGCGCGCGCTCAGGTTTTCCTCGACGTAAAGGCGCAGGATTTCGTCGAGTACATCGTACGGCGGCAGCGTGTCCTGGTCGGTCTGGCCCGGCTTCAATTCCGCGCTGGGCGGTTTCTCGATCGTCGAGCGCGGAATGATTTCCCGCTCCCGGCCCACTCGCGATTTATCGGAGTTCATCCAACGCGCCAGCTCGTAGACCATTGTTTTCGGCACGTCGCTGATCACGGCGAGGCCGCCGGCCATGTCGCCATAGAGTGTGCAATAACCGACCGCGAGCTCGCTCTTGTTGCCGGTGGAAAGCACGATGTGGCCGAATTTGTTCGAGAGCGACATCAGGATCATGCCACGTAAGCGGGCCTGCATGTTCTCTTCTGTGGTGTCTTCCGGCAGGCCGGCGAAAATTTCCGCGAACTGCGCCTTGAATGCGCCGAATGCATTCGCGATCGGGATCTCGAGGCATTTTATTCCCAGATTTTTCGCGAGCGCGAGCGCGTCGTCGATGCTGCCGCGCGACGAATACGGACTCGGCATCGAAACGCCGATCACGTTCTCGGCGCCGAGCGCGTCCACGGCGATCGCTGCGACCACCGCCGAATCGATCCCGCCGCTTAACCCGAGTACCGCCGATTTGAATCCGCACTTCGCCAGGTAATCGCGCACGCCTATTGAGAGCGCAGCGAAAAGATCGGCGCTCCGCTCCGGTTCCTTAAACTGGATGGGCCGCGCCGAGCTGGAATCGATAATCTGTTCCGCTGTCTGAAATCCGGGCAGCTGCGCGATCAGCTCGCCGCTGGCGTTCACCGCGATCGAGTTGCCATCGAACACAAGCTGATCGTTCCCGCCCACGGCGTTGCAGTAAAAGATCGGACGCTTATGCGCCTGGGCCAGCGCGGAAACCATCTCGCGCCGGATCGCCGGTTTGTTCAGGCTGAACGGAGAGGCGCTCAGATTCAAAATGATTTCAGCCCCCTGCTCCACCAGCGCCCGCACCGGTTCGACGTCGTAGAACGGCCGCGGCAGATAATGTTCCGTCCAGATATCCTCGCAAATCGTGACGCCGATTTTCTTCTTGCCCAGGATGAGCGGCGCGGAGTTGCAGCCCGGTTCAAAGTAACGATCCTCGTCGAAGACGTCGTAAGTCGGCAATAGCGACTTGAACGTTTTCGAAATCGGCGCGCCGGATTGGAGCAGCGCGGCGGCATTATGGAATGGCTTCCCGCGGCCCTGGTTCCGCTCCACGTAACCGACCAGCAGCGCCGCGCCGCGCAGCCGCGCCTGGAGTTTATCGAGCACTTCCAGGTTTTGCGGCACGAACCGCGATTTGAAGACGAGGTCCTGCGGCGGATAACCGGTGATCGCCAGCTCAGGCGTTAGCACCAATTCCGCGCCGGCCTCCGTGAGCCGCTCGTAGGCGCCCAGGATTTTCTCATAATTGCCGCTCAAATCGCCCACGGTCGGATTGATTTGAGCGAAACCGATCTTCACAACCGGAAACTATGTGCAGGCCGGATACCGGCAATCGCTTTCGCGCTTCCTGTAGCCGGGATCGATGATCTCGGCCGTTACGGCTTGGACTTCAGACTCACCCCGGGCGCCGTGTGCTTGTAGCCCTTGTTCAGGGCGTCATCGGCGCCGGTCACGAACATCTTGCCCCATTCCAGGAGGGCGGCCGCGAGAAATCCCGCGATCGCGCAGATGATGACTTTCTGGAAAAAGGTGGCGTGCATGGCCCCTTCTACGAAGCAGAAGCGGTGCCTCCTTTCTCACCAAAATCCCCATTGCCGGGTCTGCATGATCCAGAGGCCAAGCAGGAGATTCGTGAGCGCATGGGCAACGACGCAGGAGGCAAGGCTGCGGGTCCGATAAGCGACGAGATTATAGAGCGCGCCGCAGATCAAAGCCGGAATCCAGTCGGCCCGCGAATGGGCAAACCCGAAGCCGAACGTGACAAGCGCGAACGAAACCCAGGAGAACGTGCCGGTGGCGATCGTGGTGAACCGCTCGTTGATCAGGTAGCGCAGGAGAAAGCCGCGCCAGAAAATCTCCTCCACCAACGGCACGACAACAACCAGCCGCGCGAAACGCAATGCTACCGTTCCCCAATACACTGCCGGCCTGCCACTGAATACATCCGGGTCAAAACCAGTCAGCCTCGGTGCGAAACCGAGGAATTGTTGCGGCGCGATCCAGACCACGAAGACCACAGTGCCGACGACGATCGCAAACCAGACTTTCCGCGGCGCGCGCAGTTCGTATTCACGCCGGAACCAAATAACGAGCGCGCCGCAGATCAACGTTTGCGCCGGATAAATCCAATACTCCGGCGACTCGAGCCAGGGACCGGCTCCCGGTTTTCGCACCACACCCGCCAGGCCCAACAGCGTCAGGAATACCGCCATCGGCAGCGTGAAAGCAACGAGCTTTCTTAGCGTCGGCGTCGTAGATTCAGAATCCATTTGTGTTTCGGTCGATTGGTTAAGATTCTTTCTCGATGAATCCCCACGGCAACGGCAAGAACGAACCGTCCGATCCGGAACAGCTCCTGCGCCTCGTCGAGCTGGAGCTGGCGCAACAACGCGCCGCGCGCCTCCGGGCCCGTTCTCCTTACCGCGCCTTTCGCCTGGCGAGTTTCATCTTCCTCTTCGCCGTCCTCATCGGCGCCGTCCTCGCGTTCTATTACGTTTTCTACTCCGGCGGGCTCGACGAATTCCGCTCCCGGAACGAGCCGCGACCGACCGCCACACCTGTTTCGCGCGCGCCCTGATGGAAGATCGACCGAACCCGCTGGGCGAAACGGACGAGCGTTACCGGCGCTTCGTCACCGAGGATTTCACGGGCATGCTCGTGATGCGCACGGACGGCCAGATCGTCACCTGCAATCCCGCCGTCGCCGGCATCTTTGGTTTTGATTCAGTCGAAGAAGCGATGTCCGCGAATTTCTTCGCCTTTCTCCGCAACCGGCAGGACGGCATCGAATTGCTCGAGACCGTGCGCCAGCACGGGATGGTCGACCGGCACGAACTCGAGATGACACAGCGAAATGGCGATCCGGTTTATGTAGTCACGCGCCTTATCGGGAATTTCGCGAACGGCGAGCTGACCGAGCTGCACGTTTATCTTTTCAACGACACGAAACGGAAACGCCTCGAGCAGCAGCTTGTCCAGGCGCAGAAGATGGAAGGGCTCGGAACGCTGGCCGGCGGCATCGCGCACGACTTCAACAACATCCTCGCGATCATTCTCGGCTACACGAACAAGCTCGAGAGTTCCCACTCGAAACCGAACGAGTTCCCGGGGGCGATCAAAGTCATCAAGGAAGCCGTCGAGCGCGGCGCGGCGCTCGTCCAGCAACTGCTCACCTCCGCGCGCCAGACCGAGGCGCGCTTTTCCTCGGTCGATCTCAACGCACTCGTGCGCGAGCTGGAGAGCATGTTGCAGGCGACTTTTCCCAAGACGATCAGCTTCCACCTCGAGCTCGCGCCCGACCTGCCGCTCATTACCGCGGACAAAAGTCAGATCCACCAGGTGCTCCTGAACCTTTGCGTGAACGCGCGCGACGCCATGCCCGCCGGCGGCACCCTCACCCTCGCCACTTCCATCACCCCGGGCCCGGACCTCACCGAGATGTTCAGCGGCGTGACCGCGGATAGTTACGCCTGCATTCGGGTGCGTGACACCGGCATCGGCATGACCCGACAGGTGAAGTCCCATATCTTCGAGCCGTTCTTCACTACGAAGGAACGAAGCAAGGGAACTGGTCTCGGGCTCTCGGTTGTTTACGGCGTCGTCAACAACCATCGCGGTTTCGTCCAGGTCGAGAGCGAGCCCGGCGCCGGCACGAGCTTCATTATTTATTTGCCGGTCAAACACCTCGCCGCTGAACAGCTCGGCGGGGATCGGACCGGCGCGCCGCGGCAGGACATCCCCCAAACGATCCTGCTCGTCGAAGACGAAGAGATGCTGCGCGAGCTCGGCGTTTCCATGTTGCAAAGCGAAGGCTTCCGCGTCCTCGCCGCGAAAGACGGCGTCGAAGCAGTCGCGCTCTTTGAATCGCACAGCGACGAGATCGGCCTGGTCGTGTGCGATCTCGGCCTGCCGCGGTTAGGCGGCCGCGAAGCTTTCCTAAAAATGAAAGAGAGCAAACCCGGCGTCCGGGCCATCGTCGCGAGCGGCTACCTCGAACCCGCCATTCGCTCCGAAATGTTGAAGGCCGGCGTCATCGATACCATCCAAAAGCCCTACGACTTCAACGATCTCCTCGCCAAGATCCGCTCCATCATCGGCCCCCAGCCCGTCACCGACGATCATCCCGAATTGTTCTGAACCCGCGCCAGTCGTTCCTGTCATTCTGAGCGGAGCGCAGCGGAGTCGAAGAACCTCTTACTTTGCCTTTTTCTTGCACCCACTTTCTCGCTAAGGCTCGCGAAAATTAGAGATCCCTCGATTTCACTCGGGATGACAACAGATCAGACGCCGCTGGTCGTCCTGTTTTGTAACGTGCTGGAGCGCTGCTTTGTTCGATTTAGAATGTGACCGGAACCAGGACAAGGCATTCTTCTTTGGAAATCGGCGGGTCTACTCGTGGTTTATGGATGTCGCCATCGCATGGTTAGGCGTCATTGGCACGTGAGACGATGATCCATACATATAAGAACAACACAACCGGAATGACGATGTAACCGATCCAAGGTGCGCGTGATGAGGGAGCACTAAGAGCGCCGAGGGCCGCTAGCGAAGCGACGATAATGCTGTCCAATGCCCTCCGTAGCGTAGCGATCCCACCGCCTGACCGTGGTCTCGGCTTTGGACGCGCTGCTCGGCCCTGCCTCTTCCGGCGAAGGCGAACGACGAGTCTCCAGAGCACGATAGCTGAGACAATCACCGTCAGCGTGTTGGCGGCTATATTGATTGCGGTGTCGACGGCTGTTACTGAAGGACTCATGGTCGTTGCCAGCGGGGCGGCATGACGCCTAACGAGGATAAGATGAGCGACGGCGGACGAGACCGCGCTTGACTCGGAGTGGCAGTGTGGAAGTCATCTCGAATGTGGACGCACAGCCGTCCGCCGTTCGCTCCATCGCATTGTTCGGCGCGCCACTACGCAAATTGTCCTCCACGGAAATCCGCCCCTTCGCATGCCCGCCCGGCCCTACTCTGACGCATGCTTCACCGTCTCCCGCGGGAATCCCGCGAAGACGAGGATCAATTGCCACCACCTCAGTTCGCTATCGCTAGACGACAGTCCACTCACCACAACGGGAGTCACGTAGCCAATTGTCACGAGAATCTTGCATACGCCGAATGCCAACGGCATCGTCGGTGTCATTGCCTGGTGCGCTCCGAGTGTCCAGTAGCGATACGCGTACTGGATCTCGAATCCAAAGTAGAGCAGAAACAGTGGTACGATTGAATAGAAGACCCATCGGCGGGCGATTCGGTAAATTGCCCAGGCGATGGCGATATCGCCGATGGCGTAAAGACACGTTGCTACAAGAACTGATGTCCTCTCAGGTGGTATGTGCAAGAAAGGAACCGACAGACCTGTAATGACCAACCCGAGAAGCCATAACGAGCACCACTCGACGGCGCTCACCTTCGCGTTCGTCCCCTTGACGCTGCGAACGACTATGGCAGCGGAATACACAGTGAGAAAGGCTCCAAACGCCGAAAGCCACTCCGGCGCTGGCGTGGCTGAGGTGTAATACGTCAGCACCAACCCCCAGGTAAGCGCAAATAGTGCGAGCGCGGTGAAAAGCGCCGCGTTGTGCAAGAGAAAGGTAGTTGCGCATCGCATGCAGATCACCATGCACACGAGTGTGCTGATTACGGAGATGAGACTCATATCGTGAAATCCGGAAGTGGGTCGTTCACGGCCGGCTCCTACCCTCGGGCTCCGATTGCACTACTTTTTCAGCCGCAAAGCAAGCCATCCGCTCCAGCTGTTTGTTGCGGCCGAACTACAATTAGACGAAACGAAGTTTCGCCTATTTCGGCTGTGCTCCTGGGAAGCGGCTGGAAAAGACGACAAATGGGGAAACATCCCCATGATCCTGGCTCAGACACCTCGCAATCACAAGCCGGAATGGCCAGCTCACCCGGCGGCGCTTCCAGCGCGGGACGGCGCGCCGCCGGGCTTTGCTGAACAGAAATTACGTCACCATGATCGTGGCCGGATCGCTCCACGGGCCGGCGCCGATCGTGTTCCGGGCGCGGATCCGGAACCAGGTGTCTTTCCCGCGGGCGAGATCGGTGAACCTCAACGCACGCGAGTTAGGGAACGTGAGGGTGTCGCTCCAGGGACCGCTGTTGGCATCCAGCGCCCATTGGCCTTCGTAACTGCGGATGTTGCCCCCCGGGATCGGATCGACGGCGCCGTCGACGCTTCCGGGCATTTGCCCGTGGCGCAACCGCAGGTTCTGCGGGGCCGGCGGCGGCTCGGTCAGCTGGACGCGTTGTTTTACCTGTGGGAAACCGGTGCCGGCGAGGTCGGCATCGGTCACGTTCGCGGTCTTGTTCGCGCCATCGGCGAGATTGCCGAGGGTGATCGAGAGCGCGTCGTCGGCCGCGGCTAACTGCGCCGCCGCGCCCGGTCCGGTTGCGGACATGGCTGTGGTCACTGCCGCTATGTCGAGAGGCAACTGCGTAAGGAGCGAGGCGAGCCCGCTCCAAATTGGTTTGCCGGTCATATTAAGTTTGACCGTGTTGCCCAGGTCCACCCCCTCGGTTGGGGTCAAGTCGGAATAGCCTGTTTTTAGCTTCACTTTGTTCTGCCTTTCTTTGGGGTTAACTGCATCGGGTTAAAGGGGGGTTCGGGCAGCCGCGGAAGAGGGCGGGAGCGCGGTGTTCGCCGGGTGAGGATTGATTTTTCTGGCCGGGAAATCAGCAAACCTGGCTTGGAGGATCGAAAACCTGCCCGGAACCGTTAAAATTTCGGTGAAAAATCGCCCGGCTCGGCCGGGATCGCCGATTTCCTGGCCAAAGCGCGTCGCGACTTGGCCAACTCGCCTCAAAACCTGGTCAACTCGCCCGCGACTTGCCCAGAACGGCGCGGAACTCAGTGAACCTGGCGCACTCTTGGCCTGAAACGGGAAACTCCTGGCTTGTTCTGGGGGCATTTTGGCTTGGTCTTGGAGGGACTCGGCTTGGTTTGGCGGGGACTTGGCTTGAAAATATCAGCCCTTCACTAAGATACTACGGCGTTTGCCGGCCCGAAGTTCGAAAAAATCTTCAGCGAATGCCGAGATTTAAAGACCGACCCTCTTGGCTCCTTAACGCCTAACGAGAATAAGATGAGCGACGGCGGACGAGAATGGAGCTCGCGGAAAGCGGCGCGACATGGACCCTAGCCCGCAGGGTGAGCATTGGGCAATGCGAATCAACGCGCGTCGCTCGGAATCGAAGTGTGGAAGTCATCTCAAAAGTGGAGCGTACGGCGGTCCGCCGTTCGCTCCATCGCATGGTTAGGCCTATTGGAGATCGTTCGGTGAAATTATGATACGAGTAACAAATTTGCCGTCCTTATCGCGGTAGACAAGATGCATCTCTGTTCGGTGCTCGCGAAACACGGCAAACTGCGGATCGGTCTTGTAGCCGTTGAGAATAATCGGACGCATTACCCTACTCACGATGTCTCCGTCTCCGTCCTCGGCCGACAGGTTTATGAGCGTGTACGAATACGTCAGCCGGTTTCCTGGCCCAGCAAGAGTCGTGTCTAGACGAGTGTCTTTGTCCAGCTGCATCGGCAGATGGGCATTCATCTTCGCTGATGCGTCGACCAAGGCCTTATCGATTGACTCGCTCCGATCTGACAGTGCGCGTGCCACTTCCTTGCTGAGCATCCGCATCACAGTCTGTGCCGCCTGGGCAAAGGCGGGCTGAGCGAAACTCGCAAAAACGGCAAGACCAGCCACAGCGGTGATGAGACATCGTTTCATGCGAGGCTAAATGGCTGGAGTTGAGCGTGTGTTGGCGCTGCCGCGGGCTGACAGCACCGCGAGCTGTGCGCGAATTTCAGAAAAGCGCCTCGCAGCGTGCTGGAACTCATCTGTCGCCGTGCGACGTGCTGCGAGAATATCGAGCATTGCAAAGACTTCGTTTATCAGGCGAATAGCCTCTCGTATATCTTCATCGTTCATAGTGGTGTAGGCCTAACGAGAATAAGATGAGCGACGGCGGACGAGACCGTGCGTCGCTCGGAATGAAGGGTTGGAAGTCATCTCAAATGTGAACGCGCAGCGGTCCGCCGTTCGCTCCATCGCATGGTTAGATCTTTGAATCATATGAACCAATCTTTTTTCTCTTCGACCTTCCAACGACCGCGCACCTTGCGAACGGTGTAAACATCCACATGCGATCGATCCGTGTAGTGCATGTAAACGTAGACGAGATCGCGGCGAAGATACTGCGGTACAGGCGTCTGCTTGCCGGTCTCTACATTCAGTAGATATTCGTATCGGATGACGGCCCCGGCGAAGGGCTTCTCGCGGGTGGCGGCCATGATAAGAAGAATCGGCTTCCGAGTGACGGCGCCTAGAACACGCTTGATTTCGGCGGTGTCAGCTTTGGAGATCGGAGGCTCGAATGGTGAATCGGACGCAGCAGCTGTCGCCGACAACGTGAGCAACGCGAGAAGGACTGCCACACGCATAGATCTAACGAGAAGTAGACCGGAAAATTCCGCATTTAAAGGCGGGATTTTTCCATCTATCACGGTTGAAGAAGGGCGCAATCATGGGGGAGAACTTGAACCACGCTAAGGCAGAACGGTGACGGTGCCGCCGGGCTTGGGGCCTTCGACGAGGGTCTTCTCGGCTTTCTTGGCGTTGATGACGAAGGTGTTGTTGTCACCGAGCTTCGACCAGGGGCCGGGCGGGACTTCGCTGAAGTCGACGAATTTCCAGTCGGTCACGTCGGTCTCGTTGATGCCGAGGAAATCGCGCACCGCCGGTGAAACATCGAGGCCGGCGCCCTTGTTCAGGTTCGGTTTCGGGCGTTCGTTGCCGAAGACGTACTGCCAGTGATCGGTCCGGAAGGGGCCGGCGTCTTCCCATTGGGCGTAGGCGACCTTGTTCCCTTTCCGGATCGCGATCCAGCGTCCTTTGCAAGTGGAGACGCCGGGGCCTTGATACGCTTCCTTGAACCAAGGCACCACCCGCGGCGCTTCGGGCCGGTGGCCGTTCGCCGACTTGTCGTTATAAGGCAGCGCACAATAAAACGGGTTCTGCTTCGGCGTGAACTTGGCCGGGATGAAATCGTGCCGGTGCGATTTCGCGGGATCGTCGAAGCCGCCGTAGTTCCTGGTCCAGTTTGCGTCCCAGGAGCTGGAGCGGTTCGGCACGGGATTGTTCGCGCTCGGTTTCTCGCCAATCCAGAAAACCGTGGTGACGATTTCTTTTTTCCACGGGTAACGCTCGGCCACCTGGTTGAACGGCGGAGCGCTGTTCGGTGCGGGCGAGTAAGAGATCGGATCGAGCTTCAACAAGCTGTCGTCCTTGGGCGCATTCGATTTCTTGCTCAGCTTGATTTTCGAAGGCGGCACGGCGCCGGGCGCGGCGTGGGTGAAGAACGCCGTGACGGACGAAACGAGGACCGCGATGGTGTGAGTGAAAAATCCTGGTTTCATAAACGAACCCGGCAGCAGCCGGGATGAAACGGTCTAATAAAGAATCGGCCTGTGAGACCAATCCGGCGGTAATCTCGCCCAGGAATCAGCGTTGCGCCAGAGAGCGACGCGCTTTTTCGATGAGCGCTTTTTCTTCGGGCAACAGGGTGGCTTTCTCGCCGAGATCGAGATACTCACCGGCCCGGGTTTGATCGCCGGCCGCCGCGAGCATGATGCCGTAGTAGGCCGCGACCTCCGGCTTGTGCAGCTCCCCGGGAGTAAGCGTCTCCAAAACTTTCAGCGCTTTTTTCGTGTCGCCCTGGACATGCAACGCAAACGCGTATGTGGAAGCATACGCGGGATTCTTCGGCTCCTTTTCGTAAACTTCGCGCGCGAGTTTCTGGCCGCGGTCGGCATTCAAATTCACGAGCAAGGAGAGCTGCGCGAAATTATTCTGCACGTTGCGGTCGTCGGGGTGCAACTCGAGCTGATGGAGCAGAACGCGATAAAGATTCTGGGTGTCACCGTTCTTCGCGAAGTAGCCATAGAGCGCGCGCAAGGCGTCCTCGCCCTTCACCGGATCTTTCGCCGCAACCCAGAGCAGCTCGATAGCTTCCGCGCGCCAGCCCCATTTCTCCACCGTCTCGGCAAGGGTCAGGACCTGGCGCGGATCGGCCGCGACTTTTTTCAGGGCTTCGTTCCACTGGGCGGCGAAATCGGCTTCATTCCCCAATTCGCGCAGGGCGCGGGCGTGGAGCGCGTTGCGGAGGAAATCGACGGTGCCCCAGTTCCCGGAGTTCACGAGGCGCTGCAACCCCGTCCAGTCCTTCGCGCCGACGAACGCATCGGAGAGCGCGATCTGGACGAGCTTCTGGCCTATGACGCCCGGCTGCAATTTCGCGCTCCAGGCGATCGCGTCCGTCGCTCGTTTGTGCATGTTGAGCCACGTCAAGAGCGCGGCCGCCTTTTCCGGGTCGTCGGCGGAATCTGTTTTCATTTCCTCGAGGAAAGCGGCGAAGCCTTTGTCGATGGCGGCGTCGAGCGCGGAGAGGAGAAGGATGCGATCGCTAAAGGTCTTGTTCGGAAAACTATCCAGCTGCCGGGCCAGTTCGAGCGCGGCCAAAGTGGTTTTCTGGCGCAGCGCATCCTCGGCCAGGTAACGCGTGGCGTCGCGGCGCAGGACCGGATCATTCTGCATTTCCAACAGCGTTTGTTTTCCTTTGGCGCGGATGTCGGGGTCGTTCGCGCCGAGGCGCAACGCCGCCAGCCGCATGGTGTAATCCTTGTTCGCCGGCTCCAGGCGCGCGGCTTCGCTCAACTGGCGCTCCATCTCGACGCCGTTGTGTTGCACGAAGGCGATGTCCGCCAGGAGGGCGTGATATTCCGCCGAGGTCTTCGCGCTCTCCGGCAATTTGCTCATGGCGACATCCGCGGTCGCGCGATCGTCGAAACGGACCGCCGCGCGCGCCAGCAGAATCAAGTCGTTAGGCGTGGCCACACCCAGCTCCATCACTCGCCGGCGCCAATCGAGCGCACCGCGCGATCCCGCTTTTTCGGAAAGTCGCGCCATGATCCGGCAGGCCTCGGCGCTTTCCGGGTTGATCTGCAACAGGCGTCGGGCATCGAGGCTGGCGCGGCGGTAATCGCCCTGGGTGACGAGCGCGTTGGCTTCCGCGATGAGACGGCGCTGCTGCCAGGCGCGAAATTGTTTGTAACCAACCACCCCGCCGATCGAGAACAGCAGGATCAACCCGATGGTCCACATGATGACCTTCAGGATCGAGCGCTCGATTTTATTGTGAGGATGTTCCAAGTTGGGATGAAGCTTCTATGTCCCGCTTCAAAGTCAATCTACCGCCGCGCCCATGAAGCGAACGAACCATTCGGCAGGGAGCAGCCCGCGAGCCAGCGCCGGCGCCGCTTCCCTTCCGGCTCGTATCCTGCTCAATTCCCGCCGAACCCACGCATGAATGCTGTCGCCACGGCACCTCCGCCGAAAATCGAGAACCAAGCGCCCGCGATCGCGTGGTTTCCCGTGACCGTTTTCGCGCTGGTCTGGCTCGAAGTGATTTCGCGGCTCCGGTTCGAGTGGTCAATCAATCCGCAGTACGGTTACGGCTGGGCGGTCCCGGTCCTGGCCGCCTACATTTTCTGGCGACGCTGGCAAAACGCGCCGGCGCCGGCCGCGCCGCGAGCGAATGTTTTTTGGGCGGCGCTGATTGTTATCGGCGCGTTGGTGCTTGTTCCCGTCCGGCTGATTCAGGAAGCGAATCCGGATTGGCGGTTGTTGAGCTGGGCGATGGCGCTTTGCGCGGTGGCCATTTCAGCCGGCGGAATTTATCTCGCGGGCGGCGCCCGCTGGCTGCGTCACTTTGCGTTCCCGATTCTTTTCTTTCTCGTCGCGGTGCCGTGGCCGACGAGCCTCGAGCAAATCGTGATCCAGGGATTGATGCGGATCGACGCGCTCATCAACGTCGAGTTCCTGACCGCGATCGGGATTCCGGCCGTGCAGATGGGCAACGTCATCGAAGTCGGTTCCGGCTATGTCGGCATCGACGAAGCGTGCACCGGGATTCGCTCGTTGCAGGCCACGTTCATGGTCTCACTTTTCCTGGGCGAGTTCTACGGGTTCGCGCTTGGGCGGCGCGTGATCCTCGTGGCGGCCGGCGCGTTCCTCGCGTTTTTCTGTAATCTCATCCGCACCTTCCTCCTCGTTTATCTCGGCGCGGAGCACGGCTTCCAATCGATCAAGAACTGGCACGACCCGGCGGGCTACACGATCCTGACCACCTGTTTGTTAGGCCTGTGGGGCTTGAGCATGCTGCTTTCGCGAAAAGATAAGGCGGCGCTCGAACCAAGAAAGCTTTCCGCTCCTTACCGCATTCCGCGTCTGGTTCTCGCGATCCTGCTCGTCGTGACGCTCGCCGCGGAAGCCGGCACCCAGATTTGGTATGGCGTCCACGAATTGCGCACAGCGCAATTGTCGCCATGGACGATTGCCTGGCCAACGCAGGCCACGAACTGGAAAGAAGTGCCGGTGGACGAAGCTTCCCAGGGACTTCTCCGTTACAACGAAGGCGGCGGCGGCGATTGGGTCGCCGACGGTCATAATTGGAGCATGTATTTTTTCAAATGGCTCCCGGGCCGCACCGCCGGGCTCTTCATTAAGAATCATCGGCCCGACATTTGCCTTCCCGCGAGCGGCATGACCCAGCGCGGCGGCGTCCAAAATAAATTGCTGACCGTGAACGGCGTGCCGCTTCCGATGCGCTCCTACGTTTTCGAAAATGCCGGGCGAATGCTGCGCGTCTTTTATTGCTATTGGGATGGCACGCCACCCGAAGCCGGGATGCTCGACCAGGAAAACTGGACGGCGTCCGGCCGCCTCGATGCCGTCAAACGCGGCAAGCGCGATGTCGGCACGCAGATGTTGGAGATCGTCGCCTGGGGTTACGACGATGCCGCGAAAGCCGAGCAAGCCGCACTCGAGCAACTGCGCCAGATCATCCGGCCTGGATAGTCGGCGCTATAGCGCTTCTTCTGTAGCCGCTTCGCTATGCGAAGCGCGAGAGTTGCCTTCGCGTCGAAATTCGCACTCGCGCCGCCCGCAGGGCGGCGGCTACAGTCCTAGCGCATGTCTCCCAGAATTATCACCGCCTTTTTCGCCGCGATCTTCTTCGCCACGACGCTCGCCGCGCAAAATTCCTCTACTGCGCCTTCGCCGGTCACCATCACCGCCACCTTCTGGAACGTGCAATGGTTCCCGGGCCGCCGCCCGAATGCGTCGCGCGGCGAAGAGAACCGTCAGATCCGCGCCGTCCACACTGATCTCGCCCAACTCAATTCCGACATCGTCGCACTCGAAGAAGTCCGCGATTACGCGCATGCCGCGCTCGCGGTGCAACCGCTCGCCGGTTTCAAAGTCGACGTCTGCTCGAACTTCCCTCCCCGCGAAGGACAGAACGAAGCGCAGCAGGTCGCCATCACCAGCCGGCTCCAGCCGCTCAGCGCCTGGTCGGAATTGTGGAAACCGTCCGGCGCCATCGTGCCGCCGCGCGGTTTCTCCTTCGCGGCTTATCAACTCGCGCCGCGCCAGCTCCTCCTCGTTTACGCGTTGCATCTCAAAAGCAATCGCGGCGAAATCCGCGAAGACATCCGCATCCGCGAAGAATCGATGCAACAACTCGTCGCCCACATGAAGGCGATGGGAAACGCCTACGGCAAACTCGGTGCGCTGAGCTGGATCGTGGGCGGCGATTTCAACACCGCGCCCGACGAGCCGCGTTTCGCCGGCGAGAAGACTGTGCCGAGCCTGCGCGCCGCCGGTTTCCGCTGGGGCTGGGAAGGAATTCCGTTCACCTCGCGCATCACCGTTCCCGCCGACTTGCGTTATCCCGCCGCTTGCTTTGACCACATCTTTTTTCGCGGCGCGACGCTGGTGAAAGCGTGGGTCGCGAACACATCGCCGCAGTCCAGCGATCATCGCGCTGTGAATACGATCTTCTCTCTCAGGTAGGGAAGTTTTTCCGAAACGTCCGACTTTAAAAACAATCGCGTCAACGAAAGAATAGTCGGACGCGTCGGAAACGCGTCCCTACCTACAAAAACTTTCCGGGATTCAAAATCCCCCCGGGATCGAGCGCGTCCTTGATCGCGCGATGCACCTCGCGCGAAACCTCGCTCGTCGCCTGCGGCCACCAGCGTTTCTTCGCCAGCCCGATCCCATGTTCGCCCGTGATCACGCCGCCGAACGCCAGCACTTGCGCGAATAACTCATCCAGGGCGTGCTCTGCTTGCTCCCGCACCGCGGCTTCGCGATTGTACCGGTCGGCCATGATGTTAACGTGCATGTTGCCGTCGCCGGCGTGACCGAAACAGGCGATCGGAAATCCCGAGCGTTTCGAGAGCGCTTCCGCAAATTCCACCAGATCGACGAGCCGGCTTCGCGGCACCACGATGTCCTGGTTCAGTTTTGTCAGGCCAGTTGCGCGCAGCGAATTGCTGAAGGCGCGCCGGAGTGCCCAGAACCGTTCGCATTCCGCCTCCGTCGTCGCCACTTGCAGGGTAACCGGACTGCAACCGCCAACCAGGGCCCGCAATTTTTCCATCTCTACCTGGATGGTCTCCGGCTGTCCGTCCAGCTCGACGAGCAAATGCGCGTTGCCATCCGGCACATCCGCCGCGCCCGAATCGCGCCGCGCCGCTTCCAGGGTAAACGAATCTGCCAGCTCGACCGAGGACGGCAAAAACCCGGTCGCGAAAATTCTCTGCACGGTCGCGGCCGCTCCACTCATGCTCGCAAACGATGCCGACAACGTCGCGCGCGCCGGCGGCATCGGGAGCAATTTCAGCGTGACCTCCGTGACGACACCCAGCATTCCCTCCGAGCCGACGAACAATCCGATCAAGTCGAAGCCGGTCTTGTTCTTGTGCACCCGTCCGCCGGTGCGCAACACTTCGCCGCTCGCGAGAACGACCTCCAGCCCGGCTACGTAGTTGCGCGTCACCCCGTACTTCAAACAGCGCGGCCCGCCCGCATTCGTCGCCACGTTTCCGCCGATGCTGCAATCCCTCTTGCTCGCCGGATCCGGCGGATAAAAAAGTTTCTGCTCGCGCGCTCGCGCCTGGAGTTCGGCCGTGATTACTCCCGGCTCCACGATCGCGATCGCGTCCGCGAAATTGATTTCCTTGATCCGATTCATCCGCGCCAGCGACAGCGCGATCCCACCGCGCACCGGCACGCAGCCACCCACGTAGCCGAATCCCGCGCCGCGCGCCGTCACCGGGATCTTGCTTGCCGACGCGAACCTGAGCAGCTTACTCACCTGTTCCGTCGATTGCGCAAAGACGACAACTTCCGGTGGATTGCTCGCGAACCATTTGTCCCCGGCGTGGATTTCTAAATCCGCGGGCTCGCTCGACACCGCGTCAGCTCCCAGCAGCTCAACGAGCTTTTGTTTCAGGTCCACGGCCTACCCAATCGAAAATCGAAAATCCAAAATCGAAAATGCCTACATTCCCATGATCTGATAGCCGCCATCGACGTAGATCACCTGCCCGGTGATCGACGCCGCGCCGTCGCTCGCCAGGAAAACTCCCATCGCGCCCAGCTCCGCCGGCTCGCAGCTGCGCTTTAACGGCGCGTGTTCCTGATAATGCTTCAGCATCGCGCTGAATCCGCTGATGCCCCGCGCCGCGAGCGTGTTCACCGGTCCCGCCGAGATGCAATTCACGCGGATCTTTTTCGCGCCAAGATCGTAGGCGAGATAACGCGTCGAAGCTTCCAGGCTCGCCTTCGCCACGCCCATCACGTTGTAGTGCGGCACCACTTTCTCCGCGCCGTAATAGGTCATCGCCACGATGCTGCCGCCGTTCGTCATCATCGGCGCGGCTTCCCGCGCCAGCGCCACCAGCGAATAGGCGCTGATATCGTGCGCGGTGCGAAATGCTTCCCGCGTCGTGCTGACGAAATCGCCTTCGAGCGCTTCCTTGGGCGCGAACGCCACCGAGTGCAGCATCAAGTCGACGCGGTCCGTTTCGCCGCGAACCTTGCCGAAAAACTCGGTGATGTCCGCGTCGTTCGAAACATCGCACGGCCAGAGCGGCGTCCCTTCGCCGAACTCGCCGACCAGCTCCTCGACGTTCTCCTTCAGCCGTTCGCCCTGGTAATTGAAAATCAACTTCGCGCCCGCCGCCGCCCACGCTTTGGCGATCGCCCACGCGATGCTCCGCTTGTTCGCCACCCCAAAAACCAGGCCGACTTTTCCCGCCAGAATCTGCTCCGCCATAACGCCGTCACCATACCAGCCTTTCCTCGCGCGCAAAATCTCGGAGGGACGCGCTTCCGCACGTCCCAAACTTCTTGTTCAACCGTCGAGGTCGTTCGACATTATGCGTCTGAAAAGTCGGACATGCAGAAGCATGTCCCTCCGAGGAATGAAATACGCGCTCCTTCTGTTTCTATTGCTGGTTAATCCTGTGCTGCGGGCCGGCCCCGCTGATATCGCCAAGCAAACGCGAACCTGGCGCGCGAACCACGAACGCGAAATCCTGGCCGAATTCGCTGACCTCCTTTCCATCCCCAACCTCGCGAGCGACACGCCGAACATTCACCGCAACGCCGACGCGATCCGAGCGATGTGTGAGAAGCGCGGCCTCGCCGCGAAACTCCTGTCGTTGGAAGGAGCGCCGCCAGTTGTCGTCGCGGAACTCGCCGCGCCGAATGCGAAACGCACGATCGCGTTCTACGCCCATTACGATGGCCAACCGGTCGATGTCTCGCAGTGGAAAAGCGAGCCGTGGAAGCCAGTGATGCGCGACCAGGCCGGGAACGACGTCGACTGGCGCAATGCAAAAGCAATCGACCCCGAGTGGCGCTTATTCGCCCGTTCCTCCGGCGACGACAAGGCGCCGATCATCGCCATGCTCGCCGCGCTCGATGCCATGCGTGACGCCGGCGTGAAGCCATCCGTGAATCTTCGTTTCTTTTTCGAGGGCGAAGAAGAAGCCGGCTCGCCGCATCTCGCCGATTACCTGAAAAAATTTCGTGACGACCTGCGCGCCGATGCCTGGCTCTTTTGCGACGGCCCCGTTCATCAAAGCCGGCGAATGGAACTCGTCTTCGGCGCCCGCGGCACCCTCGGTCTCGACCTCACCGTTTACGGTCCGATCAAAGGTTTGCACGACGGCCAGTACGGAAACTGGGTGCCGAACCCCATCGTTCGCCTCACTCATCTCATCGATTCGATGCGGAATGAGAGCGGGCGAATTTTGATCAAAGACTTTTACGCAGATGTCCGCGAACCGACTGCCGGTGAAAAGGAAGCACTGGCGAAAATCCCGAACGTTGAAGGAAACCTGCTCCGCGAATTTCAGATCGGTTCCACCGAAGGAAAAGGAAAATCGCTCAACCAACTGCTAATGCTTCCCGGCCTCAATCTGCGCGGGATCGAGTCGGGCCACGTCGGCGCGCAAGCTTCAAACACCATCCCGACCGAAGCACGCGCCTCGATCGATTTTCGTCTCGTCCCAAATGAAACGCCGGAATCGATCAAGCCCCTGGTGGAACGGCACATTGTAGCGAGAGGATACTCAATCGTTCGCCAAACCCCTGACGCTGCCGCGCGCCTCGCGACCGCAAAGATCATCAAAGTCGAATGGGGCTCCGGCTATCCCGCATCGCGCACTCCGCTCGATCTCCCCTTCTCGCGCGAACTCGCCGGCATCATGACCGCGACCGGTCACGAACCCGTTCTTCTGCCCACCGCCGGCGGCAGCCTCCCGATGGATCTTTTCCAGCAGGGCAACAACGTTCCCGTCATCGCCTTCCCCATCGCGAACCACGACGACAACCAGCACGCCGCCAACGAAAACCTCCGCCTCCAAAATCTCTGGGACGGCCTCGAAGTCTTCGCCGCTTTTTTCAGCGGCCTGGACGCCGCAAAAAACTAATCAACCTTGGCTCGATTATCTCGTTCTCTCGAGCGGTACCTCTGATCGCGGCTTCGGGGAGGGCTTCGAAGGCGAAGGCTTGAGGGCCGATTCGCTTTTCAGTTTTGGGTGGGATTGATCTGGGCCGGGGACAAGCGCGGGGCGGGTCGGCTCTTTATTGAGATTGGCGCGGGGCTTCACTTTGTGTTCGCGATTGATGAGCGGGTTGGTCATTCGGAAAACGGCGGCCATCATGGCCTGGGCCTTGGGATTCCAGATGTCGCCGTGATTCTTGATGATGCTCGGATCGACTTTCACATCCCAATAGGGAACGTCCACGTTTCCGGTCTGCTTGATGTGCCATAAATCCAAAGTGCCATTCGCGCCGTCGGTGGTAAAAACTTCGCCGGTCAGGTTGTGCGAAAGGTTGGTTTGGAGCGCGCTCAGTCCACCGGGCGCCTGGATGGTCTTGTCCAGTTTTACGGTTTCATGGTTGATCAGAAACGCGTTGTGCCCGGGGGTGGCGGTATAGAAACGGCGTTCGCTTTCGCGCTGTTCCATTCCCGGAACCTGGACCTCGTTAAAAACTTTCGTCGTGGCTGCGAGCGAGGTGCTGATCGGAAACGCGGTCCCCGTCGCCGCGTCGGCGGTGGACGTGAGCGAGACGAGAAACGGACGCGAGTTCTCGGTGTGCCGTGAAGAGAGAGCGGCGATCATTTGCCGGGTGAGGATGGAATCGGAGGCCGGATTCACCATGAGGATCAGATCCGCGGGCAGGCTGCGGTCAGCGGCGGCGTGTCCATGCATTTCGGCATTGATCGCGTGAGCAACGGAACGCTCGACCACCAGGCCGCCGAAGGAATGGCCGATCAGAACCGTGTATTGCCCGCCCGGTCCGTGCGATTCACGCGCCGCCTGGGAAACGGCCGCGATCGCGTCATAGCAATCGAAATTACTCGCGAGCCGTTCCGCCGCGGCTTTCCGGCTGAAGAATGTAAATTGCCTAACGACTGGAATCGTGGTGCTCTCGCCCCGCCAGCCAAGATAAACGCCGATGGGATGCAGGCCGCTGTCGCGAATGAGTTGTGTCTTGCTGATCTCCGATAACCAACCGGAGAAACTGTCCACATCCCTCGAGGCGGCGCCATGGTGCCAGCCGTGGACGTAGGTGATGACGAGCGGCCGCGGCGTGCGCTTGATCAGGTCGAGCGCATTCTGCAACTGAGTCGGATCCTGATAAGATCCCTGCTCGCCGAATTCAATGAAGGCCAGGTCGTATCCGGTCTTCGCGACCACCGACTTGTTCGGGTTCGCGCTGGTGTTTTGATAAACCGGGTTGAGATGCTCGCAACCGCAAAGCACGACTGCGACAACAAGCGAACCAAGGGGAAACTTCATCGGTGTCGCCGAGTATTAGCGATCGAGATGAGGTGCGTCGAGACCTATTTGATACGACTCTTCTGTAGCCGCTTCGCTATGCGAAGCGTGAGAGCAGACGTCGGCACAATCCCGCGTCGCCCACAGGGCGACGGCTACAGAAAAGCGGCACAAGATCAGCAGGCGATGGCGTGGCGACGGCAGACGCCGGAGAGCATTTCCCACAACGCGTCGAGGACGCGGTTGAGGGCGGTGGAAGCGGACGAAGCGTTGTCGTCGTTGACGTGCCGAGAAAGCATCTCGCGTTCAGCAGCAGCGTGCTCGCGGTCAGCTTCGACGTGGACGGTGAAATACTCGTAGTCGCGCGGCTCGGTCATGTTGTAGTTCTCCACCAAGCCTTTGATCTTCGAGTCGCAGACGGCGGGGATTTGGCTTTCGTAAGCGTAGAGGGCGGCGAGGCCTTCCGCCGTGGTGCCTTCGGAGCAGACGGAGCGGAAAGTGCCGATCAGATTCGAGGTCTCGGTCCACTCCCCGGAGAATTCGACCTCTTCTTTCGAAACGCCGAGGGCTTCGGCGAACTGGAGCCAGAGTTCGGGATGGTTCGGGCAGCCGGCTTCTTCGTCGATGAGATTGTCTAGAAGTTGGCGGCGCGTCGGTTGATCATCGGAGCCGGCGTGAACGGCGGAGAGATAGGTCGGGAACGCAGCGACGTGGTGGTAATATTGCCGGGCGTAATCGGCGAGCGCGGCCTTGCTCAATTCGCCGCGAGTCCAGGCGAGATAGAAGGGATGAGTGAGGAGATGCTTCGCGGCGATTTGGCGGTCGATGGAGTCGAGATGTTGGTTCATGTGATTGGGTCTCCGGATGATTTGGTATTAACGGTGCCGGCGAGGAAGCGCGAACTTTTTTTGAGCGGACCGGAACATAGACTTTCAGTCTGTGCGCCCAGCGGAGTTTCACTCCGCTGAAAAATAAACAGCGGACAGCATGTCCGCTGGGCGCACAGGCCAGAGGCCTATGTTCCGAGCGTGGTAATTACATCGCGCCCAGAATGTGTTTGATGCCGCGGATGGGAATGACGACCCAATCCGGGCGATTGTTCAGTTCGTAGCCGACTTCGTAGACGGCTTTGTCGAGGAGATACGCTTCGAGGAGGATTTCGAAATCGCCTTCGTCGGAGGGAACGAACGGCGCGCCGTCGGTGGCTTCGAGATAACTTTGCAAGAAGACGCTGCTCATGTGGCGATACCAGAGATCGGCCCAGCGTTCGAGGAAGGGCACATCTTCGGCGCGCATCGCGGGTTGCCAGAGGGCGCTGTAGGCAGCGTACTGGAACGAGCGCATCATGCCGGCGACGTCGCGTAAGGCGGAGCGCTTCAGCTTTCGTTCACCCAGGGCGCGGGCCGGTTCGCCTTCGAAATCGAGGATGACGAAATCTTTTCCGGTATAGAGGACCTGGCCGAGATGATAATCGCCGTGAATCCGGATCTTGGTCGCGTTCGACCGGCGATCGAGAATACGCTGTTCCTGCGCCAGAATTTTCTTTTCCGAGGCGAGGACCTGCGCGGCCTCGTCGCGAAAAGCGTCCGGCAGCGCGGGTAATTTCTTTTCGAGCAGGGCAAACGCGCGCCGCAAGGAGGCGCGCATATTTTGGTAAACGGAGCGTTGCGCCATGGCGTTGAATTGCTCAGGCGCGAAAGCGTGGTCGTCGGAACTGACAGCAAGAGCGCGATGCAACTCGCCGGTGCGGCGACCGAGCAATTTCGCTTTCTCACGATAAACGCCACCGATCAGTTCTTCGAGGAGCGGGCCGGGCGGCGTGGTCTGGTTTTGCAGATCGGCTTTGCGGGTGAGGACGCGTTCGTAATACCGGCCGACGGCGTCGAGCGTCAGCGTCCAGGCGTCGCCTTCATTGGCGACAGCGCTCTGGAGCAGACAGACGACCGTGGGCTCGGTCTTGGTGCGGCGATATTCGATCGCGCCAAGAAACGCGGGAACGTTCGGGAACTGCGCGCGCTCGGTCAAAAAACGCGTGACTTCAACATCCGGGTTCACGCCGTCTTCGAGTTTTCGAAAAAGTTTCAGGAAAAATTTGTTGTTGAAGAGCATCGACGAATTGCTTTGCTCGGCGCTGAGCACCTGGGAAGCGGGCAGGCCTCGCGTTTTCTTAAAAGCGCTGCTCGTTAGGCCGACGATATTACCTTTCTGCCCGCGCGCGGTCTGGCCGGCCGTCATCAGGGTGAAGAGTTCCTTGCGAAATGCTTCGTCGTAGACGGCGTCATGCAAAATGGCATCGCCGTCACTATGCAGCCGAGCGATCACGGCATGCGGCGCGGAGCGTTCGATTGCGCGGGCGGCATCGTCTCGTGCGATCTGCACCGGAACCGCGTAGGTCTCCGTGGGTCCGTCGAGGTAACTGATTTCTACGAACCAGATTTGGGCGGCGCCCTTCTTCTCCGAGACCGGAATCTCCTCCGCGATCCGCATCTCGCGCAACGTTCGCGCCTTGGCGCCGAACCAGCGGCAATTGCGAATGTACGGCGGCAATACTTCGCGCTCGATCCGCCCCCGCTGGCCATTGTCCAGCAGCGCGGCCACGGTCGGCGCGGAACCCAACATCGGGATCTTGCGTTCCTTCGACGCGACCGACGCGGCCGTTTCCGAGCGGAGGACAAACCAGTAATGGGAGTGCGGACCGAGCGTGATGACGTAAGGCGACGATTTCCTGATCGGCGGAAAATAATTCTGACTGAAAACCTCCATCAGTGCGCAACCGGCGAAGCGGGACAGGTCCAGCTCGGCCGCCTGGGAGAACCGCGACAGATTGACAACGACGAGGATCGTCTCGTCCTCGTGCTGGCGCAGAAACGCGAGAACCTTGTTGTTTTCCGGGAAAAGGAATTCGAGCGAGCCGCGGGAGAAGGCACGGAAATTTTTCCGCATCGCGATGACGCGGCGGGTCCACCAAAGCAACGACGAAAGGTTCTTCTGCTGGTTCTCGACGTTGATCGCTTCGTAGTGATACTCGGGGTCGATCGTGATCGGCAGGTAGAGCTGCTGCGGATTCGCCTTGGAGAAGCCCGCGTTGCGGTCGGGGCTCCATTGCATCGGGGTTCGGCAGCCGTTGCGATCGCCGAGATAGAAATTGTCGCCCATCCCGATCTCGTCGCCGTAATAGAGGACCGGCGTGCCCGGCATGGAGAAGAGGAGGATGTTGAGCAGCTCGATTTTGCGGCGGCTGTTCGCGAGGAGCGGCGCGAGGCGGCGACGAATGCCGAGGTTGATGCGAGCGGTGGGATCGTTCGCGTAAACGCGCCACATGTAATCGCGCTCTTCATCGGTCACCATCTCGAGCGTCAGCTCGTCGTGGTTGCGCAGGAACATCGCCCATTGGCAGGTCTCGGGAATCGGCGGCGTCTGTTCCAGGATATCGATGATCGGGAAGCGGTCCTCCATCTGGAGCGACATGAACATCCGCGGCATGAGCGGAAAATGGAAATTCATGTGCGACTCGTCGCCCTTGCCGAAATAGGCGACCGCGTCCTCGGGCCATTGGTTCGCTTCCGCGAGCAACATGCGGCCGCTGAATTTGTCGTCCACGTGCGCGCGCAACTTCACCAGGTATTCGTGGGTCTCGCGCAAATTTTCGGAGCTCGTTCCTTCCCGCTCATATAAGTACGGGACCGCGTCGAGCCGGAGCCCGTCGACGCCCATGCTCAGCCAGAAATCGAGCACTTTCTCGACGGCTTCGTGCACCTCCGGGTTATCGAAATTCAAGTCGGGCTGGTGTGAATAAAAACGGTGCCAGTAATACGCTTTCGCGACCGGGTCCCACGACCAGTTCGAAGTCTCGAAGTCTTTGAAGATGATGCGCGCGTCCTTGTATTTCTCCGGCGTATCGCTCCAGACATACATCTCCCGCTCGCGCGAACCGGGCGCGGCCCGGCGCGATTTCTGGAACCACGGGTTTTGGTCCGACGTGTGATTAATCACCAGCTCGGTGATGACGCGCAGCCCGCGCTCGTGGGCGGCGGCGAGAAAGGCGCTGAAATCATCGAGCGTCCCGAAGTTCGGATTCACGTCGTAATAATCGGCAATGTCGTAGCCGTCATCGCGCATGGGTGATGGATAAAACGGCAGGAGCCAGAGAGCGGTAACGCCGAGTTCCTGGAGGTAATCGAGCTTCTCGATCAGGCCGCGGAAATCGCCGATGCCGTCGCCGTCGCTGTCGTGAAACGTTTTGACATGCAGCTCGTAGATGACCGCGTCTTTGTACCAAAGCGCGTCCACGGCCGGATCCTGCGTCGCGTTCGACATGAGGCTACACAGTTGGCGCAACAATCACGGCGGCGCAATCGGACGATTGCTTCTTCTGTAGCAGCGGCCCTGTGGGCCGCTCGGCGTTCGACATCGCATCAGCTCACGCTTCGCATAGCGAAGCGGCTACAGAAGAACGGCTACAGAAGAAGCGCTACTTCTTCGGCAACGCCATGGCGTGCGCGGCGACGCACTGCCATTCGCCGTTCCGCTCCACCCAGGTGTCGGTGAACCGATAGCTGTGCGTGAATGTCTTGCCGGCTTTCGTTTTCCCGGTCTCCTTAGCGATACCGGTGACGACGGCGACGCTCGGCCCGAACATCCGCACCGTCATGTCGCTCGAAACGGCGGACGTGTAGGTGTTGGTGTCCCGTTTCGCTTCGGCCAGCAACGTCGTTTTGTCGCCGGTCTTGCCGCTCGAGGAAGTGCCAATGAAGTCCTCGGCGACGATTTTCTCGATCGCCGAAGTATCGTGACTCAAGAGCGAAGCTTCCCAGCGGGATTCCAGCTCCTTGATATTCGTCGTCATTGAATCATCCGGGGCCGAGGATTGGGCGGGAGTGGGTGTGGGCTTCGGGGTTGGTGACGGCTTCGGAGTCGGCGTTGGGGTTGGCTTAGGGGTCGGTGTCGGAGTTGGTCTGGGCGACGGAGTTGGACTCGGTTTCGGCGTCGGAGTTGGCTTGGGCGACGGAGTTGGACGGGGTTTCGGCGTCGGGCTCGGCGAAGGATTGGCCGTTGCAGTAGCAGTCGCGGTTGGTTTCGGGGTGAAGGTCGCGGACGGACTTGGGATCGGTCTCGGCGTTAAGGTCGCCCCCGGGCGGGCGGTCGAGGTGGCCATCGGTTTCGCGGTTGAAGTAGCCAGTGGTTTAACAGTCGGAAAAGTGATTGGCGGTTTCGCGGTCGCGGTGGCGGTCGCGGTCGGGACCACCCGCGGCGTTGGGATTGGCGACGCAATGATCATCGGCGTGACCGCTTCAAGAGGCGAAGGGGCCAGGGTCAGGGTCTCGGTTTCGGTAGGCGCGGCTGAAGGCGTTGCGGTCGCGACCGGCTCCGGCGTGACGCTGGCGAGCGGTTTGACTATTGCACTTGGAGAAGGTTTCGCGGTCGCGGTCGGCGTGGGCTTCGATTTTGTCGTTGGCGTCGGGGTCTCTTCGGAAACGGCTGGCGTCCTGGCCTGGAAAGGGGTCGAAGCAGCGTCCTGCGCCCGAACCAACGCCGCAGTGGCCAGCAGCATAATCGCGAGAACAAATGAGCGCATGTAGGTGGATTCTCCTGGAAAAATTTCTTCCACTCGACGCTAGCGTGCGCGCGTCCGCGGGGTCAAGAGCAATACCTTTTGCTGTGGAAACGTCCACAAACAGAAAGAACGCGGTCTGAGACCGACGACGGCGATTTGGAAATCGCCGCTCCTTTGTTAGCAAATGCGTTGGACGACGCCGGTAGTTGCCGCTAAATCTCCTTTCTTCATGGCGATAGATTTTTCCGCGGCGACGGGCGCGCCGGACGAAGCGGGCGAGACGCGCAACGTCCGTCTGCCGGCCGCGGCGCCCGTTCTCGAGCCGGGCGCGCCGACCGATCTCGAGTTGATGCATGGCGTCCAGGCGGAAGATCCCGAAGCGCTCTCCGCCCTTTACGATCGCTACAATGGCATCATCAAGGCGCTGATTCTTCGCGTCATCCACAACGAGGCCGAGGCCGACGACTTATTGCAGGAAATATTCATGGAGATCTGGAACCAGGCGAAAAATTTCTCCGCCCAAAAGGGAAAGCCGCTCGGTTGGATGGTGACGCTGGCGCGCCGGCGGGCGATCGACGGCTTGCGCAAAAAGCAGGCTTATGCGCGCGCGGGTGAGCGCCTGCAAACCGAAACCGAACAGCAGCCCGATGCCTGGGTCCACAATGCGACGGAAGAAGAGATCAGCTTCAGCGATACGCGCGTTCTCGTGCGCCGGGTGATCAACACTTTGCCGGTCGCCCAGCAGGAGGCCATAAATTTTGCATTTTTTCGCGGAATGAGTCAGCGCGAAATCGCGGCAAAAACGAATACACCCTTGGGCACGGTGAAAACCAGACTCGAACTAGGCCTGAAAAAAATTTATGACGGCCTTAAGGAACTACGAGATGAGCTTTGACGAATTCCAGAACCAATCACGGCTTTACGTGATCGGAGCGTTGGAACCGGAAGAACTGGAAGCGTTTGAGCAGGCCCGAAGAGATTTTGGGCAAAAAGCAGAAGATTTTATCGGCGAGTGCTACTCGATGCATGAGGCGTTCGCCCTCAGCCTGCGCCCGGCCAAATCATCTGACGCGCTCAAAGACCGGCTGATGTCGATGGTTCGAAACCGGCAGAAGACGTAGGGATCTCTTCCCTGAGCCTCTTCCCCCTGGTCCTAAGCGCCACAGGCGCGAACTCATTAAAACCTGGGGCGTCGCCCCAGGGAACCTCGACAGGTATGATAAACAAGCGCTGAAAGCGCGATTCAACGCATCGGTTCGCCCTCCTACGGCCAATACAAATTTGGGCAAAATGAATCGCGCTTTCAGCGCTTGCTATTTGGCGTTCCATGAACTCCTGGGGCGTTGCCCCAGGCTGCTAATGAAGGTCGCGCCGTTGGCGCTAGAAACCTATCTCCGCAGCGAAGCGGCTACAGGGTCATCTCCTGCAGGATGAACTCCTGGAGAAATCCGTAGAAGTTTACTTGGAACAAACCGAGATCGCGCCGAGAGCCGATCGGCGAACGGTAATGGTCGCAGAGTTCGCCATCGGTGAAATTGTACTTCGCGGCGATGGCGAGCCGGGCCTGGTTCAGCGCATTGAGCCACGCCTCGGCGTTCTCCGCCGGGATGCGCAGGGTGCAATTCGCAAACGGCTTGGTGCAGCCATTGAGCTGCGCCAAATCCGCGGTGACCGTCTCCGTGGCGGAGCGAAATAACCGGCGCAACTCCGGTTCGACATAAACCTTCCACTCGGCGCAGATCTCGCTCTCCGAAGTGGCCGCGGGCGCACTGAAGATCCGTTCCTGGGCCCCTTCGACGCCCTCGACGTTGCAACTCTCAGGAATTTGCCGCAGCAGCTCCGCCAGAAAAGGATCGAGCTCGGAAATTTCAAGGCAATCTTTCTGGCGGCGAAATTCCATCGGAGTCAGTTGGTTCGCTCCAGGGTGGCGAGGAGCAAATAGCCGTGAAGCTGCTGGACATAGAGCTCGGCGCGTTCTCGCATCCCGCTCCAGAGAATGGAACGGCCGAGCTGGTGAACTTCGAGCATGTGCTTCTCGGCTTTTTCTTTCGTTAGGCCGAAGACTTTTTGAAAGACCATGGTCACGTAGCTCATCAGGTTGACCGGATCGTTATGAACGATGACCTGCCAGGGAAGATCGAGCTCTTCTGCGGCGCGAGTTTCCTGCTCGACGACTGGATTTTCGACGGACGATCCGAAGGAACTCTGCATCGGGGCGAATCGGTTGCGGCTTCAGTCAGACGTCTGGCGCCACCCTCGCCAACCCCCGCGTGGCTGCCCACTCATGAAAATAAGGCTATCACAGAGTAAGTGCGGTTCAACGGTGGATCGCGCGCTCCGCCTTCGCGACGAGCGCTTCCTGGACGCGTTTCATTTCCGCGGCGCCGGCGGGCGTCTTGTCATCGTAGCCACGCAGGTGAAGGAGACCGTGGGCGATGTAGAGACGCAGCTCCCGGTCCAGAGACGTACCGAAACGGCGAGCCTGACGTTTCGCGGTCTCGGTGCTGACGAATATTTCTCCGTGCTGAAACGTGATGACGTCGGTGGGACCGCTTTCGTTGAGAAACCGTCGATGGATCGCCGCCATCCGCCTGTCTGAAAGTAACACAACGTTCACTTCCGAAAGCCTGGCGAGCACACTCGATTCTCCCGCCGTCAGACTCAAACAATCCGTCAAGGCGCGCTCCGCGAATTCACCCAGCGCTGGTAAGTCGACGCGAAGCAACCGCTGTCGATTGGACACGGTGATGCGCGGTTTTAGCTTTCCAGTCACGTCAGCGGCCGCGATTCCGCCTGGAAATTCCGCGTGATCAACCGTGCCCCTTTGTTGAACGTGAAGTAGGCCCAGGCCCATTGCATGAGGACGGCAATGCGGCTGCGGAAGCCGACCAGGAAAATGATGTGAACGAAAAGCCACGCCATCCAGGCGAGCAGCCCACTGAAGTGGACGATGTGCAGATCGGCCACGGCCCGGTTCCGCCCGATCGTGGCCATGCTGCCTTTGTCCCAGTAACGAAAGCGCTGCGGCTTCCGCTCGTCCATCATCGCGCAAATGTTGCGCGCGGCGTGCCGGCCCTGTTGCATCGCCACCGGCGAAACCCCCGGCAGCGGCTTGCCATCCCGGTAACTGAAATTCGCCAGGTCGCCGATCACCTGCACTTCGGGATGGCCGGGAATGGTGAGGTCTTCGTTGACCAGGACGCGGCCGACTTTGTCGACAGGAGCACCTGTTGTTTTTCCGACGAACGACGCCGTGTTCCCCGCCGCCCAGATTTTCACGCGGCACGGAATGAACTCGTCGCCGACCTGGAGTCCCTCTTCCGTCAGGTTTTTTGCATGAATGCCGGTGTGCACTTCGACGCCGAGTTCTTTCAACTGCTCCATCGCCTTGAGGGAAAGGTCTTCGGGAAACGCCGAGAGCACGCGCTGATCGCCCTCGACTAAAACCACGCGAGCGCTCGAGGGATCGATGTGCTTGAAATCCTTGTCCAAAGTGTAACGCGCGATCTCGGCGATCGCTCCCGCCATTTCGACCCCGGTCGGCCCCCCGCCGATAATCACGAAAGTCATCGCCGCTTTTTTCGCCGCGTCGTCCGTGATCTTTTCCGCGTACTCGAAAGCGAGCAGCAAGCGCCGCCGGATTTCGATGGCGTCCTCCAGGCTCTTCAATCCCGGCGCCAGTTTTTCCCATTCGTCGTGCCCGAAGTAGGAGTGGCGCGAGCCAGTGGCCAGGATCAGGTAGTCGTATGCAATCTCGCGCTCGCCGATGCTCACGGTGCGCGCCTCGACGTTGACCGATTTCACCTCGGCCAGGATCACCTCCGTATTTTTGCACCGGCCGAGAATACCGCGAATGGGCGCGGCGATGTCCGCGGGTGAAAGTGCCGCCGTAGCGATCTGATAAAGCAGCGGCTGAAACAAATGATGATTCGTGCGATCGATCACCGTCATCCGCACGGGCTCGTCAATGAGCAGCTTCGCCGCCTCCAACCCGCCAAAGCCGGCGCCGACGATCACGACGTGCGGTTTGCGCGCAGGCTTGTTTTCCATCGGCGCAAATCTCCGCGGTTGAGAATCGGAAGCGAATATTTTCTCTTGCGGCTTCTTCTGGAGCGGCTCTTCTGTAGCCGCCGCCCTGTGGGCGGCGTGAAGGATGACTCTGCATCTCGGTCGCTCTCACGCTTCGCACAGCGAAGCGGCTACAGAAGAGACGGCGATACAGGACCAGCAAAACGAGTTGTCACGCGCGCTGACTGCGCTATCTTCCGCGCCTTATGCCAAAGCCGATTGCGCGCAGCAAAACCCGGAAGTCCGTTTCGAAGCGATTCAAAATCACCGGGACGGGAAAAGTGAGGCGACAACACGCCTCCCGGCGTCACCTGCTTTCCTCGAAAAGCGCCAAGCGCAAACGCCACATGGCGAAGTCCGCCGAAGTCCATAAGACCGACACCGCCCGCATCAAGGCGAACCTACCGTTCGCGTAGGCGATTGCCGCGAAACCATTGAATCGCGCCTTCAGCGCTGCGGTTTTTCTCAAAACCTAGGAATCCCAGGGCGCTGCCCTGGGCTACAATGAAACCGCGGCCTTTGGCGCTGAACGGAAACCTCTGTTCCGGTAGCGCCAAAGGCGCAACTCAATTCGAGCCTGGGGCAATGCCCCAGGATACGATCGGGATCAAGACGCGCAGCGCTGAAGGCGCGATTCAATAGGTATCCGCTCCACCCTTAAAAGAAGCCGATTGCGTAGGAGCGATCTTTCGCGAACAGTCTCTTTCCGTCAGGGGCTATGGACTGAGGACTTACGAACCCCGCCAGAGCAGGAATGCAGCAACGGTAGTCTGATCCTCCTTGCCGTAGTTCTCTGGCGGACTTTTTTTTGGTTGAGAGGTTGAGGAGTTGAGTGGTTGAGAGGATTTTGCAGCGCCGCCTCGCGTCCTCTCAACCCCTCAACATCTCAACCACTCAACTCAATGAAATTGCTCAAGGTCAAGACCGCGCGGTTCGCGGTCGTCGTGGAGAAATGTGGCCAGCCCGAGGTTTACACTTTGTGGCAGAAACCGAAAACGGACCGCCATTTCCAATCGCTCCTGAAAAATAATCGCCTCATGACCGTCCGGCCGACGGAGAGCGGAACGGATTTCGGCGAAGTCGGCTTCCACCAGAAACAAGGCGCGCGGTTCCTGGCGTTTCCGAAATCTCTGAAACGCTTCGAGGGCGAGCGAATCGTGGGCATCGATTGGGCGCTCGTGCAATCTTAGAGCGTGAGCATCATCGACCCCGAGCGGCTGAAGGAAATCGCGCTGACCCGCGAAGACCTGGCTCGCTACTCGCGTCACCTGATCTTGCCGGAAGTGAACGCCGACGGCCAGCGCCGGATCAAGGCAGCGCGAGTGTTATGCATCGGCGCGGGCGGGCTGGGATCGCCGGCCGCGCTCTATCTGGCGGCGGCGGGAATCGGCACGCTCGGACTCGTCGATGCCGATCGAGTCGACGCCTCGAATCTGCAACGACAGATTCTTTACGGGACCGACGACATCGGAAAACCGAAACTGGAAACGGCGCAATCGCGTTTGCGCGAGATAAATCCGAATATGGAAATCGTCCGGCACGACGCGCGCCTGACGAGCGCCAACGCGACCGAGATCATCGCGCCCTACGACCTGGTGATCGACGGGTCGGATAATTTTCCGACCCGTTATCTCTCGAACGACGTTTGTGTTTTCGCGCGGAAGCCAAATATCTACGGCTCCGTTTTCCGCTTCGAAGGACAGGCGAGTGTGTTCGCGCCGCATCTGGGCGGGCCCTGTTACCGCTGCCTTTTCCCGGAACCGCCACCGCCGGGAGCGGCCCCGAGCTGCGCGGAAGCCGGCGTCCTGGGCGTTTTGCCCGGCATCATCGGACTCATCCAGGCGACCGAGGCGCTGAAACTGATCCTCGGCGCGGGCGAAACCCTGGCCGGCCGCCTTCTCCACTTCGACGCGCTGAAAATGAAATTCCGCGAGTTCCAACTCCGCCGCGATTCGACCTGCCCCGTCTGCGGCGATGCCCCGACTATTTTCGAGCCGATCGATTACGAACAATTTTGCGCCGGGCCGCCGGCCGCCGATTGGTTCGCCGCGCCGGAAGGCGTCCCGACGATTTCAGTACGAGAACTGAAGACGAAGATGGATAACAAGGAAGCGCTTACGCTCATCGACGTGCGCGAGCCCTACGAATATGAGATCGCGCGCATCCACGGCTCACGTCTGATTCCGCTCGGCGAACTCGATACCCACGTGAACGAGCTGCCGCGAACTGGGACGCTCGTTATGCAATGTCACAGCGGCGGGCGGAGCGAACACGCGGTTCGGATCTTGCAGGAGGCTGGATTCGAAAATGCGATGAATCTCGAAGGCGGAATCGATGCGTGGTCTGTGGAAGTCGATCCGGCGGTGCCGCGATATTAGATGGAGCCGGCACGCCCTCGTGCCGGAGGGATGAAGCCATGCTTTCCCTCAACGGCCTGAGGGCAGGCAGTCTCCAGGTTGATCACCGCGCTTCCTTGATTGCCTGCGCCAGCGCTTCCTGGCTTGGCACGTCGCTCCAGCGCCGGACCAAACGCCCGTAGCCGTCGAAAATGAAAACGGCGAACTCCGCCGAAGTCGGATTGATTCCGAGTTGAGAGACCGCTTTGCCGTCGAAATCGGCCACGACAAAAATATCGTCCCTGGCGTTGCGGTTAATGTGCCGCTCGGCGTACGATTTTTGCACTTCCTTCGCTTCGAGATCGAGCCGGTGCTGGATCACGGCGGAAACCATCCCGCGAAAAGGAAGGATGATGTTTTGCTGGAAGTTCACCAGCGTGATGAGCCGGATTTTCGGGTCGCCGAAAGATATTTGCGACACCCGGTCACCCACGCTTTGCGCTTTCGCCTCATCCCGGCGAGCCACAACCGAAATGATGGTAACGTGGCCGTCGGCCGTCGAGAAATTGTGGCGATCGACATCCGTAAACGTGAGCGGATAATTATTGCCGACACGCAGCTGGACGGCGCCGGCCGAAATCGCGGTCAACGCCAGAGCGAGGAAAAGATATTGGCAGCGCGTTCTGAAATCGTGACGGTTCATGCGAATAGTTAGAAGTTGATGATCACCAAATATTTTCGGAAGAAGTTCGCGGCTGGCCTGGCCCTCGGCCTTGCCCTGGGGAGCGCCGGTTGCGACCGGATGATCACTCCGCGCAGCGCCCAGATCATCAAGGACGCCGAGAACAAGACGGCGGACGGTAATTACCTGCGCGCGATCACGCTTTACGAGAGCGCGCTCGACGATTCGCCCCGCACGGCCGATGTCCATTACCGGCTGGCGCTGCTTTACGACGACAAGATGCACGATCCGCTCCACGCATTGCATCATTTCAAGCGCTACCTCACCCTGGCGCCCTCGGGTCCGCATGCGAACGAAGTGAAGAGCTTCATGAAGAAGGACGAGCTGGAATTGGGCACCACGCTCTCCGGCGATTCGGTCGTGAGCCGGGCGGAGGCGGCGCGCTTGAAAAACGAGAACCTCGCTTTGCGCAAGGAACTCGAGGATCTGCGCGCGCATCGGTCGAGCGACAAGGCCATTACTGAGACGAAAACAACCGACAAGAAATCCGGAGCGACGCCACGCACCTACGTCGTTCGCGAAAGCGACACCCTGGCGTCTATTTCCCGCAAATTCTACAAGTCCTCCGGCCGCTGGAAGAAAATTCGCGATGCAAACAAGAGCGTCATCGACGATCCGGCGAAATTGAAACCCGGGATGACGCTGACGATTCCTTGAAGCGTGATTCGTGAATTGAGAATCGTGAATCGTATCGCGCAGATAAGGCCTCGATGTAACGATTCTACGATTTAACGATGTAACGCTTCAACGCTTTAACGTCCCCACAATGACCACGATCACTCGCATAGCGCCCGAAGTCGGCTGGCTGCCCGTCAGTTTCGTGAACGTCTATTTCCTCGGGCGTTCGGGTGGCGCCTGGGTGCTGGTCGATGCGGGGCTTCCTGGCCGGGCGAACCAAATCATTGAAGCCGCGGAAGCGCGCTTCGGCGCCGGCGTCCCGCCGGAAGCGATCGTGCTAACGCACGGACATTTCGAGCACGCCGGCTCGGCGTTGCCCCTGGCGGAATATTGGGATGTGCCGGTTTACGCGCACCGGCTCGAGATGCCTTACCTCACGGGCAGATCCGGTTATCCCCCACCCGATCCGACCGTGGGCGGCGCGATGGCATTTCTCTCCCGCTTCATGCCCTTCGGCGCGCGCAATCTCACAGCGCGCATCCGCGAGCTGCAACCGAGCGAAGTGCCGGGAGCGCCGGGTTGGGAATGGCTCGCCACGCCGGGTCATTCGCCCGGGCACATCTCGCTTTTTCGCCCATCCGATCGGGTGCTGCTGGCCGGCGATGCTTTCGCCACGATGAACATGGATTCGTGGAGCGGCCTGCTGACTGGACGACGAACTCTGGCCCGCGCCGGTGCGCCGTTCAATACCGACTGGGAAGCGACGCGCCTCTCGGTAAAAGAACTGGCGAACTTGCGGCCGAACGTCGTCGGGTGCGGCCATGGGATTCCCCGCTGCGACGCCGAGTTGACCGCGCGGCTGGAACGTTTCGCCGAGCAATTTCGCGCCCCGCGCCACGGCCGTTATGTTCGCCGCTCGGCGCGCACGGACGAACACGGCATCATCTCGCTACCGCCCGCGCCGTTCGATCCGGTTCCGTTCGCGACGGCCGCGGCGCTCATCCTGGCCGGGATCGCGCTCGGCGCCGGTTATCTCGACGAGCAACGACGAAAGTGATTTCTGTAGTCGCTTCGCTGTGCGAAGCGCGAGAGAGAACAATGCTCCACCTCACGCCGCCCACAGGGCGGCGGCTACAGAAGACTACGGACCGCCAGGCGGTCCGAAGGCGGGCGGAGCAACGCCGAGGTGAGTGTTCGCTCCGGAGACGGGTGAGCCAGCCGTGCCGTCGATAATGAACAGGCCGTTAGTTGAATTATTCCCGCCGTTGAAGTTGGAGTAGTTGGCCTTGGTCGGGTCGAGCACGTACACGTCCGCCGGTTGCTTGGCCACGCTGACCACGACGTTGTTGTTAACCGTCACCGAATTGCCCGCGATGATCTTCATGCTGTTGCCACTCAGGAGCACGTTACTGACAAAGGTCACCGAACCGTTGGAGCCGACGGCGTAGAGTTTCAAAATCGTATCCGCATTGATTCGCCCGCCGCCGATGGAAAGAGTGCCGTTGGCTCCGAGTGCTCCGATCTTAACGGTATCCGCAGAGATTTGGGCCGTGTTGAGGAGGATCGCGCCGTTGGCGCCGGTGTTCCGGATATCGACCGAACCCTTGTCCGCCCGAATCGTGTCGATGCCTGGCGTGCCCGCCGAGCCGGGATCGCCGGTCACGTTAATGCGGCTGCCGGTGGCGGTCGCCAGGATTGTGATCTTGCCGCCGGGCCCGGCCGCGGCCGGCTCGAGCAATGAGAGAAGCTGGGCGGTGTTGCTGATGTTGATGGCGACACCGGTCGAGTTGCTTTGCAGATTGATGTTGCCGCCCGATCGGCTGTGCCGCCGCGGTACCCCGGTGGCAGGTTCGCTCGAGGAAACCGTAATCGGCGAGTTTACCGAGATCGTGCCGCCGGTTGAATTCAGGTTCACCGTGCCGCCCGCGCCGTTCGGTTCCGAAGCAGACGGCTGGAGGCCCGTCGTCGCCGAGATGGGTGAGCTGACAGTGATCGCGCCGGTCGCATTCACCGTGAATGTTCCGCCGTCTCCGGGCGCGCGGGTATCCGGCGTGGCGCCGCCGTTAAATGTCACCGGGCCCTGGATGTTGTCGGCAGCCGAAAGCCCGAAGGTCAGCGACGGCACGTTGATCGTGAGCTGACCACCGCTGAACTGGCCAAAGCCCGGCTGCGTATCGACATCGGGTCCGTTGAAGTTGATGCCGCCGGTCGAAGTGAGCGCGTTTGTCGTGATCGTATGCAGTGGATTCACTGTGATCTCATTGGGGAACGAGAAGCGCGTGATGCCGCCGGCGCCAACGGCGATGCCAGGCGCGGTCACATTCGTCGCCGAAAGCGTGCCGGCCGTGATGCTGCCGGTGACGTTAAGCGTGCCGAAAACATCAACCCGCCTCGTGACCGCGAGTTTGCCGTTAATCTGAAGCGTAACCATTCCACCGCTGCCGCCGATCGTGCCGTTGACGTTGTCGATGAAAGCATTCAGATCGCGTGCAATATTCGTGTCTGCCAAAGTCACCTTGATGAATGCATCCGAGCCGATCGTGCCGCCGAACGTGCCGGAGCGGCTGTTGAGAATCGTAAAGTTAGCATCGCCCACGTCTTTGTTGGTCGTGAGCGTACCGGCAACCGTAAAGGTCACGCCCGCTCCGGTGCCGATAAAGCCGCCGGCTGCGTTATCGATCTGCACATTGATCACGTTGGCGGTCACGTTGCCGCCGATGGTCGAGTTGATATTTGCGCCAGTTTGAATCCGGCCGCCGTTTGAATTATGTACCGCCAGCTGAAAAGTGCCCGTCGACGCGGTAGTGAGGCTTCCGTTTATTGTCAGTGCGATGTTTCCACCGGTGGTGATGGCGCCGGCTGGATCAGCGAAATCCGAAGTAAAGACATCGAGCTGAAGTCCATCGAAAGTCGCCAAATACGACCCGTTACCCGTCATGGTGATATTCCCCCCATTCTCGAGGGTCCGACCGAAGACCTGGACCAGGTCCCACAAATTCTCGGTCGTGATCAGACCGCCGGCACTTATCGCGATGTTGCTTCCATTGGTTTGGTTTGCCGAGAAAACACCGGTAAAAAGTCTGGCATTCCCAGCCAGAGTCATCGTCCCGCCCGATGCGAGAGTGATGTTTCCTCCGCTGGTCAGGCCGCTGCCGTTCGTGATGAGGAAAAATCCGACCCCGTTAGCCTGGAGATTGCGACCGGCATCGACCACCAGATTCAGGCCGTCGGTAATCCCGCCGTTTGAGCGCTCAATATCGACCCGACCCGTGATCGAAATATCATTTCCGGCCCGCAAGGTCGCATTCCCGGAAGACGCGCTCGCGGTTGATACCAGCGTTCCACCGCTCCACGATAGGTTTCTCGTCGCGAGCAAGGAAAGCGTAACAGCGGAAAGGTTCACCGGCAAAGTCGTCCCGATCGTGAGATCGCCTCGCGAGGAAACAAACAGCGTCTCGCTGCTAATCGCGCCGCCGTTCAGGGTGATCTGCGCGGTGCCAGAAGGCGGCGCTGCGCTTTGCTGGATGGTGATCGTGCCGCGGTCCGCTTGAATGGTCGCGCCGTTGGTGACGATGTCGCTTCCGGGAGTCGTCAAGCTAATGCTGCCGCCAGGGCCTGGGGCGCCGTCATTCAACAGCGAGAGTAAGCTCGCGGTCGAAATTAACGTGAGGCCGGTGCCTGTCGTCAAGCCGCTGTCGAGGCCAATCACGCCGCCGCTCGCACTCCGGCGAACCAGGGCGGGCGCTCCCGCCGCGGGATCATTGAACGAGACCTGAATGCGCGAATTGACCGTGAGGGTTCCGCCCCGAGCGGAAAGCGAAACAAGGCCTCCCGCTCCAGAGAAAGTTAGCGGCGAATCCGGCACCAGGCGCGTCACCGTTTCAATCGGACCATTCACATGGAGCTCCCCTCCGGCGATGCCTTGGACTGTGCCGCCGTTGGAGCCATTCGATACGGTTTCCGCCGCGTTAAGAAACATGCCGGTTTCCGAAATGAGCCGCAGCGATGAGACACCGTCGATGGGTGCCCCTAGAATGAGATTCGAGGTGGCGCCGCGTGCATAAAAGATGAGAAGCGGAATGTCTCGAAAACTAAAACCCCCCCCCAAATTGATCGTCCCATTTTGCGTCGCGAGCAGCACACTTTGCATGCCGGCAAAAGTGAACACCGTGTTCCCCGCCGGCGCTGAAGTCATCGCGCCCACTGAGATGAGCGCGAGATTAGTCGCACCACCATTCGCCGTGGAGATCGTGGGATTGCCGACAAGCTGGAGGGCCGTGAACTTGAACGCTGCTACAGGAACGTTTCCGCCATAAAGCGAGTCGATACCGGCTGTGCTGTCGAACGGTGAAGTCGCGGTGAAGGCCCAGGCCGAGAATGGTCCGTCCTGCGCCGCATCACGATAGATTTTTCCGAAGTCAGTCACGCCGCCGCGCGTGATCGCGGGATCGGTCTGGATCGTGGTGCCGTTGTCAATCGGATACGGAACCGACGTCACGATTGGCGGTGGCGTGCCGAATTTACTCGGCGTGGGTTTCGGCGTCGGCGTCGCGGTGGGGGTCGCGGTTGGCGTGGCGGTGGGCGTCGCCGTTGGAGTAGCCGTAGGCGTGGCGGTGGGCGTCGGCAACGTCACCGCGGCGGTTTTGCGATCGATCACGTCGGACGATTGCGGGTCGGTCATCGTGACCAAGGTGCCGCGCCCGAAGATCACCAGGTTGGTGTCGATTAGTTCGCCCGCTGTTTTTTTCTCCAGCTGCACGTGCTGGACGTCGGCCAATAACGGTTCGCTCTGGAGTGGCCGGGCAAAACCCAGATTGAAAAGCGACGTCTTCCAGAGCCGTTCCAAATCGAAATCCACGGGCTCGGAAAGGCGAGTTGCATTCGGATTGAGGATCATCATCTGGCCCGGCCCCATCAGGACCGATTCGCCCAGGACGCCCTTGAGGTAGATCCGCATGGTCCCCTCCAGGACGAGATACTTGGCGTACGATTTCGGATGATATTCCGCGATGACGGTGGTGCCCGTGATCGCGGCCGTGACGGCGGCCGTGTTGATCTTCGCGCCGCCTGAACCTTTCGGGACACGCAACAGGATCGCGCCGTCGCGCAGGTCTACCGTCCGCGAGCCCTGGTTGAAACTGAAAATCGTATTCGCGCCCAATCGCGCGATGGTCAGATCGCCGAAGGTCAATTCCGCGCGCGACTCGGCCCCGGTCCGGACGGCGGTGTCGCCGCGCACCGTATCGCTCAGCGTGGCCGGCCGCGGCTCGGCCTGACCCGAAAGCAATTTTACATCTTTCACCACCTGGGTGACGCGCGCTTCTTTCAGCACGTTACCCGTCCCGCCCTGCGCCCTGGCCGAAACGACATCCAGCGCCATGCACCCCAGTGCCCCGCCCGCGAATAGCAAAAGTCTTTTCATATCAGGCTAGAATTTGAAACTCAGGGAAAGAGCGCCTCCTATGTTCGCCACGTCGTAATCGAAGACGCTCTTGTTCGACTTGCTCCAGGCGAGGGTGGTGGCCGCGCCCGCCGAAAAGTTTTTCGTGATCCGGTAGTTCGCCGTGAGCGCGAACACTTCGCTCACGTCGGTGCGGCTGATGCTCCGGTAATCGCGCACGAATACCCGGCCCACCGCGCCGACCGAAAGCGACCGGGTGAGGCTGACGGCGTAACCGACGTAGAAGTCGAATTCGTCGCGCTGCGGCGCGGACGGGTTCGCGCCCAGACTCACGTTTGTGTCCGCGCCTAACGACACCTGCTGCGCCCGCCCGAACCGGAACGGCAATTCGGCGCTGAGGAAAATCGAATGGTTTGAGAAAAAGCCGTTGAAGCTGTTCGATAACGTCAGGCGATTGTAATCGTATTCGCCGCGCAGGAGGAGGTTGTGCGCTTTCGGCAGAAGGTAAGAAAGCCCGGCCCGGAAATCGAAGCTGCCGAAATTGAGCGCGGTGAATTTATCGTAGTAAAATTCCTGTCGCTGCACGGTGAACGAGCCGTAGAGCGTGCGGGTAAACCGCGGCGCATAAGTCACGCCCGCCGTCGGCGCGACCAGGACATCGGATTGCTCGCCGTTGCGGGCCAGGGCCACGTTCGACGTGTAATAAAACGGGATGGCGACCGACGCCGTGAACGGTTCGTAGCGCTCCACCCGTTTCAGGATTTCTTGTTCGCCGACATCGGCGTCGTTCGGGCTTTCCGCAGCCCGGCCGTTATCCACTCCATTTTCCTCAGAATAAGGATCGCTCGGAGGCGGGGTCGAGCTGCGCAACAATTGCGCCCGGTCCTGGACCGAAACTTGTTGAGCGTTCAGGACACTGAAGGGCGCGAGCGCGGCCACTGCCGTCAGCAGCCTGGCCGCGAGGCGGAAACGGAGGACAACGGGATGAGAAACGCCGGGCATCGCAAGCGTCTAGTAGTGACGCTCAGGATTCCACGCGTCAAGCAAGGAAACCGGGGCGGGGGCGTCCCGCCTGTGCTCCGCTACAATTCCAACAACCTCCGCTGCCACGGCACCAGGAGCGCGTCGCTCTGGCTCTCATCCGCCACCAGGGCATCGATCGCTCCCCGCGGCGCAATCAACGACGGCTCCAGCCCGTGCGCATCCGCCACCGCATCGCGGCGCCGCCGCAATTCTTCCGCGGCGCGTTCCATTTCCCGCGACGGCCGCGTTCCCCGCCGTCTTGGGCGCACCGGCCATTCGGCCTCCGGCAAATTGAGACCGCGTTCGGCGGCTTCGCGGAAACCCTGTCGCCGGCGCGCGGAAAAATGGCGATAGTCGGGCGCCTCACCGGCGGCGAATTGTTCCGCGGCGTGGATGAGCAGATGGTTTTGCAAAACATGGAACGACGGCCGGTCCGACGCTTGCGCTTCCTTGTCCCGCCACTGCCACAGCTCGCGCAGGACGGCGCAGGCGCGTCCACCGAGTTTACCGGCGCCGGAAATCCGCCACGCTTCCTCGTCGTCGCGCGTCCGCTGCACGGCCGCCTGCTCCAGCGCCCGCTCACACGATTGCCGGAACCACTCGAGCCGTCCTCGCTCGCGCAAACCGGCCTCCAGTTTCTCCGCCAGCGGCAGCAGGTAACGCGTATCGTTCATCGCGTATTCCGCCATGTGGTGCGGCAACGGTCGCCGCGCCCAGTTCGCCTTTTGCGATCCTTTCGCCAGCGTGACTCCGAAAAATTTCTCGACCAGCGCCGCCAGGCTGAACGATCGGATCCCCAACAACCGTGCCGCGATCACCGTGTCGAAAATCCGCGTCGCCGTGAAGTCGAGGCTGCGGCGCAACAGGCGCAAATCGAAGTCCGCGCCTTGAAGCACAATTTCCTTCCGTGCCAGCCCCTCGGCGAGCGGGGCGAGGTCAACATTCGCCAGCGGATCGACCAGGTAATCGTGGCCGGGCACGCTGATCTGGATCAGGCAAAGCTTTTCGAAATAACAATGCAGACTGTCCGCCTCCGTGTCGACCGCGACACGATCCACCGCCTCCAGTTTCGGAAGCAGTTCCGCGAGTTGTGAATCCGTCTGAATCATTGCTTAAGCACCAAGCACCAAGCTCCAAGCTCCAGAGAAATTCCAAGCACCAAACACCAAACCATCGCCGCGGTTCGATTATTGGAGCTTGATGTTTGGAGCTTCTCTGGTGCTTGGAGCTTGGGATTTGGAGCTTTTCCGTTCATCTCAGTCCGCTGAGTAGTAACTCCGCGTTCGTCTTCGTCGCGTTCAAATTATCGATTAGCTTTTCCATCGCCTCGATCGGCGGCAGCGCGGCCATGGCTTTGCGCAACAACTGCACTCGCTCCCATTCCTCGGGGTGATAAAGCAAATCCTCTCGCCGCGTGGCCGATTGCAAACAATGGATCGCCGGATAAAGCCGTTTCTCCACCAGCGCGCGGTCGAGATGCAGCTCCATGTTCCCCGTGCCCTTGAATTCCTCGAAAATCACCTGGTCCATCTTGCTGCCGGTATCCACCAGGGCCGTCGCCAGGATTGTGAGGCTGCCGCCTTCCTCGCAGTTGCGTGCCGCGCCGAAAAATTTCTTCGGCTTCAAGAGCGCCTTCGCCTCCACGCCGCCCGACATCGTCCGGCCTTTGCCCGGCTGCAGTGAATTGTAACCGCGCGCCAGCCGCGTGATGCTGTCGAGCAACACGACGACGTCCTTGTTTTGTTCGACCAGCCGTTTCGCACGTTCGAGCACCAGCTCCGCTACTTCGACGTGGCGCTTCGAGTTTTCGTCGAAGGTCGAATTGTAAACGTCGCAATCGACTTCGCGCTGCAGATCCGTCACTTCTTCCGGCCGCTCGTCCACCAGCAGGATGATGAGGAGGATTTCCGGATGGTTCACCCGGATCGCTTTCGCGATTTCCTTCAGCAAAATCGTTTTGCCCACCCGCGGCGCCGCCACGATCAGGCCGCGTTGCCCGCGTCCGAGCGGCGTCAGCAAATCGACGGCGCGGGCGCTAATGGAATTGGTCTTCGAATTTTCCAGCATGATCCGGCCCTGCGGGAAAAGCGGCGTCAGGTTGTCGAACTCCGTCGGCGCCGTCCATTCCGCGACGGGTACGCCTTCGATCTCGAGCACTTCGTCGAGCATGATCACCTTTTCGCGGTCGCGCGGGAGCCGCAGGGTCCCGCGAAGTTTTTGCGCGGGCCGGAGATTGAATTGCTGGATGAACGCCCGGGGTACGCCCACGTCTTCCGGCACCGGAAGAAAATTCAGCCGCGGCCAGCGCAACACGCCGAAGTTATCCGCTACCGGATCGAAAAATCCGGTCGTCGTGACCGGAATTTTCCGGCCGAGCGCGGCGCGGACCAGGTCGAGAATCAGGTGATGCCGTGAGCGCCCCGGGTAAACGCGCAATTCAAAATCGCGGCAAAGTTTCTCGACTTTCTCCGGCGGCAGCGCCTGGAGCTCGTTCACGTCGAGCGATGCCGGCAGATTCAACGGTCCCTTCTCGGCGACGACCGTCGTCGCCTCAGGTATAGCGGCGGCTGTCTCAGCCGCGGAATTTTGCTCCACCGCTTCCGGCGTTGATTCACTTTCGTTCATTGAAATTCAAATTGGAGGGACGCCCGCTGGGCGTCCCACTATTCATGGGACGTGCCGTCCATCCCTCCAAAATTCCACCAGCAACCGCGCCTGCTCCTTGAGCACGTCGTGCCCGCCATTATTCCAAACCACGTGGTCGGCTCGGCTCATCTTCTGCGTCAGCGGCATCTGGGCATCGATCATTTGTTGCGCCTCCCCTTTTCCGAGCGCCGTCCGCGCCAAGAGCCGCTCGAGTTGCAGCCCGGGCGAACAAGCCACGACCACGACCCGATCGCACAGGGTTTCACCGCCGGTTTCATAAAGAAGTGGGATATCAGCAAAAAAAAGTTCCGCGGAGTTGCGATGGCTTTCGGCTTCGAGGCTCCACTGACGGCGGATGCGCGGATGCAGGATTTGCTCCAGCGCGCGTTTCTTTTCCGCGTCGGCGAACACTATGGTGCGAACTGCCTCCCGGTTCAAGTCCCCGCTCGCAGAATAAACTTCCGGCCCGAACTCCTTCTCGATAAGTCCCCTCACCTCCGGATCGCGGTCCGCCAGCTCACGGGCCGTAACGTCCGCATCAAAAAAACGCGCATCCTGTACCAGTTGGCGCAAGCAGACCATGAAGCTCGTTTTCCCGGTGGAAATCCCACCCGTTATCCCAATTGCTGGCATTGATTCAGATCACGTCTTCCTCTACCTCTTCCGCTTTGTCTGCCAAACACCAATCCGAATTATCGAGCTGAGCACATCCGCCGGCCTAACGACACCGAAGGGATCAGGAAGGATTTTGCGCGTCGCTCTTCTTCCTGATGATGCGCGCGACCTGGACCAGCGTCACCAACAACAAACAAAACCCCATCGCCGCCGTCCCGAGGAACAATCCCCAAATCATCCCGACCCCCGCCGCATAACGAACCAGCGACCCTTGCGTGCCATGGCCAAACAATGTGCTGACAAATTCCGGCGAGATCAGCGCCACCACGCAGGCAAAGACTCCGCCGAGAGCCGATGCCGCCAGCGCGCCGGCCACGATGGAGATGAAATAGCGGATGAAGCTCATGGTTCAGGCTTAACTCGCCTCTTTGGCTTTGTGGTCGGGAAACATCTTCCGATCGTCGGCTTCCAGGACATCAAACACAAGTCGATCCGAAGGAAGGTCGGCGCCATAGAACTGTTGAAACGATTCCTTCAAATCCGCCGGCACGTCCGCCACCGTAACACGGCCCAACCGCGCGCCGACCGCTCTCCGCGCCACCGCAACTCTCCGTCCTAGCGCCATCGCCACGTCCGCGTCGGTGCCAGCATCCCGCACCATCTCGACGAAGCGCTCCGCGCTCAAACCGAACGCGCTAAGAACCAGTCCGCTCATCCCCCGGCCGATCTGGTACTGTCCCACATCGCCTCCAGGAAGTTTCGCGCGGGCGATGTCGATCATCCGCGGCAACATGCACACCTCGCACAGCTCTTCTCTCGGAGATCGGGGAGGCCCATGGGTAAGATCAAGCGGCGTCATAGCCTAACGAAAACACGATCGGTTTAACAGTGCGAGCGATCTCCGCTTTCCTTTCATCTCTAATCCTTCCTCCCTCATTCTCTTGTTGTGCAGACAACGCGCTTCCCAGCGGCATCTTCTTCTTTCCAATGTTTGTAGCCATAGTCGAATGATTCTGGATAGACCCCCCGTTTGTCGCGAAGGGGTCGAACCACGCTTCGCTGGAGAGCCTCAACTGTTATCGCAACATGCGCCTGCAGATGCTTAACCTCCGATGGATCGTCAGTCTTCTTACGGCTGAGTACCTCGACGTGAATCACGGCGGAATCGGACGGATCAATATTATGAAGCTCGACCCACGTGATCTTTCCGGCCGCGCCACGAACTTCCCAGTTCTTCGCCGAGGACAGCGGAATCTGTTCCGCCGCTAATTCGCCAACCGTGACGAGAGTGATGAGTATCAAAATGCGCAGCATCTAAACAGGCTCGAGCATCAGCGACCGCTGGCGAGGTGGCGATTTCGCTGCAATTTCATTGTTCATCGTTTTCCAGGCTCCTAACCTTGACCGCGCTTGGACCGATATTAGGCGTCATGGGCGCGGCGCGGTTCCCCTGCCATTTCGGATAAATAAAATCAACCCTATGGCAAACAGGAGCAGCCCGACAGGACAAACGATCAGAGCCAGCAGCTCAACAAAAAACGAGGTATCCGGCCCTCGCATGGACTGTGGCCGCTCCGCGATGAAGTCGGCCAAATAATGCAAGGTCTTCCCGAGCGGACCGAAAACAGGTGCTACCGCTAGTAATCCGCCGACGATCATCGCCGCCACGCTTGTCCGACTGCGTCGCCGAGGGACGGTGTTCATGTCGCCTAACGAGAATGAAACGGACTGGCAAGCCGTGGCATAGACTTCAAGACCGGAGGTTGAACGAGTCGCGTGAGTTCATCAATAAAATCAGCCACGGCTACCGGGAGCGAGCGCCAACCGAAGTGGAAGTGTATGAATCATTGGGAATATGGTCGCGCAGCGGGCAGCCGTTCGCTGCATACGCATGGTTAGGCCTATCGCTGTCCATGGCGTCGGATAAGTAAGAACAGACCGACCACTATAAGACCACCCGCCGCGAAATACAGGTGCTGCGATGTGATCGGGGAGCCGCGGTTCCAATAGATGATCTTGGTGCCAGAGGAATCGGCGCGCCAACTGGCATAGAGGCAAACGACCCCCCAGAAAGTGAGCGTAATGGGCAAACCATATCGACTGCAGAAACCTGTCTTCAGACTCATTTAGTGGCGAATCAGTCAGCGCGTTATTTTAGGCCTAACGAGAATTAGACGAAAAAGTTTCGCCTAACTCGGGATTGAGGAAATGGATGGAGATCGGAAGGGGAGAAAGCATTGACTCATCCAGTATCACACGATGGCTTGGGCGATCAATCTGAAAGCAGGTCGCGGTTCGACGGCGAGTCGCGATTCGTTCTGCGGTCGCCGCGGCGACCGCCGCTACATCGTTGTGGTTTGGATGCGCGACCTCGCGATGGCGAAATGAGGTAATCGCGCTTAGAGTCTCCACCTCCAGAAGAGGAGTTCGCTTTCGGATTTTTCCAGCGAAGGAGGGCGCGCCGCCGAAGCGTCCGGCTTTCCACGAAACCGCGTCAAAAAAAAGAAAAGCGGTTACCCTTTCGTAAGCAACTCGGGCAGGGCCGCTTGCCGCGACCTGCGCTGGCTGCTTCGCGACTCCGGCGGAGGCATCCGTTTTCGCCACGGGGGACGAATCTTTATTAGCACACGTTCAGCCCTTCCCTTCGCCGCGACCTGGATGTCCGCCACGCTGCGGCGACCAACATCAACATCCACCTCGCGTCCCTATGAAAAAAAAAGCGATCTCTCCCGTCGCCCGCATCACCGCCGGCACTCTGTTTTTGATCAGCGCTGTCGCCCTGATTGTTCTGGCGACTTTTAGTAATCGATTGCATTCGGCCAATCCCGCCTCGGGTAATATCGGAACGGGGGGCCCGGCTTTGGCGTGGACCGGCACCGCGACGGGAACCGGCGCCGCTAATGGTGAAAGCACCTGCGTGGAGGGCGTGTCCTGCGATACCTTTACGCTCACCGTTACCGGGACAATAGCGGACTGGGCCGCGGCGGGCAGGCGCATCGAGGTGAAGATCACGCCGCCGGCATCACAGGACGATTACGATCTGGTTATCCACAAAGATACCAACAGCGGCAAAATAATAGATTCATCCGGGAACGGCGCCGGCATCACGGAAGTCGCTCACATTAATCCTGCCGCGGATGGCGTGGGCGTGTTCACCGTCCATGTTATCTACTTTGCAACGGTCCCTAGCGACCAATACGCTGGGACTGCCAACGCGGTTTCACTTACGCCCCCGCAGCCGCCGCCGGCTACAGTCGATAATGGTCCTAAGCCAGGCTACGAGAATTTTGAAGCGCCCGGCATCCTTACTCCTGTTACTACTACAACTGGTCCTACGGTTGAGTTCATGGGGCGCGGCGCCGGCGAGCCTTCGATCGGGGTAAATTGGAATTCCGCGTCGAGCACTGCTATCGGCGGGGTGACTAACTTCCAATCGGAGTTGGAAACGTTGTTCATTAACTTCGCCAGCCTTTGCCCGACCGGCGGAGTGAACGCCACCTGGAGCAACCGCGCGGCGCCCACTTCACAGGTGATCGATTCCGATCCGATCGGGTTCACCGACCGGCAAACCGGCCGCGTCTTTGCCGCCGAGCTGACGGCGACATCACCTACGTGCAAGATTTCGTTTTCGGACAATGACGGGCAAACCTGGATACCCAGCTCCGGCCCGCTCGGGTCGGGCATCGATCACGAGACGGTCGGCGGCGGTCCTTATCACGCCCCGCTTTCCACCGGCGCAGGTTATCCAAACGCGGTCTATTATTGTTCGCAGGATCTGGTTTCTGCTTTCTGTTTGCGCAGCGATGACGGCGGCGCGCATTTTGGACCTATTGTCGCGACTTATACGACCGAGTGCGGCGGACTCCACGGCCATGTTAAAGTTTCACCCAAGGATGGCACCGTCTATCTGCCTAACAATAACTGCGGTGGCGATGGCGCCGTAGTTGTGTCGGAAGACAACGGAGTGACCTGGCACATTCGCCACGTGCGCAATAACTCAGTGGACACGGTGGCCGGTAACAGCGACCCAGCGGCCGGCATCGATAGCAACGGCCGCGTTTATTTTGCGATCGCTAATGCCGATAGCGCGCTCGTGGTAGCTACCTCCGATGACCGCGGCAGCACTTGGAACAATATTGTCGATCTCAGTTCGGCGCTCGGTTTGAAAAACATCAGGTATCCCGCCGCGGTCGCGGGGGACGCGGGCCGCGCCGCCGTAGCTTTCTATGGCTCTACTACGGCCGGCAGCGCGAATGCCGCTACTTTTAACGGCGTCTGGCACCTTTACGTAGCGCACACCTTCGACGGAGGCGCCAGTTGGACGGTGTCCGATGCCACCCCGAGCGCGCCTATCCAGCGCGGTTGTATCTGGACCGGCGGCGGCGCTAACATCTGCCGCAACCTGCTCGACTTTTTCGATATCTCGATCGACAAGCATGGGCGTGTCGAAGTAGGATACGTTAACGGCTGTTCTGGCGGCAGTTGCGCTCAGGCGGCAGCCACCGCCACAGGCAATGGCTACGGCGCCACGGCTACGATCGCCCGCCAGTCAAGCGGTCGTCGCATGTTGGCCGTTTTCGATCCGACCAGCCCGACATCAGCTCCGGGTGCGCCGGCGATTACCCAACGTCGCGTCGGGTCGGTGGTGCATCTTGCCTGGTCCGAAGGCGACACCGGCAATTCTGGAATTATGAATTATCAAATTCTGAGAAGCACGGTTAGCAATGCTGAGACCTTGCTCACTACCGTTCCCGGCAACCAGACCACCTACGACGACGCGACCGCAAGCGACTCGAGCAAGACCTATTACTATAAGGTCGTGGCGGTGAATGTGGTCGGAGGCTCGTGCACTAACAATGAAATCTCCGCGCCTTATCTGGGCGATACCTGCACGGGCATAATCATTCATCAAAACCTGCCGACCCATCCGGAAAGCAACACGGCCAATTCGAATCCTCAGCTGGCTATCGATTATGTCGCTATAGGTGAGCCGCCGTCCACGGCCAATTTCATTTTCACGATGAAGGTGACCAATCTCAGCACGATTCCGCCTAATAGCCGCTGGCGCATGGTTTGGGACTCTTACGCTTCGGCAGGGCAGCAATTCTATGTCGGCATGAACAGCGATTCGACTAGCAACGTTACCTTCGAGTACGGCGAAGTAGCCACCGCTGTCGTAGGCTTGGTTGTAGGCGTGCCGACAGAAACGAAAAAGGGTGTGCCTCTGCCTACCAGCAACTTCAACGTCGATGGCACGATCACGATCTTTATTGCCAAGGCTTCGGTGGGCAATCCCCAGCCCGGAGACTTACTCGGCGGGTTTAACGGCAGGACCTTTACCGGCGATACACCGCAAACCGTTACTCTGGAACGCTCGACTGCGCTCATCGATCATACCTTCGTGAAGGCCCAGACCGATAACGCGTATCCCCCAGCCACCTATAGCGTGGTGGGTAACCCCGCCTGCACAGCGCCCACGCCCACCCCAACGCCGCCCAAGACGCCTGCCCAGTTACAAAATATCTCCACGCGCGCGCGCGTCCTCACCGGCGACAACGTGCTCATCGGCGGATTTATTATCACTGGCACCGCTTCGAAAAAGGTGATCGTGCGCGCGCTCGGACCGTCGATCACCAGCAACGGCGTTCCGGTGGCCGGGCGTTTGGCCGATCCCATCCTGGAATTGCACGCCGGTAATACCACGACCACGAACGATAACTGGAAGAGCACGCAACAGGCCGAGATCATCGCCAGCGGCGTGGCTCCCACAAACGATTTGGAATCAGCCATCGTGGCTACGCTCGCCCCCGGCAATTACACGGCGGTTGTGCGCGGCGTCGGCGGTGGCACGGGGATTGGGTTGGTGGAGGTCTACGATCTGAGCCAGGCAAGCCTTTCGCTGCTCGGCAATATAAGCTCGCGCGGATTTGTCGATGTTAATGACAACGTGATGATCGGTGGCTTCATCATCGGACCGGTGGATCGAAGCAATCCTCGGATAGTGGTGCGGGCGCTCGGACCTAGCCTGACCAGCTCCGGGGTGCCTAATGCGCTGCAGAATCCTATCCTGGAGTTACACGATGCCAGCGGCACCACGATCAACACGAACGATGATTGGCCGACTGATCCCAACTCCAGCTTCGTAGTCGCCAATGGCCTCGCCCCAAGCGACACGCGCGAAAGCGCCATCTTTACCACCCCTACACCAGGTAATTACACCGCGGTGGCGCGCGGGGTCGGTAACACGACCGGCGTCGGGCTTATCGAGATATATAACCTCCAATAGATTGTTCCGAACAAGGTAACGTTTCGGTGCCGCCCAGTCGCACTGCGGCTAATTTACAAGCTGGCAATCTCGTAGTGGCTAAGACGTCAAGTGCAGGTATACTCATCTCCTCCAGAGCGGTAGCTCCTCTCCAGATCCCCTTCAGGCGGAGAGGATACCTTGCGCAGATTTCAGCGAACTATTTTCAGTCTGGTTGCCGTTTTGCTGGCGTCGGTCGCACCGACGCTGCCCGCGGCGACTGTCCGCGTCACGACTTGGAACCTGGAATGGTTCCCGAACGGGTCGCCGAAAGAATTGCCGGCGAGTGAACAGGACAAACGCATCGCTGCCGCCGCCAATGTCCTGCGGCCGTTGAACCCGGACATCATCCTGTTACAGGAAGTGCGCGACTACGACGTCTGCGCGCGCCTGGCGAACGCGATCGCGCCGCGCACTTATCAGGTCGCCATTTGTTCCGCGTTCCGGGAACCGTTCACGCCAGGTGTTGGCAAACAGCAGGTCGCGATTCTCGCGAAACTTCCGGCCCAGGCAGCGTGGTCGGAATCGTGGAAGGCGATGGATGGGGTCGATCCGCCGCGCGGGTTCGCCTTTGCCTGGTTCAAAATCGGCGGGACCGATGTGGGCATTTATTCGCTCCACCTGAAGAGCAACCTGATCATGAAAAGCGACAAGACCGTCGAAGCGCACAAGAACATCCGGAAACGCGAGGTGGCGATCGACCAGCTCCTCAATCACATCCGCGACGTGATCGCGCCGGCGATGCCGATGGTGAAGAGCTTCGTGGTCGGCGGCGATTTCAATACGAACGTGGACCAGCCCGATTTTGGGCAGGAAACGACTCTCACCAAGCTGACCGCCGCCGGCTTTCGCAATTCCATGGAAGGCGCGGCACCTGTCCAGCGCATCACCCATCCCGGCAGCGGCCCCTACCCCGACGCGACCTTCGATTACCTTTTCGGTTCGAACCTCGTTCCCGCAAAACCGCTGATCACTCCGTCGAAGGCATCCGACCATTACCCGGTCACGTGCGACTTCTCGTTAGGCGGCAGCTATGTGCAAACGACGCCCGTACCAAACCGTTCCCAAGTGCAACCTGGGAACGAGGACGGGAAAAAGGCGGCGGTCCCGCAATTCGTGACCCTCATCCAGCCGGTAAAAATCAAGATCGCCTACGGCGAGATGGTGCTGCCGCGCGGATTGAAGCTGCCGGTGATCTCGCGCAATGGCCAGTCCGTGACCGTGAAGTATCTCGACGAAACGCCGACCATCCCGGTCAGCGCAACCGATCTCAAGTAGGGGCGTTTCAGTCCCGGCGCGGTCGAATGGCTTCGAATATGCCCGTGCCGGTCGATTGAGAATGACGGCAAGGTCCGCACGTGTTAGACAAGCGGGTCTCTTATGAAAACGCTTCCGCGGTTGGTTGTTGTTCTCCTGAGCATCGCTGCTGTGGGTTTATTTGGCGCCGCTCTACTTTCGCGGCCGCCAGTCCCCATGAAGACGACGCGCCCCCAATCACAAGCGGCGACCGTGCCGCTCTCCGGCGAACGGGCGCGCGTGTATCTCGAACAGGGCGGCGACGGAAAATCGTTGGCACAGGCGCTCACGGCGGCGCGGTTTGGTCTCGAGTGGCAGGAATCGGCGCCGGGCGACAAGAAGACAGGCGGCGGATACCTGGGCATGAGTCACGAGCAGAACCTGAATGTGTGGTTCGGCCAGGATGGCGTGACGGTGCGTCCGACGTTATCAGAAGAAAAACGCGATCAGCGATGGACAAGCGCATTGCATGTAGAACGCTGGGGCTATGGCAAACAGCTGGCCGACGTCCCGTCGATCATCTCGCGCAAGGTAAAGGAAAACCGGATCGAGTATGGGCGTGCTTCTTTCAATCCGCAATCCGACCTGTCCGCCGTAGCCTCGGCGAAGGAGGAAATCCGAAATCCGCAATTGACGGAGTGGTATGAGAACCGGGCCGAAGGAATCGAGCAGGGATTTACCCTAAACGAGCGTCCGACGCGAAGGAGCGTGGCCAGGCCTAACGAGTCGTTGCGCGTGTCACTGGCGGTCTCGGGCGACCTTCGGGCCCGGGTAATAGATGACGGAAACCGGATTGAGCTTGCTGACGATAACGGAAGAGGCATCCTGAGCTACAACAAGCTGGTCGCGCTGGATGCGGATGGGAAGAAGCTGGCGGCGCGAATGGAAGCAAGCGCGGAGGGACGCGAGATCGCCCTGGTCGTGGAAGATGCGGGGGCGCGTTATCCGATTGTGATCGATCCTCTCATCGCGGCGCTCGAGCAGAAGCTCAGGAGTGACACTCCCCAGGCGGACGCTCGCTTCGGCACCGCGGTGGCCATTGACGGTAACCTGGCGGTAGTCGGCGCATGGCGCGAAGATGTGGGAGCTAATGCAGATGTGGGTGCGGTGTATGTCTTTGTTCGGACGGGAACCTTTCCGAACTCGTCGTGGGGTCTGGAGAAGCGCTTCGGCCCGATTGGCGGCGTTGGGCAACAATGCGGATACAGCGTCGCCATCAGCGGCAACCGCATCGCGTATGGCTGCCCGGGTGATAATAGCGGTAAGGGTAGCGCCTCTTACTACCAGCGCAACGGCCCAAGTAATTACATCGGCACAAGCGGCATTATCGGCGGAGTTGATCCAGGAGATCGATTCGGAGCCAGTGTCGCCATCAGCGGCAACTTCATTATCGGCGGCTCGCCGGGAGCGTCTTATGCGACCGAGAAGAATGCCGGGGCGGCAACTATGTTCAAAATAAATGCCGATGGTAGCGTTGTGTTTTTGGGATTTCACGGCATGGATATCGCGGATGCCCAGATTGGGACTAGCGTCGCCGTTGAGAAGGACGCGACGGATCCTAACTTGGCCTCTTTCATTGTCGGCATGCCGGGCATCGGAGCGGGAGCAATCCAGATCATTGTTCTAGATTTAGCGGGATCCGTTCATGGATCCGACACGGTAAAACCCAGCGATGGTCAAACGGGCGACCAATTCGGCCAAAGCGTAGCCATCAGTGGCAACACGGTAGTGGTCGGCGCGCCCGACAACCGAGCCAATGCGGGCGCGGCCTATGTTTTCTTGCGCAATAGCAACGGAACCTACAGTCAGCAGCAGAAGCTCGTCGGCAGCGATGCCTTCACCGCTGGCGACTTCTTTGGCGCGGGACACATCGCGATCCAAGGCGACACAATTGTCGTAGGCGCCTATGGCTGGGAGCCAACCAACAACATCAACGACGACAACGGCAAGGCTTATGTCTTCACTCGCGCTGGCACGCTCTGGACCGAGCGGGCGGCGGTGGTGGGCGATAACAACATCGGCGACAATTTCGGGATCGGCGTCGGGATCAGCGGCGACACTGCCATCATTGGCGCGCGCGTCGCCACAGCTGTCGGCACAGCTCGGGCCGGAGCAGCCTTCGTCTATCGTCTTGGGCATAACCTGGCTAACATCTCCACCCGACTAAGGGTCGAGACGGGCGATAACGTCCTGATCGGAGGCTTGATTGTCACAGGCACCCAACCCAAGAAGGTCATCGTGCGCGCCATCGGACCGTCCTTGTCTTTGGCGGACAAGCTGGCTAATCCAACGTTGGAGCTCTATCAAGGCAACACGTTGCTCGCCTTGAACGACAACTGGGTCGATAGCGCCGACAAGCAAGCCATCATCAATAGCGGCGTAGCTCCTACAAATAATCTGGAATCGGCCATCATCGCCACCTTGTCGGCGAACAACTCTCAATATACCGCGATCGTTCGGGGCGCGAATGGTGGAACGGGAATCGGAGTAGTAGAAGTATATGATCTCGATACCTCGGTGGATTCGAAGCTGGCTAATATTTCCACGCGGGGTCTGGTCCAGACCGGAGACAACGTTTTGTTTGCGGGCACCATCGTAACCGGTGCGGCGTCGCAAAAGGTGATCATCCGTGCGCTAGGTCCCTCCGTCCCCGTCCCTGGAAGAATGTCCGATCCCACTCTGGAATTGCACGATGGTAATGGCGCGCTCCTGGAAGCGAACGATAACTGGGTGGATAGCCCGAATAAGCAAGCGATCATCGACACCGGGATCCCGCCGAACCACGAATTGGAATCGGCTATTGTGCGGACGCTGTCTGTTGGGAGCTACACCGCCATCGTTCGCGGCTTTGCCGGCTCGACCGGGATCGCGGTCGTGGAAGTTTACGCGCTGAACTGACGGTTGGAGGGACGGGCGCCGTCCGTCCCACTATTCTGTGGATGGAAAAATGGGACGGACAGCGTCCGTCCCTCCAATTTCTTCGGTTCAAAGCTAGAAAAGCTGGCGTGATCTCCGCGTTCCGGATAGAACACAACAAGGCGTCATTAGAGATGCGCAGATGAGGATGAGAACTATGAAACCGCGCTTCAAAACATTTCCGGATTTATACCTCGTGCGTGCTCTCCTTGCCGCGGTCGCGGCGTTCGCTCTCTCGACAGCACAGCTGACCGCGGGCGATGCGAAATCAGTGCCTGCGTCTGTCCTGAGCAAACTCGACAACCATCTGGTGCTGGTCGTGAAACAAAGTCGCGGAGAGCCTCCGTTCGACAAACCGACAACGGTGCAACCGGACGTATACAAATTTGGTGGGCGCGTGCTGGTCGAGATTGAGGGCTCGATCTCCAGGGAATTGTCCGATCAGATCGCAAGCCTTGGAGGGCAGTTGGTCATTGGATGGGGAACGGCCACGACCTTCCGCGCCTGGGTTCCCTTCGCGCAGTTGGAAACTCTGGCCGGCCGGACGGACATAAGATTCATTTCCGCGGCCAGACCGACCGTCACTCGCAGAATCAGGACTCGTTAAGAAACCATGAAAGAAATCCGACTACTCCGTGCGCATACGGCGCGCGTCCGAGTGGCGCTCCTCGCCATCCTTGCCCTGGTGGTGGCCGCCGGCAGAACAGCCTCTGCTTTGACCATTAACTTGACCTTCGACACGGATGCCAAATTCATGGCGGCGGGTTTGACCGCGACGGACATCGCCAACATGAAAGCGGCCTGCTCGTATGCGGCAAAGCAGTTCACCGATAGATACAACGACCCCATCAACGTCAACATCATGGTGACCGCTACGCCCGGTACTAGTGATTTCGGGAGCAGCACCACCTTTTTCACTTCGGTTAACAGCTATGCCGCTCTCC
>QHNH01000020.1:120280-139000 GCA_003218375.1 Verrucomicrobiota bacterium | reverse complement strand
TCGCGGACGAAGCCCTCGATCTTGTCCTCGGAGATGGCGAGGATCTTCGCGTTGATCGGATCGTTGTGTTCTACGGGTGTCATCGAGGCTCAACTGACGCTGCGATCCGGCCGCTGCCGGACCGCGGCTACAGCACTTCACGCTACGCAGGAAAGGATCGCACAGAAATGGCAGGCCGTGCCGGCGAGAACAAAGAGGTGCCAGACGAAATGACTGTAGCGCACGCGTTTGTTCCCGAAAAAAATCAGGCCCGAAGTGTAGGCAATGCCGCCGGCGAAGAGCCAGATCACCGCGTCGGTCGGCACCGCCTGCACGAACGGCCGGACGGCGAATAGGACGAGCCAGCTCATGCCGAGATAAAAAAACAAGGAGAGTTTTTTCCAGCGGATTCCAGTCCGCAGTTTCATGATCACGCCGACGATGGCGAGCAGCCAGATAAGCCCGAACATTGTCCAGCCCAGGGCACCGCGGAGAGGCCCGAGCGTGAACGGCGAATACGTGCCCGCGATGAGGAGAAAGATCGCCACGTGATCAATAATTTGGAACGCGCACTTGAGCCGGGTCTGCGGCCAGGCGTGGTAAAGCGTCGAGCAAAGATAAAGGAGGCACATCGTCGCCACGAAAATGAGCGTGCCGATCAGGAACGCGGCGTTCCCCTGGCGCGCCGCCGCGAGGCAGAGGAATGGCGCGGCCACGAGCGCCGCCGCCAGGCCCAGGCCGTGGCTGATGCTGTTGGCGATTTCTTCGCGACGGGTCTGGTCCCATTCCGGCGCCGCGAACAGTTCGTCGATCGTTTTCATGGCTCGAACCCGGCAAACATCGCTGCTTGATAATACGAGGCGGCTTGCCGTGAAAAGCTAAAAGCGCACGGGCGCGACCGGTGCGACAATTCCAAGCGTGTATAAAGCCATCTTCTTCGACGCCGCCGGGACCCTGATCCACCTGCCGCAAAGTGTCGGCCACCATTACGCCTATGTCGGCGAACGCATCGGGTTGCGGCTCGATGCTTCCGCGCTCGACCATGCCTTTGCGAGTTCCTGGAAACAAATGCCGGCCCGGCCCGCGATCGATGGCCCGCGCGAAGATGACGACAAAGATTGGTGGCGCGAGCTGGTGAATCGCGTGCTCGACCAGGTATCGCCTGGTCTCGACGAGCTGGATCGCGACGCCTTTTTCGAAGGCGTCTACAGCCACTTCGCCGAACCGGGCGTGTGGGAACTCTATCCCGAAGTGAGCGAAGTCCTGACCGCTCTACATGGCCGATTCGACCTTGCCGTGATTTCAAATTTCGACGGCCGCCTGCGGATGATCTTCGAGCATCTCGGCGTCTCAAAATTTTTCTCGCACATCTTCCTTTCCAGCGAGCTCGGCGCCGATAAACCCGACCCGGAAATTTTTCGCCGCGCTCTCCGCTTGAGCGGCACCCGGCCCAACGAGACCTTGCACGTCGGCGACGATACCGAGCGGGACTGGAAGGGCGCCAGTGAGGCCGGTTTGCCGATCTTCCAGCTCACGCGCCCAAACAATTCACTGCGCGATCTGCTCCCGGTAGTCGGGCCCGCGAAATAGCAGACACTTCCGATGCAAAACCAGGCCTGCTCTTTCTGACCAGTTCGTTTCACCTTGCAGGCCGGCGGCCACGATTGGTATCGTCCACTTATGCGGCTGTCCCAGGCCCATTCCTCCTTGAGCGCCCGAAATAGGCGGCCGGATGACGCCTTCTTTCACGTCATTATGACGTCTAATTCTCGCTAGACCTATGGGCCGCTACATGATTGTCGCTGCATTGTTATTGACGACTCTTCTGGCCTTTACCCGTGGAGGCCGAGCAGCCGAGATGGCCGAAGATGTCAGCATGGTGCAGTTGATCGCTACGCCCGAGAAGTTCGATGGCAAGTTTGTTCGCGTGTTTGGATTTCTCAACCTTGAGTTCGAGGGTGACTCTCTTTACTTGCACCGCGAAGACCTTGTCCAGGGTTTGGTAAGGAATGGCGTCTGGGTGGACCGGACCGAGGCGATGGAGCGCGACAGAAAAAAGTTAAACAGGCATTACGTTCTGATCGAAGGCATTTTTGACGCTCAAGATCATGGGCATATGGGCCTTTTTGGAGGTGCAATCAAGAATATCACTCGCGTCGAAACCTCGCCGCCAGAGAAACTTCATTTTAAAGACCTAACCCATCGTTCGCCGCTCTTACCTGACGAGCAAAAGCTTGTCGGCTCATGGCAGGCTCCGTCATCGACAGACGATCGATGGATAGAGACGTTCGAGCCGGATCACACGTATTGGATCGTCTCATACAAGCAAGATAAGGCTTCGCTCATTCGAACTGGCCGCTGGTACATTGCGGAGAAGAACGAACTGCTCGTCGAAGACCCCGGTAAGCCGCGAGAGTTCGGCATCGCGATCAACGATATTGGCGAAAACACATTAACGTTGGCGCAACTGACTTACACGCGATGCCAGCGTCCAAAGAAACCCTCTAAATGATCGATATCTCTTGCAGCGTAACGGGTCTAAACAGGCAGTGGAGGGAATGACCACTCGCCGCGCGTTCACGTTTCGTGTGATTCGTACGCTTTCACTGTCGGCTAGGCGCGGTCCGGGTGGCCGTCGCTCACTTTATTCTCGTTAGGCCGGTGAACACCATGCCATCAGCCACGGACGACGAGCAGCACCTTCGGCTGCTGTCGATTTTCCATTATGTGGTCGGCGGCTTGACCGGTTTGTTCGCCTGCTTTCCTCTGATTCACGTGGCGCTCGGTTTGGCGATGATCTTCGCGCCCCAGTCCTTGAGCAACAGGCCAGGCGATCAGCCGCCGGCGTTCGTCGGCTGGCTTTTTACCTGCATGGGCGGGGGCTTTTTCCTGGTCGGCATATCCGTGGCGGTCTGCATCGTCCTGGCCGGCAGATTCATCACGCAGCGGAGACGCTACTGGTTCGTCTTCGTGCTGGCGTGTGTCCAGTGCACTTTCTTTCCGTTCGGCACCGCGCTCGGCGTTTTCACTTTGCTCGTGCTGTCGCACCCGACGGTGAAGACTTTGTTCCAAGTCGGCCCCACGCCGGCCTAACAAGTATTTCGTTCTCGCCAGCGGCAGCTGATCTTGTTCTGATTCGATAAGAGAAAGGCATCACACTTTATGGACGGACGTTTCATCGGAATGCTTGTTGGCGCCCTGCTGATCGGGGCGTTGTGTGGTCTGGGCCCGCTCCTCGCCGGCCGCAGCAGAGGTCGTAATACCGAGGGTTTAGTGGGTTTTATCGTCTGTATCGCGTGCGGTCTGATCCTCGGGATCATTCTTGCCGGTCCAGTCGCCCTGATCTGGACGATTGTTTTGCTGACGCGCCCGAAGATCGACAAACTTCCCCCGCCGTAACGAAACGACGCCTAACCACGCGGTGCAGCGAAGCGGGGGCCATCTGCGCGATGGTTCTTCATTCAAATCAAGCTGGCATCCCGTAAACCCTGCCGCACATTGAGTGGTGCATCAGGTTCGCGGGAGTTCGGTTGATTGGGCGGCGGTCCGGGAGGATTTCCCGGTGCTGGACCAGCAGGTCCATGGGCATCCGCTGATCTATTTCGATAACGCGGCAACGACGCAGAAGCCGCGCGCCGTGCTCGAGGCGTTGCGCTCTTATTATGAGCACGACAATGCGAATGTGCATCGTGGCCTGCACGAGTTGAGCTCGCGCGCGACAGAAGCGTATGAAGGGGCGCGGGCGACTGTGGCCCAATACATCGGGGCGGCGAGCGCGGAAGAAATCGTGTTCACGCGCGGGACGACGGAGAGCATCAACCTGGTGGCGCAGGCCTGGGGCGGGAAATTTCTGCGCGCCGACGATGTGATCCTGCTGACCGAGATGGAGCATCACAGCAACCTCGTGCCGTGGCAGCTCCTGGCGGAACGAATCGGGGCGCAGCTTCGCTTCGTGCCGGTGGGCGATGATGGCACGCTGGTGCTCGAACAGCTCGACCAACTCCTCACGCCGGAGGTAAAGCTGTTCGCGTTCACCCATGTTTCCAATTCGTTAGGCACGATTAATCCTGTGGCTGAATTTTGCCGGAAGGCGAGAAGCGTCGGCGCCGTGACGCTGGTCGACGCCGCCCAGGGCGCGGGACATTTGCCGATCGATGTCCAGGAATTCGGCTGCGATTTTCTCGCGTTCTCCGGGCACAAAATGTGTGGGCCCACCGGGAGCGGCGCGCTCTATGGGCGCGCGGAAATTCTCAACGCGATGCCGCCCTGGCACGGCGGCGGCGAGATGATCGTTAGCGTGACGCTGGAGAAAAGCGCGTTCAAGAAAGCGCCGCATCGTTTCGAAGCCGGGACGCCGAACATTGCCGGCGCGATCGGACTGGCGGCGGCGATCGATTACATCGAACAGATCGGACGGCCGGCGATCTTCGAGCACGACGCGCGGCTGACCAGTTATACGCTGGAACGATTCGCGGAACTGCCGGGAATGCGAGTGCTCGGCCCGTCGGGCGAGCGGGGCGCGATCGTGGGCTTCGTGATGGACGCGGCGCATCCGCACGACCTGACGACGTTCGCCGACCGCCGCGGACTGGCGTTGCGCGGCGGGCATCATTGCAACCAGCCGTTGATGCGCCGGTTCGGCCTCCCCGGAACGACGCGGGCCAGTTTCTATTTCTACAACACGACGGAAGAGATCGATCGGATGATCGATATCCTGCGCGATGCCGCGCGCTTCTTCGCCTGAGCATGGACCTCGAAGAGCTTTACCAGGAAGTCATCCTCGATCATTCGAGGCGGCCGCGAAATTTCGGCGTCCTCGAGAACGCCGACGTGCTGGTGCACGGAGATAATCCGGCGTGCGGCGACGAGATTCATCTCGGTGTCCACTTTGGGACCGACGGCAAATTGCAGGAGATAAAGTTCAGCGGGCAGGGCTGCGCGATCAGCCAGGCGTCGGCGTCCATGATGACGATGAAGTTGAAAGGGAAAAGCCGGGAGGAAGCGGCGGAGATGGCGCGCACATTCAAAAATCTCGTGACCGGCGAAAGCACGGACGAATCGAAAAGTCTCGGCGACCTTCAATTGCTCCAGGGCGTGCGCAAATTTCCGCAGCGCGTTAAATGCGCGATGCTGGCCTGGCGCGCGGTGGAGCAAGCTTTGGCGCAGACCGCCGGCGAAGCGACGATTTCAACTGAAATCGAATCGTGAACGCCAAAGATGGCGCAAGACTCAGCCGCTAAACCTTTCCGCAGAGCTTATGCGCAGTGAAAACTTCATTGCTCCTGCCCTGATCGGCATTTGCTTTGTCTTTTGGGCATTGGCCGCGATCCGTCCATTCGATCGACAAGCGTGGATCCTGGAAAATCTGCTGCTCGTTATTTTCGCCGCTGTTCTTTTCTTTGCCGGCGGACGTTTGAAACTCTCCACTACATCCAATTGCTTCATTGCCGCGTTCGTCATTCTTCACATCGTCGGTTCGCATTACACCTACGAACACATGCCGCTCGGCAACTGGGCGAAAAATTATTTCCAACTCTCGCGCAATCATTACGACCGTTTTGCGCATGGCGCTTTCGGCTTTCTTCTGGCCTTTCCCCTGAGAGAACTCTTGCTGCGTTTCAGCGGGCTTCGCCGTGGCTGGAGCTCGTGGATAGCAGTTGCGATCATCCTCGCCGCGAGCGGTTTTTTTGAAATTATCGAGAGCGTCACGGCCCAAATCGTCGCGCCCGGTCAAGGGGTCAAATGGCTTGCCGGCCAGGGAGACGAATGGGATGCGCAGCACGACATGCTCTCGGCGCTGACCGGCGCGCTCCTGATGATGGCGATGGTCGCGTTGATGGAACGGAAGCGATTTTCTCGATGAAACATTCGCACCGGACCGCAAATCGAGCTTTGCTGATTGGGCTGGGCGGTTACGTCATCTTTTGGATCGCGCTTGCGTTCCATCCGGTCGACCGCGGCGATTGGCTTCTGGAAAATTTGCTGGTGTTTGTCGCTGCCATTGTCCTTGGCGCCACCTTCCGACGCTTTCAATTTTCGAACGCGTCCTATGCGCTCATTCTCATCTTTCTCGCTCTTCACACCGTCGGCGCGCATTACACCTACGCGAAAGTCCCGGCCGGTTTTTGGGTTCAGCACTGGTTCCATTTGCAACGAAACCACTACGATCGCCTGATCCATTTCAGCTTCGGCCTGCTCCTGCTTTATCCAATGCGCGATTTGCTTCTCAATGCGGCCGGCGCCCACAAACGCTGGGCCACCTGGTTAGCCGTAGCCGCGCTCGCCGCCCTCAGCAGCTTTTTTGAAATCGTCGAAGCCGTCGTTGCGCAAATGGTCCGGCCTGATCTCGGCGCTGCCTACCTTGGAACGCAAGGCGACATCTGGGACGCGCAAAAAGACATGGGCGCTGCGTTCGTGGGCGCCGTGGCAGCAGCGGCTTGGATCAGCTGGCGACGCTCTCGCGGCTGATCGCGCCGCCCTGTTCTATAATTGTCCATGGAAGGCACCGATGTTGTCCTCCAATCACCCGCGCGACGCAACTTGGCGAGCGCGCTGCATCTTGCAGCATTCGTCGAACTGGATTAAAACCTCCTTCCCACCCGGGTTGGTAGCTCAATGGTAGAGCAGCGCCCTTTTAAGGCGTTGGTTGCGGGTTCGAGTCCCGCCCAACCCACATCTCTTGCTGCTTGGGGAGCCGGGGTTGCGCCTCGTCAGGCGACGGCTTGGGCGCCTCCAAAAAAAGTTTAAAAAAAAAGCTTGCCTGTGATCTGGTGTTGTAGTTCACTACATCACTACATGAGGAGCAATGGTCGATCTCAAACACAGAATGGAAAGTGAATGGCATGATGGTAAGCCGATTTACCGCCAACTGCGCGACCGCGTCGTTCACATGATCCTCGACGGCCTCCTCAACGAAGGCGATCCGCTTCCCTCGGTCCGCAATGTTGCGACCGAATTCCGGGTCAATCCCCTCACGGTCCTGAAGGGTTACCAGGAACTGGTGGACGAGCAACTCGTCGAGACGAAGCGAGGCCTGGGCATGTTTGTGAAAGACGGGGCGCGCAAGCTTCTGCTCCAAGGCGAACGCGAGAAGTTTCTGAACGAACAATGGCCGCGCATTGCCGCCACGATCGAGCGGCTCGGCCTGACCCAAAAAGAACTCGATACGGCGGCGCACCGCGCGGCGACGGCATCGAAGAAGGCAAAGGAGAAGAGCTAACATCATGGCCTGCATAGAAGCACGCGGCCTCCGCAAAGCCTTTAACACAACCGTCGCGCTGGATGGCGTCGACTTGCGTGTCGAAGAAGGGCGCATCCTCGGACTGATCGGTCCCAACGGCGCGGGCAAGACCACAGCGCTCAACGCGATTCTCGGACTCACTTCCTACGATGGAGAATTGAAGGTCCTCGGACGCGACCCCTGGACGGCGCGCGAAGAACTCATGCGCGATGTCTCCTTCATTGCCGACGTCGCGGTGCTCCCGCGCTGGGTGCGGGTTACGCAGCTGCTCGATTACGTCGGCGGCGTGCATCCGCGGTTCGATCGCGCGAAAGCGGAAGCTTTTCTGGAAAGGACCACCATCAAGCGCGGGAGCAAGGTGAGGCAATTGTCGAAAGGCATGGTAGCTCAGTTGCATCTCGCTCTGGTCATGGCGATCGACGCGAAACTGCTGGTCCTGGACGAGCCGACGCTGGGACTCGATATCCTGTACCGGAAGCAGTTCTACGACACGCTGCTGAATGATTACTTCGATCGCAGCCGCACCATCGTGGTCACGACCCACCAGGTGGAAGAGATCCAGGATGTCCTGACCGACCTCATGTTTATCGACCGCGGCCGCATTGTTCTCGAGTGCAGCATGGAGGAATTCGATGCGCGTTATCTGGAAGTGATGGTGAACCCCGAGCAGCTCGCCGCCGCCCGCGCGTTCAAGCCGATCCACGAACGCCCTGCGTTCGGCCGGAGCATCCTGCTCTTCGATCAGGCCCGGCGCGAGGACCTCATCACGCTTGGCGAAGTGCGCAGGCCGAGCATCGCGGATGTGTTCGTCGCGGTGATGGGCGGAAGTCAGAGGCCGGAGGTCGGAGGTCAGCGGTCGGAGGGGAAAGCAATATGAATACTGCGACGCGGCCTTATTACTGGTCGGTTCGGCGGGAGTTGTGGGAGAACCGCTCTCTCTACATCGCGCCGCTCATCGTCGCCGCCGTCCAGATAATCGGCTTCGCGTTCACTACCGTTGGTCTGGCGGATCGCCGGCGCGCCGTCTTGTTGCTCGACGACCCGGCGAAGCAGCGGATTGCCATTGAAATGCCCTACGACATCGCGGCGATGATGATGATGCTTACGGCATTCATCGTCGCGTTGTTCTATTGTCTCGATGCGCTCCATGGTGAGCGACGCGACCGCAGTATCCTTTTCTGGAAATCGCTTCCGGTTTCGGACCTCACTGCGGTCCTTTCGAAGGTGACCATCCCGTTGGTGGTTATACCGCTGGTTGCCTTCGCCATCACGGTTTGCGTGCAACTGATCATCCTGTTGATAACAAGCGTGGTTCTACTCGTGCACGGCGTGAGTCCGGCGACCACCCTGGCCCATGTTTCATTCTTTCGAAGTTGGGTGGTGCTCCTCTATGGCTGGGTCGCGCTTTCGCTCTGGGATGCTCCTTTCTACGGCTGGCTCCTGTTAGTCTCAGGGTGGGCGCGGCGTGCGACGTTTCTCTGGGCGGTCCTGCCGTTTCTCGCGCTTGGCATCTTCGAGAAAATCACATTCGGCACTCAGTATTTCGCTAACTTCATGAAGAATCGCTTCATGAGCTTCGCCGCGGAAGCTTTCGATTTTCGCGGACAGAAGACGCTTTGTATCGACTCCCTGGCCCAACTTACACCGGGCCGGTTCTTGAGCACGCCAGGTCTGTGGGTTGGGCTACTCCTCGCCGTGGCCTTCATCGCTGCCGCCGTGCGCCTCCGCCGCTATCGAGGACCTATCTAACGAGAATCACGAAGCACGAATGACGAACCAAGGAGAGCAAATGCGCGTAATGACAGCAGGGATAACAGAAGGATCGCCTCTCTTCAAGGCCAGGGCGGCCGGCTTTTTTTGGCTGATGACAATCATAACAGGCATGTTTGCCTTCATCGCCGGCGGCAGACTCTTCGTAGCCGGCGACGCCGCCGCGACCGCCGCCAACGTAATGGCTCACGTCTCACTCTATCGGCTGGCCTTCGTATCCAACCTTATTGCGACCGTGTGCTACCTGGCTGTTACCTTGTTCGTTTACCTTCTGCTTAAGCCGGTGAGCCGGAGCGTCGCCTTGTTCGGAGTCTTCGTCAGTCTGATCGGATGCACGGTGGCGCCGACCGGCGGCCTGCTGTTCCTCGCGCCTCTCGACATCCTGGGAGGTAACCAATCTCTCAGCGGATTCACGAGCGCACAATTGCAGGCACAGGCTTTGACCTTTCTGACCTTGAGCATGCAGGTGAACGATATCGGCATGGTCTTCTTCGGATGCCACGTTCTCTCGATCGGTTACCTGATTCGCCGGTCGACGTTTCTGCCGCATTGGCTTGGCATCCTCTTGTTCATAGCCGGCATTTGTTACCTTACAAACAGCTTCGCCAGCTTTCTCGACTTGCCGTTCAAGACGTATCTGCTGCCTTTCGTCGCGATCGGCGGCCTGCTCGGCGAAGGATCGCTCACGGGATGGTTCCTCGCCAAGGGAGTCAACGTGCAGCGATGGAAAGAACAACCCGCCGTTACCGCATAGTATGAACAAGAAACTAATCCACCATGCCGTTATCGCCGCGAGAATGGCTCTCCTGGGTCTCGCGTGCATGTCGATCGCCATCGCCGAGAACAAGCCTGACGAACTTAAGCAACGTATCCTGACGCAAGCGCAAAGCATGGGCCCGGACGACTATGCTTTTACTCGGACCGTCAAGAGCGAACAAACCTCCAACGGCAAGACCGAGCACCACGTCAACGTCGAGAAGTTCGATCCCACGAAAAGCGGCGAGGCGCGCTGGACGCTCGTCTCGGTCGATGGCGCTCCGCCATCGGCGGAGGTGCTGAGTCGTTACCAAAAGGAGTCGCTAAAACGGCGCGTGCCCGGTTACTACCGGTTCGCCAAATACTTCGGCACTGCCTCAACAGCGTCGACCGATTCTCGGGGCCGGACAGTTTTTCATTTCAATTCCCTTCCGAAAGACACGGCAATAGTCATGGACTCTGACGTGTCATCGAACACGAGCGCGGATGTAACAGTCACCGACACCAACGGCGCACCGTTTGTCGAACAAGTCCATCTAACGGTCCGGCCCATGCGCCTTAAACTCATCATGAAGCTGGAGCATTACGAATCGACGACTCGCTACCGGTTGGGGCCTGAAGGTAAACCGCTTCTTGCCGAGAACACAGCCGACATGACCGGCTCAGGCATGGGCCAGGAAGGCGGGGCCCATACGGTAGCCACTTATAGTGACTATCACGCGGTCAAGTAACAAGTCGCATATGTCCTCCAATCTCCGCTTCGCCTTTCGATCGCTGCTTCGCAGCCCCGGGTTCACCTTGCTCGCAATCGTCACCCTTGGTCTCGGGATTGGTGCTAACACTGCCATGTTTAGCATCGTCAATACTGTCCTCCTAAAGCCGCTGCCTTATCCGAAGAGCGAACAACTCCAGCGGCTGGATCGAGTTACTCCACAAAACCCACAAGGTCGCGTCTCGGCGGCGGACTATCTCGATCTTCGGCGCGAGATGCAGACCTATGGCGATATCGGCGCTTATGCCCTTGGCGATACGAGCCTGTCCGAGCCTGGCCAGCCCGCGGAGGTAGTTCGCGCCCTGCGGATCACCGCGAACCTGCTGTCGGTGCTCGGCGTGCAACCGCAGCTCGGCCGCAATTTTCTTCCGCGAGAAGACGTGACGGGAAACGACCATGTGGTCATCCTGAGTCAACGTTGCTGGCAACAACGCTTCGGCTCGGCTCGTGACGTCATAGGCCGCATGATCCGCATCGACGGACAACCACACGAGGTCGTCGGCGTTCTCCCCGGATGGTTTAATGAATGGCGCCATCTGGGCGCGTTCGATTTCTTCCGCCCTCTTGCGCTGGACCAACAAAAGTCCTCGGATCGGCGGACTACTTTTCTTCGTCTGCTCGGCCGCAGGCATGATGGGTTATCGGAGGCAGACGCAACCGGGTTCATCGTTAACTTCGGCGCGCGGCTGGCGAAGGATTTTCCCGAAGTGAACGCGGGCGCTGTCTGGCGCCCGATAGCTCTTAACGGAACAGCGTTTCCCAAGAATGCGCTTGCGCTTCTGGCGTTGTTGATAGGCCTATCAGCTTTCGTCCTGCTTATCGCCTGCTCCAATCTCGCCAATCTTCTTCTCGCGCGGACGATGGCACGCGCCCGCGAATTCGCCGTGCGCGGCGCTCTCGGCGCATCGCGTTTCCAATTGCTGCGGCCGTTGATTAACGAATCGTTGCTGCTAGCGCTTGCCGGCGGCGTCTGCTCGGTTCTGGTCGCGCGCTGGGGCGCCGACTGGATCTCGTCGCGAACCTTGTCGGATAACGGCGAAAGTTTCACCTTTGCCTTTGACTGGCGCGTCTTTGGCTGGGCCTTTGCAGCTTCCGCCATCACCGCCGTAGCGTTTGGTTTGGCGCCCGCCCTTTTCGCTTTGCGACTAAACGTCAATGACACGCTCAAGAGCGGAGCGCGCGGCATGACGGGCGGCCGCGGCCATCAGCGCTTCCGCCACGCTCTCATCATTGGTCAATTCGCCTTGGCGATGGTGCTACTTGCCGGCGCCGCGCTTTATGTCCGCGCTTTCAATGAACTAAGTAATTCTCGCGGCGGTTGGGAATCCTCACGCCTGGTCACCGGAACTGTCGTCCTTCCGACGGCCGGCTATGGTGATCTCGATAAGATTAACACCTTTCATCGCTTGACCCTGGAACGCCTGCGGGCTCTTCCTGGGGTAGCTTCCGTTAGCATCTCCTCTTTCACCCCTTTCTTTAACTGGGGCGATGTCCGCAAATACATCGTTGAAGGTCGTGACCTTCCTCAGCCCGGTCAGGAGCCGGCTGCTATCGTCAATAGTATCACTGCCTCCTACTTCGATACCTACCAGACTCGTATCATCGCCGGCCGTGCTTTCACCGAACAGGACACTCTCACATCCACCAAGGTTTTCATTATTAGCCAAATCGCCGCAACGGCACTCTTCGGAAACGAAAATCCGATCGGACGCCGGCTCGCCCAAACCGGGGCGGACAATCCGCAGTGGGGCGAAATCGTTGGGATCGCGGCGGACGTGAAATCCGTGGTGCCTGACCCCGGACCGGTCACTCTCCAGCTCTACCAGCCCATGTCCCAGGATCCGCGACCATACAACGAGATTGCGGTGCGCACGACGGGGACGGCGCCTTCTTCCCTCGTTGTTCCGATCCGCAACATCATGACTCAGCTCGATCCCGATTTGCCTGTTCGCCAGCTTCAGGCCGCCGACATGACGATCGAGCGCGCCAACTCTCAGACTGCCATCCTGCGCGACATGCTCGCTTCATTCGCTGTCCTGGGAGTAGGGCTGGCTTCGCTAGGTATCTACGGCGTTATCGCTCGAACAATGACTCAACGCACCGGCGAATTCGCCATTCGTTTCGCGCTTGGGGCGTGCACCAGGGACATCACAGGCCTTGTCCTGATTGCCGGCGCGAAACTTGCCGCCATCGGACTAACTCTCGGTTTGATCGGCGCACTAGGTCTGGCACGGCTGCTTACCGCGAGTAACCCAGGCATGCACTTTAGCAATCCGCTGGCGATGGCTCTGCCAGCTCTTCTTCTCCTGGGTATCGCTCTGCTTGCTTCATGGCTTCCAGCACGGCGCGCGGCCCGCATTAATCCCATAGAAGCTCTGCGCGCAGAATAAGATTATGATGTCGCCAACCCTTTCCGCAACCACCGAGCAACAAAGAGCGGCGAAGGTCGCTGGAGTAAGCGGCCTTCTGGCGATGGCGATCGTAGTCGTCGGGAACTATGTGCTGCTTGATCCGCTCATCGTTCCGGGAAAAGCCGCGGAGACCGCGCAAAACATTCTGGCCCACGAAGGCGCATTTCGTCTCGCGGTTGTTTGTTTCCTACTCTACAGCGTGGTGAGCGTGGTTCTTCTCTCCGCGCTCTACGTGGTCCTTAAGCCGGTAAATCGCGGCCTAGCCCTGGCCGGTGCGCTTTCCCGTTTCGTCTTTGCCTTGTTATGGCTCCTCACTCCGCTGCAGTTGCTGGGCGCGCTTCGCCTTCTCGGCCACGCGAGTTATCTCCAGGTTTTTGAAGCGGATCGCTTACAGGTCCTGGCCAGAGCTACCATCGCGGGCACTTTCGACGATTACTATGTAGGCCTCCCTTTCTTTTCGCTCGCGCTGACGATTTGCGGCTGCTTGTGGCTTAGATCGAACTACATCCCTCGGGCGCTTGCCTGGTTCGGAATTATTTCCTCCGGCTGGTGCGTCTTCTGTGCTTTCGTCTATCTCCTTTTCCCAGGCTTCGCCAAACCAGTCGATCCGTACTGGTTCGATTCTCCAATGGCGATCTTCGAATTGATCCTGAGCTTTTGGCTGCTCTTCAAGGGATTGAAGTCTCCGTCCGCCGCTTCCCTCCCAGCCGCTAAGTCGTGAACTGATGAAAATGAACCGAGAAATGTCGCCTCGCTTTCTGGCGAGAATGGTCTTTATCCTCGCCGCCTTGGAAGGCCAGGCACACGTATGGGGACAGTTGCGGATTCCTGGCAGCCTGGTTGTCTCGACGAATGCCGCGTCCACAGCGGCCAACATCCTGACAAACGAGTCGTTGTTTCGCTTCAGTCTCGCCCTTAGCGTCCTCGCGGTCGCGTTCAATGTTGCCCGGACGGCTGTCTCCTATGTCTTGTTCAGACCTGTCGGGCGAACCGTCGTGCTGCTCACGGCTTTCTTCGGCCTTACAGCTGTAGCGCTCCAGGCCGCCAGCATTCTCTTTGAACTACCGATCCTATCCGTTTTGAAAAATGGGAAGGACTTTGGCGCGTTCAACGCAGACCAATTACAATCCCTCGCGCTCCTTCTTCTCAAGTGGAATGGGCAGGCCGGCAACGTCTACTTAACGTTCTTTGGATTCTGCTGCATGCTGACTGGCTACGTCGTCTACAAGTCGACGTTCCTTCCTCGAATTTTAGGCGTTCTGTTGGCGTTGGCGGGTGTAGGCTACTCTACGTATCTATGGCCGCCCCTCGCGAATTATCTCTACCCCTACAATCTGGCCCTTGGCGTCGGCGAGCTGTTACTAGGACTGTGGCTCCTCGTCTTCGGCGTGAACGTTGAACGATGGAAAGAGCAGGCCCGAGCCACCAGGGAGTTTGAATCGCAGCCACTCGCCTGACGTATGAAAGTAAAGCGAATCCTGAAATGGACGGCGCGGGTAGCCATATTGCTCCTGCTTTTGGGCTTTGTTATCGGCTTCGTCGCCTACTGGACTTCAACTAACGACTGCGGACGCCCCATTCCTGCCGGAGCTGAGCGGATGAAAGCGATCAGGTATTGCGAATACGGTTCGCCCGATGACGTCCTGAAACTCGAGCAAATCGAAAAGCCGGTTCCGAACGACAACCAGATTCTCGTCCGCGTTCGGGCCGTTTCCCTCCGGTTTTACGACGGCGGCATGCTCGGAGGCAGTGTCCCCGGCAGACTTCTCTTTGGACTTCGCAAGCCGAAAAATACCACCCCTGGATCTGACTTCTCCGGGACAGTTGAAGCGATCGGCAAGGACGTGACCGAGTTTAAGCCCGGCGATGAAGTTTTCGGTGTAAGGGCAGGCGCCCTCGCCGAATACATCTGTGTTAGACGCAATGGAGCCATCGCTCTGAAGCCGGCTAACACTAGCTTCGAGCAAGCTGCCTCGATCCCTACCGCGTTGGTATCTTTGCAGGGCCTGCGCGATACGGCGCGGCTGCAAGCAGGCCAAAAGGTTCTGATCAATGGTGCCTCGGGTGGCGTCGGGACATTTGCCGTCCAGATCGCCAAGGCTTTCGGCGCGGAAGTAACCGGCGTCTGCAGCACGAAAAACCTGGACCTGGTCCGATCGCTCGGCGCCGATCACGTGATTGATTACACGAAAGAGGACTTCACCAAGGGCGAGGAGCGTTATGACGTACTCTACGACCTGGTCAATAACCGTTCCTTTGCGGAACGACGCCGCATTCTCAAGCCCGGCGGCATCTGTGTCCTGGCCGGTATCGGCGGCTCAGGAATGCACAAGGAGACCTTTTCGAACCTGGCGGGCGAGCTCACCGCTTCGCTTCGCTCAAAATTCGGGAACGAGAAGTTCGTCCTCTTCGGCGTCGACATTAACAAGAAAGACCTGGGCGTCCTCCGCGATTTGACGGAAAGCGGCAAGATTGCACCCGCGCTCACAAAAACCTACCCGCTTACTGAAACCGCCGCCGCCTACAACTACCTCGAGACCGGCCATGTCCAAGGGAAGATCGCGATCACGATCGAATGAAGCTCCTTAAGCGGATCCTAAAATGGGCAGGCATCGTCATCTTAGTCCTAGTGGTAGTAAGCGGACTCTTTCTCTTTGTCTCTTATTGGCAGTCAAGCAACGACTGCGATCGCGACATAGCAGTGCCTGCTCATCCTATGAAAGCCATTCGTAAGTGCGAATACGGTTCCCTGACGCTGCGGACCGTTGAGAAGCCAATCCCCACCGACGATCAGGTCCTGATCAAAGTTCGCGCCGCGTCCCTCAATGCCGCCGACGGGCACTTACTCCGCGGCTCCTTCGTTATGCGTCCCCTTACCGGAATGCGGAAGCCAAAGGACTCACGCTTCGGGATAGATTGCGCGGGCACGGTGGAGGCGGTGGGGAAAAATGTCACCCAATTCAAACCAGGCGATGAAGTTTTCGGCGCGGCTAATGGAGCGATCGCGGAGTATGTCTGTGCTCCGGAGCGAACATTGGTGACGAAGCCGGATAACGTCACCTTTGAGCAGGCGGGCTCCGTCGCAGTGGCCGGACTTACCGCGCTGCAAGGTCTTCGCAACCAGGGAAACATTCAGCCGGGACAAAAGGTCCTGGTCAACGGCGCCTCCGGAGGGGTAGGTACCTTCGCGGTGCAGATCGCGAAGGCGTTCGGTGCAGAGGTGACCGCCGTCTGTAGCCCTAGGAACCTGGAACAGGCCCGATCAATCGGCGCCGACCACGTCATCGACTACACGAAAGAGGACTTCACCGTGGGCGATCAGCGTTACGATATGATTTTCGACAACGTCGGGAACCATACCATTGCCGAGCGCCGGCGCGTGCTGGCTCCGAATGGCGTTTGTGTCCTGGCCGGAATGGGCAGCGCCGGAAAGCACGAAGGCCAGTGGTCGCGCCTGGCTGGCAATTTGAAATCCTTTTTCGTGTCGCCGTTTATCTCCCAGAAGTTCAAATTCTTCATCGCCAAGGTCCTCAAGGTAGACTTGGGCGTGCTGCGCGATCTGATGCAGGAGGGCAAGCTGACGCCCGTCATCGACCGCGAGTATCCGATGAGCAAAACCGCGGAAGCTCTCGATTATCTGGAGGAAGGCCACGCCCGTGGCAAAATAGTAATCAAAATCGAATGAGCAATATGCAGGATCTAAACTCACTCAAGAAGCAGTCCAGGATTGCGGCGGCCTTGTATTTCCTAAACGCTGTTCCCGCTCCTTTCGCGCTTCTGTATGTCCCGAGTGCGCTGATCGTTCGCGGAAACGCACTAGCTACCGCCAACAATGTCCGCGATTCTGAGACCCTGCTCAGGTTCGGAATGGCGGGCGAGCTGCTCTCCTCAACGGTCGTAATTTTTGCTGTGCTGGCTTTCTACGCCCTGTTCAAGGCAGTGAGCGCGAAACACGCCCGAGCGATGCTAATTCTCATGCTGATTTCCGTTCCTATTTCATATCTCAACGTCCTTAACGATCTCGCTGCGATGACCCTCGCCCGCGGCCCCGCCGTTCTCTCCGTGTTTGATCGACCGCAGCTCGACTCGCTCTGTTATTTGTTCCTCCGTTTACACGAACAGGGATTCATCCTCGCCCAAATCTTCTGGGGCCTTTGGCTCTTTCCTTTCGGCATCGCCGTGATGCGATCCGGCTTTATCCCCCGCTTTGTCGGCATCGCTACCATCATTGCGGGCTGCGGCTACGTGATCAGCTCCTGCGTCTCTCTCTTTCTGCCCGCGTCCGCGCAAGGCATTGGCCAACTCGCCATGATTCTCGGAGTTGGGGAGCTGGCGTTCCTCTGGATGTTGATCTGGGGCGCGAAAGATGAACCACCGCGGCAGCCAATTGCGGCAACTGCTTGAGACGTTGGGTATGATCCACAACTCACGATGGACAACCGTGCAGCAGCGATAAGATGAGACGCATTCTCAAATGGACCGTGCGGCTGTTTCTGCTCGCGCTTCTTGTCGCGTTCGTTTGGGGCTTCATCGCCTACTGGACTTCGACTAATGACTGTGACCGTAGGACCGGCGCTCCGGCAAATCCAATGAAGGCTATTGTTCATTGCGAGTACGGAGGACCCGAGGTTCTTACCCTCACCGACGTTGAGAAGCCCGTCCCTAACGATAATCAGATTTTGGTCCGAGTGCGCGCGGCTTCCTTGAATCCACTGGATCTTATGATCCGGGGTTTTTCACTGCTGCGTCCGATCACCGGTATGCGCAAACCAAAGGACACTCGAGTGGGTGTAGACTATGCGGGCACAGTTGAAGCCATCGGGAAAAACGTAAGGCAGTTCAAGCCGGGCGATGAGGTGTTCGGTGGGAAGAACGGAGCTCTGGCCCAATATGTGTGTGTCCTCCCGGATCGCGCGGTTACGCTCAAACCCGCGAACGTAACCTTTGAGCAGGCGGCTTCTGTGTCGGTAGCAGCCATCACCGCCCTGCAGGGTCTGCGCGACAAAGGAAAGATCAAGCCCGGCCAGAAGGTCCTGATCAATGGCGCCTCGGGAGGCGTGGGCACCTTCGCGGTGCAGATAGCAAAATCGTACGGGACGGAAGTGACCGCGGTGTGCAGCACCCGCAATCTCGACATGGTCCGCTCAATCGGCGCCGATCATGTAATCGACTACACGAAGGAAGATTTTACGAAGACCGATCAACGCTACGATCTGATCCTCGACATCGTCGGAAACCATTCGTTCTCCGAGCGTCGCCGAATCCTGAATCCAAATGGCATTTGTGTCATGGTCGGCGCTGGAGGATCGGGATGGCACGATGAGAGCGCGGGACGTTTAATGGGTGAGCTCAATGCCTATCTGAGATCCCGGTTCGTGGGCGAGAAGTTCATGACTTTCCTTGCGAACTTGAACAAACCGGACCTGACTATCCTCGCTGATCTGATGCGGGATGGGAAGATGACGCCGGTTATCGACAAGACCTATAAAATGAACGATGTCCCATCCGCCCTCCAATATCTCGAAACCGGCCACGCTCGAGGAAAAGTAGTAATAACCATGGATTAGAACGACCCTTATGAAAACACCTCTCCAACTCTTGATCGCTGCATCCTGCGCGGCTGCGCTTATACCCACGGCCGGGGCGCTAGGCCAGAGCCCGACTCCGGCCGCCCCGAAAATGAAAGCAATTGTCTATCACGAATTCGGCTCGCCCGATGTCCTTCGGCTTGAAGAAGTCGACAAGCCCGTGCCCAACGACAATCAACTCCTCATCAAAGTCCGCGCCGTGTC
>QHNH01000020.1:67982-120266 GCA_003218375.1 Verrucomicrobiota bacterium | reverse complement strand
CGACTCGGGGTTGACTACGCGGGGACGGTGGAAGCGGTGGGCAAGAACATAAAGGAGTTCAAGCCGGGCGATGAAGTTTACGGAAATAAGTTTGGCGCTTTTGCCGAGTACATCGTTGCTACAGATAAGGCCTTGACCTTGAAACCGGCCAGCCTGTCGTTCGAGCAGGCGGCTTCACTTCCCGTGGCGGCACTTACCGCGTTGCAGGCTCTTCGCGATAGCGGAAAGCTCCAGCCTGGGCAGAAGGTCCTGATCAACGGCGCGTCGGGAGGTGTGGGCACCTTCGCGGTCCAGATCGCCAAGGCATTCGGCGCGGAGGTAACCGGCGTCTGCAGTGGGCGAAACGTGGAACTGGTTCGATCACTCGGCGCGGATCATGTCATTGACTACACCAAAGAAGATTTCACCAAGCGTGCGGAACGTTACGACCTGATTCTCGACAATGTCGGGAACCGTTCGCCGCTGGAATGCAGGCGCGCCTTGAACCCCAACGGGAAAATTGTCGTCGTCGGAGGAGGAGGAGTAAACGACAGCCGCTGGACCGGTCCTCTGGTTGGGGTGATGAAAATGTTGGCGCTGAAACGGTTCGTGACCCAGGAGATGACCATGATGCTGGCGGAGATGAATAGAAAAGATCTGACCCTTCTCGAGGATCTTATCCAGACGGGAAAGGTGAAAGTGGTTATCGACAGGACTTACACCTTTAGTCAGTTCCCCGAAGCTATGAGGTACCTGGAAGAAGGCCACGCCCGGGGAAAAGTGGTCGTAACTGTGGGCGATACTATCGAACCGCTAGCGCCCAGCGCTAATCGCAACGCCGCGGTCGCGAGCACGCCCAGCCCCGTTCTCATTGCTCTTGAGCTCATCGCGATCCCTATCGTCATATTAATCCTGCCAATTATCGTCGCATTCGTCCTCAATCGTCGCTTCAAGCGCCGCCATCCGGGAACGAGGGGATTCAGATGGGGCTACTACTTTAGCATCATGTCCTTCATTGCGGGCCTTGTCGTCGGACTCTTCCTGGAAGCCGGCGCCACTGGCGTGATCATCTGCGGACTAGTTTACGCAATCCTCGCCTGGTTCTTTGCTCAGCGTCAGCACTGGGCCTGGATCGCGCTGACGATTCTCAGCTTCAATCCCATCGCCTGGATCATCAACGCTATCTACCTTTGGAAACGTTGGCCGGAGGGCTCTTTGGCCACACCAGCCACCTAATCCAGACGATGTGGTCAGGTGGTTAGGTCAGGGATACGAATCTAAGAGGTAGAGTTTTTTCTGCAAAGGCTTCCTCTAAACTCATGCAAAAGATCCTGCTAATTGGTTCGGGAGGCTCCGGCAAATCCACCCTGGCCGCGAGGATCGCGGCGCGAACCGGGTTGCCGCTCATCCATCTCGATGCACTTTTCTGGAAGCCCGGCTGGAAAGAGACGCCGCGGGAAGAGTGGAAGCAGATCGTGGTCGAGCTTCTCCAGCGTGATTCATGGGTGATGGACGGCAACTACGGCGGAACACTCGACGTGCGGCTGGCCGCCTGCGATGGAGTGGTCTTTCTTGATTTTCCGCCGGCTGTCTGCTTGTGGCGGCTGCTCAAGCGTCGCGTGCAATTTCACTACAGGGCTCGCCCCGATATGCCCACGGGCTGTGCTGAGCGCCTGAGTTGGAGTTTTCTCCGATGGATTTGGAGTTACCGCCGAGATCGCCGGCCGCGCATTCTTCAGAAGCTCGCGACCGTGGCGACCCAAGGCAAGCAGGTGCACGTCTTGGGTTCTTCCGCTGCCGTGGAAGCTTTCCTCACCCAACTGCCGATGTTGCCTAACGATGCGATGGAACCGACCGACTATGCGATAGCCGCACAGCCGTCCGTCCCTTGAGTTCCAGATGAGCGCGAACGACGACGACGCGGACGAAGCGCAAGGCGGTGCCTTCATGCTGGCACTGCAGCGCATCGTGCCTGTCAAGCCCCATGAGCTGCGTTCGATCGCGTGGTCGTGGCTTTATTTCTTCAGCCTGCTCGCGAGCACCTTCGTGCTGCGACCGCTGCGCGACTCGATGGGTTTGAACGGCGGCGCCGATAAATACCCGTGGCTCTTCACCGGAACGCTCGTCGCCATGGTAGTCGTCAGCCCGCCGTTCGCACTCCTAGTGACAAAGTTGCCACGCAGGCGGTTCATTCCAATCGTCTATCGCGTTTCGATGGCGTGCCTGCTCGCATTCTGGCTGGCGTTGAAGTTCCTGCCGGAGAGCTTCAACCTCGCGGCGGCCTACACGTTCTTTATCTGGTTCAGTGTCTTCAATCTCTTTGTCGTATCTGTGTTCCGCGGGTTCATGGCCGACATCTGGCGCCTCGACCAGGCCAAGCGCCTCTTCGGTTTCATCGGCGTCGGCGGCACACTCGGCGCGCTGGCTGGCTCGCAGATCGCGAGCTGGCTCGCGAAGCCGATTGGCAGTGTGAACCTGCTCTTCCTCTCGATCGTCCTGCTCGAGCTCGCTGTGTTCAGTGTGCGCCGTCTCGTTGTCATCCATCAGATCGACACGGCATCGCCTGCACAAAACGCCGCACCGGCTGGGGCCGTCTCGACCTCGGACATGTGGCGCGGCTTGAAGCTCATTATCCGCCAGAGCTATCTGCGCTGGATCGCGAGCTACACCTTCTTTTACGGGCTGATCGGAACGTTCCTCTACTATCAACAGGGCAAGCTCGTCGATTTCACCATTCACGATCGCGACCTGCGCACTCAGTATTTTGCTAACATCGAGTTCTGGGTCCAGCTCGGCACGGTGCTCATCCAATTTCTGCTCACGGCTCGCCTGATCCGTTGGTTCGGCATTACGTTCGCGCTCATCTCGCAACCCGCGATCGCGGTGCTGGGATGGATCGCGCTATCGCTGGCGATGATCTACGGAAAGTGGCTCGGGACGCACGGGTTCACCGTAGGCCAGCTCGCGCCGGAGCTGGCTGTCCTCGCGGGCGTGCAAATTCTGCTGCGCATTAGTAACTTCGCCACCGCGCAACCGGCGCGCGAAGCTCTCTACACCGTCGTCGCGCGCGAGGTGAAGTATAAATCGAAGAGCTTCATCGACACCTTCATCTATCGCCTCGGTGATTGCCTTGGAGCCTGGGCGTTCATGGGCATCCAAGCCATCGGCGTGAGCCTGACGGCGATCGCCGCGCTGACCATACCCATCGCGGGCGTCTGGGTCTTCGTGGGACGCACGCTTGGCCGCAAGCAGCGTGAGCTCGGCGATGGCGCGCGAACGGGTACGAGCAACGTCGATGTGGCTCTCGATCCAGCGGCGACCGAAGCGTCAAAGCCGTAGCTGTGAGCGCGCTCGTTCCAGCGTTGCGTCCACTCGCTTCAATCCCGGCATCGTGAAAGAGATCGTTTTAAGTTCCGCGGCGAGCGTCCTTGCCTGCTCTTCAGTGAGTTCGACCAGCGGCGGCCGTACCTTCGCCCACCCCGGATCGTTCGCGTAGATCGCGATGCCTTGCTTCAGCGCGCTTATCATCGGGTACTTCTTGCCGAACGCGTCGCGTATCACATTTAGCTTTGCCTGCTGGTCGTCGGCATCTGCATTCGTCCATTCCGCGTAGAGCTTGTGAATTGCGGCCGGGTTAACGTTGGCGGTCGCGGAAATGGTGCCGGCCCCGCCATTCCGCATGTTGGCGAGGAGGAACGATTCGCTGCCGACAAACACGTCAAAACCGGACTGGGCGAACGCGTCAAGGAAAATCCTGGTGTTGTTCCAATCGCCCGAGCTGTCTTTCATCCCCGCGATGGCGTTGGGATAAGACTTAAGCAGGCGCTCGACCAGGCCCGCGGTAAGGCCGACCATCGCCACCGGCGGGATATGGTAGAGATAAATTCTCAGCCGCGGATCGCCGACGCGCTGCACGACCTCGCTGAAATATCGGTAGAGACCTTCCTCGCTGACACCTTTGTAATAGAAAGGCGGCAGCATTAGGACACCCGCGCAACCATGCCTTACCGCCTGCGCTGTGAGCTTGACGGTTTCCGTGATAGAGCAACAACCGGTGCCCGCCATCAGGCGCGATGTGTCGACTCCGCTCGCAACCAGCTCATCGAGTAGCGTCGCGCGTTCTTCGGCCCCCAGCGAGTTCCCCTCGCTTGTGGTGCCGAACACGGCCAGCCCGCAGTTCTGCGCAAGCAGCCATTGGCAATGCGCGAGGAAACGTTCCTTATCAGGCGAGAGATCGGCTCCGAACGGAGTGACAACAGGCGCCAGGACGCCGCGGATGGGTTGGGCCATGTTCACCGAGTCATAAACAGATCGCGAGACAGTCCGCTCTGTTCGATGATGCTCTTTAACGTCCCGCGTCTGACCTCATGGTGGTTCGGCACAATCACGATACGAGTACCTTCAGGCGTCTCGCGCCGCATTACAATGTGGCTGCCTGCCTGCCGGGATTTGGCAAACCCGTGTTCGAGCAGTATTTCGCAAACTTTGTTCGCTGACAGGATGCGAAGCCTAGGCATGCGCCGGCTCGAGCGAAGTTACTTTCACGCCTCGGTTCAGACGCCGCTCGATCTCTTTTTCGTCCGCATCCTCGAGCAACAGATCGACGGCTTCTTTTATCATTCTCTCCGCCTCTTCGATGGTGCGTCCCTGGCTGGCCACGCCGAGCTCAGGGCACGTCGCCACGAACCAGTCATCCTCGCGTTCAATTACCGCCGTGAGTTTAGGAAGCTTCATCAGGGCAAGCTTACCGCATCAGCGCTCATTCGACCAGCCCGGAATCTGCGGTCGCTTTCTGCCCTCCGCTCCGCCAACGGACGGATTCGCCGTGGCGAACCTCTGACTTCCGCCCTCCGACCTCTGGCTTCTGGCTTCTGGCTTCTGGCTTCTGGCTTCCAACCTTTGGCTTCTGTCTTCCGTCCTCAATCCGCCATCCTCAATTCTCCTGTTTCGGGTAAACGATGAATAAAACTGCGGTTGGAAAATAGAAAGCACGGTCCTCCTCCTCCTTCGCTACCGGCACTATCCGGAACCGGGCTTTGCCGTGCATCATGCGAGCGTAGCCATCGGCTGCTTGTTCGAGAGGTGCTGTCTCGATCATCAGGCGCGTTCCTTGGTGGGCGTCCTGGCGGAATGGACGGGCAAAAAAAGCTATGCGCCAGGCTGGCGACTTGTTAGTCATTTCTATTCCCCGGACATTAAGCGCCCGATCTCGATTGCTCCCTCAATATGAACAAACCTCACTCCGTTAAACAAAGCCGCGTCCGGGCCAAAGAAAGATGAGCGACAATGATCTCGATCTGGGACAGACGCTGCGCGGGTTCGCGCCGGGGGAAAATTTGTTTGGGCGTTACACGCTGAAGGCGATCCTCGGGCGAGGCGGGATGGGGATTGTCTGGCGGGCGTTTGACGAGCATCTCGAGCGCGACGTGGCGTTGAAATTCCTGCCCGAACTGATCGTGCTCGACCACGCGGCGCTCGATGAGCTGAAACGGGAAACGAAACGCAACCTCGAGCTGACCCATCATAACATCGTCCGAATCTACGATTTCGCCCACGAAGACAACACCGCCTGCATCTCGATGGAATACGTCGATGGTTCGACCCTCTCGGCGTTACGCGTGGAACGCGAAGCGAAAATCTTCAAAGTAGCGGAGCTCCGGCCGCTGGTGGCGCAGTTTTGTCATGCGCTCGAATACGCGCACAGCCGGGCGCGGATCGTCCACCGCGATCTCAAGCCGGCTAACCTGATGGTAAACGCGAACGCGCAACTCAAGATCACCGACTTCGGCATCGCGCGCAGCCTGAGCGACTCGGTCAGCATGCTGTCGATGAAGGCCACGAGCGGCACCCTCCTTTACATGAGTCCGCAACAGCTCGATGGCGAGCGCCCGTCCTCGCTCGACGATATTTATTCCTTTGGCGCGACCCTGTACGAATTGCTGACGAGTAAGCCGCCGTTCTTCAGCGGCGCCATTGAAACGCAGATCCGTGAGAAGGCGCCGATCCCGGTGGCGGCGCGGCGCAAGGAGTTGGATATCGCGAACGATGACGTCGTTCCGGATGACTGGGAGCAGACGATTGGCGCCTGTCTTTCCAAGGATTCGGCGCAGCGACCCCGAAGCGCGGGCGACCTCGCGGCGCGTTTAGGACTGGCGCCACGGCCGATCGAAAGCGCGCCGGTTACCAACACCACGTCGTTGCCGACGCCGGGCGACGCGGACAGTAACCGCATGGTTACCGCGGTCCCGGCGCCGATCGTGCTAACTCCAATTCCTCGCCCAGTCCGCCAGCCGTTTCCGGTGCGACGCCTGGTTGCCTGGGGTCTCGCAGCGCTCGCCGTTATTGGGTTCGTGGCCCTAGTCGCGGTGGGCGTGAAAAGTGTGCGCGGCTTGATCGCGGACATGTCCAACCGCGAACCGACCGCGGAATGGGCGCGAACGGTTCCACTGGAGCAAACGACGGCGGCGTTCGGCAAAGGGACGCTGCTACGTTTCGAACCGAAGGAGGTAGCGATCGTGCGGGAAAGCACCGGCGTGGCGCACGTGACTATAAAAGGATCAGCGATCACCCGCGGCGCTTTGTATGAAGGTGTCGCGAACGAGGACACCGCCGTGCTTCCAGAGCTGAAGCTAGCCGAGTGGCGTAAGGCGCGGGAACGCGCCAGCTTTTTGCGGCAACGCGCCGGTAGCGATGTGGCCGCGGTCGATGAAGGGGCGTTCCAATTTGTCCAGGAGACGACAGCCGTCGGAAAAACGGTCGACTTCCAGTTCCAATTCAAAGCGCTTCGGGAAGGAAACGATTGGCGGGTGGATCGAGTAGTAGCGGCCGACCTCACACCGGCCGATGCGTTGCGCGGCAAAGCGATCTCGGAGTTTTCGTCGCCGGCGATTCTGGGAACGGACAAGGCGAATCGGGACAAGAGGCTGCTGAGCGAAGCGATCGACAAGTATATCTCCGAAGTAGGCAAAGCGAACGTGCAGGCGATCAAACGTTTTGCCAAGGACGGCCGTAACGCCGATGGGAACCCGCTCTTCCCCGCCGAGGCGATGTCCGGCGAACGTTTCGCCCAAACCCGGATGCGCATCCTGCAAAGCAACGAAGTGCAGAACTGGAGCGATGACGACCTGCAATACGCCATCAACGAGGCGTTCGCGCGCCACGGCAGGTTATTCGACGACAAGAAAATCGCGGCCGTCTTCGCCAAATTGAGCTGGTATCGTCCGCGTCGGGATTTAAGTAATCAACAGATCGAAGAGTCTTTTTCGGACGTGGAAGTGCAGAATGTTGTCACCCTGCATGCGGTTACCGTTGTTCGGAAAGAAAATGCCGACCGGGCGCGACAGGCGGCAGCCCTCGCTCAACAAGAGTATGCCGAACGGCAGCGACAAGCAGCTCTCGCTCAACAAAAGTATGCTGAGCAGCAGCGACAAGCGGCGCTGGCTCAACAAAAGCAGCTGGAAGCAGAGCGCGCGCAGCAGGAGGCCGTGCTCCAAGCCCAAAGAGAACAAGAGGCTGCGCAGCTCCTCGGGGGACTTATCCAAGGAATCCTCAACCATCGGAAGTAGCATCCGGTTTGGCGAACGAACCCTTTGTTACGACCGCGCGCTTCCAATTCGAATAACCAGACGGCCCTAACTCATGGAAGAACTCGACTTGGGACAAACCATTCGCGGGTTCAGGTCAGGCCAAAAGGTCTTTCGGCGTTACACCCTGGTCCGGATTCTTGGTCGGGGCGGGATGGGCATTGTCTGGCTCGCCAAGGATGAAGAGCTGAACCGGGAGGTGGCGCTGAAGTTTTTGCCGGACTTGGTGGTGCACGATCTCGCGGTGCTCGACGAATTGAAGCGGGAAACGCGGCGCAGCCTCCAGCTCACTCATCATAACATTGTTCGGATCCACGACTTCGTGCAGGACGCGGAAAGCGCCTGTATCTCGATGGAGTACGTGGATGGCCCCACCCTCTCGGCCTTGCGCGTCGAGCAACCCAGCCGCGTTTTCGAATCCGAGCAGCTGGCGCCGTGGATCGAGCAAATTTGTGAGGCGCTCCAATATGCCCACCAGCACGCGCGAATCGTCCATCGCGACATCAAGCCGGCAAACCTGATGTTGAACGGCAAAGGAGACTTGAAGGTGGCGGACTTCGGGATCGCGCGGAGCCTTAGCGATTCCGTGACCATGCTGACGATGGCGCGCGGCACCAGCGGCACCCTGGCTTACATGAGCCCGCAACAACTTGACGGGGAGCGGGCCTCGAATCTCGACGATATCTATTCCCTCGGCGCTACTCTTTACGAGCTGATGACGAGCAAGCCGCCGTTCCACAGCGGAGGCATCGAACGATTGATCCGCGAGAAAACGTCGGGGTCGCTAACGGCGAAACGAGAGGAGCTGGGAATTGACAGCAGCAGGAGGATTCCCGAGCAATGGGAGCAAACGATCGCGGCTTGCCTCGCCAAGGATCCGGCGGCGCGACCGCAGACCGCACTGGATGTCCGCGATCGGTTGCGCGCCGCTCCCCTGCCATCGCAGACGACCCCTCCTTTGCCGATAACTCCACCTTTGCCGACCCCTCCGTCTCCGCCGGACATCGTAAAGGTCGTTGAACCAACGCGCGGTCCGAAGCTACCGCCTTACCTAACGAATCGAGTGTTGATCGCCGGGGGCGCGATCTTGTTGGCAATCATCGGTGGCACTTTCTGGTGGTTTAGTTCGAATAAGGAAACGCCCATCGAAAAAACCCCGGTCGCTCCGCTGGCGAGTCCGCGCGCTGCGATAGTTAGCCCCACTCCCGCGCCGGTAACACGGTCGCCCGTCATTAAGTCCCCTACTCCTGAGGAGACCGTGGCACCGGTCCAGCGCACCGAGCCTTCGCCTTCACTCCCGCCAAGCGCCCGGAGTGAGCGGGAAGAGATCGAAGCGATGGTTGCCACGCAGATCGAAGCGGGAACCCGCGGTGACGTCGCGGCCTCCATGGCCCTCTATGCGGATAGCGTAGACTTCTACGATGAAGGATTGAAATCACGCGATGACATCGCGAAGGATTTGCCGGAATACTTCGCCCATTGGCCGGTGCGACGTTCCAAACTGATCGGAGACATTACTATCGAGACGCTCGGCACGAACGAGAGGAAAGTCGGTTACACTCTTGATTTCGAAGCGAGCAATCCGGCGACGCGCGAGAAGCGGCAAAATATGGTGAACGTGACCTGGATCGTCCGCCGGGACGGTCCATGGTCTTCGTTCAAGATCGTTTCCCACAAGCAGAAGAGCGTGAGGCAGGAGAAGGCGTCCGACGCGTCAGAGCCGGACGGCGCCATCGCGGTCGTGAAAAGTTACTTCACCGCCGTGAACAACCAGGATGGGACCACCGCCTATCGGCTTTTCGGGACGAGCTACCACACCCGGGTCGCGTTCCAGGAATATCTGCGACGCCTGAAGAAAACAGGGACATTGACCTTGACCAGCGTCAGTCGAACCGCCGCGACGAGCAGCTCCGCCACAGTCGAAGTGACCTTCCAGGAAGTCGAGTCGAACGGAAAATTGATCCACTGGAACGGCCCGATCAGGCTTGTGGTGGAAAACGGTGAGTGGCACATTGACACGCTCGGCGACCTCCACTCGGACCGCTAAGAAGTCTATCGCACGAACGCTTTGGGCTCGCATCGGCCGCTGGCCCCTGCTAAACCCGGACCATGACCGAGCTTGATGTCGGCGCTACGATTCGCGGTTTGGGGGCCGGGCAAAGATGTTTTCAGCGTTATACCCTGGTCCGTCTTCTCGGGCGCGGAGGAATGGGAGTCGTCTGGCTGGCGCAAGACGACGCGCTGGAACGAAACGTGGCTCTGAAGTTTTTGCCCGACCTTGTGGTTAATGATGCGGCTGCGCTCGACGAACTGAAGATAGAGACCAAGCGCAGCCTCCAGCTCACGCATCATAACATCGTTCGCATTTACGATTTCGTGAACGACGCGGAGAGCGCCTGCATTTCAATGGAGTACGTCGATGGCTCCACCTTGTCCGCGTTGCGGGTCGAGCAGGCCGGCAAAGTCTTCGACGTTCAGGCGCTCGGCCCGTGGATCAGGCAGGCGTGCGAAGCGCTGCAATACGCACACGAGAGCGCCAGGATCGCGCATCGGGACATCAACCAGCGAACCTGATGCTAAGTGGCAAAGGAGAATTGAAGGTGGCCGACTTCGGGATCGCTCGAAGCCTGAGCGATTCTGTGAGCAGTCTAACTCTGATGCACGGGACGAGCGGCACCCTGGCCTATATGAGCCCGCAGCAAATCACTGGCGAAAGGGCCACCCATCTCGATGACATCTACTCCATCGGGGCAACGATCTACGAGCTCTTGACCGGCAAACCACCTTTCTACAGTGGCGACATCACGGATCAGATTAAGACCAAGACGCCCGAGCCGATGTCACAACGCCGGACCGATCTTAATATCGCCAGTGAGCAGGGCATCCCAGTTCATTGGGAGGAGACGATTCGATCGTGTCTTGCGAAACTACCGCAGGAGCGACCGCAACACGCCGGTGAGATCATCCAGCGCTTGGGCTTGACCGGGAAAGAGCCGCCCACCGTTACGACCGCCGTTCCGCCTCCCCTTGTCGCCGTTTCGCCTTCACTCACTGCCGTTCCACCTTCCCCTCTGAATCCCCGCCCCTGGAACGTCTCCGTTCTTATCGCGAGCGCTGCAATCCTTATCGGGCTCATCGTGGTTTCCTATGCACTTCTCTCTCGCCGCGAACCGAAAATCTCGGAGAGGAGTGCGGCGGTTCAGTCTTCGCCATCAACGAACCCAACCCCGAGCGCCGCGGCGAAGATGATGGAAAGCGCCAGGACGCTTCAACCTTCCTCAGAGACTTCGACGGCTGCGCCCAAATTCGCAACAACCACCGCGGTTGAATCTCCAGCGCCAGTCACGGAAACAAGAGCTACTATCTCTCCTCCTGCGGAGGCAGTTTCGCCGCCAGCTTCTTCGGAGCCGACAAGTGACGAACAATTCCCCGAAACGCGAACTCGCCTCCTTACATCAAATGAAATCCGCACCTGGAGTGACGCCAGGCTGCGCTATGCGATCAATGAGCTTTATGCTCGCGGAGGCTATGATTTTCAAAATGCCGAGATCAAGGCGCTCTTCTCACGCTTTGCCTGGTATCGTCAGCGCTGGGTCGCGGGCCGTACCCAAGAAGTGGCAGCAGCTCAACTCTCCCGCCTGGAATATGTCAACCTCGAGCTTCTGCAAAAGATAAGAGACAGCCGTCGCTGAATCTCATCGGTATGAGATCGTTCCGGCTTTTGTTTTGGTTGCTTATCGTAGCGGTCCCCGGCAACTGTCTGAGGTCAATGGCCGCCCCCGCCACCGGAAATTTTTGCGTCTGCATCGATCCCGGCCATCCCAGCGAAAACAACGACGGCGCGAAGGTAACGAACGGACTTAGCGAAACCTCGCTCAATTGGGAAGTAGCTCTTCTTCTAAAGCAACGTCTCGAAAGTGATGGGATCAAGGTGGTCCTGACTAAGAAGGCCGAAAAGGAGTTTGTAACGAACCGGCACCGGGCTGAGATCGCGAACTCCGCGGGAGCAAGCCTGTTTCTGCGCCTTCATGCCGATGAAGGAGAATCCACCGGCTTCACCGTCTATTATCCCAGCCGGCGAGGCAACTGGCATGGAATCGAAGGCCCGTCGGCGGAAGTTCTCGCATCCTCGAAGCGCGCTGCTACAAATTTCCATCGAGCTTTCGCGGCCAGTCTTAGCGGCAAGTTAAAAGATAATGGGCTGCGCGGCGAGGAAGGAACGTTGATTGGCGGGAAGCAGGGTGCTTTAACCGGCTCGATCTTTAGCGAAGTCCCTACTTTGCTCGTGGAGATGATTTTTCTTACGTCGCGGCACGACGCAGAATGGATAAAACAGGAATCGAATAAGCGGGCGATGGTTGACGCACTGGTGGCCGGGGTTCACGCCTTACTCGAGACGGATCATCCTTGAAGTTAGCCCCGCCTTGAGATCGAATCGGGTAAAGGACGCGTAACCGATGGAAGAACTCGATCTTGGCCAGACGATCCGTGGCTTTGCCGCCGGACAGAAGATGTTCGAGCGCTACATCCTTAAATCGATCCTCGGGCGCGGCGGCATGGGAATCGTCTGGCGCGCGTTTGACGAGCACCTCGAGCGCGACGTAGCGCTTAAGTTCCTTCCGGAGCTGATCATTCACGACCGGGCCGTGCTCGACGATTTGAAACGCGAGACGAGACGAAACCTGGACCTGACTCATCACCACATCGTGCGCATCTACGATTTCGCGCAGGACAGTACTAGCGCCTGCATTTCGATGGAGTTTGTCGACGGCGAAACGCTTTCGGCATTGCGAATCGACCGGCCGGACAAGGTCTTCCAGGCCGACGAGCTGCTGCAACCGATGTCCGAGCTTTGCGAAGCGCTTACCTACGCGCACACCCGCGCCAAGATCGTTCATCGCGACCTGAAACCGGCGAACCTGATGCTGACAGCCGGTGGCGTGTTAAAGGTGACCGACTTCGGCATCGCCCGAAGTCTCAGCGATTCGATCAGCCTGCTCACGATGGGTCGCGGCGTCAGTGGGACGCTTCTTTATATGAGCCCCCAGCAATTGGATGGGGACCGGCCCTCCGCCGCGGATGATATCTATTCGGTCGGCGCAACGATCTACGAGTTACTCACCAGCAAACCTCCCTTTTATAGTGGTGGCATCGAACGGCAGATCCATGAAAAAGTCCCGCCGCCTATGAGTGTGCGGCGGGAGGATTTGGGCATCGCGTCGCCCGTTTCGATTCCGAAGCATTGGGAAGATTGCGTCGCAGCTTGTCTGGCGAAGGATCCCGGCCAGCGTCCGCCGTCGGCTGCCACACTGATTGATCGGTTGCGCGGTATCTCGAGCCCGCCGCCGATTGCAGTCGCGCCTTCCGCCTCGCCACCAAAACCCCCAGCGTCGTTCACGCCCATTCCAACCCCAGTAATCGAAGTCCAGTCGAAGCCTCGCTCGAACCGCGTCTTTTACATCAGCGCGGCGGTGGCGGCTGTTCTTCTTTTGGGCGGCGCCGCCATCTATTTGAGCGTGCGCTCACGGGACGAGTCGGCGGACCGAACGGTCAAGCTAGGCCCCCTCGAAGTGACGCTCCCGAGCAGTCCGGTGCCGACACCGGCGCGCGCGACTACCACGCCGCCACCAGTTGTCGCTTACACCGCAGTCCCATTGTCTTCGCCCGCAACCACCGCGACAGCGACCAGTGCGCCAGCCCAGACCTCCTCGTATTCGTCCTCGGATGGTTATGACCCGGCAATCGCGCTGGTGGATATGAACCGAATCTTCAAGGAATACAGCAAGACGAAGGATTCGGAGGCCAAGATCAACGAGGCCAAGGACGCCGCGAAAAAAGAATATGACGATCGCGCCGAGAACTACAAAAAGGCGCTCGACGAAATCAACAAACTCAACCAGCAGCTCGATTCGCCGGGCTTAAGCGCGGACAAGAAGACTTCCATGGCCAAGGACCGCGACGAAAAGGTCGCGAACATCAAGAACATGGAGCGCGAGATCAATGATTTCCGCCAGACTCGCGAGAGGCAACTTCAAGAGCAGGCGACAAAAATGCGAACGAACCTCGTAAAAGAGATCACCCAGGAAATCACCAGCCTAAACGCCACTACTCGAGGCATGATCTACGATAGGAGTGGGCAAACTACGAACGGGGTGCCGTTGTTGATGTTTGCTCCCGACCGCGCCGATGTGAGCGACAAAGTGATCTCGGCCCTGAATCGTAAAAGCCGCTCCTCTTTCACCGGAACGCACGATCTCTCGGTGGGCGTGGTGGACATGAATCGTATCTTCAAGAGCTACCGAAAGACGAAGGACGCGGAAACGAAGATTAACGAAGCCAAGGACGCGGCGAAGAAGGAGTACGACGACCGCGCGGCAACTTACAAGAAAGCGCTGGATGAAATTAACAACCTGAATACCCGCCTCGATTCGCCTTCCCTCAGCGCATCTGCCAAGACTGCCCTGGCGAAGGAACGAGATGCGGCGATCGCGAAAATCAAGGCGATGGAAAAGGAGATTAATGACTTCCGGCAAACTCGGGAGAAACAACTGCAGGAGCAGGCCCTGAGAATGCGCGAAGCAATCGTCAAAGAAATCACGGATGCCATCGGCAAGGGAATCCAGCAGACACCGGGGGCTCTCTTGCTAGACCTCAGCGGACCGAGCATGAACGGTGTCCCAGTGGTAACCTATCTGAGCGGTGTTCCGGACTTCTCCGACGATGCCATTGCGGCATTAAACGGGACGAGCGGATCCGGTAGGTTCCACACCTTGCCTAGTCCCGCGAAGGCTTTGCGTTTCGGGGTGATCAACATGAACCGCGCTTTCAAGGCATGGCCCGAAACAACCTCGTCGGAAGCAAAAATCAATGAGGCCAAGGATGCCGCCAAAAAAGAGTACGATGTCCTTGCCGATCGGTACAAAAAGGATCTCGATGAAATCAACCGCCTGAACTTACAGCTGGATTCTCCGTCGCTGACCGCCGAGACCAAGACGGCAATGGCACGCGAGCGCGACGCCAAGATAACCAAAATCAAAGACCTGGAGCGTGAGATCAACGAGTTTCGCACGAAGCGCGAAAAAGAGCTCCAGGACCAGGCCATGAAAATGCGCGAGGACATTGTCGCGAAGATTACCTCTACTTTGAAAACTCGGGCAGGCGCGGAGAGCTTCAATCTCGTCTTCGATTCGAGCGGGGAGAGCACGAATTATGTTCCCGTGGCGGTCCTATCTCCCGGCATGCCGGACCTGACGGATAGAATCCTCAAGAAGTAATCGCCCCGGGGTTCCGAACTCCTGTCAGGAGAAGACTTACTTTCCGAATGAAAGCCGCTCGGCGGTGATCTTGGGCAATCCGGCTCGGATTATTCTCTCTTTCGCCGCGTCGATATCGTAAGGAACGCGGCGGAACTCGACGGTACGCGCGGCTTTCTCGTAGACGACGTAGCAGGCATCGGGATTGCGATCGCGAGGCTGGCCGACGGAGCCGGCGTTGATCAGGACTTTTCCCTCGCGAGGCAACTCGATGCGGCCGCTCGCGCCTAACGACCGAATCTCGTCCCCCGAACCCAGGTGGAAGACCCCAGGAATGTGGGTGTGGCCGCAGAAACAAACGGGATCGGTTTGGACGGCAAAATGGGCGCGAATCTCCGGCTCGCGCCGGAGATAGGTCCATGCCTCGGGATGGTCCAGGGACGAGTGGACAAATTGAAGCTTACCGTGGGTGGCGACCATGGGAAGAGCGGCGAGGAAATCGCGGCGTGACGCAGAGAGCTGCTCGCGGGCATAGCGCACGCCAGTGACGGCCGGCCCGCTCATATCGAATAGGATTTCATCGTCGACTACGGCGAAGTCATGATTGCCTTGTAACACGTCGGTCTCAAGCGTCCTGAGCAGGTCGAGACAATCCTTCGGGCTGGCAGCGTAACCGGCGACGTCGCCCAGGCAGATCATGCGGTGGAAGCGGATCGTGCGCATGTCTGCCAGGACGGCCTGGAACGCCTCGAGGTTGGAATGAATGTCGCTGAACACGACCCACGTCTCCTCCGCCATGCCTGAGCGATAGAGATTGGGGGTCGAAAGGTCAACCAAACCCGAGCCAGGTTTTTCCAGGCCGACGGAAGGCGTGACACTATTCACGATAGCTGCCAAGATGCGGGCGATTTAACCGGTCCCTGGAACATGGACGAACTTGATTTAGGCCAAACCATCCGCGGCTTCAGCGCGGGCCAGAAAATCCTGAACCGCTACACCTTTGTCCGCATCCTGGGCCGGGGCGGAATGGGCGTTGTCTGGCTGGCACGCGATGATGAACTCGAACGCGAAGTAGCGCTAAAGTTTTTGCCCGAGCTGGTGGTCCACGACCGGGCGGTGCTCGAGGAACTCAAACACGAAACCCGGCGCAGCCTTACCCTCACCCATCACAACATCGTGCGGATTTACGATTTCGCCCAGGACGCCGAGTGCGCCTGCATTTCCATGGAATACGTGGACGGCGCGACGCTTTCTTCGTTGCGGGTTGATCGCCCGGACAAGGTCTTCGAGGTGGAAGAGCTGGCACAGCCGATGGCGGAACTTTGCGAAGCGCTCACCTACGCGCATAACCGCGCCGCGATCGTCCATCGCGATCTGAAGCCAGCGAATCTGATGCTAAACTCCAAAGGAGAATTGAAGGTGACCGACTTCGGCATCGCTCGAAGCCTGAGCGACTCCATTAGCATGCTGACACGAGGTCGAGCGGTCAGTGGGACGCTCCTTTACATGAGTCCGCAGCAACTGAACGGAGAGTTTCCATCCTTCTCCGACGATATTTATGCGCTGGGTGCCACGATCTACGAGTTACTGACGAGCAAACCGCCCTTCTTCAGCGGTGGAATCGAGCGCCAGATCTGCGAAAAGGTGGCTGCGCCTATGAGCGTGCGCCGTTCGGAGTTCGGGATTACGTCAAATATTCCTATCCCGAAGCATTGGGAAGAGTGCGTAGCCGATTGCCTGGCCAAAGATCCGAGTCGCCGACCACTATCCGCCGCGGCCTTGGCAGAGCGTTTGCGTGGGACTCAAACGGCGGCTCCTCCTCCCCCGTCCGCCAAGGTCCTAACGACCTCAGCCACGACGCCACCGCCGCCGCCACCGCCACCGCCGATTTCTTCCACGGGACCCCAGCCGACCTCGGCGCCACCGCCGCCCTTGATCAAGCCCGCACCGACGCGTCAACCTAACCGAGCTCTTTTTGTCGGCGCTGCGATGGCTGTGCTGCTCTTCGGCATTATCGCCTTGGGAAGCCTCGTCGTTTATTTTCTAATGAACTCGCCGGTCAAGAATTCGGTCCAGGAACAAAAGTCTCCGGCAACAGACAACCTCTCGGCGACGCCGACTGCTGGGCCGCAACTCACTCCCCAAACTACGGCAAATGCCAAGTCGCCTCAGTCGCAAGAGCGAATCTTCACTCGGGACGAGCTCCGCGATATTTACAAGACGCTCATTGTCGAAGTGCACATAACTGGAAAACCTCAAACACCCGGAAAGCTAAAGCTAAACGAGACAGCTTCCGGCTCTAGTGCGACAGGAATCCTCTTTTACAATAACTCGGCCCGCGCGCTCATCGTTACGAGCAAGCAGATTATTGATCGCGTTGCGTCGATCGACACCTGTGGCGTCAGGTTTTCTTTTCATAAGGATTATGCCGACTGCCTAGTGGTTGCTCGCGCAAAAGACAATATCGATTTGGCACTCCTCTTGGTCAGACTCGAAGGCAAATGGACGCCGAACCGGATTGCGGTTGGGCAATTAGACCAAATCCGCGAAGCCGAAGCGTGCGTGGCTATCTCCAACGGCCTCAAAGTTGCCGAGGGGACTATTTCCCGGTTCGACAAGAGCGGTTCGCGAACTCTCATTCGAACATCGCTAAGTCCTATCGAGAGCGGCGGACCATTGCTTCTTTGCCGGGGCGGGACCCTGGCTGGAATCGTAACCCTACAGCCGAACACCAATAGAGTATTCGGAACGCCGGCCCAATATCTCCTGGATAAGGAGATCTGGGAGTTTGAACCCAATCAATCGCAAAGCCAACAGCTCCTTGATGAGGTAATCGCCAGGGCCGAGAGCAAGTAGACTCGTTTATCAACGGCTTCAATTACGCCAGGAGTGACAACACCCGCGAGAATTGCCAAGATGCGGGCGATTTAACCGGTCCCTGGAACATGGATGAACTTGACCTAGGCCAAACCATTCGCGGCTTTGCCGCTGGCCAGAAAATCCTGAACCGCTATACCTTTGTCCGCATCCTGGGCCGCGGCGGAATGGGCGTTGTCTGGCTGGCGCGCGATGATGAATTGGAACGGGAAGTCGCGCTGAAGTTTTTGCCCGAGCTCGTGGTCCATGACCGGGCCGTGCTCGACGACTTGAAACGCGAGACGGTGCGCAGCCTGGCGCTGACCCATCACAACATCGTGCGGATTTACGATTTCGCCCAGGACACCGAGTGCGCCTGCATCTCCATGGAATACGTGGATGGCGCGACGCTTTCGTCGTTGCGGGTTGATCGCCCGGACAAGGTCTTCGAGGTGGAAGAGCTGGGGCCATTGCTGCAACAGGTGTGCGACGCGCTCGAATACGCGCACATCCGGGCGCGGATCGTCCATCGCGATTTGAAACCGTCGAACCTGATGTTGAACGCGAGGGGCGACGTGAAAGTGGCGGACTTTGGGATCGCGCGGAGCCTGACCGATTCGGTGAGCATGTTGACGATGTCACGCGGAACGAGCGGCACACTGGTTTACATGAGCCCGCAACAACTCGAGGGCGAGCACGTCTCGGAGCTGGACGACATCTACTCGTTAGGCGCGACCGTTTACGAATTGCTGACGGGCAAGCCGCCTTTTTACAGCGGCCAGATCGATCGGCTCGTGCGCGAGAAAATTCCGCCGACGATGGCAAAGCGGCGCGCGGACCTTGGAGTCACGAGCAAGGCCGCCATTCCGCCACGTTGGGAGGAAGCCGTTGCTGCCTGCCTCGCAAAAGATCCCAGGGCGCGGCCGCAGAGCGCAGCCGAGCTGGAGGAACGTCTTTTGTCTCCGACGCGGACGTATGTTCCGCCGCCGGCGCCACCGCCAATAGCTCCGCCACCAATAGCGCCAGCGCCGCCACTAACGCCGCCGGGATCATCGATCCCGGCTACAGCGAAGAGTTGGATCCGGCAACATTCGGGCATGGTTGTTTCCGCGATCGGCGCGACGGTAATCTTGATTGGCGTCATTGTGTGGCTCGGGACGAGAACCACGACAGAGGTGATCACGACAGTGCAGCCGAAGGCGACTCCGGCGCCGAGCATTGTTCCCCATAGTTCGCCGTCAATGAGTTCGCCCGTCGCATCGGCAGCGCCATCAACTCCGGCGCCGACCGCGGAAGCATCCAGCACCGCTCCCGTTTATGTTCCGCCACCACCTCCGGCGAGCACGAGCCGGGTCGAAATCGAGGGACTGGTCGCGAAGCACCTGAAAGCGGTCTCGAGCAACGATCCCGCCACGGTCGCGTCGCTTTACGGGGACCAGGTCGATTTCCTTACCGAAGGGATCAAGTCGCACGAGACGCTCGCGCGCGAGATCACGGAATATTTCGCGCGCTGGCCGGTGCAGAATTTCCGGCGCACCAGCGACATCACGATCGAAGACGTGGACAGCAATGCGAAAACGGTTTCGTTCACGATGGAGTTCAGCGCGCGCAACACGGCGGGCAAAACCAGCGAAGGCGCCGTGATGGTGACCTGGATCGTGCGACGGCCAAGCCTGAACGCGGAATTGAAGATCGTCTCACAAAAGCAAAAGACGATCAGCCGGAACACAGTGAACCCGAGCGAACAACCGGCAGCGACCGGCGCGACGGAGCAGATCAAACAATTCGTCGCCGAGCATTTCCGGAAAACGGAACGGTCCGACTGCGACGGCGTGTTGGCAGATTATGCGAGCCGGGTTGACTACTTCGACAACGGCGTGGTGAGCAAGGATTTCATCGCGCGCGATTGCAGCACCTACGTGAAGGCATGGCCGCAGATCACGTTGCAATTGACCGGAGCGATCGACGTCCGCGAAAGCGGAAACGGGGAACATACGGTATCGTTCGGCTACGATTTCGATGCGCGGAACAAAGCCAAAGGCAAGACTTCCCGCGGCCATGCCGCGGACACGTGGCGGGTGGAGAACCGCCTCGGCGGATACAAGATCATCTATCATCGCGAGACGATCACGAACCGGTCGACGCGATGATTTTCGTCCGCGCAAATCGAGAAGCGGCGTTGCGAACCGCGGAAATGTCGGCGAACGAATCCGTTTGTATGGAGGATTGGGTCCAGTATCTGAAATCGAACGAGGGCAAGCTCGGAGATGAGCTGGAGCTGTCCCAGCTTCAGCCGGGCGACCTGCTGAGAATCGTCACGCTGCACAGCGAATATTTTCTGACCATCGTGAAAGGTCGCGAAGCCATTCTGGTTTGCCCGCAACCGGGCCGGCCGGCCGGCACGGTGTCGATCATGGGCTGCACCTTTGGTCTTTCGTCATCGATCAAGCCGGACCATCTCTTCTGTGGCGGGAACCTCGAGCTAAGCTATCAACTCGAAGGCGTGTCGATGACTCACACCACGACCGCCATCAAGGAAATCGATCTGCAGCGGAAGAAGAAATAGACGCGATACCCACGCCGCCCGCAGGGCGGCGGCTACAGAAGAGAGACTACGGTTCGACCGCCGCTTGGAAGGTGACGCCGGCGATCGTTATTTCGCTGCCGTCGACGATGGGGACGATATCGCGCGGCTCCAGTTCGTATCCATCCACCGTGATGCCATTCCCGCTTTCGAGCGCTTCGATCCAGAAATTGTCCCGGTAGTAATGGAAGCGGCCTTCCACTTCGGCGGCGCCGGGCGCGTCGAGGATGATCGCGTTTAGCCGGCTGCAGCCGATGTTCGCATCGGTAAAAATCCAGACCGCGTTGCGCAACGCCAGCTCCGAGTTGATCGGCATGAAGCGAACCGCGCCGCGCCTCGGCGCCTCGTATTCGGGCGGCCCGTCCCAATCCTGGGCGTTCGCGATGCGCAGATCGCCGGTAAGCGTAGAATCGAACGGGGCCACGTCGATGTGATACTCATGCCCCAGGATCAGCGTGCCGCGCTGGCCGAGGACATCATCGTCGGTGAAAGAAAGCGGATGTCCTTCGAAGGTGGAGCGGTTCGCGCTGCCGGCGTCGCGCAGGACGAGCTTATCGCCGGCCCGCGCAGCGCTGACGTGAACTTTACTTAACCGTTTCGTGCGCTCGTCATTTTGCGGCGAGCGCGGCCAGAACCAGGTCAGAAAATCCGCGTCTTCGCGCGAACGGCCGAGATGGAATTCTTCCCGCGCGACCAGGTGCAGGGCGCAAATCTCCGGTGCCGTTCCTTCGACCGGCTCCAGTTTCAATTTCGTCCCCGCTTGCACTCGATCGAGGAACGGCTTGGGAATCGTCCAGGCGCTGGATGTAGGCGCGGCGGATTGGGAAATGGCGACCTGGCTCACTTCGTAATCCAGCTCGAGCGGCACTTTCCCGTAGGACTCGGGGAAGCTCAGGTTCAGGAGATCGTTCAACGAGCGGATCGCGTCCGGCGCCACGAGCTGGCCGATGTTCATCGGTTTGAATTCCTGCGCCAATCCGGTGCTACCGCCGCCGCCGCGATTCAATTGGATGTCGCCGATATTGAAAACGAAGTTCGCCGGATCGGGGACTACGTTGATGGTGATCGGCACGCCCCCGCGGAACGCATAGGCCTGCGCCGCGCGGACGCTCTTGACGTTGCAACGCAGGACGAAGTTGCCCGCCTTGACCGGCGTCAGCTCGATTTGTTTTCGGGTCCAGTTGCCGGGTCCGATGTGGCGGCACATCACTTCGATGCTCTCGGCGAGACCGTTGGATTCGAGCATCACGCTGAGGTTTTCGAGGGATTCTTCGCCGGTATTTTCGATCTTCGCTTCCACGATCGAGCCGTAGCCCGCGACGAGCGCGCGCGGAAAGTTGAGCCACAGTGCCAGAGCGGGAGCCTGCGCCCGATCGAGCTGATCGGCTACCCGGGCTTTCGCTTCCTCGGCCATCAACGGCTCGACGTCGATCGCCGATTCGCTTGCCGCCCCGGCGCGAGCTTCGGGGGATTTTTTTTGCGGAACGGCGATCTTGGACGGCGTCGCGACGGCCGGGCGCGTAGCGGGCTTGACCGGGACGGATTGAGCGATGGTGCTGCTTCTCTGGTTCTTGATCGGGCGCGCTGCCGCGAGTGGGCGCTCGACCAGGGTCGCCGCCTCCGCGGCGCTAGCGGGTTTTTTCCATGCCGCCTGCGTCTTCGCCGGATCTCTGGGCGCCCGAAGCGCGGCACCGCATTTGCCGCAAAACTTCGCGTAGGCCGAGTTCTGGCTTTGGCAATGTCCGCAAATCACCATGGGGATTGGATCATGGCAGATCGCGGCCAGAAGGAAAAGTTTCGAAATCGGAGGCGGCCCCGCCCTGGCGTGAGGCGATGGAAAGAGCTTGGCCGGGCGGAGACCATTTGTTAGGCAACACTCATGGAGAGTTCCTCCCCGGCCGAGCTTGACCTCGGCGTAACAGTCCGGGGATTCAGCGCCGGGCAAAAAGTTTTTCGTCGCTACTCGCTGGTCCGAATCCTCGGACGGGGCGGGATGGGTGTCGTCTGGCTGGCCCGGGATGACGAGTTGGAACGCGAGGTCGCCCTGAAATTTTTGCCCGAGCTCGTGCTCCACGATCGCGCGTTACTCGACAACCTGAAGGCGGAAACGCGCCGCAGCCTCGAGTTGACCCATCGCCACATCGTCAGGATCTACGATTTCGTCCAGGACCAGAACGCGGCCTGCATTTCGATGGAATACATCGATGGCGACACCCTCTCGCTCCTGCGGGCCCGGAAACCGAATCTGGTTTTCGCGCCCGCGGAATTACGGCGCTACGTGGCCGAGCTCTGCGAAGCGCTTGAATACGCCCACACCCGCGCGCGAATCGTTCATCGCGACATCAAGCCGTCGAACCTGATGATTAACAGCCGGGACGAAATGAAGGTCGCGGACTTTGGCATCGCGCGCAGCCTCACCGATTCCGTCAGCATGCTGACCAAGACGCGGCACACCAGCGGCACGCTCGTTTACATGAGCCCGCAACAACTCGAGGGCGAGCGCACTTCGCCCCTGGACGACGTTTACTCCGTCGGCGCCGTTCTTTACGAACTTCTCACCAGCAAGCCGCCGTTCTATCGCGGCCAGATCGATCATCAGATTCGCACCAAACCGCCGGCGTCGATCGCGGAACGGCGCAGCGAACTGGGAATCGACGGGCCGCCGGTGCCGGCGATTTGGGAGCGAACCGTCTCCGCGTGCCTGGCGAAAAATCCTTCTGATCGGCCACAAAGCGCGGCGGAAATCGCGCGGGCGCTTTCTTCGGAGAATATTGAGACAGAGAAAGCGCCGCCGCCCATCCCAGTGCGTCCACCTGCGGAACCTCCGCCCGTCCCGGCCAATTCGTTCGTCACTTCTCTCACCGCAGGCGCACGCCGCAGCGCGGAACTCGTTCGTTCCGTGAAACGCAGGCAATGGGGTTATGCCGCCGCCTCCCTGGCGGTCATCATCCTGGCAGCCCTCGCGGCGTATTACATTAGCAGCCGCCCTTTTTCGAAATCGGATGACGCCGCGCGCTTCACGCAATCGCCGCCCTCGCCTGTTCCTTCGCCTCCGAAAGTGGAAACCGGACGCGTGGTCGTGAACACGATTCCCGCCAACGCCTCCGTTTATCTGGATGGAAGCGATCGCGGCAAAACTCCGCTGGTCATCGACGGCGTCACGCCGGGAATTCATCATCTCAGCATTGAAGCGACCGGATACATGACCAGCAGTCTGATCGCCGATGTGAAGGGCGGCGGGACCTTCGATTTCGGACCGATCCATCTCGTAGCGATGACTCCATCGCCCGCCTCTCCCGCTCCCACCGCTACGGTCGAGGTAAAATTTAATCCGAGCCCATCAATCGCGCCGTCGCCGACGACCCCGACGCGCGATCTGCGGACGGAAATTGAAAGATTTGTCTACGAGCATCTCCGCAAAGCGGTGAACGCGGACATCAGCGGTCTCTTGGCCGACTATGCCGACCGCGTTGATTACTATGAAAACAGCTATGCCGATCACTCTTTTATTGCGAAGGACCGGCAGACTTTTGTAGCGGCGTGGCCCACCCAGAAGATCGTGCCGTTCGGCATCGTTCGAATCAGCGAGAACGCGAACGGCAACCGGGTGACGATCTGGTTCGATTACCGATTCGACGCCCGGAACAACAAGGGCATCCATTCATTGGGTGACGCGGCGAATACCTGGGTCCTGGATACGTCATACGGTGGGTTGAAGATCGTGTCGGAAAAACAGAACGTGACGAACCGAACACGGACCCGATGAAATTCTACGCGGCTGCGATTCTGTTCATCCTCGCTCTCGCCTGCAGCGCAGAACTCGCCGCGGGCGAAACTTATATTGTTGCGATTGATGTCGGCCATACGAAGGCGAGTCCGGGCGCGATCAGCGTGACGGGTCGGCCCGAATACGAATTCAATCGGGAAATCGCCCGGCAGCTCGAAGAGAGATTGAAGGAAACGAACAAGGACGCTGGCGCGACGATCAAGCCGTTCATCATTTCCTCCGAGAAACCGATGGCGCTGACGGCGCGGACCAAAATCGCCGCGAGCAAAAACGCCGACCTGTTTATCTCGATCCATCACGACTCAGCCCAGGACCAATACCTCGAGGAGCGGGAAGTCAATGGGAAGGAAGAACGGTTCACCAACGAGTTTTCCGGCTATTCAGTTTTCGTTTCCCGCAAGAATCCGCGCTACGACGAGAGTCTCGATGTCGCTCGTCGGATCGGCCACGCGATGCAGAGCTCCAAGTTCAAATTCGCCAAGCACCATCACGAAAAGATTGCGGGCGAGAATCGGCCCTTCGCGGACGAGGACGCCGGCGTGTATGCCTTCGACGATCTCGTGGTTCTCAAAACCGCCACCATGCCGGCGGTCCTGGTGGAATGCGGCGTGATCGTAAACCCGAAGGAAGAGCAGGCCCTGCTCAAGAAGGACACCCAGGCGACGATCACCGCCGCGATCGTGCGCGGGATTCGCGATCACTTCGCCAAAGCCCCGGCCATCCCGCGGGTGCAAAAAGACGACGTCATAATCGAAACCAACTCTCCGGCGCCTTCTCCGAGGCATTATCCGAGACCGGGCGCGACGCTCGCGCCGTCCCCATCGCCCGACAATTAGACGGCGAAAAAATCGTAGGTGCCTTCGAAGCCCTTGATCGCCTGCGCTCCCACCGGACGCGACGGGACTCCATCACCGAGCGCTTCTCGCGCCGGCCGGCTGAGCATGCGCGGCAGCTTCAGGCCGCCCGCGATCTTCTCCATTCGATAGGCGAAATTTATTTCTTTCCCGACCAGGCTGTCGTTGCCGAAGCGCGACACGCCCAGTTGCAGATTCGCGTGGTGCAAGATCCAGCGGAAGGGAAGCGACGCCTTCGCCTGGAGCGCCGTTATTTTTTCGAGCGTCTTCGCGAACGGTCCGGTCCCCGGCTTGTCTTCCCAGTAGGCGAGAAACCCGTCGCCCACGTATTTGTCGACACAACCGCCGGTCCGCTCGACCAGGTCGCTGCACTCGCGCAGCCAGGAGCCGAGGCGCCGCGTTAATTCTTCCGCGGGGAGCGACTGCGACATGACCGTGAAATTTTCCACGTCCGTGACCAGCAACCAGACGTCGGTGCTTCGTTTCGTTACGATGGTTTCGCCGAGGACCGATTCCGCTGCGGTCGCCGCGGTAAGCGACCGTTCCATTCGCAACGTGAATTGCACGGCGCCGATTCCAATCGTGTCGCCGTCGCGGAGGCGAGTGGGTTGCTTGATCGGCCGGGAATTGCAGAAGGTCCCATTGCGGCTCCCGAGGTCCACGAGCCACAGCTCATTTTCATTTTGAGCGTGGATCAACGCGTGGCGCCGCGAAACTTTCTCGCCCGTCACTACCAGGACGTTCTCCGCGTCCCGGCCGATACTGCAGGCGCCGCTCAACGGGATGCGCTCGCCCTTGATCGTTTCCAGCCAGGCTTGGGGGGTCGTGGTCACGGACCCGAGAAAATGCGGATCAGCCCGCCGGTCTGTCAATCCTTTTGCAGGTGATAAGACTGGAACGTCACTTCGAGCTCGACGGTAAAGATTGCTTGCTACGGCTCGAGCTTCCGCAAAGAGCGGCCAATGATGCAGGCGTAGCCGGCGATCATGAGCATTGTCGCAAACACAACGAGGTAATCCATACGATCTCTCCTTTCCTGCCTCCAGATTGCAGCGCACCAAGAAAGTCGCTCGTCATCCTTTGGCTTTGTCTCTGCGAAATTTGTGCCTGCGCGGGCTGGAGGCGGTCTTGTGACCGAAACAACCGGCGCCCGCCAGCCTACCATTCGGCATGTCTAAGGCAGCCGCAGATAATTCCAAGGTAGAGCAGCGCTATCGCGCCGATTCCAAAGCTGATCATGTAATTCATAGCGTTTTCCTTTGTGGAAAACTGTAGAGACGGCGACGCATTGGGCCTATCGCGCCTTGTCTTTCGCTGCGCGAAAATTGCGACGAAAACAGCCGCGCCTCCGCAAGAAATGCCCAGCGTTTCGCAAGCGCGGACGAGCGGCACAGGCGCGAACGCAGGACTGTCAGGGCATGACAGCAAAGACCCTTGAAAGTCGTCAAGGCCGCGACACCGCCTGTCCTACATGGCGGCTCAAGAAGATTCTTGTTCCAACGGATTTTTCACCGGCGTCGAAAAACGCTTTTCGTTACGCGCTGCGTTTCGCGGAAGAGTTCGGGTCCGAACTGACGTTGCTTTACGTTCTCCCGCCAGTCCCATCCGCCAGCTTTGCCGCCATTCCCGGCATTCCACTTTTTTCCGAGTCCGATTTCTCCCGGGCGGAAAAGAATTTGCAGTCCATCATCACGTCGGCCCGCAACGGCGCCGTCGAGCGCCCGCGCTGGAAAGTCCGCGCCGGCATTCCTTCGTACGAGATCGTGGAAGTGGCGAAAGATGCTGACTTCGATCTGATCGTCATCGCCACGCACGGTTACACGGGCTGGAAACATTTCTGCATCGGGAGCACCGCGGAGCGGGTCGTGCGTGCCGCTCCGTGCCCGGTGCTGGTCGTCCGCGAAAAGGAACACGAATTTTGTTAGGCGCAGTCAAACCGAAAATCGAATACTCATGAAAACTCCAACTCACCCCGACTCGATGGCCACGCGCGTGGCATTACACCCATTTCTCGCCGGGATAAACCGAGCCCAGCTCGCCCTGCTCACGGATTGCGCCATGGTCGTCCGTTTCGCACCGGGCGAAACGATTTTCCGCGAGGGTGAACTCGCTAACCGCTTCTATCTGATCGAATCAGGCAAGGTAACCCTGGAATCGAGCGGCGCGCAGAGCGATCCGGTCGTGATCGACACGATCGGCGCGGGCGACCTTCTTGGCTGGTCGTGGATGTTTCCGCCGTACGTCTGGCATTTCACCGCGCGCGCGGCCGAGCCGGTCACCGCGATTTTTTTCTACGGCACAATCTTGCGCGAATATTGCGAGCGGAACCACGCGCTGGGCTACGAGTTGTTCAAACGCATGGGGGCGGTGATGATCAAACGCCTGCAAGCGGCCCGCGAGAAGCTGCTCGCAGTCCACTCGCGCGAAACCGCATTGGAGCCGGTCGGGTTCCGAGCCCCGTTCATGGACCAGGAACTGGATATCCCGCCTGCCTGCGATGGAACAAAATGCGGCAACTCGGCGCGTTGCGCGGCTCACGCCTAACCAAAGCGCGTTGACACAAATTGCGCGGCACGAGAACATCCGTGCCTATAACAACGTCCGAAACCAACGCTGCGAGGACGGCCGCGAACAAGCAGCTCATCGCGATGCTCCTGCGCTCGCGATTGTTTCGCGATTACGAAAATGTGTTCACGAGAGCGACCGGCTTGCCTCTCGCCTTGCGCCCACTCGAATACTGGCAGCTCGAACACCATGATAAGACAAACGAGAACCGCTTCTGCGCTCTGCTCGCGAAGCGGCCGGCAACATTGGCCGTTTGCCTGCAATCACATGCCGACATCGTCCAGCACACGGGCATCACCGCGCGCACCGAGACCTGCCCCTTCGGTTTAACCGAGACGGCGGTGCCGGTGCGGCTCGGCCAGGAAACGATCGGCTTTCTCCGGATCGGCCAGGTCTTGCGTCGCTCCGCCATTCAATCCGACAAGACTCGCGCCGCCGCCAAGCTGAAAGAATGCGGCGTGCCGTTTACCGGCGGCATTCGCAAGGCCTGGGAGACCACGCCGATCATCCCGAGAGACAAATACAGCGCGACCGTGCGGCTGCTCACCTTTTTCGCCGAGCAACTCTCGGCCCTCATCAATCAGATCGTGCTCGAGCAACAGAACGCCGAGCCGCCGCTCGTGCGCAAAGCGCGCGAATACATCGAGCAACACAAAATGGAGCCGCTCTCCCTAGGCGCGGTGGCGCACGCCTCCGGCGCGAGCGTGTTTCACTTCTGCAAAGTCTTCAAGAAAACCACCGGCTTCAAATTCACCGACTACGTGGCGCGGGTCCGATTGGAGAACGCCAAGACCCAGCTCTTGAATCCGAGCCGTCGGATCAGCGAAGTTGCATATGACGTCGGCTTCCAATCGCTCACCCAATTCAATCGCATGTTCAAACGCATCTTCGGCCAATCCCCGACCGAATTCCGCGCCCATCTTCATTCGCGCCCGCGCAAAAGCAAAGCAGTGTAACTTCGCGAATGCGCCTCCGGCCAACGAAGTCCATTTTCTTGCAGCACGGCAAAAGTTTCTTCAAAGACGCGGCGCTATTTTGTCGGCTGCGTCTCGATGTTTAGATCCTTTATTGGCGTATGTAACTTGATCCATCGCGGATCGCTGATATCGATAGTAAGCTGCCAACTAGCCGCTTCGAAGATGCCGATGACCGTAGGATGTTTTGCGATCGCAACATCGTCTCCAATACAGCTCCCGTCTTTTGGCTTGATGGACGCTGTGGCTCCCTTAGCATCAGTAACGACTAGTTTTTGTGCTTCAGGGAAATATTCGAAGCGAAGATCGTTAATTCTCCACTCTTGTTGCTCCTTACTTTCTCTTGGCGTTTCCTCACCGCTCTTCACTGAAATATCCGCCGCGACCGATATCACAGAAATCGATGTTTTCGTAATTGATAATAGATATTGCCCTAGCGGCTCGATAGTTGGAAATTCAGGTAGCTTGTCCTTTAATGTCGGCCGGAAATTTTCGCGCTCTTTCTTAACCTCAACCATCATAACAGCGGCAGCCTTTGTGTCTCCGTCTTGTGCGGCAAAGCGCGCCTGTCGTTCCTTCGCAGCAATCCAGCGCCGTTGAGAGTGGTTCTTCAATTTGGTCGGTAACGAACGGTCCGCCTGCAGGACTTCGTAAAAGCGTAAAGCGTTCGTTCTGTTACCGGTCCGCTCAAGGGCAGCTCCTAGTTCAATCAGGTGCTCAGGACCCAAGGTGGGCTGATCCTTTGGAAAGAATATTCGCTGAACAAACTCGGCGAACGGGCGTAATCGCAGTTTGGATTTCCGGTCGTCCCAGTCTAGCTGATCCAGTGCATCGGCGCGAGCGAGCGTGCGCATCAATCCGAGGTCAAGCGTTGGTTTGTTACGTAACATCCACTGCACGACGTTACCGGAGGGATCCTTAAGAAATGGCAATGCGCCCCTCTCCACATATCCAAGAAGCTCTTTCAACTGGTTTGTCGCTGCAGCGACAGCAAGAGCTGCGAGTCCCGCCTGTAGCGCAAGGCCCGGTTGCAGCCAGTGAACATCGCACAAGATATTAACCAGACCCGAGCCATCGAGCGCCTTGACGAACAGGTTTAGCGCCTCCTGATAGTTGGATCTCTGCACGAATGCGCTTCCCACAATTCTTGCTTGTTCGCGCGAGAGTGCAACACTAGGGTTTCTTCCGAACTCGCTAATAATGTCGTCTTGTTTTCCGAGATCTCGAAGTGCCTCAAGCTTTTCTGGATAGGGCGCGGTGAAAGCCTTGGCTAGACGATATTCGTGGGAGGTGCGTTCCCCAGCTTGTTCCCAGAGCTCTACAGCCGCGCCGAGTTGTCCGGCCCGGTAATGTAGCACTGCTCTCCCAGTGGCTCCCACAGAAAGGCCGACTTCGTGGAGTTTTGAAACGAGTATTGCGATCGGTCCCCATTCCTCTGGCGTTTGGACCTCAAATTTCTTGATCTCGGCAACAAGGGTTTGAATCGCAAAGGTCCACGCGGAACTCGATGTTAGTTCGATACGACTAGTTTCGATACGACTACGTTCGACCAACTCTTCCAACAATTGCGTTGCCGTACCGATCGTGAGGTGTTGCGTAAGGGCAAGCGCGAATTTGTACTCGAGCGTTTGTATCAACTCACCGCTTTCTTGTGCCGCTTTGACCAATTGCTTCCATCCTTGGTGCTTCGCATCCCAATACGCTGCGACAGCCCGTTTCGGATCACCACATTGGAAAAACAGATTTCCAGCCTCGATATTATCGCCTTGGATTCGCTTCGCTTCGGCGGTGCAGCGAATCGCATCTTTTTCAGATCCGGCATTGCGATAAGACACGGCAGCCTGCATGAGCAAGTATGCATCCCGACGCGCTCTGCCGTCACGTTCAAGATTTGTTGCGTTTTCTAGCGGGTCAGCCGCTCGATCTAGCGACAGGTGACTAGAGTTTCCAAGTTCAAGTCGAGCCAATGAGTTATGCCAAATTTCATGTCCTTGTTTTAACCCATCGAGTATCGCTTTCTCTTGCTCGGAGTCATGGGCAAAGCTCCAGAAATCAGCGAGACCTCGCTCCGAATCGACGATGAACAGCCTTCTCTTCGGCCGACTAACGCCGACGTAAAGCCGGTTAATGAAATATTGATAAGGCAGTGAACGATCCGGGTCGGCGGCGTATGCCGGTTTGCCCCGCAAAGGATCGAGTAGACTCGGATCTGCTTGTTCCCCAAATCCGTAGAGCACCACGCGTGCAAACTCGAGTCCCTTGGCGCGATTTGCACTTAGCACGAGCATCTGCGGCACATCATTTTCGTCGATCTTCACCTTCGTCTTCAATACCGGATCACCACGGATAAATCCGACTTCTTCCCCTTCACCGCAGGGTACTATGATGGCAACATCGCTCTCCTCTTTCAAGCGATCCCAAAAATCGTCATCCTCACGTCTGAAGCGCGTGACCGGTGCCGGATTGACCTCATGTTCCCACGGCTTCTGCGGCTCCAATCCAGGCAACTGAAATAACCGCGCTCGGAGTGCTTGAACGAAATTACTAAACTGCACGATCGTGCGCGACGATCGGTAATTGTGTGTAAGCTCCTGGTAGTTCAGATCGATTCTTTTTGGCTCGTGCTGAGTGAGAGCTAGAATGAACTTTTCGACGAAAAAGGCCTTGATGGCATCCCACCGAAAACCTGTTGGGTTCAGAGTTTGAAATTGGTCGCCGGCAAATACGAACGGCACCAGAGCCGCTTCTTCCCGGCCTATCTTCCGCTCGGAAAACAGCGACATGCGCAAAATGACTTCGAGTTCAATCCGCGTGAAATCCTGCGATTCGTCACAGAAAATCGCGGGGTAGACTGCCTCGATCAAATCATGCTCAATGAGATAACGCGCTAGGTCCTGATCATCCCACCAGGATTCTTTCTCACACTTGGATTGATACCAGCGAGCCCATACTTTGTCGTAAACAGCCTCATAAGTGGACTGCGTCACCGAGATTTGCTTACGGTCGAGTTGACGATACTCCTCTGGGTCAATTAAGTCGTCGGAACTTAGCCCTTTAATATAACTCCGAATCACGTGCCAAGAAATGTCTGGGCCGTAATCGTTCCTTGCATTCGGATCCTTGGAGAACCGCTCTTCCCAGAGCTGCTTGAACCGCGAGTAGGTAATGTATTTAGGTCCGGCAAAACTCCTTGTCCGCTCCTCCAAAGGAACGACAGACAGAAGGTAAGTGTGAAACTCTTTGAAGGCGTCCTCAATTACACTTCCGTTGTCTCGAACGAGGGCACCGCGATTGTGATGCTTCCACCACTTCGCATTACATTCCAATAGCCGCGTAACTGTTCCACGCGAGCGACGTAGAAGCTCTGCATTATATGTGAAGTAGACAGGCGGATAGCCTACACCGCCTTGTGTCAAATGGTAGTAAAGATAATCTGCGAATAGATATTGAAGGATTGTGGTCTTCCCACTGCCCGCGCGTCCGTTTATGAACAGAGGATAGCCGCCTTCGTTGTGCCTCACCGATTCTAGAAGTCGAGTTTCTTCTGGCGATAGAGCCATATTCGCCTCGGTATCGCGTTCTAACTCAATCCACAAATCACCATCTTCGAGAATCGGAGATGGATAGGCGCGACGGGAGATGTTTAACACATCGTTCAAACTTGGAGCCTGGGCGGTCAAAACGTTTTCGTATGTTGCCCGAATCTCTTTCAGACTGGTTTCATCTGATTTCAGAACAGGAGCAACCAAAAGTAGCACACGCTGATTCGCAAAATAACGCACTAGCATCGCCCAATCAGGTTTGCCTGGAACTTCAACTAAATTCCCTCCGACCCCTTCATGCCAGTTCGCGGACCAGATGCCCTCATAAAGATTGGAGATCCAGTTCCTGAATGGAACCTGTGCACATTTTTCAACCCAGTTTCGAGTCTCGCAGACCAGTTCCTCTTGTTTTTCAGTGCCATTGGCTGCGGTGCCTTGCCGCTGCAGTACTTGATGCAGATACCCGTACTCCTCTTCCGACGGAGCGGCTTTTTCCGGCGGCGGATCGACTTTAGTGCGATCAGCGACAAATTCCTCCAAGCTTTGCCTTGTATAGAGGTGGTCGAAAAACCTTTTGCCAAAACCCTCTGGATTGCGGCTGAATTGGTCCTCATATGTGCTGTCACCGCGCATCATGACGGCTAAAAAGATCACCACTCCGTGTTCACCTAAAGGGACATAGCGAGCGATCAGTCGGCCCTGCCTTCCACTGAATTTTTTCTTGACCAAGTATCCAGCAGGAAAAGGATCAAGAGATCTAATATTCTGCGTTCGCTCTACGCGCTCAGCCAAGCGAAGGAGCTCGTCCTGCATTCCATGTTTCCGAGCCGATTCACGGCTATTATCGGTGATAAAAACGAAGAGGGCCATGGGGTCAAAAGGCTATTGGCCTATGAGCAAAACTACACTTGGAAGTCTGTGGCCGACGAATGCACCTATTTCGAGGCACGGGATTGGGACGTGTCCAGTTCCATTTGACAAGGAGAAACCGCTAATGTTCTGGCGCGCCGATTCTTCTGAGGAGGGCATAGGGAGAAAGCCATTACAAATTAGAAAGGAGGAAGTGGAAAGGAGAAAGATTCAGAGGTCGGAAGACAGAGGTTTTAGGTCAGCGGGAGCAGAAGAAGACGGAAGGCCGCGATCACACGCTTTTTGGGGGCCGGCGTTTGGATCGATATCTCGCCGAGGGCTCGGCGACCCGGCGGGGAGAAGCTTTCTCTTTCGCTTCGAAGATGACGCGCACTTGAGCATTCAGCATCCGCGCGACCCGGCGCAGCATGCTGAGCGAATGACCTTCGTACCCGGGGGATTCGAGCCGGCTGATTTGTTGCTGCGTGGTCTTCAGTTTGCGGGCGAGTTCCGTCTGCGAGAAACCGGCCTGCTCACGCAACGCGGCCAGTTGCAAGGCCACGTCCCAGGCCGCACCAGCCTGTTTGAAACGCTCGGCGAACTGTGGGTCGCGGAGTTGTTCCTCCAGAAATCGATCAAAGTTCGTCTTGCTCTTCACTCATACCTTTCTTCCCAGTCACGCATCCGCGCCCGCGCCGTGTCCAGATCGCGGATCGGGATGGTCAGGGCTTTATTACGGATGGCGTGAACGGCGACGATGCGGCGGCCTTTCCGGAAGAACCAAAGAACACGGGTATTCAACTTGCCTACGTGTCGCAGTTCAAAGAGGCCGTCGCCGATGGGCTTGGAGAGAGGTTCGCGGTGATACTGCCGATGGCGCAGTTTCTCCAACCCGGCCGCCACGGCGGCGAAATCGTTGGGATCACTGGCTTTGAGTTTCAAGAGGAATTCCTCCACCGGGCGTCTCCCGGCAGTCGTTACGTAAAACTCTACGGTGAACTCCATCTACGGCAACATCAATATTGATGTATCATCGGAAACCGCGGACACGCGGAAGAAAAGTTTTGCGGCCTTGGACAGGTCAGTTTCCTGGGAGGGCATTGGAGAAATCATCTAAATTAGAAAGGAGGAAGTGGAAAGGAGAAAACGCTCAGAGGTCGGAGGACAGAGGTCTGAGGTCAGCGAGAGCGGAAGAAGACGGAGGGCAGAGGGCGGCGATCAGAGGTTGACGTGGATTCCGCGTTCCGGACATGATCGGCAGACATATGAAGGCCGCGAGTCTTGCTCTGCTCGCGATAGCTGCGACGGCGCTCGGCTGCTCGCGGAATGTCGCGCCGCCGAAAGTGGTTGAAATCACGGGGGATGATTTCATGAAGTTTAGCGTAACGAGTTTCGACGCGAAACCGGGACAGAAAGTGATCGTGCGTCTGAAGAACATCGGCGAGCTGCCGAAGGAGGCGACGGCGCACAACTGGGTGTTACTCGCGAAGGAGGCTTATACGCCGAAGTTTGTCGAGCTGGGAATGCCGCATCCAGAACGGGACTACATCGCGTTCGAGCAGGAGTTCTATGTCCTGGCGAAAACGAAGCTGCTCGGTCCCGGGGAATCGGACAGCGTGACGTTCACCGCGCCGGGCGTTCCCGGAGCGTACGATTATGTCTGCACGTTTCCCGAACATTACGCCGGCGGCATGAAAGGCGTGATGACTGTGCGCCAATGAGGGGCGTGAGTCCATCTCACCCTGGCGTCAAAAAGGCTGCGCATTTTTTCGGAACCGAGCGATCGCACTTGTTTTGGTTTCTGTTCCTCCGTTAATGGCCAGTGCGTTCTAATGAACTCGTCCCCAACATCGGGCGAAGGCCGCACGGGCGCGGCTCCGCCAAGCCAGGTCGAGGTCGAACCGATCAATCGCCGTTCCTTTTTGGGCGTGCTGCTCGGTTTCGGCGCCATGGTCGTAGGCGCGGCGCTGTCGGTCCCGCTTCTTCGTTTTGCGCTCCATCCGCTGCTGACCAAAACGACGGACATCGGCTGGTCGGATATCGGAAAGATCGAAGAGTTCGCTTCGCTTACGGCGCCGATGAAAAAGCTGATCACAGTCGATCAACGCGACGGTTGGCGGAAAATTGTTTCGGAAAAAGCGATCTATGTTTTACCGGCGAAGGATGGTGTCCTGCGCGTGTTGTCGCCGATTTGTCCGCATCTCGGTTGTTCCATTCCCTGGGTGGAAGCGAAACAGCAGTTCATTTGTCCCTGCCACACCGCGATCTTCACGCTCGATGGCATTCGTGTTTCCGGTCCAGCGCCGCGACCGATGGACGACCTCGAGAGCAAGGTCGAGGAGGGTGTCTTGAAGGTGCGCTATCAATATTTCCGCCAGCTCATTCCGACCAGGGAAGTTCTCGCCTAGAACGAATCCATCATGGCTGACGCGCTGACGCCCAACGGGAAACCGAACGAACCGCATCTGAACCGGCGGCGGCGCATCTATCGCTGGTTCGACGTTCGCATCGGGGTGGGATCGTTGATGCACGAAGCGCTGGACGAGCCGATCCCGGGCGGCGCGCGATGGGCCTACGTTTTCGGTTCGGTCCTGCTCTTCCTTTTTATTTCGCAAACCATCACCGGGATCTTTCTTGCGCTCTACTACGCGCCGACGGCCGATCATGCGCACACAACCCTCGCTTACATCGTGAAAGAAGTAACCGGCGGCTCGTTCTTGCGCAGCCTGCACGCCTACGGCTCGAGCGCGGTTGTCATCGTCATGCTCCTCCATCTGACGCAGACATTTCTTTACGGCGCCTACAAAGGCCGCCGTGAAGTGCTCTGGATTTCCGGCTGCGCGCTCCTTGGCCTGATGCTGGCGATGGCGTTCACCGGCTATCTGCTCCCATGGGACCAGAAAGCGTATTTCGCCACGACGGTCGGGACGAACATGGCGAGCGAAGTGCCATTGATCGGCTCCACTCTCAAACGCTTGATGCGTGGTGGAAACGAGATGGGCACCCTCACTTTGTCGCGTTTTTTTGTGGGGCACGTTTTCTTGCTGCCGGGAGCAATCCTGGGCTTGATCGCGGCCCACGTGTTTTTGTTCCGCAAAGCCGGTGCCGCCGGTCCACCGAGCGAAGACCCAATCAATCCCAAACTTCCGACCGAACGGTTTTATCCGCGACAGGTGTTGATGGATACGGTCGTGGCGCTGCTCATGATCTGCGTGCTGGGATTATTCTCCTATTTTTCTCCGACGGAGCTTGGTCCAAAAGCGAATCCGGCCGATACCCAGTACGTCCCGCGCCCAGAATGGTTCTACCTGCCGGTGTTCCAATGGCTGAAATACTTCAAGGGCTCGCTCTCTATCGTCGGCATTGTCGTCATCCCGACGCTCACCGCGATCCTTGTCGTCGGTCTTCCCTTTTTCGACAGGCGCCTGGAACGGCGGCCGTGGCGGCGCCCGATCGCTGTTGGAATTTATCTGGCCATAATGGCGACGCTCATCACCTTTGGATGGTTGAGCCGGCATGAGGATCAACTCGATCCGGCGATCGCGAAACAGGTCGCAAAACAAAACGAAGAAACGGAGCGGTTCATGCGCGAGCCGTTCGAACCGGAAGCGGCGGCGAGTTCTCTCTCGGCGCCGAATGTTTCTGTCCTCGATCCAGCCGCTGTTGCGGGGAAGAAAATTTACGACGGCGAATCGTGCGACGCGTGCCATGGCGAGAACGGCGTAGGGACGAACGCGGGCCCGAAGCTGGCCGGCGCTACCGCGCAAAAATCCGCCGAAGAGTTGACGAAGCTGCTTCGCCATCCCACCCCCAAGATGATCGAAGGCGAGATGAAACCGGTGGAGATTCCCGACGAAGACTTGAAAGCACTCGTCGCTTACCTCAAAAGTCTGAAGTAGCGGGGGAAACACAACAATTCGTTAGGCCACATAGGGCTGCATCATGGATCTTTCCACGAACTATCTTGGGCTGAAGTTGCGCACGCCGTTGGTGCCGTCGGCTTCGCCCCTTTCGGAGGAGATCGACAAGATCAAACAAATGGAAGCAGCCGGTGCGGCGGCGGTCGTCCTCCACTCCTTATTTGAAGAACAAACGGAAACGGATTCCACCACCACCAGCCCCGCTTTTCGAGTTACGCCCGAAACTTACCTAAAGCACATCGAGGCGGCGAAACGCGCCGTGAAGATTCCGATTATCGCCAGCCTCAACTGCACTACCCTCGGCGGCTGGATTCGTTACGGGCGGGAGATCGCCGAGGCCGGGGCCGACGCGCTCGAGTTGAATATCTATAAGATACCGACGCGAACAAAAGTCACCGGATCGACCATCGAGAAGGGATACATCGATGTCGTCAGGACGGTCCGACTCCAGACGACGCTTCCATTGGCGATAAAGCTCAGTCCGTATTTCAGCAACTTCGCAAACATGGCTGCCGCTTTCGACGCCGTCGGCGCCGACGCGCTTGTTCTCTTCAACCGATTTTACCAGCCCGACATCGACATCGAGAAGATGGAGGTAACGCCAAACCTAACCCTAAGCGTCCCGGCCGACATGCGGCTCGCATTGCACTGGATCGGGATTTTGTTCGGGAAAGTCCGATGCAATCTCGCGGCCACGAGCGGAATTTATCAGGCGACGGACGCGATCAAAATGGTGATGGCTGGCGCGGACGTGACGATGCTTTGCAGCGCGTTGATGCGGCACGGCATTCCGCATATTCAACGAATCGAAATGGAAATGGTGGCCTGGCTGGAACAGCACGGCCACAAATCGCTGGACGAAATCAAGGGCGTGATGAGCCAGAAGAATTGCCCGGACCCGAGCGCCTTCGAGCGGGCGCAGTACGTCCGCGGGCTTTCGAGTTATAAGTCGTTGTTCCCGCTGCGCCGTTGAACGGCACACGATCATACCACGGCTGAGGCTTCCGAGACGCTCGACGCTTCGTTTAGTCCAAGACCTTCGTTAGTCTCCGCGACGATTTGGTCGACGACGGCTTTCATGTCTTGGGTGCGTTCCCAAACGGCAAGTTGCCGGTCCGCGCCCGTCCCTCCGCGAAGAATGCGCTCGATGTGACCGATCTCGCGGAGGCTGCCAAGCTCGTCCACTTCGGCCGAAATAAACTCCAGGATTTCGTGGATCAAGCTGCGGGTCTCCACTTCGCACTTACGGCCGAAATCGATCAGCTTGCCGTCGAGCCCGTAGCGCGAGGCGCGCCAGCGGTTCTCATCGATCACGCGCCGCTGATAGATTCTGAACGATGTATTTTGCCGAAGCAGTTTGTGCAATTTGAATATGACCGCCTGCATCATCGCGGCCAGCGCGATCGTGTCCTCGACGCCGCATTGGGCATCGCAAATCCGAAATTCCAGCGTGTCGAAGAACGGATGGAGTCGAATGTCCCACCAGATCTTCTTCGCGTTATCGATGCAATTAGTAGTGACCAGAAGCTCGAGGTAATCCTCATATTCGGACAGGCTTTCGAAAACGTCCGGGATTCCGGTGCGCGGAAAGCGCTCGAAGATATTGTGCCGGTAAGCCTTGAAGCCGGTATTCTGGCCGAGCCAGAAAGGAGAATTGACCGAGAGCGCATAGATGTGCGGAAGAAAGTAACGCGCCTGGTTCATGAGCTGGATCGCCTCCTCGCGATTCGGGATGCCGATGTGCACGTGCAATCCGAAAATGAGATTCGCCCGCGCAATCTGTTGCAGATCGTTGACGACCGTGGCATAGCGCTCGCCCGAGGTGATCAACTGATCCATCCAATGTGAAAACGGATGCGTGCCGGCGGAGGCGACCAGGAGGCCGTCGCGCGCCGCAAGGATGGCAAGCTCCCGGCGAAGCCGCACGACTTGCCGGCGCGCATCGGCGACATCGCGGCAGATTTCCGTCCCGAGCTCGACGACAGATTGATGCATCTCGGGTTTGATCTGTTCCTTCAGGATCATTTTTCCCTGCGCCAGAATTTCCTGGATGTGCGAACGCAGCTCGCGCGTTTCCGGATCGACAATCTGGAATTCCTCCTCGATGCCGATGGTGAAAACGTGGTCCTTTTCTTTCATCGGTGGTGCTGGCGACGTCCGCTATTTGTGGGCGATCAGTTTTTTTCTGGCCGCCCGAAGACGACGCACCATCACTTCGCTCGCCCGCTTATGCAGTTCCTGGCTCAGGGTAAGGTCGTCGTCCCGGTGCTGCCTCAAGAGCAGGCCGGAAAGACAGATGGCGGTGCAGGGCTCGGTTGCCCGCGCATCAAAGGACCAGAGGTAAGGCGGGAAAAGCCAGGACCAACCCAGCGGCTCTCCGGCCGAGACCGTGTCGATGACGACTGTTTTTCCGTCATCCGCTTTTGCTTCCAGGACAATGGTTCCGGTTTCGATGAGGTAGAAGCCGCTGGCCGGTTCGCCTTCGCGCAAGACGATGTCGCCGGCGTCGAATTCGGTCGGCATCGCGCAAAGCGCGAGAAGCTCGAAGTGATGCGGACTCATTCCCTTGAGGAAGGGATGAGCCGCCAGCCGTTGTTCGATGCCCGGGTAACGAACAGAGTGTGGTTCGCCTCGGAGCTTGTCGGCGTCGCATTCAGCGAGTCGCCAAATCTTCGAGCCGTCATGCAGGACCTTGGTCGGCGGAGGGCGAATCGAAATATGGGTCGGCCGAATCAGGTCGAAGTTAACAAAACGCTGGGCCGGAAAGGGGCGGAACTCCGGCTCGGCCTTCAGGTATTCAAGGGCTGCGGCCATCGCAATCTCACCCGCCACTTCGGCAGAATGCGCACCGCCCGTCTCGGAGACTTTGAGGTGCCTGTGCTGGTCGTGGGCTCTTACCGTTTTATCTTCGACCTCGATCAGCAGATTCGCGGTGGCTTGCGGAGTAGCATGCGACCGGGCATCGAAGGCAAAGGCGACGTGCGCAAAAAAGGAGTAAGTCATCATCGCCGAAGCGAACGTAACTGGTCTGCGAAAACTTTGGCTTTAATCTGCGCGTTACTTTTTCAGTGTCCGCACGTAAGCGACGAGTGCTTTGATCTCGTCGTCGGTTAGTTTGCCGGCGAACGCTTTCATCGTCGTCTTGCCGTTTTCCTTCACGCCGTTCTTGATCGACTCGGTGGCCTTGGCATCAGTGAAAGCAGCTTGAACTTTCGGATCGGTCAGATCTTTTGCGTTCAATTGTTTTCCCATCTTGGTATCGGCGTTGCCGCTCTTACCGTGACACTGGGCGCAGTTCGCATCCCAATTTGCTTTCGCGTCCGCGGCGCGGAGTGAGACACCGGAAGCCACGAAGAGACTAATGATGATGGTGACGATTACTTTCATAGTTGATTCCTTTCAGGAGTTATTCCGAGGTTCTTTCTACTAGTCCCGGGGGGACGAAGTTCATTTTATCATTTTGACGCGACCCATTGGTTGATCCGCGGAAACTTCGCCAGCGCTCGAGCGGCATTGCTCCCACCGCCATTAAGGCGAGTTGGCTAACGATGAATCCGACGAGCCACGGAAAGGCTTTCTGCATGAAGCCATAGGAATGCAGGCCGACGCCGAGCATGTTCACGCCGAACCAGGAGAAGCTGGTGACGATATTACCAAAGATCGCCATGATCATAAGCCCGCGCTGCCGGATGAACCCACCCCAGCGCGCGTGTAAAATGATTGCGCACCAGAGCACGATGAGAACCGCGCCGTTCTCCTTCGGGTCCCAACCCCAGAAGCGGCCCCACGATTGATCCGCCCAGATGCCGCCAAGGACGGTGCCGACAAAGCTGAAGAGCGTGGCGAAGCAAACGACGCCATAAGTCATGCGCGAAAGCGAATCGGCCGTTTCCTTTTTCAACGACCGCGTGAAGACGCCGCGGATGACGTAGATCATCGCCAGCATGCCGGCTAAAAACATCGCGGAATAACCAGTCGTGATGGCGACAACGTGGGTGGCGAGCCAGATGTTGGTGTCGAGAACCGCCTGCAACATTTCGAGAGTATCGCCGCTGCCGGCCAGATGATGCGCGATGACTAGGGTGATGAAACCAATCGCGCCGGCGCAAGCCGCGCCAATGCCATCGCGAAAGATTCGCTCGAGGATGAGCGCGACGATCACGGCGCCCCAGCCGATGAAAATCGCCGAGGAATAAAGGTTCGTGACCGGCGGACGTTCCTGGAGATACATCCGCGAGGCCATCCCGAAGGTGTGAACCGCCAGCGATAGGAGCAGGAGGTAGAACGCGGCCCGATTCAGCGGCCGGTTCCAGCCAAGCCACGAACCGCACGCCAGCAGAAAGGCGAGAACGTAGAGCACCATGCTATGGGTGAACGGATCGACCCGGTTAAAGAGAAACTCGAAAGAGGTCCGTTTCGTAGCCACAGCTTGTTCTTTCGCAAACCAATCGCGGAGCCGGGTAGCTTGCTGATTAAAGGTCCGTTGATCGCCGACGTGATAGGCATCTCCGAGCTGCGCGTACGCTTTTACGACCGGATGGAGTTCGCCGGTCTGCACGGCTTGCAAAAGACTTTCGCCAACCGCCTGCCACTGCAATCCTTCTCCAGACGGGACGGCGAGCAGGTAAGCCATGCTCGACAGGTTTTCGTATCGCTGGATAAACGCGGCGACAGAATCGAGCTTCGCCTTATCGAAGGTTTCGCCTTTCCCGCGCTGGCCTGCGGCCTGCGCGGCGGGAGGAATCGCCGTGGCGTAGGTCTCCAGTTCCTTCGAAAAATCATGCGCGTCTTCGGGACGCAAGCTGTTCTTCAACCGCTGGCAAAGAATCAGCGCATTCCGCAAATTCAGGATCGCGCTCTGATAGGCGGAACGTTGGACCGACTCGAGCTTGTCCGCTTGCTCGCCCTGCTCGTCGATCTGTTTCAGGAACGGCGACAGCTCGGTGAAGCTGAAATATTTTCGATCGCTTTGTTCCCAGCCGAACAGGCCGAGCACTTCGGAATTCTGGATGACGAAAACCGGATACTCATCGGCGAGCGCCGGCTTGAAAAGAACATCGGCGAGCCATTGCATCGCGCCGATCTGTTCACCATTCGGGAGCTGGAGAGTTTCTTTGCCATGAATAATGAGCAATGAATTCCGGGCGACCGTATCGAGCGGTTTTACGCGGCCACCGACGAGGACAGGAACCTTTCCGAGCGTGATGAGATCGATCGCGTTATCCGTGCTTTTTGGCGGAAACCAACTCGCCATCACCCAGGCAGCGGCGAAGATCAAGACAAGCCAGGGGAAAAAACGTTTCATGCCGCCACGGTTCCCCTCCGGCGAGAAAAGCCGACAAGATGATATCCAAATTGGACCAGCAACCCGACCGCAACGACAATGCACGCGATGTAAGGAGCGACGAACGACGGGTTACGCACTACTTGCAGGATCGAGGTCCGATCGTCTTTCTCGAAACCAGCCTGGTAGTAGGTCTCGCCGCGATAGCGCAGCGGGTGATTCATATAGACAAGGACATTGCGATTCACCGACCGCTCCGGATCGATCAACGTGACCTTGCTGGCGAAGTTCTTTGGAATATCGGTGCCGACGTAGCGCTCGTGCGTGAATTTCTGGAGCGTGACGCTGTAAGGCTTGTAGTAACGAGCCGGGCGCATGACTAACTGCCAGGTACGTCCATCGCCGGAAAACGTCTGCGGCGCGCCGAGCGCATCGGAGACCAGCCAGGTGCCGAGCGAGGCGGATTCCGCGGGGATAATTTCAACCGCGGCGCTGACCAGGTCACGGTCGTTCACTCCAGTCGCGCGGGAGACTGCCTCGACGACAACTTGCGCTCCGGGCCCTTGGTTCGCAATCGGCTGAAGAGTGACACCAGGCTCGCTCACCATGTGGAGACGCGAGTTCTGGTAAAAGTGCCGGACCACCAGGCGGAACGGCAGGCTCTTGTGCTTAATCGTTCCGCCGCGGCGCAGGACTGCTTCCGGAATCGCCGTCACCTGATCGAACTCCGGGTTGGAGGTGTTGATCACCGCCAGCTCCATCCGGCGCGGATCTTCGGAATAATTCCGGGTGTCGCCCTGAGTCAGCCGCATGTGACTCTCGACCGCGAACAGGTCGGTGAACAAGCCGCCCGCGAGCATGATGATGAGGCCGGCGTGGGTGAGATGGATGCCGAACTTGCGCCAGGCCCACTGGAAGCGTTTCGCGTGCGCCGCGATCAGGTTGATGAGCAAGACCGCGCCGATGAGATGGCCGCCGGGAAAAATGGGAATCCGCAAGCCGCGTCCCTCTGGCGGCCACCAGACGAAGAAGCTTTGGAAGTAGCGTTGCTGCGCTTCCCAAATTCCAAGGTGAACCTGGGCAATCGTTCCCGCGAAGATGAGCACCATCGCCGCGACGAGACAAATGATCGTCAACTTCAGCGACGTGATGATGGCGATCAGTCTGCGCACCATGTTCTAGAAGCGAACCGATTGGAGAAAGGCGGCGAAGTTCGGCTTCTCCTGTTCGACCACGGTTGGAGGACCGGTGAGTTTGAAAAACCAGACGCGTCCCTCGTGTCGCGTCCAGCCGGCCAGGATCCGCGCCGTCGGGCCGGCCATGTCGACCGTGGAAAAGTGGAGAGCGCCAGCATGCTGTGGAACGATGAGTGCATCGACGGAATCGACGGGACCGAGGCCGATCTGTTGCCGCCAGCGATTGACGTTGTCCTCGTCGCCGCCGCCATCGCCGGGAAATGTCACCACCGAGATGTCGACTTTCTCACCATTCTTTTCCGCCGCAAAGCTGGCATAACGCATGGCGGACGCGGGCGAGGAAGACCAGCCCGGCGGCACGTCCCATTGGATCTGCGGCTTTTCGGAGCTGGGCGGTGCGGCCGGCGCATCCGCGTTTGGAGAAGATGCATTAGTGGGCATCGTGGCGTCGGGCGGAGGCGTGGATTCCAAGGTCGCCTTGGCAACGCGATAGACTTTTACCTGTTGATCGTCGCGATCGCAGGCGCCAAGCAGTATCGTGGCGACAATTGCCATGGACCCCGCTGCTCCCTTCATTCTCCAGTTTCGCATCAAACCGGGCGAAGAATTAGAAGCGGAACTGCAAACTCGAGAAGAGGGCGTGCGCATCGTAGTTATTATGGCCGCCGGAAGTTTCATCCCGATAGTGGAAGTAGCCGTACTGGAGTTTCAACCGAACGTTCTTCGCAATCTGCCGCGTAACGCTCGCGCCGACCGTGTGCTCTTTCGCGCCCATTCCGTAAGGCTGTGCGACGAGCGAATTGTTGTCGTAGTTGTCGGCGCGATAGTAGGAATATTCCGCGCGGACGTCGGTCTTATCGTCGACCACAAACCCGGCCGAGACGCTCGCGGTCCAGTAATCATTCCTGAAATCGAGCACCGTCGGACTCGTGTTCGGGATCAGATTGAAATTGGCTGGCGTGTCGGTCTTGTTCAGGACGTAGGAACCGTTCCCTTACAGATACAAGCGCGCGCACGGGTTCCAGGTGATGCTTTCAGTGATTACGTGGTTCGTGATTTCCGCCGTCCGCTGTTCGGCAAGCGTAATACCAGTGAGACCGACCCCCGGCGGATTAGCCGGAGATATTCCCCACTGTCCGTCGATGGTAGCACGCACATAATCATACCTGGTCACGAAGGCGACCGTGCCCATCTTCGCGGGGAGTTTCGGCCGCCAGGTGACGCGAAAATTCACATCGTCGGTATCCAGCTCCTGGGTGAGCAACCGTTGATTTCTTTCTGATCCTGGAACCGGTGCTGTAGCCAACTCGCATTTGAAATCGTTATCGTAGTCGAGGCTCTTATGAAAATACTGGCCGGCAGCATTGAGTCCGGGCGTCGGATACCAGTTCACGCCGACCGTATATTTCTGCGAAAAGACGTCGGTATCTTTGTTCAGCATTCCTTGATCGGTCGGACCGACGATTTCGTGCTCTTTCACATTGCCGTTTTCTTCCGTCCAGTCGCCCCTTACATAAAAGAGCCAGTTGTCGATCCCGGCATAACGGATCTCGAATGTCTCCGCTAAATTATCGTATCGATCCGAGCTGTCGCCCGCGCGCACGACCGGCGTGATGAGATGGAAACCGCCGCTTGGGTTCGTCGCCGTGAAAGGCGCGACGTTCGCAGCAGTGTTCGTATCGAGGAACGTCGCTGCGCTGTCCTTGTTCTCGTGGGTGTAACGGAAAGCTGTTAGCACGGTCAGCTGTTTCACTGGCAACCACATCAGGTTCGCATTAACGACATGTTCATTGACTTCTGAGACACCGCTCAAATTCAGAACGCCGTGATCGTTCGATTGCAGCGTCAGGATCGGGTCGCCCACCATCGCGTCGTAGCCCGAGCCGATGATCCGCGTGCCCGAAACATCGCTGTCGAGCGTCGAATAGGAATATGCGGTCGTGAACCAAAGCGAGTCGCTGAAGCGCGTCTCCATCGACACGTGGCCATTGAACGCGTCGAGATCGTTTCGATCGCGATGAGTGATGAAGCGTTGCGCGCCCGGCGCCGCCACGAATGGCGGCAGCTGGCCCGCCCCGCGCTCCAACTGCAAACGATCGTCGATCTCGCTGTGCTCGTAGCGCATGCCCAGGCCAACATCGGTCTTGCCGAAGTTCTGCACGATGTCGGCCGAGAGGATGTCCCGCGTTTCGTTGATGTCGCGAAAAGCAGGTGCGATTTTACGGGCCGGATTTACCGCCACAAGCGTGAGCGTGGTGTCGCCCCAGATGGTCGAGTCCTTCTGGCCGTCGCGAAACAAATGCGAGTAATGCACCGTGATCTCCGGCAGCTTCGGCATCCGCAGGCCCAGCTCGATCCACGCTTCCCCACGATCGAGTGTCATCTCCGGATGAAGCGGCTGGAACCAGGTGTCGCCGATTGGATAAAAACCGCCGTTGCCGTCGTACCAGCTCCTGAATTCCGTGTAACCGGCCCGGATGTAACCGACATTCGGGACCGTCAGGTCGATCTTCACGTCGTAGTCGTGGTTATCGAAGGTCGCGTGTCCATCGATGGTCAATTGTCCTTTCTTGCCGATCGCCTGCTCGAGATGGAGATCGTTGATCCCGCCAAAAACGTCGCCGGACATCCGGTGTTCCTGTTTAAACTGCGCGTCGTCGCCCGCGATGTTCACCCCGCCGATCGCAAGCTCGATCCAGTTCTTGCCGGCGGCCGTTTCTTCCTCAACCGCGGTGCCGTTCTCGGTGACCTTCGTTTCACCAGCGCGCAGCGAGCAGGTCAGAACCAGCGCGAGCAAGCCGGCGAAAAATGTGGCAATGGCGCGCATTCGTCAGTACCTCAGATGCGCATTGACTTGCGAGCCGTGGATCGCTTCGTGGCAACCGGCGGACCAGCACGTGCCCTGCGGCAGTCGCGCGGTGTGATCGGAATCGCCGATGAAGATACGGCCCGCTGTGGTCTGCTGTTGGAAATGGCACTTCAAACAAAGCGTCGCGCTTCGTTCCGTTAACATCCGTTGGTTGATCGAGCCGTGGGGCGAATGACAGCTCAGGCAACCTTCGCGCACCGCTTCGTGCTCGAAGACAAACGGGCCGCGCTGCGCGGTATGACATTGGAAACAGGTCTCGTTGTGACCGAGCAGCGCCGTACCGCCGCCCTTGAGCGACTGGGGCAGGTTCGTGCCGCCGCCTTTGATCGCGTCGCCTTTGTGCGGGTTGTGGCAATCAGCACAGCTCACTTTGCCCTCGAGCACCGGATGGTGATGCGGAAGATCGAATTTCGCTTTCACTTCCAGATGGCACTGGAAACAGGTCGCTGGCGACTTGCGCGGATTGATGATCGTGCCTTTATCGCCGCCGCTCTTCACGTGGAGACTTCCTGGGCCGTGGCACGATTCGCAGCCGATATTCTTCGCGTTGTCGCCTTGCGCCTTCAAACGCGCGTGGGTCGCGGTCGGAAAACCTTTCGCGATTGCTTCGTGGCAGGTCGCGCATTCTTCCGAGCCGACAAATTCCGCGCCGGGAATGCTCGGCGGCGCGAGGAGCGCGCGGCTCGATTCGAAATTGCTGCAGGAAAGCAGGATGACGGTTAGAGCGACTCCGCCGCCGACGGCCCACCAGAGTTTCTCACGCTTACCGTGGAACCATCGGGTTAGCCTCGGGCGGCGCACTTGCGAAGCTTCGCAGGAGACGCGCATTACTGGCTACGCATTTTCACCGACAAAACGCAGGGCGAATTTCATGAATCGGCACGCTGCCGTTTCGTTTTAGCGCGTGCCGCGGCCCGATATTCAGTCGGCGATTTTCCGGCGAGCTTCTTGAAGACGCGATTGAACTGCGAGAGCGATTGAAAGCCGGTGGCGAATGCGATCTCGCTGACGCGCAGATCGGCTTCCCGCAACAGCGCCGCCGCTTTTTCGAAGCGCGCCCGCGCGACGTATTTCACGAAGTTCATGCCCGTCGCCTCCTTGAACTTCTCGCTGAGATAATTCGCACTCGTGTTCGCAGCCTTCGCCACTGTCCCCAGCGAAAGCTCTTCGCCGGAATGCTCCTCAATAAAATTGCGTGCCTTCCAGATTCTTACCGACTCGACGCCGTTGCTCTTTTTTCGGCCCGGCTGGTTCTTCATCGTTTTCTCCGATGAAAAAGAATCCGGGGCGCGCGAAACCGCTCTCCCTTCCTTGCCAATGGCTGGGCCAATCTTGTGCGCGGGGATCAAGCCGCGGCAAAATCCATCTAGATACTGCCCATGCTCTCGCCATGAATCGCGCCTTCAGCGCTTGGCGGGTTCTGGGCTACGCGAATTACCTGGGGCGCTGCCCCAGGCTACTTTATGAACGCCGCGCCTTTGGCGCTCAATACACAAACGACAAATTACTGGCGCGACGCGTGTCGGCCGCGGTCAGGTCTTGATCTCGACCCATTCGTTGCGGGCGCGCGAATCGGCGACGGCCTGCACGACGCGCATATAACCCACGCCTGCTTCGAAATCGGGTTGCGGCTTGATCCGGCCTTTCGATTTCACGGCGGCGATGAAATCGTCCTCGACGTGCCAGCCGCCTTCGAGCTCGGGGGTTATCTCCATCGCGTGCAAGGCGCGATCGCCGACGCGGCCGGCGTTGATCGCATCGGAACCGAAATCGTAGGTCATGGCGCCGGAATCGCCGTAAACTTCGAGCCGGTCGCCGGAGGCCAGCGCATCGATCCCGCTGAATTCCAGCACGCCTTCCGCGCCGTTGGCGAACCGGCAGAGCACGGTGAGCAAATCCGGGATGATCACTTCGTAGCCCTGCCGGATCGCGTGCAGCATTTTGCCGCGCGCGAAAACGCCGGTGATATCGCCGAACCAGCGCTGGAGGACTTCGACGTAGATGCCAAGGGCGAGCACGTTCAAGCCGCTGATCTCAATGCGTTGCCGCCAATGCGCCGGGGCGTCGGCATTCAGATAGGCGCCGGTGAAACATTGCAGCCGGATATGGTGCGGCCGGCCGAGGTAATTTTCGGCGAGCAATTTTTTCACGAGCAGGTCGCCGCGCAATCCGAATGGCGGCGGGCAAAGCATAGTCACCAGTTCTGGAAATCGTTTCGACGCGGCCAGCATTTCTTCCGCTTCGGCGCGGTCGTTTGACATCCGGGCCTGGCAGAAAACGTGTTTGCCCGCTTCGAGGGCGGAGATCGTCACGGCCGAATGGATGTAGGGCGGCGTGCCGATCCAAACGATATCCAGCTCCGGGACCGAGAGGAGATCGGCCCAGTTCGCCATCGGTGTGGCGTGCGGGGCGTTTTCCTGGCAGAATTTTTCCGCGCTCTCGTAAGTGGAATTCGAGACCGCCACGATTTCCACTTCCGGATGTTTTTTCAATCCGGGCAGATGACGGTCGCGCACGATCGCGCCGGCGCCGACAATTCCAATGCGCAGTTTATGATTGTTCGTCCGGCTCATTTAGAAATTAGCGAATGGAAAAAGGCGTGAACTTATCTTTGACTCCCAGGCGCAGCCATCGTTCAAGAATCGCTTGACCGACTGGGGCAGTGACGCCAGCTTACGCACCTTCGACTTCGGTTATGGCAAAAGTTTGCAGCATTACAGGATCAAAAGTCACGCGCGGAAGTGTGATTCATCGGCGCGGTATGGCCAAGAAAAAGGGCGGCGTGGGCCGTCACGTCACCAAGAACGTGCCGCGCACCTTCAGCCCGAACCTGCACGAGCGCCGCATCTGGGTGCCGGAGTTGAAGAAGTTCGTCCGCATCCGCGTCACCGCGCGGGGAATGAAGACGCTGAATAAGAACGGCGCCTACGCGACGTTAAAGAAGGCCGGACTGGTCCCGGCGTAAAGTTGTAGCCGGGATCGGCGATCCCGGCCGCAGAAATCACTCGTTTTCCGAACCGGGATCAGCGATCCCGGCTACAGCTACAGGCTCGAGGCTGCTATCCGTTGTTGCCCGAGCTGATTCTTCGGTAGTAGATGCCGGTTCGTCCTTATTTACCTCTGCGGAAGTTTCCGTCGGTTTCTCTTCCGCAGCGACGGCAGGCGCCTTCGCCCGGGGCAAATCGAGGGTGCTGTCGTTGAATTCGATGACGTAGCCCTCGTGGATGAGCCAGTGGAGATCGTTGGCGAGAGTCATCTTCGCGCGTTCAGCGGCGGCGGCCTCCGCGTCGGCGACAGCGAGTTGTTCCGCGAGCTGCTTGCGGTTAATCCCCGGACTTTTCTCGACTTTCTCCAGGATCGCGTTGATCGAGGACGAAACTCCGGCGCGCTCGTGGCCGAAGACGCGGGCGCGAACCGGCGAGACAAACAGCATCCCGCGCCGGTGCCGGAAAATATTCAGGCCGACCTGCCGCAAACCGGCGGCGAGTTCCTGCATCATCTTCGATGGCGAACGGGTCTCCTGCGCCCAGGCGTTTTCGATGGCGCGACCGAGCCGGCGATCCGGCAACTTCCGGCTCAGCACCCCCCTGATCGTCAATTCATTCGCTTCGCGCAGCAGTCCGGGCAAATACGTCTGGCGAAAATGTCGTTCCGCGTCCGCGGCGTTCGTGAAAGACTGTGGCGGCTCCGCGTTCTTCACGTGATACGTCGTCACGTTTCGCGCCTGTTCCTTCCATTGCTCGACCACCGCCGGATCGCTGACGACCTCGATCTGGCGCTGGTAATCGGCAAAACTCATGCGGCGACTGAAGCGCGTCTCGTAGAGATTGCGCAGTTGCGGCTGGTAGGCGTGATGATTCGTCGGGCCGAGCAGGGTCCCGCTGAGCCGGCAACGCGCGACGTTGGTAAAATTGCCTTTCAACGGTTCGCTTTGCGTGACCTCGACCGTATAAAAATCGTCCCGGGCGCTGGCAAAGGCCGAGCCTTCGAGAATGCGCCGGTCGGAGGCGACCGCGCCGGTTTCACCCAGTTGGAAAAGCTGCGCACCTTCCGGCATCATGAGCCGCACGTCGTAGCGCTCCGGCTTTTCCAGGAACAACCGCGCCAGGGCGAAAACGGAATAGGCCAACGGCGCGGATTTGATCTGGGCGATCACATTTTCGAAAGCGCGGCCGTGCGGCAAAAAACGAACCGTTACCGCGAGCGGCTCGGGCGCAACTTCGGGACGGTGTTCGCGCTGCGGCCGGTCGTGGCGGGCGCCATCGGGGCGGGAGCGAGGACCGCGCCCGTCCCGTTTCGGGCGCTCGTCGCGGCGGTCCGGCTTCCGAGGGCCGCGCCGGTCGTGGTCCCGGTTCCGTGGGCGATCGGAACGGCGTTGGCCGGCATCCGCATCCTCGCCCTCAAAATTGGCGTAGTCATTAGCCCGCGTCGGTTCGTTCGCCCAGGCGGGCAACATTTTCAGGTCGAGCAAATCTTCGGTGGGAGTGGGCGACGCCATCCATTCTCATGTACGCCAAGCGAGAGCGAAGTAAACTGCCCATCAGTATCAGGAACGGGCGGCCCGGGCCTGAAATTGATTGACAAGGCCGCTAATTCATTTAGTTGCGATGCTTGCTGGGAATGTTAAGAAACTGTCCCCTCAAATAACGTCAAAGGAGAAAAGTTTATGGCCGATAAATCAATCGAAGAGAAGGTGAAAGAGATCATCGTGGAGCAGCTTGGCGTGAACCCGGAACAGGTCACGCCGACCGCGTCGTTCATCGAGGATTTGGGCGCGGATTCGCTCGATATCGTGGAGCTGGTGATGGCTTTCGAGGAGGAATTCTCCGTGGAAGTCCCGGACGAAGATGCGGAGAAACTGCAAACCGTCGGCGACGTTATCAAATACATCGAAGAGAAATCTTCGAAGCAGTAACGCCCGCGCGCTTTTGAGCGCCACGATTTCAAAAAGGCACGGCTCCGGCCGTGTTTTTTTGTTTCTGGAGACGGCGCGCCCTCGCGGGGCGTACGGACAATGCCTCGCATTGCAATCGACTTCCTCTCCCTGAGGGAGAGGACTGAGGTGAGGGTCAATGGTATCGGGCGTCGACATCATCTCAAGGTGCCTGATTTCGCCAAGCGACAAAGGCACCCTCATCCTAACCTTCTCCCTCAGGGAGAAGGAACTGCGCGACGCGGGTTCAACTTATTTCTCCAATAGCGGGTTCCGGTTTTTTTGTTTCCGGGTTGCGCAGCTCTTTGAGCAGCCCAGACTGAAACGGTGAACTTCGCCTTGTTCGAGCGGCCGCTGTTTTACGTGGGCGGGCATTCAGTCTCGTTCCTAGGGCTCATGGCTTTTGCCGCGTTGCTCGGCCTCGGCGTCCTCCTCGCCGGCGCGCTCCAAAGCGACATGGTCCGGCGGTTCCTGGCGCGCTTTAAACTCGACACGAATTTCACCGCGATCGTCACCACGATCCTGAGCCTCTCGGCCCTGGTGTTTTTCACCGTCCACGCCATCAATGCCGCCGGGATTCCGCTTCTCTGGACCGCTCCGGTTCCAGGCATCAACCTCAGTCTGGTCCAGGCCTTTCTCCTGGTCGCGCTTCTCGTAGCGGTCTTCTGGTTTTCGTCACAGACGAAACGCTTTCTCTTCAACCGGTTCCTGGTCAAGAGCGGGCTGGACCGTTCCCTTCAGTACGCCATCGCCCAGATCGTCAGCAATCTCGTCCTGATCATCGGCATTTTCATCGTCCTGGATAACGCCGGTATTCATCTCGGCGCGCTCACCGTGTTTGCGGGCGCGGTCGGCGTCGGTGTCGGGTTCGGGTTGCAGAATATTGCCAGCAACTTCATCAGCGGCCTCGTGATCCTGGCCGAGCGCCCGATCACGATCGGCGACCGGGTCGAAGTCGCGGGCGTCGTCGGGCAGGTCCAGCAAATCCGCGCGCGCAGCACCGTGATCCTGACTAACGATAACATTGCCATGATCGTGCCCAACTCGAAGTTCATCGATTCGCCGGTGACGAACTGGACCTACAGCGATCCGCGGGTCCGGTTCCGGGTGCCGATCGGGGTAGCTTACGGCAGCGACGTGAACAAAGTCCGCGAAGCGCTCATCGCCGCCGGCCGAAGTAATTCCCACGTCCTGGAAGATCCGGCGCCGAGCGTGTTCCTGAACAAATTCGGAGAAAGCTCGATCGATTTCGAGCT
>QHNH01000020.1:0-67960 GCA_003218375.1 Verrucomicrobiota bacterium | reverse complement strand
CGAGATCCCCTTTCCGCAACGCGACCTGCACATCCGCAGCGGGGTTTTGAAAACGAAAGCCGAGGAGCTTCCATAGCGGCTGGCTGCTTCTTCTGTAGCCGCTTCGCTGTGCGAAGCGCGGGAGCAAACGAGGCCACATCTCGCGCTTCGCACAGCGAAGCGGCTACAGAAGATTGGACGTTCTACATCGAACATCCGACGTTCCGCCTTCCACGATGCCAAATCACAATACGATCCCCTTCAGCGGCGGCATCGCTCGCGTCCTCTCGCGCGCCGAACTTGAGCAATACGCCGCCTGGCAACGCGCCTTCTCAGGCAAGACGAAAGAACACCGCTTCTACGAGATCGTCGCTGACACGCTCGATTCGAAGTTCGAGCATCATTACCTGCTTCTGGAAGACAGCGCCGGAAAAGTGCGCGGCATTCAGCCGGTCTTCTTCGTGCAGCAAAATCTCGTGGAAGGAATCCCGGCCTTGCGCGCTGCTGTCGAAAAAATTCGGCAACACTTTCCCCGTTTCCTCACCATGCGTCTGCTCATGATCGGCAACGCGGCCGGCGAAGGTCATCTCTCCACCTGTGCGTCGGGAGATGAAGAATGGGTCGCGAACGCTCTTTACCAGGTCTTGGAAACTTATGGACGGACCTCGAAAGTTTCCCTGGTCGTTTTTAAGGATTTTCCCGCGAGCTATCGCGACGTTCTCTGGAAATTCGCGGCCAACGATTATGCGCGCGTCCCGAGCATGCCGATGACGGAACTGGCGCTCGATTACACAGACTTCGATCACTACCTGACCACGCTTGGCGCCTCGACGCGCAAAGATCTGCGGCGCAAATTTCGCAAAATAGCAGCCGCTTCACCGATCGACCTGGAGGTGGTGACCGATCTCACCCCGTACGTGGACGAGGTTTATCCGCTCTACCTCCAGGTGCACGAGCGTTCCCCGCTCAAGTTCGAAACGCTGACGAAGGAATACCTGTCGAACCTCGGCCGCCGCATGCCCGACCGCGCACGCTTCTTCATCTGGCGACAAGACGGAAAGGCGATTGCGTTCAGTATCGCCCTGGTGCATGACGGCACCATCTACGACGATTACCTCGGCCTCGATTACCGCGTGGCGCTCGATCTTCACCTCTACTTTTATACGTTCCGCGACGTCGTCAGCTGGTCGCTCGCTCAAGGACTGAAGCGTTACCGGAGCAGCCCGCTAAACTACCAACCGAAACTGCATCTCGGCTGCGATCTGTATCCGCTCGATCTCTACGTGCGGCATACGAACCCGTTCTTGAATAGAATCTTTCGTCCGATATTGAGGTTCCTCGAACCGACGCGGCACGATCCGATCTTGAAACGTTTCCGGAACGCCGACCAATTACTCGCCTAGACCCCATGGAGAATCGACCTTCGGGATGGCGCGATCCGCAGCTGCAACTGGCGCTCAGCGTTCTTTGCGTCCTCTTCTCCGAGCTGCTCCTGAAGCGCGGCGCTTCCGACACGGCGAGCGCGGCCTCCTGGTCATGGACTGGGATCAACAGCCTGGCTTCGCCGCTGGTGTGGTGGGGAATTCTCTTGGTGATCGCGAGCTTCCTGAGCTGGCTTTACGTTCTCAAATACATCCCGCTCACGATCGCGTTCCCGCTCTCGCGCGTGGTCGATGTGCTGGTGCCACTGAGCTGTTGGATTTTTCTGGGCGAAACAATCTCAGCCCGCCGCTGGTGCGGCATCGCGCTGGTGGTCATCGGCCTGGCTATCGTAGCCAAACCTGTCGCCAGATTGGAGGAACGGTTATGAATCTTCTGGCGTTCTTTTTCATCCTCACTTCTCTGGTCACATTCGTGGCGGGTCAGCTCTTTTTGAAGCGAGCGATGGAATCCACGATGAAAAGTGACCGCACCCGCGCGCGATTCATCGCGCTGTTGGGTGGCGGCATTTTCCTGATGACGATCTCATTTTTCCTCACGCTCGGATTACTCCAGCGCTTCGATCTCAGTTATCTCTACCCGTTTCAGGGTCTGAGCATCATCATCATCACGTTCGCGGCCGCCATCATGCTGCGCGAGAAACTGAGTTTCCAACTCGTCGCCGGCTCGGTTCTGATTACCGTCGGCGTCGTGTTGGTCTCACTGACTTAGGTGGATCCCGCGCTCCGGTTCTGGGGAGCGCACGCGCCTCGCGTGCTGGCGATGACGCCCTCGTCATCGCGAACTTTTCCGGAAAAGATCGTTTCGGCGAGGGCGCCGAAACCAGCACGCGAGGCGCGTGCGCTCCCCAGACTGCCGAGTGCGGCGCGTTACGCAGTCAGCACCGGCCACAGAACTTGGAACGCCCGGAGGTTAATCTCCCTCGCCGCGTCAAAATCCGTCGGCTGTAATTTCGGATGGTCCACTCCCGCGGCGAAACGTTGCTTCGCTCGCGCGTAGACGGGCGGGGAAAATGCGCCGCACATATCGCCAGCCACGATCCGCGCCCTCGAGGCGCGCAACTGGGCCAGCGCCCAGGCCACATCCTCGAGCGTGAACCGCCCACTCTCCCAGTTCGTGACAGCGTCCTCGGCGCGCAGGCAATCGAGATCGATCGTGACATACACATTCGACTCTCCCAGTTCGCCGGCGAATCGCGCGAAGTGCTCCCGCCAGTTCGAGCGCAAGATCGCGCCGCGCCGATCCTGATCCGAAGCCGAACGATTGTCCGCCCATGGACGAACGTCGAGCCGGCCTTCCCGTTCCGCGCGCCGGTTCCCGAAAATCTGATGCGGCCACCAGCACTCGAAATTGCCGCAGCCCCAGACGCTGACTTTCTTGATGTGCGGCAGTTCGAGCGCGCGATTCACCCAGCCACCGCAGCCCCAGCGCGGCGGGCGCACATCCCAGTCCGGATGGTTGTCGAAAGAAACGAGCACGAATGCCTCGCCGAGCCGCCGCACCCAGAGCGCGCTCAAGTGATGAAAATCGCCGGAGCCGTAAACCAGAAACGGCGCAACCTGCGCTTCATATTCGCGGTAAAATTCTTCGATCAATCGCGCGGGCGCCGAGAAGCGTAAGCGCGGTCCCCACGTCGTCGCATCGAGCGTGTCCACCGGCAGGGCACCGGCGGGCCAGGCGTTATCCAGATTGAGGTGCAAAAGATCGAAATCCCTATGCGCGCAGTTCGCCCCGCGCAAGCGAAGTTAAGGTGTTATGGCCAGGGAAACCCAGGAACAAAAACTAAAAGAGCAGGAAAGATCCCGCGATTTCTTTTGCATCGTCAGCGATGCCTTTCGCGTTTTCGCCCGCCGTTCCTCGGCGGTGCTCGGCAGCGCCTGGGTTTTCGCCCTCGCCATTCTCATCATCGTCGTTTGGGGCGTCACCGGCCCGACCTTCCATTTTTCGGACACCTGGCAGCTCATTATTAATACCGGCACGACCATCGTCACCTTTCTCATGGTGTTCCTCATCCAGAACACGCAGAACCGCGATGCCAAAGCGGTTCATTTGAAACTCGACGAAATTATTCGCGCGATCAAAGGGGCCCGTAACGAATTGGTCGATCTGGAAGACCTTTCCGATGAAGCCCTGACCAAACTCGAGCAGCAGTTTCAGCGACTGCGCAAAAAAGCCGAGCTGGATGGCAATCATCGCCATAAGGAGCCGCAGACCGCGGAGACGGATCGCCAATCAAGTTGACGCTTCGGCCGGACGCGCTTGACCGCTCCGCACAAAAACTTTGCCGCTCGGGCAGAGGCGAAATATTTCGCAGTGGTGGCAATCCGGTTTGCGGGCGAAACAGCGGCGACGTCCGTGCCAGATGAGCCAGTGGCTCCAGTTCGTCCAGTGTTTCCTCGGCACCAGTTTCATCAGGTCCTGCTCGATTTTCTCCGCCTCCGTCTGGCGCGTGATTCGGAACCGATGCGAGAGCCGAATGACATGGGTATCGACCACGATCCCCTCGTCTTTCCCGAAGGCATTTCCGAGCACCACGTTCGCCGTCTTCCGGCCGACGCCGGGAAGTCCATGCAATTTTTCCATCGTGTCCGGAACGCGGCCACCGTGTTCGGCCACGATCGCGGCCGCCGCGCCGCGGATACTCTTCGTTTTGCTCCGGAAAAATCCGGTGGAACGAATCATTTTTTCCATCGCCGCCGGCGGCGCTTTCGCGTAATCAGCGGCGCTGCGATACTTGGCAAAGAGCGCCGGGGTGACGGCGTTCACGCGCTTGTCCGTGCATTGCGCCGAGAGAATCGTCGCGACCAGAAGTTCGAGCGGGTTCCGGAAATCGAGTTCGCAATGCGCGTCCGGATAAACTTTCGGGAGCGCTTTCACCAACTCCTCGACTCGTTCGCGTGCGGTCATTTTGCGACGCTTTCGGGTTGGCGACCGCGGGCTCGAGCGACCATCGCGCGCGCCCGGGCGACAGCGCGTTGTGCCCAGGCAAACTCCGTTGCCAGAATGGCCAGACCGATCGGGATGACGATGAAAGCGGGGCCAGGCAAAACAATCAGCGCGATACCGATCAGGACCACCGTTCCGCCAATGACGGCAATGATGAGTTTGCGCAATGGCGCGGCGACAGCCTTAAACGCCGCCCAGATCGCAGCAAGCCATGTCATTACGCGTTACGTCGCCGCGCTCAAGGAAAGCGTCAATGCTTCTTCTGTAGCCGTCGCCCTGAGGGCGACGTGGGAATGCGGTCGTCGTTCGCTCTCGCGTCGCCCGCAGGGCGACGGCTACAGAAGAGCACACTCCTACACGGCAAACATCGCCAGCTTTTGCTGAAGCTCCGGGGGCGTGTGCGCCACAATTACGGCGAATTCGCCTTCGTAACGCAGTTCCAGCACGTGTCCAACCCGATGGATCTCCGCGATCAATCCTCCTTCGCTGAGCGGGACACGAAAACGCGATCGCAGCCGCCACGCTCCCAATTCATCCTGGAGCGCCTGCACCAGTCCGGAAACACCGGTGCCTTTGCGCGCGGAAATGGCGACGCTGCCCGGAAAGCGACTGGTGTAAACGCCGATCAATTCGTCGTTCGCGAGCATGTCGATTTTGTTGAACACCATCAGCGTCTGTTTTCCAAAAGCGCCCAGCTCCTTAACCACCGTGTCGACCGCTTCGATGTGCTCATCGACCCGCGGATGGCTGAGATCGACCACGTGAATGAGCAAGTCTGCTTCGACGACTTCCTCGAGCGTCGCCTTGAACGACTCGATCAGGGTGTGCGGCAATTTGCGCAGAAAACCGACGGTGTCCGTGAGGAGGAGCCGCTGCTTGTTTGGCAGGGTCAGACTGCGGGTCGTGGGATCGAGCGTCGCGAAAAGTTTGTCCTCCGCGACCAGGTCGGCGCCGGTGAGCAAATTTAGAAGCGTCGATTTCCCGGCGTTGGTGTAACCGACGACGGCCGCGACCGGCCACTGATGGCGCTTGCGGCCCTGGCGTTGGACGTTGCGAACTCTCCGCACGCCTTCGAGTTCCCGCTCGAGCCGGGCGATGCGTTCTTGAACGCGGCGGCGATCCACTTCGAGCTGCGTTTCTCCCGGGCCCCGCGTGCCGATTCCGCCGGTCTGGCGCGAGAGGTGGGTCCACATCCGCGTCAAACGCGGTAACAAATATTGTAACTGCGCCAGCTCGATCTGGAGACGGCCTTCGCGGCTCCGCGCCCGCTGCGCGAAAATATCGAGAATGAGCTGGGTGCGATCGAGCACTTTACGCGAAAGCAAATTCTCCAGGTTGCGTCCCTGGGCCGGCGAGAGTTCGTCGTCGAAAATAACCGAGGTGACGTGCTGGTCCTTGAACGATTCCTTGATCAGCTCGGCTTTGCCTTTGCCGATGTAATACGGTGCGGTCGGTTTCTGGAGCTTTTGGGTGACGGTATTGACCACCTCGGCGCCGGCGGAGTTCGCCAGCTCGGCCAGCTCTGCCATCGAGTCGCGCAGGTCCCACTTCGAGACGCCTTCCTGCTCGAGGCCGATCAAGAGCGCGCGCTCCTGGTTTTTCTTGGGACGAACTTCAATCATCCACGGGCGAGAACACGCGACGCGCTTTGCGAGATGAACTCGACGGCTTCAGAGTTGCGGTGCGCGGAAAGGTTCAGCGGTGCAAAATTAGTTTGGCGCCGGAACCAGGTCAACTGTCTTTTGGCGTAACGGCGAGTCAATTGCTGGATCTTTGCGATGCATTCGGCCTGCGAAATCTTGCCGGCAAGCAGCGCCCGGATTTCACGAAGGCCGAGGGTCTTCTCCGCCGTCGGACCCAAATTTTTTTTCGCGCGAACTTCTTCGATAACGCCCGCCGCGAACATTTCTTCCACGCGCTGATTGATCCGTGCGTAGAGTTCGATTCGTTCGCGGGAAAGAAGCAGGCCATTCTCCGGGAGCGATTGGTTCCATTCGATCCGTTGCGAGGAAAATGGCTTGCCGGTCAGCAGGCAGACTTCGACGGCGCGGATCAATCGCCGCCGGTTCTGCCCGTCGATTTTTTCAGCGCCAGCCGGATCGAGAGCGCACAAGCTCCGCCACAATTCTTCGTTCGTCGCACGCTCCAGTTTCTCGCGCAGCTTTGCGTCCGCACCCGGGAGTTTCGCCAGGCCGTGCGTGAGCGCCTTCACATAAAGACCCGTGCCGCCAACGACGATCACTGGTTTATCACCCGCGATAATTCTCCCCGCCATCGCGCGATATTTTTCCGCGTTCATCTCTTCGCTCAGGGGAACGGCATCGATCAAATGATGCGGCGCTTTCGCCAGGGTGGCCCGATCTGGTTTCGCCGTGAGCAGATCCAGGCCGCGATAAATCTGGAACGCATCGGCGCTGACAACTTCGGCGCCGAGGCGCTGCGCGACTTCAGCCGCCAGTTCGGATTTTCCAACCGCCGTCGGCCCGACGATGAAGAAGCAGTTCATCAGGTAGGGACGTTTTTCCGAAACGTCCGACTTATCGCCTTTCACCTTCACAACAGAAAGATAGTCGGACGCTTCGGAAAAGCGTCCCTACCTGAAAACCAAAAACCGGGAGGCCGGTGGCAACCACCTTGTCTCCCGGTTTCGCAAAGCAACAACTCGTTAGTTCGCCGAATGATGCTCGCTCGATTTCGCCCCGCTCACGACCAGCTTCCGGCCGAGGAATTCCTTGTCGTGCAATTCCTCCACGGCGCGTTTCGCTTCGTCGACGGTATTCATCTGGACGAAAGCGAACCCTTTCGAGCGCTGGTTGTGCCGGTAGGTGACGACCTCGGCGTTCTGGACCGCGCCGACGCCGTTGAAGAGCTCGAACAGGTCGCTCTCCGTCGCGTCGAACGACAGGTTCCCGACGTAAAGCCGGGGCGTGGTCACTTCGACTGCTTCCGGTTTACGCGCAGACCGCGACGGCTGCGAACCATTGCTCCGCGCCGGCTGTGATTGCTGCACCGGTCTCGCCGCGGGTTTTCCGCCGCCGGTGAAAAGGTCCATGATTCGCTGCAGGAGCGATTTCTTCGCCGGTGCGCGCGAGGGCGCGTTCTGGTGGCGCGGGCGATTGTCGCCCCTTCTGCGGGAGCCGCCGCGCGAACGCCGGCCGTTTCTCCCCGATGAATGAGATGCCATATTGATCCTCAGGTTTTACCCAATTGTTAAATGGGCGGAGCGCATCGGAAGATGCACAGTCCGTGGCGCGCGAACCCGAAATGCTCCGTAAGAGGAGCAGGAACCGGTAAACAATCAGCCGCGCCGACGGAAACTCCGCCTCGTAGACGCGGGAACCCAATCGCAAGCAACGGCGGTCCGCATCATCAATTAGCCGGCGAAACAGGACCGATCGAACTCGGCTCTGGCAAACTCTGTTTCGTCGTGAAAAGCGAACGCCCGGGTTAACGAAGAACATTCCCGACATCTGCGGGAATTATGGAGGGTGGAGAGGCGAATTGCAAGAGCGGAGGCTGAAGCGGAACATAAGCCTGTGGCCTGTGCGCCCAGCGGACATTCTGTCCGTTGTCTGTCCCATTCAAGGCAGCGGAGTGAAACTCCGCTGGGCGCACAGGCCGCAGGCCTATGTTCCCTTTGGAAGCCCTGCGCTCGCGAGAAACCAATCCACGAACTTCGGCAATCCCACGCTCAACGGCGTTGTCGGATTGTAATTGAGAAGCTTCCTCGCCTTCGAAATATCCGCGCAGGTCAGCGGCACATCGCCCGGCTGCTCTGGCAACTGGTTGATCTTCGCTTTTTTTTCCAGCGTTTTCTCGATCGCCGCGATCAGGTCCTTCAACTGGATCGTTTCGCTTTCGCCGAGATTGAAGAGGTCGAAGAGCGGGCCGTTGTAATCGAACGCAGCCATCACGCCCTGGATGATGTCGTCGATGTAGGTGTAGTCCCGCCGGGTCGTGCCGTCGCCGAATTGATCGATCGGCTGACCGGCATTAATTTTCCGGGTGAACTGGTGGATCGCCAGGTCGGGCCGCTGCCGCGCACCGTAGACGGTGAAGAAGCGCAAGGCCACGATCCGCATTTTGTAGAGGTGCGAGTAGGTCGAGCAAAGAAATTCGCCCGCGACCTTGGTAGCGGCGTACGGACTGATCGTTTGGGTGAGATGAAAATCTTCCGAGAACGGCACGGTCTTGCAGATGCCGTAAACCGACGAGCTGGACGCAAAGATGAACCGCTCGATGCCCGTCAGGCGCGCCGCGTCCAGCAAATGCAAGGTCCCGCTGACATTCGTATCGTAATAAAGCTGCGGCTGCTGAATCGATGGCCGCACTCCGGCGCGCGCGGCAAGATGTGCGATCGCGTCGAATTTTTCGCGGTGAAACAGCAGGTTCACCGCGGCGCTGTCGCGCAGATCGATCCGATGGATCGCGACCTCGCCCGCGACGGGCTCGACGTTCGCCCGTTTGATTTGCGGGTCGTAAAAATCGTTGAAGTCGTCGAGAATCGAGACTTCGTGGCCGGTCGCGAGTAATTTCTCGACAAGGTGCGAGCCGATGAAGCCCGCTCCGCCCGTGACCAGAATGCGCATCGCGCGAGCGTAAAGATGAAGCCAAGGACGAGCAAGGGAAGAACAGCGGGGCGCTGGGTGTTTCTCGTTTTGATCTTTCTGATCGCGCTCGGGGCCAGCCTCTTCTTTCGTCTCGCGCCGGAACTTCGGCGGCCGCGGAAAATCTCGCCCGCATTTCAAATCGCGTCGCCGATCTTACTCGCCGGATTACCGATCGCCGCGCGTTTCGATTTCCCGATCGGGAGCGAGAACGGCGCGTTCGCCTACAACGCCCAACCCTTCACCCAGAATCGCCATCTCGGCGACGACCTGAATGGAATCGGCGGCGAAAACAGCGACCTGGGGGATCCGATCTTCGCGGTAGCGAATGGCGAGGTGCTGTTTGCGGGAGAAGCGGGGCCTGGCTGGGGCAATGTCATCATCGTCCTTCACGCTTACGAGGAAAACGGGGCGCGGAAATTCGTGCAATCGTACTATGGCCACGTCGAAACGATCATGGTGGAGCGAAAGCAAAAGGTGCATCGCGGCGAACAGATCGCGACGATCGGGACCGCCGGCGGAATCTACTGGGCACATCTTCATTTCGAGATGCGCGAGTTCACGACGCCGTTCATTGGGCCGGGTTATCGGGATGATCCTCGCGGCTGGATCGATCCGAGCGCGTTCATCGCCGCCCATCGCGGCGCACCGGACGACGACGTCGGAAGGCAGGCGTTGCAAGTGAACCCGACACGGTGAGGGACTAAAAGCTCCAAGCACCAAGCTCCAAGCACCAAAGAAGCTCCAAATCCCAAGCTCCAAATAACCCGCAAGCGCGGGTTCTGGTCTTGGTGCTTGATGTTTGGTGCTGCTCTGGAGCTTGATGTTTGGAGCTTCGCGGAGCATCGGGTCAGTACTGCGCTCGGTGCGCGACCAGATACGCCCAGTTCACCGCAATCAGCGCAACTACCGCGATGCGGACCACATTTTTTTCCGCGCGGGTCCATTCGATCACGCGTAGTCGCGGACAACGAGTAAGCAAAACAATCACCGCGTAAAGATCGAACAACATCACGCCGCAGAGCGCGAGGAAGGCCAGTGGGTTCCAGGACCAGGCCAGGGACAAATTCCCATGGAAAAATGCGATCGCGCAGCGGGTGGCGCCGCAGGTCAGGCACGGATAACCGGTGACGGCGCGGAAAGGGCAGCCGAGCCAGGGCAAACCGAGCCCGAGAAAAACCGCGCCGGCTACCAAGACCGCCGTTGAAACTCCCAGCCACAGCAGTTCATGGTTGAGTTCCTTCGGTAGAATCCGGCGGCAGACCAAACGCATCGTCTCGTTCTGATCGCGTCGCGCGGCTCAGTGGTGCCGGCTGAAGTATTCGGCGAACGCGCCGAACCCTCCGGCCATGATCACGAGAAGCAGGGCAAAGCCGCAGCAAACGATGATCGGCAGCAGCACCGCCAGGACCGCTTTGCCCGTCGTCGTCTGGTGGGCGTGGCTCACGCCGATGCAATAAAGAACGATGGTGTAGATCGGCGCGATCAGTCCACCGCAGATCGGGATGATGTAAAACAAACTGGCGGCGCCCCGGGCGAAACAGACCGCACGAAAAGTCGTTTCGTACGACCGGTTCGCCCCACCCACCAGCATCAGGCAGAGATGTAAAATCGCGCTTCCAACAAAAAGAGTGATGCCGATAAAGACCGGGCTAAGCACCGTATAGATCACGACAAAAGTCCAGGGAGCGAGGCCCACCAAATCAAAAATATTGCCGCGACCGGCGAACCCCGGGACCGAGTGAAGCAGAGCCTGAAATACGATGGAAATAATCGCTCCGACGCAACCGCCGATCAGGCCGAAAATAAGCGGATCAACCAGACCTCCTTCGGGCCGCATCATCGTGAAGGCTGCGGTCGGCTTGGTAATGACGAGGCTGACCGTGTCGAAAAATGCCTTGAAAAGACCGAGCTGTCCGCGGTGTTCCCAAGGGAGGCCGGCTCCCGGCGCCGCAGCGGCCGCGAGCGGAAGTGTCGGCGGCGCATCCCCGGCCGCAGGCGCGGCGACTCCGGCGAATTCGCCCAGTGGCCGCCAATCAGGCATGCCGGATTGCCAACCCAAATCGGTGGGCCGGAATTGTCCCGTGCCGAGTCCGGCGCGGATTTGCTCGAGCGTGAACTCGCCGAGCTTCGCCCCGTCGCGCGCCACATGGATCAACGGCATGGTTCGTTGTTACGGAAGCGTCTGAGGCAAGTCAATCTTCTGTAGCCGCCGCCCTGTGGGCGGCGTGACGGAAGGCACCGCTCGCTCTCACGCTTCGCACAGCCAAGCGGCTACAGTGGGGAGCTAATCGAACCGGCTCTTCGTTTTCGTTTCGGTGGCCGGCGCGTCGAGGGCGCGCCAGAAATACCACGCGGCTATCGAACGATACGGCCGCCATTTCTCGCCGATCTTCTGGAATTGTTTCGGCGTCGGCAGTTTTCTTCGACCAAAGGTTTTCGCGAAACCTTTCTGCACTCCATAGTCGGCCACCGGCCAGACATCGAGCCGGCCCAGCTCGAACAGGAGCAGCATCTCGACGGTCCACCGCCCGATGCCGCGCACTTTCGTGAGCCGCTCGATGATCTCCTCGTCCGTCATCCGCACCAATTCCCGGCGCGTCGGCACGGTGCCGTCGATCGTTTTGGCGGCGAGATCTTTGAGGGCTGCGGTCTTGCTTCCCGAAAGCCCGCAGGCGCGCAGGGTTTCGTCCGGTGTTTTCAAGACCAGGGCCGGGTCGAGCCATTTCCGTTTCGGGTAAAGCGCGCGGACGCGGCCCCAGATCGTGGCGGCAGCTTTGCCGCTGAGCTGCTGATAAGCGATCGATTCCGCCAGGGCGTCGAACGGCCTAACGAGTTCGTTCGCGATGACGTCGAACCGTCTTGATCGCCCAATCAAGGCCGCGAAGCGCGGGTCGGTCCTGGCGAGATGATTGATTGCCTTCTTCATCAGAACAGGGATTTCCCATAATTCGCTCAAACCGCAAGTCCACGGCCGAGGCCGCATGCGAAGGCAACGAAAGGATGCCGACTCAAAAAAATGGGAATGGACTGACGCTGTTGCAGCGCTTTATTCCGGACGGTTTCTCCCATGCGGCCACTTCGTTCGTCGAATCTCTAAAGATCAATTCGGTCTCGGAAAAGCGGCGGCGAAATCGCGCGGTCGTAACAAAGCGCCGCAATGTCTACGGAGGACGCGCGGCCGATCTTATTAATTTCTATTTGCGCCTCGCCGGCATCCCGATCCGGTTTTTGAGCGACGTGCGAAAATGGCGCCGCTGGGAAGTGAGTTGTTTCCAGATGCTGAATGGCGACCGGTTTCGCGCTTCGGTCACGGACCCGCGAACGATCTCGCTCGATAAACTGCCTGGCCAAAGCCTTTGGGACCACATGAAGGCGGGCACATTGAATCGCCGGATGTTGCGAGCCGCGGCGCGCGAATTCCGACACGCCCACGCCCAGCAGCCTAACGGGTCCAAAACGCCCTGGTCCCACGCGGATGCCTCAATGACGAATGTGATTTACAACCAGAAGAGCGGGCGCGCGCGCCTGATCGATTTCGAAATCGTGCACGAAGAATCGCTGCCAGTGCTGGCCCGGCACGCTGACGATCTGCGAGTGTTCCTACTCGACATGGTCGGCACAGTTCCCGCCAGCAACTGGTTGCCCTTTGCGGTTTCTTTTTTAAAAGCCTACGGCAATCGCGAGGTAGTGGCAGAGCTAAGAAAACAGCTCGTTATTCCAGGCGGCCTCGCTCTGATCTGGTGGAACGTCCGAACGAATTTCGTGAAGACCGCGCAGGTGAAGCGACGCCTGAAAGAGTTGCGCGCGGCGATCACGAGCTTGCAAACTCATTCCGCCAATTCCTCCAACCGAGCGCGCCAGAGGCGACGGCCTTCGATGACTTGCCAGGCCAAAAGAGCCGGAATGCCGATCGCCAAATCGCGGACCCGCGCGATCAGGGAAATGGCGAAGGCCGTTTCGCCGGGAATGCCGAGAAGATTGCCGACGAAAAGGTAACCGCTTTCCTGGACGCCGAGCGCGCCGGGAACCGGGAAGGCGGCCGAGCGAATCGTCATCGCCATGCTTTGAAGAATGAGCGCGTTCACGAACGTCGCCGGCATCCCGAGCGCGCGGAGCGCAATCCAGATTTCGCCTGAGCTGCCAATGAGCGAAACAATTGTCCAGGCGCAACAGGCCGCGAGGCCACGGCGGCGCGTGTAAAGTTTGCGCACCGTGAAGTCGAGAGTTTCGCCGTGTTGGACGAGCGATTGCCATTCCGGCGATTTGATCAGCCGAGTGACGATGACTCCGATGAAGCGGAAGATTCCGAGTCGTTGCGCGAAGTAAAAACCGACGGCGGCGCCGACCCCGAGGAGCGCGCCGAGCAGCGTCGGCCCGACGAAACTTGTCCGGCCCGTTGCGCCCACCAGAAGGACCAGCCCCAGGATGGTGAACGCGACCTGGGTGAAAATGCCGAGGGTGATATCGACGATCACGCTGGCAGCGGCTGTGGCCATGGGCGCGCCGTGAATCGCAGCCAACCGCGCCCGGACGATATCGCCACCGACCGCAGCCGACGGAACGAGATTGCTGATTGCCTCGCCGATCCAGCGCATCCAAAGAAGACTTTGCCAGCGAGGTCGCTCAGCTCTGGGGAAAAGGACCCACCACGCGATCGCATCGAGAAAGATCGGGATCAGATGAAAAGCGGCGACGGCGGCGATCCCCCAGCCCGCAGTCGCGACCGCGCTTCCCACCGAGGCAGCGCCCTGGCGAATGAGCAACAGCGTGAAGAGTGCCGCGCCAGCGAAACCAAGAAGGTAGATCGCGATCCGGGTTTTTCCGCGCGCTTTCATGCTCTATCCACGCACAATCGCGGATAGGCTGTGGTGTAAAACCAAAAATGCAAACGCGCGCGCGGCTCTGCGCTTCCGTGATTAACGCGAGAGAATCGGAGCCGGCTCGCTGGGCTCGATAACCGGAACCGGAATCAATACAAGGGCGACGTCCTCCACCAGAAGTCCATCGGAGGTATTCTTGCTACGGGCGCGATGGAGCGGCTTGAGGCCGAAGAAACAAAACGTCAGCCAGAGCGTGCCGAAAAACATCGCGGCGAGGACATCCGTAAAATAATGCGCGCCCAAGGCGATTCGAGCGAAGCCAACCAAAACAACCACCGTGACCGCGGCGAGAATGCTCACCTTTCGCCACGCGCGGGATTTCACGAAAGGCAGGACGAAAATAAGAAGCTGGCCAAAGAGCAAGGTGGCTCCGATCGTGTGCCCGCTGGCAAAACTGTAACCCGACCAATCGACAAACGGGCCCGCCACAAAGGGGCGCTGCCGTTGCACGAGAAGCTTGATCAGCTCGTTGAGCAACATCCCGCCGGGAACGGCGATGATGAGACTGGCGAGCGATGGCCACCATCGTTTCCAGATGAAAAATGCAGCCGCGAAAAACAGGGCGACGCCGACGAATTCACTGGAGCCGGGTTCGCACAAAGCGCGCAAGACCGCCACGAAAAGAGGCGTCAAGTGAAGATGAAACCAGGTCGCGAGACCCTGGTCGGTTCCGGCGAGAGGGTTGACCAGAGCGAGGGCTGTGGAGAAATGGGAGAGAGGGAAAGGCGTCACAAAAAGGGGTCGTGCAGGTTATTCATTCTTCAGCGCAGGTCAAGGGGTGGAATGCATTTTTTTAAGTAAAAATAAGCTGATCTCATGCCGGTTTTGTCAGGGCATTTCGCGAATCGATTCGCGGGCGTAATGATTGCTTGCTTAAAAAGATATATCCAGATACGGCAGGGTTGATCAGTTGCTCCGATTCCCAATGAACTCCAACCGGTGATTAATATGCGCAAACTGCCACTCTTCTTTCTGGTCGCTTTTCTGATGGTGCGCGCGGGAGTCTGGGCCGGGGAGCCGTTCACCCAGCGGCAGGCGCCGGCCAAGTCCGAGGAAGATGAGAATTCGCGCGATCTATTTAACCTCGAATCCACTTACACATTTGAGAGCGATTTCCATAGTTCGAGACTGGGCCAGGGGAGTTCGCTCTACGACGATTTCAGCTACGACCATCGTTTCCTGATCAAAGGGAAATGGTTTTTCCGGGCGGGAGTTGAATATGAGCGCTACGATTTCGGCGGCTCGGCCAACGGCCTGCCGGATCATCTCCAGGCCGTCTACGGCCATCTCGCGATTGAGTACGTGGTCCACGATCACGCCGGCGCGGGGTTCGAGCTCGATCCAGGCGCTTATTATCAAAGTCACCTTAACCGCGGCTCGCTCGATGTTCCTTGGAAGCTCTTCGTGAGCTTTCCTCTTAAGAAAGACAAGGTTTTCGCCGTCGTCGGCGTGGGTGGCAGCATGAATCAGAGCCCGATCGTGGCTCCGGGCGGCGGAATTATCTGGCTCATCAGCGACAAAATGCGGCTGGAAGGGGTGTTTCCGAGGCCGGCCCTGGTCTATCAGCCGACTGATAGTTTGCAGCTCCGCCTTCTCGGCGAAATCCTTTTCGACAGTTTCCGGACCGATGACGTCTTCACAACCGATCCGAAGATCCAACTGCACCACGCGATCGTGCAATACAGTGAATATCGGTTCGGGTTACAGGCGAAATATGCGGTGTGCAAACAAGTAAAGCTTTTCGCGGGCGCGGGCTACACGTTGCGGCGGGAATTCGATTTTTTCCGGGCCGACCACCGGGCCATTGTTGATCCGGCTCCGTACGTAAAAATCGGGCTCGAAGCGAAATTCTAAGGGAAAATCTCGCCGAGCTTTTTGGCCAGGCCGCGATCGCCGCGGATTTTTAATCGGCCACTCAGAAAGGCCCAGGTCCCGCCGAGATCGCCGTTGGAAAGGGCCACCCAGTCCTTGTCGCTGGTGACAAAAGTCACGTTCGGATTGTCGATCCGGCCGCGGGCCATTTTGAATTTGCCGTCGTTCACGTCGATAAACCAGGCGCCGCCGGTGGGGCCGCTCAATTCGAACTGATAGCGGACGTTCACGCCCTTCGCCTTGTCCGCGCGGAAGCTCTTGCGCATCCCGTCGAAGACATCCTGGGGGGTGGAACTGCGCGCCTCGTTGGTGGCGCCGTTGATCGTCCCGAGTCCCAGCCCAAGGGCCATCATCGCGCTCGCCAGGAAAGAAACCGGCCTGCTTATTTTCATTCTATCATGCTTTCCAGAAACAGGATCGTTCCCGAGCGGTCAATCGGCTGTCGAATTATTCCGATTCCCGGTACGAAAGCCACGCGCCCGGCGGTGGCGACAGTTTATTGCTCCCATCCTTGGCCGGAATCCGCGGCTCTAACAAAGTTTCCCCAATTTTGCCGAGATTCCACGACTGAGCCCTCCGATCGCCCGGACACGTTTGGACTTAGAGAGCCGAGAAAAAGTCTCGACATGAGATAGGCACCGGCGTTTTTCTAAGGCCACTAAAAACAAGCAGCAACTCTCTTCGTCCCCCAGGCCCAGCCGAATTACTTGCCTCGACCCCGGACCTCCGTGACGCGGATGGCAAAGGAGGTTCCCATGCAATTTCCCATGCGCTTTTTCGGGCTGGTCTCGGCGACCGGCGTTTTCTTTTCCCTGGCTGAGACACGCATTGCGCATGCACTGCCCCTGCCGACGCCCACTCCCACGGTTTCGCCTCCGGCGCTTTCACCCACGCCGGCACCGGCTCCGAGTTCGCTCGAGATGATCGCGAACGATGGAGGGGGAACAGAAAGACATTTGGGTAGCCACCAGGGCGTAGTCGAGCAGCTCTGTGTCAACGCGAATCAAACGGTAGCCGTCACCCTTCAGTTCCCCAGTGACAAAGTCGGGGCGCGGCTCACGGTAAGTTGCCTCGACGGCGGCGAGGTCGTGGGAGGAAATCTCGTCGTGCTGCCTAATGGCACTGCTCTTTTCACTTTTCACGTGGGCGCGGCGCCCGGGCTTTATCGAGTGCCCGTCTACGTGAGCGGGGACCAATACCGGCTCGAGTTTTATGTGATCGATCCGGCCCACCCCAGAAATCCACGGCTCCGATCCCACAACTAACCCTTCCCCAGGGATGAAGTCGGGTTATCGTTATTTTCTCGCGGCCGCGCTTGGTTGCCTTCTTGCGCCGCACTCTTTCGCTCAGGCCGGCAATAATAATCCCACCGGGGTAACCGGAGAGTTCAACGGCAGCATCACCACGGCCGGGCACTATGACCCGTTCACCGGCAACGCCAAAAGAATCATCGACGACATCGTCGTGCCGGGAAGCATCGGCGCTTATCCGCTTAAGTGGAGCCGCATCTTGAATACCCGCGGTGTGTCATCCAGCTTTGGCGACGGCGGCGGCTGGAGCCATTCCTACGCCTGGGGTTTGTGGGTCAGGTCCTCCAATCCTCCGCCGCTAGGTGGAGAAAATCAGTATGACGGGCCCTTGGGCGGCGTCTCCTACCCCGATGGCCGGCGCCTCGATCTGTGGTCGGACGGTCCGCCGTGGACGCTCACCGAGGCCGAGGGGCCCCAAGGGGTAAGCCACAAACTATTCGACCGAGGTGGCGGCAATTATGATCTTCTCCTCGGCGACGGTGGCACAGTCCGATTCCAGACCGTGTCCGGCGGTCTGAGGCCTTACGTGATCGTCGATCCCTATGGCCAAACGACGACCCTGGAGTACGACGCTAATGGCCTTTCACGAGTCACTGAGCCGGGCGGGCGCTACCTGCAAATCAATTACACCACTTTCTCCTACCAGGTTACTCTAAGCAACACCACCTACACCGTGTATGAAAACCTCGTTTCCAGCGTCCAGGCCTGGGATGGGCGCGGCAATCTCCTCGAGACAGTCCATTATCATTATGTCCGGGAAGATGTCAGGGCAATTGTCAATGTAACTTTCTTTAACCTGACCCAGGCGGATTACGATGATGGGACCCATGGCTTCTACACCTATTTCCCAGGCGGTCAGGCCACGAACAGCGCTTGGAGCACATCTCCCGGCAGGACGAAGACATGCGATGACGTGCGTTATGCCGGCCCGATGAAGCAAATTGAATACGAATATGTGCAACGGGGCGACGTCGCGGACCACTATCTCGCCTGGGGCCACGAATCTACACCAGCGCACGGAAACGCGGGGCGACGGGGCCACCCGCGTCTTTAATTACGATGATGTTCTGGGTCTTACCAGTTGGACCGATTTCAAGAACCAACCGTCCTCCTGTAGTTATCCATCTCCCTTGCCCCGCTGGCAGTTTACCGACGCCCGCGGTAATACGACCACCTACGAGCAGGAGTCTGAAATTACCGCGGTGAAGAAGATCATCCATCCTGGCGACAACTCGACCATCGAGTTCACTTTCTCCGACCAAAACACTCCCTACGACCCCCACTACATCACCGGACGCAAAGATGAGAACAATAACTGGACCACTTACGACCGCGACCCGGTTTATCATCGCATCACCCAGACACACTACCCCGATGGAAGCACAGAGCAGTTCACTTACAATAATTTTGGGCAGGTGCTTACTCACAAACTGCGGAGCGATGGCACCGAAACTTTCACCTACGACACACGCGGCCTGAAAACGACCTCTTATCCATCCTCGACCAACAGCGATCCAGATCCGTGGAATCACCCTACGCTCTATTACTATTACACGAGTGGCCCAAACACCGACCGGCTCTACATGGTGATTGACCCGCGCAATAATGCGACGGCGTACGAATACAATCAGCGCGGTCAGGTCACGAAAGTGCAGCATCAGGACGGCACCTATGCGCAGAGCGGCTACTACCCCGATGGCACGCTCGCCTGGACCGCGGATGAAAATCATCCGAACGCTGGCATCACTGGTCACGAGAATGAGCGGACCCGTTACATCTACGACGAATACAAGCGCGTCCTCACGGTGACGAATCCGATGGGCGAGACCACGACCAACAGTTACGCCATCGATCCTCAATGGGCGAATCCGCTTCAGCACACCACCAACAGCGTCAAGTACACGGTTTCTCCGATGAACAAGAACGTCGTCTTCGATTACGACGCAAACTTCCGCAAGATCGATCAGACCGTAGCCGCCGGGACTTCGGAGGCGGCTACGACTTATTTCGAATGCGACGCGGTCGGGAATCTCACGAAGACCACAGACCCGCGGGGGAACGTAACTAACGTTGGCTACAACGAACGAAACCGGAAAGTCTGGATGGACGATCCGATTGCCTCCGACCGAAACAGTACCGGCCACACTATGAACTGGGAATACGACGGAGTGGGCAACAAGCTGAAGGAAACCCGCGCGGATGACGCATTTCGCTCCTGGGATTACGATGTTCCAAACCGCATCACGCACGCCATCGACTGGCGCATGAGCGTGGCGGAGCCAGCGATAACTACGACTTACACCCGCGACCTCCCAAACCCCCAGAACATGGCCATCGAGCATACCTTCGATGCAAAAGGGGCGGAGTACAAGTTCGAATTCGACGCCCTCCATCGCAAGATCAGCGAGACCTATCCACCGGCCTTCGGCAACCCCACTCCCAACGAGCATTTCTGGTACGATGCGGCTGGCAACCTCGTCTAGTACCGGAACCCCGCCGGCCAGATCAGACACATAAGCTACGACAATCGCAACCGGCTTTGGGACGCCTGGTGGGATGGCAACGTGGCGCCGATCACTTCCACCCGCTACGATGCGGCCAGCCGCGTCACGAGCATCGAGACGCCGGAGACCGGTATCCACTACGGCTATAACGACGCAAACCGCGTCGTCTGGGAAGACCAGATTCTGCTCGGCTACCCGACTCGCCACCTTGAGAAAGCCCCCGATGCCGATGGGAACCCGACCCAGCTCCTGGTTACGACCAATGGCGTAGCAGATTTTCTCGTCCATTACGATTACACTCAGCGCCACCAGCTGGCGCACATTACCGGGAACGATTACAGTCCGCTCTACAGCTACACTTATGATTCCGCGGGCAACATGACCCGGTGCCACGGGGAGATCATTGGCGATTCGGCCAACGCACCCAGCGCGTATTACGACGCCTTAAACCGGCCCACCTACTGGGAGCAGACCCGCGGGAGCGACGCCGGATTTTCCGGCCAGCATTATCAATACGACAAGATCGGCCGCGAGGTGGCGGTCTGGCGCGATGAAGATGGGAACAAAGGCGAACGGTTCACCTTCAACACCGCGAATCACATGACGCGGGCGGTCTACAAAGCGGACAACGCCGGGACCGAGAACCCAACTAACTGGGAACGGTTCCGGGATTACCATTACACGCCGGATCTGCTAAACTGGACGAGCGTGAATGACAATGGATACCTGGCGCCGTTGGAGTACAATGGCATCAACCAGTACACCAGCATCAACGGTTTCGTCCCGCAATACGACGGGAACTTCAACCAGACCACCACCATTTATGGGCCGAGCTTTGTTTACAACGCCCTGAACCAGGTGGCGGGCGGCAGCATGCAATGCACCTACGACGGGCTCGGCCGCTGCCTGAAGCGGACGATCGGCAACAACACCATCGTGTTCGCCTATGATGGCTGGAAACCGGTGGCGGAGTACGACGGAGGTGGCAACCTGCACGCGCGAAACATCTATGGGCCCGGGCCCGACGAGCTCTTGATGCGGGGCGATTCGAGCTATGGCTGGTTCTTCTATCACGCGGACAAACAGGAGAGCGTCAATGCGCTAGTCGACCTCAGTGGCAACGTGGTGGAGAAATACAGCTACGACGCCTTTGGCCGGCCCACCGTCACCAACGCCGACGGCAGCGGCGCGCGCAGCTACAGCAACTACGGCAATCGCTTCATGTATACCGGCCGGGAGTGGCTCTGGGAGCTAAACCTCTACGATTATCGCCACCGCCTCTACAACCCCGACAACGGCCGCTTTCTCCAGACTGATCCGACGGGCTTCGACGCCGGCGACATGAACCTTTTCCGTTACTGCGACGATGACCCCGTGGATCGCAGCGATCCGAGCGGATTGTTGGCGGATCACACCTACGAGCGGCAACTGTGGCTTTACGGTTCTAACTTCCAAGGCTCTTTTGCTGAATTCGAGCAAAGCAGGCACCCGGCTGGAGTTGGTGATAGCGGAATCTGGAGTGGTGAATCTAGGTCTATCGCATGGCAGGACGAGGGAAAGAAAGGGTCGCCAACGGTGTACCACATCCCCGCTACCGCCGCCTGGTCGATCGAAAAAAAGGTTGCCGCAAATGCTAGATCAGATAAGACGACCGAGTCGCTTTCCGTAGTTGGACAAGCGGAAAATGGCTCCGCAAATTATGTGACATCAAACCCTCACCCTGGAAACGGTTTCGGAAATAACGTTAAGAATTCACAGTTTAACGGCAAGGCCCAGTACAGCAGGATAGATCAACATGCGAAATACTTACCAGTAGGATATCGCCACATTGTCGGCTTTGTTCTAGGTCACATTTATTATGATCGCACATTCGTTGCGAAGGACATCAACATCGCGATACAATGCGATTATAAAGTGGCCATAATTGTTGGCGAGATGCATGGTGCAGGAGACAAGGTAATCGTTTATGAGAAAGACAAGCCGCTTCCGCGATATTAAAACGTTGGCACTCTTAATCGCCACAACACTTCTTGGAGCTAATCCACTCTCCGCAGAGCGTGTTAGCTCCGTCTTGACGTCACCCGATTCTTATCATCATAAGCACGTTTCTCTAGTAGGGATTCTGAGAGGACAGGGTCCGATTTTTGAACTGTACGAGAACGCTGCGGATGCGTTAGTTATGACGTCTCCCAAATCCGTCTATGTTATCGGGTCTGAAAAATGGCGGAATGGGGGTCCTTACGATTTGCGGCGTGCGCGCGTTACCGGCATCATAGATGCCCACCGACATGGCGTCTGGGGAAATCCTTGTTCACTTACGCCTGACAAAATCGAAGTCTTGTCCGGCCCCGTGGCTCCTTGGCCGGACATGCTTGGAATCTTTCGGAATGAGATGCGAACGCCAGTCCTGTTGCGTTTTGGCATCCCTCCGACGAACACTGAATTCACGGTTCAACCAGGGAAATATGTCGAGATAAGTATGCGAGACAATCAAGATCCTACGGTTAGGGCATTTTCGCTGAAGGGCTCTCTAATAGCGAACGCGAAAATACGCAAGCGCGCGGATGCACCTTACTTTGATCCAAGAAATGCAGCCTCGTACTACCGAATCACCGACAACAAGATTGAGCAAGTATTGCCGAGTGTAGCAAAAGGTTGGGGCTGGCGTCGTTAAGGACGGATAATGGCGATGCGGCGGTTTGGTTCGCGCATAATCACTACCAGTATGACAACGTGGGGCGGGAAGTGGCCCGCTGGCGGGACGAAGACAGGAACAAAGGCGAACGGTTCTGGTTCAACCCGGCCAGCGAGATCAGGCGCGCGGTTTATCAGGCCGATAACGTCTCGAGTGATAACCCGTCGAACTGGAATCGGTTTCGGGACTACAACTACACGCCGGACCTGCTAAACTGGACGAGCGTGAACGACAATGGGTATCTGGCGCCGCTGGCGAACAACGCGATGAACCAATATACCGGCATCAACGGCTTCGTCCCGAGTTACGACGGGAACTTCAACCAGATCACGAGTTACTACGGTCAGACTTTTGTTTACAACGCCCAAAACCAGCTCGTGGACGGCAGCAGCATGCAGGCGACCTACGACGGCCTGGGCCGCTGCGTCCGACGGACGGTGGGCGGCAACACCCTTCTCTTTACCTACGACGAGTGGAACCCAATCACCGAGTGGGATGGCGCCGGCAATTGGCGCGGGTGGACCATCTACGGAGCGAAGGCCGACGAAGTTCTGCTGCGCTACGACGCCACCTATGGCCCGCAGGTTTACAAGCACGATAACCAGGGAAGCGTGACCTTTATTCTGGATGGACCGACCCACGTCGCGGAGAAATACACCTACGACGTGTATGGCCGGCCGACGATCATGGATGGGGCTGGGAACGTCCGGGGCCAGACTGCGATCGGGAACCGCTATATGTTTACCGGCCGGGAGTGGATCGCCGACCTGCAACTCTACGACTACCGCCACCGCTTCTACAATCCCGACACCGGCCGCTTCCTCCAGACCGACCCGATGGGACTGCAAACCGAAGGAGCCAAGCTAACGCCGCAGCAAAAGGCTCTTTATGGGGCAGGGGCTCCCGAAGCCTTTGGCAGCTCCGAGATGAATCTCTACCGCTATTGCGGCGACGATCCGGTAGATAAAGTTGATCCCTTAGGACTTTACTGGGACATCCGAGGTACGTAATGAGGCAACCAACGCAGGCTTTGGGCCAGCGAGCGTTGCAACCAAAGGTCCACCCACTCCATCGGCTGTCCTCGTCAACCACGCTTCCCGCTCAAGGCCTCTTTCAGCCACGGGATAACTACGAAGCGAGTCAGCAACGTGACCGGCACCCGCTATGTGCCGGAAGATTGCACGGGAGCCGCCAGCAGTCACAGGCCCAGGCAATGTGGGCGGAGTGGGCAGATCGGCGCCTGCCTCCGGCGCGCTCCAATCGGATGAGCGCGGCAGGCCGACGCCTCGACGCAGCGAGGCGGGTTCTGAAGAGGGGGCAGAAGAAAACGCCCAACGCCCAACGTCGAACGCCCAATGTCGAATGGTCGCTTACTGCTCCATCCGCCGGAGCAGGTAGACGGCGCCGACGAACGTGATCACCACGCCGGCGAAAAGCATGATCAGATCGAAGGCGTAGAATTGCGGCGCGGCGCGGTAGAGGTTCACCAGCCGGAAGGCGCGGCAAAAATGGGTGAGCGGAAACAGTTCCGAGACATAGCGGATCGCCGTCGGCAATTGTTCGAGCGGGGCAAACGCGCCGGAAAGAACGAAAACCGGCATGAGAAAGAAGACCGAGAATTGGATCGCCTGGGTCTGGGTGCGCGAGATGGCCGAAATCAGCAATCCCATCCCGAGCGAGCAAAGCAGGAACAGGAAACAAATCAGCGCGAGCGCGCCCGGATTGTTGAATTGGACTTGGAAATACCAGGCCGTCAGCAAAATGATGAAGAGGATCAGGACGATCGAGATGGCGAGATAGGGCAGCACCTTGCCGAGAACGATTTCGCGCCGGCGCAGGGAGGTGACCATTAACTGGAAGAGCGTCCCCGCCTCCCGTTCGCGCGCGAGCGTGCTCGCCATGAGCGTGACGGTGATGAGCTGCAGGATCAGCCCGATCACGCCGGGCACGACGTAATCGATGAAGCGCGTCTTCGGGTTGTAGAGAATCTTCGAATCGGTTTTCCAAGGTTCCATCATCGAGCCGAACTGTTTGCGCACTTGCACCGGCAATTTCTTCGAGAGATCGATGACGTCTTCCGGAAGGGTGTCGATCAACTCGACGAGCGCATCGTGCTGAAAATCGGCCAGCGTTTTCCGGACACTTCCTTCGAGAAGGTCCGCCGTATTCGTGTCGCTGCCATCAAGGTAAAGCGGGAGTGGAATGGGATCGTTATTGGCGAGGCTATCGTTCCAGCCCTTCGGAATGATGAGCGTCGCCTGCACTCCGTGAGCGAGGAGGTCGTCTTCTCCGGTCACGGAGGGCGGTTGGGTTTGCCAGGCGAAAGTTTTGTTCGCCAGAATCAATTCCATGAAACGCTCAGCCCGCGGAGTCAGGTCGCGGTTGATCAGTAACGCCGGGACGTTTGTCATTTCGTGGGCTTCGAAGGCGTGGCCGAAAACGAGCGTGAAAGCAGGCGGCAGAATCAGGAGCAGCAGCAGGACGCGTCGGTCCCGATAAATATGAAGGAACTCTTTGTAAGCGACGCTGGCGATCGCGCTCAAGGAACTGCGGTTCATGATAGCGGCGGTTTCAGGACGGCATCGTAACCCTGGGAGTAAGCCGTAAAGACATCTTCCATGTCCGGTTCTACCCAGCGATGGCGGAGCCAGCGTAACTCTGGGAAGGGCCACTGCTCCTGCCAGCCGGCGAAAAGTTTCTCCGGATCCGCGGCGTAAAGACGGAGGCTGCCACTTCGTAAAGAGACGCCCAGAATTTCCGGCAGTTCGCGCAGCCGAACCAGCGCGGGCATGACCGGCTCGACATCGATCTCGAGCAATTTCACTTGAAAGCTCTCTTTCAATCTTCTCGGCGACGCCTTGGCCAGGAGCCGGCCCTGCTCGATGAAGCCCACTTCGGTGCAGCGCTCCGCCTCATCCATGTAGTGGGTGGTGACGAAGATCGTGATCCCGCGATGGCTGAGATCATAGAGCAAGTCCCAGATTTGCTGGCGATGGACGGGGTCGAGGCCCGAAGTTGGTTCATCCAAAAAAACAAGCGGCGGATCGTGGACGAGCGCGCAGGCCACCGCCAGCATCTGGCGCATTCCTCCCGAAAGATTGTCGGCCATGGCGTCGCGTTTTTCCTTGAGATCGGTCAAGGCGAGCAATCGCTCGACGCGCGAGGGCAGCTCGGTTCGGGATACCCGGCACGCGCCGCCGAAAAAGCGAATGTTCTCTTCCACCGTCAGATCGCGATAAAGGCTGAAACGCTGGGCGACATAACCAAACTTCGAGCGCGCCAGATGGCGATCGCGCCACACATCCATGTCGGCGATCCGGGCGCTGCCGCTCGTCGGATGGACCAGGCCACAGAGCATGCGGATGGTGGTCGTCTTGCCGGCGCCGTTCGCGCCGAGAAAGCCGAAGATCGTGCCGGGAGCGATCGTGAGGGAAAGGTCCTGCACGGCCTCGGTTTCGCCGAACGATTTGCTGAGGCGGTCGAGAACAATGGCAGGTTCGCTCATGGACAGAATCAAATGTAGAGGCGCTTGTGTCGAGCGCCTAACCAATAGACATTTCAAAATGGAAAAGAAAACTGGTGAAGCAAAGTCATTCCACGCCGTCCAAAAATTCATGCGGATTATCTCTCTCCTCGCTCTTGTCGCCTTCCTGATTTCAAAGGCGGTCGCCGCCGATCCCGCCGCGGAAATGGCCAGCTTTTCCGTTTTCAACAACATCAACGTCGCTGATCTCGCGAAAGGCGAGCCCAAGGCAGCTCACGGACCCGCGATGGGTGGCCATTTCATTTCCGCCCAAACCTGTTTCGTCGTGGCCGGTGTTCCCGCGCGGGTCAGCGAAGCCCTCCGGCAATGGAACCCGGCGCGCCATTCCGAACTCAAGGTGCTGATCCACTCCGATCTCCCCTCCTCGCCTTCGGCTGCGAATTTTTCGCGACTGGCGAGCGCGCCTGACAATGGCGCGGTCCGCTCGCTCGTGAGTGCCACCCAAAAGCTTTCGCCGGATCTTCAGATCAGCAAAGAGGAGGAAAAACGCTTTGCCAACCTGAGCGGCAGCACGATGGCCGGTCCGATCGCGGCTGCCTGGGCCGATCTCCTCAGCGCGCGGGCCCGCGCCGGACGCTCGTCGCAACCTCCTTACGACCACACCGGCCAGAACGTCCGGCCCTCCGAGGAACTCAACGCGTTGCTGCGGGCCAACGATAAAATTCGAGGAAAGTTCTCCGGCGTGCTCGACGGCAAAGGCGAGGGATTTTGGGAATTGCTGACGGCTGACGAACAGGGCGTTCTCACGCTCGGCGCTTCCTTCCGCCGTTCCGGGGCGAACGGAACCTTCCAGGCCGCCGATGCCCTATACTACGCGAGTGGCGGCTATTATGCCGGCCTCACGCTTTACCAAATGTGGCCGGTGGACGTGGGCGGGCGGCCGGCCACGCTCGTTTGGCGGGGCGATTTCATCTCGTCGGCATCGGTCGCGTCGCTCCACGGGATCGAGCGGACGGCGTCGGAGTCCGTTCTGATGCGCGATATTTCCAAGGCCAGCACGTTATTTCGGCGTGACACGGGGGCAGTCCGCTAGGCAATCTAGCCGGACACGCATTTTCCGTTCCGATGAGAATTGCCGCCACCACTGTCGTTTTGTGCCTTGCCCTGGCCGCAGGCAGAGCATTTGCCGTCCAGGTCGAGACGTATTCCACGTCGTCGAAAGAGTCGAAGGACGTGGCACTGGTGGAATCGGAAGCGCCGTTCTCGTTTGAATTTCACGCGGAACAAACCTACGCCGGCAACGGGGACGTCCAGCGCGGCAGCCTGAGCGTGCGCAATTTTCACGAGAGCGACACCCGGATCCATTTCATCCTGACGCCGACGACGAAGATCGGCGTTTTGCGCCTCGGTGTGCAAACGGAACGCTACTCCTTTGGCTACTCAAGCACCGCGCCGATCCCGAACGATCTGCATTCTACCGCGCTCGTCATCGGCCTCGACACGGAATTTTCCGATTCGTTCCTGATCCGATTCGAAGCGGACCCCGGCTTCTACGGCACCGACTTCGACGACTTCGGGCAGGACACTTTCAACGTGCCGGTGATCCTGGGCGGCACCTACATTTTCAGCTCGAATTTTCAGGTCGTGTTTGGGCTGGGCTTTGACGCGTTGCGCAAATATCCGGTGCTACCGGGCGGCGGTGTCCGGTGGAAGTTCGCCTCGCAATGGACCTTGAACGCGGTCGCGCCGACGCCGCGGCTCGAATACGAGCCCAATAGCTCCATGCTGTTTTATGCCGGCGCGGATATCCGGGCGACGAGCTATCGGGTGGAGAAAAACTTCGGCACGTTGCGCGGCAACCCAGCCCTGAACCATGCGGCGATCACTTTCGAAGAGGTGCGGGTCGGCGCCGGCCTCGACTGGAAGCTGACCACCGCGATGAAGCTATCGCTGGAAGGCGGCATGATTCCGTTCCGAAACTTCGATTTCCATCGTACCCAGGTTCGCTATCACCAGGACGGCGGCGCGCCGTATGGGATGTTGGCGTTGCATGCGGCGTTCTAAGGCGTTTTAGAATTCGTCGTTGCGTGGGCTGAAAGAAGCTCCAACATCCAGAGAAGCACCAAACAACAAGCACCAAGCAGAATCAGCCTCGCAGAAAGTAATTTGCGAGCTTGGAATTTGGAATTTCTCTGGAGCTTGGATGTTGGTGCTTGGAGCTTTTTCTTGGCCGCTATTGCCGGCCATACAGGTCTGTTCGCCGATGCTCGAAAACGCCCATCCGTTCGCGAACCGACCTAACGACTTCTTCGGAAACGTCGGCGACGATCATTTCTTCCCGGTCATCGGAAGCTGACGCGATGATGACACCAGAGGGATCGATAATCGCCGAGGTGCCGCAGCAGACTACTCCGGCATCGACACCGACGCGATTTGCGAGGACCAGGTAACTCTGGTTTTCGATGGCGCGGGCCACGGCCAGGGCGCGCAAATGCGCGGCGCGCGGAAGCGGCCAGGCAGAGGAAACCAGCATGACGTTGGCGCCGTGCTCCAGGGCGAGCGTTCGGCAGACCTCGGGAAACCGAAGGTCGTAACAGATGCTGAGGCCGAAACGAAATCCGCCGGCAGCCACGCTCACAAACTTGTCGCCCGGCGCGTAGCAGGTGCTTTCGTCGTTAGGCGGAAGGACGAAGAGATGCGTCTTCCGATAGCTCGCCGCGATCTCGCCGAGCGGATCGATAAAAACTTGCGAATTGTAAATGCAATCGCCGGCGCGTTCCGATACTCCGCTCACGATCGTGAGAGCAAACTCTTTCGCCATCTCTTGCAGCGCAGGCACCGCGCCTTCCGTCCACGGCTTTGCCTGCTCGCGGATGACCGGCATTGAGTAGCCCGTGTCGGCCGCCTCGGGAAACACGATAAGATCCACGCCCTCCTGTTTCGCGCGCCCGCAGAAATCGCGGATCTTGTTCAGGTTCGCCTGGACTTCACCGAGCGTGCAAGCCAACTGGACGGCGGCAATTTTCATGAACACACTGTACCGCAAAGTCGGAACATAGGCATCTTGCCTGTGCGCCCAGCGGACATTTTGTCCGCTGCTCTTCAGCCGGTTTGAAAACCCGCTGGGCACACAGACTGGAAGTCTATGTTCCGGCAGCTACCGCAAGTTTTTATCCAGCGCGCCAATCTTCCGCGTCTCGGGCCAGATCCAGGAAACGCCGAGGACCATCAGGATCGTCCCCACCCCGCCGGCCACCACGGAAATCAGGGGACCAAACAACGCCGCCGTTAATCCAGACTCCAGCGCACCCAGCTCGTTCGAAGTCCCGATGAAGATGTTGTTCACGGCGGAAATCCGGCCGCGCATCGCATCGGGCGTGACGAGTTGGAGGAGCGTGTGGCGAATCACCACGCTCACGCTGTCGAACACGCCGGTCATGAAGAGCATGATGAGCGAGAGCCAGAGATAGTGCGACAAACCGAAGACGATCGTCGCGGCTCCAAAACCGGTCACGCACCAGAGCAATGCTTTGCCGGCTTTTTTCATCGGCGGCAGGTAAGCGATGAGGATCGCCATGATGAACGCGCCGATCCCGGGCGCCGCGCGCATCCAGCCCAGCCCGATCGGCCCGCAATGCAGGATCTGATCGGCAAAAACCGGCAGCAGCGCGGTCGCGCCGCCGAGAAAGACGGCGAACATGTCGAGCGTGATCGTGGCGAGGACCACTTGTTTGGTGCGAATGAAACGCAATCCTTCCATCAGGCTGCGCCACGCATTTCTTTCGGTGCTGCTGCCGCGCTCGCTGCTCCGGATCGGGAGCACGAGCAGGAAAAACGAAAACGCGCAGGCGGCGTCGATCGCATAAATAAACGGAAACCCGGCGCGGACGATGAGCAATCCGCCGAGCGCCGGCCCGACGACGGAACCGATTTGAAAGACGCTGCTGTTCCAGGTAACGGCGTTCGCGAAAACATCGCGCGGGACGAGCTGAGGAAAGTAGGAGCTGCGTGCCGCCCAACCAAAAGTGCGGCCCGTCGCGGAGATGAACAGGATCAGATAAATCAGCGGAATCGAGAGATCGTCAAAATGGAAGTAAGAGGTGTGGCGTTCGAAAATTGTGGCGATGGAAAACAGAAAACGATTGCCGGTCCGCAGAAACGCCCAGTCCGGAATCGACAGGTGCCGCCACGAGACAAACGCCAGCGCGAGCGAGCAAATCGCGCTCAGCGCCTGGGTGACGAGCACGATGCGTTTACGCGGGAACCGATCCGCGACGTGACCCGCCGGCAACGAGAGCAACACCACCGGCAACGCGATCACCAGGCCCACTAATCCCAGCGCCGTCGCCGAATGGGTGCGCCCATACATTTCCCATTCGACCGCCACAACGAACATCAGGCGGCCAACCACCGAGATCAGGTTGCCCGCGGTGTAGAAGCGGAACGCGGAAAACCGAAACGCCGCGTACGGGTCGTGCCTCCGCTCGGCGCGCTCGACTGTTCCCTCTGCCGTTGTCGCGCGTTCGGCGCGCGCGGCTTCATAAGCCGGCTGCGGCGCGTGAGATTTTTCGTCGGGCATTTTCGGAACGCGTCGCTGCACGCAGCCGCGCACCGGATTCTAGATTCGCACGCCCCAATCGCAAACAGATGGAGGAGAAGGTTCGTGGTCCCGCTTGGAAGTTTGTCGCGCTAAAGAAGTCGCCCTAGCATACCAAACATCAATTCCAGACCGCAGGGAAACCCTGAAGCGAACGATGCAGTACGAACTCTTCATTAGTGAAAAAGCGAGAACGCAACTGCGCGATCTGGAAGAGATTGTCCGTCGTCAAATTGGCCAGCGGATCGAAGTCATGCGCGACGACCTCCGTGGAGACGTAAGAAAACTTGAAGGGAAAAGTAATCGATATCGGTTGCGTGTGGGCAGATACCGGGTGCTGTTTACGCTGGAGCGTAACCTGATTGCCATTTACGCTGTGAAAGACCGCAAGGAAGCTTATGAGTAGCAGCACTCAGCCACCCGAATCTCTGACCTTGGAACTTGTCTATCGCGAACTGCGGGCGCTTCGCGAACGAGTCGAAGACCTGGAGGATTTGCACGACCTGGAAAAGGCAATCGCCGAGAACGGCGACAAACCGTTGATTCCTTGGGAAGAAGCTAAACGAAACCTAGATCTCGACTGAGAGTATGCGCGTGCGTAGAGACGCCGTTTCCCCCGAATCTCGGCTGATGGCTTTGTCTGGCGCGCCACACGATTGTAACGCGCCGAGGTCTCGAGCATGAAACTGATCTCGACCATTTTGTTTCTCTGCCTTTTCCTTGCCTCTGTCCAGGCGGCCGAATTTGATTTGAATGGCCATGGGAAGCTTTCATTAGTGCTTCCTTCTAGATGGACGGTTAACGGATCACCCGCCGTCAAGCCTGATGGGAGCGCCATAGGCTACGCGTTAGCGATCAAGCCGGTGAACGATGCCCACGCAAAATGCCTCTTAACTTTTGCATATGTTGACGAAGGCCCGCCGAATCGTGAGCGCATCAGGAGCAGAGTCTTGGCGGCAACCAAACAATTCGTTACGCAGTCGAAGGAAAAGAAAGCGACGTTGAGAGACTTTGCGCTGGAAAAAGGTTACGGCGCGTATTGCGTGCTCACCGATGCCGCGACCCGCAAGAGCGCAACCGCGGACGACTACAAAGTGATGGGCTCAGGCATCCTTCAATTGTCTGATCAGGTGATCGGCGTCGTGAGTATTTTTGCCGACGACGCGAACGGTGAAGAGTTCAAAGAAATGCTTCGAGCCGTTAACACGCTCAAGTTGGAACCTCCTAAGTGAGCCTAACGACTCTGCGTTAGCGCCGGACGGCGATTCCCTGCGCTTCGAAGCGGCCGCCGCGGAGGAGCGGGCCGGAGCCGATGAAGGCGCGGGCGGGGAAATCCTTGATGAAGTAGGTGCGGTAAATTTCGTTGAACTTTTCGTAGAGGGAGAGGTCGGGACAAAAGACCTGGACGGAGACGAGGTCGTCCATTGTCATGCCGGCTTCCTTCAGGGTGGCTTTGATTCCGTCGAGCAAGAGGTGGATTTCTCTCTCGAGCTCTGCCGGAGGTTTGCCTGTTTCGGGATCGATGCCGATCTTTCCCGCCAGGTAGAGAGTATTGCCGACGAGCACTGCGTCGCTGTAGGGCAACGCGTCCTTTCGGTTGGGAAGCACGATGTGCCGCGGAGCGTCGGCGGTTGGCTTGGGAGTGGGAGTCTGGGCGCTTCCTTTCGGAATCCCTACCGTCCCGGCCGCGATCACGACCAGCACGGAGAGAACGTTAAGGACTCGTTTCATTGAAAATGCACGCATGATTGCATCATGTGGTTGGCCTCAGGCAGGAGGCAAGCCCGCAGGAATTTGCACTCCACGCTGAGGAATCCGCGCATGGGCGCGTTCGTGATTTCTTTGATCTTGCAGGGCCGCCGAAGTCTCGGGTTAACTAGAGACAATGAATTTCCGCTCCCCGGAGGCGATCCTTTGATGGCCTTCCTGTCTCCGCGCCCCGTCGCCTTAATCTCGCCTCGGAGTTGCTCGCCGATAAGACCCACGTCTGTTCGAAGTCATAATAAACCAATCACCTCCAAAATATGCCTCTCCTAAACGACCTCGCTCAAATCCTCGCCCGACTTGCCCCGCGCGGTTGGGCCGCACTTCTACAGCAACATGCTGGGGGCTTGGACATCACAAAGCCAAAGTCTCAACTTGCGGCTGAGCTTCAGCGGCAGCTCACCGGGATCGATCGCCAGCATCCCGGCTTTGAAGAGCTCTCGACCGGCGCCCGACGCGGGATCGAGCCGGGCGCTCCGGCGCGTAGCGTCCTCTTTCATGCGCTCGCGTCCCCGGATGTCCATCCCTTGACGGTTGGGGCGCGGACGAGCGTTGATTATCCGACGCTGGAGGAACTCGAGGTAGTGGAGAACTATATTTTCAGCCTCGCACCACGCAAGCTTTCATCCTTCCGGAATCCGGTGATCGCCGTCTTTGCCTGCCAGTATCGGACGCGCGCCCATACCGCTCACGGACAACACGCAGACCTGACATTCTCACGCGCAGGCGTGGCGCGAGTAGGTACCGAGGGCGAGCGATACGACGGGCCGACCCGCAGTTTCGTTCCGCTACCCGCCGACGGTGGTCGCGGCTTTGCCGTCTTGCCCGCTCGTTATGTCGCTTATATCGCCGAGTATGGTGCGGCGGCGCCAACCCATGCGATCTTTCGTCCTGTCGCGGGCATCGATGCCCAACTCACTTTTGTCATGCCGGTCCACAAATTGTTCGCGGGCGGGGAGTGCCTTGTCGCGGAGGACGGCAGACCAATTAGCCTGCCCGCATTTAAGTTTGCCGGGCTCCACGTGAATGAAAAGCTGGCACGCATTCACAAACGGAGCGCGGACAACCCTGGACGCGTGCCGCCTCTTCCCGGCTTCGATCTATCTGCGCCACCTTTCGTGAGAACCTCGAAGTCGAGCAAGGATCTCATCACACTTGCTTCCATCGGTTCGTCTGTCCTTGTGGTGCCCGTTCCGAATGACTTGGTCCGCGTGTCCACCCAGACCGTGAATGGGAAACGGGAGCCGGTACGGTTTAAGGTTCCGGCCGGCCTGACTAGGAATCGCTTTTGGACCTCATTGCTAATCTCTTCCACCGATAACGGCCGCGCGGCACCGGAGTATGCCAACATCCGCCTGGAGATTACCCAAACGGCGGGAGGGCAATGGCGTCGAACCAATCTCAACGAGATTCCCGATCCGCCGCTCGCGGGTCAAACAAGTTTCGACAAGAAACTCGCCGCTGGTGGCTATGAAGCGGCTCATTTGGTTGATAGCACTTGCGAGGGAGCGATCACTCTCAAGCCGAGTCCTGTTTTGAAGCTCGAAATCTTGCCCGCTTTCTCCCTGGTGACCGCGGTCGACTACTTCCCCCAGGTGGAACAGGCCGCGGTAATTGCCTGGCTGGAGAAGACGCAGGGCCGGCCGATAGGCTTGTCTAACCCGGGAATTGTTTTCCCGCAGGGTGGCCCCCAGCCGTTGAGCGATGGGCGGTTCCGCTCGGACGACACAGCGACATCGCTTCAAGCCAGCAATGCAATGCCCAACTCCGAGCTTGCGGATCCGCTCGACTCCTCGCGGCGGGCGTTTTCCGTTAATGAACAGGCGAACCTTACTGCCACCGCCGTCGTCGGTTTCACCAGCAGCGGAACATCGGCTGGTCAGCATCCGAATTCTGCGGGAGTCTCGAGTTGCCTCCCGGACGCAGCCTCCGATTTTTTTGCGCCCGGCTGGGATGTTTCCGAGTATGTGATTAACGACCGATCGAATTACGTTGCCTTCGGTCTCGGCAGTCCTTTTCCGGAGGATTCGAAGCTGTGCGCGGCTTTAAATTCCTTCTGGCCCGCGGTCGCGCCCGATGCGAGCCGCACCTTTGGCTTTCAGCCTCCGCAAAACGCCGCCTCCTTGCGGCGGCGTGCGCTCTTTACTTCCATTCCCCTTCTCGATGGCGAACTGGGCTATCATCCGCAGCATCCACGGGTTTTGGGAGCCGAAGTGGCTAGCTCAACGGGATGGGACGGCGACCAAGGGCCGTTACCAAGGGCCGTTTCTTGAGAGCCGGGGTGGTCAGATGGTGGTCAACGCGTCCAATCCACATCGCTCGGATCAGAGTCAGGCCGCCCTGGCCGGGCAAATCGGTTTTAGCGGACTCCATCTCGTGGATTCGGTCGAATTCGTTCGGCGCATGGAGGAACTGATCTTTTGTCGTGGAAAAGTTTTCCCCGCGGCCGGGATCGTCTTGAGCGATCCCTGGCTCGTCATGGTTGAGCGGGTCGCGGATTGGGCCACTTGGGCCAGTACCGTGCTTCCGCGGGCGAACCCGGCGCTGACCGGCGACGGGTTTATCTTCAAGTTCGCGGCTGTCGACAGTTCATCGGCAGTGAACGCGGCCAATCCACCCTACCGGCTCGCCTTCACGGTTTCGAATACGCTGCAGGTCCAATTAGCCAAGAACGTGGCCTTCTGGCAATTCGACAGCCAACCTTTCCAACGCTTGGATCGTTAGGTTTACATCGGTGTTTGGACCCGAAGAGGTTAATGCCGTTGTCATCGGTGGTGGACCAGCCGGTTGTGCTTTTGCCCTGCGTTGCTCGGCCCTTGGTCTGCGCGCCATTCTGATTGAAACGAAACGCGGGCCGCGAGTCCAACCGGGAGAGACGCTCCATCCAGGGGTTGAGCCGCTCTTTGCCAGCCTCGGCGTTCTCGAACGCATCCTCAACGCCGGTTTTCATCGTCATCGCGGAGTCTGGGTGGAATGGAACGGGCCCCGAGCTTTCCAGTCTTACGGCGAAGACGCGGGGGGGCCGTGGCTGGGCTTTCAAGCAGATCGCGCAAAACTCGACGCACTCCTGCTGGACGCTGCGCGCGAAGCCGGCGTGGAAATATTCCAGCCATGTCGAGCTGATGGATTGATTTACGATGATGCTGGAACGATCGCCGGCGTAGAGACCACCGACGGATCAATTCATGCCCGATGGGTGATTGACGCAAGCGGACGGCATTCCTGGCTGGCGAAACAGCTCGGGCTTGAGTTTGAGCATCACAGCCCCAGCCTTCGAGTGCGCTTTGGATGGACTTCAGGGCGCAAGAATGAGACGGACGGCGAACCGAGCCTCCAGGCACATCCGCAAGGCTGGAATTGGCACGCTCCGCTCGGCGTCGACCGGTGCGCCTGGGTAAACCTGCGTATTCCTTCCGCTTACCACGCCGCCTCTGCCGACGGATTGGCCGACGCCCGGCAGTCCGCAACCGGGTTTGAGATGGGATGGCGCCTGCTCCCAGAGTGCGCCGCGCCAGGTTACTTTGTCCTCGGCGAGGCCGCTGCGAGCCTTGATCCAAGTTCATCGCATGGAGTTCTGCGCGCGCTCATGAGCGGTATGCTCGCCAGTCATTTCCTATCCGGCGTGAGCCGCGGGTTGATGGTCCCGGCTGTGGCCGCTGCGTCCTATCGTAACTGGATGCTTGGGCAATTTATCCACGACTCGATCGCTTTACGAAAGCTTTGGCAACGCCATCCCTCCGCAGCCGTCCGCCGCGCAATGACGGAGCGTTCCGCGAACCAGCGCGTAACAGAAGAGCATTCCCTTGCGACCCGTTAGCGGTAATGCCTTACGGGTTCTGGAGATTGTAAACTTCGAAGAGGCCGATGCCGCTTTGGCCGTTCTTCTCGTGGATGACGGCGGTGTAGGGGCCGGAGGGAAGCGTGGTGATGATGGCGGATTCCAGATCGTTCGTCGGTGCGAGCTTTGATTCCTGGATCTCGAGCTCGGGACCTTCGCGCCAATTATCGTTCGCGGCGATGAGGGTGCCGTTCACATCGCGCAGCTCGAGCATAGGATCGGGCATCGCGTCGGTGACGCCGGCGGAAATGAGCGAGGGTGCGACGGTACGAACAAGGACGCGCGTAGTTCCGGTCGCGCCGCTGATAATGAAACCGCCGATCATGACATCGCTCTGCGGGCCGACCGCTCCGCGCGTGCTGATGTTGCCCAGCGTCGAGCTGGAGGAGGGACTTAGGTCGTAGACTTCGACGAGCGCGGTTCCGACGCCGCCGTCTTTGCCGTCGACGATCGCGGTGTAAGCGCCGGGCGCGAGCGTGCGGACGATCGCTGATTCCAACTCGTTAGGCGGCGGAATTCCGCTGGCGACAATGTCTGATCGCTGGGTGTCGGCCCAGTTATCGTTGGTCGCGATGACGACTCCGGTCGCGTCGTGCAATTCCAAAGTCGGATCGGCCAGCGCGGAGGTGACTCCGAAGTCGCCGAGCGACGGGCCCATCGCGCGAACGATCACTTTCTTGGATGCGGTTCCCGAAATAATAAACCCGCCGATGAGACGGTTGTCGCCAGTGCCCGCGCTCACCCGCGTGGAAATATTCGCGAGCTTCTCGGCCACGACTGTGAAGGGCGGATACTCCACGCTTCCATCGGTGCCATCAGGATCGCGCGGGAATTTCGCGTAAGGCAGTCGCGCGCCGAGATACGCGAATTGGTCGGCGCGAATAGAAAACGGCGCGAGGAAATCGTGGGTCCCGGACGCGCCGACAATGTCGTCCTGGTCCACGCCGTCACCGCTGATCCCGATGGCGCCGATCAACTGGCCGTTCCGATAAAGCGGGAAACCGCCGGGGAAAATCGTGATGCCGTTCGGGAAGCGCGCGTCGAGCCCGGAAGCATCGAGCACGTAATTGGGGAGCGCGGCACGGTTGAACCCGGAGAACTGCTCCTGCAATCCGTAGTAAGGCCCGGGATCCTGCACGTCGAGTCCCGGCGGATATTTTGTCTGGGCGAGGAAGCCGACGGTGCGCGTGGATATCGCGAGCGAGTTGTTCGAGAAACCGACGGCGGTGCGGCCTTTCTGTACGGCCACGTCCCAACTGAAAAGCGTCGCTTCACCGGTTCGGAATGCGCCGAGACAAGTCGGGTTCACCGCCGGGTTGTTCGGGAAATTGGAAACGGTGATGAAGACCTGCATGGGCACGCCAATCGGCAAACGGATGCCAGCGCGAGTCGTGCGGGCGCGCGCCGCGGCGAAATCGATAATGCTCGCGACTTCCGCGGCGGTGAGGCGCAGCTGGCCGTTGATCGGCGTCGAGATCGGGTCGCTGACGATCGGCTGGCGAATCTCACCCTGCACTCCGCCGAAGGTCGCGATCGGGTACGGGAATGGCGGCGGCGCGGCCATCACCGGGAAACCGGGCGCGGCCGCTCCTTGAGTTGTCCCCGCCACATTCGAAGTAGGCGACAAAACATAGGCGAGCGCGATGCCGTTGATGTAAACGTTATCGGCCTGGATGGAACGAGCGGGGCGGAACCCAGTTTGCCCCGCGAGCGCGACTTCTTCGTCCCTGTCGTAGCCGGCAATAAACGTGAATGGATTCTGCGAACGAAACACGAGCGGTCCCGGCACGCCGTCACCGGTGACCCCAATCCCGCCGACGAGAATCCCATTCTTGTAGAGCGGCACACCGCCGGGTGACCCATCGAGCGACGTGCCGAAGATGGGCACGATCGTTAGGCCGGGCGTGGCGCTGAAGGTGATGACGCTGCCGGGCGCGCGGAATTTGTTGATGTCCGACGTAAACAAATTCGAAAGGCCGACGCCGACGAGCGGACCGGGCGAGGTGTTGCGAACACCCGGCGGAAAATGTTGCTGGATGATGAACCCGGCGGTGCGCGAAGTGAACGCGTTCTGGTTGCTGCTGAGATAGGAAGCGGTGCCGGCTTTCGAGACGCAGCTGTAAATATCGAGCGCGCTCGGCGGCGTGCCGTTGACACTCCAAACCGCGAGCACGTCGCCTTCACGATCGGTCACGGCAATCACGCTGTTCGGCGAAATCTGAACCGCGCGCGTGACGGCCTGGTTGACGATCGTCTGGACGTCGACGGCGGTGAGCTGCGCTTTGGCGAGGAGCGGCCAGAGGACAAGGCCGGCGACGGCGAAGAATCGGGCGCGAAATCTCACGGGGCCCGGTTTCATACTAAAATTGCGTGGGCTCGGCGATGAAAATCCCCCTTTTTCCGCGCGGCCCTTAAGCTTGCTAATACCGAGGCAATTCCGGCATTCTTCGCCTCCCTATGCCCTCGTGTCGGCCAATGAGCGGAGCGCGAAGCAGACGCCTGCTTTTTGCCCTCGCCGTTTTGGCCATCGCGGGCAGCAACCCCCGGATGGAAGGCGACGATAGTCCGGCGGCGAAGGAGGGCGCGCGCGTCGAAGTAACCACAGTGCAACGGCAGAAGACGCGGGACGTCGAAATCGATCTTGGCGACAGCAAAGACGTTTCGAACGCGGCGAATCGAGCGCGAAAGAAAAACTTCATCGCCATCGATCTCGGCGACAGCAAGGACGCAACGGTCGAGATCGTTCGCGAACGTCAGGGCGCAGATGTGGAAATCAACGGCTACCGGGTGAAGTCGCGGTTGCGGTCGAGTCGCCGTTATCTCTTCGGCCAGGAACAGATCCTCGAGCCGCCGCTGCCGCCCTCGCAATTCAATCCAGATCCCGGCGGCGGCAATCTCCTGGAACCGATCGAACCCCCGGATTTGTATCCACCGATCCTGCCGCAACCGCCGGAATACACGGGCGGAGCAGCGCCGCGTTCGCTGGGATTGCCAAGGCGCGGGTATGAAGCCATGCCGGAACGACACAAGCTCGATTACGAAGAGTATCCGGACTCCGAAAGCGGCCGCGGACTTTTGCCGGGCTCGGAACCGGTGCCGAATCGGTGGTTCATCGGGTTCGGCCGGTGGCAACGGTATGCCGATCCGTCCCTGGCCGAGACGCCGTATCAAACCGGGCGGCTCCGCTTTTGGCATCCCTATTTGCAAAGCAAATTGAAAGGCGACGCGCCGATCATCGGGCAGGACATTTTTCTCGACCTGACCCTGAACGATTTCTTCCAGTTTGAAGCGCGCAAGCTTCCGATCCCAAGCGGGGTGAGCACGGCGCGGCCGAACAGCTCCGAATTTTTCGGCCGAAGCGACCAGCTCTTTTTCTCGAACGATTTCTCGATCGGGATTGATTTGTTCAAGGGCGAGACCGCGTTTAAGCCGGTCGTGTGGGCGTTGCGGTTTTTGTTCGTCGCGAACCACAACTACATCCGGGTGAAGGAAAACAACGCGCTCGATCCCGATCCGCGCGGACCCGGTTTTACGGCGCCGACGCCCGTGCTCACCTTTCCGCCCTTTGGCGATCCCACAGCCGGACTCGGCCCCGGCCTGACCCGATTGCCGGGCGATCTCGCGGGTTCACGCTACACGACCCGGCAAAAAGATTGGTACGCGCTCCAGGAAGCGTTCGGCGAAATCCACATCCGCGACCTGACGAACAACTACGATTTTCTTTCCTCGCGTTTCGGGATCCAGCCGTTCGTGAGCGATTTCCGCGGGTTCATTTTCAACGACTCGAACCTCGGCCTCCGCCTCTTCGGCAACTACGACAATAACCGCTGGCAATACAACGTAATCGCATTCGACATGCGCGAGAAGGACACCTATTCCGACCTGAACAAGTTCGACGCGCGCGATCAGCGCATCATCATCCTGAATGTTTTCCGCCAGGATTTCCTCGCGAAAGGTTACACCGCCCAGCTCAGCTTCCACGCAAATTTCGACGAAGCGACGCGCCATTTCGACAAGAACGATTTCATTACCCGGCCGGCGCCGATCGGCGCGGTGCGCGATCATTATGTGCAGTCGTATTACCTGGGCTGGACCGGCGACGGGCACATCGGGCGGCTGAACATTACCCACGCGCTTTACGAAGTCCTGGGCGAGGACGGGTTCAACGGGATCGCGCAGCAGCGGGTTTCGATCAACGCCCAGATGGCGGCGCTTGAATTGTCGATCGACAAGGATTGGCTGCGTTTCAAGCTCTCCGGCTTTTACGCCAGCGGTGATCGCGATCCGCGGAACTCACACGGCACCGGGTTCGATACGATCTTCGATAAACCATTTTTCGTCGGCGGACCGTTCAGCTTTTTCGTGCACCAGGGATTCAATCTCGGCGGGACGTCGGTGAACTTTAAGCAGCGCGACAGTCTGGTGATCGATCTGCGCACGAGCAAAAGCGAAGGGCAATCGAACTTCGTCAACCCGGGGACGATCATCGTCGGTTACGGAAACGACGCCGACATCACGCCGAAACTGAAAGCGTTTCTGAACGTGAATTACATCTGGATGGCGGAGACGGAAACGATCCGGCAGGTGCTAATGACGAACCACACGAGCAATACGATCGGGCTCGATTGCAGTCTTGGGATTCAGTATCGCCCGCTGCTGACGAACAACATCATCCTCACCGCCGGCGCGGGGTTTTTGGTTCCAGGACAAGGCTACAAAGACATTTACCGCGCGAACACCAATCCGGTTTTCGGTTATCCCAGTCCGAGCCCCGGGAAGGTGGATGATTTTCTCTATAGCGGGATTTTGACGCTGACGCTGACGTATTAAGCGATGCGAACGGAAAAGCAGAAGCAAAGCGGGAAGCTCCAAGCTCCAAGCTCCAAGCTCCAGAGAAACTTCAAATTCCAAGCTCCAAAGATCCGGATAGCGATGCCTATCTGCTTTTTGGCGCTTGGTGTTTGGAGCTTCTTTGGTGCTTGGAGCTTGGTGCTTGGAGCTTCCGAAGGCTTGCCCGAGGACGGTTATGGTCCTGCTACGTCTTTGCCGCCGAACTTTTCTGTGACCAAGCCTTCGGCCCGTCCTCGGGCGAATCTCATCGATCAATCCCAAGCCGCCGCCGATGCAAAAAGTTCGGGGTGCAACCAGTGTCACAGCGGCGTGGAGCCGATGCACCAGGCGACGCACGTGGTGCTCGGGTGCATTGATTGTCACGGTGGTAATCCGGCGCGCGGCCTGACGAAGGAGCAGGCGCATGTTCCGCCGCGCTACAAGGAGTTTTGGAAAACCTCGGCGAATCCGCCGAACTCGAATGTCTGGCTGAACCACGAATCAGCCGAGTTCATCCGGTTCATGAATCCGGGAGATTTGCGCGTGGCGAAGCAAGCCTGCGGCGTTTGTCACGATGACATCATCAACCGCGTGGATCACAGCATGATGAACACCGGGCCGATGCTCTGGGGCGCGGCGCTCTACAACAACAGCGGGTATTGGCTGAAGGATTATCGCTTCGGCCAGGCCTACGCCGCGGATGGCGCGCCACTTCGCCTGAACAACTACACGCCGGTCACGCCTAACGACACGAAGGTCCACGGCATCCTGCCGTTTCTCGATCCGGTCCCGCGGTTCAACCTGAGCAACCCTGGAAACATCCTGCGCATCTTCGAGAAAGGCGGCGAAAAACAATTGCAGCTCGGCATTCCCACGACCGAAGAACCGAACGGGAAACCGTTGCGGCGATTGTCGGAACGCGGGCTCGGCACTTTGAATCGCACCGACCCGGTTTTTCTCGGCATCCAAAAAACGCGGTTGCATGATCCGCTCCTCGGCTTCCTCGGCTCGAACGATCACCCGGGCGATTATCGTTCGAGCGGCTGTTCGGCCTGTCACGTCGTCTATGCGAACGATCGCTCGCCGACGAACTCGGGTTGGTGGAGCAAATATGGCCACCAGGGACTCACGTTTACGGCCGACAAAACCATTCCGCGAAATGAGCGCGGGCATCCTGTCATGCATCAGTTCACCCGCGCGATTCCGTCGAGCCAATGCATGAACTGCCACATGCACCAGGGGAATCTCTTCGTGAATCCGTATCTCGGTTACACCTGGTGGGACCAGGAAACCGACGGCGAGTTCATGTATCCGAAGGAGCAACGTAACCCGACGGATGACGAGCTCGTCATCGAGACTCAAAGCAATCCCGAGGCGGCCGCGGCGAAAGGACTCTGGGGCGACAAGGAATTTCTCGACAAAGTTTCCGAACTGAACCCGAAGTTGAAGCACACCCAGTTCGCCGATTACCACGGACACGGCTGGGTCTTCCGCGCAATCTTCAAGCACGACCGCAAAGGCAACCTGCTCGATCTCCACGATAACAAAATCCTCGACAGCGATCCGCAGAAGTTCGCGAAGGCGGTGCATTTGAAAGACGTCCATCTCGCCCGCGGGATGCAATGCACCGACTGCCATTTCGAGGTGGACGTGCACGGCAACGGGATGCTCTACGGCGAGCCGCGCAACGCAACCACGATCAACTGCATCGATTGCCACGGCACCGTCGATCGGCGGCCAACGCTGGAAACGACAGGCAATGCCGGCGCGTTCAAGTTGCTCGAGACTAGCAACACGCCTTGGGGGCCGCGCTTCGTTTGGGAAGGGACGAAGCTCTACCAGCAATCGGTCATGGCGCCGGACGTGCGCTGGGAAATTCCGCAGACGATGGACACGGTCGATCCCCTTTCCGCGCATTACAATCCGAAGTCGGCGTATGCGAAGACGCTGCAACGCGACGGGAAAACCTGGGGCGGCGTTGTGTCCGCTGATCCAGCGGAGCGGCACGCGCGATTCGCGCACGACAACGGCGCGATGGATTGCCAGATCTGCCACACGTCGTGGGCGACGAGCTGTTTCGGCTGTCATCTGCCGATGAAAGCGAACCAGCGCGTGGCGCAAAACAAATTCGAAGGCGTCACCGATCGCAATTTCACCACCTACAATCCGCAGGTTGTGCGCGACGACGTTTTCATGCTCGGGATCGACGGCACGGTGAAGAAGAACCGGATGGCCGTGATCCGCTCGTCGAGCGCGGTCGTAGTCAGCTCGCAGAACGCGAACCGCGAATGGGTCTACTCGCAGGCACAGACTTTTTCGGCGGAAGGCTACAGCGGCCAGGCGTTCAATCCGCATTTCCCGCACACGACCAGCAGCGTCGGCACGACGAAGAATTGCACAGACTGCCATCTCTCGAAGAACAACGACAACAACGCCTGGATGACGCAGCTCCTCGGGTTCGGCACCGGGACGGTGAACTTCTTCGGGCGCTACGCTTATGTCGGCGAAGGGCGGGAAGGATTGCACGCGGTCATCTGGACGGAACCGGACGAACCGCAGGCCGCGATCGGTAGTCACCTCCACAAACTCGCCTACCCGGATAACTACCAGAAACATCTCGAAGCCGGCGCGATCCTGAAAGAAGCGCACGAACACAGCGGGCACGACATCCAGGACATCGTGCTCCGCGGCGAATATCTCTACACCGCGAATGGCCCGGGCGGCTTCGAAGTCTTCGACGTGGCGAACATCGACCAGAAGGGATTCTCGGAACGCATCGTGAGCGCGCCGGTTTCCCCGCTCGGGCAACGCACGCGTGTGAACACGAAGTACGCGACGTCGGTTGCGATCCCGAGTACGCTCGCCCTCGACCCGGCCCGGGTCCGGATTCCGGAAAACGAAGAGCAACCGATCGACATGTTCTACGCCTTCGTCTACGTCTCCGACCGCGAAGAAGGCCTCGTCGGCTCGAATGTCGCGACGCTCGTTGACGGGAACCCCGACAATAATTTCCTGAAACGCGACGTGACCTACAATCCCGACGGTGCGCTGACCGGCGCTTCGTTCGTCACCGCCGCCGGCCATCGCCTTTACCTGACGACGCCACGCGGATTGTTCGTGATCGATTGCACCGATCCGATGCATCCGAAGCTGGCCGGCCAATACACCGGCGATTTCCTGCGTGAGCCGCACTGCGTCGCGATCCAGTTCCGCTACGCCTTCGTGACCGATCGCGAAGGCCTAAAGGTCCTCGACATCACCGATCCATACCGGCCGGAACCGATTCGCGGCGCTGTCGTCGGACTGCGAAATCCCGGGCGGCTTTATGTCGCGCGGACTTACGCCTACGTCGCGAACGGACCGGAAGGTCTCGCGATTGTCGATGTGGAAAATCCGGAGCGACCGCATCTCGACCAGATGTTCAACGCTGATGGTCAGCTGAACGACACGCGCGCGGTGCAGATCGGAAGCGTCAGCGCATCGCAGTTCGCACTCGTGGCCGATGGACGGAATGGATTGCGCGTCGTGCAACTCATCTCGCCAGACACAGTCCCCGGCGCGCAGGGGTTCAGTCCGCGGCCGAACCCGAGATTGATCGCGACTTATCCGACGAAGGGCGAAGCGATCGCAGTTTCGCGCGGGCTCGAGCGGGACCGCGTCGTGGATGAAACGGGCGGACAAACCGTCGTCTTCGGCCGGCGCGGCGCGCGGCCGTTTCATCTCGATGAGATGGAAAAGTTCTATCTTCATTCCGAATCGGTCGATTCGAAGGATGGCCGGCGTTGGGGGAGCCTGTATCGCGTGGAAGATGTAATGGCGCGCAATAGGACGTTGATGACCAAGGGCGGCGTGATTTTAACGCCGCTGCCGACGCCGGTACCTGCGGCGACCATTAGCCCGACACCGCCGCTCGATTACGCGCCGGATATCGAGCCGAGTCCGTTACCGACTCCGTAGGTGGATCGAGCGCTCCGTCGCTCGATGTTTTCACCGCGGCTTCGCCGCCATTATTAAGCATCGCGCGGCGGAGCGCGCGATCCACCAGAAAGACATTGCCCTCGCACGCGCTTTTCAGGTAAAAATTCCGCATGGCCGATAAAGCAAACAAACTTCCCGAGAATGTCGAAGGTGCCTGGTATGTCGACAACACCTGCACGCCCTGCCGTGTCTGTCTCGACGAGGCTCCGAATCTTATTAAGTACAACGACGACGAGACCTACGTCTTTTTTTACAAGCAGCCCGAGAACGACGACGAAACCGCGGCCGCCCAGCGCGCGCTGGACGTTTGCCCGACCCTCGCCATCGGCAACGACGGTCCGTAGGTTGCAGCCGGGATCGGCGATCCCGGTCGCAGAAAGAAAATTTATGGCGACTGAAACTCCATCTGCCGCTCCGAAACCGACGTCTCCCTACACCCGGACGAATCCGTTCCCCGGGAAATTATCCGTCAACCGCAGTCTCTGCGGCGAGGGCTCGGACAAGGACACACGGCATTTTGAAATCGACCTGAGCGGCTGGGGTCTCAGCTACGAAGTCGGCGACTCGATGACGGTGTGGGCGACCAATGATCCGGCGCTCGTAGATGAAATCCTGAAAGCAATTTGCGCGAGCGGCGATGAGAAGGTGAAAGGCCCGAAGGGCGAGACGACTTTGCGTGAGGCGCTTCTGCGCGATTGCCGCATCACCCAGACGACGCCGAAATTTCTGAAGATGATTAGCGAGCGGGCCAGCGCGGCGCCGTTGATCACCGAGCTCCTCGACCCCGACCGCAAGGAAGACCTCGATCGTTATCTCTGGGGAATGGAAGTGATCGACTTCCTCACCGAACATCCGTCGATCAAGATTTCGCCGCAGGATTTCATCGATGTCCTGGCGAAATTGCAGCCGCGCCTTTACTCGATTTCGTCGAGCCTGAAAGCGCATCCGGACCAGGTTCATTTCACGATCGACGTGGTGAAATACACGAGCCACGGCCGGAAGCGGGGCGGAGTTTGCTCGACCTTTCTGGCCGAGCGCGCGGACAAAGTGCCGGTTCCAGTGTTTCCAAATGTCTCGAAATTCCGCCTGCCGGAAGATGGCAACACTCCGATCATCATGGTGGGGCCGGGCACAGGGGTCGCCCCGTTCCGCGCTTATCTGCAGGAGCGTAGAGCTGTCGGCGCGAAGGGAAAGAACTGGCTCTTCTTCGGATCGCAGAAGGCAGCCTGCAATTATTTTTACAAGGAAGAGTTCGATGACATGACGAAGGACGGCTTCCTCACCCGGCTCGACCTGGCGTGGTCGCGCGACCAGGAGAAAAAGGTTTACGTCCAGGACCGGATGATGGAGAACGCGGCCGAGATTTGGAAATGGATGGATGGTGAAGGCGCACACTTCTTTGTCTGTGGCGACGCGCGCCGAATGGCGAAAGACGTCGATGCCGCCTTGCGCAGGATCGTGCAGGAACAGGGCGGCAAAGACGTGGACGTTGCGAACGAGTACGTCGAAAAGTTGAAGAGTGACAAGCGCTACAAGCGCGACGTGTATTGATCGCCGGGGTTGAAGGTCAGCGATGAGCGCGGAGCCGGAACCCCCCACGGGAGCTGGTTTCAAATACTGGGCGTTTCTTAGTTACAGCCACCAGGACAACCTGGAGACGCGCAAGGATGGGGAGCGCGGCCGGATCCAGTGGGCGGAATGGCTCCACGACGCCCTGGAAAATTACCGGGTGCCGCCGGAATTCCGCGGACGCATCGCGGCCACGGGCGAACCCATGCCCGACCGCTTCTTTCCCGTGTTCCAGGATGAGAAGGAACTTCCGATCAACGCCGACCTCGGCGAGTCCATTCGCACCGCCCTGCGCGAATCACGTTTCCTGATCGTGGTCTGCTCGCCGCGCGCGGCGGTATCGCGCTACGTGAACGAGGAAGTGCGCTACTTCAAAACGCTCGGACGCCAGAATCGGATCATGACGTTGATGGTCGATGGCGAACCGAATGCCAGCTTCGGCAACAAGCAAGGCTACACGGCGGCGGACGAATGTTTTTGCCCGGCGCTGCGCCATCCACTCGATGGGCACGGCGAAGTGGATACCACCCGGACCGACGCGCAGGAGCCGATCGCGGGAGATGTCCGGATCAAAGAAGGTTCGGCGCCGAGGGAGACGATCCAAAAAGACCTGTCGTCACATCGCAGGATCCTGGAGCAAACCCGGCTGAAGCTCGTCGCCGGCCTGATGGGCGTCGGTTTCGATGAATTGATTCAGCGCGACAAGGACCGGCAAATCAAAGAGGAACGCGCGCGAACTCGCCGGCTTCGGAAACTGGCCGCGGGCTTTGCGGTGCTGGCCCTGATGGCAGCCGCGGCGGGATTCATTGCGTTCCAAAAGAAACAGGAAGCACAGCGCGCGCAGGCGACAGCCGAATCCGAGCGCAATCGCGCGGGGAACGAACGCAGCCGCGCCGAGACCGCTCTCGCGAAAACGCGGGCGACCCTGAGCCGTTCCGATTTTCTCCAGGCCCTGCGTTCAATCGAGGACGGGAAAACCTTTAACGCCCTCGCCCAGCTCGCGCGCAGTCTCTCTCTGGATCCGGGTAACCGGGCCGCGGCGTGCCGGCTGATCACGCTGCTCTCCTATCGTGATTTCGCGCTGCCGCTCGAATCGTTCCCGGGCTCGGGACCAGTGCATCACCCGCAATTCACTTTGGACGCGAAAACGAAAGCGACCGCGGAAGCCGTGCTCGGAAAAGCCGCGGCGTTGCTCGAAACCCAGGACGATCCGTCCCTGCGCGTCCAGGAACCCGGAGAAATTCTTCATGCCACCTTTAGCCCGAATGGAAAACAGATTCTGGCGTTAACCCAGAATCGCGCCGCGCAAATTTGGGATGGGGAAACTGGACGGCCGCTGGCGGAGCCCTTTGCCGGAGGAGATCCGGTGTTCAGTCCGGATGGGAAGATCGTCTTCACGACATCTGGAGAAGCGAGGTTCTGGGACCCGACCACAGGCAAGGCGTTGACTGAACCTCTCGCCCACGGCAGCGACATTATTTCCGCACAATTCAATCCGGACGGCAGCCGCCTGATCACCGGGACAGTGGATGGGACCGCTCGCGTTTGGGACACGAAAACCGGTCAGCCGATCACCGGCCCGCTCAAACACGACGGCGGCTATGTGCGCGCAGTGGAATTCAGTCCGGATGGGACAAAGGTCCTGACGGCCGCGGCGGACAAGACCGCGCGAGTTTGGAACGCGCAGACGGGCGGGCCGTTGATGACGCCGCTGCTGCATCAGGCCGAGGTCGATCTTGCGCATTTCAGCTCGAACGGAAAGCGCATCGTCACAGCTGCGCAGGACGGCACGGTGCGAGTATGGGACGCGGAAAAAGGAGTGGCGCTCACTGATCCCATCCCGCACGAAGCGGCGATCCGCTACGCGCAGCTTTCTCCCGACGGCACCCGATTGGTGACCGGAACCGGAAACGTTTTGGCGCAAGTCTGGGACGTGCACACAACGAAACCTACCGCGGTAAAACTATCGGATTCGGCCGCCATCAACGCCGCGCAATTCAGTCCCGACGGCAAAAAAATCGTGACCGCGACATCCGAAGGAACTGTCCAGATTTGGTGGGCGCAGACCGGCACGCTCTTATCTGAACCGATCCATCACGACCACGGCGTGGAATTGGCGCGCTTTAGCGACGATAACAAACGGCTCATCACGTTGTCCGTGGACGGAACCACAAAAGTCTGGGACGTGCGTTTCGGTGCGATCCTGAGCGAGCCGTTGAAACATGAAACAGCCGTGGATGCAGCCCAGTTCTCCCGGGATGGGAAAAAACTTGTCACGGCCGCGCACGATAATTCCGTGCGAGTTTGGGACGTAGAAAAAGCGCTGCTGGAAAAAGAGCTTTACAAAGGGCCCGGCGCTGACGTGATGTTCGTCACGCTTAGCCCGGACGGTCAAATGGCGGCAACGGTCGCGTCAGGCTCGCCTAACGAGGCCCAGCTTTGGAGCCTGGAAAGCGGACAACCGGCCGGCGAAAAACTGCGGCACGAAGAACCGATCGCTTCGGTTAATTTCACCCAGGATGCGGCGCAGGTCGTTACCGCTTCAAAGGACGGAAGTGCGCGGATCTGGGATACTCGCAGCGGCAAGGCGTCAGGCCCGCCGTTCATTCACGAAAACCCACTGCAGATGGCGGCGTTCAGCCCGGACGGAAAACGAATCGTGACTGTCGCTGAAGACAAGAAAAGCACCGCGAGAGAAATCGAAAACAAAAAGACGCGCGTCTGGGACGTGGCGACGCGCAAGCTGCTCACGGAGCCGTTCGAGCACGACTACAACGTCTTTGCGGCACACTTCAGCCCCAATGGAAAATTTCTCATGACCCTCGGCGCGAGTCCACTCGCTCCCATGCCGGTGCGAATCTGGGAGATTGAGAGTCGGCGGCTCGCTCTCGAGTTGAAAGCGATCGCGGTCTGGGCCGCCGAGTTCAGTCCGGATGGGAAACGCTTCGCCACCGCCATGGCGAATAGCTCGGCGCAGGTATTCGATTTGGAGGGCGGCAAACCCGCGACCGAAGCGCTGCGTCACAATGCCGAAGTGAAATCGGCGCGCTTTGATCACGAGGGCCGGCGCGTGATCACGGCTTCAGACGATAAGACCGCGCGCATCTGGGATGTGGAGACCGGGAAAGCTCTGTCGGATCCTCTGGTCCACAAAGAGGCGGTTACCCTCGCGCAATTTAGCCCGAATGGCCGGCAGGTCGTGACGACGTCCGGTAATTACGCAAACGTGCGGGACGTCGCCCCCGTCACGGACAGCGTCCCCGATTGGCTGGTGCGATTAGCCGAAGAAGTGGCGGGACAGCAATGGAACGACCGCACTGTTTTTGAATCCGTCCCGCATCCTCACGAAGCGCTCGGAAAAATTCGCGCCGAACTCGCGGCTGCGAAGACGGAGGATGAGATGGTCCGCTGGGGCCGCTGGTTCCTGGCGGACCGCAATTCGCGAGCGATCTCGCCTTTCTCCAGTATCACCCTCGCCCAATACATCGAACACCGGCTCCAGGAGAAAACGCCGGAGTCGCTGGCGGAAGCAGAATGGCTCGCGGCCGGTAACGTTGTCGTCCTGAAACAGATCGCCGACGCAAAAGCGACTCTACCTGCTCCGGAAAGTTCTGCGGGAAAGATGCTCGAATTTAATGGCGGCGAAATTTATTACACCCGCAGCGTGACGGAAGCGGATGTCCGCAAGCTGGGCGATTACCTTGTGAAACAGGGCGTGTTCGACGGAACCACCAGGGCGATGCAGCTGAACAAGACCGGGTCGACCTTTGAAGTTCGGGTGATTGTGAAAAAAGGCACGGAGAACAACGCCGCGCTCACTGACTTCTTCAAGGTGCTGGGGAAAGACCTTCGCGATAATGTCTTCAAAGGGAGCACGGTGGTGGTTCATGTTTGTGACGAGAAATTCACAACCCTGCGCGTGATCTCGATTCCCTGATGCCATGACCGGTAAAGCTATCGCGCTCGCTTTGATCGCTGTGACCGCTTCCACGGCGTTGCTGGCGAACTCCATCGAGTATCCACCGGACAACGCTGAGTTTTTCCTGCAACTCTCCGGCGATTTCAAAACGAAAACGAACCCGGACGGCTCTCTCATTGGCATCGGTCCGAAGATGGTGATCGCATTGAGCGCTATGAGCGGCGTTAAAGACGCAACCGCTGCGAAAGCCCGGCTGCCGGAACTGACACGCAGTCTCTTCACTAAGACGCTGCTGTTCCAGGAACTGCAGGTACAGGGTATCGCCGACGGGACAATTGCGAGGGAAGGCGGCGATGGTTTTGCCGTAAAGGTTCTGACAGCGATGGGAAAAAACAGCGATGGCCGATCGGTCGCAATCACGGCCACGGCTTTCTCTTCCGAACAGGAACACTATTTTGTTTTCTTTACCGCCGCCCGGCCGGAAGACAAAGAAGAAGCCGGCAAAACGGGCCGCGAAATTCTCGCCACGATGACCACAGCCACGAACGAAGAGGATTGAGATTTGAGCGCTGAATCCGACCATCCAATGCCATCTCGGTTAAAAAAGCTGGCCTATGCGAATCTGGTCCTGGGTCCGCTCGTGGCGCTCGTCAACCTGCTCATCATTGGGAAATCAATCTCGCGCCTGGCTGGCCTCGGTGCGTCTAACGGCGTCCTTGTTCCGCTCGGTTTAATTATCGCGGTGTTTTGTTTGTTAGGCGGGGTGCTTTTCCTGGGCGGCGTCGGTCTGCTCAAAGAACGGCGCTGGGGACGTACCTGTAGTTTGGTCTTCGCTTTCGGATCGTTCGCCGCGGTTTTTCTCGTCAACGTGACCGCCAGAATCATGAGTAACCTGTCGGAAATCGGCGAGGTATCGATTCCCAGATTGCATCAGCAGGAGAATTTCAGCGTCGGCATTGGGGTTTTCACGCTCTACGGAATTTTGCTGATTGTGATGCTCATGCTGCCGGATGCCAGGGCGTGGGCCAGGTGGACCGGACCGGCGCCGATGCCTTCGAGCGGACCCGTCATTGCAGCTTCCGCTCCACCGGCAAGCGGGCTTGCGATCGGGAGCTTGGTCGCATCGTTAATTCCGTTCCTGTTGCTCGGCCAGATAACGGGGCTGGTTCTCGGCATCATCGCTCTTCGCAAAATCAAACAATCGCACGGCGCCGTAGGTGGAAAGGGGTTCGCGATTGCAGGCGTAACAATCTCAGGGCTGATCCTTCTCTTCATGATCGGAATTCTGGTCCTGCTCATCACGACCGGCGCATTCCGGAAGTGAATCGGCTCCTGAGGGCGAGAACTCCACCGGCAGCTACGACACCAAGGCACAGGATCGATACGCCGCCGCCCCAGACGAGCCAGGGCGGTCGATAAATCATGGTTAGCCGGCCGCTCGTTCCCGCCGGTATCTCTACGACCGGGAACAAGCCGCGATAGGAATCAACTCGTAACGGTCGGCTTCCGACCTTTGCCTGGTAACCGGCGAAGAACGGCCGCGAAATGGCAAGGAGCGCCGGTCGATCGCCTCCGGGAACCAAAACGCCGGCTTCAATCCAGTTGCGCCGGTTGACGATTCGAGAAATCTCAGCGGCGGCGAACTGTTCGTTAGGCCGGGACTCGATTGCCGTCAGCGAACGCACGGCGGGAAACGGTTCGCCGCGCCGATGGAAAATCCTGCCTTCCTTTGTCGTCACGGCAAGTTCCCATTCTGTATCCGGCTGCGGATTTGTCGCGACCTCGTTCGCGATAATGACTCCGTCCACACCGAGCCGCGAGAGCATGCCATCTGCGCCACTCTCGTGTTCGAGCAAAGCGTTTCCGATGTCGGGACGAAGCTCGCCATGAATGGCAAATGCAAATTCGCGCGCGACGCCGGACGGCCCGATCGGGCTGTAGCCGTTGATGAAATGGATGCCGCCCCACATCGAGGTGCTGCCAAGCCGGACCGTTTCGCCGAACGGTTCCGGTTTCTTTTCCAATCGATAGAAAACCTCCGGGGCTGGATAAACACTTAGATAGAGACGTTGTGGATCGAGCGGCGCCGGCTTGGCTAATTCCTGGGCGAGATTGTATTTCGGCACGCCGCAATTGGGCGGGATCCAAAGGTAGGTCGCGAGCAACGCGGCAAACGTGATGATGGCTGGAAGCCAGGATCGGGCGAAACGGAGGCGCGATTGACCGAGCAACTGCAATGACTCGGCGGCGGAAAGCGCGAGGACGAGGTGCAGCAAAGGCAACCAGCGAAAGCTCCAGCGGAAAACATTCGCTGTCGGAAGCATCGAAAGGATTAGCGCGATCATGAGCAGTCCCAGGTCCCAGCGAATGCGTCGAACCAAGGAGCGACGATGAATGATCAATCCGGCGGCGACGGCAACCGGCGGAACCACGCCGCAGGCGAGCTCGCTCGCCGTATGCGGCATGAGGCGTGACGAAAAATCGACCCAGTTAACAGTCCAATTTGGAATAACGAACCCCGGCAACGCCGTGAACGGGACGCGCCATTGAAAATGCTCGGCGGCATCCCAGGCGGCGCGCGCGGATCCATAAACGTAATCGAGGAGCGCGAGCCAGGCCGGCGCGGCGAGACCGAACCCGAGCAACCCTCCAACCAGAAGGGGCAAGACGGAGACGAGCTCTCGGGTTTGGCTTAACGACCTGATTCCGAGCCAGACCGCAACCAGCCCGAGCATCAGGACCGTGTAGGGAAAGCCGCCGGTAACGACCAGATAAACGAAAGGCGCCGGCCAGAGAAAACGGAACCGGCCGCGACCCGGATCGAGCGCGCGTTCCATCCCCCACCAGGCCCACGGCAGCCACGCGAATGCGCCGAGCGCCCCGAACCAATCCGTTGCGCCCCAGCAGATGATCCAGCCGTTCAAGGCTGCGACCAGCGCGACCAGGACCGCCAAGGACGGCGCCAGCTTTCGCCCACGCGCGAGGAGATACCCGCCCATCGCGAGAACAAACAAATGCGCGATCGACAACGCGGCCGCCTGTTGCGGAAAAGTCAGCGGGAATTTCCAAATCAGAACGACGGCGGCATTGACGAAGACGGAGAAGGTCCCGTATTGGAATTCGCCCGCGAGATTGCCGCAAACCCACGAGTAAGGACTGAGCAACGGCCATGCGCCTTCCGACCAACTCCGCACGACGTCGGCGAACACCGGAAGGATCGAAAGCTCGTAGTCGTCGTTCCAAAACAGGAGCGGATCGTGCCAGAGCAGGATGAGGCAGAATGCGGCGACGATGAAACCGGCGAGCAAGGCACCGAACATTTCCGAACGCGTGCGGCGCGGTTCGGGCATTTAAGGAAGAAAACGTCGAACGCCCAACGCCGAACGCCGAATGTCGAATTCAGAGATTCTGCATTTCTGCCGATTGGATGTTCGGCGTTCAGCGTTCGGCGTTTTCTTCATCTCACAACACAACCGGCGTTCCCTCGGTGAGCAGGAGAACTTTGTCGCCGATGCCATTCTCACGCGCAGCCACCATCAGGCGCGTGGGTGGTTCGTCGAGCGGTTCGTAGCCGAGCCGGAAACTGCCGTAGTGCATCGGCACAAGAATCTTCGCGCGCAACTCGACAAATGCCTGAACCGCTTCCTCGGGATTCATGTGGACCTCGCGGCCGGTCGGTGCGTCGTATCCGCCGATGGGCAGGAGCGCGATCTCGATGTCGTGCCGTTCGCCGATCTCCTTGAAGCCTTCGAAATACGCGCTGTCGCCGCAATGAAAAATCGTGCGGCCATCCATCTTGATGACGAACCCGCCGAAGCCCCGATGAAGATCGGCCAGGAATCGCGCGCCCCAATGCGCGCAGGGCGTGAGCGAGACTTCGATCGGCCCGAGCTTCACGGTCTGCCAGTAATCGAGCTCGTGGACGATGTTGAACCCGAGATCGTGGACGAGATTGCCGACGCCGATCGGGACGACGATCGGCTGGTCGGCCGCGACTTTGAACAAAGTGCGCCGGTCGAGATGATCAAAGTGCGCATGCGTCACCAGGACGAAATCGATCGCAGGGAGGTGATGAATGTCGAACCCCGGCTGCTTCAGACGCTTGATCACTTTCAGCCACTTCGACCAGATCGGATCGATCAGGAGATTGACCTCGTGTGTTTGGACGAGGAACGAGGCGTGACCGATCCAGGTGATCCCGATCTCGCCTTTGCGGATTTTCGGGAACTGCGGCCGGGCGTGGTCGCCGGAGCGTTTGGTGAAAAGCGACGGGATCAGGACTTCGGTGAGGAAATTGCGCTTGTGCCAATCGGCGCTCGGGATGAGGCGGACGCGGGTGGAGCGTTTGTTTTCAGCGCCGTTCTCCGTGGCCTGGCGAACGATGTTCCTCCGGCTTTTTTTCGAAAAAGGAATCGGCACGGTTACACAAGCATATAAGCTGGGAGGGGTGAATCAAAGGCTTTCGCGGGGAACAAAGATGTTGCGTTGAGGATTTGGCTCGCATCGCTGCGTTCGCTGGTCAGGATGGACGCATGAAACCTCCAGTAGCATCCCTCGCAACCTTGTCGACTATCCTCCTTACTCTGTCGATGGTAACACTCACCGATTCGGAAGGCATACCGATCCGCGGCCCTGAAGCCGCACCCGCATTCAAAGAGGCACTTGAGCGATTCAACGCGGACGCGGCTGCGTGGAACCGGCGTTGCACGATCACCCATTCCGAAGCAGAGCAGTTCTGGTGCGAAGAAGAACGTGCCCGGCTTGAATCCCGCAAAGCGAAGCTCACAGCGGGGGCGGCGAATTCCAGTGCTTATGTGGCGGACAATCCTGCCGTCGAAATCACCTTGAGGCAGAGGACGAAGGGTAAAATCGTGAAGCAGGTCAAAACCGATGCCAACGGCACCTTCATGATGGGAACCTTTCCTGCGGGCATCTACACGCTCGAGTTCCGCGCCAAATCTGCGCCGGAGGTGAAGAATCAATCGTTCGCGATCAAGATCGCCGGGACCAAATCTCGCGGCAGCGAGAAAAGTTTCGCGGGCCGATACTTCGTGGGTGGGCTGGCGCTCGACATAGAAACGGTTCCAGGCACACCCCTGCGTGGTCTGATCACCCCGAGCTCGACCAAGAATACCAAGAAAATGATTTGGCTTCCGCAACAAATAGGCAGCAATCTTCCGGCACATTGGGTTGAAGAAGGCTCCTCGCAGGCCGTGGCGGCATACAATTGGGGCCACATAAGCATCGAAAGTATCCGGAAGATGCAGGATCATGGCGATCGCCCGTGAGCTCTCGCAAATTCTGTCTCCCGTACCCATTTGAGTAATTCATAATTGAGCTAGCGCGCTTCCCCTGGAACATGAAACCGCTGCGTGCATGGCCGCGCCAGCCGTTCCTCGGCTTGGCGATTTCAGCAGCGATCGGGATCCTCGTCGCCGATCGCTGGCCGGATTGTTCGCTAACGCTGGCCGGCGTCAGCTCCGCGATCGCGGTCGCGGCCTGGTTCGCACATCGCTCGCTCGCGGTCTACGCGCTGGTTGCGCTCGGCTTTTCCTTTCTGCACAGCGCGAGAACAACCGACACGCCCGGATTGATCCTGGCGCGCTCTCTGGGAGAAGGAACGCAACCAGTCACGGTGCGTGGCGCCGTCATCAGCGAACCCAAAATTTCCGAGCGCGGGTCCGCTTCATTCTTATTAGAGGCAGAGTCGATCGAGATCGACGGCGAAACGCGGCCGTGCCTGGCAAAATTCCTGGTGCGGTGGCGGCATCCCGTCGAATTCGGCGATGAAGTCCGGCTCTTCGGCACCGCGCAAAAAATCGAAGGGCCACGAAATCCCGGCGAGTTCGACATGCGAACGTATCTGGCGCGGGAGGATGTCCATCGCGCGTTGATTTTGCGCTACGCGGAAAATGGCGAGGTGCTCAGCCACGGCGGTGGCAATCGTCTCCTGTGGGCGGCGCAGAAATCACGCCGCTGGATGGAGGCGACTCTGCGCCGGGGCCTGGAGAATTCGCCGGAGGTCACTGGCTCGATCAACGGGATGGTGCTCGGTTTGCGCCACCAAACCGCCGAAGACATCGAAGAACCGTTTCAGCAGACGGGTACGCTGCATTTGTTCGCGGTGGCTGGCTTGCACGTCGGAATCGTAGCCCGGCTTTTGTGGATCCTTGCGACCATGGCTCGGTTACCGCGAAAGTGGGCGACCGCGTCGATCATTCCCGCGCTGCTGTTTTACTCGGCGATTACCGGACTTCACACCTCGAGCGTGCGGGCGGCGGTGATGAGCGCGGTCCTGCTCGGTGGCTTCATCGCGGAACGAAAAGCGTTCGCTTTCAATAGTCTCGCGGCCGCGGCGACTCTCATCTTGTGGTGGGACACGAACGAACTGTTCGCCGTCGGCTTCCAACTTTCCTTCTGCGTCGTTGCCGCGATTCTCCTTCTCCAGGAACCGAGTTTCCGTTTTCTGAGCCGGCGCTTCGCGTCCGATCCCTTCCTCCCGCGCAGTCTGTTCACTCCCCGCCGCCGCGTGTTAAATAACTCGCTGGTCTGGCTGGCGCGCGCGAGCTCGGTGTCGTTCGCGGCCTGGATCGGCTCGCTGCCGCTGATGCTTTGGTATTACCACCTCGTCACGCCGATCTCCCTCGTGGCCAATCTCGTCGTCGTGCCGATCGCGTTCTTCGTTCTGGCGGGCGCGTTGCTTTCGCTGGTCACGGCGCCGTTTTCATCCTGGCTTTCCGTGGTTTTCAACAACGCCAATTGGGCGCTCACGAAATTTATCCTGGGAGTGGTGAGTTTGTTCGCGCAAATCCCGGGCGGTCATCTTTACGTTGAACATCCGCACCGTCCGAGCGGCGCACTTCTGGAAATCAACGCGCTCGACCTGAGATCCGGCGCGGCCGTCCATCTGCGGGGCGCGCATCGCGAATGGCTGATCGATGCCGGACCGGCGCGCGATTACGATCGTGTGCTGCTGCCGTACCTGCGCGCCCGCGGCGTGAATCGGCTCGACGGGCTGGTCCTCACCCACGGAGACGCGGGTCACCTCGGCGGCGCGGGCGGCGTGCTGCTCGATTTTCAACCGCGCCAATTAATCGGCACGATGGCGCCGGATCGGTCATCGCTACACCGAAAGTTCATCGAGTTGCTCGCGGCTCAGAGACGCGCTCCACGCCTTCTCCAGGCCGGGGATGAGTTAAAACTCTCTCGCGAAATCACTGCGCGTGTCCTCTTTCCACCGGCCATTTTCGAAGGCGGTCGCGCGGATGACCAGGCGCTCGTCCTTCAGCTGTTCGTGTCAGGAAAATCCCGGGCGCTTTTTATGTCGGACAGCGGGGTCGCGACGGAACGCGTTCTCCTGCGGAATTACCCCGATTTGCGGAGCGATATCCTGATCAAAGGGCAGCATCATTCCGGGGAGTCGGGATCGCCTGAATTTCTCGAGCGCGTTCAACCGGAGGCGATCGTCGCGACGTCCCGCGATTTTCCAGAGAGCGAGCGACTCAAGCCGGAATGGATCGAGGCGGTCCGCAGTCGCGGAATAAGAATATTCCGCCAGGATGAAACTGGGGCGGTGCAGATCCGATTATTTCGCGAGAGCTGGGAAGCGACGAGTTATGTTACGGGCGAGACTTTTCGCAGCACCAAGCGATGAATCTTCACCCCACCGAGCGTAAATCGCTTTTCGAATTTACTCATCGCATTTGCCGGGACCGCGTCCGGGATGACCGCAAACAGGGACGACTGCGAAATGAGACGCGTGATTTGACGGTAGTACTCGGTTTCATCCGTCGCGATTTGCACGGTTCCGTTCGCGGCCAGCGCGCGATGGAGCGAGGCGAGAAAGTTTTCGGTCACGAGTCGGCGCGGCGCGTGGCGGCGTTTCGGCCACGGATCGGGAAACATAACGTGAAACGACGCGACGGAATTCTTCGGGAGCAGCTGCTCGACGGCGTAGGAAATCTCGAACTGCAGGATGCGCGCATTGTTCAGCCCGCTGCGCTCGATTTTCCGACAGGCCGAGCACACTCGACCGAGCAGACGCTCGATCCCCAGGAAATCCTTCGCGGGATTTTCGGCGGCAAGAGCCGCGAGAAAAGAACCGTCACCGCAGCCGAGATCGACTTCGACGGGCGCCTTGCGGCCGTAGATTCCTTCGAAATCGAGAGGCGCGAAACAATTGGCCGGGACGAGTTCCACCTCACTTGCTATGGTTGCGGAAGGATCGGAGAACAACACGTCAGATGATAAAAAGAATTTTAGCTTCTCTGTTCGCTGCCGCAGCCCTGGTCTCGCACGGGGCGGAGCCAACGCCCGCGGCGAGCAAAACCGCGATCTTCGCGGGCGGTTGTTTTTGGTGCATGCAACCGCCTTACGATAATGCCAAAGGGGTTGTCAAAACTGTCGTCGGCTACACCGGCGGAAATGCGGACGACGCGACCTACGAAAAGGTTTCCGGCCATCGGACCAAGCATCGCGAATCGATCGAGGTGACTTACGATCCGGCGCAGATTTCCTACGAGCAACTACTCGACATTTTCTGGCGCAACATCAACCCGACCCAAGCCGACGGCCAGTTCCACGATATCGGGTTAAGTTATCAGGCCGCCATTTTCTTTGGCAGCGACCAGGAAAAAAAGGCCGCGGAAGCGTCGAAAGAAATGCTGGGCAAATCCGGGAAGTTTTCGCAACCCATCGTGACTGAAATTCTGCCCGCCCAACCGTTTTATCCGGCCGAAGACTATCATCAGAAATATTATCTGAAGAATCCCGCTGACTTTGACGCCTATCACGTCGGCTCAGGCCGGGTCAACTTTCTCGCCAAGATCTGGGGCGCGGAGGCGAAGAAAAAATAATTTACTGCCGTCGAGTTATCGCTGCTGGACCGGAACAGGTTCGATTTCCTGGGTGCCGCATAATTCCCACAGGGCGGCGGCACGACCGCTGCTTTAGATGTTTACGCGAGCCAGGAAGTCACTCACTATATCTAAAGTTACGTTACGTTCCTTTGGCTTTCGCAGCGCGATCCGAAACGGTCGCGTTTTTTTTGCCGACTTCAGGGTTTCGTCAACGACGGCGCTTGTAAAAAGAGAGCCATCGGCGAGGAGGGTGCCGCCTGTTCCAGCGAACCGAAGGTATACAGCTCGGCCTCGTTCGCATTCACGAACTCAGCCTGGCTCACTGCCATCGGTTCGTTGAGAATCCGCGAGAGTTCCTGCGCTAAAACGATCGCGATCGCTCGCGGATCGCGGGTGTAAACCGGGATCGGAAATGCGCCGGAGTTGCGGTCATATCCGTAGATGTTCCCCTCGGTTTCCCAGACACAATAAGCGTGGCCGGCAGGGTGATTCTCGAAGCGGACGAGCAGGATCTTCGCCCAGAAGTTTTTGTCCAAGGCGTGCTGCGTCTTGACCACCGCGAGATAGTTGCAGGCGGAAACGACGCAGCCATTGAGCACGACGAGATCGTCTTCGCCCGGGGTAAGAACAACGCGCTGATGGCAGCCCGTGGATGAGAGCAAGAGCAGCGAAGCGGCTGCGAGGGAAAAAAACTGACGGAAAAGATTTTTGGTCATACGAGGCATCCGGAGGAATGACGATTTGCGAATAATTATGGCCATTGGTGTTTTTATAGCACCAATCCTGCTTTATTGGGAAGCTTTATCTTCAAATGGTACGGAAAAGACAAGATCTTCCGCCCTGACATCTCTCTTAGGGGATCCGCACGTAGCGCCGGCGCTCGCCGTTCGCCGCCTGGATAACAAACGAGTCCTTTGTTATCTCCAAGAGCTGGTCCCGGTCAGTCGCGCCGGCCGGAATCCGACCGAGCGTATCGTTCACGTAATTGTACAGCAGTGTCTCGCCCCGGACCGACCACCGCCCTCTGAACTTGGAAATGAGTTTCTTCCGGAGTTTCACCTCGCCGGTAAATGAGCCGTCGGTCTTGAAAGAATAATGGCAGCTTTGGATCTGGTCCGCGTAGCGCCAATTACCCACCAACTGCTGCGCGCGGCCGGGGGACTCGACAGTCGCACAGGCCGCGAGCGACAGGAGCGAAATAAAGGCGAGGACTGCTTTCATCAGCAAAGGAAGCGGAGCACGATTCACCGAGCCCCTCGTCAGCGCAATTGCACACGGTCAGGTTTATTTCGTTCGCGAAAACGAAAAGAGCGACCCAGGGAGGGGCCGCTCTTTCGTATTTAGGCTAACTCCAAAAATTAGTTTTGGGCGACGAGCGCGGAGGCAGCGCGGAACTTCTTGCTGCCCGCGTACGCGTAGAGTGGTTGGTAATTTCTCTTTCCCACCTGCGATGAGGTGCAGGCGACCCAGTTGAAAGTGGGATCCAGAACATAGCTGCCGCTTTCCGTGTCCCAGGCAAGCCAGGCATGGGTCTGGCGGCTGGTGGCAGTGCGCTTTCCGATCACGAGGCGCACATTCGTGGCGCCGTTGTCACGCATCTTCTCATAAAGAGCTACGGCCTTTGCCTTGCAATCGGCGGGTGCGCCCGACTGCGCCTCGGCCGGTGTTTTCCAGAAAGTGGTAAATCCGTAGGGGATCGAGCGGAGATCGGCCATCCATTGATTGACGATGGCGACCGAGACTTGGGAGCCGGAAAGGTGGGCTGGCGCGGTCAACACCGGGCGAATCCGAGCCATCTGGCGATCGTAAGGGGTGGCGTTGACGGTAAAAAGCAGGGCGTCTGCGAAGGACGAGGAAGCGGCAAAAGCGAGGAAGAGGCAGGAGAGGAGAAGCGACTTTTTCATGGAGTGTTTCATTATAGTGATTATTCTGACTATAATTACTATAAGCAGCGGGCATGCCACCTCCGTGTCAGCAAAGCAAAAACGTTGCCCGGCGAATTGAGGCGAGCGAGACAAGTGGCCCAACGGGCTGTTCCGGTGGACGGTAGCAGCCGGCGCAGAACGGCACCGCTACGCGAAAGGAGTGGTGTTTATTGGACAGGGCTCGAACTCATTTCGAGTCTGATCCGTCCTGAAAGACCATCCCCACACCCTTCCCCACAGTGGGTAAGCTCTTCTGGATTACATAGCCGGATTGTTCAACGCTTTAATCGGTGTTTCCGGCTTCGCCTCCACCCCCGACTTCGGTCGGTTTTGCCCGCCAAGGCGCGTTGGCAAAACCTCCCTCACTCGCTTCGCTCGCCCCTTCGCTCACGCGAAGAGACGGGTTCACACACGGCCTAAAGGACATGTCCTTTAGTGCGACGGACCCGCTTACGCGGGAGGGGGGTCGGAAGACTTAAAGCATTTCTCGCCATGCGGACAGCGATCCGCCTCTCCCCCTCGCCCCCTCGCCCCCTACGGCGGTCGCCACGTCCCGGCTCCAAATCTTCAGGACTTCCGACCCTCCGAATGAGAGAGCGAGCGTGCGCGAGAGCCCTCCGAAGACTCCGGCCAGTCCCACACCCTCGCCCTATTCTCTCATACTGGTTTATGGGTTCGCCAGCGAACCTGGCGTGCGAATTAGAGCCGTCGGCTCTTTACCAATGACCAAAACTCGGTTGCCGTCCTGCCGTCCGGCATTCGCTGCATTCGTTCGCGAACATGGAACCGGTTAAAAAGGAATAACGAAGAGCAGCTAACCGAGATTCATACTGAGGCCTTTACATAACGTTGAATATATTGACCCATCATCCCTGTCTAATCTTCCATTATGAAAACGCTCGTCTTGGTTATTCTGGCAAGCGTCGGTATCGCTTGGTCCGCCTCGGCCGACGTTGGTAGGCCCGAACACGGCAAACGCGAGGGATATAGCTCGAACGATGGAAAAACTGACGCTAAGAGTCCCGGCGAAAAAAGTGATAGTCGAAGTCCTCGAAGTGAAGGCGATCGCCGATCGGAACCGAAAACAAACCCTGAGCCAAAGGCGCAAAGCCAATCGAAGGCGTCCATTGATTTATCGAGCATAGACAATTCCGGACCGGCGGGGGTCTCGAAACCCGGCACGAACGGTGCCCCTGTCTGCGCCAATGCACCCTCCGGGAATTATCTCGACTCGAAGGGAAATCCCCCTGCGTCAAGTCGGGTCAGTCCGGCAGATCCCGGAGTTCTACGCGAACGCACTCAAGCCGAAGCCCTGACGCAAGGCGCCGGGAGTATGAGTCTTAATCTGGCGGGTAAGATTGCCGCGGAAAAGGCGAAGCCCTCCGCTGAGACGGCTAAAGCCGTGCTTGATATTCGGAGGCGGCAAGCAATTGATCTGATTTGGGATAGCTACCAGAAATTTATTGACCAGAGCGACCCGTCAAAGGACGCACCCCACCGCGAAACCGATTCGGGAAGGATTTTCGCCGAGCTTTACAACGTTAATGAATTCGCCAACAAACTTGGCGAAGCGGAAGAGAATGCGAAAAATCCTCGAGACGATGAAAAGATCAATGCGCTCGAACAAGAAAAAGCCCGCATTGATGCAGCCAGGCAAGAGGCAGCGCAGCGACTCCGAAATCTACCAAGCCCCTAACTAGAGTATTCCCCTCTCGGGACCGGCCCCGCTCCAAATCACGACTTGCGGCCCTCCGAATGAGAGGGCGAGCGCCTGCGAGATCCGTCCGAAGACTCCAGGATTCCCGCACACCCTCGCCAAATTCTCTCATACTTGATTACCGGTTCTCCAGTCAGCCGGGCCGGCCAGCCGGACGATCTCGCCGATTTCCAGCTCCTCTCCCTCATGCCGTTTCAGCCGGTCGGCCTGCTCATCGTTATTGAGACTCGATTGCCAGCCGCCCGCCAGGATCAGCGAGCCGAGCCGGCCGGGCCGCGGCGGCTTCACCGCTACAATGTGAACCAGTGGAGGCGAGGGGAGTTGAACCCCTGTCCTCGAAGCTATCGACGCAAGCTTCTACATGTGTAGCCGGCGAAATATTTAGGGAGCCGAACTTTGCACCGGCACACTGCCAGCCCCCGAGCATCCACGAAATCCTTTCACCGCCTGGCGCGGTCGCTCCGCCGGACGACTAGCCTGCTGTCCATGTTCCCGGCCATAGCAGGCGTCTAGCCGGAAACATCGCGGTCAATTAAGCCGCGAGAGCGAGATCTTGGTGATCTGCGTTTATTTGTTTTGGTCCGGATTTTAACGAGGCCAACGAACCATCCTCGACATGCCGCCTGCACTTCAAACTACGAGTCGAAGCCAGTACGCCCCCTTATTTTTGGAAGACGACAAGATACCCGAAACGCCTCCCTGCCGCAAGCGGACCGACGCCGCGGCGAAAAGAAATCTCTTGCGCGGTGAATGCGGCTGCCGCACGAGTTGCGCATGCCGGAGCTGAAAGCGTTTGCCAGCTCGGTCGCGATCGTCGTTTCGAGCTGCGACGCCTTCTTCGATGCCTGGCGCCCATTCGTCTTCTTCTTCCGAAAATATTGGAGCAACTGCCCGTTTCCGGTCTACCTGATCGTAAACCGGCTGCGGGTTCGTTCGAGAATCATCCAGCCCATTCCGGTCGGCCCGGATCGCGATTGGGCGTCGAACATGAACACCGCCTTGGCCTCAGTCTCGCAGCCCTACATTCTCTATTTTCAGGAGGACTACTTTCTCAACGGCGCCGTGAAAAGCGATCAGCTCGCACAGGATTTTGCCTATGCGTTCGAGAACGATGCGGCGTCCTTTTGTTTTTATCCCCGCTCCCAGCTGGAACCGAATTTTACACCGTTGAACGATCGGTTCGGCATCGTCCCGCGCGATTCCGATGGCCGCACCCGCTTGCAGGTGACGCTGTGGAAAAAGGAGGTGCTCCAGGCAATGCTTCGTCCCGGCGAAACGGCCTGGAACATGGAAGCCCGCGGCAGCGAACGCACCCAGAACCTTCTCGCCCTCTGTTACTCGCAACGGCACGACCTCCCAGTCCCCTATTTGATGTCGGCCATCGTGCGCGGCCTCTGGACACCGCAGGCGATTTCGCTTTGCCAACAGGCGGGCGTCGAAATTCATCCGCGCTTTCGGTCCGCGCATAGCGATGTCGCGTGGCGCCGACGCCTCCGCCGGGCCCTCGATCGAATCAAGCTCCCCCTCGCCCTGGCGCGACAAGGCCGGCGCGTGATCGACCTGGATTCTCCTTCGGGATGAGCCAGACTCCGTCGCCCGAGGCAGTCGAACGAAACCTCCAGTGCGAAGTTAATCTAAGGCCCGCAACTTGATGGAACCCAAAAACGAACCTGCCTCCCCGGATCCCCCGGTCATCGGGCCGGACGGTCTTAATCGGGCGCTCCTCGATTCCGCCCTCGATTGCATCATCACGATGGATGCGAGCGGCAGCGTCACCGAGTTCAACGCGGCGGCGCAACACGTTTTCGGTTACAGTCGGGAAGAGGCGGTCGGCCAGGAATTAGCCAGTCTCATTATTCCGCCCGCCTTTCGCGAGCGCCACCGCCAGGGCCTTCGTCATTATCTAGAGACGGGCGAGGGGCCGGTCCTCGGACGCCGCATTGAGATCACCGGGGTCAGATCGGACGGTTCCGAGATTCTGGTCGAGCTGGCGATTACCGTCTTACAAGTTCAGGGCAAGCCTGCATTCACCGCCTATCTGCGCGACATCACGGACCGGAAACGCGGCGAGGAAGCGATCCGGCGTCTGGCGGCCATTATCGAATCATCTGACGACGCCATCATCAGCAAAGATTTGAGTGGGATCATCACCAGTTGGAACGCGGCGGCCGAACGACTTTTCGGCTACACCCCGGAAGAGATTATCGGCCAGCCCCTCATCACCCTGATTCCGCCAGAGCGCCGCGACGAAGAACCCCGGATTTTGGAACGTATCCAGCGAGGCGAACCTATTGAGCACTACGATACGGTTCGCCGTCGCAAAGACGGGAGCTTGCTGGACATTTCGGTAACCGTTTCGCCTGTTAAAGACCAGAACGGCCAGATCATTGGCGCTTCAAAAATTGCCCGCGACATCACGGAAAGGGTCCGAAACGAGCGACGCCGCACGGCCCAATATGCGGTCGCGAGTTTGTTGGCTGGCTCCTGGTCGCTGGCAGAAGCGGGCCCGCGAATTATTGAATCCATCGCTGCCATCGGAGACTGGGTTTCCGGTTCCATCTGGTTGCGAGACAAAGCGGAGGAAAGTTTGTCTTGCGCTGGGACCTGGCATCAAGACAGGCCCGGACTCGCCGACTTCGCGGAGACGACGCATGCCACTCTCCTTACTAAAGGTCATGGTCTGCCTGGCCGAGTGCTCGTCTCGCGAAAACCCGCGTGGATTCGAGACGTGAGCCACGATACGAATTTCCCCAGAACTGCAGCTGCCGCTGCCGCAAACCTCAAAGGCGCCTTCGCGTTTCCACTCTCGGCGGAGGGCGACGTCAATGGCGTGCTGGAATTATTCAGTCCAGAGATTGTCGAGCCCGATAACGATTTGTTGTCCTTGGTGGAAGCGCTGGGCAGCCAGATCGGCCTCTTCATTCATCGCCGCCAAATGGACGAAGAATTGAAACGGCAAAAAGAAGCCGCCGAATCCGCCAACGCCGCCAAAGACCGTTTCCTCGCCACCCTCAGCCACGAATTGCGCACACCGCTCACCCCCATCCTGATTTGGGCCGGTGGAATGGTGAACGATCCGTCGCTTCCACCCGAAATCGACGAGGGCCTGCAAATGATCTGCCGCAACGTCGAGCTCGAGGCGCGCCTCATCGACGATCTCCTCGACCTCACCCGGATCGCGCGCGGCAAACTCCAGCTCCACCTCCGCAAATCCGATGCCCACGATTTGCTCGGGCACGCCATGGAGATTGTCCGGGACGAAATCTCATCGCGGCAACTGAAGCTCTCCATGGAGTTGAACGCTTCCAATCCCATCGTGCTCGCGGACGAATCACGTTTGCAGCAGGTCTTTTGGAACCTCTTGAACAACGCTTCGAAATTCACGCCCGGCCAGGGCGCCGTTACGGTTCGCACCTCTAATCCGCAACCCCACGCTTTATGGATCGAGATCAGCGACACCGGCATCGGCATCGAGCCGCAGCATCTCGAGAAAATCTTCGACGCCTTCGAGCAGAGCGGCACTCGCAGGGAAGGCCTCGGCCTTGGGCTCGCCATTAGCAAGGCCATCGTCGAGATGCACCGCGGCTCTATCCGCGCCTTCAGCGACGGCCCCGGCAAAGGCACCAAGTTCGTGATCGACCTCCAGACCGCCGCCTAACGAATCTCTGCTCCTCTCAACCCCTCAACTTCTCAACCCCTCAACCTTCAATCACCGCACCGGCCGCGCCACCAGAATCCCGGAATCCGTCCGGTAACGCGCTAGGTAACTCGAGAGCGTCGAATCGATAACGACCTTGCCGTAGTTCCGCGGCGACGACGCATGCATGAAATGCAACGAGCCGTCCGCGACGCGGAGCGCTAACCCGACGTGCGACGTGGAATACAGACCGCCTCTGTCGCGCGAAATGATCCCGATGATATCGCCGCTCCTGAGCTTTCCTTCGATCGATGCCACCTGGCTTTTCGGAATCTGATAGAGCGGCCGGCTCGAGACTCGCGCTTCCATTTGCGCTAGCGGCCCCAGCAGACTTCGGTTCGCTTTCAAGTAGCGGTAATGCTTCCAACCGACCGTCATTTCCCGCGCTGAATGCGACACGCTGCTCCCGCCCAGGCTGCGCGTAAGGTCTTCGACCAGCCCGCGCCGATCGTTATCCGCCAGCCAATCTTCGAGATAATGGAGCCGGGAAAGATATTCGCCCGTGCAATGCCCGCTGCGATACCGATCCAGCTCGATGTAATGCAGCAGTTGCTCCGGCGTCCAATTCTCCTCCGGCTCATTCAGCATCCGCGCGAAGGCGAGCGCGATTTCGTAAAACGTCCAGCAATCCATCCCGGTGAAATTCACCGAGGGCGCTTCGATCCGGTTATCGATCTCGAGCGTAAACGATTTGTAGCGCGTGCCCACCAGCGCGCGTCCCACCGCCGCCGTCCGTTCCCCTATCGGCAGCGCTTTCCAGTTCTCCGCCTTCGCCTTGCTCGCCAGGTTGTCGAACCTGTCGCGGCCCTTGAAGACCGTCGAAAACGGCAGCCGCGATTCCGCGTTCGCCGTCACCACCACTAAGAAAAACAGGACGCTAATAATTTTCGCCATGAGGTGAGGAATGTAGACAGGATTTACAGGATGAACAGGATTTCGAATTTTCGCCTGCCAACAATCCCCCTCAATCCCGTAAATCCTGTTAATCCTGTCTAAAAGAATGCAGGTGCGCTGCAGTGCGCGCTTCGTATTTTTTGATTTGTGCAGGACCTGTTTCAGAGCACCGACGAACCGACGGAGGAGCGGATAAACAAATCCGCTCCCCTCGCCGCCCGGATGCGGCCGCGGACGCTCGATGAATTCGTCGGACAGGAACACATCCTCGGGCCCGGCAAATTATTGCGCCGCGCCATCGAAGCCGATCGCCTGCCTTCCGTCATCCTCTCCGGCCCACCCGGCACCGGCAAAACCACGCTCGCTCATGTCATAGCCGATATTACCCAGGCCAAATTCGAACGGCTCAGCGGCGTCGAGAGCAACGTCGCCGAAATGCGCAAGGTCGTCGCGTCCGCCGCGAATCGTCTTCGCAACTCCGGCAAGAAAACGATCCTGTTTGTCGACGAGATCCACCACTTCAACAAAGCGCAGCAGGACATCCTCCTGCCCGACGTCGAGAGCGGGAACCTGCGGCTAATCGGCGCCACCACCTATAACCCGTTCTTCTACGTCAACAGCGCCCTCGTCTCGCGCTCCCAGGTTTTCCAGCTC